>NZ_JBEKLH010000001.1:0-548431 GCF_050010295.1 Methanoregula sp.
GAAATGAGATCCCCTTTTTTGACATAGGGGGGTCTCACCCCCTTATTTTGGTGAAAAAGGCCAATCCGGGCTCGTATCGGGCTTCTTTTCCATTTTTCCGGATCTAACCGACCGGCCTGTTTTGCCCCTTTTTTGAGAAGGTTTTTCTGGAAATGCTGGTACTGCCCCGGATTACCAGACCGGGCTTTTTGCGAGGGATAAAACCGGCCTGTGTAGATCTGTTTGGTTAGAGGATAGGTCAGGGAGACGGGATTTAGGATGTGGGAGGCGAGGTGAAGGAATCACTAAAATCTTCTTTATATTGTTGAGATGTCTCATGGGAATGATAAACACTACTACGTCGGTCAGACCGGTGACCATAACTATACAACCGCTCGCCCCGCATTTCGCAGATTAGCAGGTCATTTGGATGACCTCGGGGGGAGTACTCAAAATCAGATTTATCGATATATAGCGGAAACAATTTTAGGATTTTCAGAGGCAGCACGAAAAGATTCAAAATTTGATGAAAAAATTAAGCAGGCTGTCGAAGATTTTCTTGTAGAGAGCACTATCACGATGCATGTCTATCCTCTCCAACCTTTTTCACCGGGAATTAACAAAGATCAACATCTCGAAATCGTTCATGAGGTTACTCATTTTGAAAAAATTATAATCAATCTTTTCAGGGTACACGAAAAAAGAATTGCAAACAAGAAATTACCATTACCGGAAAAAAATGCCGAATGCCCATATCCACAAATCTTAGCTGAAATAGCAGATGATTTTGAGCTCGGTTAAATTCATAGTAATAATGTCGGGTTAATGGTGCTATTCATTTGCACCATCACTCCTCCCGGCCACATCCCCGATTTCCCGGAACAATGGCACCATCTCCCCGTCTACCCGGCCCCCACCCCAGTTTTTTTGAATTTTTTTTAAAAAAAGACTCTAAAACAGATAAAATCTCACTTATGCGTGAAGTATGCCAGTACCCCGTCGGCGCCTACCGCATCGATCTTCGCAAAACCGACCCGCTCGAACTGGACGACCTTCCCACGCTCGTTCACGACAGCAGGTTCGCAGGCACCGGCGATATCGCCTTCCTGCGTCCGGAGCGTACAGGGAATCTGGTCCGCAACGGGCAGCCACTGGATGATCGGGGCCTTTGCCACCCGGGCATCGGCCAGCGAGTCACCGGCATAGGTGAGATGCGGCCTGCCATGGTCGTACTCCACCGTGACATTGAACAGGTCTTTGAGCCGGATCATGGGCCTGTCTTTGTGTTCCAGCTCCGCCGCAGGAACGATTACGGCACCGGTAAAAGCGAGCGTCCGCACTCCCCGCTTCTCGTCGGCGGGGTGGAGGAGAGCATGGGTTGTCAGCTGCGGGGCGGCGTGGATGAGAATGGTCACCGGGTCTGCTACAAAGAAGTACCGGTTCGCTACGGGATCCACGAGTTTCCTGTTCTCGGCATAGAGGTTGTCCCACGAGAACGAGATGTCAACGTCTCCGATGCCGATCGCGATCATCGCGTTCTTCACCGCTTCGGGCAGGATCCCGCGGCGGGCGAGGGCCCGGAGGGTCCCGAGCCGGATATCGTCCCAGCCGGTGTACGTTCCATCCTTAATTCCAAGGCGCATCTGGGACGTGGAGAGCACGACCCCCTCGATCCCCATCCTGCCGTAGTGGCGGTAGACCGGGACCTTCCAGCCGAAGTGGTCATAGATGTAGCGCTGCCGGCGGGTGTTCGCGATGTGATCCTTGCCCCGGATCACGTGCGTCACGCCAAGCAGGTGGTCGTCTGCCACCACCGAGAAGTTCATAAGCGGGTACACATGGGCCTTCACTTTCGGGTGTGGGGGTGCATCGAGGATCCGGAACGCGGGAAAGTCCCTCATCGCCGGGTCCGGGTGGCTGAGATCGGTCTTGATCCTGACCGAGGCCTCGCCTTCCCTGAAACCGTGGTCGAGCATCTTCTGCCAGAGTTCAAGGTTTTTCTCCACGGGAAGATCACGGCACGGGCAGGCAGTCTTGCATTGCTTGAGCTCCCTGAACCGCTCGTTGTCGCAGGTGCAGACGTACGCCCCGCCCAGTTCGATCAGCCGTTTACAGAGATCGTAGTAGATCGGGAGGCGCTCGCTCTGGGTCACGGTCTCGGTGATCCCGAGGTCGAGCCAGCGGATATCCTCCCTGACAGTCTCGTATGCCTCAGGGTCAACGCGTTTCGGGTCGGTGTCCTCGATGCGGAGGATATACCGCCCGCCGTACTGCTTCACGTACGCATCGTTCAGCGCAGCTGCCCGGGCGTGGCCGATGTGGAGCGGGCCCGAGGGGTTCGGGGCAAACCGCATGACAACGCCCTTTTCAGCTCCTTCAAGTTCGGGGAGCACCTTCCTGCGCTCGTGCTTCTCGGACAGGGCGGCAAACATCTCTGGTGCCCGGGCCTGCAGGGTCGCGACCCGTTCTTCAGGAGACAGCGCCGCAACAGTGGCGATCGCTTCCTTTGCAAGGGCGGAGACCTCCTTTGCCCTGCTCCGGAGTTCCGGGTGGGCGCCCATCACCATGCCGATGACCGCGCCCGCCTGGGGGACGCCCCCGTGTTTCACCGCGTTCTGCAGTGCACACAAAAAGAGGATCTCCTGTGGATTGTCACCTGCCATCCTAATAGCTCCGGGTCACGAAGAATTCGCCGATGTCCATCAGGAGCTGGCGTTCTTTTGAGGGGGGGAGAAGGGAGATGTGCCGGTCGCTGTCGGCCACGAGACCGGCTGCGATCTTTTTCACCTCATCGATCACGCCGGCGTCGGTGAGCTCCCTGATCGCTGCCTCGATGTCGTCGCAGGAAAGTTCCCGCCGGTATTTCAGCAGGTCGAGCCCCTTCTCCCGGGCCTTGATCATGATGAGGGTCTGCTTGCCCTCGCGGAGGTCGGAAGCCCGGTCCTTCCCGCTCTTCTCGGCGGGGGTCAGGAGGTCGATCAGGTCGTCCTGGATCTGGAACGCGATGCCGGTGTTGAGCCCGAAGTTGTAGAGGGCCTTCACCTGAACCGCGTTGCCGCCGGCGAGGACCGCACCGATACCTGCTGCCGCGGCATAGAGGACCCCGGTCTTCTTCCTGACCATCTCCAGGTATTCGCCTTCGGATACGTCCGTGCGGTGCTCGAAGGACATGTCCATGTGCTGCCCCTCGCAGATATCGGCACAGGCCCTGGCGAGCATGGTCACGGCCATGATCTTGGCATCGTCCTTTGCGTTGACAAGACAGAGGTGCTCGAAGGCGCGGGCATAGAGCACGTCCCCGGCGAGGATGCCGGTTGGCATGTCCCACTTCGTGTGCACGGTCTGCACCCCGCGGCGCAGGCTGTCGTCGTCCATGATATCGTCATGGATGAGCGTGAAGGTGTGGGTCACCTCGAGCGCAAGGGCGGCATGCAGGATCTCGCCCGAGCTCCCGTGTTTCACCGCATCCGCTGACAGCAGGACGACCGCAGGGCGGAGCCTCTTGCCCCCTGCGGCAAGGAGGTGGGCGGAAGCCTTGTTCAGTTCACCAGCCTTGTCAACAAAATAGCGGTCGATCAGGTGATCGATCTGCTTTGCGACCGATTCCAGATACGGTGAAAGTTCCGACATTGGTTCTCCCCGGATTTTTCAGTTGATCTTGAGCCTCTGCCCGTTCTTCATCAGGTGGACCGTGGAGTGGGCGGTATAGCCGAGCTCGCTGACAAAGTCCGTGTAACTTGCCGTCATCCGCAGGGTGCCGTGGGCCGGGATGATGTGCTGCGGGTTCAGCAGGTGGATGAACTCGTAGTGGTCCTCGCGGTATGCGTGGCCGCTTACGTGGAGGTCCTCGAAGATGCGGGCCCCTGCCAGCTTGAGGTGCTGCTCGACCAGGTAGCGCTGGCCGAAGTTGAGCGGGTTCGGGATGACCTTTGCCGAGAAGATGACCTTGTCGCCTTTGGTCAGCTGGTACGGGGTATCGCCCAGTGCAAGCCGGGTGAGGATCGAGCCGGGTTCGCCCTGGTGACCGGTGACGATCGGCAGGAACTTGTCTTTCCCGGCCTTCATCATCCGGCGCATGGTGCGGTCGATCGTCCGCCGGTTCCCGAAGACGCTCGTGGTCTCCGGGAACGAGACGAGCTTCATCTGTTCGGCCGTGACCGAGTACTTCTCCATCGAGCGGCCGAGAAGGACAGGTTTCCTCCCGATCTCGTGGGCACACTCGGCAATCGTCTTGACACGGGCGATGTGGGACGAGAACGTCGAGACGATGATCGCGTTCTTGTCATCCTCGTAGCTCGTGATCGTGTCCCGGACCAGGTCGCGGGCGATCCTCTCGCTCGGAGCCCTGCCGGGGAGATCGATGTTGGTGCTCTCAACGATCAGCGCAAGCACGCCTTCCTTGCCTATCTGCCGGAAGCGGGCAAAGTCCGGGGGTTCCCCGATGACCGGTGTCCGGTCCAGCTTGAAGTCGCAGGCATACACGATCGCACCGTGCGGCGTGTGGAGCACGGGGGTCACCGTATCGATGATCGAGTGCTGGGTCCTGACAAACTCCAGGACAAGGTTCTGGGAGAGGGTGTACCGCTGCCCTGACTTGAGCGCGAAGAGCTTGTTGTTCACGCCGAACTTCTGTTCCCCGGAGATCTGCTGCCGGATCAGTTCGGTCGTATACGGGGTGGAGATGATCGGTGCGCTGTACCGGTGCGCCAGCTTCGGTATGGCCCCGATGTGGTCGAGGTGCCCGTGGGAGCAGACGATGGCCCTGACGGTCCCCTCGACCGAGTTCATCATCGTGTCATCCGGTATCGCCTTGATCTTGATGAGATCAAGGGAGTGCATATTCTCTATCTCCGCGTCCTCATGGATCATCACCTGGTCCAGGCGGAGCCCCATGTCAAATATGACAATTTCCTTTCCGCAGCGGACGGCGGTCATATTCCGCCCGACCTCGTCGTATCCGCCCACTGCAATAATTTCTATATCCATGTTGTATCTCCTGTGTTCTGATTCAGGGTATTTTTGGTAAAAATTCCCTGTTCTGGTCTTTCTGGCGTGGAATTACTTCCTGATTCTCGCAGGGTTGTCTTTGTCGATCATCTGGCGCGTCCTGCCCGTGAGGTAGAGCGGTGCCTTCCTGAGATCGGCAACCCGTGCCGACCCGGTCAGGAACATGGCAACGGTCAGTTCCCGGTGGATGGCGTCGATGGCGCTCGCGAGAGCCTCGTCGCTCTCCATGGCCGGAGCGAGCAGCGGCAGTGCCATGCCGCAGAGGTCTGCCCCGAAGGCAAGCCCTTTGGCAATATCGAGACCGCTCCTGATGCCGCCGGAAGCGATGACCGGACCACCGGTCGCGAGCACCTCGGCAAGGCTGATGACGGTGGGAATTCCCCAGCCGGCGAAGTCCTGCCCGAGCGCTTTCAGGGCCTTGTCCTTCGCGCTGGCGCTCTCGTCTGCCCGCACGCTCTCGACCGCGGCCCACGAGGTCCCGCCCCAGCCAGCGGTGTCGATGGCCCGGACTCCTTTGCCCCAGCATGCCCGTGCAGTTGCTGCCGATATCCCGCACCCGGTCTCCTTGACGATAACCGGGGTCTTGAGTTCCCGGCAGAGTTCCCCGATCGCGTCAAGGCAGCCGGTGGCATTGTGGTCGCCTTCCGGCTGGATGGCTTCCTGCAGGAAGTTCAGGTGGATGGCAATGGCATCCGCCGCGATCATCTCGATGGCCTGTTCCGCCCATCCGGTGCCATGGTCACGGAGCTGGACTGCCCCGAGGTTTGCCACGAGAAAGGCATGGGGGGCCTCGTCCCTGACGATGGAGAACGTGTCCGCGAGCTCAGGGTTTTCGAGGGCCGCCCGCTGGGAACCGACACCCATGCCGATCCCGCAGTGTGCGGCTGCCCTTGCAAGCCGTGCGTTGACGTTTTTTGTCCCGGGATGACCCCCGGTCATCGCCGATATGAAGAGGGGGGAGCGGAAGGTGTGGCCAAGGAAGCGGGTGGCGAGGCTGATGCTCCCCATGTCGCATTCCGGCAGGGCATTGTGCACGAACCTGATATCCGAAAACCCGGCGTCGCCGCTCTCGACCTCCTTCTCTGCGCAGATGCGCAGGTGATCCAGTTTCCTTAACGACGTGAACTTCAGCTTGTCTTTCATCCGCCCTGCTCCCCCCTTACCCGTGTCCCGCCGTGGTCGGTCCCTGCAAGGAAGTCGCCGACCCGCGACACATGAAATATGTCCGACCCGATCCCCGCGTCCGCGAGACCGAGCAGTTCATCAATTTTCCCTCTCATTCCACCGGTGACATCGGTATGTCTCGAGTCCCCGATATGGAGCGACGCAGCCGTGGCCCGGGTAATCTCCGGCACCACGCGCCCTCCATCCAGCACTCCCGGTACATCGGTGGCGAGCCCGACACGGTCGATCGCAAGACCGACCGCAAGGTAGCGCACGAGCTGGTCGCCCGATACGATACAGGCCCCGCGTGAGAGGTCCATCACCACGTCTCCGTGGATCACAGGGACCATCCCGAGGGAGAGCATCGTACCCAGGTGCCGGCACTCGAACCCGGCCAGCCTCCCGTTGTCCGCTATCGCGGTATGCAGGGGGTGGACACCGACTGCAGCAACACCCTCGTCCCGGAGCGCCCCGACGACTGCATCGTTGAGGCTGCTGACCGCCCGGTTCGTCACGTAGATCCCTTCGGTGTGCCCGGCCGTGGCACCCTTATCGAGCTGGTAGCGTCTCGCTTCCGGGTGGCCGCAGGAACCGGCGCCGTGGATGACCACGATCCCATCCGTTGTTGCCCCGGCGATTGCCATAGCAACCTCCGAGAGGCGCCCGCGGTTGATGGCGCAGTCGGCACTCTTGTCCGTGATGACACTCCCGCCGAGTTTCAGGATTACGCGGTCAGACATTTTTCTCCTTGCGCGCGCCTTCCGTGTCGATACCCGTGACGATAGCCCGGGCCTCGCAGGCCTCGATCGCGCCCGCAACCCGGTGCTTGAGCGGCTTGGGGCAGAGTGCCACCATGCACCCGCCCCCGCCGGCTCCCGTGATCTTTGCGCCGAACGCACCTGCCGAGCGGGCGGCGAGCACGAGTTTTGAGAGCTGGGGGTGGCCGACGCCGAGCGCTTCGAGCAGGGCATGGTTCATGTTCATGTAATTCCCCAGTTCCTTCGGGTTGCTGAGGTGGTGGATCGCGCTCATGCTCACGCCTTCGATCGCGTCCAGTACCGGGTCCACGATAGCGGGGTGATTCTTCTTGAGTTCGCTCACCTGTTCCACCATCTTTGAGGTATTGTGCGAGACCAGGGAATCACCGACTACGAGGTGCATGTTCTGGGGCGGGAGCCTTCTTCTGGAACCGCCGCTGATGAGGATGATCCCGCCGTACGTGGAGACCGTGGTATCCGTGGGGCTCGCCCGCCCTTTCTGCACCGTCTTCTCGATCTCGAACGCCATGTCTGCAATATCTTCCCGGTTTTTATGGAGCGCGAACTCGTCGTTGATCGCCGAGAGGGTCGCAACGGTCACGGCAGCGGACGACCCGAGGCCCGAGGAGCTCGGGATCTGCGAGTTGATGTAGACGCTGCCCACGACGCCCATCGCCTCGAAACACCCGTCGATATAGGGCGATTTTGCCCGCTGGGCGCGCCGGGTATTCCGCACGGTGACAAACACGCGGGGCTTTATGGCCATTGCTATGCCGGGCTTTCCGTATACTACTGCATGCTCGCCGAACAAAAATACCTTGCCCGGCGCACTCCATGTGGCCAACCTAGATCACCGCAATGGCTGCGTACCCCACGACCTCGCGATAATCGCCTGTCGTATCCCCGCTCGTTGAGTACCGGATGAGCTTTGCCGCCTTTGCCCCGAGCCTGCCGCACGCCGCCACCATGGCCGAAATGGGGCCGAACCCGCAGGCAGTCACCCGCCGCTCCTCGATCCGGCGGTAGAACTCCTTCGTGTCAAGAGCCAGGAGCGGTTCGATGGCCCAGAGGTCATCGGCTTTTGCCTTGCTCTCCGGCACATAGTGCGAGAAGTCGCTCGACGCCACGATCCTGATCTCCCGGTTGGTCCGCCTGACCGCCGCAAGGATCTTCTCCGCAAGCCGCATCGCGCTCGGGTAGTCCTGCTGCCCCATCATGACCGGCGCTATCCGCGCCCGCGGGAAGCGGTACTTGATGAACGGCATCTGGACCTCGATGGAGTGTTCGTCCCGGTGGGATATCTCGTCCGTCTCGATACTGAGGGCCTGGACAAACTCGGTGTCCGTATCGATCACACCGAACGGGGTCTCCCACGGGATCTCGGAGACGCAGTTGATGTACCCGCGGTGGGACGGGCCGATCACGACGAACGTGCCTGAAAAGTCAGGCACGATCGAGCTGAAGGCATGGGCGGCAACCTGGCCTGAATAGATATACCCGGCGTGAGGGGATACGATACCGAGCGGATTCCCGCCCTCCGGTGCTGTGCCCGAGAAGAACTTCTCCAGCAACTGCTCCAGGTGGGAGGGCTCGCGCGGATAAAACATGCCAGCCACTGCGCATGTACGCATCTTCATCAAATCAACCCTCTGGTCGAACTGGTATATCTAACGATCGGTCGCCCCAAAAAAGGGGGACCGGTCTAGAATTCAGTCTCGAAGTCCTCGGGGGCGAGTGCCGTCGAGATCCCGCGGAGCCGCAGCATCTCGCGGGTCAGGAGGAAGTAGATCATCGAGAGCGCCTTGCGGCCCTTGTTGTTGGTCGGGATGACCAGGTCGACGAACTTGGTCATGTTGTTGGTGTCGCAGAGTGCGAGCACGGGGATGCCGCACTGGACTGCCTCGTTGATGACCTGCGCGTCGCCGATCGGGTCGGTCACGACGATGACCTGCGGCTCGATATAGCCGTCGAGAACCGGATTGGTCAGGAGGCCCGGGATGAACCGCCCGGTCGCCGACATAGCACCGATGGTATCGGCAAACTTCTTGGCCGGGTACTGGCCGTACTGGCGGGAGGTGACGACGAGGATATTCGGGGCTTCGTACTGGTTTAAGAATTTGGCGGCGGTCTTGATCCGGGCGTCGGTCTCGCGGATATCGAGGATGTAGAGGCCATCGCCGCGGACGCGGTAGATGAACTTCTTCATGTCCTCGCTCTTCTGCTGGGTGCCGATGTGGACGCCGGCAGCAAGGTACTCCTCGACGGGGATGAGCGGTTCTTTCAGTTCGATTTCCATTTCGTTTACAGTGGTCATAGCTGTTCCTCTATGCGAATCAGTTCGTTCAGTTTTGCAATGCGTTCCCCGCCGACAATACCGCATTTTAAGAAAATACAGGAGAAGGCTGTGGCAAGGTGTGCAATCGAATTGTCGGTCGTCTCCCCGGAGCGGTGGCTCATCACCGTGTCCAGCCCGTGGGTGTGGGCGAGCTGCACCGCTTCGAAGGTGTCGGTGAGGGTCCCCACCTGGTTGGGTTTTATCAGCACGCAGTTTGCGGAGTCCTTCTCGATGCCCTGCAGGATGCGGTCGACCTGCGTTACGAAGATGTCGTCGCCGCAGACCAGGCAGTGGCTGCCCACCTGGCTGTTGAGTTCCGCGAATGCGTCGAAGTCGTCCTCGTGGAAGGGGTCTTCCACATAGACAAGGTTGTACTTGTCCACGAGTTCTGCGATATAGGCGACCTGGTCTTCGGTCGATCGTATCTTCTGGCGGTACTGGTATGCCTCCCCGTTCCACATCTGGCTTGCGGCGACATCGATACCCATGTCAACCGTGATATTCATCTCGTCGGCAACAATCGTGGTCGCCTCGGCAATGAGCTCAAATGCGAGGGCGTCGTCGATCTGCGGTGCCCATGCACCCTCATCACCCTTGCCGGCGGCTTTTCCCAGTTTCTTTAAGAGTTCTTTCACCGTCCGGTGGACGGCGGCGTTGGCGAACACCGCTTCTTCTGCGTCGGCCGCGTCCCCGGGGACGATCAGGAATTCCTGGATCTCGGTCGAGTTGGCCGCATGTGCCCCGCCCCCGATCACGTTCCCGAGGGGGAGGGGGAGCTCCCTGACGAATGCCCCGCCAAGGTAGCGGAAGAGCGGGATGTCCAGTGCCGATGCCGCGGCCTTCGCATTGGCAAGCGAGAGGGCGACCGCAACATTTGCCCCGATCCCGGCGAAATTGGCAGTCCCGTCGATGTCCCGCAGCTGTTCGTCAAACCCTTCCTGGTCGGCCGCGTCCATCCCGATGAGCGCGGGAAGTACGTTCTGGACGGCATAGTCGACCGCCTCTTTCGGCGGCCTGACCTTCGCCTCGAGCGAACCGGTGCTGGCGCCGCCGGGGGCTGCCGACCTGCCAAAGCCGCCCGACGTGTAGATATCGGCTTCAACGGTCGCGTTGCCCCGGCTGTCCAGGATGGTCCGGAGTTCGATAACCTCAATGGTCGTCATATGTCCTCTACTTCCTCTTTACGGTAATGGGGATGGTGTTGTTGTTGAATTCCTCGATCGCAATCTCCAGCGGATCGATCCGTGTCGTGGTGATGAGTAACGGAGCACCCATTGATATCTGCAGAGCCCTTGCTCCAATGATCCTTGCCCGTTCGTACCGGGTATAAGTCTGCGTCTGCATTCTTCTTCCTCAAAATGTCTGCAATCTCGAAAATATGGGGTCGCTGAGATTCGAACTCAGGTCACTGCGTCCCGAACGCAATAGGATGGTCCAGGCTACCCTACGACCCCGCGATCATACGTTCTCTCTTACTGGTACGGGTTGAGCTCATCAATGATCTCTTTGTGGGTCAGGAGCATGCGCCTGCAGCAGTAGCGGGAAATTTTGAGATCGTCGAGGATCTTCCTCGGATCCTCGCCTCTCTCCCGTCTCGCCCTGAACTCTTCCCAGGCTGTGGATATCGGTTTCCCACAGGTGAAACATCGAACGGGTATCACGATTTTAACCTCTCATCATATCTTCTGGTTTAACGATAAGACTTTTGGAACTTCTTGCGTGCACCGCGACCGTGCGGCTTCTTGGTCTCTTTCTGGCGCGAGTCGTTGACCAGGAGTGTCCTGTCATAGGCCAGATAGATGTCCTTCATCTGGGGGTCGTTGTGCCATTTGATGATGCCGCGGGCGAGTGCCGTCCGGACAGCTTCTGCCTGTCCCATGACACCCCCGCCGGCGACGTCGATGGTGACATCGATGCCGTGGACCGCGTTGGGGACGAGGAGGATCGGTTCGGAGATCTTCATCCGGGTGGTATCTGAGCCGTAGGCTTCGAGAGGGACCGAGTTGACCCGGATCACGCCTTTGCCCGCCTTCAGGGTCGCCCGTGCGATTGCCGTCTTGCGTTTTCCGCTTGTGTTGATGATCTTTACCATGGTGGCCACCTTAGAACTTTGCTCCGAGGAACGTGCACACTGCTGCGAGCGTGACATGGTTCGGGTTGTTCAGACGGTTCATGTGCGCTTCTTCCGGCACTTCCATCTCCTTGCCGACGAGATCGACCGGGATGCCGACATAGCACCTGATGGCCTTCATCGCCTCGACGCCGCGGGGGCGCTTGTAGGGGAGCATGCCGCGGATCGTCCGCTTCATGAGGTGGTCCGGCCGGCGCGGGACGAACGGTCCCCAGCGGTTGCCGGAGGCGCCGCGTTCCCTCTTGTGCCGATAGTTGGCGAGCACCCGGGCGCGGCTGCCGGAGATGATCACTTTCTCGACATTGACGATTGCGATCTCTTCGCCGGCAAGCCCGCGCTGTGCGACAAGGCTTGCAAGGCGCCCGAGGAGCAGTCCGTCACCGTTGATTACTGTAACCATATCTTGTTCACCTCAGGATCCGGACACCGCTGCCTTTCGGGTTGTCCGCAAGAAGCTGCTCGATCGTCATGCACTGCCCTTTCGCGTCCCTGATCTTGCTGGTCGCGGATGCCGAGAAGTTCAGTGCCGCTACTTTCACGGACTGTTCCAGCACGCCGCTTCCCAGTACCTTTCCGGGTACGAGGATAGTCTCACCGTTCTGGGCGTAGCGGTTGATCTTGGACAGGTTGACCTCCGCATAGTTCCGGTTCGGGGTCTCCAGCCTGCTCGCGATCTCGCGCCAGATCTTGGCCTCATTCTCACGCGACTTGTTCTTCAAGAGCGAAATGAGGCTGGTAAGACGGGGGTTCGTCTTCTCCACAATTCTTGTCATCTCTTCTCATCCCCTGATAGTTCGCCTAGCTGTTTTTCCAGCTCGTCTGCCTGCTCCCTGATATACTGCAGTGCACGGTTCATGATCTCTTTTGCCGTGAGCGACCCGTCGCTCTCGACCACGAAGATATAACGGTCTTTCTCGGCGGATATAACGATTGCCGGTTCCTCCCCGATCCCGCTCGCAAGGCACGCCCGTTCGCAGAGCCTGCACATGGAACAGTCGGGGAGTTTTCCGCTGACTACACCGACTTTCTTTCCTTTCACTTCCAGGACCCCGCGCGGGCATTCGTCAACGCAGAGGGCGCAGGCATCGCAGGCGTCGCTGATGGTCACGACCGGGTGGTTCTTGTACCCGCAGACGAGCGTCGGCTGCCACTTGGCATGCATCCTGCCGGTATTGAGGGTTGCACGCGCCTCGATGACAAGTTTCTGTCCCTTCGTGAGTTTCACGATCGGGATGTTCCCGTGCACCGGCGCCACTTTGGGGTCCTGCGGGATGAGGTCGCTCGAGGTGACCACCCGGGGGCCCTCGACACTGAGCGTGTAGGTGGCCGTGCAGGCCGGGCATCCCGCCCCGCCGCACGAACAGGTGTCCTGGGTCGAGTAGCTCTGGAGATCTGTCTTGATGGGGATGAGCCCGAGGCGGTGTGCCAGCATCTCGTCGAAGAGTGCGCTCGTGTTGTCGTAGATGCGCACATCCTCGATCGCGAGGGTCGGCACCTCGCCGATCATTGCCCGCCTGAACGCGTTGGCAAATGCCGGGCTCGCTCCCGAAAGGGTGAATCGTGCGAGGGAGTCGTCCAGACTGGCGATTACGATCTCCATCACACTCTCCTTCCCCGCCTGCCGCCTTTCGGCCTGCAGGAGTCATGGGGGATTGGAGTGACATCTTCGATACGCCCGATGCGCATGCCGGCACGGGCGAGCGCACGGATGGCTGCCTGGGCGCCCGGCCCGGGGCTGCGCTGCTTGCCCTGCCCTGGTGCACGCACCCTGACATGGACGCCGACGATCCCTTTCTCGCGGGCAGTCTGGGCCACGTTACTGGCCATCTGCATCGCCGCATAGGGCGAGCTCTCGTTCCGGTCCTGCTTGACGACCATCCCGCCGCTGCTCTTGGTCACGGTCTCCGCGCCGGAGAGGTCGGTTATGGTGATGATCGTGTTGTTGAAGGACGCGAAGATGTGGGCGATGCCCCACTTTTCCTTCTCGTTTGCTGCCATTGTCTATCTCCTTCCTCCTCTTCCCTGGTACCCGCCGTATCCGCCGGGTGCCGGCTTGGGGTTGGACGCGGGTTTTGCAATCCTCACCTTCTCGGAGTGGGAGTCGGACAGGAACGGGGACGTGCCGTAGTAGGCGATCTGGGTCTCCTCAGTCCTGTTCACGCGGTAGCCGGGGATGCTGGTGCGCCTGCCGCCGATCGCGATGTGCCCGTGGGTGATGAGCTGCCGGGCCTGTTTCGGCGAGCGGGCCAGTCCCTTGCGGTACACGAGCGTCTGCAGGCGGCGTTCGAGCTGGGCCTGCACCTTGAGCGAGAGGACATCTTCGATGTCCGCGTCGGGGCCGAGGAGACCTCCCCTCTGCAGGGAGGTGATCAGTTCGGCCTTCTTGTTCTCGTAGAGCTGGGCATCGGCTGCGCTCGAACCGAGGGCGAGGAGACCGCGGGCGCCCTTGCGGTACTTGCGGAGCACGGCCTGGGCCTTCCAGACCTCACGCTTGTTCCGGAGACCGTACTCGATGACGAGACGGGTCTCGGCCTCGATGCGGGTCTTCTCGAAGGGGCGCTTGGGGGCCTGGTAGGACTTGTGGTTCTTGCCTGGGTATCCCATGATCAGCTTCCTCCGACTTTCTTCTTGCTCACGCCAACGGTCTTACCGGTCCTGCCGGTTGACTTGGTGCGCTGCCCGCGGACTTTCTGGCCGGTCTCGTGCCGGATGCCCCGGTAGCAGCGGATCTTCCTCATCAGGTTGACATCCTCGTCCTTGGCGAGCGCGACGTCGGGACCGAGCAGGTGTTTTGCCTCGCCGGTGTAGACGTCCTTGGGACGGTTCGCCATCCAGGACGGAATCTTCGATGAGTACTGTTCGACGGCGGTGCGGAGCCGGTTGACCGAGTCCTCGTCCAGGCGGCCGAGCGAGGCATACTCGTCGACTTTCGCCATGCGGGAGATCACCGACGAGGTATGCCTGCCGACACCCTTGATGCCGGTGAGGGCGACCCTCACGGATTTGGTACCGTCCAGATCGGTGGTGCCAACCCTTACAAAGTATCGTATTTCTTCTTCCTGAGCCATCCAATCCCCTCGATTTGGTGAGATTATCTCTTTAGCGCTGAGGGAGGGATTTGAACCCTCGAGTCCCAAGGGACACAGGTTTAGCAAACCTGCGCCTTACCTGGCTAGGCTACCTCAACAGAGGAATCTCGCATCTTGTACAGACACTCGCAGCGAATAGTCGCTGCTCCATGAATGGTGCTTTATAATATGGGCAGGTACGGGTAATAAGTGTTTGGGGTAGACCGGCTTTGCACGTAAAGTAGATATTTGACCTTACTTTACGTGCAGACACCGGACTTTACGTGCAAGATTTATCCAGCTTGAAAATTATATTATTGGAGGGTATGATATGATCCCAAATTATTCTACGAATGCTCCTTTTCTATTTATTGCAAGCATCACAGCAGCAGCATTAATGTATGCAACTAGTAATATTGCATTCAACAAATTATCAAAGGCAAATGAAAAATTTCTCTCTATCAGTAAAAATTTTATGAAGTCGGCCAAAAACGATGAAGATCATCATTTGGCATTTTCGATGGCTTTTGGGAAATTTTGGAACAAAAAAATTGAAGAGACCGTATCCAACTATAAAAAAGCGAACTTTATTCTTTTACTAGATGTCATTTTATTTTTAGTTACAAATATACTAATTATAATTTATTGGACATCCAATATTGATATAATTGTAAATTTTGCTGTGGTATTTTATATTTATGGCATATTTGTTATGATTATTTTTATTTTCTATTCGCTTGTTATATGGAATTATTATGAGGATACGTTTTCCGAAGATGGTTTTGAAGTTAAGATTACAAATCAAGAAGTTTAACCATAATTTAAATAAATTTTATTATAAATGAATGAAATTTGGTTCAATCCCATTCTCGTACATCTCATGAATTACCACCGTCAGATTGTAGGCAATAATCTTTGCTAGTAACTCATTCACCTGAGCAATCTGGTTCTTTGATTTCAAAGTCTTCCCGAATTTCCTCTTTATCGCCGCATTGGTTGATTCAACATTGCTCCTCTTGTGATAGTGTTCCATGAACTCATCCTTATTGAGTTGGAAATAGTGGTACATCTTTTTCCAGATAGGGGAGCCGCGAGTCCTGCCGGTTGCATGATTCTTGAAGGGGATATATGCAACCGCGCCAATTGCATCAACGGCATCGTAGTTGTCACGGGCTATCTCCCCCGGGGCCGGGGGCGCTAGCGATGCCTCAGTATTACCTGAACAGAACTTCTACATTTTTTGTCCGGGTAATACGGCGTCATCGCAATCGGGGGGGTGCCCACGCGGCGGGGAATTGATCGTCGCATCAGCGAGGATCAATTGGAGAAGAATCCTTCAGGATTCTTCGACTGCGAAAGTCGAAGAGCCTGGTGGCTCTTCTCCAGCCCGATACTTCGTATCGGTCTCCCCCAAGAGCGTCAGACCTCTTCTTGTTCTTCCGGATCCGGAAAAAATCCCGAAAATTTTTCCGGTTCAGATCATTCCCGCCCGGAAAATTTTTTCAAAAAAAATCCAAAGCACATTAATCCAATCCCCTCTCAGTACGGAGAAGGAAGATTATGACTGAGGAAACCAACGGAAGTGACGGATCGCATCTCACCAAGAGCAGGCTGGAAGCGCTATCTGATGGCATCTTCGCATTCGCTATGACACTCCTTGTCATCGGACTGAGCGTGCCGGATAAGGCGACACTGGTACCATCAAATGCATATGCCCTTCAGGTCCTCATCAACCTTTATTCCGGTTTTATACACTATGCTCTCGCATTTCTTATCCTCGGGGCGTTCTGGCTCAGCCAGCACATGCAGTTCCATTCAGTACGGACTCCCGATAAGATATTCACCTGGATTAACCTCGTGACGCTCATGTTTGTCGCACTCCTGCCCTTTTCAGCGTCCTTTTCCGGTGCTTTTTCCGGTGTCCCGGTCGGTGCAATGGTATTTGAGTCGAATCTCCTTGTTATCGGTACGGGCCTCTCCCTCCAGTGGTGGTACGCCACAAGCGGCAACCGGCTGACAGAATCCACGCTGAAACCGGCATATATCAGGAAAATCCGTTTCCGGAACCTCGTTGTCCCCGCGGTCTCCATCGTAGGCATCATGTTCGCACTGGCGGGAAACACATGGAGTACAGCGATATATATGACGCTCCCCATCGTCTTTTATTGTGTGGAGTACACCTTTGGGTGACGACCGGAACGGGGGAACTCCGGACCCGGATCAGCAGGGAATTCCTGCTTATCCCCGTAGGACCGGTATGTACAGGTGATTCCTGCGGAACCGGGAACCGACGTATAAAACAAAAGAATTATCCACCCATGAATCCATTTTTCGTACCATAATGAACATAATAACGCTTCTTACAGCATTCGTGCCATGGATCGCATTCACCCTTGTCGCTGAAGCTCCCATTGGAAATCCCCTGATGGCTCTGACCCTTGCCTTTATTGTGGGTATTGTGCTCACCGTCCTGACGAGTTACCGGCAACTACTCAAGGGGTATATCCTTTCCGTTGTCACTATCGTGTTCTTTGTCGTGTTCTTCATCCTGGTCATCGCATTAAAACACTACTGGCTTGCAAACTACATTTCGGTACTCTCGATGCTGGTCCTTACGATCGTCTGCTGGGCGACAATGTTGTTCCATTTTCCCTTCACCCTCCAGTATTCAAGGGAAGGGGTGGAACCCGAGCGTGCCAGGAGCGTGCCATTCATGCGGGTAAATTATATCATCACCGCGGTATGGGGAATTGCATTCACCCTCGGCTTTGCAGTGGACGCTTTCCTGCTGCTCCGGCCCGAACCCGGTCTTATGTTCTGGGACAACCTGAAATGGGTCTTCATGGTGATCGCTATCGTCTTTACCGTGTGGTACCCGGATTACGTCCATAAGCAGAGGGCGTTGAAGGTGATTTCGGAGATAAAATCGGGAGAATAAAAAAGGGGTATCCTCCCATTCTCATAATTTTTTATTGACAGAAGCGGAAATATCGTAAACAACGAAACATGTGCATGTGCCTCCGGATTACCCGTACAGGAAATTTCTCCACAATTGTGTCCGGGTAATGTGGCATCACAACCGGAGGATTCCCACGCGGCGGGGGCGGAGTCCGAATGGTCCATCAGGACCATGAGGAGGAGGAGAAACCCGCCGGGTTCTTCGAGACCCCGAGAGCGTCAGACCTCTTCTTCTTTTTCCGGATCCAGAAACGAGCATCAGGGCAGGCGTTGTGTGGAAAAGGGTCATGGGGCGGTCACCGGATTTTGGTAAAATTACCTGAACAGGAGAGTCAATCCGATCGGGTAAATATATTGTGAAATATTTTCCTGCTACGGGATTTAAAAATTCAGTACCCGATGACCGTCAGTTCCGGGATCTTTTCAAAGTGACGGTCATGGGTGATAATCTCTCCATCAGAACAGAGTGCAACCGCAGCAATGACCTGGTCAAAATCTCCCACAGGATTTCCCTTTTCCTGAAGAGTTGCGGATAAATAACCGAATGCGTGATAGATGTCGTTCCCAAACGGCACCTCTTCGAATGCCGCGATCACCGCCAGTATCTCTTTCACATTTTCTTCCACATGAAGGGAGCGATAGGCCCCTTCAAAGAGTTCGAGAGAATTTATCGGAGTTGTATAGAGCGGTTTTCCTTCATCTTCCAGCTCCTCCAGTTTTGCAATGGCTTTGGGATCATGCCGGATAATATCCACGATAAATGAGGTATCCGCGACCGGCATCAGAACTCGACCCTTCGAAGCGAACTTCGCCTCATCTCCCTGGATACCTGCTCAATAGAATCCGCAAGTTCAGGGTTTGCACCGATCTCTTTGAGGACCTCTGATAGTTTTTTCTTTTTCGGATAGTGTGCTAATATAACGTCGGAAAAACTCACTTTATCGTTCTTTTTCAGGCTTTTCAGCCTCTCGTATGCCTCTTCCGTGATGCTGATGGTCTTCGTGGCCATGATCAGCTCTGTGTATGTATGTGTATTTAATGATAATCGCAGGGGATTTGCCAGGCCCTGGAACCCCGCCACTAGATCCACTGGACGGCGGCGTTCATCGTAATCTCAGCATGTACTAAATATCCTAGTCCAGAGACTGCAGGAACACACTCATACTAAGTATATTGCATTCATGGAGGGATTGCCTGGTGGCGTCCCGAGTCCAAGCATGGGGAGGGAAGAGGGTCGGACGGGGTAATTCCTATCCGCAAAGATCAGGGGCATGCAGGGATCTCCGCCGTAATTTTTCTTTATCTCCACGCTTTCATCAGCTATGTCCACACAAAATACCCCATCCGACCCCCCAACCCCTCTTTCATTTTTACCCGGATAAGCTGGTAAAAATGAGGTGATTTTTCGACGGTAAATTGCCAGTCATGAGCGGGCGGGGATGGGCCGGAGTGGTCGGGGGGTCGGATGGTGTCTGCCGTTCCGCAGGAAGGGCAGACAGGAGAAGATTGTGAAACAATCTTCGACTTCAGGATCAGGTCCAGGAGTAAACCCCACCCTCATCCATCCTCCAAAATGCCGAACCCCGTTAGGGAAGGGGGCCACCAGGGATAGGGCGTTTCAGAATGTGGCAGGCGCCAGTCACGTTTCAAGAAACGAGATCACGGTCCCGGCAACCTCTTCCGGGTGCTGGTACATCAGCCCGTGCCCAGCCCCGCAGACAGGGACGACCTTTGCACCGGGGATTCGTCGCCCGAGGGTGAAGGAATTTTCCGCCGGGATGATAACATCATCCGTTCCGGTCAGCAGAAGGGTCGGCGCATGGATCACGGGAAGGCGGTCGTAACAGCCCGCCCACGAAGAGAAAGCCGCAGCCTGCCGGGCGGCAACATCCTCACCCGTCGTCTCGTACACCTCCGGGCAGTACTGCCACGGGTCATGGGTTGCCAGCCACTCCGGCGTGAAGAGAACGGAGAACATCCGGTCGGCCACATCGGTTGCGGAACCGCTCTTGTCCGAGAGCGTGGCCCATACTCCGGGCTGCATCGGAATCGCTTCCTTCCCGCCGCAGTTTCCCGAGACGAGAACCAGCTTCTCCACGAGCTCCGGGCGGGCGAGTGCGAGTTCCAGGGCCATGCAGGCGCCCATCGAGTGGCCGAGCACGTGCGCCCGGGAGATGCCCAGGGAGCCGAGAAGGGCGGCGGCGTCCTCTGCAAAGAGCGGGAGGGAGAACGGCATGTCCGATGACGATGAATAACCGGTGCCGCGGTGGTCGAAGATGATGACCCGGAAAAGGTCAGAGAGGGCGGAAAGGAGCGGCGGGTTCCACATATCCATCGTTGAGGCAAAGCCGTTCAGGAGAATGAGAGGAAAACCGGTGCCGAGATCGCGAAACGCGAGGGAGATCTCACCGGAGGTCGCGGACTTCAAAGGCAGGGATCTGATATCAGGTCCGGTCATGCTATTCCCCTTTTCGGGTGCAGGGCAGATATATATGCGTTTTTCATGGAGAACCGGACAACCGCTCCTGAGAGGCACACAATACTTATAGCCAAAGCCTGACGTTGTATGGGAAGTGAGCAGATGAACCGACCAGCACTCCTGATCATCGATATGCAGAACGACTTCGTGCTTGAAGGAAGACCGCTCCGGGTGGCCCAGGGCCGGGCGGTGGTGCCGAAGATCCTCGAAGTTCTCACCCTGTTCCGGGAGAAGAAACTCCCCGTCTTCCACATCCTCCGGGTCCACCGGAAGGACGGCTCGGACGTAGAGATCATCCGGCAGGACCGGTTCCGGGAGCAGCCGTTTGCAGTAGAGGGGACGCACGGCGCCGCCGTGGTCGATGAACTGTCGCCACTCCCCGGCGAGTACGTGATCCCGAAGATCCGGATGAGCGCGTTCATCGGCACGGAACTGGACCTGATGCTCCGGAACCTCGGCGTCACTGACCTTGTCGTGACCGGGATCCAGACCCCCAACTGCATCCGCACCACGGTCTTCGATGCGATCGCGTACAACTACCCCGTCGTGCTGGTGGACGATGCCGTCGGGGCGCAGGACAATGGGATCCACAGCGCCAACGTGCGGGACATGGCCAATATCGGCGTCCGGATCCTGAGGGCCCGCGACCTGGCAGGCATCCTCTGACTGCGAACTCCAGGAACGGGACATGTTCTCCGGGTACGAATTCGCGATAGCAGGACTGGCAGCCGTATCCGCCGGTATCATCAATGCCCTCGCAGGCGGAGGGACCCTCGTCTCGTTCCCCACCCTTATCGCGCTCGGGATACCTGAAGTCGCTGCAAATATCACGAATACCGTGGCGCTCTGCCCGGGCTATCTCGGCGGCGCGATCGCCCAGCGGGAAGACCTCGCGGGGCAGGGACACCGCCTCCGGCTCCTCCTCCCTGCCGGCATCGCAGGTGGGATCGCCGGGGCTGTCCTGCTGCTGTACATCCCGCCGCAGGTGTTCCGGGTGCTCGTCCCGTTCCTCATCCTCCTTGCGGCCGTACTGCTGGCGGTGCAGGACCGGGTCAGGAAATGGGTACAGGAACACAGCACCCACACGAATGACAAGGCGGACAGAGAGAAAAATGCGATTGTACCGCTCGGACTTGCCGCTGTCTACGGTGGCTATTTTGGTGCAGGACTGAGCGTCATCGTCCTCGCGGTGCTCGGGCTCTTCTTTGACGACAGCCTGACCCGGCTCAATGCGCTCAAGCAGTGCGTCTCCCTCTCCGTAAACGTGGCTGCAGCGGTCTTCTTCCTCTTCTCCGGCCTTGTCGTCTGGCCGGTTGCGCTGGTCATGGCCGCCGGGGCACTGGCCGGCGGGGCGATCGGGGGGAGGATTGCCGGACGGGTAAACCCGGAACACCTGCGGTGGGCGATAGTTGTAATCGGGATCGTTGTCGGGATCGTGTTCCTCATCCGACTGTAAACAGGAACAGGGAATTTTTTAATAACACATTGTTAACTGTGGATTATTGAAAATTTGGTCAGATGCAGGTGAGCTGCTGAATTGTCTAACCGCTCCGGTCGTGATAAGTTGTCGGTTGACTTTAATTTATTTCAGACATGGAAAATTGAAGATTCACCGTGAACTTATCAGAATCGTAAAAAGTATTATTATTAAAAAGATTACAACGAAGTGCATGCTCAAACGATCTCTCGAAGATGTTGAGGATGTCTATCAGGATTCGGATAATGATGAGGGCAAAGGGGGTGAAATTGCTGGAACGTGTCCACAATGTGGTCATCCACTCGTTTGGAGAAAAGCAACAAAAACTGATGAACTTTATCGAGGATGTACAAATTTTGATGGCGGATGTAGATATCAGGAAAGAAGTTATTGATTCATTATTTTGATATCATCGTCGTAATTGAATCGACCTTACTGCTCTTATTTCAGGAATATCATCTCCACCGATTGCTTGAATGATTGATTGAACATAGGGCTCTTGTCTTGTCATACTTGGTGAAACAATAAGATCTTGTCTTTGATCTTTTCGACCAAGTTGTGCATGTCCTGTTGCAATGAAATATAGGAAATCTTCCTTTCCGAGATTCCATTGTGAATTAACTCTCAAGTGAACAATTTGCCAATTATTAGGGTTCGGATACATTTCTACTCTTGTTCCTGGCAATTTTACAGACATTCCTTTATTCAAATTTGATAATTCAACAACACACGACCATAATTCATCACACGCATTATGTGCGATAGGGCATTCACGACAATATCGATTCGTTGGTGGAAATCCCGTCCCTTTGTAATGAACGCAAAAATCAGTTCGCATATGTCAATTGTAGTAAAATCGAACTAATCAACCTTATCGTAAGGAAAATATGATGACTGTGTACCTAGATCAACACTTTCATACTACGTTCTATCACTCATATCCGTTTACTTTAATTTGTTGTAAGAATGGATCTCCGTATCAACGACCTGATAGTCTTACAACCCGGACGATTCTATGCAATAGTCGCGTCTGTCGAAAAATTTCTCGAAGGGATTAACGACAAACCCGTTCTCGGCAGGTACACAATCAGCCTTATTGGTGGAAATTTTTTACACATTGCCCATCACTAAGGATTGTGGAAAACGTTTTTTTGCGATATTGTGCTCCCGATTTCACTACCAGTCCCCCAAATGGGATGGACGCCGCCGCCCCCGACGGGGCGCCCCCGCGGCGGCCTTAATTACCTTTCCTTTCCGGAACGGTAATCTGCCCCGCCGTGCCTCGAAGAGGCCCTGAGGCGGGGAGACCTCACATTGTTATTTGATGTGCGTGATTCTGGTCTGAACTGTTGGTTCATGCCCATTTCTGCAGAACAAAAAAAGGGAGAGATAAGATCCGGTCCCGAGTCAGAGTGCAGCCACCAGCGAACGGCGGGTTACGATCCCGAAGAGCTTCCCCTTGTCCATGACGGGGACCGAGCTGATGTTCTTCCTGAGCATCATACCCACGACATCCGAGACCGGCGCAGTCCTCTCCACCGAGAGCAGGGGGGCGCTCATGATGTCCTTGACGAGCATGTTCCGGATCCGGTGGTCCTGGTGGTTGTCCGTCACCGACTCCCGGAACCTGCGCATCGCGATGGCGACATCGGTCTCGGTCACGATGCCGGTGTACTTCTCGTTCTCGGAGACCACGAACCGGGTGATATTGTCATCGAGCATCCTCCGCCTGAGGTGGACGACCCGCTCGTCCGCCTCGATGGTCACGACTTTCTCTATGGCAGGGTCCAGGCCATCTGCCGGCGGGAACTTCTTCAGCAGGTCACCCGCGGTGACCTGCCCGATGAGCTTGTGGTCGGCGTCGTACACGACCACCAGTTTGTACCGCTGGAGGAGCGGGATGAGCACGTTGATGCTCTCATCCGGATAGACGCTGGTGAAATCCACCTCTACCACGCTTGCCACGTGGATGGCAGCCGGTGCAATGACGGAGTTCTGCCTGCTGCCCAGCTTTTCCGCGATCGCGTGCCGGGAGACCGTCCCGACAACCGAGTTATTATTGACCGCGATGAGGGGATCGATCCCTTCTGCAAGCATCTTATCGAGCGCTTCGGTTATCTTTGCTGATTTTGCTATGGTTGCCGGTTTTACCATTACATCCCTGATAAAAACATCTTTTGTCATTTGGCCACTTCCTTTATGATATCATCGCGTTTCATGATCCCGTAAATTGAGTCCTTCTCCATGACAACGAGGCTGTTGACATGGTGTTTTGCCATCAGTGCTATTGCTTCCGGGAGCGGGGTCGCTGCCGGGACGGTGATGACGGGGGTCGTCATCACGTCCTCCGCGGTCACCGATGCGACCACGAGTATGCCCTGCCCGCTCGACCCGTCCGCCCTTTCACGCCGTGTTATCGTTACATCTTTTCCAGCCACACCTGATATCTTTGGTTCGTCGTCGAAGAACGCGAGGTTCGTCTCGGTTACGATGCCGGCAAGCGTGCCGTCGTCGTTCAGCACGAGCACCTTGTCATCGCGCTCCCGCATCACGTTGATCACGTGTTCGAGCGAGTGGTAGCGGCTGACTGTCGCTACATCCTCCATCACGTCCCCGACCGTGCAGTTCAGTTCCCGGACAAGGACGGATTTCATCAGATCGCTCTTGGTCACGATGCCGGTCACAGCACAATCCTCCACGACCGGCACGCTGCTGAGGTTCCGGTCAACGAAGATCCGTGCGATCTCGCGCACCCCGGTGTCTGGGGAGACCACGACCAGGCCGGAGCTCGCAAGCGCCCCAACGGGGATGCGGTCGAGCGGGCGCCGCCTCCAGGCCGGTTCTCCCTGGCGCAACCGGTAGGCAATGTCCTTCTTCGTGATGATCCCCACAAGCTTACCCCCGTCCATGACCGGGAGGCGCGAGATATGGTGCCGGACCATCAGGTTCCGGGCATGGGCTACCGTCGCATTGGGGTCGACAATATAGACCGGGGCGGTCATTACATCGCGTGCGAACATCGCAGTCACCCCTTCGCGAATGCCCGGACGAGGTCGAACTCGGTCACGAGCCCGATCAGCCGGGAGTCCTCGATGACCGGCAACGCCCCGATGTTCCGCTCCAGCATCTCGCGGGCCGCCTCGTTGATGTTCTTCTCCGGGTTCGTGGTGTAGAGCCCGCCTGCTACCAGCGTGCGGACGGGCAGCCCGGTCACCTCCGCGACATTCCCGGTCGTGAGCCGGGAGAAGACCTCCCTGCTCCCGAGATAGCGCATGATATCCGTGGCAGTGACGATCCCGTAGAGGACATCGTCGCTCACCACCGGCAGCCGCCGGAACCGGTACCGGGTCATGTCCTGGGTGACCGTCGAGATCGGGCGGTCTGGGGAGGTGACCCGGAGCGACGAGCTCATCACGTCCTCGACCCGGAGGGAACTTCTCTCAGAACCGAGCACCCGGAGCACGTCGCGTTCAGTGACAATCCCTGCAAGCACCCCGTCTTTGTCGACAATCGGGAGCCCCCCGATCTTTTTTCCGACGATCACGTCGACTGCGTCCCGGATGCAGGCATCATGGGGCAGGGTCGTAACCTGCTGGGTCATGATGGTCCGCACGTTCTCGTTCACCGCAGCGATCAGGTTCCCGTTGTGCCGTACCTGTACGAGCTGGTACTTGTCGCCCCCGCCCATGAAGTTGATCACGTCTCCCGAAGTGATGATCCCCCGGAGTCTCTTCGTGCCGGGATCCGTGACAGGGAGACGCCGGAAACCGCACTTCGTCATCTGTTCCACCGCCGCCATGATGGTCTGGGTCGGCGGGACGGAACTGACCTCACGTGTGGCGATCGCCATGATCTCTCCTTCCTGTTCAGCAATATGGGACTTGAACTCCACCGGGCCCCGGTCGAGTTTTCCCTGCATCTTCAGGAGCCTGTCTCCCTGCTTGATGCCACGATCATTCTGCTGCATTATCACCCTCCGAAGGGTTGGTGACCCTTTCCCCGATAGATCCCATGCGGAACCGTTCAGCGGTTGCCGGGGGTCCTTCTCTCTTCTCCGCTGGTCTTTCGTTCACGCGAGCGCTGCCAGGACGTCATGGCGGTTCACGACCCCGACAAGATCTCCCTCTTCCAGGACGGGCAGCAGGCTGACGTCGTACTTCACGAGCAGTTCTGCTGCAGTCGCGATATCCTCGCCGGGCCCGATCGTGACCACGTCCGTGGTCATTGCGTCTTCGATGGTCGTATGGGCATGGTGGGCGATCGCCGACCGCACCCGGCGGCTGCTGATCAGGTCGCGCCTCGAGATGATCCCGACCAGCTGCTTCTTCCTGACAACCGGGAAGACATAAAAGCCGCTCTCCACGATCATCGGGTAGATCTTCTGGAGCTCTTCTGCCGGGCTGACGGTGACCACCTTCCCGGACATCCGGGAGCCGACCGTGCCGTGGAGTTCATTGCGCGAGATGATGACCGGGAACAGGTCGGCGAGGAGGATCCCCCCCACGAGGTGCGGCTTCGGGCTGACGACCGCTGCACTGTCGGTACGGAACTCCTTCATTGTCTTTGCCACCTGCTCGATCGAGTCCGTGGGGCTGGCGGAGGGCGCTTCCCTCACGAACCCCTCGACGGTCACGTTCGATTTTGTCGCGGTCACCCGCAGGCTGTCCCTGATGTCGATGTAGCCGAGCAGGTTCTTCTTCCCATCGACAACATAGACCTCGCGGAAACGGTCATCTCTCAAGATCTGCCGTGCCCTGGTTATCAGGTCGTTGTATTTCAGCACAGGGATCTCAAGGATGAAATCCTGTGCTGTCTTCATGTGATGTTTTCCTCCTCACGGCAGCGGGGGCAGAGCATGACGTTGTCCACCCGCTTGAGATCATCAGACATCTGGCTGCAGCGGTTGCACATGCCCTGCTCGACGATCTCTTCCCGGTTGATCTCGATGAGATCGGTCAGGAGTTCGTTGAGTTCGTTGGAGACGGTAAGGAGGTCCCGAACGGTCACGATGCCGATCACGTTCTTGTGCTCGTCCACGACCGGGAGTCTCCTTACCTTATGCTTCACCATCATCCGGGCAGCATCCACCACCGTCTTCTCCGCACTCACCGTAATGAGTGGCGTGCTCATGATTTCGTTCACATGTACAGAGCTCGGTTTGAAGTCCCTGGCCACGACTTTGCAGGCGAGGTCTTCCTCGGTAACGATGCCGATTGGGGTGTTGTTCCTGAGGATGATGACGCTCCCGACCTCCTCGTTGCACATGGCTTTTGCCGCTTTTGCAGCCGTCGCCTCGATGCTGATCATGATCGGGTTCTTCTTCATGACCTCCCTGATCTGGACACGGGTCTCAAACCGGATAGCATTGGATGTCTTTTTCATGAGTCACCTCCTTGAAGTGCTTGCTGATGATTACAATTAGCATACTCCCTCCCCTTGTATAAAAACAATGTGGCAGAGGCAGATCCCCGATGCTGCACAGTAATACTGGTGCACCCGGGAGGTACGTTACCGGCGGGTGCGGCATGTCCGGGATAAGAAACATAATAAACAGCGTATTCTATACATTACTAACGAATGATGGTAAATCCGTTGTACCTGAGTACAATACTTTGCCAACGAGGTGGAAAGTGAAGATATTTTATCAGACCTTTGGTACGGCAAAAAAGAAATTTTCAAACTTCCTCAACAGATTTTTCAAGAAGAAGAAGACCCGGATCGGTATTTACGGTCCGCCCAATGCAGGAAAGACGACGCTGGCGAACCGCATCGCCCGGGACTGGACCGGGGATGCCGTCGGCCCGGTGAGCGAGATCCCCCACGAGACCCGGAGGGCACGCAAGAAGGAGGACATCATCATCTCCGGTGCGAACGGCAACACGATCACCATCGATATCGTGGACACCCCGGGGGTCACCACCAGGATCGATTACCACGAGTTCCTCGAGTTCGGTATGGAGAAGGAGGAGTCGATCATCCGGGCCCGGGAAGCGACCGAGGGCGTTGCCGAGGCGATGCACTGGCTGCGCGAGGACATCGACGGCGTGGTCTACATGCTGGACTCGACCCTCGATCCCTTCCTGCAGGTCAACATCATGATGATCGGGATCATCGAGGCCCGCAACCTGCCGGTCATCATCGTGGCAAACAAGATCGACCTTCCCGACGCGGCCCCGGGTCGGATCCGTAGCGCGTTCCCCCAGCACCCGGTGGTCGCGATCTCGGGCCTTGAGGGGCGGAACGTGGAAAACCTGTACGAGACCATGCTCGAATACTTCGGGTGAGCGGTATGCCGCACAAGTGTACGAAATGCGGGCGGGAATACAAAGACGGGTCGACCGAGATCCTGAAAGGGTGCGCAAGCTGCGGCGGCAAGAAGTTCCTCTACATCAAGGAGGCAGAGATCAACAGGGACGTGCTCGAGGAGAAGTCTATCGACGAGATCGCGGAGGAGACACACGAGGAGGTCCTCGAAGTCGTCGAGCCGAAGGCAAAGAAGGAGGTCGAGATGTACGACCGGGTGGAGACCATCAGGATCGTCTCCCCCGGCTCCTACGAGATCAACCTCGAGAAGATGGCGCAGACCGATGAGCGGATCGTGAGCGTGGGAAAAGAGGGGAGTTATATCATCGATCTGATGTCGATGGCAAAGGACGAGCCGAAGGCAAAGAAGAAGAAGCACCGGAAGAAGTGAGCTAATTTCAATTTTTTGGTCCGTAGAAATCCTGTCAGTGTCTATTTTTTTTGTAAATACTTGAAGAGGGATGAGGGTGATTCCCTCTCTCAAGTCGAAGAACCCTCCGGGTTCCTCGACTTGCTGGTGGCACAAGAGGGGGCGGGGTGAAAGAGTCTTCGCAAACCCGACGGGTATCCTCTTCGCATCAGCGAGGACTGATCCGGGAAGGTCAGACCTCCGGGAGCTGAGTGGTTCGTCAGTAAGTCGAAGGCCGGATGATGCCGTCCTTCGAAGTTCGGCTTATTGCCTCACTTCTCTTCATCGAGGTTTACAAGAAACCTCTCTGATTCTCCTCGTCGAGATTTTGACAAACCTCTCCAACCACGAAGCGGAGAAGCCATCAGGCTTCGACTCGTTTTCGCGTGTGAAATCGTTACGGTTGGGTGCCTGTTTGTCTCACACGATCATCAGGTTTTGTTACTTCCGCGTCGACCGGCACACCCACAGATCGTAAATCGGGTCGGCCGTGTTCTCTTTCACTTCGACTTCCTGCCCGAGTTCCTCTCCCCAGTCGCGGATGAGCAGCGCCTCCTGCCCGGTCCCGACCGTGATGAGGGTCTCCCGGGTCAGGAGGAAGAGCTCGCTGATGATCTGCCTCCACATCTCCTGGGTAAAGGTGTTGATCTCGCCCATCATGATCCCAATCCCTTTGGGTACCGGTTCAAGATACTGCGTGGCGATGGTCGCGTCCAGCCACATCGTCTCCCCCGGGAGGAGCCGCCCTTCTGCCAGTCCCCGGCTGAGGAGAGTCTCGTCATTGTCATAGGACAACGGGGAGTAGCCGAGCTCGCGCAGGACCAGCGACCCGACGCCGGAGCCGCAGCAGCAGTCGATGCAGGTCTCCCCTTTCGCGTCCCCCCAGTACCCGGAGATGAGGTTGTTCAGGATCCCCCGCCGGACCGGGTTGAGGTCTTCAACAGAGGGGGGGACGGCGGCCCGCAGTGCCTCGCTGAAATACTCCCGCACCGCGGCTGCCCATACGGTCCGGTCTTCCTGGAATATCTCCCCGTTCATATACTCGAACCGTTCGATGAGGGCAAGCGACGGGTTCCTGCAGAGAAACGAACCGGCGGTCCACCCGTCCGGCCCGCGGAATGCCAGCGCGAGCGGCTCTTCGTTCTCGTCCACGAGGAGTCGCCCCTCATCACCCACCACTTCCGCGAGCACCATGTTGAAGGTGCAGTCAGTCAGCGCGGCAAACGCAGGCTCGACAAAACCGACCGCCTCCACCCCGAGAATTTCTGAGGCTTTCATACACCACGCTCGATCCGCAGCCCGTGCGGGGCTTCTATGGTCCCGTCCACCCGTGCGTCCTCGTGGAGCACGATGGACTTGGCTTTCACATCGCCGAGGATGTGGGCGCCCTTCCGGACATAGACGGTACTCCCGCTCTCCACGTTCCCGTGGACGGTGACGCCGTCGACAACCGCGATCCGGTTCCTGGCTCGCAGGCTCCCGAAGATGACCGTGTTCTGCTGGACGTCGATGGACCCGGCCCGGATGTTGCCGTGGAGCCGGCAGCCCTTCCCGATCTTCATGGTGGAGGGGACGGAAAAGACCTTCAGATCCAGCTTCGAGCGGGCGGGGATCATCAGCGGGACCTCCAGTTTCTCCTCCTCCTCCGAGAAGAGGTCGTCGAGGATCCGGTCGAGCTCTTTCTCGTTCTCGATCCTGAGGAGCGTCATTAAGTAGATGAGGATGAACATGAAGACCGGCATCGGGTTCCGGACCTCGATGTCTCCCCTTGCCTCGAACCCGTCCCGGATCGTGACCTTCTCGCCGATGTCGAGCGCACCCGAGACGGACAGCTTCCCGTTGATCGTCACGCCTTCCCCTATATAGGCGTCCTGTTTTGCGATCACGTCCCCGCCGATCTCGCACCAGTTCCCGATCCGGGCGTCGCCGCTTGCCCAGACGTACTCGCGGATCTTTGAGGACTCGCCAACGAAGACGTCCGCTCCCCGCAGCCCGTAATCGATCTGGCAGAACTCGCCGACCACGATGTTCCTTAAGGTCCTGATGCTGTGCTCCTGCAGCTCGGTCCCGTCGGGGAGGAGGCAGTGCTTGTGCCAGTTCTTTACGGTTCTCTCTCTCATTCGTACCCCGGAAGTGCCCTTACGCCCCGAACTTGTGCGCCCTGTTGATGAGGTCGAGGGCAATCGGCATCAGGGCAGGGCCGGTGATGCGGGAGAGGCCGCCCTTCGCGCAGGAATACTCGTCGAACCTGACCACGTCGTCCATGCGGACGCCGTCCCCCCGGATGATGACCGGCACGGGGTCGGCGGAATGGTCCTTGATGGTACACGGCGTGGAATGGTCGCCGCAGATGATGATGATGCAGTCGCGGCAGGCCAGCAGGGGTTCGAGCACGGCATCGATCTTCTCGATAAAATTCCGTTTCTGTTCCGCGAGCCCGTCGTGCCCTGACTCGTCGGCTCCCTTGATGTTGACCAGCACGAAGTCCTTTGTCTCCAGTTCATTTTCCGCTGCCGCTATCTTCCCGGCGATATTGCTGTCCTGCGAACCGGTGATGCCGGGCACCGGGACATGCTCAAGGCCGACTACCCTGCCGATGCCGGTGATGAGGCTTGCGGCGGCGATGACGCTGCCGGAGAGACCGTACTTCTGTCCGAACGGCTCGAAGATCCCCATCTCGCCGGCCCCCCGCATCAGGACGATGTTTGCCGGGCTCAGCCCTTTTTTCACCCGGTCCCTGTTGACAGGGTGGCTGAAGAGGATCCTTGTCGACTGCTTCACGAACTCGTTGCAGACCGCCGCGGTCTTCTCGTGGTTCGCTCCTTTTTTGACCGCAGTGATCGTGAACGGCTTTACCCCCTCCTTCTTGGGGTCGTTGGAGGAGACGCAGTGCCCGAGACCTTCGCCTTTGAGGGCGAGCGCTGCACGGTGGCCGGCCCCGGAGCGGAACGTGAACTCCACGCCGGACTCCGAGAGATCGACCCCGTCCTGGATCGCTTTACTCAACGCAGCAGTGTCGTGGATCCGCCCGGCCCTGCGGTCGAGGACGATACCCTCTTTGGATACCGTGGCATAGTTGCAGCGGAACCCGATCATGCCCGGCTCCATATGGATCCCCGAACCTTCGCATTCGAGCGGTCCCCTGCCGGTGTAATATTTGTAGGGGTCATAGCCGAGGAGGGCGAGGTGGGCCGTGTCGGACCCCGGGCGGATACCGGGCGCGATGGTATCCATGATCCCGCAGATTCCTTCGGCCGCGAGTTTGTCGAGGACGGGTGTCCGTGCCGCCGCGAGCGGGGTGGTGCCCCCGAGCTCGGGACAGGGGCGGTCCGATATCCCGTCGAGGACGATGAACAGGATCTTGTGTGCCGTCATGCGTAGGGAATGGTTGGGTGCATGGGGTAATTAGGTTTCTTGATGATTGCCGTTCCCGCAGGGAAGGGCAGTCAGGAGAAGAACCCACAGGGTTCTTCGACTTGACGGCGGTTGCCGCGAGGCAAAGGCTGGTTAGAGAGGAGTTCGCTGCTGATATCACATCCCGACATAAATTAATTTCAGGATTTTATAATTGCTTTTTTTGGGAAAAGATTTATAAACCATCTCGGATAATTTCAGATTGCCTGACATCAATGGCTGGTATTGATGAAAGGGAAAGGATAGTGCAATTATGGTGGATGTGAGTAATTTTACGGCGGTCAAAGTAGCTGATCAGACCGCAAACCCGGCACCGCTGGGCCTTCTGGCATTCGGTATGACCACGGTTCTTCTGAACCTGCACAATGCCGGGCTCTTTGCGATGGGATCAGCGATCTTTGCGATGGGGATATTCTTCGGCGGGATTGCGCAGATCATCGCAGGTATCATGGAATGGAAGAAGAACAACACGTTCGGCACGACCGCATTCGTCTCGTACGGTTTTTTCTGGATCTCGCTCGTGGGCCTGATCCTCATGCCGGTGCTCGGCTGGAGCGGCCCGCTCGAGATGCAAGCGCTCGTCTCGTTCCTTACCATATGGGGCCTGTTCTCATTCGTGATGTTCATCATCACCTTCAGGCTCTCAAAAGCGCTCCAGGTGGTCTTCGGGCTCCTGACGTTATTGTTCCTCCTCCTGATCGTGGGGAACGTGACCGGCAACGTTGCGGTCCTCCAGATCGCCGGTGTCGTGGGCATTCTCTGCGGGCTCTCCGCGATGTATACAGGCCTCGGGCAGCTGATGAATGAAGTGTACAAAGAGCCGGTCATCAGACTCGGGTGATCCGGAATGACGGATTTGACGGCATATGAATATTTTTTCAAAAAAGATCCGGTAGCGCATATCATTACCGACCACGAAGGTAAAATCCTTGAAGCCAATGAGGGGTTCTGTACCATCGTCGGTACACCCATGGATCGTGTCCTGACAATCAAGATGTCTGACTTCAGGACACAGGGGATTCTCAAGTACCTTGAGGATAAAGGAGGCTCGTTTGCGGATTGCCTGGCGAAGAAACAGGTCACCGTCGGAGAATCGACCTGGCAGGCACCCAACGGCGTCCATACGGTGATGCGCACGAATATCCCTCTTCAGGATGAGAAAGGGAATCTCAAGTACGTCTATGTATCCTATGTCGAGATCACAAAAGTCGTGAAAACCCGGAAATTCATGGAGCATGAAGTCGAGGAGCTTGCCAAGGCATATGCGGAGATTGCAAAAGGCGATCTGACGGTACGATACGAGATTACCAAGCCCGACGCCGATACAAAAGATGTATATGAACAGATCGTCAGGCTGCGGGATGCAGTGCGGGGCGTTATCATCAATCTCCAGATCAGCATCAAGGATGTCAACAGGCAGATGCAGGACCTGACGTCAACTGCTGGGAATGCAGCCCGCAGCATTGAAGACGGTTCCAAGGGTGTCCAGCAGATCGCTATAAATGCCGGAAAAGTGAGCGAGAACGCCGTGAAGGCATCACAGAATGTCGATCAGATCACCAAAGCCATGCAGGACATGAGTGCCGGAGTAGAAGAGATCACCTCCAGCATGGAATCCGTGTCTAACCTTACAAAAGAGACCAATGATCTCTCCAAGAAGGGCGCGGAGCTTGCCGGGAAGGCGGAAAAAAGCATGGGGGAGATCTCCGTCTCGTCGGCAAAGGTTTATGAAATTGTTGCCGATGTAGAAAAACAGATGGGGGAGATCTCAAAAATTGTCCTCCTTATCAGGGAGATTGCAAACCAGACCAACCTGCTCGCCCTCAATGCGGCCATCGAGGCTGCCCGCGCCGGTGATGCCGGGCGGGGATTTGCCGTTGTTGCAACCGAAGTGAAATCCCTTGCCGAGGAGTCGAGGAAATCGGCAGAACAGATCGAAGAGATGATTATCCGCCTCAAGAAGAGCACCGGGAATGCATCCAAGGCCATGGCCAATGAGAAACAGATCGTTGACCTTGGTGCAAAGATGGTGACCGAAACGCTGCAGTCGTTCAATAAAATTGCCACGGCGGTTGACAAGGTGGCAAACAGCGTCTCTGAAGTCGCCGCAGCCACTGAAGAGCAGGCGGCAACAACCGAAGAGATCACGGCAAGCGTCAACGAAGTGGCCAGCCTTGTCGAGCGGACGGCAAAAGAGGCCGGTGATGCCGCTGCAGCTACCGAAGAATCGTCTGCCGCCCTGGATGAGATCACCCGCATGGTGGAGGCCGTGAACAAAGTCGCTGTCGGGGCAATGGAAGCGAACAAGAAGTTCAAGGTGGAATGAGGGGGGTGCGTTACATGGCACCTGCAACGGTTGACAAGGCCCTCCAGCCCAAACCGGTGAAAGGAACAGGCACAGGGAAAACCAGCCGTGATACGATCCAGATAGTGGAATTCCTTCTGGGCAGCGAACGCTTTGCCATCGATCTCTTTGACGTCAGGGAAGTTGTGGAATATACCTCAATAACAAAACTCCCGAACGCGTCCCCGTATGTCAGGGGAATCATTGACCTCAGGGGCGAGATCACCACCATCATCGATCTCAAGCACCGGCTCAATATCACGGAAGCGGGCGGCGTGGCAGCAGAATCATCGCGCATCATCGTGCTGGACAATAAGAATACCGGCTCCAGGATCGGGATCCTTGTGGATGATGTCACCTCTGTTTCCACGGTTGAAGGAAACCAGGTGGATTACACATCTGCGTCAGTGAGCAGGGAAGATACCGCAATCATCGGCATCATCAAACGGAAAGTAAAGGAAAAAGAGAAGGAGACCCATGAACTGATCATCTGGATCGACATCAAGCAGCTCCTTCGGGATATTGATATCGGCACGAAGAAAGATGCCTGACCGGATCTCGCGGCTCGAAAATAAATTTCAGGGCATGGCTCCTGAAATGTCCTACAGCACGTTGTATGCATAATGGTTGCGACCATGCCAGGGGATCATGAAGGTCCCGATGCGGAAAAATAGTTATCGGGAAATAGTATATCATTATCATCGAAGCAGGTGTCGGACCTTTGAAGCATTCGCTTGCCATTTTTTTCCTGTGCTTTCTCCTCGTCATCCTGGCCGTGTACATGAACCCGGCATCGAAGGAACATTTCACAACACAAAATCAGACCCCGGTGCAGACACTATCTTCCCCTACTCTCACCTTCTCAACACCAGATACGACGCCCACCCTTCAGGTTCTCAGGCTCGTCTCCATCCCACAGGATATCCACGGCTGCCCGGCAACCCTCACGCACCCCCCGGAAGAATTCGCATGTCCCCGGGATTTGCCGCCAGCCCCGGAAACATACCCTGTTGCAGATCCCCTGCATCCCACGCAACAAGAGATGGATGCACTTCCCGTGAATTTCCCCGGGATCGACAGGACCCTGCTCGTTACAGCGGCCCTGAAAGATCCCTGCGTAATCGAATTTCTCCAGTCCGGAGGGAATATTGATGGAATAACCGATCAGCCGCGTCCCTCGAATGGAAAAGAGTCCGTGCGATGGCCTCCGGTAGTGCTGGCCTATCGCCGTATCAATTGTACTGAGATGATAGTGCTGTTTGACATCGATCCCTCCGCGGGAAATGTCAGCGGGATCAGGATAGAACTGAAATAGTGGTCCGGAGTAACAGCGGATTGAATCCGATCCGACAATTATTTTTTATTGTCACTTCCGGACCTGACAATTTTTTTAATATAAGACATTCTTGATCGTGATAAAATCGAAAAATTCATTCGTATGGAACAGGGTTTGAATCCTTTCCGGACCCGATTCGAAAGATAAGGAAGTTTACGTTGATCTCCATGTCATTCTCTTTTTCTGGAATTAAACGAGGCCGAAAGGAGAATCCCGGCAAAAATTGCAATGACCGGTACTATCACGGGGAGCGGGGCGACCTGGCGGATCGGAGAGGCACTGATCCCGATGCGTGTACCAACCGTACTGGCAAAGGGCGACGGCTGCACCTGAACGGTGATTGGAGTGGATGTCTGATCGGGAGTGGTTCTGCTTTCCGGTGAGACCATAAAAAAATGCTGTTCAGCTTCAGCAGATACAGAGGTCTCTAAGGATTCGACATACACCACATATTCATCAGGTATCGCATTCTCGAAGCTGGGTGTCGGATAATAAGTGGGCGGTTCGGTGTAAATCTCCCATCGGGATGGTATGATCGCGGCAGACCAGAAATTGACCCCCCTTTCTCCGGGTCGTATGGATACATCTGACGTGTAAAAAGATGATCCGAATCCACCGGGGTTAAAACCGGCCCATCCGATGTAAAGAAGGAGAGAATCGTTCAAAGCCACCAGATTCGTTGTCCCGTTGATAAAGAATGCATCGCCAACCATGTGGTTTCCGACGGGATCGATTGTTATAAACGGAGTCGTGACCGGGGTTACATTGCCCTTTTCAACCCCCGCTGCCGGGACAATTATCATCGCCGCAAGGAGTAGGGTATACGATGTCAGAACTAGTATTTTCGACTTCATCTCATGTACGTTCCGTTGCACATTTTTCACGGTATTGAAAAAATTATGGCACCTTCACCGGGTCGGCCGGGACTTCGGTACCGAGATCGTACACCCTGGTCATGAACCTCGCCTGGAAGGTCGAGAGGAGAGGCGCAATGATAAGGATCAGGAGAAGGAACAGGCCGAGCGCGATGAAAATATGCCCAACGAAAAAACCCACGAAAATGACGATCATCTCGACAATGAATAGGGGAAGGCCGATGATGAGCAGGAGAACGATGAGCGCGAGGATGTAGGTCAGCCACCCGATCTTCCCGATGTGCCCGATGATTGCCCTGAAATTGAACGCCTCGAAGAAATCCCGGGTCCGGGCAAACCGGATGGAGGCGATCGGGAGGAGGATCGCGATGATGATATCCACGATGACCATGATCAGTATCGAGAGGAATACGAGGCCGACCGTCTGCCCGGCCGCCCCCACGTCGAACGGTTGTACGGTGCCGACCGGCGCCGGCGCAAGGGCCGTGGCATGCCGGAAGAAGTAGGGAGCGAGGGCGATGATGATGACCGGGATCGCGTAGATCAGGCCGATGACCATCAGCTTCAGGCCGTCGATGAAGAGCGCGCCCCAGTCCTCCACCGCCGGGGCCGGAGTCGCCCCCCGGTAGATCCGGATGATGTAACCGGAGAGAGGTATTCCAAGGAGGATCGTTCCGAGGATCAGCCTGATCCACCGGTCCGTTCGTTCGTACACACCTTCTTTTGCATACGCAAATGCGTCGTGCACCATCATGTCGTAATCTGCCAACTGGTTCACCTGTCTGCTGTGGACGCTTTGGTTACCTATTCTGTCCGTATCGATATATCAGACTAAATTTATAAAAATATTTGTAATTGTGGTTCTGACGTGTTAGCGGATCTCCAGGGAATTTTAACGAGGTGAAATACGAGCCATCAACGGTATACGCATCAGAACCCCAACCTCCGGATACGGCCGGATCGAATCTCCGGCCGGCAGGCTCACAAAAATAGTGCCCGACAGAACGAATTTACACAACAGAAAGATTAAGAATTCTCAAATTATCTCATAAAAAACAGACAGATACCCGGGTGTTTAAAAAAAATTTACGCAGTCGAGATCGGTGCTGCCACCTGCTCGACCCTGGACTTGATGACCTCGACCCTGCGGGTGGGGTAGATGGTCTTGACCGCCTTGAAGAGATCGCGGGAGATCTCGCCCGAGACGATCCCGTTCAGGAGTGTGGTCAGGTCCCATGCGGCTGCCTGTGCGGCGATGCCCTGGAGGATCGCGTTCCGGATCGCGTGCTCCTGCGAGAGGTTGGCACGGGCGAACGTGTAGGTGCAGACCGTCAGCCTGACCTTCTTGCCATCCTTGGTGACGACCGGGACGATGGTGTCCACGCGGGAGCTCCGGCGCTTGACAAGCGAGCGGAGGTAGTCGCGGGTGACTTCGTGGCCCACGAACTCGGTGTATGCCGAGTCGCCGGTAACGGTTTGGATCTTAAAGCTCATCTTCATGTGCTGCTTGGCGTAGTCGTTCGTGATCTCGCCGAGCGTTGCGGTCATGATGCGGCCGACAACGCTCTCAGCATCGTTTGCGATGGTGTCACCGATGTACGCCTTCCCGAGGTTGTCGGGGACGTGCACCTTGAACCAGCTCTTGGCTTTCCAGCCTTCAACTCTTCTTCCTACCTGTTTCTTCTTTGCCATAGTATCACCTGGTTGGTTTCCTGTTGTTGCGGAGCGAAGATGCGTCCTGTGCTACTGCAAGGTTCATCAGATAATCGTCCACTGATGCGATGACCGACCGGAGCTGCGTCCCGGTGATCGTCGTGATGACCCGGTCTCCTTCTGCCGTTGTCGACATGCTGCGCAGGTTGTCGGGCGCCAACGCGGCGGCGACGCAGCCGGCATTGGTGTGCCGGGTGGTGATGGTACCGCTGACCTGCATCATGCTGCAAGCGCCTCCTGCCAGCCTTTCGTAAATATCCCGATCCGATCGCAGGGGACGGTTGCACCGGCCCGGCGGTTGTGCCCGCCGCCGTTGCCCCCGCAGGCCGCTGCCAGTTCCCGGACTTTCGGCCCGATGTCCGCGCCGGAGCCCGCGGGAGTGCGGGCCGAGATGCGGCACGCGCCGCCGCTCTTCGCGTAGACTAGTACCGGGCCTGCGGCGGGGATGTCGCGGGTAAGGATATCGGCGACATCGCTCGCGAGTGCCGGATCCTTCACTTCGTAGACCCCCGCAACTCCCCCGAGCGGGCGGGCATCCCTGACCGCCCCGATGACCTTCACCCGGTGCTGGCGGGCGATCTCCCATGCCCGGTCGAGATCGTGGGACGACCTCAGGCAGAGGGTTGCGCCGATATCCCCGTTCCCGCTCTTGCCGCAGGCATCGATGACCGCGCTGAGCGCGTGGGCGTCCTCGATCACCTCCCGCTGGAGGTGGAAGGTATCGCCGTAGACTGCCTGCAGGGCGGCAGGGGTTGCTTTCGGTGCTGCTTCGAGCACTACCCGCGAGAGCAGGGTATCGAGCCGGAGGGGGTTCTCGCCGGACGCCTTGTCCCGGGCCTGGTCGATGAGGTCAGCGATGACCTGCTCGGCGCCGCTGATGCCGTCGAGGTACGGGCTGATCGCCGTGTACCAGCGCTCGGTCATGTCCCGGCCCGGCAGTTTCAGCCCCCTGTCCGGTACGATGATCCCGTTCGCTATCCCCTCGTTGAAGATCTCGAGGTTCTTCCCCGCGATCTCCTGCCCGTCACCGATAATGCCGGGGATCACGAGCCCGGCGAGGTCGCGGTTGTCGCCCATCTCCTGGGCAACGAAGTACGCGGTGCCTGCCGCGGAAAGTACGCGGTCGCCGTCGATACCGGAGAGCCGCGGGTTCACGTGGAGTTCCCCTTCGAAGAGCGGGAGGTGGTGGTCGACCACCATGGTTGACGGCGGGAGGTTCTCCATGCCCGAGCCGATATCGCAGAGGAGGCATGCTGCATCCCCGGTAAGATCGGCAACGCTGACCTCCTGCCGCACCCGGAGCCGGAACCGTATCCCTGCACGGAGCATCGCGTGGCAGAGGATCGAGGCGGCTGCTATGCCGTCTGCATCGTGGTGTGCGAACACCTCGACGAACTCCTGCTTCCGGATCGTTCCGGCAACGGTTTCGGCTGCGGTCTCAAGCGACATGGGTATGGCGGACGATGGTGATGGATTACCTGGACAGCAGGATCTCTGCGTTCTCCGGCTTGTAGACCCAGCCGGCGGGGAGCTTTTTGCTTCCCGTGTAGTACTTCACGAGCCGCCTGACCTTGGACTCCACGAGCTGGAGCTGCCGCTTGTTGTGCAGGTCCTTCTTGTTCTCGGAGAGATGCTTGCGCAGGCCCAGCGCCTTCTGGATGAGGTCGCGGAGGTCCTCGGGGATCTCGGACGCTGCCTTGTTCTCTTTCAGGATGTCCCCGATACGCTTGCCAGTGGCAAGTTTCACATCGGGAACGCCGTAGCGGTCCCGCAGGACCAGACCGATCTTGCTGCTCGATGCGCCTTCCTTGCGGAGTTCCAGGATAATCTTGGTGATCGCCGCGGAATCGGTATTCGACCACGCGGGTGCCTGTTTCCGGTACGGGCGGACTGAGCTCGACTTGCCCCTTCTTCGGGCATGCATTCGTGCCATTGTAGAGCCTCCTAATCGACTAAACGTAAGTCCAGAAAAGTGCAGTACTGGTTACTGACTCTCTGTAATCCCAAAGCCATGCCTGAGGCAGTGCGGTGTCGCACGTCGGACTTACATCTGTCAGCACATGTCAAAAGTGCTGTCTTACTATTGGCGGGAAGAGATTATAAAGGGTATCGTAGGGCAGACGAGCTTACAGAGGCCGGCCCAACCGGGGTCAGGAACATATATCCGGCACTCTTTCCGGTGAACCGTTATATTCCCCCGGGCCACCCTCCCGGAATAGCTAGAAGACCCGGTACTGCCAACCGGGTACAGACATACCCCGGATATCGAAGTGGCGGGATGCGGGAACCGGTAAGTGCGGCGGGAGAGACCGGGCTGGCAATGCCACACCGGGTTTCCCCGTTCGATAATTATTTCCGTGATCCGATTAACTACCATCACATACGTGACCCGCGGGACGACCAGCACAGGAGCATAATGGTAGACAACCAGACCGATCCAGCCGGGCCGGCGATGTCCGGTACAACCGTCTTTTTTGCCGACCACCCGGTCTTACAAAAATGTGCCGTCATCGCCGGAGCCGGGACCGTCCTTATCGGAGTCCTGGGAATTATCGGGCTGTACCTCAATATCACCTTGTTGCGCAGCATTTATCCGGGATACCAGCCGATGGCGTTCAGCGCAGCCGTGCTCTCCATCCTGTTCGGGACCGTCCTGGTTTCCCACACCCTGCGGCCGTTCACGGGCTGGCTGCGGGTATTTATCCAACTGGTTGTCGCGTGTATCGCAGTCATCGAGGCACTGGAACTGCCGCTCAATGTACTGGGACACCATTTCATTGTCGAGACGGTGATGGTTCAGGCCGGTAACGCCATTGCGGGCCAGCTCACGACGCCCATCTCTCCCGGGGCCCTGTGCATCGTGATCGCGGTCTCGATCGGGTTCTTTCTCCTGCTTATCAAGCCCACCCCGTCAAAGGAGCGGCAGCGTGAACTGGATGCGATCTGCCTGGCCGGCCTGGCAGTCGTGCTCGCGAGTTTCACCTTCCTGTTGAGCTATGCCTATGGAGCCCCGTTCCTCTACGGGACACCGCTCATCCCCATCGCAGCCCCGACATCGCTCGCGCTGACCTGTATCGGGATCGGCCTCGCGGCTTCAGCGGGCCCGGCCGCGTTTCCCCTCCGGTACTTTATCGGCCCATCCACCAGCGCCCGCCTCCTCCGCACGTTTCTCCCGCTGACGCTCGCCATCGTCCTCTTCGAAAGTTTTCTTGACATTCTACTGCCGCTCCTCAGCACGACCCGTAACGCCCTCGTGGTCTCGGTCACCCTGGTCATATTTTCCATCATTACGGGTTACGTGGTCGTCAGGGTCTCCCGCGGACTTGGCAGAGCGCTGGAAGCCGAGGAACGGAAACGGGGGGAGGCCGAGGAGGAACTTGCCCGCAAGAACGATAACCTCGCTGCCACGAACGAGGAACTCACCGCCACGGAAGAGGAGCTCAGGGCAAACCTCGATGAGCTTGCCCGGAGGGAGCAGAAATTACGGGAGAGCGAGGAGAAGTACCGTTCTCTCTTCGAAAACCTGCTGGAAGGCTATGCCTACTGCCGCATGATCTACGACAAGTCCGGGCGCCCGGAAGATTTTGTCTACCTCGAGGTCAACCGTGCATTCGACGAGATCATCGGAACAAAGACTGTCACGGGGAAGCGGGTCTCTGAGGTATTTCCCGGGATAAAAGAAGAGTTCCCTGACCTGTTTGAGATTTATGGGAAGGTCGCGCTGAGCGGGAGGCCGGAGACCTTCGACCTGGATTTCAGGCCGTCAGGAAAATGGCTGCACATCTCCGTCTATTCCCCGGCACAAGAGCACTTTGTCGCAATTTTTGAAGATATCACCGTCCGCAGGAAGGCCGAGAAAGCCCTGACGCTCTACAAGATCTTCACCGAAAACGCCCGCGACATCATCCTCTTCATCCGCAAGCGTGACGGGCGGATCATCGAGGTAAACAAGGCCGCGGTCCTGACGTATGGGTATACGAGGGAAGAGCTGCTCGGCATGACCATCTTTGAGCTCCGGGTCTCTGAAAGGATCGAATACGTATCAGGCCAGATGGAGAGGGCTTCAGAGGATGGACTGGTCTTTACGACGCTGCACCGGAAAAAAGACGGGAGCGATCTCCCGGTCGAAGTCAGCTCTGTCTCGATGGTTGTCGAGGACGAGCTGGTCCTCGTTTCCATCATACGCGACATCTCAGAGCGCAGAAGAGCCGAGGATGCGCAGGCTCTCCTCGCGTCGATAGTCACCCATTCGGAGGATGCCATCTATAGCAAGACGCTGGAGGGGATTGTCACCAGCTGGAACGCGGGTGCGGAGAAGATGTACGGCTACATGCCGGAGGAGGCCATCGGAAGGCATGTCTCATTTCTCGCGCCCGCGGAATATGCTGATGACATAGAATCTAATCTGGTAAATATCAGGGCCGGTGAACCGGTCAAGAGCTATGAAACAATACGGGTGAGAAAGAATGGTGAACGGTTCACGGTCTCGCTGAGCGTATCCCCGATCAAAAATGCGAACAGCGACCTGATCGGTGCATCAACGATCGTCCGGGACATTACCGAGCGAAAACGGGCTGAAAATGCGCTGGCCATGGCCAACAAAAAACTGAATATCCTGAACAACATCACCCGCCACGATATCCTCAACCAGATCACCGCGATCCAGGGATTTCTCGAACTCTATCACGAGGAGTGCCGGGGAGAGGCGAAGGTCCAGGGATATTTTAACCGGCTGATGGAAATTGTAAAAGTTATCGATAACCAGATATCGTTTACCAGATTTTACCAGGAACTGGGGGTGCAGGCCCCGGACTGGCAGCGGGTGGATGAGGTTGCTAAAAGAGTTGCAGGGGCCGGCGGGTTTGGCGGCATCCGTGTCAGCACCGGGACCGGCCCGCTCGAGGTATTTGCAGACCCGTTGTTTGAAAAGGTGTTCTTCAACATGTATGACAACGCCGCCAGGCACGGGGAGCATGTAACCCAGGTGGGTATTTCATTTGAGTCCCGGAACGGCAACGGCATTCTCATTGTCGAGGACGACGGGGTTGGGGTCCCGGTGGCGGATAAGGAGCATATCTTCAGGCGCGGGTTCGGGAAGAACACGGGCCTCGGTCTCTTCCTCGTGCGGGAGATCCTTGCTATCACCGGCATGAGCATCCGGGAGACCGGGGAAGCCGGGAAAGGGGCACGGTTCGAGATCATCGTCCCGAAAGGAATGTTCCGGTTGGGTAGCGGGGCGTAGGGGTTGCAGGTCCCGGCAGGCGTTATGCATACCCGTTTTCACCGATCCGGTCTGAATTGTTGAATCCCGGTCGGATTGGTTCCCAATCCCCCCACTCTTTTTTACCCTCACAGGGAGAACGCATGGTACGCATGGACACGATCCCCCTTGAGATGCAGAGCGAAGAGTCGGCCATCCGGTTCCGGGACTGCTTCTCTGTCAGGTACATCCAGTCTGCCGCCCTGCTCTGCAGGCTCGGGTACCAGATCGAAAAGGTTCCCCGGGATCCTGAGCCGTCCCAGGAAGTCCTCCTCCGGCACGAGGTATTCATCCTCAATTCCGTCCTCTCCACCGTTGCCTTCCTCGAGTCCACCATCAACGAGCTCTTTGCCGATGCTGCCGACGATGCCTATTTCTTCGCTGATGAGAAAACTGAGGTTCTTCTCAGGACCATCCGGGAGAAGTGGAGGAACGGGAAGAACTTCGACCGTGCCCCGATGATCAGCAAGTACCAGAAGATCCTCGCGATTGCAGGCCAGCCCCCGTTCAGTGAGGACGAACCGGCGTTTTCGAACGTCAGGGAGCTGATCGGGATCCGCAACCACCTCATGCATTACAAGCGGGAGTGGGTCGTAGTCCGGAAGACCGGCAGTGCGGGCCCGGGAGAGGAGACCATGAGCGAAAAGTTCGCAAAACATCTGGGGAAGAAATTCGCCACGAATCCGTTCGCTGCACAGAACCTGCCCTTCTTCCCGGACCAGTGCCTCGGCCACGGGTGTGCCGAGTGGGCGATCGTCAACAGCATCATCTTCACGGACGAGTTCTTCCGGCGGCTCGGGCTTCCGGTGCCGTACGAGGGCGTGAAGGACGAGCTGGGGACGAGATGAGTATTTTCATGAAAGCATGCGTTCCGGAGAGGTAATACAGCCCATTGCTATGTGGGGAGCCAGCTGTGACCTGAGGATCAGGACTGACTCGGGGAACTGGTCATCAGAGCAGTTTCGAGTCGCCACAGTGGCGGTCTCTTCGAGATTCAACATACCAAAGTCCCCGGGAACGTCTGAGTGAGCACGTTTCATCCGGCAGAGACGGGATTTTTGTCGCCAGAATGGGACTATGCTTTGTTGTATCCACCTTGTCTCATTTTCCAGCAATCCCCCGGATATACTCCAGCGCCGCTATCGCATCGTCCCGTTTCCGGTCGCAGGCGTGTTTCTTTACCCACCCGAGGAACCGGTCCCTGACGCCATCATCAAGGGTATCCCCTGCGGCTTCCGCGACCCGCCGGTAGGTCCGCTGCGGGTAAAAAACGGATTTTGCCGCAGCGAGCAGGATATTGTGATCTTCAGCGCTCAGCACTCCCTGCCGGGCAGCCTCCCTCAGGGTAAAACGGATGTTGATGAGCGGTTCGGAAAGGGTGAGCCCGGTCTCCGGGTCAAAGACAAGGGCCACTTCGTCGTCCGACTCCAGCTCCCCGCTTTTGTACATCCGGTAGACTTCGCCGATGCCCACCATGCCCAGCGTGTCCATCTCGGCAGCCCGCAGGGCGCCCATGCTGGACGAACCCACCACCAGGACGCCTTTTTTCACTGCCTGGAGGATCTCCCGGTGGGCCACCGCACTCTCCTGGTGGAAGACGCCATCGATCAGCCCGATGATCGTGGCGCCGTCGTCAGCTGCCCGGAGGAGGTCGCCCCGTTTGGCGGGCGGGCGGTACTCAGCGGCGAGGATCTTCTCCGCTGACGGCCGGTCAAGGCTTGGCCCGAGAAAGACGATGATCCTGTGCATTGTCCACCCGTCTGCCACGGCGTTCAGGGTCCACGGCGAACACCTCGAGGCCCGGCACGACGACCCGCACGACCGGGATACCGATCTCTTCCCGGGTCAGGTCGACGACGATGACCCGGTCCATTCCCTGCTTTTTGAGCGCGTCCAGGATGTAGCGGATGTCCGTAAGGAAATCGTCGCTGTCGAACGATTGGAGATCATTATAGCCCACGGTGCCGCTGTCGCGGTACCAGTAGCCGTTGATCCTTTTCGCCCGTTCGTATCCCATCTTTTTCCGGAGCTCGGCGAGGGTCGTGTCCTCGCGGGCGCCGTGGATCTGCGTGAGCCTGCTCTGCGCCACCTCGGTGAGCGCCCGCATCACGGCAATCCGTGCGCTCGTGTGCGTCCCGATGCCGATCGTCAGGAGCATCGGGTCCCTGAGGAGCACGTCATCTGAGACGGCCGCTATCGTCGGGATCCCGATGTCGCTGGTGATGTCCCGCACTTTCAATTCGACCTGTGCAGCCGAGAATTTGCCCAGCATCTCCACGAGAGACGGATCATCGATCTCTGCCAGGCACGGCCCGGTATCGCGGCAGGCCTCCACCAGCGACCACGCGTCCCGCTCGATCACTTCCGAGAGGGCATGGAAGACGGCCTCCTCGAAGGTATTGCCTGACGCAAGGCCGTTGGTACTGGTGCGGAAGAGGGGGCGGTAATTGTGAGGGAGCGGGTGGAAGACGGCATGGGCAGGGAGGATGACGGGCTCGTTGTTCGCAATATCGTACCCCTCCGTCCAGGCGATGAGGCGGTCAGTATCGGAACCCTCAGGCAGGATCAGGTCCTTCGGGTCGATGACATTGCCGTGGGCGAGCATCTCCTGGTAGGGAGCAAGGGTCACTCTCCGGTCGTGCAGTTCCGAGGAGTAGCGTTCGATCCCTTCCATGATGGCCGAGATCCGGGACTCCTCGACCGTCGCCCCTTTCCCGTTATAGACCGTGATCGCTCCGGCTTCGGCCGTAGGCCTGATGCAGGAGAAGACCGGGATGCCGATCCGGTCGAGGCTGGTGATGTCGGCGACCCGCGTGATGCCGGCGGCGGGTACTTTTGGCTCTATGCGGGCAAGGGTCTCTTCAAGGGGGACGGCACGCTGGGTCTCGTTGTTGTAGGTCTTCCTGCAGGGCTGGAGTTGCATGGGGTCACCGGGAATCCGGGCATCTGCCAGACGGGCCGTGCATGGGAGTCTGGAGAGGGCCGGAAGGATATGTTCAGTATAAAAAAGTAGAGCGTGCCGGTGTTTATACATGTTCATGTGGCGGCAACAAAAAAGCCCTGCTGCACCGGCTCCGTTTATCCATAATCATACCCGGGCACCGCGACGGGACCGGGAGCACGGTGGAGGACATGAGAGCGGCGGGGTATCCTTTCCCGGCCAAGGCCCGGGGCAGGGTTTCCCTGGTAAATACGGGGGTATTGAAACAGCCCGTCAGATGAGCCGGCCATGGGGATGACAGGTGAGATTTTTTGCACGAACGCCTCCACACGGTCTTTCGTACAGTAGCCTTCGTAGGTAATTATGTGCCTGGTGAGGAAACTGCAGTTTTCTCCCTATGAACCGGCAGGTCCATATGTTTTTGCAAACTCACGGACTTTTCCCGATGCTCCCGGGCGAAGCGGCACCCCGTGTCCCGAGAGTATGAGATCGAATTCCAGGGAGGCGATTTTCCGGACAGATTGCCGTGCCCGGTCCACGTCCATGGTGAACTGCTCCGGGGGTCCTTCAAGGGTCTTCCCGTCGAACCTGAGCGTGTCGCCAGCAAAGAACGTCCTTGTCCCTTCATCCAGGAGGCCGATGCTACCCGGGGTGTGCCCCGGGAGATGGATGCAGACAAGGCCCTCCACCCGGTCCCCGTCATTGAGGAGGATGTCCGGCTGGAAAATATCCGGTTTCATGAATATGCCGATGATGCGCACCAGCAGGCCCATGACTCCTTTTGGTCGTGGCGGGGGTGTCTTTCCCGATACATAGGCTGCATCCGCCTCGTGCACCGCGACCTTTGCCGCCCCGCCGGAGGCATTCTTCAGCGCCGTGACATTGCCGGCATGATCGAGGTGGAAATGGGTCAGGATGATGGTCCTGATCTCCGCAGGACTCCGGTGCAGCTGGTCCCGGATATAGGAAAGAATCTTCGGACTGTTTCTAGGCAGCCCCGTATCGATGATGGTCAGCCCGTCGCGTACGATGACATAGCAGTTGCCGTTGACACCCTCAACCTGGTGAATTTCCGGTATGATTTCCATGGTATCACTGATCGCGTGGTATGGCTGTTTCAGGATATCAGGCTGCTGGCAGGAGATGAAGGTGTCCGGTGTAACGTGACCTCGTGTCTATTAATTCAAAAAATATCCTGAGACCGGTTATCTGCCGGAGGTGTCCTGGCAGGAAGTATCAGCCGAACCATCCCTCGAGCGTCTTCTGGCCCGCCTTTACCGTGAACCCTTCCATTGCCTTGTTCACCCGCTCTTCCGAGAAGTCGTAGCCGTCGCAGAGCATCCTCCTGATCCCTTCCGGGTCGGGGTGCCCGGCGGCAATGGCATAGTCGTCCGTGACCGGAGGGTGAAGGAACAGGTCCATGACCGGAGTTGGATCAAAATCCGGTTGAGTCTCCCGTAATTTTGCGAGGAATTCGCCTTTTTGCACCAGTCTGAGCCCGGTCTTTGCACCAACGCCGTCAACACCCCGGTTGAAGTCGGTGCCGACGAGGATGCCGATCTCGATCAGCTGCTCGCGGGTGAGCTGCAGGCCGGCAAGGGTATCGGCGAGCACGATCCGTTCCGGGCTGACGGTTATCTGCCTCCCCCGGATCTTCCGCTTTCCGCTGACCGTCAGGTTCCGGATGAGGACGGGGGCCCCGAACAGGAGGGTGTCATAATCCTGCGAAACCACATACCGGGCATCGCCTTTTGCCGCCATGTAGGAGGCCTGCGCCTCCCCTTCGCCGGTGGCCTGGACTACGGGGATGCCCATGAGGCGGAGCAGTTCCTTCGAGGTCTCGATAACGGTGGTATCGACGCGGGTTGCCGACCGTGCCTGTTTGTAGGCTTCCTCCTCGTCTCCCCGTTCGACCGCCGCCTTCCACTTCTCGCCCGCCGCATCGCGGACCTTCCGGCGCCCCTCGATCGTCGCCTGCTTGAGCACGGCAGGCTGCCCGTCAAAGACAAAGACCGGCTTGATCCCCCTTTCCATGAAGTTCGAGACCCGGAAGAGGATGCCGGAGAGGTGGGAGGTCACCCGCCCGCGCCGGTCCATCAGCGGCGTCCCGTCCGGCTGCCGGATGATGGTCAGGAACTGGTAGAGGGCGTTGTTGGCGTCTATGGCGGCGATCCCCGCAAGCGATTCCCAGGTAACCGGCACCTTGTAATCCGCGATGATATCGCGCAGTGGAACACCCATGCAGAATCACGCCATGGAAAAACGGTTATTTGTACGCCCGCCGGGAAAATTCGGCGATGAGTTCATCGAGATGGGAGAGGGCCATGTCATACTTGTCCACCATCCGCGTCGAGATCTCCTCGAGGTTGGTGCGCAGCATCCGTTCCCGGGTGGCAACGCTCTGTTCCAGCCTTCGCATCTTGACCTGGAGCGAGAGGAAGAGCCCCCCGATTGCGAGCATCATCAGGGCCGCGGCGATCGCGATGGTAAGGTCCTGCCAGAACCGGAGGATGAGGACGAGCGTCGAAAGGACCATGACGACGGTGAGCAGGATATCAGCAAGGTACTCACGTATCTCCATGCTTTTAGATGATGAGAGCACACTAATTAATCTAACTAAATCAGCAGAGACCAGACCATGGACCGAAAAACCCTCCTCCCGTTTCTCGCGATGCCGATCCTCCTCCTCGCCGTGGAGATCGGGGCAATCCTCCTCTCGCTTCCCGTGCAGGCCGCAGGCATCACGGCGTTCCAGAACCCCACCGATGTCACAAACCCGCTCATCTTCATCGCCATCCTGCTCGCGTTTACCGCGCTCCTGCTGGTGCTGATACGCTACAACCTGAAAAAGGTGATCGACGCAGTCATCAAGATATCCTTCTTCCTCACGTTCTGCTACATCTTTGCAGCTCTCGTCTATGCAGCCATGGGTGCAACCGACCTGGCAACCGTACTCGTGTTCGCGTTATCAGTCATCGCCTCGGTCGTCCTTTTCAAGTACCCGGAATGGTACGTCATCGACACGCTGGGGATCCTGATCGGTGCAGGGGTTGCCTCGATATTCGGGGTCTCCCTCGACATCCTGCCCGTTGTCATCCTCCTTGCCCTGCTCGCGCTCTATGATGCGATCTCCGTGTACAAGACGAAACACATGATCACCCTTGCCGAGGGGGTAATCGACCTGAAGACGCCCATACTCTTTGTCATCCCCAAGCGGAAGGATTACTCGTTCATCCGGGATGGGATCGGGAAGCTGGGCGATGGTGGCGAGCGGGCGGCATTCATCATCGGCATGGGGGACATGATCATGCCCTCCATCCTCGTCGTCTCGGCCAACGTCTTTCTCAAAGGGTGGAGGCTGGCCGGGATCATCAACCTGCCGGCGATCGGTGCGATCATCGGTTCGGTTGCCGGTCTCGCGGTCCTGCTGCATTTTGTCACGTCCGGAAAACCGCAGGCAGGGCTGCCGCCCCTCTGCGGGGGGACGATCCTCGGTTTCCTGATCGGGTGGGCTCTGATGATGTGGGTGTAGTGCCTTGGACTTACAATCCCCCTGAAAATTAACTGTAGTCGAAGACTACGTCTTCTCCAGCTCTTGCCTTCCTTCGGAAAGTAATCGCTCCGTAAAACGCCCCGTTTGTCAATCGGGGGCCGATTTGAAAATCCGGTTTTCTGATAGTCGCGTTTTTTCGCGAATTACAGCACAGTGATTTTGAAATACGTCTGAATTATCGTTATTTTGCTCATTTGAGGGGTATTTCAGCCTCTGAAAAAAGTCTTTTTATTGCCTTTTGGATGAGCGATTGCTGCCCGAAGGCAACAAGAGCTTGAGAAGAATGCCGGAGGCATTCTTCGAACGATGATCCGGGAGCTGAGATCCCGTGTAAAAGGCTGCCCGGGGAAATGGCGGGGGATGGGAGCTGAGTCCGGATAGGGAATTACGTTGGAAAGTGAGAGTATCGAATATCTTCAGGCTTTTGCCATTCCTGCTTGGGATGCAATCCTATCACTGATACGTTTATTATCCTATCACAAAATACTGATATCCCATCATCTCATCCGCGTTCCCCTCTTTTTCCTGGACCGTGTAGTAGCAGTCCCGCAGTTCATCTTTTTCATGGAGGATGAGGTGGTCAAAACCCCCGTCGCACGGGGAAGCCGGACGCGGGACTTTCTTACAAGGTTACGAGATATTTATTCAGGTATTTCCTCGCTTCAGGATCGAGGGTGTACCGGGTGGTTTTTCCCGTCCTGGTGACCGTCAGTATCCCGGCATCGCGCAACCGGTTCATATGCCAGGTGACCGCAGCACCGGATATCCCCAGCATCTTTTCCAGATCGTGCCGGGTCGTTGCGAAGTTGTTGATCAGGTATTCGAATATCGCACGGTCCTTGTGGTTCCGTAAAAATTTCAGGACTTTCTGTTCGGTCTCGGTAAATTTCCCGGAATTTTCGAAGTACCGTATATCGGCCTCCATTACAAGTGCCGATATTTTTCCTGTCATCCGCAGGAGCGCAAGATGATACCTGAGTGTCCCCCGGTTTATCCTGATCTTCCGGGATAGTTCATTGAAATATATCCCCGGGTTGGCTTTGACGGTTTCATAAATACGCGATCTCTTCTCGCTCAGGAGCACCGTGCCGGCGGTGATCTTCCGGTATCCGAGGAAGGCAATACCCTTCAGGAGGAAGAACAGTTCGACCGGGAAGAGCAGGAGAGGGCAGATCGAAAGCGCCACGCTTATCGCCATCACGCGAGGAGGAAGATCCCAGAATGAAACCTGGACGGTATCACCCGGGGTCAGACCCTGAATATCCGCATCGGTTGCCGGGGTGACCACATACCCGTTACCAAACAGTCCCGACATGGGTGAAGCTGCCATGAGAACAAGAAGGCAGACGACCGTAATGATGATCCCGAGATGATTCTCGTCCATTGAAAAGTGATTGTGAATTCCTTCGTCTTGAGTATTATGATCTGGTTTTTCCCCAGAAAATTATTCGTCATCGCCATCGGGGGGGGGTGAATATCTATTCCCAGATGATTGTCATGAACAGCTGGAAACACTGCGAGGATACCCTGCAGAATTTTCATGCCGATAGTTTTTCCTGGTTCCATACCGGGGAAGCACATGGCTGGCAGAACGTTCAAGGCCTTTATGGTTCAGCCGAGGGATCCTATCCGAACCACACCAGCCCGGTCTGGCGGAAGGTGCTGAACCAGAGTGCCCGCCAGTGAATCCTTCCGTTAAAGGGATCCGGATTGTTTCCGCCCATGAAGATCTCCCTGTAACGGGCGGGCCGACTCGCCATTAATACCGGTTCCTTTGCGTGCCGGCCGACCTGTTGCCAGTGCCATGGCGATGGTGCCGGGATCCTGGAAAGGTTTCCTGTATCGGTCCTGTAGATGAAATGGCTAGAGATCGTATATAATATGAGATTCAAACAGGAATTTATACAAGAGTTGAATATAAATGAACCTTAATGCTGGAAAAGTAATTCTCGCAGTCACGATGTTCTTTTTCGCCATCACTGCATGCACTGCTGCAGATGAACCCGGGAGTGTCGGAACGGTCCATGCTGAAACAATTGTTCCGGTACCCGGGGGTGAGAGTATACAGGCACCTCTCCCCCAGCCAACACCGGCCGGCGAGTCTTCAGGCAATTACACCCGGCTGGAAATTATGCCCACGTACATGAACTTCGTGGTTGAACCCGGCGAGAGAAAGGAAATGACCGTAACGGTCAGGAACCGGGACACAAAAACCGCCCGCGTCCAGCCCATGGTCCGGCAGCAGCCGTATGCCGGGCCCGATATTGTCGAGAGTTCCTGGATCGCCGTGAGTCCTGCGAGTGCTGATATTGCCGCCGGTGAGAGCACGAAATTCACCGTAATAGTTACGATGCCCGCAGGAACCCTGCGGGGGATGTACTCCTCGATGATTACGTTCACTGATGAAGCGTATCCCTCGGCGTATCCCCAGCCGTTTCCCAGTTATATCCACACGCTCGGCCTCAACATCAACGTCGCCTCGTCTCCCGTGATCCAGATCTCCACCCCGTATATCAGCGACCAGCTGGAATCGGGCAGCGAGTACTCCTACACCGTGGACGTAAAGAACAAGGGGAGCGCGCCCCTTGCCATGAACGCGAGGATCGGCGACGACAGCTACCCGGTGTACGGACCATACGGGCCGCAGGAACCGCCGCTTGATGCAAAATCCTTTACGATCAGTGCACCTTCGAGCATTCCGCCGGGCCGGAACGGGACGGTAACCCTGAAGGTGAATGTGCCGAAGAATGCCAGCGGGTACTTCAACGGGAACGTAGATCTCGGTATCGATGACCCCGCGATCAGGCTGGAGGAAAGCCGGATCCAGCTCAATTTCCTGATCTGGAAACAACCCGAGGGAGGTTTCTCGAAGAAGTTCCTGGTACCGTCACAGGAACCCATCTCCCTGGAACTCACATCGGCCATGCCCATGATGAGTCCGGTGACGGCAGCCGGGACTCCCCAGAACATGCCCCGCAGGGAGCCCTCGTTTGATGCCACCCTCACCGGGCCGGACGGAAACGCAAACCTCGTCCTCGTAGAGAAAGTGATCAAGGGTTCGGTGAACCTTGGCACCGACCCGGCACTCACCAACGGCGATCAGCCGGGTCAGTACCAGGAGACCGGTACCCAGTACATTTTCACGTATTCCGCACAGGGTGAACCGGGCCAGTGGACGCTTGCGGTGATGCCGAGGAACACGCAGTCCTTTGAGTACAAGATCTCGCTTGGCGGGGACAATCCGTTACCGGTCCCCTCCCTGTTCACTCTTCCCCCCGGGCTGCTGGGTAACGCCGCCCGCCAGTAAACCCGCATGCGGAGGAATATGGCGGCCGGTCCATGTCCTCCCGGACCGGGCCGGGACCTGCGGTAGGAAAAGCGCCGGGAAATCCGGTCCGGCTTATGCAATAAAAACCCGGAGAACTAAAAACCCTGTCAGGAGCTACGAACCCGTATGAATGCACGAAAATTAATTGAGATCGGCTGCGGGCCCCGAGAAACTCCCTTTGCAAATAAATCCACGGAGACCCCATGACTGACGATCAACCTCCGTTCACCTGCCCCCGGTGCGGTCACCAGGACAGCATCTTTCATCACGTCTGTCCCGAGTGCGGGCGTCCGTTCTTCCGGGACTATATGGACACCCGGTTTTACCCGCGTGACCCGAACCCGCAGGGAATCTATAAAGGAAAGTTCTGGGCCCGGGTCTTCCTGGTGCTGACACTGCTGGGACTGGCCATCGGGATTCTCGCGTCGTTTCACATTATCTAGAAGGAAAAATACTCATGAACCTTACCGACCGGAGAACCTGGGAAAAGATTCTCGTTGCCGTGTGCTGCGCGATCATTATTTCATGGATAGCGCTATTCGTCATCAGCCCGGGTCATAGAATTGTTGTCGGGACCTGCGGCCCTGATACCATGCCGATGTATTATTCAGTGGATATCCAACCGGAATTTGCTTCGGGTTTCCTCTACGAGTTCGGGAAGCGCGAACCAGACAAAGACCTGACCCTGCCCCCGATGAAGCGTTACGCGGAAAAGCAGCAGATCATCGACACCCTGATGGACCGGGCCGGGATCACCGCTGCACCGGACTCCGTTATCGGCCTCTACGAATTCCCGGATGCCCGGATCCTTCTTGCCAGCCGGGATACGGGTATGGTTGAAGTGCTCGGGACCGGTGACAGGATCCAGACACATAATCTGACCCCGGTACCTGTGGGAAGCCGGAGGTACGGGATCAATGAGACCGTGAACCCGGTGCAGCGTGGTGCCTATAATTTTACCTCTGACTATTTTGTCACAATTGACAGGGTAGATCTTGTGCTCCCGCCACCGGGAAATGCAACGACGCCCTTGTATATTGTCTATAAAACCGATGTCGACCAGATTTTTTATCCTGACGGCAGGCCCCTTGCGTCGATAACTACCCGCGGCACATTTTATGTACTCTACGGTCAGCAAATCGAACGCGTTATCGGCATGTCTGAAATCAAACTCGACCCCGGATGGAAGCAGTGCTCTCCACGGATGGATGTATCCGGGGAAGGCAGCAGGCTTGGGGATATACAACACACGGTGAAACTTGCACGGTCTTCGGAACGGATTCTGTGGTCCCGCCTGATCGTCACAAGCGCAGATATCCAGCAGTACGATACCGGCGAGGAAAGCACGAGCCAGTGGATGTCCACTGACAATACCGGGTGCAGTTGTTGAAGGGAGGAACTATGAACTTTCGTACGCTAATCGTCATTGCTCTGCTGCTGGCAGCTATCGTTTTGATACCGTTCACGAGTGCGGCAAACAGGACGACGGACCAAGCGTACTACCTGACTCATGCGGAAACCCTTGCCGGGCAGAAAGACATGTCACGGTACAGCGATACGCCGGAGCCTGAACCGCTCCAGACCATGAACGAGTCGACTGCCCGCCTTTATCCGAATGTGATTTGGTGCGGGAACGACTGCATGGTACCGAAGCCCTGCTCCTTCCCGTTCATTCAGTGCAAGTCCCCGCTCACGGTTATGATCGTGTACAATGTGAGGGGAACAAATCCGGGTTATCCCGGCCCGGTCGTCGGGTATAGGATGAGCGGGCGGAAAGGTAAAAACCAGCTGCAGTGGATCGAAGGCGGCCACGCATACGCGATCACCGGCATGCTGGATGAAGCGGAGATGGTGCGGATGGCAACTTCGCTTGCACACATGGACTACCGGCTCATGGCAACGATTCCCGTAAACCAACCCAAAACCGCCCAGCCGCTGACCATCTCCGAACTGACCTCCATTATCATGCCGGAATCCTGGGTCCGCAGTCATAACAACAGTACCACTCCGGGAATCATCGATATCCGGTTGCCTGCCCGCGAGTTTGATGAAACGTTTTCCAGAAGTACACAGTATCCGGATTTTCTCGTGTATCACAACATTAGCCCGGACCAACAGGTTGTGCTTTACCAGATCCCGAAGACCATGTTCGCCGCGGATAATCCGGATCCGGCGCAGGTCGTCATGAACCTTCCGGAATCGATGTTCCGGTATTACCCGGACCTGAATGCGGTCTTTCTGGACCGGTGCAGATACGACCGGATTCCGTGTCCGCCAGGAGGTGCTCAGGGAAATGCGTAATCTTGTATGGCTGGTAGCCTTGGCACTGGCGGTCGTTGTTGCAGCCGGGTGTGTGGGTTTTTTTAGCCTGGGGGCACCGCAGCGATCCCATGAAGAAATCAACCAGACAATTGCCGATTCGAACCCCGTCATATCTGCCGTATCCCGGGAAACCGATCCCAACCTCGTTCCGATCCCTACCGCCTTCAACCAGTCTCTCGCAGAGTTCTGGTCGTTCACCATCGACGGTCCCTACAGCTCCGATCCGAACTGGACCACTGCCGCTCTCGATCCTGAACCGGTCATCCTCTACGATATCAACGGCAAGCCGCAGTACTACGAGTTTTATCTCCGTGATGGGGGAACTATCCCCGGGTATTTCTGGACGTCAGCAAACAAACTCATGGGTCACGGAATCTCCCGGCTCTACCAGGGAGCTCCGTCGTACAATCATTCGCAGATCGCGTTGGATGCGGAAAAGGTTGTGAAAATGCGGTACCCGGATTACCCTCTCGTTTCGGATGTTCCCGCTCTCTATGGCGGAGGTTACCCTATGCTCTGCAGGATGATCATGATACAGAACACGAGCAACGGAACAGACGAGAGGGTCGTTGTCGATGCATTCACGCTCGAAATCGTTCCGGACCACCCTTCCGAAGACTACAAGGGCAGTGAATATGCGTGGTCGTACCTGGACTCCGTCACTCAGAGCGAATGGCCGGATCGTATTGCGCAATGGGAGCTGCAGGAATCGAACGCGAGCGGGATCGTGGCGTATGCGATGTCGCAGGGCATCGAAGTCCGGCTCCCGCTCAGCCCGCAGAACGCGAACATAATCCGGAATTATTCTGCGGCGGTGTCTCCGGGTCCCTCTTCCCCCGAACCCGACAGCACACCTGCTGTACCGGACGCCCGCCCAATCACGGACGAGCTGATCCGGGAAAATGAGGTGCCGGTAGATACCGCCCGTGTCCAGGCACAATCCACTCTCTGGGACCGGCAGGTCGACCGGCCCGATATCTCTGATGACCTGTCCTACCGGAATGCCACGATCAGCAGCCGGGAGCCTGCGACTATCGAGGATTTCATGGGCCGGAAACTCTATTACGTATTCGGCGTCGAACGCGACGGGGTTGCTGTCGGCGAAATTATCGTCGTGGCCGACAAGGGGGTGTATTCCCACCCCTGGGGTCTTGAGACCCCCACTGGGGAATACGATATCGCGGACGCCGTGCAGAAAGCCCGCGAAACGGCCGCGCAGGATTTTCCCGGCTCTGTCGTGCTCTCAACCCGGCCGGTCTATTCCCTTGCCGACAACTGCTGCCATAATGTTACGGTGATGATGGATCTGGAGGATCCGCAGACCCTCGAACGCAACCGGATCCATGTCGATACGTATACCCTGAACAGCCGGGTTGAACCGGTTACGGGTAACGAGGACACTGAGGCGTACCCGTCACTTTTTTCCCGGTTGACACCCGCGGACTTTGCCGATAACGCCCGGCGATGGGAGGAAGACGATAAAAAAGACCGGGATCTCGTCGCGTACGCACAATCGGAAGGAATTTACGGGCACCGGCCGCTGACCGATACCGGGATCGTAGCGCTCGGGGCATATATCACCAGAACGTCACCCACGTACGAGCATCCCCCGGCATTCAACCCGCTTTACCCGGGACCTGCAGTCCTGCCGACCCTGAGTAAGGAAACCCTTGCATGGCACGAGCAGGCAGACTGGTTCAGCGTCATCGATGTCGACGCTTCGCTCAGTGACGCTGATATTTCCCGGATCATCGGCAGCCACCGGATTCTCTACAATTATACCCTGAAGGTCTTTCCGGCTTCCCTCGTGAGGCGGTACTATCTCCGGGTTCCTGAAGCGGACTACAACCGGACGTTCTCGGTCCTCACGAGCGACGGATCTGCGGGACCCGAGCCTGAAACCGTCATGTGGGATTACGTCACGTTCCTGAAACGTGAAAACGGTACGATCACCATCCCTGTCGGGATCGGCGTTCCGGAGGAGGCAAACTTCCTGCGCCTGAAAGGAGAGGGAGTCCTCCTGAGGCAGATGAAAACGGCCTATATCAACTTCGATCCTGGCGTGAAAAAGGCTGAACGGGAAAAAATTCTTGCAGAGCTCAACGAGGATGACCGGGTGTTGTTTGCCCGGAGGGAGTGGTCTGGATGAAACTCTGCCGGGTTGCTGCGGGGATAAAAAAGATATATCCGGGGTTGGTGTGAATGGATCGAATAACCAGGATTAAAAACCTGCTCTTCTATCCAAATACATTTTTCTCTGAAATTACGAAAGAAAAAGAAAATCTGACGTGGCCGGCCGTTATCGTAATGCTCGGTGGAATCAGTACAGTCATAAGCGCTATAATCTCCACTGCATTTTCACATCCTTCTTCGGTAAATTCTGCCTTTGTGAATCTTTCGACAGCACTAACAAACAGCTACATTTTCAATTTTATCATTCCTTTCGTAATGTGGGCGGTAGCCTCAGTCGCTATCTACGCGATTTCACGGAGGTTCTCCGGCAGGGGCTCCTTGAAGGCCACTTTTCAGAACATTGGTTATGGTACACTCCCGACAAGTCTATTCTGGGCATTGTCCTATTTCCTGACGACCATTACGATACTCACTCAAACCCCGATTACTTCATTTCCGGACAATCCCTTCGTCCACGCGAGTATCGTTTTCGGCATGATCTCACCGGTATTCTTTGTCTGGAACTGGTACCTCTGGGTATGTGGCGCCAGGCAGACACACGAAATCCCGTTGAAAAACGCGATTCTTGCAGTCGCGTTCGCAGTAGTTTTGCAGGGGACTGCGAATCTCGCAGGGTTGTATTTCTGAGGTAATACCATGAACCTGAAAACACGAAAATTTCTTGTGCAACTCACCGTGATTGTAGTTATCGTCGGCATATCAGGATGGGTTGGTGATTACGCCGCGTGGATCGTGAGCACATCGACAACCGTGAAGAACTCGATGCTGGTCCAGATCATATTTTTCATTGGATTGGTTGCCGGATGTCTTATGGGCCTTGTATGGCAGGAACTGGATCGCCGGTATCCTTCGCAGAACCCGGATGAACTACCGAAAAAGGGAGCGGATTCCCCGGAGAAGACATGAAGAAAGAGGCAGCACGGATCTTATCAGGACACATCCTCATTCTTCTCCTGCTGGCAGCGACGATCTCATCCGTACATGCAGCCAGGGCAAACGACAGAATGTATGTTTTCAACCGGCAGGGCGATGCGGGAAATATTTCATCGTCTTCAGTTCCTCAAGAAACCCCGCACTACCTGTATGATCCGGAGACCGGGGCATTAACAGGCTACGGCACGACACCATCGCCCGAGGAACAGAAGATCATCGATCAGATCCGGGGGCCAGGGTATTCCCCGTTTCCCGCACCAACCCCGCTCGCGATGGACATGTCGCCGGAAAAGCCGGTCTATGCATACGGTGATCCGGTAAAAGTTACCATCACCCTCTCCAATAACATTGCAGATTTGTTCACCTTCCCGGGTTTTCCACCGGCCATTGAGGTCTCGACCCGGCCGGACGGGTGGAACAAGGGAATAGTCCGGAACCTTTCCCATGGCGAAGAGACCCGGATCCTTAAACCTCACAGTACGACCGGCACGATCCTTACCTGGGATCAGTGTAACGATTATCAGGTCCAGGTGGACCCGGGTGTGTATTATCTGACGGCACAGGCAAAGTTTATTCAGAATCTCACCCGGGATTCAACCATTACATTCGGTCCGGATCCCGGATTTATGAATGCCCGATCGGAAGTCATCATCCAGTACCCGCAGGGTGCGCTGGCCGGTTCCCTGTACCCCGATACAACGGTAACCGATAACGAAGTAACCGCAACGCTTGAATCTCTCGCACTCGACGAACGAGGGGGCTTTGCAAACCTGACGGTCACCGCCCCGGCGCCCCGGAAAGGTTCTGATTCACCCCCGGGATTCTCGCAGGTGACCACTGAATACCGTGTCGACGACGGAACAGCGCGGGATTTCCGGGACACGTTATCATCCTGGTACGGAAATGGCGTGAACAAGGTCATATTGCATCTGGCACCTGTCCCCTGCGATGCCCAGAAGATCCAAATCGCCGTGACCAAATTCGATCCGTACCGCGGCCACTGGAATTTCACCGTCGATACTTCAGCAATCCGCACCTGTGCAGTGGATAACGAGACCCTGTTCTCCCGGGAGATGATGCTGGATTCCAGTGCGGCGAAAAAGCCCGCAGCCACACGACCCTCGCCGCTTTCTCTTATTTTCCCGATAGCGGCGCTCAGCCTCATTGGCGTGATCTCGTTAATGCAGAAAAGATGGAAGCGGTAACATGAAATCCCGTCATTACTTTTTATCGAGATACTGCCTGATGATAGTGGTCCTGGCACTGATGATCATACCTGTCGCACAGGTATCGGCTGATACTATTCAAACCGTGATCGTCCCGAACTCCGGGAAATATTCCCTGCCGCCATTGCAGGTCAACAGTTCGATGGAACCGGTGATCCTGAACCAGGAACTCAGCACGGCGGAACAAACCGGTGTTTATCTGATCCCCACCGGTTCGATCATCCTCCAGTCAGACGATGGAGTCGACCGCGTTTTTTACCCGAACGGTACCCAGTTCCTTGCCGTGTACGATACCGGCGCTCAGCATAATCATAACGTACCAAACGGGGCGTTCGTTGATTCTGAGGGAAATATTACCTTTGTCCTTTCCGGGAACCTGCTGGTGATGACAATCATCGATGCAACAGAGAGAGGTATCGCAACGCCGACACCGGCACTGCTTGTTGCATCGTTCTCACCCATGCCAAATCAGGGAAATCCTCCCCTGAAAGTACAGTTTTCAGATTATTCGCAGGGGACAATCACCGGCTGGAACTGGTCTTTTGGCGACGGCTCTGGTTCAATTGAACAATATCCGGTCCACACTTACCGGGTCAACGGTACCTACAATGTAACCCTTACTGTCAGCGGACCGTCAGGGACAGATACCTTCACCTACCCGGGATGCGTCACGGTCGGTCCCCAGCCACCGGTTGCACAATTCGGCGCCGATCCTCAGCGTGCCGATTACGCACCTCTCACGGTCACCTTCAACGATAACTCAATGGGGGACATTACGGGGTGGCTCTGGACCTTCGGCGACGGAACTATCTCGGCAGAACAAAACCCGGTGCATACCTACCAGAAACAGGGGAACTACTCGGTTGGGCTGATGGTCTCCGGACCGGCTGGCACCAGTACGGTGAAAGACTGGGCCTTTATTCTTGTCGGCCCGTTCCCGCCGGTTGCTGACTTTGACGTTATTTACACCTCGCATCCGGCACCATGCAGCGCTGAATTCCAGCAATATTCCCAAGGTACGATCACGCAATGGCTCTGGGACTTCGGGGACGGAACAAAATCCACGGATAAGAAACCGGTCCATACATACCAGAGAAATGGGAATTTCACGGTCAACCTTACCGTTACCGGCCCGGAAGGTACCAGTTCAAAGAGCCGGCCCTCTTTCATCCATATTGGTGATCCGTTCTTTATCACCGCAGACCCGGTCGGCATTCATTCGGTGGGCGAGACGTTTGTCCTCACCGGATCAACAAATCTTCCCCCGGGTGAATTGATCAACTATTATATTGGTACGAGTGCCTTCAATCCCGGAGGTCCGCAGTTCGGGAACCCGAGCAATGCATCCGGGATGACCAGGGTTGTTACGGGAAACGCCGGGAACAACAGCTGGTCTTTCACGCCCGATACAAAAGATTTCAGGCCGGATGAGTACCTTGTGGATCTCGATTCGCCAACGTTCAACACCGTTCAAGGCAGTTTCGTTTTCACGCTCATTAAAAGAAAACAGACTCTCGTGGAACCTCCCCCACCTTCACCGGTAACGCCAACGATGCAACCCCCCATGTCCGTTAATACTTCGGTTTCATCCATGACGCAACCCTCGCCGGTCCCTCTTATTTTCACCCTGTCGGCATTGGGTATCATCGGTGTAATTTCATCAATGCAAAAAAAGTGGAGAGGCTAATAATGAACTTCAGCCTTCGTTCGCTTACCGGCAGTTACCTGATCGTTGTGGTCCTGTTAGCGATAATGGCTTTTTTTGTCACACCGGTATCGGCCGATAAGAATCAGACGCCGATCATTCCTGACTCCGGAAAATTTCCCTTCCATTCGCCTGCTCCGTCAATCATACCCATGTGGACCTCTCCGGTTTCGTTGAATGACAGCACATATCCAAACGAGAGGCCTCTCTCAATTTCCGATGGTGGCGACTCGTTGGCAGGGTCATCAGATCATACCATCAGTTATCTTGACCGGAATGGCACGATACTCTGGAACTATCATAGTCCGGAAGAAATCCGGAATGTCATGATATCCGGCGATGGGTCCACTGTTGTCGCAGGATTCTGGGATAATTCGTTGTTGGTTTTCGACCGGAACGGCACGCAAACCCGGGATATTCAATTTGATACCTGGATTCCGGCGATTGCGGTATCGGAAGATGGGCGTTACATCGTCGTTGGGGAAATGAATCGGACTCTTTCCGGGGGCCGTATTTCATATTTCGATCGCGGCAATCCCGTTCTCTGGAATTACACAACTTCTGTTCCTATCGTAAGTATAGCAGTATCTGATGACGGGCGATATGTGGTCGCCGGTGGATTGGGATATGATTCGTGGCTCTCTCCAAGTGATAATGATGTATATTTCATGGACCGCACAGGGCGCTTGTTGTGGGTGGACAGGACACTCGGCGGGAATAGTGTCGCGATGACCCATGATGCGAGATATGTCGCCGTTGCCTCTAAAGGAAGAAACCGGATAACGCTGTTTAATCGTGAGGGGATATCCCAATGGTCCTACAAAACCGGGGCTGACATAACAGACGTGTCACTATCCTCATCCGGAGATAAACTGTCAATCGTCATCAATCCGGATCAATCACTAGGCAATCAGGAACCCTCCAAAATACTCACCTATAACCGCAAGGGCATGCTGCTCTGGACCTGGCCGCTCACCGGCACCAATCACGACGTGATTTCGAGCTCGGGCATCTCCGGAGACGGGAATATCGTCGCATTCGGTACCACTGGCGGAAAGATTGTCGTGCTTGATGGCAAAGGTACGGTGAACTGGACGTTTGACGCCCGGTCACGGGTTAAAAAAATCTCGCTCTCCCGGGATGGCCAGTATGTCGCGGCTACGACAGAGAATGAATTCTTCTTTTTCAATCGCTGGAACAACCAAACAATTCCTATGGTTATGATAACACCGACAGCAGTTGTTGACTTCCCAAATCATTCTTCTACGGCGACGAAAACTCCCACAAAACCCCAGCCCGCACCGCTATCGCTCTCACTCGTAACTTTTGCGATTGGGTGTGGTTGTGCAATCGCCACCATCCAAAGGAAGCGGTCTCACAGCAGCCTGGATTTTGCCGAAGCGGCTGCCGAGCCGGCTCCGGAAGAAGGTCGCTCTCTTCGAACAGAAGATTGCGAAGTTTCCGCAGCGGAGGTGGTCGCGATGGTCCGTATCCGGTCGAACGACGAGAAGGAGATCCCGCTCTGGCTCCTCCCGCAGATCATCTCGAAGCAGATCCGGAAGACCGGTGACAGGATCTATCGCATCAGCGTGAAGAGAACGCACTGGCATCACTACAACGTCTCGGTCCGGACGAAGACGCTGCCCCGCGAGCTCGCGCCGGGCAGCCTCGCCGGCTTCTCGTTGGCCACGCAGCCGGATGCCGGCAGACAAAGAATGGCGACCGGGGCCGCCGGGGGCAGGTCCGTATGACCCGGGGGAGGCCACCTGACCAGGCACTCAGGGAGGCAAAGGCGATCGCACGCCGGCAGGGAAAACTCTGCGAGAACTCCCGGGGCCGGGGTCTCCTGTACGACTTCGCCATCCACCTCGCGTTCCTGACGATCTATGTCCAGGTCCGGCGGATGAAGACGGTTGCCAGCACCGCGGAGGACATCCTCTCCGCGTGTGCCCGCGACATCGCACGGATCCGCCGGGTCCCGGCAACAGCCGTACTCATCCGGGAGCTCTGGGTCAGGTCTCCGACCGGGACGTGGCGGTACTTCCTCGTGCTCGACGACCTGCTCGTGGAGATACCGCCGGAAGCCATGCCGGAGAACATGGCCGGCTCCCGGCTGCTGAAGGAAGAGGCACCCGGGCCGGACCGGTCGTCGCTGCCCGGAGGGGCTCCGGTGGTGGGGGAAGGATACTACTGCCCCTTTATGGTACCGTCGAAGTGATCCCCCGGATCCATTTTTTCAGGGTGTCTGTGACTTATGATCCCCATGAGAGATATCTCCTCTTAAAATGCCCAGTTTGGCAAAATAAGCCCGATTTGAGAGGTCGGTTTTTTGAGGGTCGCGCTTTTTGGCGAATTACAGCACAGTGATTTTGAGATACGGCTGTATTGTCCTTATTTTGCTCATCTGAAGGGCATTTTGGCCTCTGAAAAATGTCTCTTTATTGCCTTTTGGATGAGCGATTGCTGCCCAAAGGCAGCAGGAGCTTGAGAAGAATGCCGGAGGCATTCTTCGAACGATGATCCGGGAGCTGGGATCCTGTGGAAAAGGTCGTCCGGGGAAATGGCAGGGGGTTGGATCTGGGTGCTGAAATTTGAGGGTCAAGCCCACTCCCGACAAAGAACAGTACGATGATTCATCCAATCGTTATTAACAGTATTTTCGTCGGAGTCAGCGTGCTGGACCTGAAAGGAGATTACCCCTCGTCCGATGATGGCCCGTCCTTGTCTTCCTCGTACGTGAACACGTCGTCGATCCCGACATTGAAAACATGGGCAATACGGTACCCGAGCTTCAACGACGGGCTGTACTTGTCCTTCTCCATGGAGATGATGGTGTTCCGCGTAACTCCGACAAGCTCTGCGAGTTGCTCCTGGGTCATTTCGTGCTCGGCGCGGAGCACGCGGATCCGGTTCTTCATTGCAAGCCTTGTGTAGTTAGTATTTTCTGTTGTAATAGAGATAAAATGCTCCGAACGTTGCGAGGATTATGACGAGCATGCTCCCGACGGTCATCCCGACAAGGCCCCGGTTCTCGTTCTCCCGGTAACTCTCTCGGAGGTAGGAGCAGTAATCCATGGCTTCGGATTCATTCATCGCGTTGATATTGGCGATCGTTGTGGACCGGATGAGGTTTTCCGGTTGTTCCGGGCCGCCCGGCCGGTAGAGGTTGATGGTCATGGAACTTGTCCCGTCAGCATTCGTGGATACTTTCCCGGTTATGGACGGGGCGAGTGGTGCACTTACCACGTAGGAATACAGGATGACCGTAGCGATGGTCCCGGCGATCACCAGAACCTCGAGGGTGCGGAGCGCAGCCTTCGACCGGATCCGGGCCGTACGTTCATCTGCTATCACCCCGGTTACATTCTGGCGGCAGGCGAGGAAGACGATGACCCCCAGGGGAATGGCGATGACGGGGACGATGAAGTTCCCGGCAGCCATCGACCAGCCGGTCATCGCGGCAACGGCCGAGGCCGTGAGGAGGGTGCAGAGGAGGTAGGTTATCCGTTTCATGGGTATCAGCCCCGGAGGGTAAACTGTGCAGTTCCGGAGACGTTGCCGAACAGGACCTTCTTTGTTGCCGGGTCCTGCGTATACGTGGATGCATTTACTTCGTACGTTGACGGCCTCAGCGACGCGGTTTCGATCGTCAGCGACCAGAGGTTTACGTCCCCTGCGCCCCGGACAACTTCTGTGCCACCCATAATCCCGGAAAAAAACCCGCCTTCCGCCCCGGTACGGGGATCGACGATGACGGAGTAGTCGGAGGTGAATGACGGGGTAACCTGCACCATGATCCCGTCGCCCGCCGGGAGGTTCGTTGTGCCTGTGAGGGTGAGGCGTTCACCGAAGAAGGGTTGCACACCCGGAGTATCAACCGTGATGAACGGGGTTCTGTTCGCCCCCGTTCCCGGTGCCGGTATGGCGGCCTGGCTGTCTTCCAAGGTAAAACCGGTGGAACCGGAGAGTTCTCCCGGCGAGATATTCCCCTCACTGATATTCCCCTGTATCGTGGAGACGTTCACGATGTACGGGCCCGGGATCAGCTGTGTGGTGTCGACCCCGAAGGACAACCGGTTGACACCTTCCGTCCCCGGGAAAACCGCGATGAGGCCGGTCACCGTCGCTCCGCCCTTCGTTGTCATCTCCCGGGTCTTTGGATCGAGGGAGAAGGTCGAGGTGTTATCCTGCTGAATGACGGCGTAGAGGAGGTCCGTGTCCACCGGCAGGTTCGTGGTGCCCGTTACAAGGAACCGGTCCCCGATCCGTTTCGTCCCGATCGGGTTTACGGTGATAAACGGCGTCCGGTTTACCCGCGGATTTACGGCTCCAGCCGGTCCCCCTGCCGGGGTGCCGAGCGTAAACCGGGATGTTGCGAGCAGGTTCCCGGTGGTGATGGTGCCGTCCGTCGCATTGATAATGAGTGTCGTAACGTTTATGAGGTATTCCCCAGGTGCGAGGCTGGTCGTGTCCACCGCGGCGGACCAGGTGTTGGTCATGCCGGAACCCCGTTCAATGATTGCATCTGTCCCGACGCCGTTACCGGCATCCGAACCGGAAGCCGGGAGGATATCAAGTACCAGTTCCCCGCCTGCCGGAAGGTTCGTAGTCCCGGAGATGACCATCAGATCGCCGGCATCCAGAGGGGCTGCCGGATTGATGGATGCCGTGGGGAAGAAGGTGAAGGTGCCGGTGATGAGGATGCCCGCAAACAGGATCGCGAGGATCGCAACGGCAATGATGCCGGCCCAGTTCAGGTATTTTTTCTTCATAGGCTCACGATGTAATATATTTTGTGCATCTGGTGAAAAATGTTTAGCTTTGGTTTTCCCGGATCAACATTTCCTGTGCGTTATGTCAGATTGAACGTTGCATTACCGTAGAACTCCTTTACGGTGAAAGCCTCGTTTACCGTCGAAACATGGACGATCATTCCGGTTTTTGGCAGCATAATCGTGTCCACCGGGAACGACCAGCGGTTAGTATCCCCGGTGCCCTTTACAACGGCAACGGGATATCCAATCATGTTAAATTGCCAGTCGCAGGGATCCTTTGATATCGTCGCCGGTCTCTTCGACCGGTCTTCATAATATACCGGCCACACGGTACCGTACAACATGGTGCCTTCAACAAGATTGGTTATGCCCGAAATCCGGAAGATGTCGCCTTCATGCCGGTCGCCGATGGGATCTACCGTGATGTAAGGATACGAACCGGAACCGCTGATGGTTGCGGTCTTGGAACCGTCCTGGTAATACCTGATGGCTTCCGGGCCCAGGAACGTGCCTGAGAGGTTGAACTGTACCGAACTGTTTATTTCACCGCCCGGGGTAGACACCAGGTAACGGTATTCTCCCGGTCTCATCGAGTCCGTGGAATCGAAGACAACGGTCCAGCGGTTTTCCCCGCGGGAGTCCGGGCAGGCTATTGCATTTGCTATCACCGCCGGTTCCCCGGTGCTTTCATTAATCTCTTTCAGATACACCGGTGACGCGGGAGGCAGGTTTGTTGTACCGGAGAAGATTATCAGGTCACCGGTGGTTTTGTTGCCGATGGGATCGATCGTGATAAACGGGGTGGACGGAGCCGGTGCTGACGCGGTCTGCGTTGTTTTCAGCGGAGCCGGTGCAGCCGTTGTCCCTGTCGCGACAAAGGCGCCCGCGGCGGGGTTTTTACTCTGCTTGTCATTTGCGGCGGTTACCTGATCCTGCGGGCCCTGAGTGGATTCCATACAGCCGGCGATCACCAGGGTTGCGGCGATGATGAGTACGGCGAGACAGGTGAGCCCGATGTTGGGTTTCTGGTCTTTTTTCATGATTTCTCCTGGACGGGTCTGGCAGGGTGCTCAGCTTCATTACGAGGGAGAGCAAGCGCCGGATTTTTTCCCGTAGAAGGAAAGACAGCAACGGGGGCGATGACCCGGTTTCCGATCTTCGCCCGGGTTTTTGCCGTCTCTCCCGGTCTCCGGAAAAATGAGTGGGTGTTCCGGTGGTGCGCATAACCGTTATTTCAGGGTGAAGAGCACGTATCCCGTCAGATCGCCTGTCCTGAAATCACCCTTCGAGAGGTCCCCGGCGACTGTCGATACGGATACGTTGTACTGCTCCGGGAGGAGCTCGTACGTATCCAGGGCAAACGACACGCGGTCGGTAGTGCCGGTCCCTTTCGTCACCTGGGAATTGGCCATCATCCCGGTCATGGTCCCGGTCTGGTTTGGATTGGTTGTGAGCGAGGCCGGTGTTACCTGCCACATGACTTCGGTTCCCACGGGAAGGCTCGTCGTCCCGGTGACGAGGAACTGGTCCCCGAATGACCGGTCGCCGATCGCGTTCAGGGTTATGAAATCGTCTCTGGTGATGGTTGCCTTTACCGGCGTGTCCGTGGTAAGGTAGGTGCCTTCCAGCGTGAAGGAGGCGGACGCAGTGACATCGCCCTTACGGTAATCTCCTTTTTCCACGTCACCGATCATGTTGGTGACCGTGATCGATTTCGTGCCGGGTTCGATGACGGAGGTATCGATCGCTGAGGAGAAGCGGTTCACTCCGCCCGTGCCTGCACGCACCCTTGCACCTCCATTGGAGCCGGGGATCTGGACTATCAGGTCAGTTCCTACCGGAAGGTTCGTCGAACCCGAAACGACCAGGAGATCCCCGGTCGTCTTGTCGGCGACGGGATCGATGGTGATGTACTGTGCCGCGTTATTTCCGGTCGTGCCGGTGGCGGCTGCGATGATGTTGAAGAGTGCCGAACCGGTGTACATTCCCCCGGTGCCTGCAGCATCGCCGTTCACGTCAGAGACAAGGATGATATGTTCTTCGGGAGAGAGGTTCCGGGTATCGAGCGTCACCGTGAAGCGGTTGTCTGTACCCCGGCCCTCAGTAACTTTTGTACCCGATGCGATCTCCGGGTTCATCACGGCGTTTGCTATCGCGGCACCGTCCGTGGATGAAGGGATTACCTTAACGACGAGTTCCGTGCCGGCCCGGAGGCTGGTCCTGCCGGTCACGACCAAGGAGTCCCCGGCGGTCGTATCATGGATGGCATCGATGAGGATACCGGCCGCGGCAGCCTTGTCCTGAGCCGCGGACGTACCGGCAGCAGCTGTTCCCGATCCCGGGAGAAGGGTGAGCCGGGCCGTGCCGGAGATATCTCCTTTCTTAAAATCTCCTTTCGCAGGGTCGCCCGTAAAAGTTGATATATTCACCAGATATTCCACCGGCTGGAAGGTCGAGGTGTCGAGAGGGAATGACCAGGTATTGGCACCCCCGGTCCCGCCCGTGACGGTGATGGTCCCCGTGGCCCCGGAAAATACTCCGCTCCCGGTCCCTGTTTTGTCTTCGAAGGATGCGGGATAGACTTCCGCGAGAATCTCCGTTCCGGCCGGGAGACTGGTTGTACCGGTAATGGCGAACTGGTCGCCAATGTTCTTATCGCTGATCGGGTCAACGGAGATGAACGGTTTTGCGACCGAAGATCCGGTGACCATGCCGACGCATATCACGGCGGCAATGATACCGACGGCAAGGATGCTGCCGTACATGAGAGTCTGGTGTTTCATCGTTCCCACAATGTAATATATTTTGTGCATTGTGTATAAACTTTTTGGCATATTGCGAAAATTTTTTTGCAAAATCGAGAGATTTTGATTTTGAGGGACTCGACCGGTCGTCGGTATCTGGAGGGGGTTTCAGTGGTAGGGGGAGGGTACTTCTGCCCGTTCCTGGTACCGTCGAAGTGATCCTCCGCTTCCTTTTTCAGGTATAGCTTGTACCTACAATCCCCCTGAAAAATAACTGCCCGCAAAATGCTCAGTTTGGCGAAATAAGCCTGATCTGAGAGGTCGGTTTTTGGAGGGTCGCACTTTTTGGCGAATTACAGCACAGTGATTTTGAAATAGGACTGTAAAACGGTTATTTTGCTTATTTGAGGGGCATTTCAGCCTTTGAAAAACGTCTAATTGTTGCCTTTTGGATGAGCGATTGCTGCCCAATGGTAGCAAGAGCTTGAGAAGAATGCCGGAGGCATTCTTCGAACGATGATCCGGGAGCCGGGATCCTGTGGAAAAGGTCGTCCGGGGAAATGGCAGGGGTGGAAAATGAGAGCGGGAGCGGGAGGCTACATCTGGGGAACAGGATTTTATCGGCTATGTTCATCGTTTTGGGCTGTACGCTGGCTATAGCCGGCCGCTCCTGCTATCCGGTTTGCTCTGCTCTGAATTTCAGCGCCTTATTCATTTCTTCAAAACTGCGTCGCGTATCGGTATCCAGTCCCAGTGCAAACAACGGGACAAGTAAGCCCGTGAAGATCTCACGCTGGATAAAACGAACCCGATCTGTTTCCAACGGTTCGATGGTAAAGATGTGCTCACCGTCAAAAAGTCCGGGTACGAGAAGATGGCCGGACCACCGCAACTCCCGGTTCGGCTCGGCTTTGAGAACAGTCGGGCGGAAGATCATTCCCCTCGTACCGGAAGGCTGAATGGTGACTTCGAGCCGTTCCCCCACCAGAATGTTTCCCCTCGCCCGGCGGATAAACGGGTTCCATCGTGGAAAACTGGTAAAGTCGGTGAGGAGTTGCCACACCTTTTCCGCCGACACCTGAATTTCAATTTCACTCCGGAGTTCCTTCATCGTTCCTTCCTTTGAGGGAGTAATTTCGGATAAAGTTTGTTATCATTCCTGGGTGACCCCGGGGCTATGACAATACGACTCCAAAATTGCATACTGCCGGGATTACAATGAGAGGCACAACCGTTTACGTTCGCGGGCTGTGGGTCGTCGCCACAGATCAGACAAGCTACCGGGAAACTTCTGTCTTCGTCCGGGGCTTCCTCACCCTCTTGGGCTTCGGCTTCCGTTCGCGCCCGCCTTCCTCTCCGGTAATGGAATATTCATCAGCAACTATCTCTTCGGGTTCATGGGAGAGAGGAGACAGAATATCCGAAGCCCTCTTTCTCTCCTCCGGTGCCGGCTTGTGGACGAGAATAGCGTCCAGCACCGCATCCACCCCCTCGCCCGTCAGCGTGGACATGGTGAGATACCCTTCAGACACGGTAATATCCGATTTGTTTGCCACGACAACGATCGGCACAGCCACCATCCCCTGTACTTCCCCGAGCAGGTTGAGCTGCACACCCATCGGGTAGCCGCAGTGCTCCGAAGGGTCGAGAATAAAGAGGACCACATCGGCGACATTCATTATGGCGGAGAGTGCCTGCCGTTCGATCTGATTCCGCTCCTCCGCCGGGCGGTCGAGGATGCCGGGCGTATCGACGAACTGGATCCGCTCCCGTCCCATCTCCCGGTGCCCCACGATGATACCTTTTGTGGTGAACGGATAGGAGGCAATCTGCGGTTCGGCAGAGGAAACGCGGCGGATGAACGAGGATTTTCCAACGTTCGGGTAACCCGCGATCACAGTCGTGAATGCGTCTTCGACATGGGGAAGTTTGCGGAGCACGTTCCTGACCTCGTTGAGGAAGCGGAGGTCTTTGTCAATCTGGTGGACCATGGAAGCGAGCCGGGCGACCGCCCGTTTTCTCAGGACAAGGGTATCGTCCGCTCTCCGCGACTGCATGGCGATCTGGCTCCCCACCATCTTGGTGTGCTTCGCAGCCCACCCGACAGCACCAAGGGACTGTTTTATGGTATCGATCCCGTACAGGATGTCGGCCATTTCCCGGTAAAACGGGGGGATCTGGTCAAACTCGGGAAACCCCCGTATGATATAGACAAGCCGGTCGTGGATCGCCGCGCCGACTGCACGGACGAACTCCTCGTTCGCCCGCTCCTTGTTGATCTTCTCCTTCATCTTCTTTGCCGCACGGCGGAAACTCCGGTCCAGGATCTCATCGGCAGTCGGGACCGTCGGCATTTTTTCGAATTCCACAAATCGCCTACCTATATATTTATGGAATGCCATACGGTTTATCGTTATGGACCTGTCCCTGATCCAGAAGGATATCCTCATCACCCTTATCACCCTCTACCACCAGCAGTCGCATTCCATCAAAGGGGAAGATATTGCCGAGATGATCCAGCGCAACCCCGGGACGGTGCGCAACCAGATGCAGGCCCTGAAAGCCATCGGGCTCGTGGACGGCGTACCGGGCCCGAAAGGGGGATACATACCGACGGCCCTTGCCTATGCGGAACTCAACCTGAACGTTTCCGGAGGCGACTATGATGTCAGGATCAGCAGGAACGGGGAGCCCGTCTCGGGAGCAAATGTCAAGGAGATCGATTTTACCACGCTCTGCCACCCGGATGTCTGCCACGCGGTGATCAAACTCGTCGGTTCGGCAAAACTCTTCGAGATCGGTGACCAGATCACGATCGGTCCCACGCCGGTCAACAAACTCATGATCCGGGGAGAGGTCTTCGGCAGGGACGAGTCCCGCCAGTCCCTCCTCATCTCGACATCCGAGATGATCTCGCTGCCCAAGAAGCCGATAAAAAACTACATGAGCACCCCGTTGAAGACCCTGAAAAGCCCGGATACGCTCATGGACGCCCTTCTCCTCTTCAACCGTGACCGCATCCATGGCGCCCCGGTCATGGATAATGGCCGGCTTGCCGGTATTATCACGATGAGCGATATTGCAAAGGCCATTGAAAAAGGACTGCCGCTCACCACGGAGGTTTCCGGGGTGATGACTGCTGATGTCGTCGAAGCGTCTTCAGATACGAAACTGTTCGAGGTCATCCGCAGGTTCAAGGAGCGGGAGATCGGCAGGCTGGTCGTGGTCGAGGACGGGAAACCGGTCGGCATCCTCACCCAGTCGGATATCATCCGGGTATTCCCCTCGTTTTAAATGCAATATCTTTAGATATGCCAAGGTAAATTGTATGGGAGGAACCGAGGTTTTATGACAGAACTTTCCCAGGCAGCTGTTGAACGTATCATCAAGAAAGCCGGTGCCGAGCGTGTGAGCTCCGATGCCACCGAGACCCTTGCCGCCCTGATGGAGGAATACGGCATCTTTCTTGCAAAAGAGGCAAAGAAGATGTCCGACCATGCTGGAAGAAAGACCCTGCGGGGATCCGACATCCGGATGGCAGCTGAAATATTCAAATAACGTTTGTGCGCCATTTGTCCTGGAAAATACTCTTTTTTCTCCGGTTTTTAGAACAATTTAAATATTTATACATCGTCAATTTTTTTATGACTCGTATATTTGCCCGCAGCCTTTCGAGAAAGAAGATCATGAGCAATGACGGCAAGCTCATCGGCACCCTCAAGAACATCCGGGTAGATTTTGATTCCGGGCAGGTCTGCGAGATGATCATTCACCCGGACCAGGCCTTTTCCACTGAGGGTTACAACCTGGAAGATGACAAGCTCCTGCTCATCCCGTTCGAGGCGGTCAAGGACATCAAAGACTATATTGTCGTGGATCGCTATCTCGCGAGAAAATAAGACGAATATTTTTTGACGGCTTCGGTGAACCCGTCGCCATATCCTTTTTCCGTGACATAATCGGCCACCGCTTTTGTTTCCGGATGCGCATTTGCCACCGCTATCCCTGTCCCGGCAGTCCTGAGCATCTGGATATCGTTGACTGAATCGCCGACCGCGAGGAAATCGGCCGGGGAAAGACCCATCTCCTCCGCGAGTGCTACGAGCGCCGTCCCTTTGTTGATGCCAGGGGACTGCAGGTGAATTGCATACCCGGTGTCAATCACCTGCACCGGGTGATCGCGGAGGATGTTCTTCACTTCTTCGACAGGGACCGTCCGGGCAAACGCGAGGTCCGCAAACCGGTACGCCGGGTTGAAGAGCTCGAGTTCCCGCCCCTTCTGCCGGTAATACGCCTGGAGTATTCCGAGGGCATCTTTACACTCTCCCTGGTCTCCGGTAATATGGAGGGGGCCGCTGAACCCTGTCCGGAATACCCCGCCGTTTTCTCCAATGAACGTGCCGTCAGTTCCGATCATCTTACAGAGTGCGTCCATGAAGCAGGACGTATTCCCGCTTGCCAGTACCACCCTAACCCCCCGATCGGTGAGGGACCGGATCGCTTCGATGGATCCGGTACTGATCCTCCGTGAGGGATCGGTAAGTGTCCCGTCAATATCGGTCAGGAGCGCTTTCAGCACGGTTTGAGACCCGCCTCTTCAACAATGAATGGAGCTTCTCCCTCGGGAAGGTTGGGGCTGTCCACGAGACGTGCAATGCGTTTTCCGCCTTTGCTCTTGCGCAGGTAAAGACGGAACGTTGCCGTATGGCCGACGATGTTGCCACCGATCGGTTTTGTCGGGTCTCCAAAGAAGACCGCCGGGTTGGACATGACCTGGTTGGTGACAAGCCCGACCGCGTTGTGCTCGTCAATGAGCTTGAAGAGCTCGTGCATGTGGCGGTTCAGTTTCTGCTGGCGGGCTGCAAGGGTTCCCCTGCCGGCATATTCTGCCCGGAAGTGGGCCGTGAGCGAGTCGATGATGAAGAGCTTGACCGGCTTGTCGCTCTCTTTCAGTTCGTTTGCCAGTTCGCGGGAGTTGTCGATCAGGAGCATCTGGTGGTCCGACGTGTGGGCCCGGGCAATATGGATATTATTCAGGAATTCCTGGGCATCCGGGATATCGTCGAGCCCGAGCCCGTTGACCATCTGCTCGATACGCTCGGGACGGAAGGTGTTTTCTGTATCGATATAGATGACGCTGCCGGCAAGACCGCCCTGTTCTTCCGGGAGCTGGACGTTCACCGCCATCTGGTGGACGATCTGGCTCTTGCCGGAACCGAATTCGCCGTACATCTCCGTGATCGCCTGTGTCTCGAGGCCCCCGCCCATCAGATTATCCAGTTCGGAGACCCGGAACGAGAGTTTCCGGACATCCTTTCTCTGCTCAAAGATGTCCTTCCCGGTCTTGAATCCCCCGACATCAGCTGCCTCCCGGGCGGCCTTGATGATCTTCTTTGCGGTCGATTCGGAGATCTCGGAGACCTCCGAGAGCTCTGCCGGCGATGCGGTTGCGATGCTTTCTACCGAGAGGTAACCTGCTTCCCGGAGCTTGTCTGCGGTGCTCGGGCCGACGCCCGGCAAATCTTCAATTTCCAATGGTCCTTCAGCCATGTCTTGTACATCTCCTATGGCACAACAAGATGTTAAAGACTGATATATAAACTCCCGGACTGCGTGGCGTGAAAGTGAATTTACCGGGCCAGGCGCTCCCTGAAGCTGCGGATCTGTGCCAGTATCTCGTCCGCGTTCATTCCGGCAGGTTCAGTCTGTTCAGGGATAATCCTGCTGCCTGAAAGGGTGCCGGTCACGCGTATCCGGCTTCCCTCAGCGAACTCACCGTCAATAAGGTAGCGATCCGTGCCATCATCGATGAAGGTGCACCCCGGCCCGGAGATGATGGTACCGCAGAAGACGATGGGGCGGGATACCTCGTTCGGTACCCGGAACGCGCTGCCTCTTCCCACCCCCAGTTCGATCCCCCCAAACCGCCCGGCACGGGCAGTGGCATGGTAGGCCTCGATCCGGTCCCCGGGACTGAGCGGGACGAGTGCATTCTCCCCCCACAGTACAACCCTGAGATCATCATCCCCCTCACCCACGACAATATTCCGTACCCAGGACGTGGCACCTTTCCGTGTAGTAAACGATCGTGGTTCTTTTACTTCTTTTATTACTCCCTGTATGGTGTAGATGCCCCGGTCACTGACCGAATCCAGGGGTGAGAACGGGACCGGCACCTGGATATCGGTCATCGAAACGCTGCTCTTCTCGTCAAGGCTGTAATTTCTCCCTTCGTCGCGCACATTCGGTTTTGCCCCGGTTATCCGGACGGTTGCACCGGCAGGAATACCGAGGAGCAGTTCCGGCACCCAGGCAACGACCCGGGCGGTCCCGAGCGCATCACCAATGACTGCTTCCACCATCTCGCCGGTTGTGCCGTCTCTCTTCGTAAATGTCCGGGGCCCTTTCACTGCGATCAGGACGGCATCGAGATCTACCGGTTCGTCTGACAGGCTCCCGCCCAAGGTCCCATCAGGAGGAGCGGGGCAGGTGATCTCGCAGCTGGACTTCCGGATGGCAAGGGCATAGATCTCCCGGGTGCTCTTTCCCGGGTGCCGGCCGATGATCTCGAGTACGTCACCGGCAGCTATGTCAAGGACCGCCCCCGCCTTCTCGTCCCAGAGCACGACGCGGGTCGTCCCGGTCTCGTCCCCCAGCAGCAGGGTGGCAACCCCCCCTTTCTCGCCATCGGCCCGCTCGAACTCCTTCGGCTCGGTCTTGTCGATGACTTTCCCGAAAAAAGAGAAGAGGCTGGACTTTGCCGACAGCCCCCTGATCTTCACGTGCTGCCGGCCCAGTTCGCCGACGACGAGCATCGCCGCGGTCGGTTCGTCGACGAGGTCGCCGCACTCTTCGATCTTTGCCTCGACACGCTGTTCGAACTCCTCTTTTGTTATGAGGTCGTCGACCAGCGCGTGGTGGAAGAGCACGGCCAGGCCTCCGCCTACCGCTGCCAGGGCGGCTGTTCCATCGTTGAGGTGAGGTCGCCGACAGTCTCCCCCCGCCTCATCAGAGCGGCATCGGGGCCCCTGACCAGCACCTCGGGACAGCGGGGGCGGCTGTTGTACTGCGAGGACATCGCAAAGCCGTAGGCTCCGGCATCGAGTACGGCGATGATGTCGCCGGCTTCCAGCTGCGGGAGCTTCCGGTCAGGCGCAAGGATGTCCCCGCTCTCGCAGATCGGCCCGGTGACCGTGTATTCCGTGGTAAGGGGCCTGTCCGCCTTGTTGGCAACGATCACTTCATGGTAGGCGTCATACATCGCGGGACGGATGAGCAGGTTGAAACCGGCGTCTACGTTGGCAAACCTCTTGTGGGCGGCCTTGGTCGAGTTGACCCGGGTGAGGAGGACGGTGGAGTCGGCTGTGAGTGACCGCCCGGGCTCGACCCAGAGTTCCGGGGTGATGCCGCATGCCTCGACACCTGCTTTGAAGACCGGCACGACCTTTGCCGCGTAGTCCTCCGGTGTCGGCGCCGGGTCCGTATCGTGATGGTACGGTATGCCAAGCCCGCCGCCGAGATCGATGAACTCCAGGTTCACGCCCGTCTCCGTGATCTCCTTCGCTATCCGCACCATCACTTCGGCGGCCCGCGCGAATGGTTCGACATCGAGGATCTGCGACCCGATATGGCAGTGGATCCCGACCGACAGGATATTGCTGCACGCAAGGGCTTCCCGGTAGGCCGCAGGGATCTCCCGGTGGGGGATCCCGAATTTGCTGGTCGCAAGCCCGGTTGCGATCTTCGGGTGCGTGGGGACTTCGAGGGCCGGGTTCACGCGGAACGCGATCTTCGCGGTCGTTCCCGCAGCCCGTGCTGCAGCATCGAGCTGGTGGAGTTCGTCGAGGGAGTCCACCGAGACTTTCACCCCTTTTTCCACCGCTAGCTTCAGGTCTGCCGGGGTCTTCGAGCTGCCGTTGAAGAGCAGTTTTTCCGGTGCCATGCCGGCGGCAAGCGCGAGAGTGAGTTCCCCTGAAGAGAAGATATCTGCGCCTGCACCCAGCCGTGCGAGCGCCCGCATGACCGCAAGGTTGCCGTTTGCCTTAGCTGCAAAGAGCACCTGCACCTTCGGGTACCGGGCAGAGAGCGCCTTCCGGTAACTCAGGAACTGTTCGCATACCCGGTCCTCGCTCGTGACATACAGCGGCGTCCCGTACTGGCGTGCGAGGGAAATGCAGTCGTGGCCGCCGATATGCAGGTGGCCGTTCTGGATGGTGAGGTGATGGCCGAGCCTCACCGTTTCATCCTCCGCATCCGCTCAATCGCTTCCTGGATCCGTCCTACTGGACGGGTGATGGCAAACCGCACGTAGCCTTCCCCGCTCGAGCCGAAGCCCACCCCCGGGGTTGCAACGATGCCCGCCTCGTTGAGCAGCCGTGCACTGAACGCCATGCAGTCGCTGACCGGGAGCCAGACATAGAAAGTCGCTTTTGGTGACGGCACGTCAAAACCGAGGCCCCTCAGTCCGGAGATGAGCACGTCCCGGCGTTCCTGGTACGTGGCGCAGGCCTGCTTCACGCAGTCCTGCGGCCCCGTCAGCGCCGTGACCGCCGCGTGCTGGACCGCGTTGAAGACCCCGGAGTCGACATTGGTCTTCACCCGCCCGAGACCTGCAAGGACCTCCGCGTTGCCGACTGCCATGCCGATCCGCCAGCCGGTCATGTTGTAGGTCTTGGAGAGCGAGTGCACCTCGATGCCGACCTCCATTGCCCCTGGGGTCTCAAGGAATGACGGGGCGCGGTAACCGTCGTAGGCAATCTCGGAGTACGCATTGTCCGAGACTACGACGATGCCATGCCCGCGGGCGAAATCGACGACTTCTTTGTAAAACCCGTCTGGAGCGACTGCCGCGGTCGGGTTGTTGGGATAGTTGACGAACATGAGTTTCGCCGCTTTTGCGACCTTTGCAGGGATATCGTCCAGCACGGGAACAAAATTATTCTCCCGAAGGAGCGGCATCTCGTGGACCCTGCCCTCGGCAAAGAGGGTGCCGGTCCGGTAGACCGGGTAGCCGGGGCTCGGGGCAAGGACATAGTCGCCCGGGTTCACGAACGCCTCGGCAATGTGGGCAATGCCGTCCTTGGAGCCCATGAGGGCGAGGACTTCCTTTCCTGCATCGAGGGTAACGCCAAAGCGCTTTCTGTACCAGCCTGCCACGGCGCTGCGGTACAAGGGCATGCCGGCATAGGAGGGATAGTGGTGGTTCTCCGGGTCCTGCGCTGCCCTGCAGAGGGCGGCCACGATATGGGGTGGCGTCGGGAGGTCCGGATCCCCTACGCCGAGGTCGATGATGTCGACCCCTTTTCTCAGCTGCTCCGCTTTCATCTCGTCGATCCGTGCAAAAAGGTACGGCGGGAGATTATCCATGCGTGATGCGTACATAAGTACCCACTATTTGCGCTGTATTCTCTAGAATTTAACTCCCCGTGCCGGTAGGTTCATTCCAACCGGGGGTATGAAAAAGAACTATCCTTATTATCCCGCAGTCCAACATTCATCGTCATGGTGGAATCAGAAAGCCCGGACCCGGTGCCGGAAATTTGTGTGATCCTCTCCACGGTCCCCCCGTCGAGATCCGCAGAGATTGTACGGGCGCTTCTCGACCGTCACCTCGTGGCCTGCGTAAATATGATGCCTGTCAGGTCATGGTACCGCTGGAAGGGGGAGTTCTGTGATGACGAAGAGCACCTGCTCATCCTGAAGACCCGGAAGGAGCATACCGGCATGGTCATCCGGGAACTCCGGGCCCTGCACCCCTACGAAGTGCCGGAGATCATCGCGGTGCCGGTTACTGCCGGGCACCCTCCCTACCTTGCATGGGTCCATGGCGAAACGCAGGTATGATATGAACATTTCCGGCAGGTGCGGCCGTGATGTGTAAAGGTATTTCCTGTAGCTGAGTAAAGAAACTATACTATATCGCAGGGAACGTGAAATCGTGACAGGTGAACCGACAACAAAGCCAGCAACAGCACTCCTCGTGCTCGGGTGTCCGCAGGTACCGGTGCAGACCAGTATCGCGCTCTATCTCATCAACCGGCTGAAAAAGGCCGGGATAACACCGGTTGTTGCCGGCAACAGGTCGGCAAACACCCTGCTTGTCGTTTCGGATCCGGACCGGCACTACCTTGGCGAGGTCATCGACCTCGATCGTGCCGTCGCGCTGATCACGGAGAAGAAACGGGACTTTGACCAGTGCTTCGTCTTCATCCACAACGACGCGGGGGTCAGCTACGCAGCGACCATGGGAGCGATCTCCCGAGCGAAACTGTATGCCCTTGTCTATGGCGAACATTTCGACGAGCAGGTGAAGAAGATCGAGTTTCCCTGTACGATCATTGCGGCAAAGGCGGTCCACAACCCCCTGCCCCTGAAAAAGGCGATCGACGAGGTGGCACCGTGGGCTGCGTAGAATCGATGAACTATGAGATCGTGCTGCGGGACGCGACGTTCAAAGAGTCCCGCGACTACATACGGAGTAATTTCAAGGAATCGATCGATGTCCAGCCCGGTTTCAAGATCTTCGATGTCCATGTCATCGGCCTCCCCCCGATTGCGATAGGGCTCGATGGAGATTTTGTCATCTTCCCGTATACCAAACCCTGTCACGGAACCTTCCTGCTCCGGGTGGAAGACAAGGAAGAGGCAACAAGGCTGCGGGCATTGAAGAAATAGCGGAGACTCACACCTTCGCAGGACTGGCGGATGGCAGTAAAATCAGCGATTGCGAACATCATTACCATGGTGAAGTCCGGACCCGGAGGAACCGGCTGTCCGGGCCGCTGATATATGATATACTATATAGTATATGCAGCAAGAAATAGTACGTAAGAGAAGAGGCCCTGTATGACCAGCAAGGGAAAGATCCTCCTGATGGATGATGAACAGATCATCCTCGATGTGACTCTCGAGGTGCTCACATTCCTTGGGTATGATGCGAGTTTTGCCAGGGACGGGGCGGAGGCGCTGGATCTCTATACAAAGGAAAAAGCTGCCGGACATCCCTTTGATATCGTTATTCTCGACCTTTCGATCCCGAACGGCATCGGCGGGAAAGACGCGATTCGACACCTCAGGGCATTTGATCCTGCGGTAAAGGCGATCGTGTCCACCGGCTATACCAATGATCCGGTTGTGCAGAATTTCGAACAGTACGGTTTTTCCGGGATACTCTCCAAGCCCTACAAGATCAATGACCTGAAAACCGTTCTTGAGCAGCTGATGCAGAAATAAGGGATTTCATGGGGCGGTCAAGCCCTTTTACCGGCATCTGCCCTCTGTTTTTTGTTCAGGATCTTGGTGATCGCGTCGTCTGCCGCACGGCGCACGTAATCGTCCTTGTCCTCAAGCAGATTTTTCAGGGGTTCAAGCGCCTTTGCGTCACCGATGTTTCCCAGTGCATCCGCGGCCCCCCAGCGGACATACCAGTCGGAATTTTTGAGGGACTGGATGAGGGCGTCGACCGGGGCCCCGCTGCCCAGTTTGCCGAGGGCCCAGGAAGCCGGTACCTGGAGAAATGAATCCGATTCCTTCAGTGCCTTGCCAAGGCACATCGCCGCCTGTTTGTCCCCGATCTTGCCGAGTGCATCCGCGGCGCTCCAGCGGACATACCAGTCCTGGTCGTTGACGGACTGGATCAATGGTTCAACGGCACGCCGGTCACGGATCTCGCCGAGCGCCCATATTGCCCTGACCCTGACCCACCAGAGCTGGTCTTTCAGCGCAAGGATGAGGGGCCCGACCGCAGGCTCACCTATGAGGGAGAGGGCAAATGCACTTCGCCACTGGACATCGCTGTCTTCATCCCGGAGGGAGGCAATGAGCGGCTGGATGGATGGTTCACCGATCCTGGCCAGGACCAGGGTGGCATGCCACCGTAAATCATGATCATCGTCAGACAGCGCCCGGATGAGATGGGGGATTGCGGCCTCGCCGATCGTCCCGAGAGCAAGCCCTGCGAGCCACCGGACATCCTGGTCATTCTCCTTGAGTGCGCGGATCAGGGGTTTTACCGCGGGTTCCCCGATCTCACCGAGGGCGAGTGCCGCTCTCCAACGGATCCCGAGGTTGGTATGCCGGATAGCCTTGATCAGGCCATCCATATCCATCCCGCTGGTGGTGTGGACAGAGTAGGCTTTTTTATCTGATATCAGGCCATTCGTATTCACTATTTCCTCACCTGTTCTGCGCTATCCGGATATCAATTGAACGAATTGTATACCGTGTATCGATATTTTTGCAAACGTACAGGCCCGGCCAGATAGAAGATAGAATGACTCTGTATAGAACTGATGGTTGGTGCCAGCCGGGTTATATACCTATTGGGAATAGTTTGCCCGGGGCAGGGTGGGTGAAATGCCCGGATCTTCCTGATGAGAACCTGCCCTCCGGTATCCCAATCTATATACCTGTGACGGCTGAACCAGAACATGCGGCGAACCTGCATGAAAGAAGTATCGGTTTTGATTGGCGGGAAGGCGGGAGATGGCATCAACAGTGCCGGCTCGATGGTAGCCCAGCTGCTGAACCACCTGGGGTACCGGATTTACCTGTACTTCGACTACCCCTCCCTGATCCGGGGCGGTCATAATTTTACGGTCGTCAGAGGCTCAGAACAGGATATCGGGAGCTGCAGGGATACTCTCGATTTCATTCTTGCCCTCAACCAGGAGACCATCGCCCGGCACCGGGACCGGCTGAACCCGGAGCATGCGGTCATTTTCAATGCTGACCTGGTGAAATCTGACGGCCAGGGTGTCCCGGTCAAGTCTGTCCTTGAGGCGGAGCATGCCCCGGTCATCATGGGTAATTCCGCGATCATCGGGGGATTTGCAAAAGCGGCATCAATCGAATGGGAGACGGTTGAAGCGGTGTTCAGGGCCCACATCCCGAAAGGTGTGGACCTCAATCTCAAGGTGGCGCGGCGGGCCTACGACCAGCTCAAGCCGGCCCGGAAGATCAGCCGGTGCGACAGCCCTGCACTGCCTCTCCTGAGCGGCAACGAAGCGATCGGTCTCGGGCTGGTCAGGGGAGGGCTCGAGGCCTATATATCGTACCCGATGACGCCGTCCTCCAGCCTCCTCCATTTCCTTGCCGAAGAGCAGGAACGGCTGGGCATCACGGTCGTGCACCCGGAGAACGAGATTGCGGTCATCCTCATGGCACTGGGTTTCTCCTGTGCCGGGAAACGCACGGCCGTGGGCACATCCGGGGGAGGGTTCTGCCTGATGACAGAAGGGCTTTCCTTTGCCGGCATGGCCGAGCTCCCTGTCGTGCTCGTGGTCTCCCAGCGGACCGGGCCTTCCACCGGTCTCCCGACCTATACCGGGCAGTCCGACCTCCGGTTCATCCTCAATGCCGGCCAGGGAGAGTTTCCGCGGCTGATCGTTGCTCCCGGCAATGCAGAGGAAGCGCTCTCCTGGTCGGCTGTTGCCATGGACCTGGCATGGAAATTCCAGATCCCTGCGTTCATCCTGGCTGACAAGACGCTTTCCGAAGGGACCTACAGCGTGAACGACGGGGAGACCGGGGTGCAGGGGGATGGTGAATTCTTACCCTGGGACGGGGCCGCACCGTACCGCCGGTATGCAGATTCCCCTTCGGGGGTTTCTCCGCTGGCGTTCCCGGGCACGAAGGGAGCGGTCGTCAAGGTGAACAGCTACGCCCATGACGAAGCAGGCATTACAACGGAAGAAGCGCCTATGGTGGTGAAGATGACCGAGAAGCGGCTGCGGAAATGGGAAGGGCTTGCGGCAGAGATGGAGAGGTACCCTGCGCTCAATGTCCTGGGCAATACCGCTGCTTCCACCGCCCTCCTCTGCTGGGGGTCGACCCGGTGCGTATGCACAGAAGTTGCAACACAGCTCGGCCTGAAGGTGGTCCAGCCCGTGGTCCTCTCGCCCCTCCCGGTGGACCGGTTGAAAACAGCGCTCCGGGGAGTTGAGCGGCTGATTGCGGTCGAGGAGAATGCAACGGCACAACTGGTCGCGCTTATCGAACGGGAGGGAATACGTGCTGACAAGAAGATCCTCCGGTATGACGGCCGTCCCTTTACGGTCGACGAACTTGTACGCAGGGTGAGGGAGGCGATGGCATGACCGGGCGTCCAATCATCACCGATACCCAGAATACCTGGTGCCCGGGATGCGGCAACTTCTCGATCCAGTTCACGCTCAAGAACATCCTGACCGAGCTCGAGCAGGAAGGCAGGTCCCTCGACGATGTCGTGCTCGTCTCCGGGATCGGCTGCCACGCAAAGATTGCCGACTACCTGAACATCAACAGTTTTTACTCCCTCCACGGCCGCACCATCCCTGCGGCAACCGGGATCAAACTCGCAAATCCCCGCCTCACGGTCATATGCTGTTCCGGTGACGGCGATTCCTATGCCGAGGGCCTCGACCACCTCATCTTCGCGGCAAAACGCAACATCGACATCACGGTCATCGTCCACAACAACCGTGTCTACGGGCTCACCACGGGCCAGTATACCCCCACGTCCCCGCTGGGGTTCAAGGGGAAATCCACACCTGCAGGCACCCTCGAGTACCCGTTCAATCCGCTTGAACTGATGCTCGCAAGCGGGGCAACCTATGTGGCACGGGGGTATACCCGGAAGATGGACCAGCTGAAGGGCCTGATCAGGGGAGGGATCGCCCACCGTGGGTTCTCCTTCATCGACACACTCCAGATCTGCGCCACCTTCTTCCCGGCCGCAGATTATTACACCCCGCGGGTGTACGACCTCACCGGCCACGACAGATCCAGCTTTGAAGATGCCTGCCTGAAGGCAAGGGAATGGGACTACAGCAGTGACGCCCCCATAGGACTCGGGGTGTTGTACCAGAAAAAGTTCCCGACATTCGATGAACGGATGGCAAGGAAAGAGATGAGCCGTGAGGACCGGGAACGGGCAATCCTGGAACTTCTTGCAGCAAGGGCATGACGTGAGCTGCCGCAGGTTCCTCCGGCCCTGTTTCGTTCCCCCGCGTACCTCATGGCAACAGACATCTGGTGGGAGAGCATACCGGTAAGCAGTCTTGATACCGTGATGCCATGAGCCAGAGTGATGCTGCCTCCCGGAAGGAACCCTCCGGACCCCCCACTACGTTGTTTATTCAGCCGGTGCTGAGGTTGCTGGTCATCCCGCTCCTGGTTTACAGCATCTGGCTCATGGAGATCTTTTTGCTGGAAGGTAATGTACGCCTCTTCTCGCGACCCGACTCCGCGGGACTTGTCATCTATACGCTTGTGGCATGCGTCCTGATAGGATCGGTTGTCCCGCTCTTCCTCATCCGCCGCTCCTTTCTTTCCGGCGCAGTGAACCTGTTCCAGATCGGGTTCCGGTCAGCCCGGCGCACCATTCTTATCTGTACAGTAACCCTTGCCATCTGTTCGGTCCCGGTCGTCCTTTTCAGCCCGCCGGGAATGGACAGCCAGTCCTTTTTCCGGGTATTCCTGCTCCTCCTTCCTACCGGGGTTGCTTCGGTCATGGTCTGCTGGGTGCTGGTCGGGACCCACGTTCAGGCGCTTGTCCGCGGCAGCGGGGCACCGGCCTCCATATGCGTCGGGGTTGTGGTAACCTCAATACTGTTCGGAATTGTTCCCCTTGTCCAGACCCCGGGGATCCTGCCGCAGGAAATGACCCTCTGGAACATCGGTTCCGGGATCATTGCCGCGCTCTTCTTTTTTTCCCTGCGGGATGTCTATGCGACCAGCATCGTCGCGACCGTGCTCAGGGTCATCCCGATGACCGCAGGAACCGGTACCGGGTACCCTGGTTACGCGATGACACCGGTCCTGCTCTCTGCGGCCATCTCGCTGGGAACCCTGATCGGGATCCACTGGTACCTGTCCCGGAATTTTGCTACGATTGCTGTTCCGGAGATGCAGCGGACATAGGATAGGTGTCATATGTTTTCCAGCACCGCCCGGGTGAGCCCCTGCGGGAAGAACAGAAAGCGGGAAGCAGGCTGTCCTGCCCGGACACGCCGATCTCTTTTGACCGGACAGTACAATCATCTGTCCCATCCTCTGAACAGGTGATGAACGTCGGCTGGCTTTCATGGACGTCTGATGAAAAAGTCACGGACTTTTTATGCCAGGTATGAGCGGTTCCGGGACGGGCAGGAACGCCGGCAGACCGTGGGGAGGTACAAACCATTAATTTCCCTTGCGGAATATGATAGATAGGAATGCTGGAAGCCGCTCTTTCCCCCGGTATTTTTGCGTTTGTCATTGTACCGCTCCTGATATTCTGCGCCCGGGTCTGCGACATGAGCCTTGACACCATCCGGGTCATCTTCATGTCGAAGGGGATCCAGTACCTCCCGCCATTCATCGGCTTCTTCGAGGTTATCATCTGGCTCGTGGCCATCGGGCAGGTCATGAACAACCTGACCAATTTTGTCTGCTACATCGCGTACGGCGGAGGGTTTGCCACCGGCACGTTCGTCGGCATGGCCATCGAGGAGAAACTCTCGCTTGGCCTGACCAGCGTACGCATCATCACCAAGGAAGACCCGTCGGAACTGATGCAGTTCCTGCGCTCCCATAATTACGGGGTCACGAGCATCGACGGGGAAGGGGGCACCGGCAGAGTGAAGATGGTCTTCACCATCATCAAGCGGCAGGACCTCCGGCACGTTGTCAGCATCATCAAGGACTTCCACCCGAATGCGTTCTATTCCATTGAAGAAGTGAAATCGGTTGCCGAAGGAGTCTTTCCAGAACGGCGTTCCCACCGAATCTTCCGGTGGCTCGACTCGCTCAGTTCAGGCCCGAAAGGACGATAACGGCAAAGGGGCGCCGGAATTTCTGAAAACCCAGGCAGACCGGCAGTACTCCCCCGCCATCAAGTCAGGTTGTGATGGACCCCATCCTGTATACCCTGGTCATTCTGGTCTTCACCGGTATTATGGTAGGATTCGCCTCCGGCCTTCTGGGCGTTGGCGGCGGGTTTCTCATGGTGCCGGTCCAGTACTACCTCCTCGCAGCCCTTGGGATTGATCCCACGCTCGCCATACGCATCGCGTTCGGGACAAGTCTTGCGGTCGTGATCCCGACCGCCTTGTCGAGTGCCTGGGGGCACCACTGCCGGCAGTGCGTGCTGCAGCAGCCCCTCCGGGCAATGATCCTCCCGTGCACCCTCGGCGGGTTTGCCGGCGGGACTATCGCGACCCACCTCCCCGGGAGGTGGATGGAAGCGCTCTTTGGCCTCATCATATGCCTGGCCGCGGCACGAATGATGACAGGTACATCCCCTCTCCCGGCACAGGAGACCCCTGCCAGGATCCCTGCCCTGCACGCTATCCTGTGGGGGCTCCTCTTCGGAAGCGCATCCGGGCTGCTTGGAATCGGTGGCGGGATCATCATGGTCCCGGTGATGGTCTCGGTCATGCGGTTTTCCATGCACCAAGCAATAGGGACGTCCACTGCGCTGATGATCGGGTCTTCAGTCAGCGGGGTACTCTCATATATCGTCAACGGTCTTGGTGTCTCCGGTCTCCCGTCCTGGTCATTCGGGTACGTGAACCTGCTTCTCTGGGTTCCCCTGGTCGCGGTGAGCATCCCGATGGCGCAGGCAGGTGTGATCTCGGCTCACCGCCTCCCGGCTGAAAAGATCCGGCTCATATTCGTGGCGGCCATGGCAGTTGTCGGCATAGCGATGATGATATCCGGGGTGCGGAGCTGACGTGCCGGTGTGACCTGTAACCGGGTCGTTGTATTTTGCCCTTGGATGGCACGCTGTATTGAGAACAACCGGGCCGACCAATACCTTCTTTTTCTTTCAGGATGACGATGAAACAGGGAATTCGTATGCCGATACTGCGGATCCATGTCGAAAATTTCAAGAGTTTTTCCTTCATCGATGTTGAGCTCTCCCGGTTCAATGTCGTGATCGGTTCCAATGCGGCAGGAAAGTCCAACTTCACGTCCATCTTCCGGTTCCTCCGCGACATTGTCTCCCAGGGGCTCGTCAACGCGATCGCCATGCAGGGGGGCGCGGAATACCTCAGGAACGCAAAGATCGGCACCGTGCGGGACCTGGTCATCAGGGTGGTATACCAGCCGGACATGGCGCTGGAGGTCGTCGATACCGGGCAAAGAGACCTCCCGCTGCTGGGCCTGAGGGCCTGCGAGTCGTCCTACGAGTTCGCGATCAGGTTCAGCGGGGAGGGAGACGATTTTGTCATAACCCGGGACCGGCTCGTGATCGGCTGCATGATCTCAGCCTGCGAATGTGCCGGCAAAGAGACCGTGGAGAAAGAAGCTCTCGGCCGCGGGGAGATACAGGTTTCGTGCGACAATGGCGAGGTTCACTACAAGGTCGATCTGCCTGAGGGGTGCTGTCTTACCCGGGACGAGATCATCCCGGTCCTGTTCCGGAACAAACGCCTCCCGAAAAGGACCCTCCTCCTCGAAACGATCTACGGCTCCCCGATTCCGCACCTGGACCGGTTCTTCGACAGGATCGCCATCTATGACATCGACCCGAAACTGCCGAAAAAAGGTGTCGTGATCACCGGGAAACGCGAGCTCGAGCCAGATGCAGGAAACCTGGCCCTTGTCGTCAAGACCATCATCGAGGACCCGGAAAAGAAGAGGAAATTTTCCAACCTCCTCCGGGATATCCTGCCGTTCGTGGAGGAGTTTTCCGTCCAGAAGTTCATGGACGTCTCGCTCATCCTCACCCTCCGCGAACGCTATATCAAGAGCCGCGACCTGCCCGCCTCCTCATTGTCGGACGGGACTATCACCATCTTTGCGCTGATCATCGCCCTCTATTTTGAGGACAACCCCTTCATCATCATCGAAGAACCGGTGAGCCACATCCACCCGTTCCTGGTCTCGCGGGTGATCGCCATGATGAAGGAAGCATCGGCGCAGAAGCAGATCATGGTCACCACGCACAGCACGGAAGTGGTCAAGTACGCATCCCTGAACGACATCCTCCTGATCTCCCGCGACAGCGAGGGGTTTTCCATAGTCTCCCGTCCTTCGGATAAGGAGGAGATCAGGACGTTTCTTGAAAACGAGATAGGGATAGAGGAACTGTTCGTCCAGAACCTGCTGGGAATGTGAATGAAAAAGCGCCTGTTCATCATGGTCGAGGGAGCGGATGACGTCCGGTTCTTCGGCCGTATCATAAAACCCCTCTTCGCACCTCAGTATGATTCGGTCGAGATAGTCCCGTATGCCTGCATCAAGCGCGAGAAGGTGAACAAGTTCTTAAAAAGCGTCGGTCTGATGAAGAGCGACTATATCTTCGTCGCGGATATCGATTCCGAACATTCGGTACGGGACAAAAAACAGATCCTCTATCACCGCTTCAGCAATGTGGACGGGGGCAGCGTCGTAGTTGTCATCATGGAGATCGAGAGCTGGTATTATGCAGGGATTACCGGGGCCGTCGCGCAGGAACTGGGCATTGCGGAGATGCCATCCACGGATGAGCTCACGAAGGAGGACTTCAACGCCCGCATCCCCCGCAGATTCGATTCACGGATTGATTTCATGTTCGAGATCCTCAAGTCCTTCTCCCTCGAAACGGCTGACCGGAAGAACCAGTCGTTCCACTTTTTTGTCAACCGCTACCGGATTTATAAAAGCCCTGAGGCGTACACGGCCCGGTGAATTGCCTCTGTTCCCTTTTGTTGGCATAAATCGAAACCATTTTTAAAACCTGACGCTATTCTCTTATGCCCAGAAACAAAGGAGGAGATTGTACGGACAGGTACGTATGCACTATATGCGGGCATGGATATGACCCGGAGAAGGGCGATCCTCTCCAGGATATCTCTCCCGGACCAGATTTCATAAGTCTTCCGGATGACTGGCAGTGTCACGTCTGTTTTCCGGGAAAGAAATTATTCACCAGGGAGTGCTGAACGGTTCTATGGTATCGCGTGAAATAACCAAGGGGATCTCCTGGGTCGGGGCCCTTGACTTCGACCGGAGAATTTTTGACGAACTGATCCCGCTCCCTGATGGCACGAGTTACAACTCATACCTCGTCAGGGGCAGCGAGAAGACTGCGCTGATCGATACGGTCGATCCCACCAAAGAAGAAGACCTGATCCTGAACCTCATAAAACTAGGCTTGGACCGGATCGATTATGTGGTCATCAACCATGCGGAACAGGACCATTCCGGTGCCCTCCCAATGCTCCTCGAAATGTGCCCGCAGGTAAAAGTGGTGACCAATGAGAAGTGCCGGGACCTTCTCGTCGCCATGCTGCAGATCCCCCCTGAGAGCGTGCAGGTGATCAGGGATGGCGAGACCCTCTCGCTCGGGGATAAGACGCTCCGGTTCTTCATGACGCCCTGGACGCACTGGCCCGAGACCCAGATCACGTACCTGCAGGAGGATAGAATTTTATTTCCCTGCGATCTTTTCGGGTTCCACATGGCGTCAAGCGAGCTGTACGTAACCGATGAAGCAGCGGCCTACCGCTCGGCAAAACGGTATTATGCGGAGATCATGATGCCATTCCGGAACAGTATCAAGGGGTACGTGGAGAAGGTGAGGGGCCTCGACCCTGCCATGATCGCGCCGAGTCACGGGCCGATCCACCGCAACCCGAAGTTCATCCTCGATGCCTATGCCGACTGGGTATCGGACAGCGTTAAAAATGAGGTCGTGATTCCCTACGTCTCAATGCACGGGAGCACGCAGAAGATGGTGGAACATCTCACAGGGGCGCTCATCGAACGGGGAATAAACGTGAAACCCTTCAACCTCACGCACACCGATATCGGCGAGCTTGCGCTCGCGCTCGTGGACACGGCGACGATCGTTGTCGCAACGCCAACGGTGCTCTTCGGGCCCCACCCGCAGATCATCAACGCAACGTACCTGGCAAACCTCCTGAAGCCCAAGGTGCGGTTCGCCTCGGTCATCGGGTCCTTTGGCTGGGGGGGAAAATCGGCAGAGACGATTGTGAAGATGCTGGACCATATCAAGGTTGAAGTCCTTGAACCGGTTGTAATCAAGGGGATGCCGGATGAGGCAGCGATCGTGGCGCTCAACCGGCTTGCAGACGACATACTGAAAAAGCACAAGGAGATCAATATCGCGTAAAAGAGCGGTGCGCCGGAATGAGATGCAAGTCCGAAGCGACACATACGTGCAGATATCTGAATTGCAGCTGAATTTTTTTAAAGAAGGAATCATTGGCCGGGACGATGCGAAGATGCATTCCCGGGTTCCCCGGCGATGATCCTCCGCCTCTTCCCGCAACACAACTTTACTTTTGTTAACATCAGGAGATCTAATATAAATTGCCATCCCATAGTATCCTGATGAAGCAGGTCGCCCTGTATGGTAAAGGGGGTATCGGGAAGTCCACGACTTCGGCGAACATGTCGGCAGCGCTCTCCGGCATGGGGCTTTCCGTCCTGCAGATCGGTTGCGATCCCAAGCGGGACAGCACGCGGATGCTGATGCAGGGAGTATTTATCCCCACGGTCATGGACCTGGTCCGGACCCGGGGCGAGGCGGCCCTCTCCCTTGATGACATCGTCTATACCGGTTACAATGGTGTCCGGTGTGTCGAAGCGGGAGGGCCCGAGCCCGGTGTCGGCTGTGCCGGCCGCGGTATCATTGCGACGTTCCAGCTTCTGGAGAAGTTCGGCGCACTCACGGGCGACGTGATTGTGTACGATGTCCTCGGGGATGTGGTCTGCGGTGGGTTTGCCATGCCCATGAGACAAGGCTACGCCCAGGAGATCTACCTGGTCACCTCCGGGGAGATGATGTCCCTCTATGCAGCCAACAATATCTGCAAAGCGATCCAGCGGCTCTCCTTACGGGTGAAGAGCAAATGCCGCCTTGCCGGTATTATCTGCAACGCGAAGGGCCAGCCCCGCGAAGAGGAGCTCGTGACCGAGTTTGCCCGGCGGGTGAACAGCTCGCTCGTGCAGTACATACCCCGCGATCATATCGTCCAGCTTGCCGAAGTCAACCGCCAGACGGTGATCGAGTACAGCCCGGATTCGGCCCAGGCCGGGCAGTACCGCTCCCTTGCCAGGCATGTCATGGAGAATACCCGGATGTCGATCCCCAGCCCCCTTGAAATCGATGAACTCGAATCCCTTATCCGTGAATTCTTCTAGGCTCGGGGGCTGTACCCTGACCGGGGCTCTCTCGGTGACCTCCCATGTCAGCGATGCCGTAAGTATCGTCCACGGTCCCAAAGGGTGCACCCACCACAATTTCTCCCTGCTCCACGCGACCTGGCTTGACAACGGGCAGGTTATGGCGCCTGACCTCTTCTCAACAGGTCTCCGGGAAAACGACATTGTTTTTGGTGGTGAGAAGGCACTTGAACGGGCAGTGGCGAAGGCAGCTGACCGGGACGTGCATGCCATTTTCGTATTATCTACCTGCATTGTCGACACCATCGGTGACGACGTAGACGCCGTGTGTGCCGGGGATTACGGGATACCGGTCGTTCATGTCCCCACGGCCGGGTTCCTCGGGGGGACCTTCCAGGATGGTCTGAACAATGCCCTCATCGCCCTTGCGGGGACCGCCGGGCCCTGCCCGGAGGGGAGGGGTGTCAACATCATCGGTGAGATGAACCTCGAGTATGAAGTGGGAGCGAATTATGCCGAGGTCTCCCGTCTGCTCTCCGGGCTGGGACTGGCGGTGAACCTGCGGTTCGTGCATGCCATAACCTACGAAAAGTTTTCCCTGCTCGGTGCGGCCCGGCTCAACATCCTCAGGAACCCTTCGCTTGTTCCCGTAGGGGAATACCTGCAGAAGAGGTTTGGAACTCCTTTCATCGCCTCGTTTCCCCATGGCCTGTCAGGCACTCTCTCATTTATCCGGTCCGTAGCGGATGCCTGCGGGATTGACGGGGCATGTGCAGCCGACCGCGAAAAGGCCCTCCAGGACGAGATGATAGCTTCTTTTTCGGATCTCAGGGGCTTCCCTGTCGTGTTGGACACAACCCTGCCCGGCCAGGAAGGAACCGGGACCGCAGAGGAGCTTGCCGGTGTACTTGGACTCTCCCCGGGAAACGGGTGCGGGAGAGTCCTGCCGGTCAGTCCGGCGGTCGGGACCGCGGGGACGAGACGGATGCTCCACCGCTGGCGGAGGGCGATCCATGCCTGAGTGCGACAACCCCCTCTGGCCGTGTGCCATGACGGGGGCAGCTGCCTGCCTTGCGGGATTCGAGGGCATGGCAGTTGTCATCCACGGCTCCAGCGGGTGCTATTACTACCCGACTACCCTCCTCCACGCCCCGCTCCACGGCACATTCATCCTTGAGAATGAGGTGATCTTCGGATCCGAGGACCGGCTCCAGGAAGTGATACGGGAGCTTGCCTGCACCGGGAAACGGATTGCAGTGATAACGACCTGCGTACCCGCAATTCTCGGGGAAGACATCCGCTCTATGCTCGCCGGACACGATGTCATTCTCGTGGACAGCCCGGGTTTTTCCGGCGATGTGGAGACCGGGTATGCAAACGCCCTTGCCATGCTGGGACCCCGGGTCGATCCGGAAGCCCCGGGGGTGAATATTGACGGGGCATGCCTGTTCGACCCGTTCTCCCGGGGGAATGTCCAGGAGATCCTGCGACTGTTTTCCATGGCATCCGTCCCGGCAGGGACGGTCTTTTGTCAGGACCGGCTGGAAAAGGCAGGTCGCGCTTCGCCGTACACCATTGGAACCAACGACGATTTTTCATCTGGTGTCGGGAGAAACCTCGGCGGGACTTTGGGATTTAATGAAATCCGGGACACATTTACGAATATCGGCGGTACGGTCGAAGGCACGGACATCGACCCCGTCCTGTCGGAACTGCAGCAGCAGGAGGAGCGAGTCGTGCGTGCGTGCGACAAGTACCTGCGCAGGTATGATCCGCCGGCTGTTGCAATATTTGCCGGATGTTCCTATGCCCTGTTTGCCGCAAAGACGCTCGGGCGCTACCTGGATGCCGGGATCTGCTGTGTCGGCTCCCGCAACCGTGTGGAAGAGGCCCAGTTCCCGGTCGTGCATGCGGACGGGCTCTCGCAGGTAAAAGAGCTCATCCAGGCCCATGGCCCGGATCTTGTTATCGGGTCCTCATTTGAGCGTGCGGTCAGCGGGGACGTGGCATTCTGTGGCATCGTTCCTCCTATCAGGGGGACAGTCCGGTTGTATCCCGCCCCTCTTGCAGGTATCAACGGTACACTCTCCTTTATTGAGAATGTCCTGAATGCGTGCATGGATAAAAAAACCTGACCTGTTTACCGTCTCATCCTGCTGATGTTTCCGGCAGTGAACTCTTCGGCGCATTCACTTTCACCCTGCGCACGGTGACAGGATATATACTCATCCTGTCAACGCCAGTATACGACAGAAGGCGGTCGTGTATGATGGAAAAAGCAGGGTATCTCCAGCAGACCCGGTACAGGGCTCAGGACAGCGAGGGAACAGCGCATGAGGTCGTGGAATTGCATATTCTCGGGAACCGGTATGCAATCCGCAGAGCAGATCTCATCAAAGCGGTTTCAGGGCGGGTATTTGTCCAGGTCGAAGAGCTCTCCCACAACTGGAACTACTATCTCGGGCAGACCCGCGGCCTTGCGCATGTCTCGGCATCGGGCAAAGCCCTGAACATCGAGCTGTTCGAAAACGGGAATTTCACCCTCTCCCTTACCACGCTCCGTGCCGTGGTACACGGAAAGGAACGCTCCGTCGTTATCGTGAAGATACCGGAGACGCCTGCCATAAAGATACGCCGGATCGTAGACGGCCAGCAGAAGATCAGTGCGGTTGTCTGAACCTGAATGCATGTAGTGGCAAAGCTGATTTACCCCTTAATTTCCTTTTTCCGTTCCCGGATTTTTGCATATCGTGCAACATTAATAGTTCCGCAGCAGAAGATCCTAAGTGAAGACTGGCCCTCCTTTTTAACCGGCAGGAACGTCGTGGACCGGCACAGGAGAATGCGGGAATACGTATGGAAGATGCGGACACGGTATATCGGGATCTTGTGGAGAACCAGCAGGATCTCCTCGTCAAGTTCAACCTTGAAGGGCGGCTCCTTCTTGTCAATTCCGCGTACTGTGAGACGATGGGGAAGGACCGGGAGAGTCTGGTCGGCAGCGTTTTCATGCCAGTCACGGATGAACGATATTCCGACGTGATCGCGACCCAGATGACCCGGCTCTTCCGTCCCCCGTTTGTCTGCGTTGTGGAGCAATGGCTGCAGACACCAAAAGGGATGCGGTGCATCAGCTGGTCGGCTAAATCTATCCTGGACGGGGAACGGACGGTTGTCGCTATCGTCGCGTCCGGGCGGGATATAACACGGCTCAAGAGCGAACAGAAGGCGATAAAAAAGAAGGACGAGGAGCTGATGCTCGTCCTCGAGAGCGGGAGCAGGATGTACTATTCCCATACACCGGACCACGCGATGACGTATGTGAGCCCGAGGATCCGTGTCCTTCTCGGGTGCCGCCCGGGAGCCGGTAAACATTCATGGACCGAGTACCTCACCGACAACCCTGTCAATGCCTCAGGACTCGAACGGACGATCCGGGCCGTCACTTCCGGGAGGCGCGAACCGCCATACCGCCTTGAGATGGCACGATCTGACGGGAGCAGGATCTGGGTTGAAGTCGACGAGATCCCGGTCGTGAAAAACGGGAAAACCGTAGCCATTGCGGGTTCCGTGGTCGATGTTACCGATAGGATGCATGTCGAGGAAGGCCAGGCCGAAGCCGAACTCCTCTTTAAAGGCAGCCGGACAAAACCTGCGGCACCCGGTGGTGCTGGCGAAAAGTCCCCGATAGCATTTTTCAGGTCAATTTTTTCCAAAGAGGGAAGTGGAGAAGAGGAAGACTGTTTTTCCGGGATACCGGAGAACCTGAAATAACCTGTTTTGAAAAAGCGGGTGAGGAAAATTCCGGGTCCGTCGCCCCCTGCCCGTCCCGGGTTGCCGGTCTTTGGGTTTAATAATCGTCCTCAGGTTTTGAAGTGATGACCTCTTCCACTTCGGGCTGCAGGAGCGATAGGGCCTCCCGTACCTTCTTCCGGATCGCGGGGTTCTTATCGTCCTGCATGGTATCGAGGCACGCGATTACCCCGTCACTGATAAGCGCTTCTTCCTCGCCTGACGCCGCAACGGCGATGATAACCTCAAGGGCAGAAAGGACGATGTGCGGGTTCTTTTCCCTGAGCAGGTTCCTGATGATCTCGATCCCTCCCTGCCGTATCAGCTCGTTCGGCCTCCAGTCTTCGTCCTCCGTGCTCACCGCAAGGGCTTCTATTGCAGCCTCCCTCCCTTTTTTCCCTTTTCCGGAGAGACGGCCAAGTATATCCCGCATCAGTTCCCGTTTTATCTGCAGATCATCTACCATCGTTCCTCCCGTCCCGGCCGCCTGCCTCCGCAAAAGGCCGGATCAGATGGATGATACTCCACCTCATGGGTAAAAAACCCATGGAATAGGGAAGTTAACCGAGTGTGAGAGGGACCCTTCGGATTATGTACCGGAGAGGGTACCCCCCGACCAGGATCCGGCCTGTAATTTGAGTCCTCCGGCGAGAGTTCCACGCGAATCTGAGCTTGAGTGCATGCAAACAAAGAGGGTAGCTACCCCACCCACTGATGAAGGGCGGGTAGGATGGGGGTGGTCCTCAGCAATGAGGGGTAGGAGGGAGGGGTACCCCTCTCAGGAGAAGACACGGAGCTACCCCCCTTTTTCCGGGCCGGCCAAAGTATCTTTTACCGTCGGAGTTTTCATGAGAAGCACAGGTTCAGAACATGCGGCAGAGGAGGGGTAGCTACCCCCCCACCCCTTCATGAGCTGGAGGGGTGGGGGTATGCCCATGGCAATGAACAGGTAGGAGAGGGGCCCTAGTGCTGAGGGAGGGGGGTGGGGGGACCCTCCTTTCCTCACTGCCCATTCCGGAAGAATTGATGGGAGCTGATGCCCTATACCCCAAAATGATGAACGCCGCCGCAGTCGGAGACTGATGTCTTCTCCACAGCCTTCGGCTGTCCCCGGCGGGGCGCCCCCGTGGCAGATCGATGACCAAAAGCAATACTTAAAAACTTCCCGGCCCCGCTGTGCTCGAAGTTCCTGCGAACTTCTCGACCCCCTTCGTCGATCCTCTGAGAGGCCCTGAGGCGGGGAACCCTCACAAATTTAACTTATAACGATTTTCATGGTTCTGCTCTATCAAAAAAAATAGGATATTCCCCGACCCAGATTACTCATGGAAATCCGGGTTGTAAACCTGAAAGAAAAAGCCGGACTAATTCGCGATCTGCATGCATACAAGGTTATCGCACGGCTGAACGATTACCATATCAAATTGGTCAAGGCACGACGGGAATTTATCTGGCATCATCATGATGAAACCGATGAAATGTTCATGGTCATCGAAGGGAAGATGAAGATTGCATTACGGGACAGAACCCTTGAGCTGAGGGAATGGGAACTCGTGGGTCATCCCAAGGGGTGTGGATCACAAACCCGTTTGTGAGGGAATCTGCACTGTTCTTCTCATTGAGCCCGCTGACACCATCAATACCGGGAATGTGGGTGGAGCCTTGACCGATACAAAAGTGGAATGGATTTAGGACAACAGCTCTATCCAGGGAGAAAAGATCCGGATTTCTGAATCGAAAAAATTATTTCCCTGCCTTCACGCACTCGGCGATATACGACCCGGCCTTCGTTGTCCGTGCCGAGCCTCCCATGTCCTTTGTCACTACGCCGTCCCTGATGCTCTGCTCGATGGCGCTGATGACTGCGGCTGCCGCCTTGTGCTCCCCGATATGATCGAGCAGCAGCGACCCTGCCCAGATAGTGGCGATGGGGTTTGCCACGCCTAAGTCCTTGTACTTGGGGGCCGAGCCGTGGATCGGCTCGAACATGGAGGTGCCCTTCGGGTTGATGTTGCCGCCCGGTGCAAGCCCGAGCCCGCCCTGGATCATGGCGCCGAGGTCGGTGATGATGTCCCCGAACATGTTCGGCGTGACCACGACATCGAACCACTCCGGGTTCTTGACAAACCACATCGTGATGGCGTCCACGAAGGTGAACTCGGTCATGACATCGGGGTAGGACTTCGCTGTCTCGGTGAACACATCCCGCCAGAGCCCGTACACGTCCGAGAGCACGTTTGCCTTGTCGACCGAGGTGAGTTTCTTTTTCCGCTGCATGGCAAGGTCGAACGCGTAGGTCTGGACCCGGCGTGCCCCTTCGCGGGTGATGACCCCGATCTGGTAGGCTATCTCTTCCGCATCGCTCGTGACATCAAGGCCGAACTTCACACTGTAGAGATCGCGGATAACCTCCAGTTCCTTCTTCTCGTGTTTCCTGAACCGGGACCCGATGCCTACGTAGAAGTCCTCGGTGTTCTCCCTCACTACGACAAAGTCGATATCATGCGGTGTCTTGCCTGCGAGCGGGGTTTCGACACCGTGCAGGAGCCTGATCGGGCGGAGGTTGACATACATGTCGAAGTGGAAGCGGAGCGCGAGGAGGATCCCCTTCTCGAGGATACCCGGCTTCACCCGCTCGTCCCCGATGGCACCAAAATAGATTGCCCTGAACATCGAGAGTTCCTTCAGTTCTTCCTCGGTAATGAGTTTCCCTGAATGGACGTAGCGGTCTGCCCCGATATCGAAATCCGTCCACTGGATATCGAAGTTGAACTTCTCCCCTGCCGCTTCCAGCACCTTCTTTCCCTCGGCCACGATCTCCGGGCCGATCCCGTCCCCGCTGATCACCGCGATTTTGTACATACCGGTACCTCCTTCAGTGACTTTGCATACTCCACGAGCCCGCCGGCATCGATGATGCCCTGCATGAACTCGGGCACGGGCTCGATCCTGTATCTCTCCCCGTCCGCTTCAAGATAACCTTCCCGGATCTTCAGGGTGACGTTCGCCCCGTCGGGGATTTCGTCCGCTTCCGGGCAGACGACAGGGAGCACCCCGACATTGATCGAGTTCCGGAAGAAGATCCGGGCAAAAGACCGTGCCACCACGACCTTCACCCCGGCCCCCATCAGGGCGAGCGGGGCATGTTCGCGGGAGGACCCGCACCCGAAGTTCCGCCCCCCGACAATGACATCCCCTTCCTTCACCTTCTTTGCAAACTCGTCGCGGGTGCCTTCAAAGGCGTGCTTTGCGAGCTCGTCCGGGTTATTGAGGGTCAGGAACCGCCCCGGAATGATCGCATCCGTATCGATGTTGTCGCCGAACTTCCACGCCCTCATATTCGTGGTGGCCTGTGGCGCTCTGACGACAACGCTCTTGACCGGTGCAGACTTACGGCCTGCCATCATCACACCTCCCTCGGATCGGTGATCTCGCCTTTCATGGCGCTCGCAGCCGCCGTTGCCGGTGAGCAGAGGTAGACCTTCCCCTCGGTACTCCCCTGCCGGCCCCTGAAGTTCCGGTTCGAAGTCGAGAGCGAGACTTCGCCGGGCGCGAGGAGGCCGAACGATCCGCCCATGCAGGGCCCGCAGCAGGGCGCCTCGACAAGACCTCCCGCCTTCACGAACCTCTCGACAAGGCCCGCCCTGAGGGTTTTGAGGTACTCGTCCCGGGACGCCGGGATGATGATGACCCGGACCTTCGGGCTGAACTTCTTCTTCCCGAGCACGTCCGCTGCCTCTGCAAGGTCCTCGAACCGCCCGTTCGTGCAGGACCCGATGAAGACCTGGTCTACGTGCGTTCCCGCCACTTTGGTGACCGGCACACCGGTATCGACATTATGGGGGACGGCTACCTGCGGCTCAAGAGCGGAGACATTGTAGGAACGGGTCTCCGCAAACTTCGCGTCCGGGTCGCTGTCCAGCTCAAAGGGCTTCATCTTCCGCCGCCCCTTCATGTACTCCCACGTCACCGTATCCGGTGCCACGATCCCTGCCTTTGCGCCCATCTCGATCGCCATGTTGCAGAGGGTCATTCTGCCTGCCATGTCCAGCTTCGAGATGGTCTTGCCGGTGAACTGGATTGCCTTGTAGGTCGCCCCGTCGGCACCGATATCGGCCGCGATAGAGAGGATCAGGTCCTTTGCCCCGACCCGTTTCTGGAATTTTCCTGTCACTTCGGCCCGGATGGTCTCGGGCACCTTGAAGTACAGCGCCCCGAACTTCAGCGCGAACCCCATGTCGGTCGACCCGATACCGGTTGCAAAAGCCCCGGTTGCACCGTACATGCAGGTGTGGGAGTCCGCACCCACAACGATCTCGCCCGGCGCAGCCCGCCCTTTCTCCAGGGTCACCTGGTGGCAGACACCCTCGTTGATATCGTAATTGAGGATATCCTGCTCGGCAGCAAATTTCCGCATGTAGACATGGTTGTTCGCCGCTTCGATCGAGTCCGCAGGTATCTGGTGGTCAAAAAGCATGATGACGCGGCCGGGGTCGAACACCATGGAACCCCCCATCTCGTAGAACTTCTGGATGGCAAGCGGGCCGGTTATGTCGTGGATCATCGCCCCGTCAAGAGGAGCCATGACCACTTCGCCTACCCTGATCTCGCTGCCACACTTTTTTGAGAATATCTTCTCTACGATTGTCGCTGCCATACTCTGGTCGCCAGTAGTATTGACACTCAGCCGTCTTGTAGTTTCCCGATGCCGAACCCGAAGTGGTGAGGCAGGAGAAGAACCCGGAGGTTCTTCGACATTCCTGAACCCGAACGTAAGGCACCCGGAAAGAACACCGTATTCACCTAGATCGCTCCTGATAACTGCGATCGTTTTCGCAGTCAAAGCAATCTTTAACCCCCTCTATGGTCAAGATCATGCGATTACCATGATGCGAAGACTCATTCTTGTATCAGCCATCCTCGTCCTTGCGACTATGGCTCTGGCTGGCAGTGTGGCTGCAGCAGGTTCCGATACCGTCAGCGAAAAACTGATCCATGCCGACGGGAGCGGAACCGTGACCGGAACGCCCGACCGTGTCCAGATCTCATTTGCCGTGGCAACCGAGAACCCGGATGTGAAGACGGCCCAGTCGGACAATGCGGCACAGATGACCCAGGTCATCAATGCGCTGGCCGGCGCCGGGGTCCCACGGGATTCCATGAAGACAACCGGGTATTCCATCTATCCGGAATACCAGGACTCAACCATCCTCAACCCGGTAATAAAGACCTACCATGTGACCAACACGCTGCTGGTAACTCTGGATGACGTGAGCCAGGCAGGAGACGTGATCGACCTTGCCGTTGCAAACGGAGCCAACCAGGTAAACTCGATCCAGTTCATGCTCTCGGACGCACAGGCCCAGGCGCTCAGGAGCACTGCCCTGAAAAATGCCGTTTCCAATGCGCGGGCGGACGCGGGCACTGTTGCAGATGCCATGGGTGTCAATATCAGCGGGACCCGGGATGTCGTCATCTCACAGGGCTACACCCCGGTAGTCTACAACTCCTACTCGGTCGAGACCATGGGGGCAGCAAAGTCCGCGGTCCCGACCCCCGTGCAACCGGGAGAGGTCACGGTCACTGCGGATGTATCCATTGACTACTCCTACCAGTAATTCACAGGATCCCTTCACAACTTTTTTACATAAGCAGCGTGTGATTATTCCTTACATCATCAGTAGCAGCACCCGGCTCTTTTGGGCCGGCAATCAACCGTGAAAAACGTGGGTGAATCTCTGGAGACCTCCACGCACATCAGAGGAAGATGCGTCCCCGCATTTTCAGATCAAACTTCGAATATCCCAAAACCTGCGGATACAATAGGACTGATTTTCATATGGAGCGCAATATCGGCTTTAAAGAGCGAAGGTATATTGAAGAATTACGGATCCTGACCAAAGCAACAGCACTTGACTGCGTAATTGATGACCGGTTCGACCGGGTGATCTACGTAGTCCGCCCGGGGGACATGGGTCTTGCAATCGGCAAAAAAGGGGAGAATATCAGGCGCCTCCAGAATGTGCTCGGGAAACGGATCGAGATGGTCGAGTACTCAGAAACGCCGGATACATTCATAGCCAATATCTTCAAACCCGCGGAGGTCGTAAAGACCGAACATGGCGAAGGGAACGCGCCGGTGAACGTATTTGTCCGGCAGAGGAGCGACCTTGGCATCGCCATCGGGAAGGCCGGCTGCAACATCGAAAAGGCCCGCATCCTGTGCCGGCGGTTTTTCGGTCTCGAGATCGGGGAAGTCCTGCTCCCTGCGGAGGCAGCATGAAAGAACCCGCTGACACCCGTATCCTGGCAGAGATCTGGGAAGTGATTGGGGAACGTGCACAGAATCCCCGTCCCGATTCGTATACGACCCGCCTCCTCACGGATAAAAAAGGGATTGACAAGGTACTGGAGAAAGTGGGCGAAGAATCGACCGAGTTCATCCTTGCGGTTAAAAACGGTGTGGACGAACGCACGGTCGAAGAAGCTGCAGATCTCCTTTTCCACCTGCTTGTCGCCATCAGGGCTGCCGGCCTCGAACTCTCCGATGTAATGCAGGAACTCGAGCACCGGAAAAAATAATTTTTCCTATTTCCGGAGGAATTCAGCGAGCCCGACCAGCTGGGGAAGATCTTCGGATTTCTGCCCCGCCGATTCCAGCACGCACTCTTCGACAAAGATGGGGACATCCCCGCGGAGAGCGATTGCGATCCCGTCGCTAGGGCGGCAGTCGATATATTCCTCGTGGTTATTGGTCACGAGCACGAGCTGGGCATAGTAGACCCCGTCCTCGATACTGTCGATCTGCAGGAACCGCAATGCGATGGAGAATTTTTCACACAGGTCGAGGAAGAGGTCATGGGTGAACGGCCTTGGCAGGACCTCCCTGTTCCGGGCGCTGTTGATGGAGATTGCCTCCCAGATGCCGATAAAGATCGGCAGGACACGGTCGCTGCCGTCCGAGAGTACGACAAGGGGGACTGTTGCCGAATCGCCGACTGCGACAAATACTCCTCTGACCTCGCACCGGATCTGCGCCATGCCGTGGAGAGTGATTGCCTTTATCGAAGATAAGAGTTCGGTATCTCCCGGCAGGCTTATTCACCGGCTTTTGCCTCCCTGCGGACAATGATAATGCTGGAAAGGATGCCAAGCGCGATATTGAAATAATAGAGTACTATCCGCCAGATAACAACGAATATCCCGACGATGGATGCGGGTATGAAGAGGGCGTACATCGATGTCGCGCCCACCTCCGCAATGCCGGAACTTCCCGGTGTCAGCGGGATCATCATCAGGATAGCGAGGATCAGCTGGATCACGAACGACTCGAAAATGAGCGGGGGCTGTCCAAGCCCGACGAGGATGAGGGATGCGGTGATGATCTCCGAGACCCAGTAGAGGAGGGTGAAGAGCATCCCCCATAAAAGCCCGCTTTTGGCGGTCCTCACGAACCGGATGACCGCCTCGTTGAAATTGTCGATCTCCTTGTCCGCCCTTTCCAACAGTTCCTCCACCTTGTCCCTGTCCCATTTCTTTGTCAGAAAGCGGACACTGCGGTTCACGACTCTCTTGACAACATCCGGGCGCCTGACTGCAAGGTAGAAGAGGAACAGGCACCCGGCAACAAAGATCCAGGTGACATAGACCATCACCGTCGAAATTGCCCCGAGGCTGTTCCACTGTTCCGTCAGCACGATCATGGCAAACGCGGCAAGGGCTGCAAGTGCGATACCGTCAAGAACCCGTTCCATGATCACTACGGCTGTCGCGTCGCCGATCGGGACATTTGCCTTGTACAGCTCATGGATCCGTACCGGTTCCCCCCCGGCCTGGGCCGGCGTGACCGCCGCGGCGAGCAGGTTTGCAAAGACAAGGTTCAGGCTGTAAAAAAATCCTATATGATACCCAAGGGAACCGGACATCTTCTTGACCCGCATTGCCCAGAAGCACATGGTCAGGATGTGGGTAAGAAAAGCAAGGAGGAGGAACAACGGATTGATCTCCCGGAGGTAATGGAGGGTGTTCTGGTTGATGGTAAGATACAGGATTACCACGAGAACGAGGAGGGAGAAACCGACAGAAACATAAAGCCATCTCCGCTGCGATTTTTCCATTGGTTTCACCCAGTAAATGAGGGCCTGCAGCCCGTCAATGCCGGTTATCTTTGGAAGTTATTGTGCATAGTATTAACGCTTTTATGGAAAAAGGTGCCGGGGGTTATTTCCCGATCCTGACCAGCATCTCTTCGAGGGACGGGTACCGTGACTCGATCTTCTCCACCCTGCCGCCCGCTTCCGTGATGACTGCCGTGCACTCATTGAGCCCGGTCATGTCCTCCGCCTCGCAGATAAAGAACCCTTCTTCCTGCCGGTAGGGTTTCGAGTGGCCGTGCATCTTCCCCGGGTCATCGATGGAGAAGAAGACCGCATAGGTGATCGAGCCGAACTGTTCGCGGAGCTCCTTCATGCTCCCGAAGGCGACCATCCTGCCGCGCCTGAGGATCATCACCTTGTCGCAGATCGCCTCCACCTGGTAGAGGTTGTGGGCCGAGAGCACGATGGTCTTGCCGTCCTGTCTGAGCCTGCGCAGGTAATCGGCTATGAACCGGGACGTCATCGGGTCGAGCCCGCTGGTCGCTTCGTCATAGACCAGAAACGTGGGGTCGTGGATGAGCGAGCGGGCTATCGCGGCCTTCCGCTTCATGCCCTTTGAGAAATCGCCGATCTTCTTGCCATTGGTCTCGAGCGAGAGCGCCGCGAAGAGCTGGTTTGAGCGGACGCGGATCTCCTGCGGGGAGAGCCCGTAGATCTCGCCGAAGAAGGCCAGGTAGCTCTCGGCCGTCATGGTCTCGTAGAGCCTTGATTCCTCGGGCAGGTAGCCGAGGTTCTCCTTGAGGGCGGCCGGGTTCTTTACCACGTCGATATCGTTGATAAACAGTTCCCCCGACGAGGGGGTGATCAGGCCTGATACGATCTTGAGGAGCGTGGTCTTGCCTGCGCCATTGTGGCCGATGATCCCGAAGATCTCGCCGTCCTCGAACTCGAAACTGACGCCGTCGAGCGCCATGAAACCGTCAAAGTCCTTGGTCACGTTGCGGGCAGTGATCATGGTTGGCCGCCTTACCGATCAGACTTGCGCCGGTATGGTGATATACATTACCATGGGGACCGGTTATTGCCCCCCCGTGTCCACCGGCACCGATGGGTTTTTGATGGATACCCGGTATTATTCTGTACCCAGCCTTGCACGCTGCCCCGGCCCGGGAATGGCAGGAGCAGCAGCAACGGGCATCACGGAGAATACCGGTCATGGGCATGCTTGCCGACATTGCCACCATCGCGCGGTGGGAAGTGAAGAAGTCCTTCTCGCTCATGGGACGGAACGTCCTGCCGGTTGCCGTGATATTTTTCGTGCTCCTCGTGCTCGTGACCGGTTTTACCGCCCAGACCGGCCTCCACCTGCAGGACGGGATGTACACGGTGGGTGTCGATGACCCGCAGGTCGGGGGGCTCCTCGCAAGCGACGCCCGGTTCTCTGTCTATGTCATGGACGCCCCGTCCCTGTCCGCACACCGCAACCAGTTTGACGTCATCGTGGTCCAGGGAAGGGCAGCCGGGAGCGGGACCGAGAAGGCGAACTCGGCTCTCAACACGCTCTCGCGGGACTATGCAAAGTACGTCAACAGCGTCTACGACAACGAGAGCGATCTCTTCGCAGCTTATCCCCTCTGGATCGATACCCAGAGCGTGACGAGCGAACTCACGTTCCTCTCCACCCAGAGTGGCCAGTACGTGAGCGCCACCCCGGGGCGGGCTCCCCCGGTGCCGACCGGTGTCGTGCAGAACGTCCCTACCCCTTCGCCGACCCTCTCGGTGACCGAGGACCAGCTCAGGCAGGAACTCGTGCAGTCCAATACCCAGAACACGCAGATCTCGCGGTACACGGACGTCCTGTCCTCCGGCAACCCGGCGATGGGCACCTTCAAAACCCCGTCCCAGCTCTCGCCTCCCCTGCCCTTTGACTCGATCATCCTCGTCTTCGTCTTCATCTTCCCGCTCTACTTCACCTCCCAGTTCTTCATGATGAGCATCATGAACGAGCGGATCGAGCGCAAAGGCGAGGTCCTGCTCTCAACCCCGGTCAGGACTGCCTCCATCATCCTCGGCAAGATGCTCCCGTACTTCCTCGGCATGGCCGCCATCTGTGCCGGGCTCACCCTCTACCTGAAGGCATCGCCCCTCATCCTGCTCCCGCTCATCCCGATCATCTTCTTCTTCCTCGCAAATGCCCTCCTGATCGGCATGCTTTCCAGGAGTTTCAAGGAGCTCTCGTTCATCTCGATCTTCTTCTCGACCGTGGCCACCTCCTACCTCTTCTTCCCCAGTATCTTCGCAAACGTCCACATCATCAGCCTCATCTCCCCGCTCACCCTCATCGTCCTCACCCTGCAGGGCACGGCCTGGGCTGCGACGGACTACCTGTACTCCACCTCGCTCTTCTGGCTGACGAGCGCCATCCTCTTCTATATCGCGGCAAAGAACTTCAAGGAAGAGCGGCTCTTCTCCGAGAAGCGGCTGCTGACCCGCGCCCGGGAGTTCCTCTCGGAGATCCTGCCGCGGGAGCACCCGTTCCTCTCGCTCTTCCTCCTTGCCGGCTTCTCCATACCCTTCGTCTTCATGGTGCAGATGATGTGCCTTGTCCTCTTCTTCAACCTGCCCATGCCCTGGTCGCTCGTCTTCCTGCTCCTCTTCGCGGCGCTCATCGAGGAGATCGCAAAAGGGATCGGGATCTATACCCTCTTTGTCAGGAACCCCGCATTCTTCACGTGGAAGAACCTCGTCCTTGCCTGCGGGGCGACCGCCCTCGGGTTCCTTGTCGGGGAGAAACTGCTCCTCTTCGCCACGCTCACGCAGATCTCCGATTCGGTCTTTGGCAGCATCCTCTTCCTCTCGCTCGGGTCCCTCTGGCTCCCGTTCCTCCTCCATTTCGGCTGCGTCCTGATCATTGCCTGCTGCCTGAAATATGGCGGGAGGAAATGGTTTGTCGCGGGCCTCCTCATCGCGATGCTCGTGCACTGCCTCTATAACCTCTATTTCATTCTGGGGTGGCTCTCGTGAAGGCAAAACACCTGTCCATCATTGCGAAGAAGGAATTCCGCGGGCTTTTTAATGAGCGGACAATCCTCCTTGCCGTCCTCCTCCAGCTCTTCATCGCCCTCTTCTCCTCGTTCCTGATGGTCGGACTCACCTCGATGTACGACCCGTCCTCGCTCTCCCGGTACTCTCACTTCCGGTACAATGTCGCCTACGCGGGCAACGAGTCCGATGTGCTGGTCTATCTCCGGACAAGCCCGGACTTCCGGGTCTACCGGATGGACCTCTCCACGGCAGTGGCTGCTCTCCAGCAGCGAAAGCTTGCGGCGGTGATCTATGTGCCCGATACCCGGCCGGACGCCGCGGACCCGGTCAAGATCACCCTCTACACGCTGGAGAACGATCTCCAGAGCGCCATTGTCGATGTGAAACTCAAGGATGTTTTCCTGAGATATGAGAGTACCCTGCGGCAGGTCCGGGCGGGCCGGCTCGACGAGCAGCCGCTCCCGCTCCAGGTCCCGGCATCAACCGGTGGCGACTTTTACGAGTTCGTGTACGGCCTGCTGATCCCGCTCCTCGTCTTCATGCCGGCGATCATCTCCTCCGCGCTCGTCATCGACCTGGTCACCGAGGAGTACCAGCACGAGACGCTCGAGACGCTCATATCCACACCGGTCACCTTCACCGAAATGGTCTGGGGAAAGGTGCTAGCCTGTGAGCTCCTCGTGCCAATCCAGGCAGGTGCATGGCTGGTCCTCCTGATGATCAACGGCATCGCCATCCAGAACCCGGGCCTGATCCTCCTCCACGTGGTCGTCACCTCGCTCATCCTCATCCTCCTCGGGACCCTGGTTGCTCTCCACTACCGCGAGCGGACGGCAGCACAGTTCATCTTCTCGACGGGCCTGGTGATCGTCATCCTCCTCTCTCTCGCCCTGCCTTCGAACCCGCTCAACCTCCTCGCCCGGCTCGCGGTCGGCTCTGCGGGCCCGGAGCAGTGGGTCGTGCTCGGCATAACCACCGTGGTGCTCCTCGTGCTCGGGTATGCAACCCAGAAATACGCGGAGAAGATCGCGGGATCGGCCCACGCAGGATAAATCTGAAGACTGCCGGGACTTACATGGAGGGAAGAACCAGCGGGCGGTCGATGACTTTGTAGGTCCTGCCGGCGCTCGTGACGAACACCTCGGCCCGGTCGTTGCCCCGGGTCCCTTCCATCACCAGCTCGTCCCCACGCTGCGGTTTCCTGCTGCCATTATCCATGTATTCTTCGGTGACCTGCCCATCGGAGCGGGTGACCCTCATCATGATGCTCTGGACAGCGATCTCGCCTTTTCCTCCGTTGTAGAGGAGGTGGATCGAGGAGTCCGGGCGTTCCTTTGAGAGCTCGAGGCTGACATACTGCTCCTCGGGCAGGGTCTCGACAGGTACCGGTGTTGATACGACGGATGCGGCTGATGCTGGCAGGGATGACGGCGTTGGCGTGGGGGTGATCACCACAGGAGTGATCCCGTCCTGGGTCGGGCTGGTGCACCCGGCAGAGAGCGCACACAGGACCAGGCCGAGCACGACGGTGAGGAGGAGAAGGTAGTTCATGAAGAGATCTGGTATATTGTTCATATTACTGATTTGTGCTCCGGTCTCCTTCCTCCCTGGACGTTCGGGAACCACGGTTCCCGGCGCAGAGCCGTACCGGCACCCGCGGATCCCGGGAAAAATCCGTTAAAAAACAGGAAAGAACAGTTAAATTAAAAAGGACACCCGGATTAAGTTTACATATCAGGAGTAAATGGAATGTTCTGTCCAAAATGTGGAAAAGAGACTGATGCTTCCGGGAAATTCTGCCAGTGGTGCGGGACTGATATTGAATCAATTCCGGCAAAACCCGTCGCCACTCCTGAAGAGGACGAGGGGCCCGAGATCGGGGTGTATGCGGGGCTGGGCAGGCGCTTTATCGCATTCATTGTGGATATGATTCTCGTCCTTCTCTCGGGAGGGATCGTCATCGCATTCTTCTCCCTGACCAACGGCCTGAAATATGCCTATTTCATGACGGTCAGCGGGGTCAGTTACCATGACATCACCGAGGCAGGTACCCTTGATGCGGCACTTGCGCCGGTGGTTGCTGCATTCGGTATGCTGATCATCGTTGTCCCGTGGCTGTACTTCGCCGGGTTCGAGTCCTCCCGCAGTCAGGCTACCCCCGGAAAAGTACTCATGGGCCTGAGGGTGACCGATATGGACGGGAACAAACCGGCGGTCGCACGGACGACACTCCGGTTCTTCGGGAAATTCATATCGACCCTGATCATCTTTATCGGGTTCCTGATGATCGGGTTTACGAAAAAGCACCAGGGTCTCCACGACAAAATTGCCGGCACGGTTGTCCTGCTGGACTAGGCATCTCAATAGAATACTTTTTTTTAATTTTTTCCTGCGCTGTTCACGGCTGAATATTCCCGTAATCTTTTCGGGCTCTGGAGAAATCCTGTTTGGATAATTCAAAAGATCTGGCATTGTAACGAGGGAATTGTTGGCTCGGAAGAAATCATATTTTTCAAAAAATCAGCTTACAATTTCAGATGATTATGAGGATGACCCCTCACTTACGTCGAAGAACTCTGATGAGTTTTTCTTATCCTCGAGGTTCTGATGAACCCCTTCGGAAATCGGAGAGGTTTCTCAAAACCTCGACGAGATGAAGGGAAGCGTGAGCCGACCTTCGACCTAAACGAAGAATCCTTGCCGGTTCTTCTCCAGCCAATCCTCGCTGACGCGACGATTGACTCCTCGGAAAGTCCCTGAGGTGGGCTCTCTCGTAACTAAACGATTTTCATAGTTCTGAAGTGATCACGATTTAATTCATCTTCTTTTCTGCAGAATTCTTTTTCCATCTCCGCCTGCATCCCACCAGCCGATACCGTGTTCCCGTTAAAACCAGGTCACTTGTACCGGATCTTCAGGCCGAGCAGGACGATAACCAGGACAAACGTGATCAGGTTGGCGGAGATGATGGGCATGGAGGCGACCCAGAGACCATAGACCGTCCAGAGAAGGATGCCGATACCGAAGAGCACGAGCATGGCAAGCGAGAGGTCCCGGGTCTCCCCCAGCTTCCAGGCCTTCACCACCTGCGGGACAAATGCGATCGTGGTGAGAGCTCCGGCAAGATAGCCGACGAGTCCGATTGTGTCCATCATAAGCCTCCGGAATTATTGATCCTGAACTGATTTATACCGTTGGCGTGCCCGGACCCGGTCTGCCGGGGGCTGTCCGGCAGCCTTCATCCCGTGACAGGTTCGGGCGAGAACTGGTCGGCGACAACCAGCCACCGCCCCTTTTCCTTTACCAGGAAGAACATATCACGGCCCTCTATGGCCTGCACCTGCCCGCCCGTTTCGAACCTGATCGTGAACAGATAGGTTGCAACCGCACATTTTCCCGAAGCGAAGATCTGCACGTGATGATCCCTCTCACTCCATGACTGGATCTTCACTGCCGCTACAAAATCCCGCCACCCGGCAACATAGGCCTCCATCCCTTCCAGCCGGCCGGGCGCAGCCGGTACGATCGCTACGGCGCCGGTATGGATGTACGACCGGAATTCCTCTTCGTTCCACGATCCGGTCCATGCCCGGTTCATCTTCCGGATGGTTGTGATAATTTCGCGGGTCAGTGCTGCGTCATCCATAACAGTTCCCATCACACCAAAGGAGCGGCCAGCTCAAAAAGCCCCCGGGTGCATGGCGCGAAAGTGTCGGTGAAAATGCCGGGGCGGATCAGGCAACGGGGGGAAAAGTCCTGCGGGCGATCTTCCGAACCTCGGCAAGCCATGCCCGCCGCTGGTCGTCACTGCTGGTGACCATGACCCCGAACATCTTCCGGTGACAGGCAGGGATGCCGCAGAAGGAGACGATGCAGTCCTTCCAGATCCGTTCGAGGGGATCGCCGAACACATCCAACTCCCGCCTGTGGGGGGTGTTGGACGTATTGAAGACCAGTACCGCCCGGGCATGGAGAAGACCGTCCGGGATGCCTTCACCGGAATCCGTTTCGCTGAAACGGTACGCGACACCGGGGCGGAGCACGCGATCCACCCAGCCCTTCAGGACTGCCGGTGGCATCCCCCACCAGTCCGGGTGGACGAAGACAATCCCGTCGGCTTCCGCGATCTCCCGGCAGTGCAATGCGACGGCAGCGGGGAGCACGGCACCCCGGGGGATCTCTTCGCAGGGCAGCATCGGGTCGAACTTTTCTGCATACAGGTCATGGAACAACACCTCGTGGCCCGCTTCCGCGAGGGTGTCAGCGACCGTCCCGGCAATGGCGTGGTTGAAACTCCCGGGGCAGGGGTGGGCGAGGATAATGGATATCCTCATGGACCGGTCCTGCGGGGGTACTTTTGTGCGGTCGCCTTGAAGAACGTGTAACAGAAGACGCCGTCCGGTTCGCAGGTGCGGTAGAGAGCCCGGATGCCCCGATCCCACGCCTCCCTCTCCATCAGCCCCTGCTTCAGCACTTCGTCCCGGACACCTTCGACCATGGCGGTGAACGTCTGTTTCGTAAAACCTTCCACAAGGGCCGGGCGGGAAGAGTCCACGTACACCATGCGTGGTGAGACGTGGACGTCTCGGTATCCAGCATCCAAGAGGAGGGGATAGAGCTCTCTCCCTACCAGCGCATTGCCGCCAATGTCCTGCTGGAGCCTGACGAGGCACCCGACAGCCTCATGAGCATCGGCATTGTCAGGGTGGAAAAACGTTGACCCGTGATCCCCTTCGATGACCGTGATCGTGCCACCGTCTTTCAGGAACGGGCGGAGCTGCCTGAGCGCACGCCCGGGGTCTGCAAGGTGTTCGAGCACGAAACAAACGAAGATGTGGTCGAAACTCCCGGGTGGAAACGGAAGGCTGTAGATGTCCCCAACCCGGAACGTGACATTTGTGATCCCTTCCTTCCGGATACGTGCTTCCGCCCCCCGTATCGATTCCGGCGAGATATCGACCGAGGTTATCACGGCACCGGGGCTGTTCCGTGCAAGGATGACGGTCTGGGCCCCGATCCCGCACCCGGCTTCCAGCACCTGAGAGCCCGCGGGGTAGCGGGTGTCATCATGCAGGAGGGCAGTAAGAGCTCCCGCCTGGTCCGACAGGCGCTCCGATTCGCGGGTGGAATAACCGTGGACATAGCGGTTTTCGGGCATACGATCTTCAATGGTCCGGGATGGTGATCCGCAGGCAGGAACCTGCCATACAGAATTGCCGTACAAACTTGGTATTCAATGCACAAAAATGTGCTGTGTTGTTGGGATACCAGACCCAGGATAATTATGATCTTTCCGAGGCCGGACAGGATGGAAAACGGGATGATTGAAACGCTAATAAAGCAGGTTTTCCAAAAAATTACTGGGACCAGGTTCCCATTGCTTTCAAGGGCCAGTTACTGATAGTAATTGTTGCCTTATGATTATCATACAACTCAATGAAACCCGTGTACGTCTCACTGCTCCCTCGCTGCGTAGTGAATAGAATTCTTGCATTGTTTGAAGGATCATATGACCATGTGCCATCCAGAGCTGTATTTGGTCCAACCATTAATCCGATCTTCTTATCCGGATTGACAAATGCTTTGACAGTATAAGACGTTGTTTCAACAGGTGCGTCCACAATAATCGTCTTCATGGGCTGAATGCAATTCGATACAGTATTGGTATTGCAGGTGGGACAGGGAGTTGCCGGGCAGGTTGGACAGTTCTGACAGGGAGTGGTGGTGTTAGGACAGGCAGGCGGTGGACAGAATTCGCAGCAACCGGCGACAAAACATATCCCGCATAATAATACAAGAAGAAGAATTGCTGGTTTCATAAATGTTATGATTATATAATGAATATATAAAATATTACGATTTGTTCTGCTGTTTTTCATGATAATAAAAGATTCGATGAAAACAATGAAGACCGAACTGACCCATCCCTACACCATCTGATAAGGTACCGCTTGCGGATATCCGGGAGCGGAGGGTAAATTATAGCAGCGCGGGAAAAGATCCCCGGGTTCGGGAATGCACGGGAACTGATATTACATTTTCTCTATAAAAGGCAATGAGGAGATGCGATCGGGCAAAACATGAAAGCAGGAACTGATTTTAATTGTTGAGTAAAAGAAGGCCAGGGCCGAGATTCGAACCCGGGTCGGAGGATCCACAGTCCTCTAGGATAACCAACTACCCTACCCTGGCAGATGTCCCTTTTATATTGATTCCGGACTCTGATTAATGTATCCTTGCAAAACCCGGCTCCGCACTGCCGGCCGGCAGCCGGACCATGCGACTGCCATCTGAGGTCAGAGTGATAATTAATAGGGTCAGACATCCATTAGATATCAGGTGGCTCTGAACACTTTTTCCAGAACGTGAGGCGCGGCACGTCGGTGGCGGTGCACCGGGGATCGCGGATCCCCCGTTCAGAGCGGGAACGAGGGGTGGCAGGTGATGGCGGAAAACCCGAAGATCAGGACACCGATTGTCTGTGTCATGGGTCATGTGGATCACGGTAAGACCTCGCTGCTCGACCGCATCCGGGGATCGTCTGTCGTGAGTTCCGAAGTGGGGGCGATCACCCAGCATATTGGGGCAACGATCGTACCTATTGATGCTATCCGCACCATGAGCGGGACGATGGGCAAAGTTCCGATCAATATTCCCGGTCTGCTGTTCATCGACACCCCGGGACACCATGCATTCACCACCCTGAGGGCACGCGGCGGTGCACTTGCCGATATGGCGATCCTTGTCGTGGATATAAACCAGGGATTCCAGCCACAGACGATTGAGGCCCTCCAGATCCTCAGGAACTGCCGCACGCCGTTTGTCATCGCGGCGACCAAGATTGACCGGATCCACGGCTGGCGGGTGAACGAGAACGAGTCGTTCCTCGGATCGTTTGCAAAACAGAACGAGCGGGTCAGGAGCGATGTTGAGAACAAGACCTATGAAATCGTGGGAAAGCTTGCCGAACTCGAATTTTCTGCAGACCGGTTCGACAGGGTCACCGATTTCCAGCGCAACCTTGCCATTGTGCCGGTGAGCGCCCACACCGGCGAAGGTATTTCTGACCTGCTGCTGGTCATGATCGGACTTGCCCAGCGCTACATGGGCGACGAGCTCAAACTCTTTGTCGAAGGGCCCGGGGCGGGGACCGTGCTCGAGGTCAAAGAAGAGCGCGGCCTCGGGACGACCCTCGATGTGATCCTGTACGACGGGACTCTCGCTATCGGGGACGAGATTGCCGTTGCCACCCAGAACGGTGTCGTGGTGACGAAGGTGAGGTCGCTCCTCAAACCACGGCCGATGAAAGAGATACTGGTCGAGGACCGGTTCGAGCGGGTGAAATCGGTTGCGGCTGCGGCCGGGATCAAGGTCACCGCTCCGAACCTTGAAGGAGTCATAGCGGGATCCCCGTTTTTTGTCATCCGCGGCAACCGCGAAGAGATCGAGGAGAAGATCAAAAAAGAGATGACCGAGATCCATGTGACCCTTGCCGATGAAGGTATCGTTATCAAGGCTGACACCATCGGCGCACTTGAGGCACTCTGCAAGGAACTCGAGAGCAAGGAGATAGGGGTGATGCGGGCAGAAGTCGGGGCGGTCAGCAGGCATGACCTGATCGAGACCGAGACCATCAAGAACCCGATGTACCGCGTGCTCCTCTCTTTCAACACTCCCGTGCTGCCGGACGCGGCCGATATGATCAAAAATCCGCTCTACACCCAGGTGAAAGTCTTTGAGGGAAGGGTGATCTACCAGCTGATCGACCAGTATATCGCGTGGCGTGACGAGCAGAAAAGGCTCCAGGAGAAACAGCGGTTCGAGCATGTTGTCATGCCAGCCAAGATCCGGCTCCTCCCGGACTGCGTATTCCGCCAGAGCAACCCGGCGGTCGTTGGCGTGCGGGTTCTGGGCGGCAAACTGCGCAGCGACGTGGGGCTGATCAAGACCGATGGCAAAAAAGTAGGACACCTCAAGACCATGCAGCTCAGGCAGGAAGCGATACGGGAGGCCGACGCCGGTCTCGAAGTTGCAATCTCGATCGAGGGCGCCACCGTCGGCCGTCAGGTCAGTGTCGGCGATGACCTGTTCGTGGACATCCCGGAGCGCCATGTCAAAGTTCTCGAGAAGGAGATGCTTTCTACCCTGAACGTGAGTACGCAGGAGATTCTTGCAGAGTTTACGACGATGCGCCGGAAAGCCGATCCCTTCTGGGGCAAATAAACTTATCCGGCCGGCAGGGAACGCGAGGGTTTAATAGCGTACCGGTATAATAAAATGGGTACTTCTCATGGGTAGGCGAATCTGCCGGCAGCCGGAGATGTGAAACAAGACCCTTCGGGTTTTCTGGATAAATAGACGGAGCAAACAGAAATGGTGGAGTTTAAAATCGTTGTATCAGACCCCAAGACCGGTCGTGCCTTTAATGTTGATGCCAGTGGCGGAGCGGCAGGATCTATTGTGGGCAAACGTATCGGTGACGAATTCGATGCCGGCATGCTGGGCCTTGCAGGCTACAAGATCCTGATCACCGGTGCATCCGACCGTACCGGGACCACGGCAAAAAAAGGCCTTCCGGGTGCAGGGCGCAAGAAACTGCTTCTCTCCGGCGGGATCGGGTTTCACCCGAAGATGGACGGCGAGCGACGGAGAAAGATGATCCGCTCAAATGAGATCACCCAGGACTTCGTGCAGATCAATGCACGCGTCACCGCATACGGTGAAAAGCCGCTGGACGAGCTCTTCCCGAAGGTCGCCGGCGAGAAAAAAGCAGAGAAACCGACGGCAAAAGCCGGTAAAAGATAAAGGCAGATTGCCATTTTAACTACCGATTCGTAAAGAGAATTAAAGGGCAAAACGGTAAAAATCGTGCCCGGAATGTGAGATAAAAAAATATACCTGTTTTCTCATGGGAAAAGGCAGTGTTGCCGGTGCACCTATGAATGCACTCCGCACCGGCTTCCACTCTGTTTTACCAAAGATCAATGGAGAGAAATTATCCCCTGGTTTCTCCCGGAACAGAGTATTCAGGACATCTCGTTCTGTACCGGTCCTGAACGGAAACGCATCCCATGGCACTCACACCGGTTCGGACTGCTCTCACCAAAGAGGGGTGGGCAGGGGTTGTTGATGTTGAAACCCTTCAACCTCCTGTCTCACGGAAAGCATCTACAGGTTTAGTCATTGAACAGGGATTATACCTGAGATCAGGTTCGGAACGGGTTCAAAAAAGGAGCAGCCGGCCGGATGGTTTCGTGATCGTTTGGGTCACCACTCCCATGGTAATGGCAGCAGTCATGCGGCAGTTCCATTACCACTCTAAACCGTTCCCGTTGCGCTGGTCGCCGGTGTCCCTCAAAGGGTCTGCGCAGGTTGGGCGACACCCGTTGTGGCGTCCGCTGACAGTGTCACCGTACCATAACTGGTACTGACGCTTCCCTGCGTAAGCAGCTTGCCGCCCTTGTAGATCTCGACGGTCAGGGCATGTTTTGTCGAACTGTCCAGTTTCTGGAAACTTGCCTGGATACTTCCGTTTGCATTCACTACCTCAAAGTACCTGTCACCGGAACTCTGTACGGTCTGCAGATCCGACGGCATTCCGTAGGTCCCTTTAAATCCGCCAATATAGCTGACATGTACCTGGACACCGGTTGCGGGCACGGCCTGCGTGGTTGTCTCGACAACAACGATGGTCGGAGCCGCCGACCCTGCAGAAGTTGTCGGAACAGGAGATACGGTACTGCTCCCGGAACCTGCTGCCTGCCCGGACGACCCTCCGTTTCCCCAGAAAAATACGAGTGCAACAACCACAACCACAATAATACCCACAATCGTGGCAATAGTTACCCAGGGTTTATCGAAAATATCATTTTTCCTCTTTCTCATGGTTTCCGTCTCCGGATTCGGTTTATGAAAGATAGTGAATCAATCAGCAAAAAACTTTGGGCACCATGCCGGTCCGGGTTTATGCCGGCACGTATACCGCAACACAACTCAGCCTATCCTTTTTTTATCATCTGCCCGAGCGGTTCCAGGAGGTCTTCAAAGGGTACATCGTATTTTTTGGCGAGCAGGACGAGTGCTGCCGGCGGGAGGAGGTTGCCATCATATCCGTCTTTGATGATCCGGTTCATCTCCGCGACAACCGCGGTCTCCTCCATCTTTGCGGAGCGGGTGATCCTGGTAACGAGTTCCTGCACCGGATCATTGCGCTCGAATATGGCAGATGTCGGCTTGAACCCGATCGGGATAATAACCTCCGATATATCAAACCGGGGGGTATACAGGCCGTTCTCCTGGCCGATCAGCCCTTCCTCCTCAGCCCGGCGGAGGAGGAGGTTCGCCTGTTCGGTGCTCATCCATTTACGGTCAAGGGCATAGTAATAGACGATCTCATTTTTCCGCATCCCGTTCTTGCGCGTGTGCCGGAACGGAGCCGCAACGGTGAGCTTGAGGGTCACTTCTGGGCACCCAGGAGGATATTTTTCATATCCAGTGCATCCAGCCCTTCACCGCGCCCTTCCTTTGCAATATCGATATCGGTACGGGAGACCTGATCGGTGAGGCGGAGATAAAAAATATCATTCGCAATCGGGACTTTGCCACCACCGCGCAGGGCGAGCGCGAGAACTGATACCCGCAGGTCGGCGGCTTCGGTGATAACACCGGGCCGCAGGACGTCCGGGGTTATTTCGCCGAATGTCGCACGATCAACTGCTATCTCAACTTTTGTCTTTACCTTGACCAGCTCTTTTCCGGTGGTTTTTGTAGATTCCTCGTTGTTCAGGCCGGCGATATATTTCAGGGTCTCGTTAAACGGCATTCCCATCGCAAACGAGAGATCCACTCTCTGAGGGAAACGATAATAGATCCTTCGCATAGCTAGACTTTGAACATCTGAAAGAAAAAAGATTGCTGAACCGTGCGAAAGACTGCAGTTGTCGTACGTGGTCCGATGGCCGGAGGAAATTACGGGAATCCAAAAAGCCATTCAGGGAAAGGAAAACGGGAAAAAAGGGTTTTGATATCGTATCGGTTATTCGAGTAACAGCGCGTTGATGATACCGTCCTGGCCCGGGCGGCTCATGATGCGGGCGCGTCCGATCTCGGTCTTGATGATCGCACCCTTGGTGAGAAGGTTCCGGCGCACATAGTTCGGGTTTGCCCCATTCTCCTCTACCTTCTCGATCTTCACCTTTCTCGTCTCGCCGTTTGCCAGGTTGGTAACATTTGCAAAACTCGCACGCAGGGCACGCACCTTGTCGTTCCCGCCGAACGTGCGGATGATCCGTCTCCGGTCCTCACCGATATGCGTGTCTGCCGGTGCAAGCCCGATCTCTGCTCTCCGCTTCATCTGTGCCGGGCGGCGCCTGCCACCGGTTACCTTCCGTACTGATTCTCCCTGCCATTGCATGGTGTCACTCTCTTTCTGGTCTCCGGGAATCCTGCCCGAAGGTGGTGCTCTATATATTCCCTTCTGAATTATTTATAGTACTTCCTTTTCCCCGTGCGGTGGGCGGGTCATTTCAGGACAGGATCGCGTCAAGGAGCGGGGCAACCCCGTCTCCGGTCTTGAGGTTTGTCCTGAACACCGGCATCTGCGGGTTGTACCGGCGGATGTCCGACTCCATGCGGTCAAGGTTTGCCCCGACAAGCGGCGCAAGGTCGACCTTGTTTATCACGCCGATCGTACAGTCGCGGAACATCATCGGGTGCTTGTTCACCACGTCGTCACCTTCCGTCGAGCTCACGACAACGATACGCTTCTCGGCCCCGAGCCGGAAGTCCGTCGGGCAGACCATGTTGCCCACATTCTCGATAAAGAGGATATCGATGGTATCGAGCGGGAGGTGATCGATTGCATGCTCCACCAGGTGGGCATCGAGATGGCACTCCTTGCCGGTATTTGCATTATAGGCCGGGATCCCGAGCGCGATGATCCGTTTGAAGTCATCGTCGCCGTACACGTCACCGGCGATCGCCCCTGCTTTCAGGCCTTTTTTCCCGAGCAGCGGAACGATCCGTTCGATAAGGGCGGTCTTGCCTGACCCGATCGCTCCCAGCAGGTCGAACGCCCGCACCCCATGGGCCTTCAGGTGGTTCGCATTTTCGTCAGCAAGGGTGTTGTTGGCGTCGTAGACATCCTTCTCAATCCTGACGTCGATATGATGCATGGTATAACGTGGGAGCGTACACTGTTTATACCTTGACCCACAAACGATCCTGCAATGACAAAAGGTGAGTACACATTATATCCCTGCTACTTCAATGCCGCATATTCACGCGGGGAAGGCAGGAGGGTCCCGCGCAGCCTCGGGGTGAAAGGTCCGGTGCTCACTGACCTTGAGCGCGCCCTCAGGCGGGCCGGGGTGAATTTCAGGGTGGATGACCACCACCACCCGGCCCACTGGGCCCGGAGGGAGGGCCGCATCATCGCGGAATGGGGCGAGAGCAAAGAGCGGCTGATCCGGAAAGTTGCCCAGAAGATGGAGGTACGGAAATGAGCGGCATGTATGACCTCCATACGCACTCGATCCTTTCGGATGGCGAGATGCTGCCGATCGAACTGATCCGCAGGATGGCAGTATCGGGATACACAACAGTTGCGATCACCGATCACGTGGATAATTCCAACACCACCTCCGTGATATCGACGCTCAAGCGAGTGCAGGCATCGGCTGCGCTTTTCGGGGTCAGGCTTCTCTGCGGCGTAGAGATCACGCATGTCCCCCCGTCACTGATCGCGGACCTCGCACAAGAGGCAAAAGATGCAGGGGCGGACATCGTCGTTGTGCATGGCGAGACCCCGGTGGAACCGGTTGCCCCCGGGACCAACCGGGCTGCCTGCTCATGCGGATACGTGAATGTGCTCGCCCACCCGGGTCTTATCACTCCCGAAGATGCCCGGCTCGCTGCAAAAAACCGTGTCGCGCTGGAGATCACATCCCGTGGCGGGCACAACCGGACAAACGGCCACGTGGCAATGGTTGCACGGGAAACAGGCTGCCAGCTCGTCATTGACTCGGACGCGCATGCTCCGGGGGATATTCTTGACCAGCACGCGAAATTTATCGTTGCCCGAGGGGCCGGACTGAACGAGGCCGAGTCTACGCAGGTAATATCTTTAAATATCGACCAAATCCTCAGTTCCTGAAATTTCTATTTATACTTTCACGCAATTTTTAAATACCCTCGCGTCAAACATATATAGATTACCAAATTATTTCAACCATTGTATCCTTGAGGTTCTTTAGCATGAAGGTTGTTGGTCGAGCGATGAGCACCGTTGGCGATCGGATGCTCATCATCCAGTGCGATGCCGCCCAGCTCCCCCCGCTCTACAGTGAGCTCATCGACCGGAAGATGAAACCGGTCGGAAAGATCCTCGACCTCTTCGGAAATGTGAAAGCGCCGTATGCAGCAGTCCTCTGCCGTGAAAAATGCACCGTCCAGCCCAACGAAAAACTCTTCACGAAGTAGGCAAGCAATACGGGATAGCCGGTCAGAACGTTATCAGATCAACCCATGAAAATCAGGTGAATGTGGATGCAGGAAGTAGAGAAATTAAAAGTCCTCCAGTCTGAAAGAGAGGCACTTAAATCACGCACAAAGCAGAAAGAGCACGAGAAAAAAGCCGAAAACCATACGGAGACCGTTTGTCCAGAGTGTGGCGGCAGGCAGCTCGTGCATGACTACGAGCGGGCCGAGCTTGTCTGCCAGAGCTGCGGTCTGGTCATTGACGATGACTTTATCGACCGGGGGCCCGAGTGGCGTGCATTCGATCATGACCAGCGCATGAAGAGGTCCCGTGTAGGTGCACCGATGACCTTCACGATCCATGACAAGGGTCTCTCTACCATGATCGACTGGCGTAACCGGGACTCGTACGGGCGGGCGATCTCCTCCAAGAACCGGGCCCAGTTGTACCGTCTCCGCAAGTGGCAGCGCCGCATCCGCGTGAGCAATGCGACCGAACGGAACCTCGCGTTCGCGCTGTCGGAACTCGACCGCATGGCCTCCGCACTCGGTCTTCCGAGAAATGTCCGGGAAACCGCAGCAGTCGTGTACCGTGATGCTGTCGACAAGAACCTGATCCGCGGGCGGAGCATCGAAGGTGTCGCAGCAGCGGCCCTCTATGCGGCCTGCCGCCAGTGCAGCGTCCCCCGTACCCTTGACGAGATCGCAGAAGTATCGCGGGTCTCCCGGAAAGAGATCGGCAGGACCTACCGGTTCATCTCCCGTGAACTGGGCTTGAAGCTCCTCCCGACATCGCCCATCGATTATGTGCCGAGGTTCTGCTCCGGCTTGACCCTCAAGGGCGAAGTCCAGAGCCGTGCCGTGGAGATCCTCCGCCAGGCCGGCGAGCGTGAACTGACCAGTGGCAGGGGTCCGACCGGTGTCGCGGCCGCTGCAATTTATATCTCTTCAATCCTTGGTGGGGAGCGCCGCACCCAGCGGGAAGTGGCTGAAGTGGCCGGGGTTACCGAAGTAACCATCAGGAACCGGTACAAGGAGCTGGCGGAAAAGCTGGATATCGAAATTATCCTCTGATATTCTGACCTTTTTTATCTGTTTTGATGACACGGATATTTCTACCAGCGTGTCTCCGACAGGTTTGCACAAGGATGATTTCTCAATAGAACCCATTTCAACCGGAGTAACGTTCTCTCTTACCTGTCAAACGGATTATTCCCGGGTGCACCCGGACACCAACAACTATATTCCTGCGGCTCAAAACCTATAATCCACACCAGCAGCGGGCTCGTAGATCAGGGGTAGATCGTTACGTTCGCAACGTAAAGGCCGCGGGTTCAAATCCCGCCGGGTCCATTTAACGCCTTTTAAGATATTTAAGAGGGAGAATTATTTCTTCTGCAGGATCTCCTGCACTTCGCTCTCCAGCGTCGACTTCAGCCGCGAAACCGCTTCGTTGAGGTCATTCGTGGTAGTAACTGTGAACGAGTTATCGCTCTTGGGGTCATGATAGTTGACAGTGTATTCGATCTGTCCGTCTTTGGTCTTCTTGGGCTCTATGATCAGTTTTGCCATGAAAACTCCTTCCCGGATCGATTGCCCGGAGTATGGTTTTAGTATATCTCCCGGTTCACAAAATGGTTATCTATTCCGGCAAAAACTGCCCTGAATCAAAAAAAACGGGAATGGGTTCCCAAAAAAATCCCCGCGTGATCAGTAACAACTATAAGGAATCCGCAGAAAAATAGTATGCCACAGATCTAACGGTAAAAGGGCTCGTAGATCAGGGGTAGATCGTCACGTTTGCAACGTGAAGGCCACGGGTTCAAATCCCGTCGAGTCCATTCTTCATTTCTGCTGAATATCTCTTTATAGACCGCAGGGTCTTTCCGGGTTAGAAGGGCCGAGTCCGAAGGGGTCTTCAGGACCCCGGGGATGAGAAGAACTCATCAGAGTTCTTCGAGCCCTCGCGTTGAGACGGGGTCAAATCCCGCCGGTTTCATCCTTCTGGTATCTTTGTCCGGGACCGCAAGGTCTGGCTGTAAGGGAATCTCCGGCACCCGGGACCAGGAAGTACAGACAGACCTTTGCTGCCGATATCTTTCTACGCAAGGAGATGTTGCAACGGTTGATCCGGGAAGGTCAAATCTTCGGAGTGTTTGCACGGAGGGCATCACCTTGGTACTTGCAATCCGGAAAGAATCAGTCGATCCATTCAAGCAGCTGGTGCGATTTTTCTTCAGCACTCTTCCGGATCATTTTCTGTTTCACTTTTTTTACCGCTTCATCAGCAGGAGAGGGACCCCGCTCGAACTGCCCGTAGTCCATGTAATCACGGGTGATCCCATCATCGCCACCGGCAGTAATCTCATGGGCAGTTGATTCCGGCCCGCTGACCGGGTCGGGATTTGCCTGCTGGTCTCCCGTCCGGAGGACATCATGGACCATTACCGCAGGTATACCCTGGTCCTGATGCGTTTCCAGTGCGGTCATCACCGGAGGAGGTGGAGTGAGAACGGGGGGTGCAGCCGGGGTGACGTCCCGGACCGGCAGCGGACCTGACCGTGAAAGAAGAAAATCCACAAAGTCTTCCACCTCTTTACGTTCGTCGGGTGACAGCTGGCCGAGTTTGCTTTCCAGTGAGTTCATAGGGGACGCCCGGAATGTCCGTATAATAAAATGTCTCGCTGTAATGATATTTTAAGAGAGCGCCGGACCGGATACAAAAAATTATTTCCAGTGGTGCTGGTATCCCCGCTTTTCGAGGGGTTTTCCATCCGCCATCACTGCCTTTTCTGGGACGGCTGTGCCGATGACCGTTGCGGCGACCCCCTGTACCGGAAACCTGCCGGGGGCAATGGTAAAGATCAGTTCGTAGTCCCCGCCGCCATAGAGCGCCAGCTCGCGGGCCTGGTCCGCGGGAATCGCCGCAGGGAGGGGGAGCCGCGACGAATCGATTGAAAAACCGCACGGGTTGACACTCATCAGATCATAGAGTGAGAGGGCGATGCCATCACTGTCGTCCATCATCGCACTCACTCCTGCCCGGCCAAGGATCTGCCCTTCATCCACGCGGGGCTGAGGTTCGAAGAGCGCTTTCTCGTACTGGGGGTATCCGTCCAGTCGCGCCTGGGCCTGTCCCGGCGTGCCGGTGATGCAGACAAGGTCCCCGGGTCTTGCCCCGGTACGGCGCACGAGATGGTCTTTGTCCACGAGGCCGAGGCCGGTCGTGACAACGGTGAGCTCGTCGTGCCGGTCTATGTCCCCCCCGATTATGGCGGCGCCGAACCGGGTGCAGCAGTCTTTTGCCCCCTGCATCACGCCGGAAAGACTCCGCCAGTCATCGAGCCCTACGGCGATGAGCACGTATTTCGGGGCAGCTCCCATGCTCGCGATATCGGAAAGGGTGACGGCGGCGCTCATCCACCCGGCCTGCCAGTCCGTCATGCCGGGAACAAAGTCGGTTGTCCGGTGCAGCATGTCCGTGGTCGCGACCATGAACCGGTCCCCGCAGGGCAGGACGGCACAGTCATCAAGGCAGTTTTCCCGCCCGACGATGTCCATCACGGTTTCAAGGAGTTTCCGATCATCCACCTTTTCGTACCTCCTTACCCCGTTCGCTTTTGTACTCTTTGAAGATGTGCTCTATCATCTCCGATCTCTTCTCCCGCTCTGCCTTTGCCCGCCGGTCCCTCCAGCGGGTAAGCGCGGCTTCCAGGGTTTCTTTTCCGCACAAACCCTGGTTTCCCCGGACCTGCACGCCAGGCTCCGTATCGGACAAAAGCGGGACACCGGCTTCCGCAAACGAAGGCGGGAGCAACGGGTCGCCCTCATAGAGGACCTTTTCTCCCACGATGACTGCCTGTACCCTGAGCTCGGCGAGGTCCTTGATCACGCTCCTCCCCCAGCCGTCCGTGCGGGTCACAAAGATGAGGTCCCCTTCGTCAATTCCTACGTCATCGGCAAGCCTGCGGAGCCCTTCCCTGGTCAGGGTCTCCATGACTTTCACCGGCAGCACATCGCCGTCCATCGAAAGTTCGGCGAACTTTTTGATCCTCCCGAGCCGTTTTACGAGGTTGCGGTTATGCCTCTCTTCCTTGCGCAGGAGCTTTTTCAGGCTCTGGATCACTGCTTCCTTTTTTAGTACTTCTGTATCCTTTGCAAGCTCCACATCCCGTGAAGTATGCACCTTCCTCAGGCGCGACTGGAGCCGGCGGACCTCGTAGTCCTTCTCCTTGACTTCTTCCTGGAGTTCGGCAACAAACGTCCGCAGGCGTTTCACCATGCCGTCGAGCACCCGCACCCGTTCATCGTGTTTTGAATCAACCTGGACCGGCGGAGCGGATGTTTCCGGGACCGTGGCCGGTACTTTCATGTCGCCGAGGACCTGATCAAGAGACTGTCCGCGGATCACCCGGGCGCGGACCTCGTCGAGATCATGCCCGGGCGGGATCCGCTTCACCAGGTTCTGGAACTTCTGGCGGTACTGGCGGTAGGCATCGAGTGCCGCGGAGAGTGCGTCCCGTTCATGGTCGTTGGCATATGCAAACGGGGTGGTAAGGTCCACCTTGGTCTCAACACTCACGTCCTGCCGGGGCGTATAGGCAACCGCAGAAAATGCCCTGCGGATCTTTTCGACCGTATACGGCATCTCCTGCACGTCGGATGCGATGATCAACGGCTTTCCCACTTTGTAGAGTGCCTCGATCACATCGGACATGGTCATCTGCCGGGAACTTGCAAGCCGGAGGAGGTTGCCGTCAAGGTCAAGGGCCGCAATCGCTGTCGTTGTACCTGGATCAATCCCGACGATCATGTAACGGGGCTTGCCGGAAAGCGGGCGGAACTGTATCCGTTCGAGACGCTTGCCGCTGATCCTGACCTGCACGTCAGCTCCCCGGTAGGTCGAAACCGGCACCTGGTCCCGGGTAGCAAAGACCCGGAATGCCACGCGACTGCACCCGCCGAATGCACGGGTCTCCTTCTTGACGTACCTGAGCCCGGCAGCGGCAAGGGCCATCTCGATCTCCCGCCCTTTGAACTGCACGGCCCCGTGCATCTTCCGGACATACCGGTTCTGGCTCCACCCGCCCTTGCCCGGGGAGCGGTGGCGGCTTACGACGACTTCGCTCTCGTTCACAAAGGCTATCACCTCTGCACCCGCGCCCAGCGATGCCACCTGTGCGGTCGTCCTCGCTTCGGCAAAAGGATCGAACCGGTTGAAACTGATGTTGTACCGTGCAGCTACTTTCCCGAGTGTCTCCTTGCGCTCCCCCCCGGTAACCTGAACGAGCCGCGTCCGGGGCGGAAGTCCCTGCAGGAAGAAATAAAGCTCGTGCTGGTCGGCTGCAACCTCCTGCAGGCTGTCAACCGCGAGAATATCCGGTTGCTCATCGGCAAGCATCCGGAAGAGACGGAACATCGAGACCTCCGACTCGCCCTCGATGGTCTGGCCGTCCATGCGGACAAGGGCATACATTGGCCGCCGGGACCTGGACCGGACAGAGCCCCTGATGATATCGATGCCAAAGATCTTCAGCCGGTCACGCATTGGATCGCATCCCTGCTGTCGTATGTCAACTGGTATTTCCGGACAAAGAAGGAGAGGATGTTGTCGATATCCCGTGCCACGATTACGGCCGCATTCGGGTGGGTGGTCTCTACCCACTGTGGCCAGTCGATGAAGACGCACCTGCCGTCCTCAACAAGGATATTGTATTCCGAAAGGTCTGCATGGATGACACCTGCCCGGTAGACACGGCGGACACCATCGAGGATCTCATCGAGCACTTCCCGGGGACATTCCAGGCGGCAGCGGTTGAGGATCGTGCCGTGTATCAATGCCATGACGACCGTGTGCCGGTTCTGGCCGATGGGGAGCGGCACGCTGACGTGGGGGTGCAGTTTTGTCAGTGCCAGGAACTCCCGCTCTGCTGACTTCCGGGAGGCGATGAGCCAGGGACAGTGCCCTTCCTCCATGTACTCCCGGTTCAGCCGTGCGGAAGCAAATGACCGCCCTCCGATCCGGTGGAACTTGATCGCAACCGGCCCGAGCCCGAGGGCTTCGTATACCACGGATTCTTTACCTTCCCCGATAAGCGGGCCGAGGGCCGTAATCGTCCCGTTTCGTGAGAGCGTAGCAAGCGCAAGCGTATCGTATCCGCCAAAAACCAGGGCATAGCCGTCATAGGGGACCGGGTTGAACCGGACCATCCCCCATGCGATCAGGCGGGACAACCGGTAGTTGACTTCTGATTCCGACAGTTTTGTGGCAGTCCGGATCTGCTCGAGCGGGACCCAGGCGTAGCGTTTCATCCCGCGTTCAAGGGCAAGGAGTATCGTCTTTTCGTATTTATTGAGAGTGCGGATATGTTCCGCTGCAACGACCATGATCGTTAGAGTGGTTATTTCGCGGACTATAAAATCACATCTTCCGTACCAGCCCGGGAGGATTATCACAACCTTAAACATCTTTATCGTCGAGAATAGATCGGAAAAAACGAATGCAGTGCGACAAGTGCAGAAGAGAGGCGATCATTTTCCAGCCGTATTCGGGAAAGCATCTCTGCAGGGAGCATTTCCTGGCAGATGCTGAGACAAAGGCAAAGCGAACAATTCGCTCTCACCAGTGGCTGCGTCCAGGCGATCATATTGCAGTCGCCCTTTCGGGAGACAAAAAGAGCAGCGCACTCCTGTTTTTTCTGAAAAAGCTTACCGGAAAACGCCGCGACATCAGGGTCTCTGCCATCTTCATCGACGAAGGGATCGGCGGTTACCGCCATAGTTCCCGCGCCCGGGAGGTTGCGGACGCGCTGGAGACGGAATGCCATACGGGCTCACTGCGGGAAGAGTTCGGCATTACCATGGACAGCCTCGCAAAGGAGAAGGGAGGCAATTCGGTATGCGCCTGGTGCCGCACCCTTCGCGACACCATGCTTATGAAAATCGCTTCTGAACAGGGTGCAACAACGATCGCGAAAGGACGGTCGCTCGATGAAAATGCCCTGTCAACGGTGGAGTTCATGCTGCAGGGAGAGCCGGAGCAGCTGGTCAGTTCCTGCCGGGGGGTGCAGAACAGGATATCGTGGATAGCGCCGTTCAGTCATATTCCCGCCGATGAAGTGGATCTCTACGCGGACCTGCAGGGGATCGGGTTCCCGGCAACCGGATGTCCTTACGGGAAAATGCCGTTTCACCGGGACGTGAAGATCCTGCTGGAGGAGTATACCGCCAGCCATCCCGCAACCCGATATGCCGTTGCAAACCTCGGTGAGACGCTGGCCGGGTACGCGACATCGGCAGGAGGCAGAATCCTCGCCTGCAGACAGTGCGGTTCGGTCATCAGCGGTACGTGCCGGGCCTGTGAGATACGTGATGAGGTGAAGCACCGTGGTGCATAAACCCGGGCATATCTGGAGGGCGATCCGGAACTCCCCGGGGATCCAGATCTCGATCTACTTCGTCGCATTTGCTTCGCTCATCGGCCTGTATACCTATATATTCCATGTGTTCTACCCTATTCTTGAGAACAATACCATATCCTGGTCCCATGCCCTGTTCTTTGTCGTCGAATCGATGACTACGGTAGGATATACGGATATTCCCCCTTTTACCAACAATCTGACGATATTCCTTGCGATCCAGATCATGCTCTCGGGCGTCATCATGATCTTCATCGTCGTCCCGCTCCTTCTTGCCCCGTTCCTCACCACGCTCCTTGCACCAACTCCGCCAAAAAAGACTTCTCATGTCCTCACGGGGCACGCCGTGATCTTCGGCTCGGACGAGCTCACCCGGTCGGTGATTGACAGCCTAACCATATCAGAACATGATATCGTCATCGTTGAGCAGGATAAAGCAACGGCTCTTGAGATCGCGACCCACTACCGCAGGAAAGCGTATGTCATCTGGGGTGGATATACCGACCCGAACACGTGGTCTGCGGCACATATTGCCCAGGCAAACTTCATTGTCATCAGCAAGGATGAGCGACTGACGGCTAATATCATCCTTGGAATACGCAAGACGGCCGGGGGCAGGATCATCTCGGTTATCGATAAGCTCTCATTTGACCGGTACCTGCGCTATGCAGGTGCTGATTATGTCCTCTCCCCCAAAAACTCGACCGGCAGGATTCTTGCCCGCCACGCGGTCCTGAATCCCGAGGGAGATACCGTCCAGGAGATCCCGGGTATGGACCGTATCACCATCAATGTCAACCACACACCTGACCATGAGATCCGGTTGATCAACATTCCCGTGGTGGCGGGATGTATGGCTGAAGGGAAGAGTCTCAGGGAACTCCAGCTGTTCGAAAAGTACGGGATCCTCATCCTGTTCCTCTGGAAGTCAGGGACATTTGTCGCACAGCCGGGCAACGACGTGATCGTCGATGACAGCACCTCCCTTTTCCTTTTCGGCAGGGCGGATGCAATCATCAGAGCGATTCACGCCGAATTCGATGCCGGAGGGGGGAGGGATGCCAGGGCGGTCATCGCAGGGTTTGGCGATGTCGGGAGAGCGGCGTACCAGGAACTCCTCTCATCAGGAACGTCATGTACCGTTGTCGATTCAAGGCAGCACGAAGTTGCTGATCAGGTTGTCGGGAACGCCGAGGACGAACAGATCCTCAAAGATGCCCGGATTGAGAACGCCCAGTTCTGTATTGTTGCCCTGAACGACGATGATGTGAACATTTTCACCACGCTGATGGCCCGCAACCTCAACCCGAATATCCGCATCCTCGCCAGGGCAAATGAACCGGCTTCGGTCGACAAACTGTACCGTGCAGGGGCGGACTATGTAGCCCTTCTCCCCATGATCGGCGGCCAGACAATCGGGAGGATCATCCTCGCCGATACCGTGACCATCCTGCTCGACCTGCCAAACGGCGACATCGTGGTGATGAAACAGGTCATGCTGAGCCATTCCCGGACAGCCGGGTGGTTTGCACAAAAGAGCGGTGTGCGGATCATCGGCATCGAGAGTATGAACCGTTCGATAATCGCCCCGGGCCCAGATGAGGTTCTCAAGAGAGACGATAGTATCATCGCTGTCGGGAACACCGAACAATTAAAAAAGTTTATTCATCTACTTTAACCGGGTGAAATAGTGTCAGAAGATCTGGGGTGCAGGATGGGACAGGTCGAACAGATGATCCGCTACGCCTACTGGAATGCCGGGTGCAGGGGGATCATTGTCGGGCTCAGCGGGGGAATTGACTCTGCAGTTACGGCAGCATTCTGCTGCCGGGCTGTCGGTGCGGATAAGGTGCTCGGGCTCTCCCTGCCTTCAGGAGTGAGCAGGGCTGTTGATATCAGGGACGCCGCGGACCTCTGTACCGGGCTCGGCATGGCGCACCGAACCGTATGTATCGAACCCATGCTTGAAGCGTTCAGGTCCATGCCGGAATTCAGGGACACGCCGTATCTCTCGGGAAATCTCATGGCACGCATCCGTATGACCGTCCTGTACTATCATGCCAACCGGGATAACCGGCTCGTCTGCGGGACATCAAACCGGAGCGAGTACATGCTCGGGTACTGCACAAAATTCGGGGACAATGCAGCAGATATTCAGCCGATCGTCCATCTCTATAAAACTGACATTTACCTTGTTGCCCGGGAACTTGGCATTCCCGACCCGATCCTGCAAAAAACGCCTTCCGCAGGACTATGGGAAGGCCAGAGTGACGAGAGGGAGATCGGCCTTTCCTATACCGAGATCGACACAGCCCTCCGTGCTCTCGAGGACCAGGAATGGTCTGCCAGGACACCGGTGGAAGAGAGAGTTCTCGCACTCGTAAAAAAGAGCGAGCACAAGCGGATCTCCGCCCCTAACCTTTTAGCAATACCTCAAAAATAGCGGCATATTTTTCCGGCCGGTTCAGGAACGCGAGCGCATCCTCGTTCCCGATAAGGTTGTACAGCGGCCCCCTGATGATGCGGCGGGCCCCGTGTCCTGAATTGGGCCGGAGGTGCCGGACCGGTGGCAGGTCCGGATACTGAGGGTTTTTCTCCAGGTCGCCGGAACACAATTCGAAATATGCCGCACCGTGACGTTCCTCGTATTCCCGGTAATCACTCTCGAATGCGGTTGAGACAATATTGGCCATCACCAGGGTCTCGTCAGGAGTGGGATTTATCGAGACGTGCCCGTAACCGGGAGGGATGATAACAAGGTCTCCTGCGCATGCCGCGATCAGCACGATATCGTCAAGGGTGCGTGACTGGAGGAGGTAATGCGCCTGGCCTTCAAGCACTTCATAGATCTCAGGATATCCCACGCCGGCCATATTCTCAGGGTGATAATGGCCTTTGGTCTTGACCCATTCGCCACAGAGATCCCGGGGGGGAATGACCGTGAGATCATACCGGAGGTGGCGGGAATGGAGCCACCGCCAGTCGGCATCCGATCTCGCAAGATCGCGGTACATAAAATAGAGAGGATCTTCGGATGTACAGAGGGGATTGGCAAGGACAGGGCGCATGTCCCCGATTGTCCGGACTGCAGGGGCTGGAAGATCCCCGTCCCATCCAAGCATCACTTCTTCTTTCGCGTTCCAAGTAAATAATACCCGGCGCCGGCCATGAGCAGGACGATGATTACAACCACCGGCAGCAGCACGACACTGCTGAATGCCGGTTTCTGGACTACCTGTACCGGTACCTTGAACGTGTCGGAGACCAGGTTGTTATCCAGGGAATCCTGGTAACTGACCACGGTATCGAGCGCGTAATTATTGACTGCCGCATCAGAACCTGTGCTGATGTCGTAGCGTGCGGTTGCCATATCACCGGGTTTCAGGTCGCCGAGGTATGCGGTGTTGTCAGTACTTGAGAACGGATCGACCGCTGATAACCTCGATTCTGCATGGTAAGCAGTAACCGTACCGGTATTCTGGTACTGGACGGTGATAACACTGTCCGAACCCTGGGTCACCCTTGGCGTTGCGGAGGTGATGGAAAACGTGATCTTGGCCTGGACAGGGACCCCAATCGTCTGGGCTTCCGAGGTTACCGTATCTCCATAGCTGTTCTCGTAGGTCACGGCGACATCAACCGGATAGGTCTGATTTTGTGCATCGCTGGAAGCGGTGACCTCATACCTGCAAAAAACCGGTTGATTCCGCGGGAAGTCCCCGATAAAAATGCTGCTGTCGATCGGTATAACCGGGCTGTTCCCGTTCTGCAGCACCTTTACTATCGCCTCCCTCCCGTCATCTGACCCCATGTTGACCAGGGTGAGGTCCAGGTATCCGGTGGAACCGACACTCAGGTTCTCTGCCACAGATTTGGTTACCTTGATCAGTACCGTCGGGGTGATTTTTATGGTGATCGGAAACGTAACATTTTCCCTGACGTATAGGGAATTGAGGGTATCTGCTGCAGGCTGGGTCGAGGCGGCGAGATACGTGTAGCCGACCGTGAGCGGGAGCTGGTATTCACCGATCGTTGCATCCTGGGTTATTTTTACAATAATATTTACCGGGACCTGGCCCTGGGTGGGGATATCTCCGATGTTCTGAGGATCGCTCTTTACAACAACAGGGGCATCACCCGCTGAAAGTCCGACCGTAACCATTTTTGCCGTGGTCGGGACATCGTCGCGTGGGATGGGACCGGCGGAGTCGCAAATAGTTTGCGTGGATCCCATGGTGCAGGTATAATCCACGGATTCAATGGTACTGATACCGCTGTTCTTCACGATCACGCTTATCGTGGCATCCTGCCCCGGCGAAAATTCGTTGACACCTGATAGTACAGCGGACATCTGGGGGCTTGCGCCAGAATATGTCGTCACACCCATGACCGGAAGCGTGCACAACAGTGACAGGAGCAGGAAAAGGAAGATCTCTTTGCGATATGTCATCGGGCATCACTTGTTGTTATCGCTATAACAACATTTACTATTGCAGGATATAACGTGATGGCTCCATGACAATGCCTTCAGAAAATCCGTTCCGGCTCATTGAAGGTCTCAAATCGCCTGGATTGACAAAATTCGAAGCTCTTGTCTCCATCGAGATTCTTAAGGTGACGAGAGCCACTGCAACGGAAATCCATGGATCATCGGGCGTTCCGCGCGCATCATTCTGTCCGGTCATCGACCAGCTCATGGATAGACCTCGTTTCAGTCTCTCCGTCGATCCCGAAACGTTTTGCAGCCATGCCGCCAGAAGAAGCCATCGCCCGGCTGCGGGTACATGGCGACCGTGACGCGGATTATGCTCTCGGGAACCTCCCGGCCATCCACAACGGCAGGATGAAGGCTGGACAGGGGGTAAAGAACTGATCTGGAATATTCATGGCAGGGAGGGCCTGCAAAAAACCCGTCGATCTCATTTCCCGTGCAAAAAGGATATCCGGTTTTTTGCCCGCACCCGGATCTTTTCCGATGATATCAGAAAGGAACTCAACGCTGTCCCGGATATGGTCGACATAAGGGTTATCACTTCCCCGTGTGAAGGGCCATCTCCGGAAAACATGAAGATCTCTATTAAAAACACCTGCGATGCCAAAGGAACCGGACACAGCTTAGGACATAATGGGCGGGGGCATGTGCATCATTGGCGGGTACAGGGTAGTCGCGATTGCGGGATCCGGTGATGTGGATGCCGTTGCCCTGTTTTCAGAACCGGGAGGTTTTGCCCGTTTTTTTATCCGGTATTACAACCTTAATGTTGAATGGGCAAAAAAGAGACCACAGATCTCCCTTTCTCAGTTCTAGTAATCACGGATCTCTTCCATGTCGGAGATGTCCATGAGGCCCTTCATCGCCTGGGTCTGGACCCACCGCTCCCCTTCCCTGATCGCGGCCATCGGGTTTGTGCCCCCGATCGCCGCGATCGCAACAAACTGGGGGTTCACCGGCACGCCGAGGAGCGGGACATTGGGCATACCCACTTCAAGGATACCCGAGTAGCTGCTGCTCGCGAGTTCATCCAGCACCATACCGACGAGGGGCTCGGCCTCCATGTGGAATTCCCGGATATTGGCAAGGATGTTCCCGCTCCCCCGCCGCATCACGCTGGTGACAGACGTGGTATTCTGGGATATGAGGACCTGGAGCGGGTCGATCGTTGTATGCTCGTAGAGGATGATATGGGTGAACCGCAGGGGGGTGCGGTTTTCGATCTCAACAACACCTCCGCCGATCGGGTTTATCGGGATCCCCCGCCGGATCAGGAGACCGTCGAACGTGATGCTGCACATGGTACAGATTCCCGTACAGCCTTTCGGTATGACATAATCGGCGACCTTCTGTCCCTGTGAATAAAATTTTACCAGTCCGCTGACGCTGACTCCCGTTTTATACGCGTCCTTGAGGACGGATATTGCATAGTCCAGGTCCTCGTTTTTGATCAGGGACAGGTTGTAAACAACCTTCCCCTCCCCCGTAACCGGATCAAACGTGACTTGGATGGCATAATCTTCGATGTTGTGATTGACAAACTTGAGCGGGAGCATCATTACACTAATCTCGGACATCGCAATAGAAAAATTGTTCTATAAGACCATGGCAATTTATTTATGATGGAACACGACATGCGGGAAAAAGCCAAGAATGCGATGCGACTCATTCTTGAAGCGGCTCGTTTTGAAGTCGAAGAGGTCGACGACCCTCTCGACCTTTCAGCAGTGCGTGACGGCACGTGCCTTCTTGTGCTCTGTTCGAATGACCGCGACCAGATCAGCCAGTTCGATAAGACAAATTACAGCCTCATGATCGATGATCACGAGATGAACTGCAAGAAACTTCTGTTTTCACTCGAAAAGGACGTCGCTACCGAGAACTGCATCCAGTGGGGTGTCGACGAGTTCGTACGGTATACGGGAGAGGCTGTCCTTGCAGACATTTTAAACCGCGAGCTGGCACTGGACCTGACTCCTTCCAAGGCAAAAAAGACAGCAGTGGCAGCTGCTGCCGCAGAAAAAGAAGAACCATCGGGGATCACCATCCCCCATTTCCCGATAAAAATCTCCGAGCAGGCCGCCATCAGGACCGGCGGCGTACAGGGAGCGGCAAAACTCCGCTTCATACCGTATTTCCTCTTCCATTACCAGAGCTCGGGCGAGCAGGTCTACAAGGACCGGCGCATCCCGTTCGATGCGGACGGGTGGGGGGCGATCAACGCCATCAACGGCATAAAGATCGACCTCGATGGCAAACTTGTCGAGGATACCGAGATTCCCGGGGGCGCAGAAGTCTGCGACCCCCACATCCGGAAGGAGGAGGCGACCGAGAGGATCGTGAGCGAACTCATCGACCGGCTCACCCAGAAAGTCCGCATCAAGCAGGAGAAGGGAGATGCGATCTTCTATGAGGAGAAGATCCTCAAGCCGGACAAGAAAAATATCACGGTCGACGCAAAGCAGGTCTATATTCCCGTATGGCAGATCAGAGGCAAAAAGATCGTGGAAGTCAATGCATTTACCGGCGAGCTCCTCTCGGAACCGATGGACGAAGGTGTCGAAGTCTTTTAGACGAATGACCATAATTCAACGGATAGTATCCGTGGGGAGCGGTCCCTCCACGTTCTTTTTTGTCACGGGTTTCTCCCGTGGCCATGTGCAGATATCGCCAATGGGCAGCCCGGCATTTCCGGAGCCGTCATGATCGTTATCCTTGGCGGCGGACCTGCGGGGAGGCTGGCTGCAATGCGGCTCGCGTCGGCAGGCAGGGAGGTGAAGCTCATCGAGAAGGGGGGCATCGGCGGCCAGTGCCTCCATTCCGGCTGCATGCCGGTCTGTGCCCTGAACGATGTCGCCCGGCTGGTCCATACCGCCGGGACGCTCAACACGCTCGGTCTCACGGACTCTGTCCCGCGGGTCAACTTCCCGGCCATACTCCGCGAGATGCAGAAAGTCCAGTCAACGATCGCGTCGGTGCTCGACGCCGAGACAAAAGAGGCAGGGGTTGAGATCCTCTATGGTAAGGAGGGAAGGTTCGACGGGAACCATGTTGTCGTGGGCGACGAAAAACTGGACGCCGAATCCGTCATCCTTGCAACCGGGTCCCGCCCCAATATCCCGGAGATCGCGGGGATCACAAGCCCCGGCATCTTCACCCCGCATACGCTCCGGGATATGACGTGCCTGCCGGAGAGACTCGCCATCATCGGCGGGGGGATCGTGGCAGCCGAGTTTGCCTGGATCTTCTCCCGGTTCGGGAGCGAGGTGACCGTCCTTTCCCGGGGTTCGTTCCTGAAAACGATCGACGAACATCTGAGAAAGCAGGCAGCCCGGGAACTGTCCGGTGTGCATATCCGGGAGTGCACGGATGTCCTGGCCGTGGAACGGCAGGGGGGATGCCTCCATCTCGGCCTGGAGAGTGCCGGCTGTGCAGATGTGCTTGACTGCGACGCGGTCCTGATCGCTGCCGGTCTCATTCCCCGTTCCGAAGCACTCTGCGGTGTCAGCAGGCGGGCGAACGGCGAGGTGATCGTAAACGAGTACATGCAGACAAACCTGCCCGGCGTCTATGCCTGCGGGGATGTCACAGGCCCGCCCTACCTGACACCCGTCGCACGGCTTCAGGGGATCGTCGCGGCAGACAATATCCTCGGGAAACAGCGGAAGATGGACTATTCCGCAATTCCCCAGTCGATCAATCTCGGGTACGAACTCGCGTTCTGTTCTGACGGGAGCTCAAGCGCACGGCCCCTCGTCATCCCTGGTCCTGCCGGCCCGGACACATTCTGGTCGGTGCCAGCCTCCGACACCGGGCTCGCCAAGATTATGGTCGAAGCGGACGGCACGATCAGCGGTATCTGCTCTGCCTCTCCGGGTGGCGGGCTCATTGCCGGCTACATGGCGTTTCTCATGAAGCGCCATTTCTCTGTGCACGAGTTCGAGGACTTTGTCGAGGTCCACCCTTCGACTGACGGGGTCTACGGCCTCGCAAAATATGCATCCGAGGTCCTCAGAAAACGTAACAATCCCGGTTAAGCTCCATTTTTGCGAGATTTCCGACGCAAATGCTGATGGTATTATTACGGTTTACATCGCATAATACGATACACAGCATCCATAAGTCACCGTGGTGTTTTCCCCATGACCAGTCCCGCTGAAAACGTTGCATTCGACAGTACCAGGCTCGATAAGATCAGGGCGCTCCAGGACAGAGGCATCACCATCTTCCCGCCCGCCTTTGACCGGCAGAATACCGTTCTCGACATCAGGACCCGGTACAAAGATATCACCCACGAGAAGAGCCCCGAGAAGGTATCCACTGCCGGCAGGGTGTATATCGTGCGGAACCACGGGAAGACCCTCTTTGCGGACCTCGGGGACGAGAGCGGGAAGATCCAGCTCTACATCCGGAAGAACGATATCGGGGAAGAGCAGTTCGATCTCTTCAGCCAGTTCATCGAGCGGGGGGATATCATCGGAGTCACCGGGCAGGTGTTCCGGACCAAACTGGGGGAGATCACCATCTGGGTCGACACCGTCACCCTCCTGTGCAAGGCCGTCTGTTCCCTGCCGGAGAAATTCCACGGCCTCACGGATATCGAGAAGCGCTACCGCCAGCGCTATGTCGACCTGATCGTCAACGAGGATATCAGGCAGACGTTCCGGAACCGGAGCCGGATCGTCTCCCTCATCCGCAGGTACCTCGATGACCAGGGGTTCCTCGAGTTCGAGACCCCGATCCTGCAGCCGGTCTATGGCGGGGCCAATGCCCGGCCGTTCACATCATATCACAACTTCCTCGACCAGAAGCTCTTCCTGAGGATTGCACCCGAACTCTACCTCAAGCGGCTGGTGGTTGGGGGGTTCGAGAAAGTCTTCGAGATCGCCCGGAACTTCCGGAACGAGGCCGTGGATACCGATCACAACCCGGAATTCTCCATGGTGGAGATCTACTGGGCGTACAAGGACTTCCAGGACATGATGGCACTCACCGAGGACATCGTCGCCTCGATCGTTTTTGAAGTCCACGGGAAATTCGAGATCTCATACGGGGAGACCGTACTCAACTTCCAGAAACCGTGGAAGAAACTCTCCATGGCCGACGCCGTATTGGAGATCGCCAGTATCGACATCTTTGCTCAGACCGTAAAAGAGCTGCGTGCGCTCGCAAAGGAGCACAACCTGGACGATTGGGAAAAACCCGCATCCCAGCGGGAGTTTCTCATCCTCTTCTTCGAAGGGCTCGTCGAGGAGAAACTCATCCAGCCGACATTCATCTACGACTACCCGGTCGAGAACTCCCCGCTGGCAAAGCGGCACCGCACCAAGGAGGGATTCACCGAGCGGTTCGAGCTCTTCATCCACGGGATGGAGGTGGGGAACGGGTTCTCCGAGCTGAACGACCCGGTCGACCAGAAGGCCCGGTTCGAGGCGCAGGACGAGAAGCGGAGGCTCGGCGACCTCGAGGCCCAGATGATCGACTACGATTTCATCAATGCACTCGGGTACGGGATGCCACCCACGGGCGGCGTGGGTATCGGGATCGACCGGCTCGTGATGCTATTAACGAATAATAATTCTATTAAAGAGGTCATCCTGTTCCCCTCGATGAAGACGCTGAAGGAGGGGGATGAAGGGAACCAGAGGCAGGCAGAGACTGAGAAGAAGTAACCCCTTCAATGATGAGAATGGGTGATTGCAAAGGATGAATTACGAGTCCATGGACGAGACAACCAGGGTCCTTTCCGATAAGGAACTTATGGCCCAGATTAAAAAGGGCAAGCGAAAAGACGTGAAATCCCGTGACTTTGAAGAACTGGCAAAGGAACTGTGAATCTAAAAATCATCCATGATTTACCCATACACGATCTCGTAGGGGGTGGCAGCCAGATATGAAGGGTGCGCGATGAGACGGGTGTGTTGTGACGGGATGGTTGTAGCACCGGAAATGATCCCGCCCGTGTCCTGTTCCGTCTCTTTCTTTTTTAACAGCAGAATGGTTATGCCCATGTTGCACCCACCTTCATCCATGACTCCCAGCGAAAATCTCAAAAAACACCGGCATCACGAGGTCTTCTCCGCCGCCAGAGCAGATCACCTCGACTCCCGCCTGCGCCGGTTCCTCTACCGCCCAGACCGCCTCGCGGAGCGGTACGTGAAGCCCGGCAACCGCGTGCTTGACTTCGGCTGCGGGCCGGGGTTCTTCACCCGCGAGTTTGCAAAACGGGTCGGGGAGAGCGGGCTGGTCTACTCCGTCGACCTCCAAGAAGAGATGCTCCGGATCCTGCGCGAGAAACTTGAAACGGAGGGCCTGATGCCGCGGATCAGGATGCACCAGTGCGAACCGGACTCAATAAATCTCCCCGGCGACCTGAATGGAACCATCGATGCCGCATTCACCATCTTTGTCGTCCACGAAGTGCCGGACCCGGCAAAGCTGTTCCGGGAGATCGCAGCCCTCCTCAGGCCGGGCGGGACGCTCTACTATACCGAGCCGCCATTCATTGTTTCGGGCAGAGAGTTCCGGGATAACCTTGCGCTGGCTGAAGATGCGGGTTTCCGGCTGGTTGAAACGAAGTTCTTTTTTGTGAACCGGGCGGCGGTGCTGAAGAAGGAGTGAGAGAGCTATTCTCCACCTGTGGGGGAGGGAGACCTTAAAGACAGGGCTACCCACTCCTCCCGTACGAAGATAGGGGGGGGGAGCGGTTCCCGCCATGAGGGAGGGGTGGGGGAGGGGGTACCCCTCCGGGCACATGAGGGGCAGCTACCCTCTCCGCCCGGCAATGATCAGGAGAATGAACTCTCCGACGACACTCCACGCGAAGCGCTGGACACCCGGCTGAAAAACGAGGGGGGGTAGTTACCCCTCCCTTCCTCAGAGGGGGGTAGGAGGGGGGTGCCTCTTTGACATGAGGGGGTGGGAGGTAGGGGTACCTCGTACTGAGGCAGGGGTACCTACCCCCCTATGTCCGAACGGGGCGGCAGAACAGGCCTCCGACGTGAACTCCACGGGAAGACATGGTTTTGGCGATGCGGTTGGGGAGGGGTACCCCCCACCCAGGTGCTGAGGGGGTGGGTACCCCTCTTGTACTCAGGGGGGTGGGGGTACCTGCACCAATGGGCGGGATGGGGCGTTCCAACGGACAAAGAGGATACCGCTACAAGAGAGCCCCGGGGTTCAATGACCGGTAAAGATCAGAGACGGCGGTCATTGTCCTGTACCCCTTGTCCGTGATGATGTAATCCCCCCGCTCGTGTCGCTGGAGGATCATGCCGGAGTCCGCCAGTTTCCTGATGTGGAAGAGGAGGTTGCCCCCCCGCAGGCCGGTCAGCTGGGAAATGTCCGAGAAGGTCCGGGTCTGGATGGCAAGTGCCTTCAGGATCTGGAACCGCTGGAGGTTTGCCACCGGCTCCAGCAGATCCTTTACCACGGTCTCGTCAGGGATTTCCGCAGGAGCATCTCCCGTCTCGCGGGCCTTTGTATAGATCCCCAGCGATTGCATCAGCTCGACCTGCTTCTCGAACAGCCGGGATACTTCGGTGAAGCAGGTGTCGCACCGGTCATAGGGTCCCTTCTTCCGCATCGCCTTCATCTGCTTGCGGTACGACAGGATGATCTCGTCAGAGACCTCCCCATCACGGATATGCTGTGCGGTATTCTGAAGGAATTCCATGAACAGGGCAAAACAGGTGTTCCGCATCTTACAGTCCCCGACCATGTGGGCAGTGAGGTCGGCCTTTGCAGAATCGACCTGGTGGTTGGTAAACATCTCCGCATAATTCTTTTTAAGGTCGCCAAGGACCGAGTCGACGTGCTGCTGGTTCGCACGCTCGATGAACCGTTTCAGCTCGGTCCGGAGCCCGGTGATCTCGGTCTTCAGCTCGCGGATTTCCGTAATGGTTCCCAGTGCCGCACCCATGCTTCATCTCCTCTGTATTGCTGGTAAGAGCACCCTCATTACCGTACGGGTCATTTTTCTGTACCAGCATTCACTTGTATAGTTTAATGCCGCTCAAGTATATATTCATAACAAAGCGGATGCATATCCGGTGAAAGGAAATGACCAAATCAGTCAAGGACCAGATTCATGCACAGATCTCAGGAGCACTCGCGGGAGCAAAGTTCCCGATCAAGACGCCGGGTGATCTCATCGCAGCGTTCCCGAACGGTGCTGATACCACCTGCCAGGTCGGGGACCTTAAGATGACCGCAGGCGAGGCGGGAAAACTCCTGAAGGGGTCAGACTTCCCGTTCAAAAGTGCAAAGGCCGTCGCCGACGTCATCGTCGAAAGGGCAGGACTGTAAACGTTCCTTTTTTTGCACGATTCCGTTTTCCCTCAAGAAGGGGTACATGGGTTCCCGAAAGTACACGAGATGCTACTGTACATCTGGGGAGGGTAGTACTCCCTACTGAGGAAAGAGTGTCCCTACCCGGGATCTTTTGTTTTATGTATCCGGCCGGGTAGAGGAAAGGGATTTGAGCCGGCGGGGTTGCCCCCATCTCACCAGTTCCCGGACCTGCCCAGCATGCTGCCGGCATAGGACCGGATCGCCGGGTCCTCATCCACATCGGCAATAAACTCCTTCAGGCCCCGGACTGCGCCGGTACTCCGGATAGCGGCGAGCGCTGCCGCCGCCTGTTGCCGGGTAGAAACCCGCTCGTCCCGGTCTCTCAGGCGCCCGATCAGGACTTCGACCGCCCGCCCGCTCTTCAGCGTGCCAAGGGCACATGTCGCATAGACCCGGATCTCCGGATCACGGTCGCTCAGGAGGTCCATCAGAGGACGGACTGCCCGCGGGTCATCACTCTCCCCAAGCGCGATCACTGCCTTCAGCCGTTCTCCTTTGCCAGCCCCGTAGGCTGCCGTATTCGCAAGATCGTAGATGCCACCTTTCCCGGACGTGGCATTATACCATTCAATATCAGATTTTTCGATGCTCAAATCCATACCAACACCGTACATACTCTTGATTTTTCACACAACGATACCAGTTCCCTGCCGGATTACCGGAGAGGCCCGGTCCTAACAGATGAAGAAAAGCATCCGCTTACCATGAGCGGATCGTACTGTCCCGGCCATTTTTATTTCCCTAAAGATGCCTCGGTACATTGGACTAATATAATGCACTGGAGATATAAATACTTAATCCGGCTTATCAGTGCTTATGCACATCCGCAAACGCATATCGATGACAGACCTGTCCGGCAAATCACGCTGGCAGGGTTATTTATGGTACGGTTCGCCGTGATTGATCCGTTCTGCCCGGTAGATCTGCTCGAGCAGGATGAGCCGGGCCATCCTGTGGGTAAACGTCATCCGGGAAAGCGAGAGCCGCACCTCGCTTCTCTCAATGACCTGGGGGGAAAGCCCGAGGTCCCCGCCGATTATGAACGTGAGCGGACCCTCGCCTGCGATCTCCCAGCGCCAGAAAGCTTCTGCAAGTTCTTGGCTTGACCAGTCAACTCCCTGGGGATCGAGGGCTATCACCAGGGATCCGGAAGGGATCACCGCCAGGATGCGTTCTCCTTCCTTCTTCTTTACGATCGTCTCAGCGGAGTCCGGGGAAGGGGTCGGTCGCTTCTCTTCAGCTAGTTCGAGGATCTGCAGTTTCACGTACGGCCGCAGGCGTTTTTCATATTCTGCAACCCCTTCCCTGAGATATTTTTCCTTGATCTTCCCGACCGCGATTATTTTGATCTGCATTGACCCGATCCAACTCTCAAACCGATTTGCATACCTGATGCTATATGTTTAAAAAGAGACGGGTGGAACTATGTTACCTATGGATTACTTTTGCGTTCTTTTGTATCGATTTTCTGGTGGGATAACACATCCAGAAGCACTTCTTTCATCATGTTTTTCATGAGCTCCCGGCCCTCATCTGATGACATATAGTCCTTGAACAGCTCTTTGAACTGTCCCATATCGTGGTGATTATCGACGAAGGATAATAAAGCTTGCGTGATGCAGTCAGAGACCGTGGAGAACTTCTTTTCATCATAAACAAGTTTATTGACCTTCTCGTAGATATTGGGCGGCATTTTGTAGGAGATCGCTACACGTTCGCCGCGGACGGCCGGTCCTTTTTCTGCCATTCCCTATAAACTTGGGTAAATTACTATAAATAGCCTGTTAATCGCCCTGAATATTCCATAAGTAATCCAAATTTTCTGATTGTAATTCTTACGTCATACATAAGGAATACTTTTTATAGCGCGGGAGGTAATAGAAAATTGTCGTAAGGTGGTTTTGTTGAACGAGATACTCCTGTTACTCCTGCCAATTGTTGGTGTTTTTGCAATCGGCTGCAGTATTGCACTCCTCGCACTGGGAAAAATGATCGACAGGTTCCCGGTTGGCGATGAATCCCGGCGGGAACGGGGCCTCGCAAGTCCCGTCGAGTCAACAAAGATCGCAGTCGTCATCTTCTGGGTATTATTTATTATCGGGTGCTGGAGCGTCCTGCAGGAGACCACGTTCGGCCTCATCCTTGGTATCACCACCTTCTTTGCTGCCTGTCTCTTCATGTTCACCGCGCTGGTATTTTCCTTTGCGGTCCTCAGCACCATGAGGAGACGCAGGGACCGGGTGCAGACTCCGGTGATCCAGGTCGGCACACCTGATACGATCGTAACTATCTCACAGCAGGGACAGGGACAACCGGCCGTTGTGTCCCGGAAACGGTACAATCACCCCGTATCCAGCTTTATGACGGACGCGTTGCTGAAAAAAGACTAAAAAAATATTATCCGAAAATCTTTTTTGACTGTTCGAGAGCATCCACGGCAGGAAGTTTCTTGCCGGTGAGGAATTCGATACAGGCTCCGCCGCCCGTCGAGATGTGGGTGAAGTCCTTCCCGATACCCAGTTTTTCTATCACGGCTGCCGTATGCCCGCCACCGACGACCGAGAATTCCACATGGGACGCTGCCCTGAGAAGTTCGTACGTGCCGGTCGCAAAGTCCTTATCTTCAAAAACGCCGGCCGGCCCGTTGAAGACAACGGTCCCGGCTTTTTTCAGGGTCTGGACAAGGTGTGCAAGAGCATCCATGCCGAGGTCGAGCACCGGCGCATCCTCGGGAATCTTCGCGACCGGGTATTCAACACGGCGGTTGTTCTCCCGGACAGCCACCGATTCCGGCAGAACAACACGATCGCGGTAGCGGGTGAGGATCTCCTTTGCTTTCCCGATCTCTTCCTGGTATTTGAGCTGGGCAATCAGCTGGGTGGAGGGTTTTCCGATGTTATATCCTGCGGCTATCAGAAACACATTGGCAACAACGCCGATGACGATGACCTGGTCTGCGATACCGTTTTCCAGCACGTGCCGTGCAACATCGATGGAATCGTCGACCTTCGTACCACCAAGGACCATGCAGACCGGGCGGGGTGCTCCGGAAAATACTTTCGAGAGGGTGAAAACCTCCTTTTCCATGAGGAGTCCCCCGGCAGAACGCATGGCGAGCGGGAGCCCGACAACGGTCGGCTGAGAGCGGTGGGCTGTGCCGAATGCGTCGTTCACGAAAATATCGGCCATCGAAGAGAGTTTTTTTACCAGATGCGTCTTTTTGGCTTCCTCGGGTTTCAGGGTCAGGTTCTCTTCTGCATTGAACCTGACATTTTCCAGCATCAGGATATCCCCGCTCTTCATGGCCCGGACAGAATCACGGGCATGGCTCCCGAAGATACTGTCCACGTAGGTAACAGGCTTTCCGAGAAGGTGTTCAAGTTTCTCCGCATGGGCTTCAAGCGTTGTGAAATCCTTTTTCCCGGGCCGGCTCTGGTGGGTAACGATCACGACGCGGCTGCCGGACAGCGCCCTGATGGTCGGGAGGTGCTCCCTGAAACGCTTGTCATCGAGAATAAGGTTGGTGGCAGGGTCAATGGGGGAGTTGAGATCCAGTCGCAACAGGACGGTTTTTCCTTCAGCTCCCAGTTCCTTTATGGTTCCAATGGGCATCCATACCACACTCTGTGTTGTTATGAACTGGTCCTTGCCTTGATCTTCTTCATCCGGAAGAGTTCTTCCCGCTCCATCTCGTCGAGACGCATCTTGATGAAGTCCCGTGCTGCCGTCAGTTCGGGAATGACTTTGAACTCAAGTGCATTGACACGGCGCTTGGTCTTTTCGATCTCATCGAGCAGGCGTTTCATGGTCGTCTCGATCTCCGCGCTCTCGATGATCGATTCCACGAGTTCTTCGAACGCCGATGCAGTCTCGTCGATTACCGTGGAAGTTCCGAGCATACCGTAGCCCCTGTCGACGACCGTTTTCCGGACTTTCGAGGACTCTATCTCGGGAACGACAACCCCCATGATGTTCTTGCTCTTCAGGGTGATCTCCGGCACTTCCTTGACGGAAAATGCGGCAGATTTCACGCCAATGGCACCTTCGACCGTATTTGCCAGCGCCATCATCTCCGCGGCATGCCCGTATTTCCTGAGGAGGTCGCCGCGGCTGTCCTTTGCATTTGCCAGGATCTTGAAAAATTCAAGGATCAGTCCATCGCGCTTCATCTTGAGGATCTTGTAGCCGCGCTCCGAGAGCTGGATCTTCCGTTTCAGGTTGATCAGTTCGGAACGGGTTGGCTTGATATCGCGCAGCGCCATGGACTTCTTACTCCTTCTTTGCTCCGGCCTTGAACTTCGGATGGTACTTGGTGATCAGCTCGCGGTCGATACGGGTCAGCTGCTCTACCGGGAGCGTGGAGAGGAGTTCCCAGCCGAGGTTCAGGGTGTCCTCGATGGTGCGGTCCTCATCGTAGCCCTGCCGGACAAAGCGGTTCTCGAAGAGGTCCGCGAACTCGAGGAGGAGGCGGTCACGCTCGGAGAGCGCGTCCTTGCCGACGATGGCCACGAGGCCGCGGAGGTCGTTCCCTTCTGCATAGCCTGCGTACATCTGGTCAGAGACCTTCTTGTGGTCCTCGCGGGTGTGGCCCTTGCCGATACCGAGGTTCATCAGACGGGAGAGCGATGGAAGCACGTTGATGGGCGGGTAGATGCCCTTGCGGTGCAGCTCACGGTTGACCACGATCTGGCCTTCGGTAATGTACCCGGTCAGGTCGGGGATCGGGTGGGTGATGTCGTCACCGGGCATCGTCAGGATCGGAATCTGGGTGACCGAGCCCTTCTGGCCCTTGATCATACCGGCACGCTCGTAGATACAGGCGAGGTCCGTGTACATGTACCCGGGATAGCCGCGGCGTCCTGGAACTTCTTCGCGGGCGGCCCCGATCTGGCGAAGCGCCTCACAATAGTTCGTCATATCCGTCAGGATAACGAGAACGTGCATACCGAGCTCGAAAGCAAGGTACTCGGCGGTGGTCAGGGCGAGGCGGGGCGTGATGATACGCTCGACGGCCGGGTCGTCCGCAAGGTTGAGGAAGACGACTGCCCGTTCGAGGGCCCCGGTGCGCTCGAAGTCCTGCATGAAGTAATTCGCTTCTTCCTTGGTGATACCCATGGCTGCGAAGACCACGGCGAAACTCTCGGTCGAGCCGGGCACCTTCGCCTGACGGGCGATCTGGAGCGCAACGTTGTTGTGCGGGAGACCCGCGCCCGAGAAGATCGGAAGCTTCTGGCCGCGGACAAGGGTGTTGGTACCGTCGATGGTAGAGATCCCCGTCTGGATGAAATCCGCAGGCATGCCCCGGGCGTACGGGTTGATCGCAGCACCGGTGATGTCGAGGCGCTTCTCCGGGACAATCTCCGGGCCGCCGTCGATGGGTTTGCCGCCACCGGACAGGATACGGCCTAACATCTCTTTCCCCACCGGCATCTTGATGGTCTCACCGGTGAAACGGACGCCGCTGTCCCTGCCGATACCGGTCGTGGTCTCGAAGATCTGGACAACGACCAGCTCGTCGCTCGTGTCGAGCACCTGGCCGCGCTTGGTTGTGCCATCGAAAAGGACTATGTTCACGAGTTCCCCATAGGCAATCGGCTCGGTCTTCTCGACGAAAACGAGGGGACCGGCAATCTTACTTATCGTCCTGTATTCCTTCATGCTGCCGACCTCAGTGTGTTGAACTCAGCGTCCATCTGCTTCTCGATCTTTGCCAGTTCGGGCTTGTAGTCCTTGATGAACTTGATCTGGGGCAGCTCGTTCTTGGACTTGACGCCGTTGATCTGTCCCGGGCTGACACCAGCGAGCTGGGCAGCGTAGGCAAGATCGGCGAAGAGCTTGATCGCCTTCATCATGTCGTACTGCTTCGTCATGTCACAGAACGTGTCGACTGCATCGTACGCGTTCTGCTGGAGGAAGATCTCACGGATCATACGGGCGACCTCGATGGTCACCTGTTCAGACTCGGGCAGGGCGTCGGAACCGACGAGCTGGACGATCTCCTGCAGTTCTGCTTCCTTCTGGAGGACTTCCATGGCCCATGACCGGAGCTTGTTCCATTCGGGAGAGACTTCCTTGTCGTAGTAGTCGTGGAGGGCTTCGAGATAGAGCGAGTAGGAGTTGAGCCAGTTGATGGCCGGGAAGTGCCGGCGCTGGGAGAGCTTGGCATCCAGCGCCCAGAATACCTTCACGATACGCAGGGTGTTCTGGGTGACCGGCTCGGAGAAGTCACCGCCGGGCGGTGATACCGCACCGATGACCGAGACTGAGCCGGATCTCCCGTTCAGGGTCTCGACAAGGCCGGCACGCTCGTAGAACTCGGAGAGCCGGGCTGCAAGGTACGCGGGGTAGCCTTCTTCGCCGGGCATCTCTTCGAGACGGGACGAGATCTCACGCATGGCTTCCGCCCAGCGGGATGTCGAATCCGCCATCAGGGAGACGTCGTACCCCATGTCACGGAAGTACTCCGCGATCGTGATACCGGTATACACGGATGCCTCACGGGCGGCGACCGGCATGTTCGAGGTGTTGGCAATGAGCACTGTCCGCTCCATGAGCGGTTTGCCCGACTTCGGGTCCTCAAGGTGCGGGAACTCGGTCAGCACTTCGGTCATCTCGTTCCCGCGTTCACCGCACCCGATGTAGACCACGATCTCGGCATCCGACCACTTGGCAAGCTGCTGCTGGGTGACGGTCTTGCCGCTCCCGAACGGTCCCGGGATAGCTGCCGTGCCGCCCTTTGCGATCGGGAAGAGACCGTCGAGGATCCTCTGACCGGTGATCAGGGGGATCGTCGGGTTCTTCTTCTCCCTCACGGGGCGGGGGACACGGACCGGCCAGCGCTGGATCATCGGGTACTCGCGCCCGTCGTCGAGAACACAGATGATCTCATCAACGGTAAAGTCCCCGCTCTTGATTGTCTTGACAACGCCTGCCTTTGCATTGGGCGGGAGCATGACCCGGTGGACGATGTTCGTTTCCTGAACCTCGCCGAGGATCGCTCCCGGTTCGACCTTGTCGCCGGATTTTACGAGGGGCTTGAAGGTCCATTTCTTCGTGTGGGAGAGACCGGGCGCCGAGACACCACGCTGGATGAAATTTCCCATCTTCTCCACGAGGACAGTCAGCGGGCGCTGGATGCCGTCGTAGATACTGGTCAGGAGGCCCGGCCCCAGTTCGACCGCGAGCGACAGGCCGGTGTTCTCCACCGGTTCGCCGGGCCGGATACCGGAGGTATCCTCGTACACCTGGATGATGACGTTATCACCCTGGATCTTGATGACTTCTCCCATCAGCGCTTCTTTGCCGACCTTCACCACATCGTACATGTGGGCGTCAAGGTTGACTGCCGTAACGACAGGGCCGGCGATTCTTTTGAGAACCCCTTGTTTCTGTTCTTTTGCTTGTTTGTCTTTTACTTCCACAGATCAACACCCACCGATCTCTTGATTCTGTCTCTCATTGAAAGGCCCCCTTCCTCGCCGCCGATCGCAATCACGGTCGGCTTCACGGAGTTTTCCAGCGTGGTGCGGAGCCTGCGGGGAATCTTCTCCATATCGCTGCTGTTGAGGACGAGGATCCCGACTTCCCCATCCTGCAGGACGCTGGTGATTTGCCCACTGAGTTTCTCGTCATCGTCCGTCGCGTAGGTCTTGCGGATGCCTGCGAGGCGGAACCCGAGGATGAACTCACTGTTGCCGATTACTGCGATCTCCATTTTACATCACCAGGTATTCCGCTATCTTGTCCGAAAGGAGTCTTGACTCCTTTCCTCTGGCAAGCGCCCGAAGGTTGAAGACCTCATATTTCTTCTTTTCCAAGTAGACAAGAATCGGGTAGATGGAGACAGGATTGCGTTTGGATATCTGCTCCATCCGTTCAAGCTGAACACGCGTAAGCCTTACCTCGAAGTCCCGTATCGTTTTTTCGCTCCTCATCTCGTCGAGCAGCGAGATCAGCAACTTCTGGCGGAACCTTGGCTTGAGTGCATCGATGAATTCGCCCTGGTCCCGGATTGCATTCAGGTTTGCGAAATCCGATGCCTCAAATGTCCCGCCCTTGATGTACATTTCCCGGACATCTTCTTCCAACCTGTCGGCACGCAATCGGAACAGGGTCTTGACATTCTTGATGTCGATATCAAACCTGATGAAATCAAGGAACAGTCTGCCTCCCTTGATGCCGCTCTCGGCTTCAGCGATGATCTCAGCATAGAACTGCTTATAGAGCTCATTTTCCATATGGGAAAACGATCCGCTCTCCCTGGCAAAGGGGTATTCACGTGCCAGCACGGAATACATACGGTGGCCTCTCAATGCTTCGATGATTCTCTCGGGGTTGTCTTCGGCCAGAAAACGATCGAGTACGGAACTGTCAAGACTGCCGGCAGGGATCAGGATCTCCTTGATCTTCCCTGCCTTGACACCCTGCATCTTGCCCCGGAGGATCGTGAGAATATTCTGGATATCCCAGCGACGAAGATACGCCTGGGTGAACTGTTTTAAGTTGCCCGGTGTGATCTCCTGGATCTTCTGGTATTCCTTGGCAAGGTTCCAGCTCAGGGCAACCTCAATCAGGTCAATACCTTTGAAGATCGTCCCAAGCTCATCTATCTCCTGTTTGTATTCAGTTTCTCCGATGAACCGGGTGATCTCGGGGAGGCTCATATTGAGCATCCGCATATATTCCTCGCGCGGGAGGAGTTTTGCCTTTCTCACCCGCATCCTGGTACACACGTAAATGTACGGTGCTGAGATATACCTCACGCCTGCCATACGTGTACCTCCTTACCCGAACAGGATATCGGATGCATCCTTCAACCCGGATTCCCACACCTTCGCAAGGAATGTCCGGTAGCTGTAATCAATCTGCAACGCGCCCCCTTCACCTTCGACGAGGAGCCCCCCGTCGATATCCACGGGAGTACCGACCCTGAACCCGGCAAATTCCGCACTCTCGGCGATGACGGCCTTCGCGGCCCCGACATCGCGTGCATTACAGGAGATGGTGCCTGAGGGGATCTCCTTTTTTGCCTCGGTGAGGAGTTTCTTAATGGCTTCACGATGGAAGCTTTCGGGGAGACGGGCAATCTCTCCGCGAGTGGATTCATACACGGTATCCAGCAAAGATTTCTGTGTGTTCAGGAGCTCGCGTTTGACCAGCAGGTTTGCTGCAGAAGCTTCCTGGCCGATAATATGGGCAGTCTGCTTTTCAGACTCTGTTTCTGCGGCAAGTTTGATCTCCTTGACCCGCTTGTCTACTGCCGAGATTATCTGGTCGGTCTCCTGCTTGGACTCCGCATGTATCAATTCTGCTTCTTTTTTGCCCTTTTCCCTGATATCTTCAACTACGGCTTCCAGTCCCATTGTCCGCCCCGTTTTATACGAACAGCAGCAGGAGCGCAACGACCAGACCGAAGATGACGATTGTTTCAGGAATAACCGTGAAGAGCAGCGCAAGTCCGAACATGTCCTTGTCCTCTGCAACCGCACCAACTGCTGCTGAACCGATCCCCATTTCGGCAACACCGGTACCGATACCGGTCAGACCAACTGCGATACCTGCGCCGAGTGCCTTCATTCCCAACTGCGATGCCTGAACAGATGCAAGATCTGTTGCTGCTACTGCTACTGCTTCTGCTGCCATAATTTAATCCTCCGTAAATCTTCGATTCATTCCGAATGGAACGTACTTTTTGCCTCCACCCTTGTAGAACTTGGTGAAGAATTCAACATAGTGCAACCTGATTGAGTGGAGCCCTCCACCCAGAATGCCCAGTGCCGTGTTGAGCGCGTGCCCGATGATAAACACCCCAATACCGGCAATGATAATGAAAATTCCAACAATTGTGAGATTTTTGAGCTGTGGCGTAATAAACATCGTAATGGACATAAAATTAACGACCATCGCGATAGCGACCGACGAGAGCCCGACTGCGACAAGACGGGCATAGGACAGCACGTGGGACACAATCGTCGGGATTTCAACAACCTCGAGGAATGAGTCCCGTGCAATGAACACTACACCGGCAACGATGAGTACTGCCCCTGTGAAAATGCCCAGGTTCAACCCGGCCACGATCACGGGAAGGCCGGTCAGATTGGGCATCAGCGGTACTGAAGCTACCGACCAGATGGCGATGATAAGCCCCCACATTACCGTAAGCCAACCGAAATTTGCAAGCACGGCTTTTATCCGGTGCCCCCCATGGTCCTGACGTGCATGGTTCACCATGCCGAGAACTCTCCCGAGGGTGATATGCAGGATGCCGATCCAGATCGACAGGACCATCAGTTCCGGGATATTGGGACCATGTCCTCCATTCTCCGCAGCCATCAGGTGCCGTGAGTAAAACACGGGGCTCCATCCCGGGATCGGAAATCCGAGGAACTCTGAAAAAAGGATACCAAAGAAGATGCTTGAGATACTCGCGTTCCGCAGCACTGCAAGCATCTGCCGTCCTTCCTCCCCTTTCAGGAATTTCCGGAGCCCGAACGCCATCGCGAGCAATATCAGACCATATCCCACATCACCGAGGATCAACCCAAAAAAGATGGGAAAGACGATGGATACCATCAGGGTTGGATCAATTTCAGTATACCTGGGCCGGCTGTAGACATCCATGAGCACCTGAGTTGGTGTTGCAAACGATGGATTGTTATACTCTACAGGCACGTTCTCATGTTCATAGTCTACAGATAATTCGGTAACAAAAATTTTGCCGCCTGCAGCCTTTTCCAAAGCCTGAGTTACGGTGGCAACATTTTCGGAAGGGACCCACCCCTCTGCCACGAAGGTCTGTTTTGTCGTCGCAAACCGGAGCGGAGCTTCGGTCTGCTCAACTTCAGCTTTTAAGAATTCCTCGCAAGCAACAAGGAAGTCCGCATGGCTCTTTCTGACTTCCCCGAGCTTCTGGTTAATCTCCGCAATTTCCTGATTGAGTGCAGAGATCTGCCCGGCATAATAATCGATACGTCCCTGTGGGGCACCGGATTCGTCCGGGAGCGGTACCGACTGGAACGCTGCTTCCTGGAGCGCCTTTTCGACCTCTGTCCGCTGTTCGGCGGGAACAATGGCAACGAGGAAATTCTTCTCCTTCCCCTTTGAAAAATACATCTCGCTCGGAACGGTCAGGGTAACTTCGCGGGACACAAAACCGGCAAAAACGATGAATCTTTTATAACCGTGGTAGAGATCCAGATCAGCCGGAACGTTTATGAACGGGGTGATCTCGGAGATCTTCTGTTCGTACTCTTTCACCTGGGTATCAAGTTTTGAGCGCCTGGCCGTCAGGTCCTCAACTTCTCGTTCGAGAACCGGAAGTTCCTGTTCAATCCTTTTTCTGCTCTCCGCCCGCGAAGAGGGCTTCGCCGCCTCGATGTCATCCCCGCGGACCGAGATGGCATTGGCGATCGCCCGTATCTTGATGAGATCAGCGGACTTTTCGCTTGCTCCCGGAAGAGGCGTCCCGATCTTAAAGCCCTCGTAGCCTTCTGCCCCGGCATCGACAAATTCTTCGATATGGAACAGGTTATGACGGTATAATTCCGCAATAACCGGGACCATCTGGTCCCGTGAGGCGGCGATGAGGAGCCGGCTCATCTGCTTAGGCTTTAACATGCAGCTGCTCCTTAAACCGCAAAACCAGCAGCTGCACCGCTTTTGAAAGGTTCTTTTCTCCTTTCTCTTTCAGTGCCGCTGCGCGCTGATTGCCACGTTTTATGATTTCAGCGTGCTTAAGTGCCGCCTGGTGCCGTGCTTCTTCCAGTTTCAGCTTTTTGTATTGTTCTGCATTGCTCTGCGCTTTTGTTACCAGGTTATCAGCTTCAAGCTCCGCCTGAGAATGCCTGAATTTTTTCTCATCCTGGGCCTTGCTGATTACCGACTGGTACTCTTCTTCAGCTTTTTTGATGTCTTTTAGGACCTCAGTCTTCATCCAACCCTCCTCTCACGGCAGTACAATAATTGGTGAAAAAAACCATATATGTATTGTTATTTATGACCGGACGATCGCTGCCGGGAGGAAAAGAACGAAAATTTACCCGGGGATCAGGAAAATTCAGTTGAAATATGGCATTTCACGTATCGCCGGGTAACACCCACGGGCAGGCCGGAAATGTCCACGCCCCCCAAGATCCCCTTCAGGGTCAGGCCGGCCAGCTCATGACTCGAACAGACGAGATGCTGCTCCGGATGAGTCCCCCTCCGGATACTGCAGCTGGTGGTGATCACCGGGCCGACAGAGACGAGGTATGAGAACCGCTTTGAACCGGGATGATCCTTTGCAATGACGATCAGAGGCATATGGTAAGTCCTGACGAACTCGGCCAGCATGATCGCCGGCTCCAAGGCACCACCTTCCGGCGCTGAAACTACCACGAGGTCGTCGGGCTCGATGGTCTGGCAGTACTCCTTCTCCGGGGTCTCGATGCGGAGAGCGAACAGGGAACCTGCCTTTGCAGCCAGTAAAAAAGAATGCGTGCCACACAGCTGCAGCAACTCGTCACGCAGGGGCACTAGCATATTTCAGTCACGTTATCGGACTGACAACTGGAGCAGATGGGTTTCCTGCTGACGCTTTCGAACTTTTCGCCACAGTCTTTGCAGCGGTAGTTCTTCCCCTTTACCCGCTCGTCGAAATTGAGATCTCCCGTAGGCCCGCCACCAACAGTGCACATCTTCTATCACCTCACTACGACATCTTCATGCGAAGATTTAATGGTATCTGCCTGTAATGGTATCTGCCTGTAATGGTATCTGCCTGTAATGCAGCGGGGTCCTGGGAGTATTTTCCCCGGAGACCTATATGATGAGGTAATTGAACACCACGAGGGAGATGATGAGGAGGATACAGGAGTGCTTTACTCCTGCTGCTATCGATGACTCCCCCATCTGTCCCGCGATCAGCCCCGAGAAGAGTGCCTGGACGAGGCAGGCGTGGTACAGGAGCCTCCCGAATGTCACGATGGGTATGGTACCAATACCGGAAAGTGCTCCGGTAGTAGGGGCACCGTTGAGATTGATGTGGGCAAGGACCGGCAGGAACTGCGTAGTCAGGACCCCCACGACAAAGAGGAAGACAAAAAATGACAGGTACACAATTGCCGTGTAGATGAACATCTCGGCAGTTCTCTCTTTTTTCAGCACTTCGCTCATCTTGGCATCACTGAATGCGATAGACAGGACTTCGCTGATCTGTCCGCTCATCTCGCTGGCCTTGGTGATGAGCGTGACGGTACGTGAGATAGAGGGGGTGCTTACGCGTTGCTCGAACCGCATCAGCGCCTCCGTGAAGTTCGCTCCCCAGTCCATGTCCCGCTTGATCCTCCGGATCTCGTAACTGAGCAGCCCGAGGTTGGTATTCACCATGATGGCAATGGCCTGTACAATTGTCAGCCCGACCTGGTTGATGCCCGACATCCGCTCAAGAAAATCCGGGATCAGCGCCTGGATACCGAGGACTTTTCTGGACCAGAGCTCATAAAAGATTGCATACGGGATGAGCACGATGAGGAGCGCTATAACGAAGTGGCTGTCAACGATCCTGATAAGTATCTCGAAGTTCTGGTAGTGGGACACCCGCGTCCAGACGAGTACCATGTAGAGGACTGCAATGGGTATTGTGACATAAAGCGTGAGGTTGACATTGTGGACAAAACTTTCCAGGGGATGGCGGAGATGGTGGAAGAACGTCCTGACCCGGTCATATTTTTTCAGCTGCTCAAAAAGCGGTTCTTCATCGGTTTTTTTGATGATGGTAACATCGGAATAGGTATGGAGCCATTTTGTCCTGACATACCGTTCAGTCTTTTCCGCTTTTATCGAGATCAGGTCGATCAGCAGGATGAATATCATCGAGCCAACGGGCATAACTGCATAAACGACCAGTGACAGCTGCAGTACCGCAGATCCCCCCATCATTCCCATGACTACCATGATGATGATAAGGAAGAGGGGGCCGGCCACGAACAGGGTGACGTACGATTCGGCTACGATGGAGAGGAGATTGAGGAACTGCCGCTGCTCAAACTTCGCTTCTTCCTGGTACAGCCGGACTCTCGTCGAGAGGAAATCTGCCATATCCCCGCCGCTTTCTATGACGGAGAGGAGGTCTTCAAGGAAATTTTTCAGTTTTTCTGAGGGGGTGGTTTCCGAGAGATGGTGGATTGCCGAGACGACGTCATAGCCGAAAAAATCTGCATCCCGGACAATCTGGCGGAATTCAAGGGCAACTTCGCCATAAATATTTGCCCGGTCCGAAAGGGAGCGGAAGATAGTCATCAGCTCGGCTCCGCCACGTCTCATTGCATACATATAGGCAACGGCGTTATGCAGGGTCAGGTTGATCTTAATCGCCCGGGTCTTCTTTTCAATACCGGGGATTTTCAGCATGAGAACATAGCCGGCATACAGCCCTATGAAAAATGAGATTACCATCACGGACGCATGAACATAGATTACAGGAAGGACCGTGTTGAACAATACCGGTATCTGTACATTAAAAACATTGGTGATACCGGCGTTTCCCGGGAGGAGCGGCAGGAATACGAAAGTGGAAACGAAATACCCGACTACTGAAAAAAAGATTGCCGTAAGACCTGCAATGCACACGGATCTCCAGAGGTACTGGTCTAAGGTCATGCCGACCCTTGCTGATATCATATCCGAGTGCAGGCTGTGGTACCGCAGGGGGTCGCGTTTGATCCACCGGTAGACATACTGCCTGAAGATCATTTGAGTACCTTTCGCAGGTCGGCGATGTTGGCAAGAACAGTTTCCGGTTCAATATAATAGGCATGGAAAAGGGAGGCAACAGAGATATAATCCATGATATCCTGCTTTTTCATGGCATCAAGTACGGATTTTCTGGAGGTTATCTCCGCTTCGAGCTGGTCCCGGGTCCACCCTCTCTTTTCGGCGATATCCGCGTATACCTGGGATCTGCCGGTGTACGTGAACATGTCCCGGACCGGATCGTAGACAAAAACATTGTTGACCCTCAGGTTCCCGGTCGATGGATCGATGCCGGCAATCTCAACGATCTCCTGGACACGCCTCACGCGTTCAGTGCCGCGGTAGATCAGGGCCTGGACGCTCATGATATTCAGCGCCTGCATCATGTTCCGGGGTACATTCAGCGGCTCACTTTCAAGCCGGTGGATGGCAGCATCCACACTGCCCGCGTGCATGGTTGAAAACGTCGTATGGCCCGTGTTCATTGCCTGGAAGAGCGTCTGGGCCTCCGGGCCACGGACCTCTCCTACGAGAATGAATTCCGGCCTCTGCCGCATAGCAGCCCGCAGGAGATCGAACATCGTGATCTCATTTCCTCCCTCGGTCAGTGATCCGCGGGTGATGCTGGCAATCCAGTTGTCATGATGGAGGGTGATTTCACGGGTATCTTCGATGCTCACTACCTTTGCACCGGGAGGGATGAACAGGGAGACCGCGTTCAGGGACGTGGTCTTGCCGGATGCGGTCCCCCCGATGAAGATCAGGCTCTTGTTGTTCTCGATGGCAAGCCAGAAATATGCCAGGGAATCTGCGTTGAACGTGCCATTCTCCATCAATTCGACAGGGGAGAACGGCTCTTCCCTGAATTTCCGTATGGTGAACGAGGTCCCCCTCGTTGTCACTTCCGTGCCGAGGGTGAGCTGCAGACGGGACCCGTCAGGCAGGGTTGCATCGATCATGGGTGATCCCGTGGAGATATGTTTACCGGAACGCTGGGCAAGGGTAATTGCAAGTGAATAGAGGGCCTCGGATTCAAAGGAGATATTGGTCTTGATATTGCGGTACCCCCGGTGGTACAGGAAGAGGGGGATTTTGTTCCCGTCGCAGGAAATATCCTCGAGGAGCGGATCCTTCATGAGGGCATCGATCCGGGACCAGCCGATAAAGTTCCTGATGAGATAATACTGGAGTTTGAAAAGGGCCGCTTGTTCGAGCGAGAGGCCGTAATTATCCAGAAGGCCCTGTATTTTTTCTAGAAGGATGCGCTTGCGGTCCTTTTTGATCTCAGCCGATGTGAGGATCAGTACGTCACGTAAATCCTCGTAGAGGCGTTCAAGCAGCTCATATTCGAAGTCGGAAAGCGCCGGTTCAAAAAGGAGGTACTCTTTCTGGTTGGTCTTCCTGTTATTGGCGATGATGACCAGCGAGCGCCCGCGTTCAATCCAGTACTGGTCCAGCTGATCGTAACCCTCAGGGACGACCGCTTCGACCAGCGACCCGTGGAGGTCGAAATCATATTCCTCGATGATCGATTTTTCCTTCCCTTTGAGGAGGTGAAAGTAATGGCGGAAACTCGAATCGGGTTTTTTTGGTACCGGCAAGGGAACCGGGGCTGCCTCATCCTTCCCGGAGTCCGTCTTTCCGGAGATGGTTCCCGGGGGTGTGGAATCCTGTACCGGAGCCGGCTCATCCGTCTTCCGGGTCTTGAGGATCGATCGAAAAAATCCGGGTACCTGCATATATCAGCGCCCTCGCCCGATGGCGATTGGTTCTCTGTTTTATGATTCGGGGGATCAGCCTATTAAATTATGTGTGGTTTCGGAACATTTCAGGGTTTCAGTCCGTTTTTCGCCGCCGTTCCGGTTTTTACCCCAAACAACAGATATATTTATCACTCACGTAATGAGAGTTTCTTTCGAGATTTGTCATATCCATCGCCAGCGAGGCTTCAGATGCAGGAATCAACACACCAGAAAATGCCAACCGGGATCTCTTCACTCGATCCCATTCTTGACGGGGGAGTCCCGCCGGGTTCGGTTATCCTTCTCCTCGGAGATCTCGGTGCCGGCAACTATGAATATGTTTACAGCTCGATCGTCAATATTCTGCAACTCGCAAAAGAGGGGGCTCCCCGGGGAGCCGGAACTCCCCAGGAGATCCGGTATATCACCTTTACACGCCTTGAGGAAGATGTCAGGCAGGAGATTACCAGTTCGTTGCACATAGATGGGCTGGACGTTCTTCTGGACTCGGTCCATTTCGACGATCTTTCCGAGCTCTATTTTGATAACAGCGTCGTGCCTGATGAGTGGTACAGCCACAGCGATATCATGACAAGGCTCCAGAAAAGGACGAGTCGTGAAAATATCCTTCTCCAACTTTCCAAGGTAGTCAATGGCGTCAAACCCGGCAGCCTGATCGTACTGGACTCCATCACGGATGTGGCAACGCAGTCGACCATCCCCAATTACTGGACCAACCTCACCGGTTTTTTGCGGGGACTGCAGCGGGTTTCAAAACAGAGGGGGATAACAAGTTACCTGCTTCTCAGCCGGGGGATCCTTGATTCCTCAAAAGAGATAGAACTGGCTGACATCGCAGACGCAGTCCTGCTCTTCCGATGGGAAGAGACCACCGGTGCACGGCGGCAGCGGGTGATGTATTTCGAGAAGTTCCGGGGAGTGATGTCGCACCTTGAAGAGAGGGACCTGGTAAAATTCGCGGTGCGTATCTCGACAACCGGCGGCTTTGAGGTAAGTAATATCCGGGTGGTCATATGAGCGGTGAACGGGTCAAAATGGGGATTGCCGGGCTTGATGACATGCTGGGTGGAGGGCTTATCCCCGGCAGTATCTGTGGTATCATCGGCACCTACGGCACGGGCAAGACCACGTTTTCCATCGAATTTGTCTGGGAGGGGCTGAAAAAAGGCGAGAACATCATCTACATAAGCCTCGAGGAGCGCGAAGAACGGATCATCGGCTATATGGAACAGAAGGGATGGGATGTCGTTCCGTACCTGAATAAATCCCTGTTCGTGATCAAACTTGACCCGACAGATTTCAACCTTGCAAACAACCGGATAAAAAATGAGCTGCCGAAACTCATTGATGAAGTGAAAGCCAGCAGGGTGGTGATCGACCCCATCTCCCTTTTCGAGGATCTTTTTACCCTGGACTCCGAACGGCGCCAGGAGATGTTCCGGTTTGTCGAAGGCCTCAGGGACAAGAACTGCACGATAGTGCTGACATCTGAGACCGACAAGAGCAATGTATTTTCAAGCCGGCATGCACTCATCGAGTTTCTTGTCGACACCGTGATACTTCTGCGCTATGTCCGGGCTTCAGATCTGACTGATGTCCATCTTGCCCTCGAAGTTGTAAAAATGAGGATGTCCGCCCACTCCCGCGAGATCAAGCCGTACGAGCTGATGCAGGACCAGGTGCTGGTCTATTCTGAAGCGAACGTCTTCTGATTTTTTCTTATTTTCAGACAGTTATTCCGAACATGTTCAGCAGGATGAGGATCAGGACTCCCGGCAACCCCCCGACTGCACAGATGATCACGGTTGCAAGAGTGTACCCGAGATCGGGTTTTCCTATCCACTGCATGATATGAAAAAAATTGACAATGAACAGGCAGATCAGCCCCAGAACCGCGTTGATCGCAAGGACTGCAAGTTTTTTCACGAGGTACCAGGCAATGGCGATAACCGCTATGATAAGGACGATGGCAAGGAGAATGTCGGTCATTTGTTCCCTATTTACCAATAATATGCAGGTTATTTATTTTTATTGAAGGGAGGATGAGAGAGCCGACACTGCGCGACTCTTTGCTCAGCCCTGACACGGAGCGGTGCATATCAAAGACATTTCCCGACAGCATGGCACTCCGGACCGGTTTCCGGAACTCCCCGCCCTCCATCCAGAACGCATTCGAGAGTTCAACCGAGAACTCCCCGCTCATCGGGTTTGCGGTATGAGCCCCTACGACATTATGCACAAATACGACCCGTTCGTCATCGACTGTGCCGCGTTTCCCGTCCACTACAAAGTTATGGTGGCCGATTGCCGGCAGCCCGCCAAACCCGTTCCGGACAGCATTCCCGGTGCTCTTCTTCCCGAACCGGGAACCCGTCTTTATATCGTAGGCAAAGGATTCGAGGATCCCGTTCCGGATAAAATCTGTCCGCTTCGTGCGGGTGCCTTCCGCATCCCAGAGGACGCTCCCGTTTGCTCCGGGCAGGTGGGGATCATCGTACATGGAGATCCGGGTGTCGGCAACCGGTTCACCAAGCGACTCTCCGAAGCGGGACCGCCCGGCATGGACATTGCGACCGCTTAGTGCAGGAACAAAAACGTTCCCGAGCAGCTCCGCATAGGCAAGCGGTGAGAGGAGGAGGTCGTAATCGCCGGTAGGGATATCTTCTCCCCCGGCGGACCCGCACGCGTAGAATGTCGCACGTTCGCCGACGTTTTCAGGGTCGATCCGGTCGATGGACCAGGCGTGATCGAATTCATATCCGGTTGACTGCCCGCTGATGGCCTCAAGTGAGACAGATACACCGGTATGACGGTCGGTATAGAGGATTCCCCTGCTGTTCGCAAGAGTCACTTCCGCTGAAGAAAGTCCTGCAGAACCTGACGTAATTTCTGCAGGATGTTTTTTTGCCCCTCCGATCATGGTTTCCAGCAGGTCCCGGGCAATTTCGGGTTCAACCTTCATGGATGGATCAAAGGTGAGGGAACGCTGCGGGATCTTTTCGGCATCAGGCAGCCCGTCCCACTTCTGCGGGGTTGCAAGTTTTCCGCTCGCAATTGCAGCGTCCAGACATTTCCTCCACTGATCGGGGTTGTTGGTACTCGATGATCCAATCCGGCCTTCATGGATTGTGCGGATGCCAAGGCCACAGTCTCTGGAGGTTGTGGCAAGGTTAACCTTCTCTTTTTTCAGGTCGGCAGAAACCGTAGTGCCCGTGACATAGTAGACCTCAGCCTCGTCAACGGCCTTTTCTGCTTCCTGCAGGATCTGATCAATCCACGCCACTGCCACCAACCACCGCATCAGCCAGGAGGATGTGGGGAGCCCCGTCGCTGACCGGAACATTCTGTCCACCCTTCCCGCAATATCCCGGGCTCATGGCCCGGTCGTTCCCGCAAAGGATTATCCCGTGGAGCGTCATCAGTATCTCTCCGGAAAGCGATACGTCCCGCACCATCGCTGTGCATTCCCCACCCTTGACCAGGTACCCGTATTCTGCATTGAACTGGAAGATCCCCCGCCCGGGATCGACCTGCCCGCCGCGGGAACCCTTGAGGAAGATGCCGTCCTTGCATTCCGCGAATATCTCCTCGACCGTGGCGTCACCGGATTCGATGAAGGTATTGCTCATCCGCACAAGTGGCGGTTCTCCGGGCATCGCGCGTGCATGGCCCGCAACACCGTCGCCAACTGCTGCCAGCGACTCCCGGTTATGGAGGAATGCGTTGATAACCCCTTTCCTGATGATCTCGGTCCGGGACACGGCAACCCCTTCTGCATCTACCGGATCAAACCCGAATTCATGAAGGCCCGGATCGTCGACGATGGTGAGATTCCCGTCCCCGATCCGTTCCCCGTTCCTTCCTTTCAGGACCGAGTTTCCTTCGTGTATCAGGTCTCCCTCGCTCGCATGGCCGACGGCTTCATGAGCGAACACTCCCGCAAGTTCCGGGTCAAGGACTGCGCGCATCTTTCCGCCTTTTGCCGCGCCTGCGTCCAGCAGTGCAACGGCGATGTCAGCAGCTTTTTTGCCGGTATCCTGCTGGTGCCGGAGATTCAGACCGTGGATGGAGTGCTCGCGCTCGTACCCCATCTGCACATTCCCGTTCCGCGATGCGACCGCGAGTACGTTGAACCCGGACCTGCTCATCTCATATCCGTATTCATTTCCCGAACTGTCGGAGAACCGGACCTGCTCGATACGTTCGATATAGTTTGCCCGGCGGTTAACCACAGAAGGATGCACGGCACTTCTCTCAATTCCTGCCAGGAGTGCCGATTTCTCCTCAATGGTCACGTCACGGGGGTCTTCCTTCAGCGGGGGAACGGCAAGAACACCCCGGGGTGCATCCCCGAGCACGACGTTCTCCCGGGTAATACCGGCCAGCCTTGCTGCACGCCCGAGAAGTTCATCAAATCTTGTACCGGAACAGGGCGTATAATTGTCAATCTGGAGAACTCCCCAGCCAGTCCCGGTAAGCACCCTCAGTACGGCCTTGTTGAAAAAAGAGGTCCCGGCAGATTCTACAACACCGTTATCGATATCGATGTGGGTGATCTCGCCGGTCACATGCCGCAGGTCGTAATAGGAGATGCCGCCCATCGTATTCAGGCCGTTGTCTGGTTGATCCCCGGCGCATCTGCGATCATTGCTGTTGACCGGATCGCCATCTTCCTGAGTTTGGAGAGGAACCCGTCGGAATTTTCCGGGACCAGGGCGATCTTGAGGACGTCTTCGATATTGTCGACTGGTATGATCGTGACCAGGGATTTGAACCGCTCTTCGATGAGGACATCCCCGAGATTCATGCGGGGGATGAGGACGCTCTTTATCCCCGCCTTTGCCGCAGCCTCGATCTTGTATGTCACGCCGCCCACCGGCAGGACATCGCCGCGCACGGAGAGCGAGCCGGTCATTGCGACATCCTGACGGACAGGAATCCCTTCAATGGCGCTTACGACCGCAGTTGCAACACTCACGGATGCCGAATCACCCTCCACACCCATGTAGGTGCCGATGAACTGGATGTGGATATCGATGTTCTTCACATCCTTGCCGGTAAATTTTTTCAGGATCGCGCTGACGTTCTTGATGGATTCCTGTGCAATCTCCTTGAGCAACCCGGTCGCGATAACTTCCCCGCCTTCTTTTCCAATGGCAGGAGTCACCTCCGCCATGATCGGCAATACCGAACCGGCATCGCTCCCGGTGACGGCAAGCCCGTTTACGCGTCCGATACGGGTCCCCTCGACAACCGTCATCTCGTATTCCCGGAGATGCCGGGTGATCTCGTCCGATACCTGGTCTTCGATCGATCGGGCTGTCTTCTTCGCGGTAGTCACATGAGCTGCTGTTGTGATGGAAGCGTTTTCCTGCCGGGCGATATCCCCGGCCACCCGGATCAGTCCGCCGATGTCACGGAGTTTCAGGGTAAGATGTCCCTTGCGGTTCGAGCGCCTGCGGGATTCCCGTATGATCTCATCGATGGCACTCTGGTCGAAATGCGGAATCTTCCCGTCATTTTTCACTTCCTGTGCAATAAACCGGACATACTTCTGCCGGTTTTCCGGGGTATCCTCCATGCTCTCGGCCATGTAGACCTCGTAGCCGTACCCGCGGATACGGGACCTGAGTGCCGGGTGCATCCCCTGGATTGCATCAAGATTGCCTGCTGCGATCATCACGAACTTGCAGGGCACCGGTTCGGTCCGCACCATGGCACCGCTCGACCGTTCGCTCTGGCCGGTTATCGGGAATTCCCCTTCCTGGAGGGCCGTGAGGAGGTTCTGCTGGGAGTGGGGGTCGAGTGTATTGATCTCATCGATAAACAGGACGCCCCCGTTTGAACGGTGGATTGCACCGGGTTCGACCCGGTCATGTGCCGGCGTCTCCAGGCCCCCGCTCTGGAACGGATCGTGGCGGACATCGCCGAGGAGGGCACCGGCGTGGGAACCGGTCCCGTCGATAAAGGGAGCAATGCTCTTGGTATCGTTCGAAACAAGGAGCTTCGGTACCATCGTCTCTTCCCGCGGGGTGCTATACCGCAGTGCGATGAATACGAATGCGCCTGCAATGAGACCCATCAGGAGCTGCATGGTGATGATCGCATACCCTGCGATACCCAGCAGGAGCAGCATCAGGAGGGTCTGGCGGAACTGGATCTTCTTTTTTGCCTCGGCTTTATGGGCGGTAACGATCTGTTTCCCACGCCCTGCTGCCACGGTCCTGACAACCGGGTTATTAGGGTCATCGGAATTGGGGTATACCAGGATATCCAGAAGGTCTTCCTTGGGCAGGAGCTCGGCCATTGCCTTGGCGAGCATCGATTTGCCGGTCCCGGGACTGCCAATCATCATGACATGCCTGCGCTGGATTGCAGCCTTCTTGATGACTTCCACGGCATGTTCCTGGCCGATGACCTGGTCGATCAGTTTGGCAGGTACTTCGACCTGCGATGATGTGCCGGCAGTGCTTTCAGTGACAGCTGCTTCCGGGTTTGCACCGTCGGCAGTGGCCGGTTCCTGCGGCGGAGATAGGTGTTCAGAATTTTCCATTGCGGTTTTGCCCTCTTTTTACCCTTGGAGTTTCATATAAATTGTCTCATGATAGTTTAAGTACTTTCAGCTGATTGCATTCTTTCTGCCGCATTAAACCCTGCAAAGACATACATTCAATGCGAAAAAACTACAATACCTGTCATCCCATACTACGTTGCTCAGGCAAACCGCACAAATCCCGGATTCAGGATCGATAGCATGAAAGTAGTCTGTACAGAAAATTCCCAGGTTCTTGCCACCCGCCTTGCGAAGATACTCAGGACTCCCGTTGTAGATGTCCAGTTCTCCCGTTTTCCTGATGGCGAGCAGTACCTCGTGGCAGGAGATCTGGATGACGAGACCATTATCGTCGGGAGTGTCATGGGCAACGACGCACTTGTCCAGCTGCTGCTGCTGGTGGATGCGTGTGACAATTCTGTAAACCGGCTCGTTCTCCCCTACATGGCCTATGCACGTCAGGATAAGCGGTTCAGGCAGGGTGAACCGATCAGTGCCCGGGCCGTTGCACAGGCTCTCAGCCGGGGAGTATCGGATGTTATTACCGTCAATATCCACGAGAAAGAGATCCTGAAGTACTTTTCCGTCCCGGCACAGAACATCTCCCTTGCCGGGGATATAGGTGCATATATCAGAACACTGCATCTGGACAAACCTCTCATCCTTGCACCTGATGACGGGGCCCTCGCGTTTGCTGAACAGGTGGCTTCCGCCAACGGCTGGGACTTTGACCACCTCGAGAAGACCCGGCTCAGCGGGTCTGAGGTCAGGATGGCGCCCAGACAGTTGTGTGCAGCTTCACGGTCCGTCGTCATTGTCGATGATATCATCTCCACCGGGGGGACCATCGCAACGGCGACCGGGATGCTGTACCAGCAGGGTGCTAAGGACGTCTATGCTGCATGCGTCCACGGGGTCCTCACGGGCGGTGCGTATGTCAGGCTCATGGCGACCGGCATCCGCGACGTGATCTGCAGCGATACGATAGAACGGGCGTGCAGCAAGATATCCGCTGCAGACCGGATAGCCAGTGCCATCAGAAGACCCTGAGGAGTGCACGCATGGCGATTCATTTTCTGCACTCCAAAGGCTCCTGAAATGCGCTCCGTCCTCGATTCCAGCATCTTTTTTTCCGAATGCCCGGTGGCCGGTGAGATATTTACCACCCCTTCCGTGTGCGGCGAGCTGGTGGATATCCGGTCCCGGGGAAATTTTGAAAAACTGTGCGCAAACGGCTTACAGGTCATCTCCCCGGGAGGCCAGAGCAGGGAAACAGTGCGGGCTGCAGCTATCACGTCCAGGGACGCCGGGGTGATCTCAGAAACCGACATCGATCTCCTCGCCCTCGCTCTTGAACTGGAAGCTGCCCTCTACACGGATGATTTCGCCATCCAGAACGTTGCCGCCGTTCTTGGTATCCGGACCGTTCCCATCCACCAGCGGAAAGCGCGACGCGTCCACTGGAAATATCGCTGCCGGGGCTGCGGCAGGTATTTTGACCATGATGGCGAATGCCCGGTCTGCGGTTCGGCAATCAAAAGAAAACTTAAATAGATACCGGCGAATCTTTTTTCATGTCTTCCCTTGACGATCTGATTGGCAGGGCAAAGATGCTCCTTGCAGAAGGGCACAGCCCGGGTCAGATTGCAGACGAGCTCTCCCTTTCGATGGAAACGGTAACATGGCTTCTGACCCAGGCCAAAGGAACGAGCGCCCCGAAAGATGTCCATATCGACTGGACTGCAGTCTCGAGCCATGCTCCTCTCCTCGAAGAAACGGCACAGATGCTCCTGAACCGGTACTATCTGTCCCAGGTCGGGGATAAGGTCGGGTCTCCCGCAGCGGATGTCATCGTGGGCATCGCCCTATCGGGAATCCCGCTGGCAACGCTCATCGCCGTTCAGGAGGCCGCCAAGCTCTCCATCTACCACCCGGCCAAACAGAACCAGAGCAAGCAGCCGACGGGATCCATCAGCGGGAATTTTGCCATGGTCAACGACCAGCGGTGCATCATTGTCGATGACACCATAACATCCGGGAACACGATGCTGGAAGTGGTGAAATATCTGAAGAAACACAAGGCCATTCCCATTGCGATCTGGGTGATATTCGACAAGCGCGGCATCACGGATGTTGACGGTGTACCGATCTATTCGCTCTTCAAAATCTCCCGTATTGACTGATCCATCCTTTTTTCCTGAACACTTTCAGTATAATTTATATAGAAGTTCAATTCCACCTTTTACAACATCGGAGGATCCATTATGCTATCTGGACAGCCAATTATCATCTTAAAAGAAAATGTAGAGCGTAATTACGGGAAGGAAGCCCAGCGCTCGAATATTGCGGCAGCAAAGGCGATTGCCGGTGCTGTCAGGTCAACGCTTGGTCCGCGGGGAATGGACAAGATGCTCGTCGGCTCCACCGGCGATATCGTCATCACCAATGACGGCGCGACCATTCTCGGCGAAATAGCCGTTCAGCACCCTGGCGCAAAGATGGTGATCGAAGTCGCGCGGACCCAGGATGACGAGGTCGGCGACGGTACCACAACGGCAGTCATTCTTGTCGGTGCCCTGATGGAGCAGGCTGAAACCATGCTCGAACAGGGTATCCACCCGACCGTCATCGCCCAGGGCTACCGCATGGGCATGGAAAAGGCGCTCGAGATTGCGAGCAGCCTCTCCCTCAAGGTTGACCCGGCGGACCGGAAGACCCTGATCAAAATCGTCGATACCGCCATCACTGGCAAGTCGATCGAGTCGGTCAAGACCAAGCTGGACAGCATCATCGTCGATGCGGTCATGGCCGTTGCCGAGAAGGTCAACGGGAAGACCAGCGTTGACGAGGAAGATGTCATGATCAAGAAACAGAAGGGACAGTCGATGAACGATGCGGAGCTGATCCGGGGCGTCGTTATTGACAAGACCCGTGTCCAGGAGGGCATGCCCAAGAAGATCTCCAAGGCAAAGGTCGCCCTTGTGGCCACCCCCCTTGAGATCACCAAGACCCAGGTGAAGGCCAAGATCAAGATCTCCACCGCCGAACAGATCACGGCATTCAGCGAGCAGGAACGCGATGCCCTGAAGAAGCTCGCCGATTCGATCATCGACAGCGGCGCAAACGTCCTCCTCTGCCAGAAAGGCATCTCGGACGCAGCCCAGTTCTACCTTGCAAAGAGCGGGATCCTTGCGATCGAGGATGTGCCCGAGAAAGACATGAAATATGCTGCACGGGCTCTCCATGCAAACATCGTCAACAAGCCCGAGTCCCTGACCGCAAAGGACCTTGGCATCGCAGATCTCGTAGAGGAGGACACCGAGGGCAAGGTCACCAGGATCTCGGGGTGCAAGAACCCCAGGACCATCACCATCCTGCTCCGGGGCACGAGCGACTACCTGCTCGACGAGCTCGAGCGTGCGGTCGTTGACGGGACCCGCGTCGTGATGGACGCCATGGAAGACGGGACGTATGTTGTTGGCGGCGGGGCAGTCGAAACCGAACTTTTCATGAAGATCCGGGACTACGCCCAGACGGTCGGCGGCCGTGTCCAGCTCGCACTCGAAGCCTATGCGACAGCATTCGAGTCCATCCCTCTGACGCTTGCCGAAAACTCCGGTTTCAACCCGATCGACAAGCTGGTCGAGCTCAAGAACGTCCATTCCAAGGGGAAGAAGAATGCAGGCCTCAATGTCTACGAAGGCAAAGTCGTCGACATGCTTGCGGAAGGCGTTATCGAGCCCCTGAGGTCAAAACGCCAGTCCATCCAGAGTGCTTCCGAGACGGCGATCATGCTCATCCGCGTTGATGACATGATGATCACCCAGCAGGGTGGCAAGGGCGGTGCCGCTGCCCACGGAATGTAAACTTCCTGAAAGACAAAAAACTCAGAAGCCGGCAAAACCGGCCTCCTCTTTTTGGCATATCCTCCAGTACGAGACGGAAAGCCATAAGGTGTTTTCGGGTTTGTCAGTACTCACGAAGGGTACGGGCAAACGCAGATAACTATTAGAACAATCGATGAAAAAAATAAGAGAACCGGGTGCCGAGGTAGTCTAGCCCGGGAAGGCGGTAGCCTCGAAAGCTACTGGCGCTCCGCGCCTCGGGAGTTCAAATCTCCCCCTCGGCGTAAAAAATAATCGTTTTTCCATTTCCAGGGGGTTTCCGGGTATATTCCTGCCACGACCGTCTTTTTGTGTATATCAGATCCCTTTTCACAGGGTACCCACCCCCGGAAGCGTTCCAGAGAGCCGGACCAGCAGCGCAGGGTTCAACACAATACGCAGGACAACAGGGTACAAAAACAACCGGATACGGCATTTCCTGCCAGAATGCCACAATACCCCGGACAGAAGCCGAAAAAACAGATTAAATACGAAGATTCATGGAAAAAAGTGATATATTGTATTTTTTTCATTTCCTGCCATTTCAATAAAATTAAATAGGCCATGTTCTAAGTATATGGTTACAGGTGATCAGGATCTCCCACATAGGGGATCGTCATGTCGGGGTATGGTGAACCAGGATGATCCGGATAAAACCAAACAAACCAACAATTTCACCGGAAGTGAGGTCCTTTCGCGCCATACGCAGACTGAACCTTAACCGCACCTATATGCCTCTGAAGATTGGTGCGATAGTAGGATATATCCTCCTTGGTATGCTGTCAGCATCCACGTCCATGTTCGGCATCCTCGTCGGTGCAGCCCTCCGCATCGTAGGGTTATAACCGGATCTATTCATCTTTTCAGGGATGTCTCTTTTTTAGTCAGGCGAATTTTTTAGATCACGGCAAGGCAGAGGGCGACAGCCGCGCACCGTGGGTGCCACGTGAACAATATGGTAGGGATCCCTCTGGGATCCAAGATCCCTCGCCGCGAGGAAAAATGCCAGGATACCCAGGATACGTAATCAGCGGTTTCCCGGAGATAAGAGCACAGGTGATATCCTGGACCATCGATCAGACAACCGTGACCGTTCCCTGTTCATTCATCTGCACCAGACACGTGTATGGATATACCCCCGGACTATCAAACTTCTGGCTGAAAGACTGGCCTGAGCTGATGAGAAATGATAGAAACTGCTTATCGGCGAACTGGATCCGGTGTGCGGTGCTGGTGTCTGCATTAAACCACCTGACTGTCGAACCCACGCTCACGGTTACGTTTGCCTGGCTGAGCTGGGAATTCATGATAGTAATATCTGATTCCGAGGGTGTCTTTTCCACGGTTACAACTATATGCGTCGGCTGTTGCGTTGGTGTGGTGGGTTTTGCCGTCGTTACTATCGGTGTCGGGGCAGGCGTCGCGGGCTGCGTAGCCGGGGGTGAAGGGGATGCCCCGGTGCATCCGCAGGAAAAAACCAGAAAAGCGGCCATGAACAGGAGCACAAGGATTCTTTTCATAGATGTACCTCGACAGTATGCCTTATAAAAAGTGATCTTCCTCCCCGTGGATGCCGCCGGTCTCCGGAACCTGCAGGGTTTTTATGGCCATTTCTTCCATCCCGGCCATAAACTCCCCGATATGGTAATGGTCCGACCACACTAATTCACAGAACATGGGTGCAGGGAGCAGTCGTCCAAATTTCCAGTTGTCCGGGGGCGGGAGGGGGAGCAGGACACCGATTTCGTGCCGGTCAAGAGTCCTGATGGTCCGCAGCTCATCTACAATTCTTTCCGTGGCACCGGTGCTGCCCGCCCCGGTAATCCTGACAATAAAATCATTGTACCTCACCCGTGCTTTGCCACCGAGGCGTTTCCGGAGTACGAAGGCCAGCACCCGGTTGAACCTGCTTCCGTTCATGGAATAGATGAGAACCCCCGGCCTTCCGGGATCTCGTTTTCCGATGACGTGCAGCCCGGCCTGCCCGATAGCTTCCGGAATTTTTACGAGTATTTTCTGCAGGGCTTCACGCTCATCCGCACCCAGCGGCAATACCGAGTCACGTCGTGCCAGGATCTGCTGTACCTTACGGCAGACCAGGGATGTAAGTCCTCCTTCACTGCTCCCGGTCCAGAAGGTACGCGATGTTTCGGAACCGGATGGGACGACAACCACGAGATTGTGCCCTTCATCGCACTTTATCATCGTCCAGGTACGACCGCCAAGCGAGATCTCCCCGGCATCATGGCTGTTGACAAAGCGTGCATCAAGTTTCCCGACCACGTCTCCCTCCGGGGTCACGGCACGGTACTCGCCGCCCCCGGTTATCACGGAATACAGGTCTTTCCAGTTCGAACGCCCGAACTCCCGCTCCGCTTCCGTCCCCGGCATCACCATCTCCCCGTCGGTCGCGATATATCCCGAGCTGCCAAGATACCCGATCAGCTGGTCCATCATCGCCGGAGTGATCCCGGAAAATATGGGATACGAGAGCAGATCCGAACGGAGTTTCCTGCGGCTCACTCTCGGGTGGTTATGGAGGTAGAGGAAGACCTGCTGGAGAAGGACGTTGTAGGGTCTTTTTTGTGGCAGGAGGTCCTCGACCTCCCCGTTCATCGCGCATTCCATGACCGCAATACTGCAGAGCAGTTCGCACGGGCCGGTGAGCACCCATGCGACGTGCGCAGGCCCGCCACGCCTCCCGCTCCTGCCCATCCTCTGGAGAAACGAGGAGACTGAATCGGGGGGGCCGACCTGGACGACAACATCGAGATCCCCTATGTCGATCCCGAGTTCAAGGGTGCTCGTACAGATAATACAGGCACCGTCACCGGAGGAAAACGCCTCCTCGGCCGATCTCCGCGTGGCCGGAGAGAGCGAAGAATGGTGGACATGAAGGTTCCGGACCCTGCCGGAGAGTGATTTCACCATCTCCTCCGCAACGCTCCGGCTGTTCACGAATACCAGCGCCTTTTTCCCGGACACGATCCGTGCCAGCGCCTCAGTCCTCCGGCTCTCTTCCGGCTCGATGATGAACCGGAAGTGTTTCTCTTGCGGGAGGGCGGGGACAGAGACCACTTCGGTGCCATGGCGGCCTTCGGAAAGCCAGCGGAGAACCTCTTCGGGGTTTCCCGTTGTGGCAGAGAGCCCGATGCGCTGCACAGCCCGCCCGGCTATCCTGTCCATCCGGCTGAGGAGGACCCTGAGGTGTACCCCCCGCTCGGATTCTACAAACGCGTGGAGCTCGTCAACGATGATGTACCGGACCTGCCTGAGGTCTGCCGACAGTGCCTTATCCTGTAGCAGGACCTCAAGGGACTCCGGCGTGATCATCAGGAAGTGGGGGGGTTCGCCGTCTTTCCACGAACGGTCCCCCTTTGCTACGTCGCCATGCCTTTTCATGACGCTCAGGGAGGTCGGGACACAGAACGCGGAAAACCGCTCCTCCTGGTCATTGATCAGTGCCTTCAAGGGTGAGAGGTAGAGGCAGGCGACCCCGGGCCGCCCGTTTTTCAGGATGTCATCCATCACGGGGATGAGCGCCGCTTCGGACTTGCCCCCTGCCGTCGGGGCGATGACCAGTACATCGTTTCCTGAAGACACGCTTGCGAACGTCCGCTCCTGCACTTCCCGGAGCTCGGTCCATTCAAACCGCTGGGCCAGCACCTGCTGGAGCGATTCGTGCAGTGCTGAAAATACGGATGACACGTTTTCCTTACCAGCGTTGTGCCTGTGGTCTTATGGTCTTTCCGGATCCGCGCGACCGGGGAGTTGCCGAAGGAATGTTTGAACATCCGGACAGGGCCTGGCGGAGAGGGCGGTTTCGCCCGCCTCCCGGGAGAAACTATTTTGTCCTGAAGGTCGAGTCATAACCATGGAACTCGCACAGAAAAAGTGCACAACCTACAAGGCCGGCTCCCCGCCGCTGACACGGAAGGAGACCCTGGAACTCCTCAATGAGGTGCCCGGCTGGTCGCTCCATAACGGGCACATAACCCGAACCTTCGGGTTTTCGGATGCTGTACAGTGCATTGCATTCTTTTCAGAAGTCACCGATCTCTCGATGCAGGAAGGTCATTTCCCGGACATCTGCATGAAGGAGTCGCGGTTCGTGGAGGTCTCGTTTTACACCTACCCTGCCGGCGGGCTCACCCTGAACGATTTCATCCTTGCCGCAAAGCTCAACGCAAAAGGGAAAGGCCAGTAATTTTTTTTGGTCTACCGCATCAGTCAAGCGCGAATTTCCTGATGATCTTTTCCCGGATCGCTTCCTTGGGATACGCGCCGATGATCCGGTCTACCAGCTGCCCCTTGGAGAAGAGCATCATGGCAGGTATCGCGTCGATGTTGAACTGCATGGCGAGGCGGCGGTTGTCATCGGTGTTACACTTGCCAAACGTCACCCTGCCGGCAAACTCCTGCGAGAGCTCGTCCATGATCGGGGATATCCTCCGACAGGGCCCGCACCATTCCGCCCAGAAATCCACCACCACGAAGGGGTGGGTGGCGATGAACTGCTGGAAATGCATCTCGTCGACATTTTGTACCCCGCCTTTTCCCGCCTGGTTCATCTTCCCGGTTATCTCCTGTATCCTCTTCTCCCGAATCCGCTGGATCTCCTCATCCATGTTTCACAATATACCGGCGCTTTTCATTTAATCCTAGCGAAGCCACCAATGGTGGCATGAAGTGCAAAGTGAGTAAAGTATATCTGCGAATGCCATCTATATTATTACCCTGATTTACTAATGAAGCGAGGTAGGGTAGTCAGGATATCCCGACGGGCTCATAACCCGTAGATCGATGGTTCAAATCCATCCCTCGCTACTGGACTGTTCTGAAGATTTTTATCACCGAAAACGGTAATTTTAGCTCTGTAGAGATCTTGTTTTATCGTATTGATTCGCTTATAGTTTTTGACAGTTATGAGTGTGACCCCCTCTCTCCCCTAGAGGGGGAGGCAACGCAAGGGGAGCATCCCCTTGACCCTCTATTTTTCGGCGGGAGTTTCACTAACCATCTGAGGGACTATCCCAATATGGGGGAAATCTGCCGTTGCTCAAGGCAAGGGCAGATGCAAGAAGATGCGAGAGCATCTTCGCTGTGCCATGGTGGCAGCCAATCCGAAGAACGCTTACGCGTTCTTCTCTTGTCTCCATGACTCCGTCATGTCGACATCCCCAAGAGCGTCTAGGTCAAAAACCGATGATTTCTACAGAGCCGTTATTTTCTCATTCCGAGAACGATGAGTGCGCCGGCAACGCTGATAACTGCGATCCCGCTCGCCGTGGATTTCGTGGGTGGCGGGTGTGAGGATGCCTGCGTTGCCGGCGTGCAGGTGGAGTCCAGGGCTGCAAGACTCTCCCGCGCACCTGAAAAGCCGGGCCACGGCAGGGTGTAATCGGGATCGATTACCAGTGACTTCTCAAGGGCTTCCCGGGCATCCGTGCAGTTCCCGCCTGCAGCGAGGAGGACGCCTTTCACGTGCCAGTAATGGGCACTCTCGGGATCAAGGGCAAGTGCCTGCTCAATTGCGGCAAGCGCCCCGGTATTCATGCCCATGCCCTGCAGTGCCAGTGCTTTCACGCTATAGGTCGCCGGGTAGGAGGCGTTGAGCGCGATGCCGGTTTCTGCATCAGCGAGGGCAGCCTGGTAATTCCCGAGCGCGAGGTAGCTGTATCCCCGGTTGGCATACCGGACCGGTTTTGGATCCAGCAGGATGCCTTTCGACACGATATCGACCGATTTTGCGTACTGCCCCATCTTCCGGTAGCTATAGCTCTGGATGCAGAGAAGGTCTGCATTGTCAGGGTACCATGCGATGCCTCTTGTGGTTACGAGAAGAACATCCGTCCAGTTCCGCTCGGCTACCGCCGCTTTTGCATCGCTGATGTAGACAGAAGCATTCTGCGGGGGCATTCCCGGGGAGCCTGAACCCACGGATAATGTTGCCGTGAGGGTATCCCCGGCCCCCGCCGGCATGATGAAACAGATCAGGGCACCAATGATCAGCAGTTGCAGGATTTTCATGGATGGTTTTCCTGTAAGTGTGTTCGGTATTTGTGCCTCTTGATTTTTATTGTCGACGGTTTTGGGAGCGGTAGCTCAGGGCCTGCAGGCCACGGAACACACACGGTTTGCCGGTCCGGATTGGGGGAGAGACCAGCACCAGTGAGGGGGAGTAAAGGCGAAGTTGACAGCAGGAACAGGAAAAGAAAGGGGAGCCGGATCTTCTGTCACCCGCGCTTCACCACCGTCGTCCAGTTGTTTGTGAGCAGGAGGTCCACGTCTTCATTGCACGTGTCGCAGGCGATCTTCGGGCTCTGCACGACCATGCGGAACATCACGGCATTGCCCGGGTCGGGGACGATCGGGATATCGACATCGTTCTGGATGATGTACCGGTACGGGTCGAGGCTGCCGAAGTAGTATTCCTTCCACCGGTGGACCTGATCGGGTGTCGCGTTGTATGCCCAGTCGCCCCCCTCCGCGATGGTCACGTCCACCGGGACCCAGCCGTACCCCACAAGGTAGTACTCAGCCCAGAAGTGGGTTCCTTCGAGGCCCGGCACGAGCTGGTACCCGCCGACGGCCCGGGCCGGGATGCCCAGCGAGCGGCAGAGTGCGGCAAAATACATGCTCTGGCTCCCGCAGTCTCCGATGCCGGTATCGAGGACGTAGGTGGATTCTGGGATGCCGGCCGCATCGAGATAGATATGCGGGGCGTGGCTGTACGGCAGGGTATTGACGATGTACCAGTAGATCATCCGGGCCTGCAGGTACGGGTTGGTCTCGTTGCCTACGATCTCCTGTGCCTTCTGCTTCATCTCCGGGGTGATGACAATGTTCTTCCCGGAAGCTGTATACTTCAGGTATTCGGGGTCGCTCGTATTGTAGGCCCTGACTTTTGCCGGGTCGATAACGAAGCGCTGCTCGTGCTGAATAAACCCGTACCTGGTGGTGATGTTGAGGTACTCTCCGGTCAGGCTGGAAAGCGGGACCTCCATGTACGCAAGACCGATGTCAGCCCGGGTGTCGGGCATAAATTTCACATACTGCACCGGCTCGATGGAGATGACAGTCACGTTCGTCTGGGAGCCTGAATTGATGGGTGCCGGGACCCAGAGTCTGAGAACTCCGGTCTTCGGGAGGCTGTCCACCGGGACCGAGAGCTGCTGGGTGATTTCAAAGGTGACCGGTGACCGGTAGGGTCCGCCGGCCGTAACAGGCGGGGCGAGCGTGAGGTTTTTCACTTCGTCAAAGAGTGGATCCCTGCCCGCAACCGGCGGGTCAAGCGCGAGATCCTTCACCTCGTCATAGAAGGGGGATTTGCCCGACGCTGCGGTCATCATGCGCATCCGTGCCGGGTCGTGGTACCGGATGTTGGCGACGGTATCATAGAAGAACAGTTCCCGGCCGTCGCTCGTTATCCTTGCCGTATCCCGGGCCGAGAGCCAGGCGTTCACCTGGTCGGCAGAGGCGTCCGGGAAGGCTGCGCGGACCGCACTTTCCGCATCGGTGCGGTTGAGCGGGAACTCGATGATCATGCGGTACGCGGTGAACTCGTGGTTGAGGGCGTCGCGTGCGGCACTCGTATTCCCGGCCGCGGTGTACTGCGTGTACGAGTCGTTATAGAGCTGGGCGGCGGTCATGTAATTCGCGTTCCGGTATGCGAGGTCGGCCTGTACAAGGAGAGCATCTCCCGATGCTGCGGGGGATGCCGGTTGTCCCGTGGTGCAGCCGGCGGTGAGCAGGGCAGCGATGATCAGGACGGTAATTGCCAGGAAGGAAACGGGTATCTGTCTCATGGGTCACCTTGGACGAAAGGGGTATAGTAAAAGGACGTGGGGGTGGTACTTGAAGCTAGTGAAATGAGCGTGAGTGGGGGAGGTCGATCCGGAAAAAGGGGGTTCTTTCAATTTCCAGATACTAAACCCCATCGAAAAAACGGGACGATTACCGGCCCGCTAAATTGCAGGTTGAAAAATTGATAAATTCAGGTAATTTCACAAAATACCGGTTTTAATCAATATTTTCCATGCGCGTGGACATACCTTCCGGTGCAGAAAAAATGACCTCCCTCCGTTTGCCAAAAGGAGCCCTATTTGGGCTCAGATAACTTCAACTATCCTGTATAGAGGGAAATGGTGCGAAATTGGGTCGTGCGGCAAGGAGATTTCCCGGCGCGATCCGGCACGGGCCAAAAATATTTTTGGACCGATCGCGGGTGAGGCCCATATATTTTTGGGGCGTACTGAGTTGCGCCGGAAATTTTTAGATTGACTGGGGAGCGAGCTGCGAGCTATATGATGTCAGGACCGAACGGGTTTTGGGTCGGGGTGGGATGCAGATCCGGATCGTACGTATCGGGAGCTGGAAGCAACAAGTATGAACGGCGGGGGAGCGGTCCGCTCCCTACCCCTTCCTCGCCACCGTCACGATGAACGTCCGGTTCCGGTACACGACATCCACATCGGCAAACCCCGCCTCCCGCAGCCACGCGAGCTGATCCGAGAGTTTCTCGTTCTTGTCCAGCGTATCCCGGCGCTTCAGGATCTCTTCCCGCTGTGCGCCGGTCATAGGACCGTTTTGCAGAAATTCATTCCAGCAATCGAGATACCGCTGCCGGAAGTAGGGGGTCTCCCCGTCCGCCTGGTCGGCATTGACAAAGATCCCCCCGGGCCGCAGCACTGCATAAATCCGCCGGAAGAGCTCCCGCTTGTCCTCTGCTGCAAGGTGGTGGATCGACAGTGCCGAGCAGATGATATCGTACGGCCCGCCCAGCTCGCCCGTAGAATAATCGCTCACAACGTACCTGGTTTCCGGCCGGTCGGCAAACCGCTTCTTTGCCATCTCCAGCATGTTCTCGGAGATATCCATCAGGGTCAGCCGGGCATCCGGGAACTTCTCCAGAAGAAACGCGCTCAAAAGACCGGTACCCGCCCCGACATCGAGAATTTCCGGTTGCTGTTCACGGGATTCCATTGCCCAGACTGCTGCACCATAATACTGCCGCATATCGGGGATGATATACTCCCGCTGCGAGTCATAGTCCTGCGCGAACCTGTTGAACGCCTCCCTGATATGCTCCATGAAAAGTCCTGCCCGGATTCGGTGGTGACCAGAATCACCTATAGGTTTTCTTATTCTCCTTAAGGGACATAACCGAGGCAATGAGGCGGTCGTGGTTGTCCCTGATCGGGCGGATGGTGAGGATCACCTTCCTGCGCTTCGAGGTCGTTGTCACAATGGAGATGCCGGCATCATAGATGGAGCCTGCCATATGCTTAGTGGCCGCGGTGACCGGGTCGCTGACCTCTTCCCCGTTCGTCTCGCTTACGAACATCATGACATCCCGCCAGTGCCGCATGAATGCCTCTTTGAACGATTTGTCCACAAACCACGAGGCATAGGTATTGAACAATATGACCCGGCCCCGTTTGTCCAGAATGATGATCGCTTCACTCTCACTGTCCATCATCTTCCGGGGGTCGCCGACAGGCAGATTCCCCAGCGTCCTGACCCGGTCGGCGGAGATCGACAGCGCGAGATCCACGCTTGCCGTGATCTCGATTGCAGCGAACGGTTTGAAGAGGATCCCGCAGGGCTGTGCATACGTGATGCGTGCCACCTTCGTCTCATCGGAGGTCCCCGCGATGAAGACGACCGGAACATGGAAGAGCTGGAAGATATAATGGGCCGCATCGATCGCATCCATCAGCCCGGTGAGGTTCACATCCATGACGACGAGATCGGGGGCTGCATCAATTGTTTTTACAAGTGCTTCTTCACTGTTCTTGATCGTCCCCGCGATACTGTATCCTTTGTTCTGGAGTATCGGAGACATGAGGTTTACAATGATGGCATCGTCGGCGGCAAACAGGATACGGGGGGCGAGGGGCATGGGGCACCAGATGAGCGATCAGCCTATGCTGCTAGTATCAGTATCTGATGGTTAAAAAATTGATTCCGGGAAACCTTGCTGCAAGGAGGAAAAAAGTTCATGAAGTGGTGCACGCCTCAAACGGACAAAGATATTCCGGCCTGTCGGGTTCTCTTCACCGGCGGCTTACGCTTCAAAGGACCCGGATCAGGACTCGAACGTGACCAGCTTGGACTGGAACGTCCCGTCCACGAAATTGATCTGGCAGGTCTTCGCCTTCTCGCCTTCGATCGGCAGCGGGTAACAGCCGGTGAGACAGCCCGTGCAGAGGTCTTCGCGATCAAAACCGATCGCCTCGATCAGCGCCTCGATCGAGACATGGTGGAGCGTGGTCGCCGTGATGTTGTGCCGGACTTCCTCCTCGATACGGTTGCTTGCGATCAGTTCCTCGCGGGTCGGCATGTCCACCCCAAGGTAACAGGGGGCCTTGATGGCCGGGGAGCCGATCCGCATATGCACTTCCCGGGCGCCTGCGTCCCGCATCATCTCGATGATCCGCTTCGAGGTCGTTCCCCTTACGATGCTGTCGTCCACCAGAACCACCGATTTGTCCTTCAGGTGCGCAGGTATTGGGTTGAGCTTGATCCGGACCGCCTTCTCCCGCTCTTTCTGGGAAGGCATGATGAATGTCCGTCCCATGTACCGGTTCTTCATCAGAGACTCGACGAACGGGATCTTCGACCCTTCCGCGTACCCGATCGCGTAGGTGGTCCCCGAGTCAGGGACCGAGCAGACCGAGTCCGCCTTGACCGGGGCTTCCTCGTGAAGTTTATGGCCGATCTGGCGCCGGACATCATAGACCAGCACGCCGTCGATTATCGCATCGGCCCGGGCAAAATAGATATACTCGAAGATGCAGTGCGCCCGTTTGCCGGCCACGGCGATCTGCGTGCACCGGATCCCCTCTCCGTCGATCCGGATAAGTTCCCCGGGCCTGACATCCCGGATGAACTTCGCACTCAGGGCATCAACGGCCACACTCTCGGACGCAATCATGTAGCCGTTCTCGGTCCTGCCGATGCAGAACGGCTTGATCCCCAGCGGGTCCCGGAAACCGTAGAGGATCCCGTCGATCAGGATCACGACCGAGTAGGAACCCACGAGCCTGCGCATGCAGAGATTGACCGCATCTTCCACGGAGCCGGAGTTGCTGATCGAATCGATGAGGATCTTGGCGATGATCTCCGTATCAGTAGTGGTGGTAAAGATCTGGCCTGCCTGTTCGTATTCGGCCCGGAGCTCGCAGGTATTGACCAGGTTCCCGTTGTGGGCCACGGAAATGGAATGGTCCTGGAACTGGAAGTTCAGGGGCTGGATATTCTCGGGAAGGTTTGCACCGGTGGTCGGGTAGCGGACATGCCCGACACCGGCCGTGCCCTTCAAATCGGATAAAACAGACGGGGAAAAAACATCGGCAACCAGTCCGTTCCCCTTGAACTTATGGAGATTGGTGCCGTCAAACGTGGATATTCCGGCGCTCTCCTGGCCACGGTGCTGGAGAGCGTACAGGGCATAATAGAGCTGGATTGATACACCGCCAGCATCGACGATGCCAACGATTCCACACATGGTACAACTCTAATGCGTCGGGATTTTCGGTCGCTTGTTGTTCCACTTGTTGCTGATCATCTTGGTGCTTCTGCCAAAACCGCAGGCAGAGCAGACTTTCTTCTGGGCATGGAACGAGATCTTTCCACACCGCCGGCAGGCGATATGGGTGAACTTGTTCATCTTGCCCATGGATGGAGTGCCTTTTGACATGTTACTTCACCTTATTGTTCGAGTGATGGAGAGATATAAATCACGTTATCCCCACGGACGATGAGCGTGCCGACCTTCTGGGCCTGCCCGTTCTCCACTTCCTCGGCCTTGTCGAGGACGAGGTTCATATGTACATCATATCCCTGGAGAACGCCCCGGATCTCTCTCCCCCCTTTGAGAGATACAATAACTGGCTGACGGTTCAGCACCTGATCCAAAATATCCAACGGCCTTTTGGTCATAATACTACCCTGTTACCATCGCTCTGGAGTAATATATGTGTGCGAGCAGGTTACTTAAACATACCGTAGATCTCCCTGGGGCAATAAGGTTTCCTGCCGATCAGAGGCTTAAAAAGAGGGGGAGTTTTCATAGCGAGGCAAATTTTTTTCATGCCTGCACTCTGATTGTTGAAGCAGAACAATGAAAAAAATTGTTGTAAAGAAACGCCATTCCATCCGGAAAAGCCAGGGGCAGGAACTGCTGGCGCGGCTTGCAGAACAGATCGGGCCATCGGCAAACCTCTTCCATGGGGACATGATCGAAGTGCTCGAAACGAACGCGGATGTCTCTCTCTTCATGGTCCACAAGAAGCCGCTCCTCATGGCCACGGATGCGTGGGTCTTCCCCACCCTCAAAGGTGCAGTCCAGCTCCCGTTCCCGGAACGGCGGGTTGTTGTCGACGCCGGGGCCATCCCCTACATCGTCAATGGTGCGGATATCATGCGGCCCGGTATCACCTCGGTCACGGATGACGTGAAGGCACAGGCACCGGTCCAGATCGTTGACGAGCGGCACGGCAAACCCCTTGCCATCGGAATCTCGCTCTTTGATGCGCCCGATCTGCGTGCCAGTACGGCCGGAAAGATGGTAAAAAAATTCCATCACGTCGGTGATGAGATCTGGAACATGGAGATCTGACCAGCGTCCGGGACGTTGGGCATGCGGAAAACAGCCGGTTTTTCCCATTTTTTTTGCCTAAAACCCTGAGATGAGGCTTCAAAATAGATACTATTAAATAAGTTTCGTCATACAGTTTTTTTATGGTTAAAATCATAGATACCCTTCTTGGTAAGAGTTCCGCAAGCTCGGACGACGATTACATGGAACTCGATCTCGCTTCTTACGAAGAGCACGGCGGAGCCGGCCCGTCACTGCTCGTAAAGATCGCGACCATCACAGACCTCAAGGATACCCCCCGCGTCAAGGACGAAGTCTATTCCGGTAATATCGTGATCGTCGATATCTCCCGCCTGAAGATGGACAAGATCTCGTACGAGCGCGTCCTGAAGGACCTGAAAGAAGTGGCAAAGGATGTCAACGGGGACATCATCGGCCTCGGGGACCAGCGCTATGTCGTCCTGACCCCCATGTCCGTGAAGATCTCGCGCGACAAGATCGGTGGAGCGTAAGTGCAGACCGTCGTCCCGGGTCCGTGTCCGTCTTGCAATACTGAAATCGAATACCTGTATAAGACAGAAAATATTCCCTATTTTTCTGATATCCTCATCATTTCGGCGGTTTGTCCCTCCTGCGGGTACAAGTTTGTTGACACGCAGCTCCTGAAACACGGCGATCCTGCACGGTACACGATGGCCGTTGAATCGGAAGACGATCTCGCAGTCCGGGTCGTACGGAGCATGAGCGCCAGCATCGAGATCCCAGAAATTGGAGTACGCATCGATCCCGGCCCGGTCTGCCAGGGGTTCGTGTCCAATGTGGAAGGCGTGCTCGACCGGATCGAGCAGGTCGTGAAAGGGGCGCTTACCTGGGGCACTGACGTGGAGAAGGAGAATGCGGCGGCACTCCTCGCGGATATTGCCCGGGTGAAAGCCGGGACGTTTTCGGTCACCCTGATCCTTGAAGACCCGTGCGGGAACAGTGCGATTGTATCGGAAAAGGCGGAGAAGTGTGCGTATGTGCCGGAAGAGGAATATTCTCAGGAAAAAAATCCTGAAGAGTGAGTGCCGGATCTTTTTTCACGAGATCTATTTTGAAACTTTTCAGATAGAACGTATACAACGGGCGGCTACCTCAGGAATTTTGTACCTACATGACCCCCCCAAGCCCGTGATACTCGTTTCCCTGATGGCAACGTCGTAAATTTTCAGAAAACTGAGATCCCCCGGAAATTCTTGAGGGCGGGTCGCGTGGGTACAAACTATTTTTCACCAGCATTAATCCCGGGAAATTGCTGGAAAAATATGTCGGAGTCTCCATGATCGGGAATCTCCGGAACCGGACGGTGTGTACCCATGCGACCCCCCCTCTTGTGCCACCAGTCCCCCAAAGGGGGACGGGGCACATTACGATGCCTCTGAATGAGGGCCCAGCACACCTCAATGACTGATATTTTTCGGTAATGCAGAGGCATCGCAATGCTGGGGATGCCCACGCGGCGGTGGCGAGCCAAAGGCGGAGCCCCCAAGAGCGTCAAACCTGAAAAATAATGTGCGTTTTTCCTAGAAAAATCAAAGTCCGGTCGATCCGGATCATCTTTTCAATCACGTACACTGCAAAAAAGATCAATCTGCCCCTGCCCGACCCCCCGGGATTCCTTTTTCCGGAAAATGTCCTGTCATTTTCAGAAAAAACCCGATTCGCGATCAATCTGCAGGATGACCCGGAGACAGGAACATCCCTCCCCGGGCCGGCAGGGATTACCGTCGGAGTGGGGAGAAATCCCATCGGGAAAAACCCCTGTGGGAATTCCGGTATATCAGAGCACGCTGCGAGCCCGGTTGTACCACTTTTCCCCCAATCCCTAAATTTGAGAGGTCATAATTCGGAAAAACGCGGAACCGGGCCGGAATGAAAAGGCAATCTCCGGAGGGAATAGATGAGGTCGTATTTAGCAACGTTACAAGGACCGAAAGTGGGAGGGGATGCGGTTTGGGACGTGGGAGTATGACAGGATTCCGATACGCAGGCCGAAATCCCAAAAAAGTACCAGAGGTTACCTTCAGGTTATCTCCATCTCCCCGAGCCATGCTCCGGGCTCCTTCACGACCTCGCCAACAACCTGTGCCCCATTCACCATCTTCAGAACGCAGGCAACGCTCTCTTTCGGCACGACATACGCATAGCCCATGCCCATGTTGAAGGTGCGGTACATCTCTTCAGCCGAAATGTCGCCGGCCTTCTGGATCCACGAGAAGATCTCCGGGGGGGTGATGGGTGAATCGAACCGGAAGCCGTGGTCGCTCAGGCGCCTGAAATTGAGCAGCCCCCCGCCGGTGATATGGCACATGCCGTGCACCGTGCAGGCTGCTGTGACTTTCAGGACCTCGTGATAAATCCGGGTCGGGACGAGCAGCTCCTGCCCGAGTGTCCGTCCGTTCTCCAGCTTCTCATCGTATCCCGCGTGCTTCTCCACGACGCTCCGGGCAAGGGAGAGCCCGTTGCTGTGGACACCGGTTGACCGGACACCGATGATCTTGTCACCGGGCCGTATCTTTTCACCGGTTATGATCCTGTCCTTCTTCTGCATGCCGAGACAGGTGCCCGCAAGGTCGAGGCCGTTGACAAGCCCACGGAGCGATGCAGTCTCCCCGCCCACGATATCGATGTTCGCCTGCCGTGCGCCCTCGTTCAGGCCGATCCCGATCTGGGACATCTTCCTGGTCGAGAGCTTGTCGGTCGCGATGTAGTCCACGAACGCGACCGGTTCCATGTTCATGACGTAAAGATCATTCACGTTCATCGCGATGCAGTCGATGCCAACCGTGCTCCAGTCATTCATCCGGTCCGCAACGAGCATCTTCGTCCCCACGCCGTCTGTGGTCAGTGCAAGGGCCATCTCGCCGAAATCGATCAGCCCGGCGAAATGCCCGACCGATCCCATCATGGTGGCACTCCCTTTCCGCCGGAAGGTCAGGTTCCCGATGAGGGCTTTGATCGCCGTTGCTTCGAGATCGATGTCCACGCCGGCTTCCGCATACGCGTTCTTACTCATCGCTCTCCTCCGAGAGTCGGAACTCGTCGTGGAGGACGCGGACCGCCCGGGAGCCGTCATCCTGGCTCACCACGAACGAGATGTTGGCTTCCGACGACCCCTGCGAGATCATCATCACGTTGATGCCGGCTGCCCCCATTGCGGTAAAGATCCTTCCGCCGGTCCCCGGTGCCCCTGCCATCCCTGCCCCGACTACCGCAACCGCACAGACATCGTGGTTGTGCGATACTTCGCGCACAATACCCTGCTTCACGAGGTCGGAGAGGGCTTTTACTGCCGCCGACAGGTGCGACTCGTCGACGATCAGGGAGATATTGGCTTCCGATGACCCCTGCGAGATCATCATCACGTTCACTTCATGATCGGCGAGGATAGTAAAGATCGCTTTTGCCACGCCGGGTCTCCCGATCATCTGTGCCCCGTTGATATTGATGGCTGCGACCTTGTCGATATACGTGAGGGCCTTTACCACGCGGTTGTCCTGCTGTCCGTTCCGGACGATGACCGTACCCGGGTGGGAAGGGTTGAAAGTATTCTTCACCCGGACGAGGATATTCTTGCGCATGGCGGGCTCGATGGAGCGGGGGTGCATTACCTTTGCCCCGAAATAGGAGAGTTCCATGACCTCGAGGTAGGAGAGCGAGGGCATCACCCGGGCATCATTGATGACCCGGGGGTCGCAGGTCATGATCCCGTCGACATCGGTCCAGATCCAGATCTCGTCCGCATCGATCCCGGCACCGATGATGGAGGCGGAGTAGTCCGAGCCGCTCCGCCCGAGGGTGGTGAGGACCCCCTCCCGCGTGCAGCCCATGAACCCCATGATGACCGGTATCTCTTTTGCAAGCAACGGGCCGACCCGCCGTTTGATCCGTTCGTCGCTCTCGGGAAGGGATGTCGACTCGCCGTGCTGGGGGGTGGTGAGGATACCGGCCTCGCAGCCGTCCATCACCGTGGATGCAATGCCCCGCTCGCGGATGGCCGCAGACAGGATCGGGGCGAGCAGCCGTTCACCAAACGAGATGATATAATCCTTCGAGCGGGGAGTGAGTTCCCGCAGGTTATAGACCGCGAAGAGGATGTTCTGGAGACTGATGAGCTGCTCTTCGATCTCTGCACCGACATGAGCGACATGGTCCGGCGCAGCCCCTTCGAGGGTAGTCATGTGCCGCCGGGAAAGGGCCTGGATCAGGGGGGCGATGCCGGAGTCGTCCTTTGCAGTCGGGAGCTTGCCGGCTATCTCGATGAGCTGGTCGGTGACACCCCGCTGTGCCGAGACGACAACGGCAAGTTCGTCGCCTTTCCCGTGGTGCTCTTCGAGGATGTCGACAACGCGTCTGATACACTGTGCATCGGCAACGGATGTCCCGCCGAATTTCATCAGAAATCTCATGTGTTCTCTCACTCTGGACGTGCCATTTATTTATGTAACTATACGATCCACAAAATAATAAGATGCTTGCAGATGAGGTTGTGGACTGCCACGTGCTGGTGATCGGGAGCGGAGGTGCTGGTGTCCGCGCTGCCATTGAGGCATCGCAGTATGGCGATACGGTCCTCATCTCAAAGACCATCGTGGGAAAAGGGGGTTGCACCCCGATGGCGGAAGGGGGGTACAATGCGGTCCTGAGGGAAGAGGACTCGTGCGGGATCCATTACGAGGATACGATGAAGGGGGGAGCGTACCTCAACGATCCCGAACTTGTGAATATTCTCGTGAAGGAGGCCCCTCTGCGGATGGGAGACCTCGTAAAATGGGGGGCGGTCTTTGATTTTACTGACTCCGACGAGGTTGCCCAGCGCCCGTTCGGGGGGCAGCGTTTCCCGAGGACCTGTTATGCCGGTGACCGCACCGGCCACGAGATGATGACGACCCTCGTCGAGCGGCTCGATGCAACGAAGGTCACGACTCTGCAGGAGGTTACGGTCATCGACCTGCTGAAAGACGGAGAGGCGGTTATCGGGGCGATGGCACTTGACGAGAAAGGCGGCCTTGTCCTCTTCAAAGCAGACAGTACGGTCCTCGCGACTGGCGGCGGGACAAAGGTCTACGACATCTCCACCAACTCCTCGAGCGGGACCGGTGACGGGTTTGCCATGGGGTACCGTTCAGGTGCCGAGCTGATCGATATGGAGATGGTCCAGTTCCACCCGACCGGGGCAGTCTCCCCCTATGATGCCCGGGGGAGACTCGTGACCGAAGCGGTCCGTGGCGAGGGGGGTATCCTGCTGAATACGAAAGGCGAACGGTTCATGAAAAACTATGATCCCGGGCGGATGGAGCTCTCCACCCGGGACATCGTCGCACGGGCGATCGCGACCGAGATTGTGCAGGGGAGGGGAACGGAGCACGGCGGGGTCTATCTCGACGTGACCCACCTCCCGCGGGAGCAGGTCGAGACCCGCCTGCCGGTCATGCTCGAACAGTTCCTGAAGTTCGGTGTGGATATCCGCACGGAGCCGATGGAGGTGGCACCCACAGCCCACCACATCATGGGAGGACTCCGGATCACGCCCGAAGGGCGGACTACCCTGCCCGGGCTGTTTGCCTGCGGGGAGGTCGCAGGAGGCGTGCACGGTGCAAACCGGCTCGGCGGGAACTCGCTCGCCGACACGCAGGTTTTCGGGAAACGTGCCGGTGAGGCAGCGGGAAGATCTGAGAAACGGGAGAAAACGGTCGACCTGCGCCAGGTCGAGACCCAGCAGGTGCGGCTCGCGGGCTTCCTCTCCGGGAACACCAACCCGGCTCTCGTCCGAAGGGAACTCCAGCTGGCGATGTGGCAGGGGGCTGGCATCTTCAGGAATGCGGGGGATCTCGACAAGACGCTCCGGACGATACGGCAGCTCTCGGCAGTCAATCTCCGGGCAGCTTCCTTAAGGAACCTTGCCGAGTGCTGTATCGTCCAGAACATGTGCCTTACCGCATCGCTCATCTGCAGGAGCGCTCTTCAGCGCAAAGAATCCCGGGGGGCGCACGTCAGGACCGATATTCCCCAGTCGTATGATGCCGAACACTCCCCGTTCGGCCACACCTTTATCTCGCAGTCCCGCGAGGGAATCGAAAACCGGGAGGGAATCGCATGAAGGAACTGACCGTCAGGGTATTCCGGTTCGACCCGGAACACGAGCGTGAGGGGCATTTCGAGACCTACATAGTCACGGTCAATGAGGGTGCCCGCGTTCTTCATGTGCTCCATGCCATCCATGACGGGATTGACCCGACCCTCTCGTACCGCTATTCCTGCGCCTCCGGCCAGTGCGGGAGCTGTGCCGTGCGGGTGAATGGTGAACCGGTGCTCGCCTGCATGGACGAGGCTCACGACGGGATCACGATCGAACCCCTGAACCTCGCGGTGAAAAAAGATCTCGTGACCGATCTGGTGCCAAGACTTGAGGAAATTGCGTACCTGCTGCCGAAGAAGGAGACCGTGCTTCCAAAAAAGGCAGACATCGATGCCATGAAACCCCTCAGGGACTGCATCGAATGCCTCTGCTGTGTCTCGGTCTGCCCTGCTGTCGACGTGACAAAGTTCCTCGGGCCGACGGCGATGCGCCAGGAGATGCGGCTCGCGCTCGATCCCCGCGACAGCGGGGACAGGATTTCAGATGCAGTCCGGGAGGGCCTTTTTACCTGCACCAGCTGCCAGGCCTGCTGGAAGGTCTGCCCGAAGGAGATAGAGATCCCGGGAAAGGCGATCGAGAAACTCAGGGCGCACGCATACAAGAGGGGGTTCACCCTGCCCCGTCACCGTGAAGTGGCAGCACTCATAAGGGAGACCGGACGGAGTGTGCCCCGCACCACGGAATCGTTCCTTGAAAGAGTGGGTGAAGTTATCGAACCGTACGGCCCGGTGAAGGCGACCGTCGGCTTCTTCATCGGCTGCATGTACAATCTGCGCCAGCAGCAGTCAGCGATCGACGCACTGGAGGTACTCCGGCGCAACGGGATCCGGGTCATTATTCCCCGGGAACAGGTCTGCTGCGGTTCGCCCCTGATCCGGACCGGGCAACTCGACTACGTAGACACCCTGAAGAGGCGGAATATCGAGACATTCACATCGCGGGGCATCGACACGGTCATGACGATGTGCGCCGGCTGCGGCTCAACGCTGAAGAACGATTACAAAACGCCCTTTAAGGTCATGGACATCAATGAGATCCTCACGAAGTATGGCATTGAACCCCCGGCACGTCTCCCGATCAAGGCAACGTACCACGACCCCTGCCACCTCATGCGCGGGCAGGGCATCCGCGACCAGCCCCGCGAGCTGATCCGGCAGGTCGTGGACCTCGTCGAGATGCCCCCGATCTGCTGCGGTTCCGGCGGGGGCGTCCGGGCCGGCAACCCCGAGGAGGCGGCAGCCTTGGGCAGCCGCCGGGGAGAGGAGATACAAAAGACGGGTGCGGAGATCGTGATCACCTCCTGCCCGTTCTGCGAGTTCCACATTGCGGGACACACCGATAAACCGGTCAGGAATATTGCAAGTGTCCTTCTGGAAGGATACCGGGAGAAAGACCGGAAAAAAGGGATGCGAGCCGGGCACTGATCTGCTGAGAAGCCGGTGCTCTTTTTACAGGTTCCGGCTCTGTTAGAACCGTATTTTTCTGATCATTTGTTCATACTCTGCTGCGGTTAGGAGGGTGACCCCCGTTTTTTCGGGATTTTCATCAACCTTCAGAGGAACTATCCCTATATGGGGAGGCCCGAGCGGCGGGGAATTAATCGTCGCATCAGCGAAGAGAGCCTTATGGCTCTCTTCTCGTGTTCCTTCGTCACACAGCGAGGATTAATTGGAGAAGAATTCGTCAGAATTCTTCGACTGCGGATTCGAGAATAGTCGAAGAACGCTTCGCGTTCTTCTCCCGCCTCATCTCACGTTCCGTGAGGTTCGTCGCCCCCAAGAGCGACTGCATGTTTCTCTGAGGATTTCAACAGAGCCCCGGTTCCTTAGTCTTTGAACGTTCTCATCAGATACTCGTACGTTTCCAGAGCCGCCTTTGCCCCGTCACCGGAGGCAATGACGATCTGCTTGCTCTTGACGTTTGTCACGTCTCCTGCAGCAAAAATGCCGGGCGTGCTGGTTCGGCCGTTCAGATCGACGACAATCTCCTGCTTCTCGTTCAGTTCGACGAGTCCTGCCACCATATCCGTATTGGGCAGCCAGCCGATTTCGATAAATAGACCGTCGAGACCGATCTTCTGTTCTGCCCCGTTCTCGTCCCTGATGGTGACAGCGTCAAGGAATTTGTCGCCATGAAGTGCGGTTACCGTGGTGTTGGTATGGACGGTAATGTTCTTCCTGGTCTTCAGTTTCTCGACGTAGACCGGGTCTGCCCGGACAGAGCTGCGGACAATCAGGATTACGGACCGGGCAATCTCACTCATTTCGAGCGCGGTCTGCAGTGCGGAGTTTCCCCCGCCAACAACTGCAACCCGTTTTTCCCTGAAAAGGGGGCCGTCGCAGGTAGAACAGACCGACAGCCCGCGGCCGAGAAACTTCCCCTCGTCTGCAACACCCAGGTTCCGGGGGCGGTTGCCCTGCGTGAGGATCAGGCTTTTGGCCCGCACGGTATTATCCGAGATGGTTCTGATAATGAAGATATCGTCCTCTTTTGAGATAGAAGTGACCTTATCGAGTTCAAGTCGTATGTTGAGCGTCCGGGCCTGCTCCTCAAATTTTTTCATCAGGTCTTCCCCGGTGATCATGCGATAGCCCATGTAATTCTCGATCGCCCACGACTCCAGTGCCTGCCCCCCGATATTTTCACTGATAATCAGCGTGTACAGCATTTTCCGGGCACAGTAGACACCGGCCGTAAGCCCCGCCGGGCCTGCACCGACGATCAGGACATCATACGTATCTGTCACTGGCGGCTCTCCGAAGAGTTCGTTCAGCCTCTGGGTATCGAAACCGACGATTACTTCATCGCCAACGGTGATGACCGGAACTCCGCGCTGGCCGGAGAGCTCGATCATCGTTCTTGCAGCTTTTTCATCGGCACCTACATCGACGTTTTCGTAAGGCACACCGTATTTTTCGAGAAATGACTTTGCCATCCGGCAGTACGGACAGTTTTTTGTCGAATAGACGGTTACTTTGGTCATCATGCCGGAAATGTTCCGGTATACCATAAAGATATTGACAGGAGCAGATATTCGGATTCAATGCATGTATCGCAATCTTCTTTTTGGTCGACTCCCAATACACCATTGATACGAGACTATGAGCGCCGTACCTTCCGTCCGGGATATTCCTGTCAGAATCTTTTTTTGTCTCCTAGTCCTCTTTCTGGTCAGCGGGGTTCAGGCTTCCGCCTCAACTCTGAATGCCCCTCTGGAACCGGGAGTATATCTCAATTTTAATGAAGGAATCGGTACAATTGCCATGGATGCATCCGGGCATGGAAACGCCGGAACCATAACCGGTGCCGAACGGGTCGACAGCGGGGGGTGCGGGCAGGCACTTGTATTTGACGGAACGGATGATTACGTCAGCATTCCATTCAGTTCCGAGAACCACCCGGAGAAGCAGATTTCCGTATCCACGTGGTTTTATGTTGATTCGTACTATCCCCAGGTTTTGATCTCCAGTTATGATGAGGGCGGCTATCGGCTTGGCTTTGATGACGGTAGTGACCTGTGGTGGACAATAAACCTGGAGGGTAGCGGAGACGTATCAATTCCTGTCCAACATGAGGGTATTACGCTATCCCAGTGGCACCACGTTGTGGCTACCTATGACGGAAAAACCTCAAAAATATATCTTGATGGCATATTGAGAAACGAAGTGAATGCATCCGGCCCGATCCATTACGAATATCAGAACTATGTCATGCTGGGTGCCGATGCAGGACCTTCAAATACACCCGATTCAGACTGTCCACAGTATTTCGGGGGAGGTCTCGACGAGGTCAAGATATACGATACAGCGCTGACATACAGCCAGGTGATGGATGACCGGTTCAGCTGCTCCATGGAGCCGGTCGTACAATCCCAAGGTGTTCCGAAGATAAGAACTCCAGTATATTTCTGCACTGGCAGCGGTACTTTCTATCTTGGAGCCCGTGAACCGGTATCCCGTGTCCTCACATTTTTTGGCAGGGATGAGAATGAGACATTGAAGATTATCACACAACCGGGTTCAACGCTTATCGCAAAAGTATCTGATCGTTATACGAAACCATTCCCGGATACCTGGTACGTTGAAATTTCGGATGAACACGGAAGAGCGACACAATCCATCATATCACCCAATACCAGCAGCACGCTGGTTACTGCAATCATACCTTCAGGCAATGCAACGATAATTGTCAGTTACTACGACGGGAAGGATCGTTTCCCCTCGAGTGCCGCCCTATGGTTTGAAAGTATTCCGCCCCCTCCCCCGCTCTCCGTCATACAGCAGAATATCCTGATCAACCCGATCATCGTGATTTACTCGGCATCCTGGGCAACCCTGATAGCGTTGATCCTCGTCGTCGTGTGGCTTCACAGGCGCAGGATCGGTTCAAAATAAAAAATCGGGCTGCGGGGGTGAAATCCTCCCGTTCACAACGTGATTTCCCTGAACTGCTTGCCGAAAACTCCGCAGATCGGGCATTTCTCCGGGGGCTTCCCGAGTTCAATGTTCCCGCATACCGGACAGAGAAAAACCTTTTCCCGGCTGAAATCCTTTCCTGATTTCACTGCATCAAGCGCTCTTTTGTAAAGAGATGCGTGCACCTGTTCTGCCTTCATCGCATGGGTGAAGGCCAGCACCGCGTCCGTTCTCTTTTCGCCTTCAGCGACACTGATAAAATCAGGATACATTTTCATATATTCGTGAGTTTCGCCTGCAAGGCCCGCCTCAAGGTTCTTCTCCGTGGATCCGACTGTCGCAAGCACCTTGAGGAGTTTTTTGGCATGAATCGCCTCCGCTTCAGAAGCTGCCTTAAAGAGGGTTGCTACCGTTTTGAACCCTTCTTCCGCGGCTTTTTCAGAAAACGCCTGGTATTTCCGGTTTGCCTGGGATTCTCCGGCAAACGCCTCCTTTACATTCTCAACTGTTGCCATACGGCAATGGTATGGTGAGAGACTGACTTAAAGATTCTTCATGGGGCATACGCGGGAAAATTCTCCTTTTTGAGGATTTAGGAAAATAATTTATGGTGAATATAAAAAGAAAGATATTTGTTATCCCGCGGACAATTCTATTTCCACGCAGTACCTGAAGAAGGTAACCTGCGGACAATTACCGGGTTGTTCCATGAAAAAAATGAAAGATCTCCCTCTGCACGACCGGCCACGTGAAAAAATTGCCCGGCGGGGGGTATCGGTACTCTCTGATCATGAGTTGATCGAAGCAATTATCGGAAGGGGGACAAAGAGGAAAGACGTCCGGGAAATTGCAAAAGAGATCGATGTGATCCTCAGGGAACAACGACCGGGGGTCCGGTTTGAGGATCTCATGTCAATTGAGGGGGTCGGCTCGACCAAGGCATCCCAGATGATGGCATGTTTTGAACTGGGCAGGCGGTATTTTACCACAGCCGGTGATGCGCACAAGATTACCAGACCGGAAGATATCCTTCCTCTTGTAGCTCATCTTAAAGATAAAAAACAGGAGTATTTTATCTGCATCACCCTCAATGGTGCAGGGGAAGTCCTCGGTAACCGGATCGTAACGGTCGGTCTCCTGAATCACAGTCTCGTGCACCCGAGAGAGGTGTTTGCCGATGCCATCACCGATCGGGCGGCCTCAATTATCTGTGTACACAACCATCCATCGGGCTCTCTCGAACCAAGCAGCCAGGATATTGCCATCACGGCCCAGCTGAGAGATGCGGGATCGCTGGTCGGCATCCAGCTCATAGACCATATCATCATCGCAAAGAGCGGCCACTTGAGTATGAGGGAAAGAGGCTTCCTGTCGTGATTCTGAGGGTTTTAACCCATGTGGTACAGTGGCCGGCTGATGTACGATCATACGTGCCCAACTAAATTATGATAGGCCATCATGATGTTTTTCCGGACAGACAAGGAAGCTTTCACAGCCTTCTGTTCCGTTGAATCTGCAAAAAATTATGTATATTACGGCCAATATCCCATGAGGAGCTGAATGGTTTTTGGAGGATGTGGTGAGAGAGATCATCCGTATAATGGCAGCACCGGTTCCTGATTCTCTGGAGAAACATTGCTCATCCTGCCATCCCAGGTACTCCCGGCAGTTCCTGCTTGTGATACTGGTGGCCGTGTCTCTTATCATGTTACCGGTATCCGCTGCAGACCAGAATGGGCCAGGCGGCTACGCCGGCATACAATGGGAACGGATGTTCGGGGGATCCCTCGCGGGGCAGGGGCACGCAGTTATCCGCACCGGAGAGGGGAACTACGTCGCCACGGGATCAATAACCGGCTCTGACGGGAAAACGGTTCTTTATGCCGTTATGACTGACGGATCCGGCAACCAGATCTGGGATTACCATGGGAAGAAGGAGACCTATGAGGGGAACTCCATTATAGAGACAGCGGATAACGGTTTCATTATTGCCGGAAGTTCCGGGGACCGTTATGGCGACGGCCTGCTGCTCCTGAAACTGGACAGTTCGGGCACCAAAGTGTGGAGTAACATTTTCAGGATCGGGAAATACGGGCAGGCGAACTCCGTAAAACAGACCGGCGATGGCGGGTTCATTGTTGTGGGTTCCGTAAAAAGTGACGATTCTTCCCCGACCGGCTGGGACGGGTATATAGTCAAGACCGATGACAAGGGCAATGAAGAGTGGAACCGGAATTTCAAAGGCCAGAAGGATGATTTTGGCAACGATATCGATCAGCTGCCTGACGGGAGTTATATCGTTACGGGATCAACCGAAAGTTTTGGTTCCGGTGGCAAAGACCTCTTCCTGATGAACCTGGATTCAAAAGGTGATATGGCGGGCTTTACCACGTTTGATGGTCAGGGCAATGCTACGGGGATCTCCGTTTTCCAGAAAAGCAACGGCGAGGTGGCACTGTCCGGGACCAGCTGCCCGTCTGCCAGCCCAGGATCCGGTTGTGAAGCCACCATTATACGGACCACTGCCCTGAATGAGACCCAATGGGAAAAAAGCATCCCGCTCTCAGATCCCGGCGCAGGGATCGCTGCCGCTGAATCGTATAATGGCGGGTACATGGTTGCCGGGTTTTTAGGGCCAGACGACACGCGGGGACCTGCCGGGGACCTTTTTGTAACTGCCATCGATGATACCGGAAATGAGGTGTCTACCCGGACATTTGCCCTGGAACAGATTACGGTGATTTCGGGTCTCGCGGCGCTGCCGGATGGGGGGTTCGTGATCACGGGATCGGCCGGGGGAACCAGCTCTCAGTCCGGGACGAAATTTGCAATCGCCCGGATCGGGGCTGCCGGCGGGAATACGGCAATTGCTCCTGCCCAGACCACTGAACAAAAAAAATTTGATCTTACAGTACTGGTGAGGGGGGAGCATACCGGCGCAGATATCGGGAATGCCCTTGTCTATCTCGACGGCAGTGCGGCGGGTTTGACATCCGATACGGATTGGAGCCTCCTCCTTTCCGCGGTAAGTCGCGGACAACACTCTTTCAGGGTGACAAAGGACGGTTACGAGGAGATTACCAGGACGGTGGATGTGGAGTCCGACACGAGTTCGACCATCACGCTCAGCCCTTCAAAAGTCACCCCTATCATTGTTCATGGCCCGGTGGAAGATAAGATAGACGTGGTTTTTGTGCCGTCAGAGACCGAATACAACGGGGATACAAACCAAAAAATACCTGTGGACACGTATACTTCATGCCGCACCGCTTTTGAAAACGATGTAAACCGTCTGATCTCCTCGTACCTCAGTCTCGATTCGGTAACCTCCCGGAACATAGGGTTGCCGGCCGATTTCAGGAAGCGTATGAATTTTTATTATTACTGGGATCCGGATAATTTTGCCGATGCTTTTGACGGGTGCGCCGGGACGCTGCCGGCTCACTTCTGGGAGAATGCCCCGTTCACGGATGTTGCAGTGATCGTATATCCGACCTATATCGGATACTATACCGGCCCGCCCGGCAAACCCAACGGTTGCGCCAGCGGTCTGGGGCTGGGGTCTCATATCTGGTTCAAGATTTCTGCGGACGCAGGACAACTCATGTACCACGAGAACGGGCATGCCATGTTCGGACTTGTCGACACCTATTGCGGGAATACCTATTACGTGGAGAATGATCCCGATCCAAATGTCTGGAGCAGCGAGAGTGCCTGCATCGCCAGTGCAAAGGCCGGCGGGTGGGACGCATCCGTCTGTCACCAGATAAGCGGAATGACTTCCGGCAGTTCCTCCGGAACCTGTATTAAACCGTTCTGGGACTGGGATCCTGAACCGGACATCATGGGCAACGGAGCGTATTCGGGGACCTTTGGCAATTCCTCGACGACACGGATAAAATATATCTTCGATTCCATAAACGGGGGGAAATCATGACGAAAACGGCCCTGGCTTTCGGGATACTTCTCATCAGTCTTCTGATCGTGCCTGTCCACGGGTACCCCGGGGAAGACTACACCAAGATCCTCGTACTGCACCTGAACTTCAGCCATGGCCAGATAACAGAAGAGTCGGTTGAGATGCAGTACGGGCATCCGCCAGACCTGGGGATCGAGAGCGGCAATATCCTGGGCAGCCTGAAAACAATTGACGGAACGATCATCCGTGAGTTCAGTCTCTCGGATCCCCGTGTCCAGCTGGGCGATGCAATTGTAGAGAATAATGGTACGAACGTGTCTATTACCGGATCGGCTTATTACTCTGACAGCGCGGACTTCACTCTCGTCATGCCCTATTACCAGAACCAGATGACCCTCGATCTTACGGACAAAAACACCGGCAGGTTGTTGAAAAGCGTCAATTTTTCGCAGGCTATCGAACGTTTCCAGAGAGAATATCCGGATGACCCTGGTGGGTTGCCGGTTTACCAGTTGCCGGAGATAGGATCCACGCTTTACCTGGTCGCGGGAATCGGGCTCTCCGTGCTCTTACTGATAACGATCCTCATGATGGCGCGAAGGAAATAACCCGGGTGGCGACCGGTCTTCCAGTGCACTCCCTTCGTTCAGAGATCGTCAGGATTTCAGCTCAGGGATTGAGGGTCTTTCCGAGCGCGAATCCCTTGGCGTAAGCAGCTTCAAGGAGATCCGGCTGCGTACGAAGGTCTCCTTTCGTATCCATTCCGCTGATCAGCAGCTCGTCCCGGAGCTTGCAGTCAATAATCGTGAGAAACGCAGAGATGGTCAGTTTGGCCCCTACGAAAACCTCGGGGATATCCATTCCTGAAATACATATGACAAACGCTTTTCGCCGGGCTCTTTGTTCTGCAGTGAAAAAAGATTGTTTCCTGACATACTTTGCCATGAAGAATACCTGGAACCGGTCAAAGAACGATTTCAGTTTTCCCGGAACCCCCATTGTCATAACAGGCGTTGCGATGATCAGGCTGTCCATTTCCCTGAATTTCTGGTACATTGCCTGCATGTCATCGTCCAGGATACAGGTCTCGTGCTCTTTGCAGAACATCATCTCCATACAGGGCTGGAAATCCAGGTTCGCGACCACAATTTTTTCAACCGTGCACCCGGCATCCTCGGCCCCTTTAAGAGCCCTGTCCAGTAGCAGTGCAGTATTTCCTTTCGGTAACGGGCTGCCAAGTATCCCGATGATCTTCCCGGTCATACTACAACTGAAGAAAAATATGCAATAAAGGTTTGCAATGGTCTACTACGAGAAAGATCACGGCCCGTACGGTGCTTCGGGGAAAAAGTGCACGAACACAAACTCATATATATCTTTGACGTGAATGAGAGGTTTGGTGTTTTCTTATGACCGAACAGAAGACGTACGTTGCAGGACAGAAAGTGGGTCCGGGCAAATATGTGTGCATAGACTGCGGAAAAGAACTTACGCTCGACAAGAGCGAGCAGGACCTCAGGAAGTGTCCTGCCTGCTCCTGCGCAGAGTACCAGTGCTTCCCGATGACCCATATCCGCCCGGATGTCAAGACTCCAGAAGATGCCAAAAACCCGCCCAAACGCGGCAAGAGTTTCCAGTAACTTCTTATTTTTTCAATCGCTGTACCGTCGTGATGAATACGGGTGTTGAACGCCTGAGAGACTATTGAATGTCCCATGGGCGCTCAGCCCCGGGAAGAGTCCTGAAAGCAAGGAATCATGGTTAACGTATCGAAAGAGGGGCAGGTCTTCAAATGCGAGATCTGCGGGAATGTCGTTGTCGTGAAGGAAGCCGGTGGCGGCGAGCTCGTCTGCTGCGGAGAACCAATGCAACTGGTAGAGTGAGTGATTATGACCGAGAAAAAACTGAAAGAACTCGAGAAAAATATCGGCAAAGTCCCGAAATTTTTCAGGGAACTAACCGTAAAGGATCCTGAGATGTTCAACCTCGTGATGAAATTCGAGGAGCATATCTGGAACGATGGGAAACTGTCAAAGAAGACCAAGAAACTGATCGCTATTGCGATTGCTGCGGCACTCCGTGACCAGCACGCTGTCCGCGCACAGATCGCCGGGGCTTCCAGTCTCGGCGTGACCAAGGAGGAGGTAGAGGAGGCCCTCCGCGTGACATTCCTGCTCTCAGGAATGCCCGCCTATGTATACGGGAAGGCCCAGCTCGATGAAGTGATGAAATAAAGGAGCAGGCACATGACTGATGAGACTTGTCCCGCTTTGCCGGTGCTGGGAGAGTCCGCTCCCGAATTCGATGCGGAAACAACCCAGGGCCCGATCACGCTCTCCGGCCTGAAGGGAAGATGGGTGGTGATGTTCTCCCACCCTGCAGATTTCACTCCGGTGTGCACGACTGAGTTCCTTGCATTCGCATCGATCTACGATGAACTCAGGGCGCTGAACGTCCAGCTGATCGGCCTCTCGGTGGACAGTGTTTCATCTCACCTTGCCTGGATCCACGCTATAAGAGAGAAGATGGGCGTTCGGATCCCGTTCCCGATCATCGCCGACCTGAACATGAATATAGCCCGCAGGTACGGCATGATCCACCCGGGCCAGAGCTCGACTACCGCTGTCCGGTGCGTCTTCTTTATCGATGACAAGAGCATTATGCGGGCAATGATCTATTACCCGCTCCAGAACGGGCGGTTCATGCCCGAGATCCTCCGGCTGGTCAAAGCGCTCCAGACCACGGATAAGCACAAAGTTTCCACACCGGCAAACTGGCAGCCGGGAGACAAGGTCGTTGTCCCCCCGCCAAAGACTGCTGCCGAGATGGAGAAGCGGCTTACGGAAGGGTACGAGTGCAAGGACTGGTACCTCTGCTTCAAGAACGTGTAAGTGTACTGGTGGTGTAGCCTTTCATATTTTTGTGCGATCTGCAGCCTGTGAAACCCATCCCAGCCAGGTGCCATAGAAAAAGTCCCCATCTCCCCGGCAGTCCGTTCACCATCCAATCTTTTTTCACTGCGAATATCCTAGAAGAGTGTGATGACCATCAAAGTCCTCGCTTTCGCCGGCAGCCCGCGCCGGAACGGCAACTCTGAAACGCTGCTCGACTGGGTGCTTGCGTCCATGGGCGGGGAACCTGAGGTCGCCATAGAAAAAGTCCCTCTCACAGAGGCCAATATCAACCCATGCAGGGGGTGCAATGCCTGCGAAAAACTCAACAAATGTGTCCAGCGCGATGGCATGGATATCTACCACGACAAGATCATCGGAGCAGATATTATCCTACTCTCATCCCCGATCTTCTGCATGGGGCTCGCGTCGCAGGTAAAAGCGCTGGTCGACCGCGCACAGGTCTTCCGCTCCCGGAAATACGTGCTCAGGCTTCCCATCGTCCCACCCGAACGGAAAGGTAAGCGGCTCGGCGTTTTCCTCGCAACCGCAGGACAGAACTGGGATCATGTGTTCGATGCTGCAGTCCCTTCAGTGAAATGCTTCTTCCATGTCATCGATATAAAGGACGAGGACATCAGCTACCTGATGATAAACGGAGTCGATGAGATGGGGGCGATCGGGCACCACCCTACTGCAAAAACGGATGCGGAAAAACTCGGAAGATCCGTGATCGCCGAACTGAAAAAACGGCTCGCAGCGTGAAGCTTCATGACAATCAAGGTCCTTGGTATCTCGGGAAGCCCGCACCGGCATGGAAACACGGAAACCCTGCTCGACAGTTTTCTCGACGGGGCAAAAGCAGCCGGTGCCACGGTGGAGAAAGTCGTGCTCAAGGATCTCACCTATTCACCGTGCCGTGGATGTAACGCCTGCCACAAAACCGGTGAGTGCGTCGTCAGGGATGATGCGATCACCCTTTTCAATAAGGTACTGAACGTGGACTGCCTTGCCGTTGCCTCTCCCATTTACACGATGGGCATCACCGCTGAGCTCAAAGGGCTGATCGACCGGGGACAATACCTCTGGGCACGGAAATTCATCTTAAAAACGCTCTTTTTTTCCGACGACCATATCAAACGCCATAAAGGGCTCTTCATCTCTACGGCGGGCCAGTCGTGGGACCATGTCTTCGACGGGGCGTTCCCCATGATCACTGCCATCTTCAATGGCACCGGATTCGAATACTATGACAATATCATTGCGAATAACATGGACGAATACAAAGGGATCAAAAACCACCCGACAGCACTGAAAGAGGCGTTTCTCAAAGGGCAGAAAGTCGTTGCTGTACTACAGAAACTAAAAGATGAAGGACTGATTCAACCGGTCGCAGAGAAAACTCAAAATAATTAGAGGAGATAGAAGGATCCGAGCAGGATCCCAAACGCGGCGATGATGAGCACTGCGAAGACCGGAATGCTCCAGGCCATGACTTTTCTGCCATCGAGGATACTGATCGGCAGCAGGTTGAACGCTGCAATCATGGCATTGATCTGGATCCCGAAAATGCCGATTACGGTGAGGAGACCGGATGGTGAATGTGAAAGGAACTCTCCGAGAAGAACTACCCCTACAAAGACGCCGCACAGGAGAAGATTGACAACGGGGCCGGCAGCAGAGATTATCCCGTTCTGCTCCCGGGAAAGTCCCCGCCCGTCAGCAGAATTGGTATAGATTACCGTGGCCCCCGGGGCGGCAAACACGAAGCCGACCAGGGCGGCAAGGACAACGGCGATGAGGAGCATCGAGTTGTCCTTCCTGAATTCTGCCCAGTACCCGTACCTGATCGCGGTAAACTTGTGCGCCATCTCATGGAAGATGAACCCAATCCCGACGGTCAGGAAAGCAATTCCAAAATAGATCAGGACAACAACGGGATCGAGCCGGGGGATCTGGCCGAGTATTCCGTAAGGAGCAATTTTGATGATGGCAAAGGAGAGCGAGATCGCCATCCAGGCAATAAAAAGATCTGCCTCTTCGCGTCTTGTTATTCGTTCGAGCATGGAAAACACCAGATCAGATAGGATTTGCTTGGTTAATTGTTTTGGTCTCCATGCTCGTAAGGATTACGTTTATGTGAAATCTCGGATATGTATATGATATGTGCCTCGAGACAGTACGGGCTGAGATCACAAGGGTCGACCGGGAGATCATCCGGCTCATCGCACAACGACAGGAACTGGCCGGAAAAATCGCGAAGATCAAGGTACATACCGGGATTCCCATTCATGATGAGAGCCGGGCGGCAGATGTTCTCGGGGCTGCGTTCGAACAGGCTGTCGAGCGCAGGATCGATCCTGTTTCAGTCCAGAAAATTTTTGAGACGCTCATCGCCATGAGCGAAGACCGCCAGCGGGAATGCTCGGGAGAAGGAAATCTCCCATGACAGCGCCCCTTTTAAAAAAATGGTTCTGTAGAATTCCTATTTGATAGTGTAATTCGCTTTATATTCTTCAACGGAATGAGTGTGACCCCATCTCTCAAATCGAAGAACCCTTCGGGTTCTTCTCAAGCCTGCTCTTCCCTTTTGGAACAGCGGGCTCCTCCAAGAGCGACTGCATGTTTTTCTGATGATTTCCACAGAGCCAAAAAACGGCGATGAGAGCCGGGTGGCTTTCATGTATCTCTGATAAAAGGGAACTGGCTTTTTCATGCCGGATTTCAGCGGGTTATCCCAGTAACCCGAGAAAAATGATAGCGCTGAGACCTATCATTATCAGTCCGATGATCAGGCGGAGAGTCCGCCGGTTGTTCGTCTTCCACTCGTCTGCCCGCTCCGGAGAGAGCCCGAAGGCAAAGAGCAGGGTGACGATGACGAGCGGCAGGATAAAAATGAGATTATAGAGTAGAAGCCAGGAAAGGCCGGTGGCCAGGGTCAGGCTGCGACCCATAAGCGCAAGGATACCGATATAAATACCACCGGTACAGGAAAAACCGAATAATCCGGCAAGTATGCCCAGTACGAAAGCAGCGGGCAGTGATGCGGTCCGGACATAGCGGCCGATAAGACCCTTCCCTGAATCAGCGATCGCAAAGGTAAACCGGTCCGTGTTTTTAACGACATCGAAAATGGTTATAGCACCGAGAATAAATGCGATAGTTGCGCCGATGAGCGAGAATGGTTCTGACAGCCCGGAGAGGGAGATCATCGACAAAAAACCGATGCCAAGGAGGAGGTGGAACAGGAACACGGCTGCCGTGTACAGGCCGCCGGCAAGCAGGATTCGTTTCCTGTTCTCTGCCGCAGCGATAGAGACAAGAAGGAAGATCAGGACGGATAAGGCACAGGGATTGGAACTGTCGGCCAGTGCGGAGACCGTGACAACAGGGACGGAAAGGGATGTAGCCGGGGAGCAGTTCTCATGTTGCAGATTGGATAGTGCGGGTGCATTAGAGGTACAGGGAGCCGTCCGTTGCTCCTCTGCGAGAATACGTTCCTCGAAATGGTCCTTTATTTCGGTTTCCCCGACGAGGGCCTGGTCACCGATAAATATGACGGGAATACCGGAATTTCCCGTGTTGTACTGCCGGTTCATCTCCACAAAGGTTTGCTGGTTCGTGGTGTTATGGTACACTTCCAGCAGTTCCAGATGAAGATTGGGATATTTCTGTCGGAGTTCATCAAGAAGGGGTTGTACCGTTTCACAATGGGTGCACCCGTCACCATAAAAATATACTGCCGTAACGGTAGTATTTGAAAGGATATTATTTCCGGTGAGGGGGACACTTTCCGGTCCCTGCCGATCACTCACTGTTTTTTTTTGAGATAGTCCTGGACAAGACCTTCCAGTTTTGCGGGGATATCACGTTCTCCCACAAGCACGGTCTGGCCTATGACCACTTCAGGGACACCAGGGGGAATGGATATCCCTGCCGCAGCGTTTACCTGATTGTAGATAACCTGGTTTGTCTGGTTATGCCAGACCTCAAGGACCTGGATATGGGCATCGGGATATTTCTGCGTCAGGTTGTGCATGAAAGGCTCGATGTTGTGGCAGTGCGGGCACTCCTCACCATAAAAATAATAGATCGGGCTGTTGCCTGGTGATGTCACCGACGGGGCCGGTGCGCCTGAAAAAAAAACCGCGAGGCATGCAATGATCACAAAAGCGAGGATGGCGGCAACAATTTTTATTGTTCTGTCCATATCGGGAAACCCGTTACTAGTTTGCGGGTTATTGATTTAAAAAAATACCTGTCAAGGAAAAGATTATTTGAGGGAGATCATCGTGCCGACACCCTCGCGGGTGAAGAGCTCGAGGATGAGATTGTGCTCGATGTTGCCGTTGATGATGTGGGAAAAGCAGACCCCGTTTTCCACTGCCTTTATCACCGATCCGACCTTAGGGATCATACCTTCGGCAATGGCGCCGGATTTCTGCAGCTGATTTGCTTCATTGATTGTAAGTTTCCGGAACACCTTCGTCCTTCCGGCATCCATCACGCCGTCGACATCGGTCATGTTGACCAGTTTGTACGCCCTGAGCGCAATCGCGATATCCCCGGCAGCAGTATCGGCATTGATGTTCAGGCTGCCCCCGAACCGGTCGATGGCAATCGGCGCGACGACCGGGATATAGTCCTTGTCAAGCAGGGTGTTCAGGAGCGCCGGATCAATCCACTCGATCTCGCCGACGTGCCCGAGGTCAACTTCTCTCTGCACACCTTCTACTTCGACACGCTGGAGATCCATCTTCTTTGCAAGGATCAGATTCCCGTCGCTGCCGGACAGGCCGACTCCTTTTGCACCGCACTTGGCGATGAGAGAGACGATCCCACTGTTGATCTTCCCGACGAGGACCATCTGCGCGATCTCAAGGGTCTCCTGGTCGGTTACCCTGAGCCCGCCAACGAAAACCGACTCCTTCCCGAGAGCTTTCATCTTCTCGCTGATCTCTGGGCCGCCACCATGGACCAGCACGACCCGGATCCCGACGTAGTGCAGGAGCACGGCATCCCGGATGGCATTTTCCAGCACTATGGGATCGACCATGGCATGCCCGCCGAGCTTGATCACGATGGTCTTTCCGTGAAACTGCTGGATGTAGGGGAGGGCCTCGATGAGGACGTCTTCGCGTTTCATCATGTGGTATACCTCCCGTTGATCTCGACGTAGCGCTCGGTAAGGTCACAGCCCCACGCTGTTGCCTCCTTTTGTCCTGCTGCAAGATCAAGGATGAAGATCACCTTTTTGCCATGCATCGCCTCTTTCGCCGTCTTCAGATCCGCTATGATCTTCCCTGATTTCACCAGGGGGTGCTTTTCCGTTCCGTCACTGATCCAGAGAGAGACCGCGTTGGGATCAAAGTCGACCCCGGCGCGGCCGGCCGCAGCAATAACCCGCCCCCAGTTCGGGTCTTCACCATATACTGCAGTCTTTACCAAGGGCGATTCAATGATCGTACGGGCAACCTTTGCCGCCTCGTCTTCTTTGCGGGCGCCCCTGACCGTCACTTCGATGAGCTTTGTTGCACCCTCGCCATCTGCGGCGATCTGCCGGGCAAGGGAACGGCAGCATTCCTCGAGGGCTTCGGAAAATTCCCCGGCTTTCACCTTGCCGGACTCACCTGTCGCTGTGCAGAGCGCAATGTCGTTCGTGCTCGTGTCTCCGTCGACAACGACACGGTTGAAGGTTCTCGTGGTGGCCAGTTTGAGGGCTGCTGCGAGGGGTTTTGCACCAACGTCAGCATCGGTATAGATGAAGGCCAGCATCGTTCCCATGTTCGGGGCGATCATCCCGCTCCCCTTCGTTATCCCGCCAACGCTGAACGTCTCCTTCTCCACGAGTGCATGCTTGGGGAACGTATCCGTGGTCATGATCGCCTGTGCAGCGAGAATTTCTGCTTCCGGAGTGCGGTCGAGTTTTGGTGAGATCGTGTCACACTGGCGCTGGATGAGCGGGAGATCGAGGTACCTGCCAATCACGCCGGTGCTTGCTACACCGACACGGGCAGGGCTGATACCCAGCGCGGAACCGGCGTACTCTGTCATGGCAACCGCGTCCTCATATCCCTGCTTTCCCGTATAGGCATTCGCACAGCCGCTGTTGACGATTACAGCCTCCAGTTTTTCTGCCTGTATCTGTCTGCGCATAAGTTGTATCGGAGCGGCCTTGACAAGGTTCTCCGTGAACACGCCGGCTGCGGTGCCGTTCGCCCGGATGAGCGCGAGCCCGGATTTTCCCTCTTTGATACCCCAAGCAGTCACACCTTCAACAGCACAGATGTTCTGACAGTTCATTCCGCATCAGCCCCGGTTTTCCCCGGATACGAAGATCCGATCGCATTGATGATATCCGCCCGCGTTATTATCCCGACAATTTTTTTGGCGCGGAGGACCGGGAGCCGCGCTATCCCTTCCTTAAGCATGAGGGCGGCCGCGGCCTCGACGTCCATATCCTCCGATGCCGTCACAACCCGGTGCGTCATCACTTTTTTCACCGGCATATCCCCGATGTTCCGCAGCGCGTGTTTGGTCTTCTCCCAGTTGATATATTCGCGGATAGGAACTTCTATGATCTCAAAGGGTGAAGGCAGCCAGAGATCGTCAGAAATTCTTTCCGTCTCGAGGAGCGCGATGAGATCGGACTCGGTTATGATGCCGACGAGCTCCGTCCCGTCCGTCACGGGCAATCCCCCGATGTGATGTTTCCGGAAAAGCGCCACCACTTCGCGGAGAGAGGTCTCAGCTGAACAAACAATCGCCTCTTTTGTCATTGCATCCTTTACCAGCATGATATCCTCCTAGGGAAGCATCCCCGCACTGACGAGGCCGTCCCGTTCCGGGTATCCGCACATCAGGTTCATATTCTGGATGGCCTGCCCGCTTGCACCCTTCACGAGGTTGTCGATTGCGGATATGGCAACGACCCGCAATCCCTCGCTCTCCACCATGACATCGCAGAAATTACTGCCGCGGACGGCTGCAAGCACAGGTTTCTGAAGACGGACAAAGAATTCATCCCTGTAGAAATCCTGATACATCTTTTCCACTTCTTTCTGGTCAAGGGGCTCATTGAGCAGGATGTGAGCGGTTGTCAGGATACCACGGTTGACCGGGACAAGATGGGGGGTGAAGTAGCATTTCGCTGCCGAACCTAGGTACGCAAGCTCCTGTTTCATCTCCGCAAGGTGCCGGTGGGTCGTCCATTTGTAGGGCCCTACATTGTCCCCGACATTCGGGTAATGGGTGGTTGCCGAGGGGTTGTCTCCAGCCCCGCTCACGCCGGTCTTGGAATCGAAGATTACCGTGTGGGCATATTTTGCGAGAGGTGCTGCGGCAAGGGTAGCCCCGGTCGGGAAACAGCCGGGGTTTGCAACAAATTTCGCGTTGACGCATTCCTTACGGTGAAGTTCTGGGATACCATAGGGTGCGGAGAAAAAATCTGTGTGGGGTACACCGTACACTTTTTCAAATACTTCTTTTGGCAACCTGTAGTCCGCGCTCAAGTCGACAACCTTAATCCCACGTGAGAGGAGTTTGCCGGCATGGGTCATTGCCGCGGTATGGGGAACAGCGAGAAAGGCGAGGTCCGCATCAACAGCATCAATTTCCGGGTTTTCAAATTTGAGATCCGTGAAGCCTTTCAGGTGGGGGTGGACCTGGTCAAGGGGGGTTCCCGCAAGTTTGCGTGAAGTGGCACATACGACTTCTGCAGCGGAGTGGTGAACAAGGAGGCGGACCAGTTCACCACCGGCATAGCCGGAGGCCCCGATAATCGCAATTTTCATACAAGAGTATCCGAGTGTAAAAATTTAATGCTTTTTAAGCCGGCTTTTATAATCTGACCTGTTATTCCCGATATTTGATGAACCGGCTTACGGTTGTTCAAGTTTACGGGTATAAAGGCTGTACAGCCGCGATCCGAGTAGTTCTATCCTCTGCCGGTCCTCGAGGCCGTCCAGCAGATCTGCGGGAAGCGCGTTCATGCCTCTGGCTGCCCCGAGGTACGCCCCGCACAGGAGCGCGATGGTATCCGTATTTCCCCCGGTATTGGCGGCAACGGTGAGGAGATCGGGGGGATGCGGGTAACGGCTGATCAGGAAAAATGCGATTGGAAGGGTCTGGAAGACCGAGACATCATTGCCGATCTTGAGTAGAGCGGTTTCGGTATCCATCCCGTCTTCTTCGAGAACCAGGGCGTTCCGGATCTTCCCGCCGAGCACTTCGTCCTCGACTTGTGCTTTCTCAAGGGCCTTTTCCACAGGTTTCGGGGTATCATGAAGTGAATGGTAGAGAAGCGTTACCAGGGTTGAAACCGCCGCATGTGCTGCCGGGTGAGTGTGGGTCACGTTGCATGCCCTGACGGCGCGTTCACATCCCTCATTCATGTCGGGGAATGTCAGTGCAAACGGGACAGCTACGGGAAGGCAGCCCGATGTCGTGGATTTGACCCCTTTCTGGGGGATATTGTCAATTACCGGGTGTTCCAAGACGGCCGATACGGAACCATCAGGAAAACGAAGTGCTCCCCGTGCATACAGTTCACGGAGTGCTGCAGCATAGCGTTCTTCGTTGTACTTGCCATCTGCAAGGAGTGTCCCGACAAGAACCATCATCTGGGTATCATCAGTATACTGGCCGGGATTCAGTCTCTCGTTGGGATGTCCCTTGTACGGGCGCCGGTAACCGTACTTCATCTTGTTCAGGTTGGGAGAAGTACTCTCATTGGGCATGCCGAGCGCATCGCCAACTGCCGCACCGAGCAGGCACCCCTTGAACTTATCAAGCATTGATCTTATATTGAAAAACCCGGATAGATAACCCTTTTTATATCCCTCGTGTATTCAGGGGTGTTCATTAATAAGAAATTTAGAAATTTTTTTCATTCCGGCGGGCGATCCCTTCATTTGCGTCCTGACTGTCTTACTGAACTGTCTTACTGAGGTAGTTCTTCACATTTCCTGTCGAATTACTTTTCGACAAATTATATATACCATGTTCAACATGATTAATAATGTAAAATAGGTGGGTTCATGACAGGAGATTTCGATGTCAAACTCGTCGAGGAGGCGAAATATTTCACTCCCGACCCACAGTACAGGAAAAATGCATGGACGGGCGACTATCAGGAAGCATACAACAAATTCCTGAAGGATCCGGATGCGTTCTGGAGTGGTATTGCCCGTGAGCTCGAGTGGATCCGCCCATGGGACTCGGTCAAGGAACTGGACTACCCGTATGCGAAGTGGTTCACCAATGCAAAACTAAACATCTCGGCCAACTGTCTTGACCGCCATGTCAACAACGCACGGCGCAACAAGGTAGCCTTGATCTGGCGGGGGGAGGAGGGCAGGGAACGCATCTTCACGTACCAAAAGCTCCTTTCCCAGGTTGCCCGTTTTGCAAATGCTCTGAAGGAAATCGGGGTGAAGAAAGGGGACCGGGTCTGTATTTACATGCCGCTTGTTCCCGAGCAGATCATCGCCATGCTTGCCTGTGCCCGGATCGGGGCCGTCCACAGTGTCGTGTTCGGCGGATTCGGGGCAGCTGCCCTGAACATGCGGATCCAGGACGCTGAGGCTAAAGTTGTCATTACTGCAGACGTAGCCATTCGGCGCGGAAAAGCGATCCAGCTCAAAGCAATCGTCGATGAGGCCATCATCCACGCCCCGACTGTTGAGCATGTTATTGTCCTCAGGAGGAGGGATCCACCCGTGGACCTCCACCCCAAACGTGAGCTGGACTTCCACGAGATGATGGATGGGGTATCCGATGAGTGCCCGCCCGAAGTTATGGATGCTGAGGATCCGTTCTTCATCCTCCATACCAGCGGTTCAACGGGCAAGCCGAAGGGCATTGTCCATACCTGCGGCGGGTACATGGTCGGGACGTATTACACGAGCAAATACGTCATGGACATCAAGGACAACGATATTTACTGGTGCACTGCCGACCCGGGCTGGATCACCGGCCACAGCTATATCGTCTATGGCCCGCTGGCAGTTGGGGCGACGGTATTTATTACCGAGCTCACGCCGGATTACCCGGATGCCGGCAGCTGGTGGCACCTTATCGAAGAGCAGAAGATCACCATTTTCTATACGGCGCCTACTGCCATCCGAATGTTCATGAAGCTCGGGGAGAGCTGGCCCAACAAGTACAACCTGAAATCACTCCGCATCATCGGTTCCGTCGGCGAGCCCCTGAACCCGGAAGCATTCGAATGGTATTATCATGTGATCGGCAAGGACCGTTGCCCCATCCTTGATACCTGGTGGCAGACCGAGACCGGGATGCAGATGATTACCACAATGATCGGTGAACCGATGCGCCCCGGTTTTGCCGGGAAACCTGTCCCCGGCGTACTGGCAGATGTTGTCGATAAAGACGGAAAATCCGTAAAACCCGGTACCGGCGGGTTCCTCGTCATCAAATCGCCGTGGCCTGCAATGCTGCGCACGGTATACAAGGATGATGAGAGATACCGCAAGTACTGGACCACGATAAAAGACGTCTATGCAGTGGGGGACCTTGCCGTCAAGGGAAAAGACGGGTATATCATGATCCTCGGGCGGGCGGACGATATCATCATCGTTGCCGGCCACAACATCGGTACTGCCGAAGTCGAAAGTGCCCTCGTCTCCCACCACGCAGTTGCAGAAGCCGCTGTTATCGGCAAACCGGACCCGCTGAAAGGCAACTCCATCAAGGCGTTTGTTATCCTCCGCGTAGGGCACCAGCCAAGTGATATGCTCATGCAGGACCTGTTCCATCATGTGCGTACGACACTGGGTCCGATTGCCGTACCCCATGAACTCGAATTTGTCGAGAAACTTCCCAAGACCCGGAGCGGGAAGATCATGCGGCGTGTCCTGAAAGCAAAGGAGATGGGGATCGACCCGGGGGATATCTCGACCCTGGAAGAATGAGGAGTCCGGTTTCGGAAACCTGAACATGAACGAAAAAATCTGAAGGAATGGTAACAATGAGTTCGGAAAAGATGGAAACTATGGTAACAACCCGCGATCTGACCGGCAACCCGGCACCGCTCGGGTTGATGGGCTTTGGAATGACGACTGTCCTGCTGAACCTCCAGAATGCAGGATTATTTACGTTGGGGAGCATAATCCTCGCAATGGGAATTTTTTATGGAGGAATTGCACAACTCATCGCCGGGTCGATGGAATGGAAGAAGGGGAACACCTTTGCAACGACTGCATTTTGCTCCTATGGCCTGTTCTGGCTCTCTCTTGTGGCGCTCATCATGATCCCTTCGATGGGACTCGGAGAAAAGACCTCGCCTACAGCAATGGCAGCCTACCTTGCAATGTGGGGATTGTTCACCGCGGTGATGTTCATCGGCACACTCCGGTTCAACCGGGCGATGCAGGTCGTCTTTGCGACGCTCGCGATCCTCTTCTTCCTCCTTGCTCTCGGGGAGCTTACGGGGAATTCGGCAATCACCCAGATTGCCGGGTGGGTAGGGATCCTGTGCGGGTTCTCTGCGATCTATACCGCCCTTGCCCAGGTGGTCAATGAGACGTACGGGAAAGGATCGATGATCGTTCCGCTGTGGCCGGTGAAGTAACCACCGGATATTAATTCTCCTCTTTTATCCGTTCTGGTTCGGACGGGTAATGATCCATTCTTACCGTCGTGGTTTTCAGATCCGCAACAACAAGGCCACAACATCCGCCCCGGCGAACATCACTTTTGTTCGTTCCGGATCATTCCCGCAGGATCTGTGAACGAATGAAGAAAAAATGAAAATTCCCTTATGACAAGAGAGCATTCACCGGAGTACTTCTGGAATGTGTCTTGTTATCGCCGGGGAGACCGCTGGATTTTCTTCCGTTGGGCAATCCGGTACCCGGATACCACCTGGATGCTCCCGCCAAACGTTTCATTCAGCGCTGGATCCCCGGTATCGATATAGAGCACCGCTGTTTCCCTCAGCTTGTGCGGTGTGGCAGCAAGAATGATATTGTGTATTCCCACGCGCCGAATAACGTCTGCACTCAGCTGCTGGTTCCCCCGCCCGAAAACGAAACCCTGTGCACCGATCGGGCTGACGATGATCCGCATGTCTTTTTCCTTTTCGATCAGGCCAAGGAGCGTTCTTTCATCGGCGTCTTCTGCGACCAGCCTCCCGTTTTTTATCGCATCCACGCCGAGCAGGGTTTTTTTCACGCCGATCTTCCCGGCAATAGCTTCAGTCGTCGTGCCCGCACCAAGGATATACAGCGTTTCCGGATGCATGATCTCAACAATGAACCTGGCGATCTCCTCCTTTGCCCGTTCCTCGTCCGCCTCCTCAAAGACCTGCTTTGAGGCCTGCACCGTTCCGGGAACAGCCGGGACGCAGGCGATACCGTACAGGCGCGTCCTGAACTCCCCGGCCCGGTAGGCCTCCTCGTCGACGTCCAGCAGTTCGGCATCCCGCAAGACACCCGGCTTTTTCCCGCCAACGATCCCGGCTACGGTTGCCGGATCGATAGCAAATACCCCGGAGTACATCTTGACACCGGCCGGTATACCGAGAATGGGGACGTTTCTGCCAACAGCGTCAAAAATGTCCCGTGCTGTTCCGTCGCCCCCGCTGAAAAGGATCAGGTCAGCACCTTCCCCAAGGAAGACCCTGGCTGCACGTTTCGTGTCTTCTGCGGTGCTCTTATCAGGCGCATGATAGTGGACGACATAGTTCTGCAGGCCGGTTTTCTTAAGAACCTCCTCTCCCATGCTGCCAGAACAGGTAAGAAAGAGCAGCCCGGTCTTCTGTTTCAGGCCCCCGAGGGTGATCCCGGCACGATCAGCTGCATGTGGCTCTGCCCCGCGCCGTATAGCCTCGGCAAGTACGCCATCCGTCCCTTTCAGCCCCACCGATCCCCCCATGCCCGCTACAGGATTGACGATAAAACCGATCCGGTACATAAAAAAGAGATTTCAGGAGATTTTGGGTATCCGGGCAATTGATTCCCGGATCAGTTCGTCGGGATATTCGTAATCGACCAGAGTGCCGGCATAAAATGCGTCATAGGCCGACATATCGAAGTTGCCGTGCCCGGAACAGTTGAAGAGAATGGTCTTTGCTTCTCCGCTCGATTTGCATTTGAGTGCCTCATCGATGGCCGCTTTCACTGCATGGGACGTCTCCGGGGCGACGATGATCCCTTCCGTGCGGGCAAACGTCTGGGCTGCATCGAATACTTCGCTCTGGTGGTAGGCAACCGCCCGCATGACACCGTCATTGACGAGCCGGGACACGATCGGTGAGTCCCCGTGATACCTCAGCCCCCCTGCATGGATGGATGGCGGGACAAAGTCATGGCCAAGCGTGAACATCTTGAGAAGCGGGGTCAGGCCGGCCACATCTCCGAAGTCATACGTGAAGAGACCCTTGGTCAGGGAGGGACAGGAAGCCGGTTCAACACCGATGAGATCCACATCTTTGTGTTTCCCGGTAAGTTTGTCACCGGCGAACGGGAACGAGATCCCCGCGAAGTTGGACCCCCCGCCGACGCAACCAATAACAACATCCGGATAATCATCCACCATCGCCAGCTGTTCCCGGCATTCGAGTCCGATCACGGTCTGGTGGAGGCAGACGTGGTTCAGGACCGAGCCAAGCGCATAATTCGTGTTGCTGTGAGTTGCTGCATCCTCGACGGCTTCGGATATTGCGATACCAAGACTCCCCGGTGTCTCCGGGTCCTTTTCGAGCACCGCCCGCCCGGAATTCGTCTTTGTGCTGGGACTGGGGATACACTCGGCACCCCAGACGTGCATCATCGACTTCCGGTACGGTTTCTGCGTATAACTCGAACGGACCATGTAGATGGTGCATTCGAGCTCGTAGAGCATCGTCGCGAAGGCGAGGGCCGAACCCCACTGCCCGGCGCCGGTCTCGGTCGCTATCCGTTCTATACCGGCTTTCATGTTGTAATAGGCCTGGGGGACAGCGGTGTTGGGTTTATGGCTGCCGGCCGGGCTTACACCTTCCCATTTGTAATAGATCTTTGCCGGGGTCTTGAGGAATTTTTCGAGCCGGTGGGCGCGGTACAGGGGGCTCGGCCTCCAGAGACGGAGAATATCGCGCACATCCTCGGGTATATCGACGTAACGGTCCGTGGTCACTTCCTGCCGGATCAGCTCCATCGGGAAGATGGCGGACAGGTCCTCCGGGCCGACCGGTTTCTGGGTCGCGGGATGGAGGGGCGGATCGAGAGGGGATGGCAGGTCAGCCTGGACATTATACCATTTTTTTGGTATCTGCTCCTCATCGAGGAGGATTTTTGTCTGCATACAAGCTAGTTTGTCTTGTACAAATATATACATTATGGTACAGTATTGTTTATTTGTGTACCCGATTAGACATTTTTTGGCGATCCACCGGAATTGCCACAAACGATCTGGAGAGATATCAGGGATCAGAATGCGATCGGACATACCACCAACCGTCTCTTTCCGGTTTTATCTCCGGATATCCTTCAAAGTCTCAATCCACCTGATCTGCGGCATCATCCCGGCATGGCTGGAGGCATACATCCATCCCATCGATCCACAAGGGCTCGAGTACCCTCTTTTTTGTCTGCTCCAAGGCTGCATTGAGCGAAATCAGAAACCTATAACCGGTACCGCGGGTACTCAATGGTATGAGTCCTGACCCCTCGCCAGCCTGCGATGATGCCGACTGGAACGAGATCTGGAAGGCCCGGCAGAAGCGACACGAGTCCTCGCATTCCTTCAACGACCCTTCGCACAACTGGAACAGAAAGGAGAACGCGGAGCGCTACGATGCTAATTCCCGGAGCCGGTACGATGAGCGGGTGAAGTTTACCATCGAAGGCCTCGACATAAACAGGAACTCCCGGGTGCTGGATATCGGCTCCGGGCCGGGCACGCTCGCCATCCCCCTCTCGCCGCTCGTGAAGGAGATAACGGCGGTCGAACCGGGCGAGGGAATGGTCGCCACCCTGAACGAGCATATCCGGAACGAGGGGATCACCAACATCTCATGCGTCCGGAAGTGCTGGGAGGATGTCGATATCTCCCGGGATCTTGGAGGGCAGTACGATGTGGTCATCGCATCCCTCTCCCTCACCATGCACGACATCCGGGCAGCGCTCGCAAAGATGGACGATGCCTCCCGGAAGTACGTGTACCTCTACTGGTTCGTGGACTCGCCGTTCTGGGAGAAGATGTATAACGATCTCTGGGAGCCGCTCCACGGAGATCCCTACTATCCCGGGCCGAAGACCGACTGCCTTTTCAACGTGCTGTACCAGATGGGCATCTACGCGAACGTGGAGATACTGCCGCTCGACAAGGAGTACCGGTTCACGTCCCTGGAGGAGACGGTCGCGTTCTTCCGTAGGCGGTTCAGCGTGATGAATTCGGAGCAGGAGGGGGTGCTCGTGGAATATCTCACACCGCTGATCCGTCAGGACGGCCGCGATCTCGTCCTATCGGGCGACTCCACCTTTGCAAAGATCTGGTGGAAGAAAAAAAGAGGTGATGAATGGAGTTAATGAGGATTCCAAACCGGAATCAGCCCAGTCTTCGTATCCTTTTCACGGCTTCTTCGAGTTTCTCCATTGATGCCGCATACGATATCCGGATCCATCCTGGTGCATCGAATGCGCTGCCGGGGGTCACCGCGACATGTGCCTTTTCCAGCCAGCGGTTCGCAATTTCCATATCATCGCCGGTCACTTTGACGAAGGCGTAGAACGCCCCGTCTGCAGGAGCGGTCCTGTATCCCATGGCGGTCAGTTGAGCAATGATGTATTTTCTGCGCCGGTCAAATTCCCGCCGCATCTCTTCGACGCAGCGCTGGTCGCCTTTGAGGGCAGCAACTGCCCCCCACATTGCAAATGTCGTGGCCTGGCTGACCGAGTGCTGCTGGACTTTGGACATCGCACGAATGATCTCGACCGGAGCTACTGCATATCCGAGCCGCCAGCCGGTCATCGCGTACGACTTCGAGAACCCGTTGATGGTGATTGTCCGCTCTGCCATGTTGCCAAGTGAAGCGAGCGAGATGTGTTTCTTCCCGTACACCAGTGTCTCGTAGATCTCATCGGACATCGCATAGATGTCCCTGTCCTGGCAGAGATCCGCCACCAGGTTCATCGAGTTTTTGTCAAAAACAGCACCCGATGGGTTGGAGGGCGAGTTGACCACGATCATCTTGGTCTTCGAAGTGACCCGTTCGAGGATCGAGTCATCGAGCTGGAAGGTTTTCCGGTTGAGGGCATGCTTGACGACGTTTCCGCCGGCGATCTGCACGCATGGCTCGTAGGAGACCCACGCGGGAGTCAGGAGGATCGTCTCATCACCCGGGTTCAGGACTGCCTCCATCGCCTCGTAGATCGCGTCCTTCGCCCCGCAGGCGACAATGACCTGCCCGGGAGTACAGGGGAAATGGTTGTCGCGCTCGATCTTCTCGCTGATCGCACTGAGGAGTTCCGGGATCCCGTTGCTCGGGGCGTAATGGGTCTCGCCCCGGTTCAGCGCATCGATGCAGGCGTCCCTGATATGCCGGGGTGTGTCGAAATCCGGCTCACCGATCGAGAGGTTGATGACATCGATCCCTTCCCGTACCATCTTCTTGGCCTTGTCGGAGATCGCAATCGTTGCGGAAGGGGCAACGGCCGCGATCTTCTCCGAGAGCCGTTTCATTTCAATCGTTTGACCAGCTTGATGGCAGATTCGACGGCCCGCTTTGCGTAGTCGATCCGCTCGTTTGCCTCCAAGCGGGTCATCCCCGGCCCGGAGATGCCCAGCGTGACCGGCTTCCCGAACTCAAGCGAGAGGTCGATGATCTTCCGAGCCGCGTGCTGGACAACGATCTCGTCGTGCCGGGTCGAACCCTCGATCACGCAGCCGATGGTCACCACGGCATCGACTTTGCCGGCAGCGAGCATCTTTTTGATCGCGAGCGGCATGTCGTAGGCACCCGGGACATACAGGCATTCGGTCACTTCTGCCCCGAGAAATGCTGCGTGTTCACGGCCTTCTATCTCCATCATGTAGGTGATGTCGCGGTTGAACTCCGCGACAACGAATCCCAGTTTTATCGGGTCTGTTTCACACATATCAGATCAACTCTTGTGAATGGTTCCTCATAAATCCGTACGCTCAATCGGTTACTGTCGTGCCGGCCCGGCATCGGCAAATCCCTGCCGCTGCCCGGTCCCAGCTTCCTTCTCCAGCTCTCCGGGGTGGAGGACCAGTTTTACCGCATTGACCGCATGTTCGCGGGTGCGCTGTTCGGCAAGCCATGCCAGCTCCCGCCCGTCCTTTGCCTCGTCTTCGTGCACGAACACTTCGATTATATGGGTATTGGTCATGAGCTGGCACACGATGAGCCCCTGCGATGCCTCGTGGGCGCACATCCGGTCCTTGTCCTTGCCCCCGGGCATCCCGAGTGCCATCACGATGTCGCACCTGCGTTCCTCGATCAGTTTCTTGCAGGCCACGGGAAGATCCTTTATCCCAGGGACGGTTGCCCGTTCGATTGCAACGCTGGCGTGTTTCTTGAGCTCGTCGATGGCTATGGCTCCCATGTTGACGCGTGAAAAAGTGGTATCGGCGACCCCCACCTTCATCCCAGCACCTCGCCTGCTGCCTGGACGCCATCACCTTGCAGTTTGTATCCGTATTTCTTCAAAGCAACCTGTGTCGCAGCAAGGGTCGCGAGGATCTCCGGGGCGCTGACCGCACCCATGTTCCCGATCCGGAAGATCTTCCCCTTCAGGTGGTCCTGGCCACCCGCAATGACAATCCCCATCTTCTTGATGAACGCCCGCACCTCGTCATCCTTGACACCGGTAGGGTATTCAACCGCAGTGACTGTTGCCGAATACCCGTGTTTTGCATCGATCTTCGGAAAGAGCGACAGGCCCCATGCTTTTGCAGCTGCCTGGACAGCCTGCGACATCTTCCGGTGGCGGGCGATCCGGGCGGCAAGTCCCTCTTCCTCGATGAGGAGACACGCCTCGCGGAGTGCGAGAAAGAGCGGGACCGCCGGTGTATAGGGGGTCTCCATGGGTTTTCCGGCTGCACTCTTCTTGTAGGCCGCAAGGTCGAGGTAATAGGGAGGGTTTTTCGTCAGCCGTTCCCATGCCCGGTTGCTGACCGATACCATTGCCAGTCCCGCAGGGGCTGCGAGGCACTTCTGGGAGCCGGTGATTGCGATATCGACGCCCCACGCATCTGCCTCGACAAGATCGCCACCGATGGACGTGATGCCGTCCATGATGAAGAGCGCATCATGGTTCCTGGCAAGCCTTCCTACTTCCTGCGCAGGGTTCCTGATACCTGCCGAAGTCTCGTTGTGCACGAGCGTAACGACCTCTGCACCCTGCTCCAGCCGTTCTTCCAGCGCTGCAAGGTTGAGCGGTGTCCCCCACTCCGATGCGATCTCGTGTGCTTTCCCGTAGCGCTGGCTGATCTTGTAGAGCCGCTCGCCGAACTTCCCGTTGACAAGACAGGCGATCTCCTTCTCCTTTCCCACGTTTGCAACCGCGGCTTCCATGCCGGCGGTGCCGGACCCGCTGATCACAAAAAGGTCGTTGGTGGTCCCAAACGCGGTCCTGAGTACCCGCACACAGTCGGCATACACGGCGCCGAACTCGGCGCTGCGGTGGTTTATTGCCTGACGCATCATTGCATACCTGACCCGTTCCGGCATCGGTACCGGGCCCGGCAGCATCAGGAGAAGTTCTTTTTCCATGTGGATCTGCTCATAGTATATTTATATAGACAGGATATAAGTTTGGATGGCAGACATGGCAGACGTAGCAGTTATCTCGGGATCCGCATCCGATGCAGCCATTACGGACAAGGTGAAGAAGGTCCTCGGCGAGAACGGAATAACCTTTGACGACCAGATCATCTCGGCCCACCGCGATCCGGACCGACTGGACGCGTACATCAAGAAGAGCGGGGCAAAGGTCTTCATCGCGATCGCCGGGCTCTCCGCCGCGCTCCCCGGCGTGATCGCATCAAAGACGGATAAGCCGGTGATCGGTGTGCCGGTGAGCGGCACGCTCAACGGGCTCGACGCCCTCCTCGCGATCGCCCAGATGCCGAAAGGTGTCCCGGTCGCCTGTGTTGGGGTGGACAACGGGGACAATGCCGCGTGGCTTGCCATCCGGATCCTGAAACTGACACGATAACGGAGCATCACGCTCATCACCTTTGACCACCAACATTTTTTCTCATGACCTCGGAGCAGGAGAAGCGGGTCCTCCTGATGGTCACCTCGCTGGCTTCATTCCTCGTCCCCTACACGGTCTCTTCCCTGAATGTTGCGCTGCCGGCGATCAGCGCATCCTTCGACATCGATGCCGTGACGCTCGGCTGGGTCACCTCGGCATACATGCTCACCGCCGCGATCTGCATCGTCCCGTTCGGCAAACTTTCTGACGTTTACGGGAGAAAGCGGTTCTTCATTCTGGGAAATATCCTGTTCGCCCTGGGATCGTTCCTTGCCGCGGTCTCCTGGTCGGCTCCGGTCATCATCACCGCCCGGGTGATCCAGGCTTTCGGGGGCGCCATGGTGTTCTCTACCTCGATTGCCATCGTTACCTCAGTCTTCCCTCCCGGAGAACGGGGGAGGGCTATCGGGATCATCACGGCGACCATTTATGCCGGCCTCTCGCTGGGGCCTTTCCTCGGCGGCGTCCTTACCCACAACATCGGCTGGCCCAGCATCTTCCTGGTCAATATCCCCCTTGCGATCCTCGTCGTTATTCTCACACTGCTGTATATCCCCGGGGAATGGGTAGAGTCAGGGAAACGGCGGTTCGATCTGCCCGGCGCCTGCCTCTACGGTGTGATGCTCTTTGGCTGCATGTATGGCCTCACCCTGATGCCCTCCCCTTCGGGCATTTCCTGGATGGTACTCGGTCTTACAACCCTTGCTGTTTTTGTCTGGTGGGAGCAGAATGCACCGGCACCGATGGTCGAGATCGCGCTGTTCCGGAAGAGCCCGGTCTTCCTCTTTTCGAATGTCGCCGCCCTTATCAACTATGCCGTAGTCTTTGCCGTCGGATTCCTGCTCAGCCTGTACCTCCAGTACAACCGGGGCATCGATCCGCAGACCGCGGGACTGATCCTCGTTGCCCAGCCGGTCGTCCAGATGATCGTCTCACCGGCTGCCGGCCACCTCTCGGACAGGATAGACCCGCGTGTCCTCGCAACTGCAGGCATGGCATGCACCACGGCCGGGCTCGGTATCCTTATGCTGATCTCCGCTTCAACATCTATCTGGGTTATTGTGGCGGGCCTGGTCATCCTCGGGTTCGGGTACGGCCTCTTTTCTTCCCCGAATACCAATGCTATCATGAGTTCTGTCGAGGGACAACACCTCGGCCTCGCGTCCGGGATGGTCTCCACGATGAGGGCGATCGGCCAGATGCTCAGCCTTGCCATCGCGATGCTGGTCTTCTCTGCCGTAATCGGGACCGTGCAGATTACCCCTGCTGTCTATCCCCAGCTGCAGCAGAGCGTCAATATCGCATTTGCCGTTTTCTTCATTATCGGTCTGGGCGGTATCGCTGCATCGTATGCCCGCGGCACAACGCGGGACTGATCTCCGAAGCGTTGCCGATGCAGGGGTATTATGAGCCGGCCGGTTCCATGGAGGTACTATGCCTGTCCTGCGCGAACCGGTCGTGACCCTTGGGGATGTTTCTGTCCGGTCTGTTTCGCTTTCATCGCTTGACCTGGACGTGGCGATCCGGGTGCAGAACCCGAACCTGTTCGGGGTAACCCTCCGGGAACTGCCTTTCACGGTCACGTTCCGGACAGAGGGCAGTGACCGGCAGATCGCAGCTGGAAATACCGGGAGGGTGAAGATACCAGCCCGTACCAGCACCGTGCTGAGAGTCCCGGTCACTTCGCATAATTCAGCCCTTATCGGCGCGCTGGTGGCTTTTGTAGCCACGGGCGGGATAGAAGTGACTATACAGGGAACCGCCGTGATAAACCTCCTTGTTACCGGCTGGTCGGTACCTTTCAGAAAGACGGTCCCGGTTACGGTCGCGCAGGTTGCCAGGACGATTGCCGGGCAAAAGAAGTAAGAGTGGGCGATGACTGGCCTGTCACGGTCATGAAAGGGGGGGGGTCGATGCCCAACCCCCCCACCGTTTGGTTTTCATTTCGCGTCGACCCCCCCACCATTTCATAATAATATGGCAGGTGATCCCCTGTCTGACCGCTGCAAAAGGCAGTTGTTCAAAAGTGAATTTTATGGAAAACCGGGGGCTTGGGCTTGCAAATGTGGGGGGGAGGGGAGGGGCCCTTATCAGGTCCCGTTGAAGAGTACCTCTGCGGACGGCCCGGCCATTCCTGCCTCATCATGGCCTATCCCCGGCACTATGTGGTATTCCCAGTTCAGCGGCACATTCCGGCGAGCTGCTTCTGCCTGTGCCGTGGCAAAATACGTCTTTGCCCGCTCGAACCGGGTGCTTCCCTGCGCCTCCGCCTCAGGGAAGTTCGCAAGGCTGCTGTCGTTCGGGTTCGTGTCCCTGTCACCGGACATGATGATGAGTTTCCGGGCAAACACGTTCGGGAGCTCGCTCTCGTAAAGCGGCGAGTCTTTCAGCCCCATCGCGTAGGGGATCGTATAGACCGGCATGACATAAACCCCCGCGTTCGCTGCGACTGCCCGGCTGTACCTGGCTTCGGGAAGGAACGTCACCAGCCTCTGGACAAACTGGGCACCGGCACTGTGCCCGTCGAGGAGGTAGGTGTCCTGTGTTGCCCCGCTCTTTTCGCGGACGTAATCGAAGAGATGTTCGACTGCCATATAGGTCCAGTTCGCTTTCGGCTCCCAGTTCGTGGCACCATAGGTGTACCCAAGAGGATACCAGATGTCCCCGGGATAATACTTCTGGGAGAATTCCGGAACGATAAGGAGACTGGAATACTTTTCAGCGTAGCGAACCCAGGTGTCCCTGGGTGACTGTCCGCTGCGACCCGCTCCGGGCATGACGATCAGTATTGGCCCTGATTGGTTCCATGCAGCCGGACGATAGTAGTAGACCGTGATCGGGCGATCGGCGTTTCCGAGCGAATCGTTGAAGACAAACTGACCTCTTCCGACCGGAATGCCCATTGTTTCGGGGTTTATCGTTCCGAGGTTTATCGTTCCGGGAGTTATTACAAAGCGGGTTACGGGAGAGGTGAGTTCGTTCTGATTATGAGGTGGTGGCGTGGAGCACCCGCATACGGCAAGGGTGAACATGAGGATCATGCAGAAGAGAAGTGTTATGCCGGTTTTCATGTAATCAGGAGTGGGATATGCTCCATAAATAGGATTCGGTTATCCTCCGGAGACAGGAGGATCCGACGAAATAGTGGCAGACCTGATCAAGAAACAGAACTTTCCCGGACTTACACCACGGATAGGTTGGCATAGGTCGCGGATTCCCTACCCGGGCAGAAGAAGTAAGAGCGGGCAATGACCGGGCTGTCACGGTCATGAAAGGGGGGGGGGTCGATGCCCAACCCCCCACCGTTTGGTTTTCATTTCGCGTCGACCCCCCCCCTCCCAACATTTTTCAAATCCGATCTGACCCCCCGCCCCCTCAGCTGATTCTGACCCCCCTTATCAATTCTGGGAATCCCGCGATTCTGGGAGGTCTCGTCAGAAGTTCCATATGATGCGATGGCTATTCGGCTGCGTAAAACTGCAGGTTACTTACCTTTGAGAAGGGGGTCAGCAGCCGACCCCCCCCTCCATGTAATTTTCAAAAAGGGTTGACCCCCCCCCACCCTTTCACAATAAAATGGCAGGTGACCCGCTCGCTCTGGTCATTTCACTAGGGTGCATGAGTCAGCAGTGTGTGTTTACTTTTTTCCCATCAAGGTCCGGTACAAATTTTTCAACCAGGATTTGATTGATACGGAAATGATTTTCAATCGGGGTCATGATCATGATGAATTTTTCGAAATCAAAGTTTGATGAAAAAATTTAGGATCGATGCGCTGGTGTACGAGCTCTACTGGCTGACGGCCGATGAGATTATGGTGGTGGAAGAGAGCGTCGGGAAGTAACACATTCACATTTTTGCTCTGAGAATTCCCCTGATGTTCCCGGGGAGGAGGCAAGCATATCCCCATGCCGGTACTCGCCGCGTCCCAAACCGCATCCCCTCCCGCTTTGGGTCTCCATAACGTTGCTATATATGACCTCATCCATTCCCGCCGGAGATTGCCCGATTATTCCTGGCCGGGTTCCGCATTTTTCCGAATTATGACCTCTAAAATCCAGGGTTCGGGGGAAAAGAGGTACAGCCAGGCCCGCAGCGGGCTTTGATGTACCAGAATTCCCGCAGGGGTTTTTGACAGTGAAAGCCGCTCCATCTGACGATAACATCTGGCTTGGTCTTCGGTGAGATCACTCCTTTAAAACAGGATTTCTACAAAGCAGAATTTTCAATGATGTTTATTCTAGAGATAAACAGACAGAATATATTATATGGAGAAGTCGGCATCCCCGATATTGGATAAATCCTTATTTTGAAGATCTTTATCCAGGAAATAAACCACAAGATTTTCAGCCGATGTATCTCAATTCCCAAATTGAAAAAGAAATGGCATTTTTAATTTTACAGTCATCATTATTTTATCTATTTTGGATGATTTTTGAAAATGAGAGAGATTTAAATTGGCGGGACATTAATGCATTTCCATTCCCAGAAATTGAATTACTCGAGGGTCAATCCGATTATATTAGATCGCTAACAGATACATTATGGTCGCAAATGCGGATACGGTTTAATCCAAAAGCTGGATTAATAGGGGAATTGCAAGGAATGTCGGAACTTAAACCATTGGTTGATGAAATTGATGATTTCATCGGGCCTCTATATGGATTAAGTCCAGATGAAATCCTTTATGTCAAACAATATGATGCCGAGTATCGAAGTGTAAAAGAAGAAATGTGAGTGCCCGACACTCAATTCTGATTAAATACTCACTTCCCCTTCTTCCCCTTCCCCTTCTCTCCGGTCCCGAACAGCTCGTTCACCATCTTGACCGCACACAAATCCCCGCACATCGAGCAGGTCTCCATGTCCCCGTCGCGGCAGTGGATCTTCTTCGCATGGTCACCGTAAAGAGCGAGCCGGAACTGTTCGTCCCAGTCGAGGTTGTGCCGGGCCTCAGCCATCTGCACCTCGCGTTCCATCCGGTACCCCCCGGGCCTGCGGACGGTATCGCCGACGTGCGCTGCGATCTTCGCGATCCGGGTGCCTTCGATAATATCCGCGACATCCGGCAGGGCGAGGTGCTCGCTCGGCGAGACCATGCAGAGGAAGTCGGCCCCGTTCAGGCAGGCGACCGACCCTCCGATTGCCGCTACGACATGGTCATAGCCCGGCGCGATGTCCGTCACCAGCGGCCCGAGCAGGTAGAGCGGGGCATGATCGGTGATCTCCTTGATCATCCGAACGTTGTAGCCCACCTGATCGAGCGGCATATGACCCGGGCCCTCAATCATCCGCTGGACACCAGCCGCATGCGCCCGTTTCGCCAGTGTCCCGAGCGTCACGTACTCCACGGATTTGGCGAGTTTCTCCGCGTCCTGCAGGCAGCCGGGCCGCATCCCGTCGCCGAGGCTGATGGTCACGTCGTATCCGGCAAGCATCTCCAGGAGGTAGTCGTACTCGGCATAGAGGGGATTCTCCTCGTCGCGCTGCATCATCATTGCGCAGTGGAACGATCCGCCCCTGCTCACGATCCCCATCAGCCGTGGGTCTGCCCGGAGGGCGGCAAGGGCCTGCCGGTTCACCCCGCAGTGGAGGGTCAGGAAGTCCACTCCCTGTTCGCAGTGCTCGCGGATGACCTTGAAGAGCAGATCGGCGTCTACATCACCGGCATTGCCCGCCCTGCGGACGGCTTCGTAGACCGGGACCGTACCCACCGTTGTGTCGAACGCAAGGATCTTCTTCCGGATGGCAACGAGATCCCCCCCGGTCGAGAGGTCCATCAGAGCATCGGCACCATTCTCCAGCGCTGCCTGTGCCTTCTCCTCCTCAAGCGCAGGATCGCACCGGGTACCGGACGTACCGATATTCACGTTGACCTTGACTTGGCACCCGCCGCCGATCGCACAGAGCCGGTGGTTCCGCACCGGGTTTGCCGGGATGACAATCCTCCCGCCCGCAATACCCCGTGTAAGCTCCGCCGGGTCGGTTCCTTCCGCCAGTGCCACGGCTGCGAGTTCTTCCGGTGCCCCGCGGCAGCACCTGCGGATGAGCGTATCCATAAGAAACATCTGTCCCGGCTCCTTATTATTGTGCATGAAGGTCAGGTGGATCCCGGGGGATTCGGTCTTTGCCAATTCGTATATTTTCGGGAATATCCTTGTGGACGCGGGTGTGATGCCCATGGCGGTGGCTCCGTACAAAGAGGCCATCGAGACTATCGTGCTGTCGCACTGCCATTTCGACCATACGGCCCGGGTCAGGGAGATCGCGCATATGTGCAGGGCAAAGGTCGCCATCCATAAGGCCGATGCCCGGGGACTGATAGAGGACGCACACAGCCTCTCCATGCATTTTGGCGCCCGCTCGCCGGGAATTGCGCCCGATATCGTTCTTTCGGAAGGGGATTCCATCGGCGACCTTCTCGTGTTTCATACGCCGGGCCATACCCAAGGCAGCATCTGCCTCTATTCCGAACGGGACAAGGCGCTCATCAGCGGGGACACGGTCTTTGCGGACGGGTATTTCGGCAGGTACGACTTCCCGGGCGGGAGCAGGACCGAGCTCTCCCGGTCGCTTGACCGGCTCTCGCTCCTCGATGTCGAGGGCTTATACGCCGGCCACGGTGAACCGACCGATGAGGGGGGCAGCCGCCGGATAGCCGCTGCACAGGGCCTCATGAAGAGCGGATATGGATAAAGGGATCTATTGTCTCGTTTTTGAAAACCCGGGCTGTACTCTATGCGTCGGCGCCCTTGGGCCGGTCGCATTCGCTCCCGGCTGGCATATCTACGTCGGGTCGGCGCTCGGCAGCGGGGGGCTGAAACGGCTTGCACGCCATATCGCATTCTCGGAGGCGCGCGACCGGATACCGACATGGCATGTCGATTACCTGCTCACCAGTGACTTTTTTTCCCTCCGCTACGCTGTGTATGCCATAACACGGAAAAACCTTGAGTGTCCGCTTGCACGGGCTGTCGGCGATCCCGGGGTTCCTGGATTCGGGTGCAGCGACTGCCACTGCCTTTCGCACCTGTTCCACCGGCATACCGATCCGGCGCTCGAAGTTCTCACGGCGTTCCAGGGTCTTGGTCTTGCCCCGGTCACCAAAACCATCATGAGCCTGCAGTGCAGTAAGGGTAACATATGAAGGTGCTCGGTATATCGGGAAGCATGCGCAGGCACGGGAATACCGCACAGCTGGTAGGCGTCATCCTCAAGCGCTGCGATGATGCCGGGATAAAAACCGAATTGGTCTCCCTTGCGGGAAAGAAGATCCTTCCCTGCATCGGCTGCGAGAAGTGCAAGGAGACGAAATGGTGTTCGATCGGGAAGGACGACTGGAGCTCGATTGCGCAGAAGGTGATTGACTGCGATGTGCTCGTGATCGGTTCGCCGACCTATTATTACGATGTCTGCGGGCAGCTGAAGAATTTCATAGACCGCACGTACTCGCTCTATCACGACCGGAAGCTGGCAGGACGGAAGGGGGTTGCCGTTGCAATCGAGGCCTCGAATGGCGCACACCGCACCATCCAGACCCTGGAAGGCTTCCTGAACGCCCACGAGTTTTCATCCCTCGGATCGGTAAAAGGGAGCGGTTATCTCGAAGGGGATATTCTGAACGATGCCAAAGCCCTGAAACGGGCAGAGAAGATTGGCGATAAGATCGTGCGGCTGCTCGTGCCCAATCACGACTGATCGGTATCATACCCGTACTTTTTTCCGGTCATTCCCAGGATGTCGACTCGGACGACGCAGACCCGCTCCATTTCTTTCTCCGAAAACGAGTATTCGGTTCCGCCATACTGTCTCAGGATGCAGTTGAGCCCCGTTCTTTTCTCTTCGTAGGTGTCCATGATACGGGCGGTACCGGTGCAGATCACACTCTTATACCGCACTTCCCATTTGCAGGGGCTGGCATCCCGAAGAGGGCCCTCGTACCGGTCCACCTCGACACAACACCGCGGGTTTTTCCTGAGCATGGCGATCTTTTTACCTTCGCCGGCCGAGTGGAAATAGAGCACACGGTCGCGGTAGCCAAAACAGAGCGGAACGACATAGGGTTCACCGCCGTCCGCCAGCGCAAGCCTGCAGACGGACGATTCGGCAAGGATCGATTCCATCTCCGCTGGATCCGTGATCTCCCGGTCCTTCCTTCGCATGACTGTCTTACATCCTGAATTTCCGTACTGAAAGAGAGGGGCGTGGGTTCCCGTATCCACCTGTTCAGACCATTTCGTATAACGTAGTTCGGCGCCGGAGCGTCCTGCCAAGGTCTTCTGCAACCCGCTGCATCTCTTTCGGGTCGAGGTAATCCGTGTTGGTCGCACCTGCACCCTTGGATATGCTCTCCTCGAACATCGTCCCGCCAAGGTCGTTTCCTCCGGCCACGAGTCCCAGCTGCGCCATCTTTATTCCCTCTTTCACCCACGAGACCTGGATGTTGCGGAAGTTGTCAAGGAAGAGGCGCGCAACGGCGACCATCAGGAGGTCTTCCCTCCCCGTTGCCCCGGCACGGGCCAGGCCCTGCCAGAATATCGGGGTGTTCATGTGGATGAACGAGAGCGGGACGAACTCGGTAAACCCGTGCGTCTCGTCCTGGATCTTCCGCAAGATCGAGAGATGTTCGACCCGTTCGGCATCGTTCTCGCAATGCCCGTACATGATCGTGGCTGTTGTCGGGATGCCCATCGCGTGCGCCTCGCGGATGATACGGACCCACTCACCCGTGGAGATCTTACCCCTGCAGATAGTCTCACGGACAGAATCCACCAGGATCTCGGCGGCAGTCCCGCACATGGATCCGAGGCCGGCACCTTTCATGGCGGCGAGGACGTCCTTCGTGCTCATCCCGCTCTTTTTTGCGGCGTACGCGACTTCCATCGGATTGCCAGCGTGGAGGTGGACTTCCGGTGCCGCCTCACGGATCCAGCGGTAGACCTCGATGTAGGACGCTGCCGTAAACTCCGGGTGGAGACCGCTTACCGTGCAGATCTCCGTGACCCTGCGCTTCTTTGCGAGCGCCACTTTCTCCTGGATCCCGGTTTTGTCATGGAAATAGACCCCCTCATCACCGGGCTTTTTCGAGAAACCGCAGAACCCGCAGGCATTCACGCAGAGGTTCGTGACATTTATGTTCTGGTTCCTGACATAGGTCACTGCGTTCCCGGCCCGCTGCTCGCGCACCTCGTCTGCTGTTGACGCGATCTCCCAGACCTGCCGGTCGCGTATCCCGAACAACAACCGTGCCTCGTCTTCGCTCAGGCGGTGGCCGTCTCTCACATCGTCAAGAAGTGTCTTCAGCTGCCGGTTCATTGCATACCCCGCTTCTGTTCAGGCAGTTTATTTCCCGCGGAGAAGTAAAGGTATCGCATCAACCGTGCGCATGATTATTATTCCCCCGCGCCAACCATCTCTCAAGGAGCGCTATGGAGTTTATCGAAGTGCATCTGTCACGGAAAACAGCAGACGGATTTGTCATCCCTCTTGGCCCGGCGAACCTCGTCGCGGTCAAGACCGACGTGGGCATGGTGGGGTGCGGGGCGTTTGATGTTGCAGCGCTTGATTCGTTCAGCTATCCCGCGGCAAAAGTCAGGCCGGCCTTCGGGCCGTCCATCGCGGACACCGACGATATCCTCAAGGGAATTATCAAGGAGGCAAACCGCTCGGCAATGGGGCGCGGTATCAAAACCGGCATGACCGGCAAAGAAGCGCTGGAACTGCTCTGATCCCGTTTCCGGAACCCTGCATTTCACTCTGTTTTTGTATTTGGTACGCTATTTAGCGTTCAGACGATCTCGTACAGAGTTGTCCGTTGTTTCAGCGTCCGGCCGATATCCTGCACGATGCGGTTCATATCTTTGGGGTCGAGATAATCGGAGCCGGATGCCCCGGCATCACCGCTCACGTCATCGGTAAACATCGTTCCTGCAAGGTCGTTGGCACCGGAGAGCAGGGCGAGCTGGGTCATCTTGAACCCGACCTTCCCCCATGCCACCTGGATATTGTCGAAGTTATCGAGGAAGAGCCGGGATACCGCGATCATCAGGAGATCCTCCCGCCCGGTGGGCCCGGCCCGGGCGATTCCCTGCTGGTAGAGCGGGGTACTGGTATGGACATACGGTAGGGTCACCAGCTCAGTGAACCCATGGGTCTCATCCTGGATCGTCCTCAGGAGCCCGAGATGCTCGGCCTGGTTCCCGGCAGTTTCGTACGACCCGTACATGATGGTCGCGGTAGACCGCAGGCCCATCGTGTGCGCTTCCCTGATGATCCGGATCCAGTCGGCAGTGGAGACCTTGCGGGGGCATATCACCTGTCGCACCGAGTCCACGAGGATCTCTGCCGCGGTACCCTGGATGGTCCCCAGTCCTTCCGCCATGAGCCGTGCAAGCACCTCCGGCGTTGAACAGCGGGCTTTTTTTGCGGCATGGGCAACTTCGTCCGGGCTGAAGGCGTGGACATGGACACCCGGGGCTGCCTCGTGCACCCAGTGGATCAGGTCGGTGAACGTATCGAGAGTGAACGCAGGGTGGACTCCGGAGAGCAGGCAGACCTCGGTCACCCCGCGTTTGTGTGCCAGTCGTGCCTGTGCCTGGATCCCTGCCTTGTCATGGCAGTACGCCCCTTCATCGGTCGCTTTCCTGCCAAAACCGCAGAAACCGCAGAGGTTCTTGCAGATATTGGTCACGTGCAGGTTCTGGTTCCTGACGTAGGTGACCACGTTCCCAGCCTTCCGTTCCCGCATCTCGTCGGCAGCTTCGGTGATCCTGGCAATCTCCCGGCCCCGGGTTTTCAGGAGCGTGACCGCTTCTTCATCCGTGAGACGGTGGCCGTTCAGGGTATCGGCGAGGAGCGTCGAAACCGTTGTCATCCTTGCCTTCCTCTGTCTACTTCTTTCTCTTCCCGGGTTTCTTCGGCTGTTTTCCCGTCCGGGCACTCTCCTCGCGCGAGCGGAGGTACAGCTCGTGGAGGATCATGATGACGACGACAAGGATAACCACTTCAACGATGTGGAGAGGAAGGTAGCCCACGAGCGGGATGGTGAAGAGGGCTTTGCCTACTATCCACTCATCTTTGACCGGTTCGGGCGTACCGATACCCTCGTAACTGACGAACTGGTCGGGGGCCGGGTTGTTGTCTCCCCACGTGATATACCCGTCGTGAGGTACCGTATAGTTCATGCGGAGCTGGATGCCGCGGATCTCCGTGATCGGGGTGTCGGTCGTCGCATAGACCATCGCCCGGTGAATGATCGGATGTACGGAGGTCATACCATTGGGTTTGTAAATGACGACGTCCCCGTAACCGTTGAACTTCGTTACATTGGCCTTCTTCGCATCTTCCCAAGTCATGAACTCGCCGTACCGGTCCTTCTGGACAACGACAACGAGGTCGCCGATGTTCATGTTGGGGGTCATGCTTCCCGATTCAATGGTGACGACCGCGGGCCACGTGCCGCAGAGAAGGTAAAGGATGAGCGCAATTGCACCGACGACCCCGGCAACCCAGAGGAGGTCGCGGGCCAGCGATACCGCCCAGTGATCGCTTGTACGGAATTGTGCCACCAGCGCGCGAATGTCCCAGGATTTTTCTTTTTCTACCATCGTGTACGCCTGTCAGGGATTTTTGTATGGTTTCGTATAGTGTTGAACCTCTTCCGCATTAACCATGCGGGACGGGGGATTCCCCGGGGTCAACGAAGCAAGAGTACCCCCGAAAAAAAATAGAGGCCAAAGAGGATGAGAAATACACCGCAAACCGCCATGACCCGGTGGTATGTTGTAGCCGACAGGACCGTCCTGCCCCGTGATACACTGGCGGACACGAACGTGTACCACCCAGTATCGGCGCACCAGTGGCCGATCATGAAGACTGCGGCCAGCACCAGCCCCCCGGAGAGGCCGGCGATAACCATGGCGCTCCCGACGGAAAGCCACCAGATCCAGAAATACGGGTTGGCCGCGCTGGTCAGGAGGCCGGCCAGATACGGGTTCGTGACTGCACCATCCGCCGTTGTTTCCAGCGATGCGCTCCTGCTGCCGGCAATCGTCAGGACGCCAAAGACCACGAGTGCGATTCCCCCGACAACGGCGATGAGCGCCGCATAGGGGCGTGCTACTATCGTCAGGCCGAGAACGATCAGCAGGAAGATGACGGCCTCGACAGCCATGTGCCCGAGAGAGATTTTCATGCCGGTGGCCCAGTTCCCGGTAAGGGAAGCATGAATGGTAGCGACAAGCGTCGGGCCGGGTGCAAGTGCTCCGGTAAGGCCGATAACAAATCCGAGCACCAGCATTGATGGGAAATCGTACATGGGTCCTGAGCGTTCCAAAACCGGTAGTAGGTTGATCCGGGAAGGATATCAACACTGCACTCCGGCATCCCACTCCCGGCAATGCCCGTACACATGTCCGATAACAGCCTATATTTTATCGGCGGCCAATACTCTTGTATGCTTGATGCGCAGGAGATCACGCTCAGGTTCCTTGATACCAAACTGCAGGTGCACCCCGACGTGGTGCGTTATATCCAGGAACAGGACGAGCCTGACCTGATCGACCGCATCATCGCGCAGGTTCCGGACAACACCATCGTCGTTTCCTCACACCATATCCCCGGGATGCATGCCACGCGTGACGGGACGAGGTTCCTCGTTGATCCCATGGTTGAGATCGTGAGCGGGAGCGCAGGCACGTCGGGAGCAGTCAACGGTACCGGTGACTACCTGCACTATTTCCGGGACCGCTACAACCGGCTCGGCAGCATGATCCGTGGGCGTGTCGGGGCTATGCCCATCGAGGGCCTCTCCCGGTCGAACCGGTACCGGCAGGAGGAGTGCACTATCATCGGCATGGTCGTCGAGGTCAAGACCACGACCAACGGCCACCGCATCGCCGAGATCGAGGACTCTTCCGCAAGCATATCAGTGCTCTTCCGGAAAGACCGCCCGGTGTTTGGCGATGCCGAACGGATCATCCATGACGAAGTGATCGGAGTAAGGGGAAAACTCTCAAACGACGGGCGGCTCTTTTTTGCTGAGCAGCTCTACCGCCCGGATATCCGTATCGATAATACACCGTTCACGAGCGAACAGCCGGGCAGTGCGGTCTTCATATCCGACGTCCATGTTGGCAGCAATACCTTCCTCGGGGAGTGCTGGAGCCGGTTTGCGGACTGGCTGTCCGATTCCGATTACGGGTATCTCCTCATTGCCGGGGACCTCGTGGACGGGATAGGCATCTATCCCGGGCAGGAGAGCGAACTCACGATCAAGAACATCTACGAGCAGTATGACGCGTTCGGTGCCATGCTCAGCGACCTCCCGTCACGGATCAGGATCATCGTTTCGCCTGGCAACCACGATGTCGTGCGGGGTGCGGAGCCCCAGCCGGTTATCCCGGCAGCCTTCACAAAAAAATTCCCGTCCAACTGCCTGCTGGTCGAGAACCCTGCCGTCGTTAACCTCCAGGGAGTCCGCGTGCTGATGTATCACGGCAGGTCCATCGATGACATGATCGGCCTGATTCCCGGTGCTTCCTACGAGCAGAGCGGGCTGATGATGGAAGAGATGCTCCAGCGCCGCCACCTTGCACCGGCGTACGGAAGGAAGACCCCGATTGCTGCCGGGAAGACCGACCGTCTCATCATCGACCCGCTGCCCGAGATCCTTCATACGGGCCATGTCCATATCAAGGGCATTACAAACTACCGGGGCGTGCTCGGGATCAACGCAGGTACCTGGCAGTCCCAGACTGCGTTCCAGAAGCAGATGAACGTCAACCCTACCCCCGCGCTGGCAGTGGTCGTGGACCTGCAGACGCTGGTGCCTGAGACGGTCAGTTTTGCATGATGTCCGGATACGCGGTCCTGATATCTGCTGTTCCTGGAAACGTTAGAGAATACTATTCCCGTAATCCTGGGGACTCCGGCAACTGCCCTCATCAGCCGGATCTACCTGTCCCGGAGTACTGCTGACAGGATCTCCAGGTTCCGGTGAAAAAGTGCCTCACCACTCCCGGACAGCCCTTTTTCAGGCTCCGAAAGGTCCGGCTGGATGCCCAGCAGGGTAACCCCTGCCCCGGATTCCTGTGCCAGGAATTCCATGACAACCGAAAGAGGCAGGGCGTGAGTCGAGAAGAGACCTGCCTGGATGTTATAAGAGTCAATGACCGCGATCATGCCGGGCTCTGCTCCCATATCGGCTGCATCGAGAAAAAGGGTGTGGTCCGGCCTGAACCTGCGGACGGGCCCCGTGACGCTTTCCGGTACTGTGCCTGTAAGGAAGACACCGATATGCGACAGGTGCAGCTGATCGATCTTTTTCGCCGCAACCAAGCCAAGCCGGTCAGATGGCAGGAGCTCGTCGCCGACACCAACGATCGCGATGCGGCGGGCCTCCTTCAGCCTGCGCCTCAGGGTCGGCCCGAAACCGGGATCCACCTGCTGCATCAGGTAACCACCGCTTCCCGGTCAGTTCCCGAAAGCGAGAGTTCATTTTTCAGGTATATCGCATCGGCCGGGCAATGGCGCTCGCAGAGCGCACACCGTATGCATTTGAAAACCTCTATCTGCGGCCTTTTTTTACGCACCAGCTTCTTGCCCTTGAACTCGACTTCGCGCTGGTCCGGCACCATGGTGACGGCATGTGACGGACATACGAGAGAGCACATGGAACATCCTATGCACTTTTCGTCGATGACGGCGACCCTCCCCCGAAATCCCTGCGGGACAGGGACCTTCTCTTTCGGGTACAGGATCGTGACAGGCCTGGATACGAGATTGTGCAACATCTCGGAAAGGACGCTCATGCACCCACCCGGATGGAGTTCATCACAAGCACGACCGCGACCTGCACGAGCGCGGCGCTGGCGATATATTTCCAGCCGATGGTGTTCAGCTGATCGATGCGTATACGGCCTGTAGCAACTTTTATCGAAGAAAGGATCAGGAGCACGACAAGAGTTTTTGCAAGGAAGAGGAAAAAGCCGCAAATCCAGCCGAGCCATACCGGCGCGATGGTCCATGAGGTCATCGGGCCGCCAAGGAAGAGTGCCGCGATGAGTGCGCACCCGGTAACACAGGAGACATCGGAGGCAAGGTGCATGAGGGCGAGCCTGCGCCCGGTCAGCTCCGTCCACGGGCCTGCGACAAGTTCGGTCTCCGCTTCCGGGATATCGAAGGGGGTTCTTTCCAGCTTTGCCTGGAGCCCTATCAGTGCAACGACAAATCCTATCGGCTGGAGAACCATAAACCACAGGTGATCCTGCTGCCAGCTCACGATCTCCGAGATCGACCAGGTCCCTGCCATCAGGGCGGGGGTCAGGAGCGCAAGGAAGAACGGCACCTCGTAGATGAACATCTGGGTTACCGTACGGATCCCTCCTATTGCGGAGTAAATGTTCCGGCTCAGCCAGCCCATGACAAAGAGGATGATGGTCGGGAGTGCCATGAGATAGAGAACGAGGACCAGATCGCCCTGGAATGCAAGCGGGCTCACGCTCACGACCGGGATGTAGAGAAATGCGGTCATGACCGCGGCCAGAGCGATCACCGGCGCTGCGTCAAATACCGGCCTGTCAACGCCCTGAGGATCGATGACCTCCTTGCCCAGCATCTTGACAAAATCCGCGAATGGCTGGAACAGGGGCGGTCCGACCCGGTGCTGCATCCGGGCCGCGATCCTGCGGTCCAGAAATTCAAAGAGCAGGGCATATGCCAGCAGGAACAAAAACCCAGGAAAGAGGAAAATATACACTATGATGAGAGGGGTGTCGGTCATGCCCCCTCCTGTCGCCGGTCGCGGAGCCGGCTCCGTCTCCTGAGCTCATCCAAGGTCACGATATCGACATTTCCGTCTCCTTTGTCCACAACGGTAATTCTCGACGTGCACGACAGGCAGGGGTCGATCGCCGCAACAATGACGGGTATGTCCGCCAGGTTCTGGTTGACCAGGCACGCCGCGACCGAGGTCCAGTTCGCCAGCGTCGGCGTCCGGATGTCGACCCTTTCGACCCGGTCCGTCCCGTTCGTGCGGATGAAATGCACGAGTTCTCCACGGGGGGCTTCGTACCGGGAAAGAATTTCCCCTTTGGGCGCTGTCTTTGGCGGGTTGACGCGGATCGGGCCTTCGGGGAGATCTTCGAGACAGGCCCGGACGATCTTCAGGCTCTCCGCAAGTTCGCCGATGCGGACGCAGGTGCGCCCATAGACGTCCCCGGACGTATCCGTCACCACGTTCCAGGGCACGTCTGCATACACCAGGTAGGGGTCGTCCCTGCGGATGTCATAATCGACACCGCTTGCACGTGCTGTGGGGCCGACCGCGCCATATTTCAGGACTTCCTCTCTGGTAAGTTTCCCGATACCCCGGAAACGGAGCAGCATCGTCTCCTGGTTCTGTACCATGTCCACGTACTTGGTTATCCGCTCCTCGAGGTTGGGCAGGCGCTGTAGGGCCGCATTCACCTGTGAGGGCGTCAGGTCACGGCGTACGCCCCCCACTTCGTTCATGCCATAATGGACGCGGTTCCCCGACATCTCCTCGAGTGTGTCCTGAACCGCCTCGCGGTCGCGCCAGGTCCACATGAAGAGCGTATTGAACCCGATCTCGTGTGCTGCGACACCCAGCCAGAGGAGGTGGCTGTGTATCCGTTCCAGCTCCCCGATGATCGTGCGGATATACCGGGCCCGGGGAGGGATCGTGAGCTGCATCAGCTCCTCGACTCCCTTGGCAAAAGCCGTTGAGTGCGAGTGGGAGCAGATGCCGCAAACCCGTTCCAGAAGGGGGAGCGCCCGGATGAAGGTGCGCTGTTCGGCTGCCTTCTCGATACCGCGGTGGGTGTAGGATATGTCGAGTTCGAGACGGACGATCTTCTCGCCGTCGGCTATCACCCGGAAATTCACCGGTTCTTTCAGGGCAGGATGCTGGGGGCCGATGGGCACGATCACTTCCGGCATCTATATCCTCTCCTCCCTGATGCCGCCATAGAACGTATCGGGCCCCGGCTTCCAATCCTTCCGCAGGGGATACTCATGCTCCGGCCAGTCTTCTCCAAGGATGATCCTCTTCAGGTCAGGATGCCCAGCAAAGACGATACCGAACAGGTCATGGATCTGCCGCTCGTAGATACCCGCCGGGGGCAGAATATCGGACACCGTAGAAATCTCCGGTGCATCACGGGGGAGTTCTGCGGCGATGGAGATGACCGTGCGGTGAGGGCCGGTCAGGTGGTAGATCAGTTCCAGCGTCTTGCCATTGTCAGCCGCACTCATCGTTATCAGGCGCTCGCACGCAAGGAATTCCCGGGAGGTTGTTATCGCGTCACGGACCCTTTCCGGGGTCGTCGTAATCCTGATCCGGTTTGAGCGGACCTGCTCTGCGGTTCCGGATCCCTTCATCGTTTCCATCACGAAATCCAGCGTCAACGGACTGGTCATAGCGTCGCCTCCACGGAGGGCATCATACCGCCGGGAAACTCGGATCTCTTCTTCTGCCGCCATTCCTTCCCGCCGTGAGCCGCGTCTTCGCTCATGAGGTTCAGGCATGTCACTACGGCATTGATGATCTCGTCCGGCCGTGGTGGGCATCCGGCCACGTAGACGTCGACGGAGATGACGTCCTCCACGCGCTGCATGACATGGTACAGGCCGTGGAACACGCCCCCGTCTGCACCGCACGCACCCATGGCGATCACATATTTCGGTTCCGGCATCTGCTCCAAGACCCGGCGGAGCCGTGGTGCCTGCTTCAGGGTGACCGGACCGGTGACGATGAGGATATCGGCATGGCGGGGCGAGCCTTTTGAAAGAATCCCGAACCGTTCCACATCAAAGCGGGGCATAAGACAGGCGATGATCTCGATATCGCATGCATTGCACCCTCCGCTGTTAAAAATGGTAATCCATGGCGATTTCTGCCGCGCCCAGTTCACGAGGCGCTGGCTCAGCGAGGCTGCCGGGGCTGCCATTGTGTACCATCACCTCCGCCGGCACATATTAACCCGACGATGGGGGCAATACGCCGGTTGGCCGGCGTGATGCCGCTACGGGCTGAAAGTTGCCCACGCGGCAGACACTGGAACATCTGTCTCTTCCTGCTCATTGCTCCCACCTCAGTGCGGTCACGGCAACGGCTATTACAAGGAGATACCCCAGCGTCCCCCAGAGCGGCGCATCGGGCGGAGCGATCGCGATGACCAGCGCTGCCACGTGCACGACCGCAAAGAACAGGGCCACGTAGAAGAACTGGTAGCCGGGCCGGAACGTCTGGGCTTCCGCGATTTCGCCACCGACATAGGGCATCGTCTTGTTGGCAGACGGCCTGAAGGCCGGCGCGATGGTAGCGGACCACGCATAGATCAGGAAACCCACCGCGAGGGCGAAGGCCAGGACAAGGATCGGCGAGGTCAGGAGATCCAGGGGGGTCATCACGGCACCCCCCACGTGAAGATCTGCCCGGATGCATGTGAGATCCAGCCATAGAACGGTTCGGGAAAGATCCCGAGATAGAGCGTGGCTATCGCCAGTACTACCACTGCTGCAAGGACACTCAGGGGAATCCCGGGTCTGGTTGCTGCCGGCTGGTCAGTAGGATCTGGTTCACTCCGGGGGAACAGGAGTATTGACAGGATCGGGACGTAGTACCCGAGTGATATGCCGGTGTTGAGTTCGAGGATCAGGCCAAGCGCGATCCCTCCCCACATGAATGTGGCGATGCCCGACTGGATAACCAGCAGCTTGCCCAGAAAGCCGCAGGTGAATGGCTGCCCGATCAGCCCAAGTATGATCACGGCAAATGCAATGCCCAGAACGGGGTTCCTGGCACCCAGTCCCTTCATCCGTGCCGTTTCGGAAGACCCGGCACGTTCCGTGAATGCATCGGCTGCGATGAAGGCACCGCTCTTCATCACCCCGTACGCGACGGCATAGAAAAGACCAGCGGCAAATCCCAGCGGCAGGCTGTATAAGAGACCGATCCCAAACCCCAGCAGGATGTATCCCATCTGGGCTACGCTTGAATAGGCAAGGACGCGGCGGAGATCCCGCTGGTTGAGCGCGAGGAGGTTTCCTGCGGTCATCGTGATGACCGCAAAGAATGTCACGACAATACCGACGGTTTTGGGGACCGTGGCACTGCCTGGCAGAGCAGATAGCGAGAGGAATAACGCGATCAGTACCCCGATCTTCGTTGCCCCAGTCATGATGGCGGTGACACCCACAGGAGCCCGGCTGTAGGCATCCGGAAGCCACGTGTGCAGCGGAAAGATCGCAAGTTTCACGCCATACCCGATCAGGATGAGGACAGCCGCAAAAATGATGAGCACCTGGTCCCCGCCGGCAAGGGCGACAGGCAGCGCTGACAGGCTTAAGGTATGCCCCTGAGTATACAGGATAGCCACCCCGAGGAGGGCGGTGATGGTCCCTGCCACCCCCTGGATGAGGTACTTGATAGCAGAGGGAAGTGCGGCCGGGTCTTCCTTGTGCCGGTAGGCGCACAGAGCATACACCGGAATTGCCGAAAGCTCGACCGTGACGAAAATGGTAAAGAGATCCCCGGAGAACCCGATCGCCACCGCACCGGCAAGCGCAAGGAGGAAGAGCGGGTAATACAGGTGCACCGGTCCTTCCGGATCGAGACTCCCCTGGGATGCCAGCGCTGCAACGGTGCCGACACCGGTGATGAGGAGCCCCCCCGTAAGGCCGATAAACGGAAGGGTGCCGGGAGAAGACCACCCCATAATGGAGAGGAGAAGGCAGAATACCGCAAGAAGCCACAGTGCCGTGAGCGCCCCGGTCCAGCGGCGAAGGTGAACGGGAAGAACTTTCGCGACAGCGTAGATGACGACACTACCTGTTGCGACCGTCAGGGGGATGGAAACCGCAATTCCGACTGGTGTCACCGCCCCACCTCCACGATGACGAGAGCAAGGGCGGCCACCAGCACGCTCCCGAAGACCGCCAGGTTCCAGTTTATATCGCGGTTTTCCGCTCTCATGGCAGATCTTCCGATGAGGGTAAGGGTATCGGCAGCATCTCCTGCATAACCGTAACTCGCCCTGAATGCGGCCTGAATCCCCCCGGCACACGCGGTAATGCCGCGCCCGGCGGCCATGTACACGGTGTCAAAATCGTTTACATGGATATCGTGTGGCTCAAGCCACCTCTTCCCCACGGTGAAGAAGAAGAGGGCTGCACTCCCCAGGATCAGGAGGGTTCCGCCCAGGAGTACCGGATCATATGCCACGTAGGTGGTCGGGTAGGGAAGGATGCCGTAAAGGACGGCAGGGTATATCCCGATCAAGATACACAACGCGGCAATTCCGAGCATACCGGCCTGCATGAGAAGCGGAGGATCCGAAGCCTCCATCTTCCCGGGCCGGAGGAAAGCGAAATAGCCCAGCTTGAGGAATGATACGAACGTCCCGAACGATGCGATCTCAAGGAGCACCCAGATCCAGATGCTCACATGCTCCGCTGCCATGAGCACCATTCCTTTGGAGACGAACCCGTTGAAGAGCGGGACCCCGGAGATCGAAAGCGCGGCGATCCAGAATGCAAGGGCGGTCACCGGCATCTTTTTCTGGAGCCCGCCGATGCGGCTGAGCAGGTTCTCCCCGGTCTTCCATATTATCACGCCGACTGTCATGAAGAGGAGTGTCTTGTAGAGGATATTGTTGACGAGGTGGGCCATGCCGCCGTCAAGGCCGAGCTGCCCGATCCCGTTTGCTGCACCCAGCCATCCCAGGATCCCGATGCCGGCGACCATGTAGCCCACCTGGGAGATGATATGGTACGAGAGGAGACGGCGCATATCGTTCTGGAAGACCGCAAAGGTTACGCCATACACCGCCATGAGCGCCCCCATGAAGGCGATGTATTCTGTCCCGGGCTGGGCCCGTGCGAGGAGATAGACCGCTGCTTTTGTGGTGTAGACGCAGAGGAAGACACTTGCTATGAAGTTGGCACGCGGGTAGGCATCCGGAAGCCAGGTATGCAGCGGGATGAACGCGATATTCACTCCTATGCCCAGCACGATCAGGACCGATGCCCACAACTGGTAGCTGGCGACCGGGATCCCGGCAAGCGGCCCCACGATGGGAGATCCTCCTCCGACAAAGAGCAGCGCAACCCCGGCTCCGAGAAGGGCCCCCCCGAGCCCGTGGAACAGGAGGTACCGGAACCCCGCCCCGATCGCTTCCCCGCCTTCCTGCCAGATGAGGAACGTCGAAGTGACTGCCATCAGCTCCCAGAAGATGAGAAGGGTGATCCAGTCCCCTGCAAAGACAACGCCAAGCGAGGCACCGGCGTAGAGGAGGGCGAAGAGGTGGAGGCGGGGTGAAGCGACAACCGCGGCATACAGGATGGCAAAAAACGTGATGGTGGCAAAGATGACTCCCATCAGGTACGAGAGGCTGTCGACTCTCAGGAGGGCCAGGGTATACCCCATGAAGGGAAGGTTCCACTGCATCACGCCGGTCGAAAGCGATCCTGTGAAGTACCCTCCGGGAAGGAGGAGAACGTCAACAAGGGCAATGCCTCCCAGCACGACAAGACCGGCCTGCCGGGCGCGTCCGGACAGGGCGAGGACAAGCGGCGCACCGATCAGGAAGATCAGGAATGGCGGCACCGCCAGGCAGGGAGCGAAGGTCCCGGTAACGAGAAGGGCGGTATGGGTCACGCTTGCAGCGACCTGTGCGCAGAGTGCAAAGGGGCTGTACGGGACAACGGTCCAGAGACCGAGAACGACTACTCCCGCTGCGGTTATCACCACCGGCACGCGGAGCGTCCAGCGAACGTGAGGTATCTCACCTTCAGAAGGCCGGAAAAATGCCCGGATAATGACGGGCAGGAAATAGGCGAGGTTCAGGACGCTCGATGCCACAAGAATAAGGAGTATCCACCAGTCCCCGGTACTCCCCGCACCGATCCCCAGTGAAAGGTACCACTTGGCAATAAAGCCCGCCATCAGCGGCAGCCCCACCAGGCTCAGAGTCGCGAGGGTGAACGCAGCAAACTCCCAGGGCATCTTCCTGCCGATACCGTCGAGCTGCGAGATCTCGGTCTTCCCGGTCTCCACCGATACCGCACCGGCAACAAAGAACATGGTCAGCTTACCGAACGCGTGGGCAGCAAAGGCATAAGTTGCACCGATCACGGCAGCAGCCCTGCCTGCATCGGAAACACCGGAAATTCCCGGAGGCAGCAGTACCGCCGCGCCCAGCACCATGTAGCTGAGCTGGCTGATAGTGGAGTACGCGAGCCGCAGCTTGAAGTTATCCTGCAGCAGGGCAAGCAGGGAACCAACGATAATCGTGATGACGGCAGCCGCAATAACGAGATCCTGGAGCCCCAGCCCGGCCATCAGGCCGGGTCCGTACAGGTACAGCATCAGTCTCAGGAGGCCGAAAACCCCGGCATTCACCACGGCAACGGCATGGAGCAGCCCGCTGACCGGGGTCGGGGCGACCATGGCGCTCGGCAGCCATCCGTGCAGCGGCACGAGTGCCGCCTTCACGCCAAAACCCGACAGGAGTAGAATGAAGGCGAGGCGGGCGAATCCCGGGTCGATGGACGCAATACCTGGGGCGCCTCCTGCAACAAAATCGAGCGAGTGCGATGTTACAAAGAGGATCATGGCGCCGCCCACGAACGCGATCCCGCCATTCAGGGTATAAAAGAGATATTTCCGTCCTGCTGCAAACGCCTCCGGTGTCTCGGTATGCACGACCAGAGGATACGTGGCAATCGTGATGAGCTCGTAAAACACCAGAAGGGAGAAGAGATTGGAACTGAGCGCGACACCCATGACCGCGCCGATGACGAGAGCAAAGCTCGCATAATAGCGGGTCTGGGCATGTTCGTGCAACCCCCGCATATATCCGATGTTATAGACCGTGGTTATGATCCAGAGCAGTGAGGCGATGCTCGCAAACAGGAGACCCAGTGCATCCGCCGTGAACTGGAGACCTAGCCCGGGAAGTACCTGGAGCGCAGGTGTGGACACGGGCTGTGTCGCAAACGCCGAAGGGAGGGAGAGGATACAGAAGACGAACGTCAGGATTGCCGAAACGAGAGATGCGGCTTCACGTGCATCCGGATGGTTCCGTAACAGGATTACCGCGCCGGAACCGGCAAGAGGGACCGTCACGATGAGCGCGAGCATCCACGGCTGGACGTCCATCAGAGGTCCCCCCCCCGCACGAGCCTTGCAATTGAGGCGCTATCGAACGTTTTCCAGGTCCGTTTGAGCAGGATAACCAGCGCGAGAGCTAGGCCGGCAACCACTGCCTCGATGACGATCAGGGTGAAAACGACCGCTTGGGAGACCCCCGTATCACCGGCGAGGTATCCCCCGAGAATAAAGACGAGACTGACCCCTTTTCCAAGGAATTCGACCCCCATCACCAGCTTAATCAGGTGCGTGCGCGAGATCAGGGCCGCAAGCCCGGCCGCGAAAAGCGCGCCTGCGCAGACGACAAGGATCAGGGGGCCGCCCGGGATCACGGCGGCATCCCCCGGGATCGATCAGGGCCGAGGAGCAGGAGGATCGAGAAGACACCTGCCAGGATAAGAAAGCCCTGTACAACAACCTCGAACGTACGACCGCTCCACATCGCTCCTCCGGGTCCTGCTGCTGGAGGGGGGGCGACAGGCCAGGCAGCGGTAGCCGGCAGTACTGCGCTCAGAAAAAGGAGGAGAAAGGCCGCACCGAGGATGATCGCACCGGCCGTCTTTGCCTTCATGCAGGCACCTCTTCCTCTTCCCCGCCGGTAAGTATGAGCACCACCAGGAAGAGGACCGCGACAAGCCCTGCACCGACCGTCAGTTCCAAGGCTCCGGCGTACGGCGAGGACAGGACGAAGAAGAGCGCCGCAAGACTGGCACTGCTCACCGCATATGCGACAATGGCACGGATGAGGTTTGTCTGCAGTATGGCAACAGCTGCCATGACGACTGCTACGATCCCGAGGGCTGATATAACGAGGAGATCGATGTCAGGCATCGGTAATCACACGCCTTTGACGTGATCCCCGGATTGAAAAGATGGCAGAACTGCTGACATTCCGGCGGTTCATTCCCGGATACCGTGAAAAGCAAAGAACGGAATCTACAACTGACACTGCATGGATAGAACAGCAAGGATCTGTCATCTCGGCCTTCCTGATAAGACAGCGAACCCAGACATTCCGGATGCCGAATGCATGGTTACCGTATCGATCTTCTGGTCAGTTCCCGTTACATGGCTGCGTATTTCCTGATATTGTGCTAAATACGTTCATCTTCCACAAAGGAGAACATAAACCTTTTTAAATTATGCTGGCAGGCTGTTCCCGGAAACCCCCACCCCCGGGGAGATAACAGCCTCGACGTACCAGGCTCGCGATGGACAAAGAAGAGCAATTCAGATTTGGAGAGGTCCGGGATAACCTCAAAAGAGATTTGGTTTTGACCCGGTATTGACCCGAATCCCGGCAGCAATTCTGCCGTATTATACCGCTGCCTCGTCCTTCTTCTCAGGCTTTGGGGGTTTTACGTACGTGATAGTGACTATCTCCACACTCCGGGAGGTTACCGGAGCAGAGTACTGGGTGTCCATGAACAGGCATTTCACCGGGCAGGTGTCGACGCACGAGTTGCACACCACGCACCGGAGCCGGTCGATCTGCCAGGTCTTTTCTTCCTTGTCAACCACCAGCGCCTGCGCCGGGCATTTCCGCTGACAGGTCCCGCAGGAAATACATTTACTCTCGTCGATGGTGACGTGCCCCCTGCTGATGGGGGTCTTCTTGGCAGGCTCTGCCGGGTAGAGGATCGTTGCCGGGCGGTTGAGGACGGTCCTCAATGCCGTTTTTACCATTTCGAAAAATGCCATGGCACTCACCGCTCCGTACAACTTATGCAGGGATCGATGGACAACACGATGACCGGGACATCGGCAAGCTCGCAGCCCTGGAGCATCCTGATCAGGGAGGGGATATTGGTCAGCGTCGGGGTCCTGATCCGGGACCTCACGAGGAATTTCGTACCGTTTCCCTTGATGTAGTGAACAAGCTCTCCCCGCGGCTGTTCGGCTCGGGTGAAATATTCTCCGTTCGGCATCCCTGTCACTTTCACATCGATCGGCCCTTCGGGGATCTTTCCAATCACCTGCCTGATGATATCCATAGACGTGAACAGTTCCCTTGACCTGACTACACACCGTGCATAGCAGTCCCCCCCACTCTCGGTGACGGTCTCAAGCTTGAGCTTCCCGTAGGCAGCATACCCTGTCTTCCGGAGGTCGATATCGACACCGCTCGCACGAGCCGTGGGCCCCACGGCTCCGAGATGGTATGCATCCTCTTTTGAGAGCACCCCCACGTCTTTTGTTCGGTGCCTGACCGAATCATCCCGGAGGAACACGGTCGTCAGCCCTTCGATCTCCTTCTGGATGCTATCAAGATCCTTTTTCATCTCGTCGAGTTTCTCACCGCTGATATCGCGTCTCACGCCGCCGATCTTGCAGGACCCCTGGATGACCCGCCCGCCGGTCGTCTGTTCCATGACATCGAGGATGCGCTCGCGGATCCTCCATGCGTTCATGAAGAGGTTTTCGAACCCGAAAGAATCGGCAAAACACCCCAACCAGAGAAGGTGAGAGTGCAGCCTCGAATATTCCGACCAGATTGTGCGGAGGAAAACCGCTCGTTCGGGCACCTCGATATTCATGATCTTTTCGACGCCCTGGCAATACGTCATCCCGTGGATGAAACTGCAGATCCCGCACGTCCTCTCGGCAATATAGACATACTCGGTATACTCCCGCTTCTCCACGAGTTTTTCAAAACCCCGGTGGATATACCCGATAGAGGGGATCACATCCACCACTTTTTCGTCCTCCAGGACGAGGTCAAGGTGGATCGGTTCGGGAAGGACCGGGTGCTGCGGCCCGAAGGGGATGACGATCTGCTTGGTCATGGTTTCTCTCCTTTCGTTATCGTGACACTAGGTATGCCGAACGGGTTTTTTATCTTGGTCCGGATGAATGTCCCCTTGAAATCGATATTCATGCCCCTGACCTGGATACCAAAGAGATCGTGCATCTCGTTCTCGTACACGAATGCCCCCCAGTACATCCCCGAGATGCTGGGAACTTCCGTTTCAGCGGTGACGGTGATCCGCAGGTTTTTGAAGACGAAGTCCTTGTCGAAGGAGTAGTTGATCTCAAATACATCGCCGACTTTCGTGCAGCCGATCTGGACAAGGCGGTATCCCTCATTCCTGAACTGCTCGACACCGCCAAAAAGATTTCCGACTTCGATGGGTATGATTGTCTGTTCCTGTGTTGTCAAACCGCATCACCCGCTTTCGCCCGGCTGCCCGCTCTCTTTTCTGCCATTGCCAGTCGTTTGGATTCAAGAATTCCCAAGCCTTGTACCACGCCATCGATGATCGATTCCGGGCGGGCTGCGCAGCCGGTGACGTAGACATCGACCGGGATGACCTTGTCAATGCCGCCCATCACATTGTAGCATTCCCGGAAGATCCCGCCGGAGGTAGCACAGATGCCGATTGCGACTACGACTTTCGGGTCCGGGATCAGTTCATACGTGTTGATGAGTACCTGCCGGTTCTGTTCATTGACGCTCCCGGTGACAAGGAAGATATCGGCATGCTTCGGGTTACCGGTATTGACGATCCCGAACCGTTCCACATCGTAGAGGGGGGTCAGGGCTGCCAGGACTTCGATGTCGCAACCGTTGCAGGACGAGGCATCATAGTGGATGATCCAGGGAGATTTCTTCAGGTAGGTCATGGTGCGACCACCATCCTCAGGTAATAGAGGACTCCGAGGTTTACAATACCGAGCGTCCCTGCAACAAGCCACGCACTCCGCAACGTCAGCTGCCATTTGACACGCGACGTCGTATTGTCGATGAGAATCTCAAGGAAATAGGCGACGATGATCGCAGCAATAGCGATAACGGGGTTGAACCCGAAGAAGAGGTAGACCACCCCGAGCAGGAATACGTACTCGTACCAGTGGGCGATCTCGATCTTCCCGAGGTTGGGGCCTGCGAAATCGGTGGTGACACCCTTGACGATCTCCTGGTGCGCATGGTGGGAGGTGGAGAGGTCGAAGGGTGACTTCCTCAGCTTGATCGTGAGGACGATCAGGTAGCCGATGAAGACGCCGGGCAGGAACATGATGATGGGTATACCGGACGATACGATGGCGCTCACGTTGAAACTGTGGGTGACCATGTACATCCCTACCGCCGTGAAAATGATCATCGGTTCGTAGGCGATGATCTGGATGAGCTCGCGTTCCGCCCCGATATGGCTGTAGGGAGAGTACGACGCGTAGGCCCCGAGCACGAGGAATATGTGCGAGAGCGTAAACGCGAATATGACGAGCAGCATGTCCCCTCCCGAGAAGAACAATGCTCCCGCGACCACCATGAAGACAAGGTAACTCAGTACATAGAAGTTCTGGGTCGTCGTCACCACCGGGTTCTCTTTCTCGAAGAGCTTGCCCACATCGTAGAATGGCTGGATTACCGGCGGTCCGACCCGCCCCTGCATCCGGGCGGTCACCTTCCGGTCGATCCCGGCAACGAGCCCGCCTATCACCGGGGCAAGGAGGATGTACACTGCCGCACTGAGGAGGGAGGACCAGGGTTCGTCAATCACAGGATCACCCCCGCAAGCATGACACCGGCAATGAGCACGAGGCCCCAGCAGAGCAGGACTCCGATCATGAAGAGTTTTTCCTCACCAAAATAATTCCGCATGTAGTAATTCGAGAGGACGAGGTCCCGGGTCGTACCCATCGATCCTGCAAACTTCATCTCTCCAACCGTCGGCCTCCCTCCCATGTACGGGTGCGTAAGGATCTGGTCGCGCCGCTGGAAGAGCATGGAAAATGGCATGATCATCAGGAGTGCCAGCATCAGGATCATGATGGTGAGGTTTGCCTGCGCAAGACGGGTTGTTTCCCCATAAATATGCATCACGAACGGCTCAATCAGCATCGACGATATCAGGGGGAAGATGAGGGCGACGACAACGACAAGTGCGGTAAGGATGGATAAGACCGCCCACATCTCCGTTTTTATGCTGCCCTCGACATTTACCTGGTTCCGCATAACGGAGATGATCTTCCCCATCCACTTGCTCCAGAAGAAGAGGCTTGCCGACCCTCCGAAGGCGAGGATGGTAATGAAGACGAGGCCGAACGGTGCCGCGGTGAAGGCTTCGATGGCTGCCCATTTGGAGATGATCATACCGAAGGGTGCGAGGAACATCCCGGCCATGCCGATGAACATCATGAGAGCGACCTTCGGCATGCGTTCGATGAGCCCCCCCATATCCTCGATATCCCTGCTGCCGATACTGTGCTCGACCGTACCGACACACAGGAAGAGGAGCGATTTTGCGATGGCATGGAATATGATCAGAAGGATCGCGACCCACATGAGGTTGTAGGTCCCTACTCCTGCGCATGCAACGATCAAACCGAGGTTGGCGATCGTTGAATAGGCAAGCACCCGTTTTGCATTACTCTGGGATATGGCAATACAGGAGGCGAGGAGGAACGTGATGCCCCCCACGAGCGCTATCATGAGACCTTCAGGAGTCCCGGACAGGACCGGTGCGAACCGGACAATGATATACACACCGGCCTTCACCATGGTGCTCGAGTGCAGCAGGGCCGAGACCGGTGTCGGTGCCACCATTGCCCCGACAAGCCAGGAGGAGAACGGCATCAGGGCAGCTTTGGTGATGCCGGCAAAGCTGATGAGGACTGCGGGGACTAGAGCTATGACGTATCCCGAGGTTATGAGGGTATTGAGTTCAAACAGCCTGCCGGAAGGGTCCATCAGGGCGATATAGACCAGTGCAGCCATGAACGCAACTCCCCCAAGAAGGTTCATGGAAAGGGCAAGAAACGCATTGTTGGTGGCTTCCGGTGTCTGCGAATACCCGATCAGGACAAATGAACAGATGGTGGTGATCTCCCAGAAGAAGAACATCCAGATGAGATTATTGGAAAAGATGAGGCCGAACATCGCTGCAAGGAAGACGAACATGATGAAAAAGAACAGGTTCCTCCGGTCTTTGATTGCAGGGTGAAGCTGGTGGTACGTGTCCATGTAACCCAGAGAGTACACGCAGATGAGGCTTCCGATGATCCCGATGATCAACGCCATGATGATCGAGAACTGGTCGATGAAGAGGTTATTGACCGGATGAATTCCAGGGATAAGGCCGGTCTCGAAGAATATGAGCAGGCCCGCCTGGACCAGTATCAGGGCGACGGTGAAGGATTTACGGTATTTTACACCCAGGTACAGGATGAACACTGCAAGCAGTAGCTCGATAACGAACATGAGCTGCCCGACCTGTTCGGAACCGAACGCGAAATAGAGCGATCCCTGATCAAATGCGACGAAAAGCAGGTACAGCGTTATCAGGGCAATAACCATTGCGGAAATCCTGACGATCCAGTTGCGATCCGCATCGCGCCGCACAAGTACCATGAACAGCGCCGTAATTAACGGGAACAGAATGAGGAACACTAAAAACTGCGAAATCTGCACGAACTATCCACCCTCTCTGAATATGGGAATTTTTCATTATTAATCATATTGAATTGTGCACGCCCCCGTAGTTCCCTTTCAAAGAACAGGATTGTGCCGGAAAATGGCCGGGACCGGAAAAAGAGAATCCACCGGAATTCCGAAAAATGCCGGAGATTCAGGAACATATTTCCGTGACCTGGTGCGCGGTCTGGTGCAGATTCTGCTGATAGTTCAGGTGGGGATAAAAGTTTAATGTTTCAAAAATGTACTAATAATCTCTTAGGATGGGATATGGACGAGTGCGGGGTGAGCCCCGGAGCCATTGCACCTTCCTTTGGATCATTTGAGCAGGTTACTGCTGATGCCAATACATGATACCTGATGTGTCTGTCCCGCGTCCCGGTTCCGGCTGTTCATTCAGTCGGGGTTCGGTCGTCTAGTCGCAACCGGGAGCAGGGGCAGCATGGCAGGAGGGTTTGGGAATGTTTGAATTCGCGTTACCATTTGTGGTTATTGTAAGCGTTATTGCATTGATCGTCGCGGCATTCCTCGCACGCAGTGTCCTCTCTCAGGATGAGGGCACGCCGAAGATGCGCGAGGTCGCGGATGCAATCAGGGTGGGTGCAGAAGCATTCATCAAACGACAGTACTCGACTATTGCCATCCTGGCAATCATACTCGCTGTGGTCATCTTTGCGGTGTACTTCATCTCGGGTCAGCAGCAGCTGGCAATCGACACTGCCCTTGCGTACCTGTTCGGTGCGTTCTGTAGTGCGATGGCAGGCATCATCGGCATGTCCATTGCAGTACGTGCAAACGTCCGCACGGCATCGGCCGCACAGACCAGCTCCGGAAAAGCGCTCGACATCTCCTTTAGGGGCGGTGCGGTCTCCGGGCTGATCATAACCGCGATGTCGCTCCTCGGTGTCTCGCTCACCTTCTATGCCCTTGGTGCAAACCCGACCGAGACCCCGTTCATCATTGTCGGGTTCGGTTTTGGTGCGTCGTTTGTCGCCCTGTTTGCCCAGCTCGGCGGCGGTATCTACACCAAGGCCGCTGACGTCGGAGCAGACCTTGTGGGCAAAGTCGAGGCAGGTATCCCTGAGGACGACGTCCGGAACCCCGCGACCATCGCAGACCTTGTCGGTGACAACGTAGGCGACTGTGCCGGGCGTGGCGCTGACCTGTTCGAATCAACCGCAGCCGAAAACATCGGTGCGATGATCCTCGGTGTGGCGCTCTTCCCGGTCTTCGGCATCAACGGCATCCTCTTCCCGCTCGTGATGTGCGCCTTCGGCCTCATCGCAAGCATGATCGGCATCCTCTCCGTCCGCGGAAAGGACGACGCCGATCCGATGGTCGCCCTCAACCGCGGGTACTATATCACTGCCATCATCGCCGCTATCTTCTTCTACATCGGCACCATGTGGCTCCTCGGGAACATCTGGTTCTTCTACGCCGGTCTCGTGGGTATCGTGATGTCGGTTGTCTTCCTCCGGGTGACGCTCTACTACACCGATCACAACTACCGCCCCGTGCAGGAGATAGCCGACGCGTCAGAGACCGGAGCAGCGACCAACATCATCTCCGGACTCTCAGTCGGGCTTGAGACCACCGCCATCCCGGCGATCGTCATCGGCCTCGCCCTCCTCACCTCCTACGCACTCGGTACCATGAGCGGTATTGCCAGCGGCGGGCTGTATGGTACTGCCGTAGCGACGATTGGCATGCTCTCGGTCTGTGCCTACGTCCTTGCCATGGACACGTTCGGCCCCATCGCCGACAACGCTGGCGGTATCGTCGAGATGAGCCAGGCCCCCGAATCAGTCCGCAAGCGCATGGACCGGCTCGACTCCGCGGGCAATACCACGAAAGCGCTCACCAAGGGGTATGCAATCGGCAGCGCAGCGCTCGCCGTCTTCCTGCTCTTCAACGCGTACATGAACGACGTGGCCCACCTCATCTCCAAGCCATTTACCACCGTCAATCTTGCAGCGGTCCCGGTATTTGTCGGTGCCCTGCTTGGTGCAATGCTCATCTTCCTCTTCGCAAGCCTCGCCATCCGGGCCGTTTCCAAGACCGCACAGTATGTCATCACCGAGGTCCGCGAGCAGTTCAAGGACCCCGCCATCATGGCAGGGACCAAGAAGCCTGACTACGCCCGCGTGATCGACATCACCACGGTGGGTGCGCTCAAGAATATGGTCCTGCCCGGCATCATCGCCGTCGCGTTCCCCATCATCATCGGCGTCACCCTGAAATACGAGGCGCTCGCAGGGTTCCTGATGGTCGGCACCATCGCCGGCATCCTCCTCGCCCTCATCCTCAACAACGCTGGTGGCGCATGGGACAATGCCAAGAAATACATCGAGTCCGGTGCCCACGGTGGCAAGGGCAGCGATGCCCACAAGGCAGCAGTCATCGGAGACACCGTCGGCGACCCGTGCAAGGACACCGCAGGCCCGTCACTCCACGTGCTCATCAAGCTCCTCGCCACCCTGACGCTCGTGCTCGTGCCGCTCTTCATCTAATTTTTTTGCGTTGCCCCTCGGGGGTTATCGTTCAGACCGGAACTGCACCTGAATTCCGGCTGTTATTTCTCTACCAAGAGCCTTTTGTTTCCGGTTTTCCCTGCCCGAAGTATCGTGAAGTCGCCACGGGCTGTACGATGACTGCGAAGCCCTCCACTGGACACGAGGGGGACTGCCGTTTTCAGGCGGCCGAAGATCCCTGTGGAATCGGGTGCGAACGCTGTGCGATTATCCTGAAAACTGGTTCATACGACCGCATCCTGTCAGGTCTGCGCCGGGTAGCAATCGCAGATCCTCCATTCCACGCTGACCCGCAGGCTCCGGAACGTGTCTCTACCGTGCTTCCCGTTCCCTGGTCTTCCTGAACATTCCATCCGGGATATGGATCCTGAACTGGGCGCCCCTGCCATACTCACCGCTCTCCCGGATTACCAGAGAGGTGATCGCAAGAACCTCCTTCACGAGGAACAGTCCGAGGCCGGTATGGGAGCCGAACCCTTTTCCGAAAATCTTCTGCTTGTCTTCAGGCAGGATCCCTCTCCCGTCATCCTCGATTATCAGGTTGAAACCGTCGGGAGCCGCTTCTCCGGTAACCCATATTCTTGTAACGGTGCCGCCGTGCATCACGGCATTTTCAAAAAGGTTGTAAAATACCATTTCCAGAAGCGGGTCGGCGAAGATCTCGATACATGATAAGGATTCGTCTATGGAAACATGGGAGAAAACGCCGTCCTGGCATACGTTCATCGCAGAGCTGTAGACATTCTGCCAGATAGGGTTCCTTACGCCAATGTCCTGATATTGCCGGGTAAACAGGATCTGGCTTTTGATCACCTCGCTCGCCTGCATCGCTTTTTCAATCAGGTTTCTGGCATCAGGATCCGTGATTATTTCTTCGGTCAGCCCCAGATATCCATGGAGCCCGGTCAGCTGGTTGAGGATGTCGTGCCGGGTTATGACCGAGAGCAGGTTGAGTTTTTTGTTTGCCTCGAAGAGTGCCTGGTCAGTGCGCTTGCGGTCGGTAATATCCCTCCCCACGGACTGGAACTCCACCGCCTTGCCGTTTTCATCGAATACGGCGCGATCCGACCATTGCTGCCAGCGGATCCCGCCGTCCGGCATCCGGATCCGGTGTTCGATAGTCGCTACCGGCTGAGCCGATGTTATGGAAGAGAAATGCGCTTTGACAATCCCCATATCTTCTTTCGGAATCTCGGGCGGGCACAGAGCGCCGACAAGTTCTTTCCGGCTCTTCCCGAAATACCGGCAATACGCTTCGTTTACGAACGTGAGTTTCCCATCCGGCGTGAACCGGCAGATGAACTCCGTCTGGTCCTCGACAACGTTCCGGTACCGCTCTTCACTAAGACGGAGTTCCTGCTGGCTTTTGCTGAGCTCATCGAAGTTCTGGCGAAGCTCCTCTTCGTTCATGGTCAGCTGCTCGTAGGCAGTATTGAGGTCGGCATGCGAGAGCCGCAGTTTCTCTTCCGCGACCATGCGGTCGGTCGTATCCCTGCCCACTGACTGGAATTCGATGATCCGGCCGTTCGTATCAAAAACTGCACGGTCGCTCCAGCGCTGGTAGCGCACCTCTCCTGAAGGCATGATGATCCGGTGCTCGATAATACCAACGGTGTTTTCAGGAGTGAACGCTGAAAGATGCCGTTTCATCAGCTGCAGGTCTTCGGGGGGAATGACAACCGTGTGTTTCGTCCCAATACATGCGGTTTTGTCCAGGCCGAAATACCGGCAATACGCTTCGTTGACGAACGTGAGTTTCCCATCCGGCGTGAACCGGCAGATGAACTCCGTCTGGTCCTCGACAACGTTCCGGTACCGTTCCTCACTCCGGCGGAGAGCCTGTTCGCTTTTGCTGAGCTCGTCGTAGTTCTGGCGCAGCTCTTCCTCGGTCGCGGTCAGCTGCTCGTATGCTGCATTCAGGTCTTCATAGACGAGCCGCAGCTTCTCTTCCGCGACCATGCGATCGGTCGTATCCCTGCCGACCGACTGGAATTCAACGATCCGGCCATTCGCATCGAAGACTGCACGGTCGCTCCAGCGCTGGTAGCGCACCTCACCGGAAGGCATGATGATCCGGTGCTCGATGCTTGAGACAGGACTCTCAGGAGTGAACGCCGAAAGGTGTTGTTTCATCAGCTGCAGGTCTTCGGGGGGAATGACTACTGAGTGTTTCGCCCCGATACATACGGTTTTGTCGAGACCGAAATACCGGCAATACGCTTCGTTGACGAACGTGAGTTTGCCGTCGGGCGTGAACCGGCAGATGAACTCTGTCTGGTCCTCGACAACGTTCCGGTACCGCTCCTCGCTCCGGCGGAGAGCCTGTTCGCTTTTGCTGAGCTCGTCGTAGTTCTGGCGCAGCTCTTCCTCGGTTGCAGTCAGCTGTTCATATGCTGCATGCAGGTCCTCGTTCATGCGGTTCAGTTTTTCTTCCGCTTCCTTTCGTTCGGTGACATCCCGGAGAGCAACGATTGCACCGATTACGCGGCCCTGCGTGTCATAGAGCGGGGAAGCAACGAGCCAGAGGTGCGCCCCCCTCCCATTATAAACGGCAGGACTGTGGAACTCTGACGTGATTTTATCCCCTTTCCTTTCCGTGTTAGGAGCCTGTGATTCATTCGTCCTGTCATTGTTCATGACGAGATCCACGATGCGGGGGATCTTCCCCCCATAACAAGTGATGGCTTGGGAATAGTCCCCGGTTCCAAGGATCGATTCCTTCGGGATCCCGGTAATCTCCTCCATCGTCCTGTTCCAGGCTATCACTTTGTTGCTATGGTCGATAACGAACATCGCGTCCGGAAGGAAATTGATGATATCTGCCATCCGCTGCTGTGATTCCTTCAGCTCGTCCTGCATCCGTTTCCGTTCAATGGCGTTCTTGAGCTTATATTCAAGTTCGACGAACTGGGAAGTCGGTTCACCACCTTTCTGGAGATAGAAGTCTGCACCGCTGTTCAGTGCCTCGATTGCAACTTCTTCCCTGCCCCTTCCGGTGAAAAGGATGAAAGGGAGGTTCTTGTGACGCGCCCGGATAAGGCGCAGGAACTCGATGCCGTCCATGCCGGGCATCTGGTAATCGGAAATGATTCCGGCATAGTCCTGATGCTGCATCTTCTCCAGCGCTTCTCTGGCAGACGTAGCGGTATAAACCTGGAGATGGCCTGAACGTTCAAGATAGGTTTTACCGAGATCCAGAAGGGCTGGTTCATCGTCAACGTAGAGCACATCAGGCATGGTAATTTCCGGGAATGCGAAATAGACATATTAGTGTACCCATATAAAAAAAGATCGATTTTCTCTGATGTCGAAAATATGGGTTTTCCGGGCTTTTTCACGATTAAAAAATTCCAGATGCCGAATCCTTAATTTTCTGACCACGGACAGGAAATCAGAACACTGGAATCAGGATACAGGCGTCCCGACTCTCTTTACAAACAACACCGCATTTCATGACAAAATCCACACTTTCCGTGACCACGATATCCTCAAATGGATCCCCGGCACGGCGACGATATCAGCAGATCTTCCCGGGGTAAGTACGCCAATGGCGTCCCTCTGCAGGAGATCTGCAGCCATGCCCGTCGCCGCCCGGAGCGTCCTGACAGGGGGGTATCCCATTGGTCGCCATCTCACCAAACTCCCGTGCCTCGTTTGTCCGGTACGAGAAGATCCCCAGGTCCGTCCCGAAGACTGTCTTCACTGAGCCCCACGTTCAAGAAAGTCATCCAGTGCCGTATGGTTTTCATCTCTCATCAGTCCACTCCGGAATTATCGGTACTTTGTTCCCCGGGTTAACACAGGACAGGATAACCTATCCGTAACGGGATGGATGAAGGATACAACAAAGAGCGCGCCTTCATACGAACAGGAGATGGAGGATAGCAGGACGCGAAAAGATCCGTTCCTTGGAATTCGTTGGTATATGATGCCGGATCAGGGAAAAAAGGAATTTCAATCACGCCCTTTTCCTGATAAGGAGCATTGTACCGCAGATCCTGATCGCGGAGAGGCTATGATAAGTGTATTAATCTGGGGCATATGTGCTCGCGATATTATCACACCGGTAGTCTCGATACAAAACCATGTGCCGGATGGGCTCGAACTCAACGGAAAATATGTATTCGACGCCCTTACCGGGATCATAAGGGTAGCGAGGCCAATCAATAGAATCCCAGCCATCAACGGAATACCGTTGTTACTCTGTGACGGTATGAGCCATTATCGATTCTAGTATTGGCGAGAAAAAGCCGCATAATCAGGGCCGGTGATTTGGCTATTTTGGTTCTTTGGCGTACTGCCGGGAATCCCATTTACCGGCGACCAATCACCGATAATATTCTCCTTCGGCCCGTGAGTCATTGCAAAAATATTATAATAACCTGCTTCATAGATAACATATATAAAATAAGAAAAATTGGGTGGTGGATATGGCAGAAAATCTCACTGAAAAAACTCCGCAGAAGCGGGAATACCCTGATGATGAGCGGGCGAGGATCCGACAGATCGGGTATTACACGATCTGCTTCATCATAGTCCTCGCAGGGATCGCGATTATGACACGGCTCTACCCTGCAGGGCTAGATGACATGACCAAACTGATCATTTACGTGGCCTGTTCCGGCGGTCTAGGAGGGCTTGCTTTTAGCATATACGGGTATACCAAGCACCTCCTGAAGAACGACTTCAACCTCAACGCAGTCTGGTGGTATATCATGCGCCCCTTCATCGGCATTGTCTACGGTTCTTTTGCATTCTTTTTTATTGCCGGTGGGCTCATGACATTATCCGGGACCAGCCAGCCTGTGGCCGAAACCCTGTTCACGACAAAAACCGTCATGTTCTACTGTGCACTGGCGTTCCTGACCGGGTATTCCGAGTCATCATTTACTGCCCAGCTCAAGGAACTGGCGGAAGCAGTTTTCAAAACTCCAGAGAATAACCAGACCGGTACGCCGCCGGAGAGTGCAGGTACTGGCAGTACAAATTCGACGGATCAGTCATCAGCTGGTAAGTAAGAATTTCCCTGCCTCCTCTTTTTCGCCATGAACGGGCAGGGTGCGATCCTGCCGGTTGCATGCATCGAATACTGCCGGTCTTCCTGAATTCCCTGAAAATATAATGGGTATTATACGACAGGATTTTATTTTCCGCACTCCGACCCTGATCATGGCCCGGCAGGAGCATGTCCACATCATCAGCGCAGGAGAGAACATCTACCCGTCATATGCCGCAACCGTCCGCGACTATCCGGACATCACGCAGATGTTCGTCTTTGTCGATACGGAGCTCTATACCAACAGCCTCCGGGACGAAGGCGCTGTCCGCGAACAGAAAGAGGCGGCCCGGGAAGAGGTGACAAAAGTCAAATCCCTCTCGGCGACGCTTTCGATCCCCGCCTCGCTCGTGTACGTCGTACCACCGGCTGACGTGTCCGCACGCGATGCTGTCATGAAGATCCGGAAGGGGCATCCTGACGCAAAGTTCTCGTTCGATCTCACGGCCGGATCGAAAGATCTTTCCATGGCCCTCTTCGCCATCTCGCTCTGGGTAGGCGGGAACGCGTTCTATGCGTTTGGCGGGCGGAAGAACGGGGCAGAGAACGCAAAACTTGCGGTGCCGAAGATACCTGCGGTGAACGTGGCTGCAAACCCGAACTACATCCGGATCCTCCAGACCCTTGCACGCAAACCGGGAAAACAGGAGGCTTCGGGCAGGGTGCTGCCCCGTCATTATATTTTCACCCAGCTGGAATCCTTCTATGTGCCGGTGCGGAAGAAGGGGGTGAACGTCATCCCGAATGTCCCCGGCAAGACCGATGTGAACACAGGAAAAAAGGCCATTATACCCAGGCTCAGCCAGGGGACGCTGTCAAGCCTGCTCAATACTCTTGCGAGCTTGGATATGATCCGGGATGTACCCGGCGCGGATTGCGGCAGGAGAGAGAAATACTACCGGATCACTCCCAATGGTGAGCTCGCGTTGCAGCTCACCGAGATCAAACCGCGAAACGGGTGAGTGAGATGTACATTTGACAGTCAAATGTACAATTGATTATCAAATGTACATCTGACAAAGATCCATGAGCTCACGACGGACGAATTCTCTGAGGGGGGAGGAGTACCCCCACGAGGACATGGTGAGGGGGCGGGCATTTTTTCACGCGGATGGACGGGACCCCCGGGGGGTTAGGGGTCCTGATGGGAATATATAAGGGGCCTTGACGCAAGCGGCGTGAACGCATACAAAACGCATTCGTTGCACAAAAACACCTCGTATATCCGGAATGGGCGTGTACCCGGCTCACCGGGCTTTTCCCAGCCTCACTCCCAGTTCAAACGTCCGCCTGCAGTCCTGAGGGAAGACGGTCCTGCGTCGTACCTTCCGCTCCTCCGGGTCGAAATAACTGAAGACTACCTTTTCATAGTCTTCGAACTGGAGGGTCTCGAAGGAGAAGAGGGATTCGGCATGCCCGAACGTGCGGTTCAGAACGTTTTCATTCAGACCGGTATGCACGGTATAATGGTACTCCTTCATCAGCTGTTCCGATACGTTCATCGTGTAAATGAACGCGGTCCGGATCTTTCCCTTGAAAAGGGACGAGGGAGGGCTGGTGTACGCGAGGTACGGGAAGAGGAGCCGCTCCATGAAGCACCGCATCATGCCGGTCACTGTCCCGAAATAGATGGGGGAGCCGAGTATGAGGGCGTCAACATCCGGTATCTCTTCAAGAACGGGGGTCAGCCCGTCCTGCACGGCACATTTCCCGTAGCTCTTCCCGCCTTTCAGTTTGCACGCAAAGCAGCTGGTGCAGCCGGTGTAGTCAAGGTCATAGAGGTGGACCAGTTCCGTTTCTGCTTCCTGAGAAGCTGCACCGTCAAGGGTGTTCCGGAGCAGGGTCGCGGTATTCCACGTCTTTCTCGGGCTTCCGTTAATTGCAAGAACTTTCATGGTCGTGTTCCTTCCTGTTTTTTCAGGTCCGGCAGGTTTACTGCCATGTTACCTCAAGGGGTTTCCGGCGGGGGATCCCGTAGATTTTGTACTGCGGGTGGCCAAACATCATCGCATAGGCGCATTTCCGTCCGGCTGGGATTCCGATCTCCTTCCGGAGGGGCTCAGAGGATGCTGCAGCCATTGCGACAAAACCGGCCCAGCAGGTCCCGATGCCAAATGCCGGGGCAGCGATATCGACGTGGGTAAGGGCGATGATGGCATCCACGGATGCAACCGGGTTGCCCTCCGGTATGTGGGCGAAGAGGAGGTGCGGGGCGCCGCGGCAGATGACGTCGCGTCCGCTATCCCATGCCCGGAGCAGGGTGGGTATATAGCCGCTCATCGGGTGGCCCGTGTCCTGCAGGGTCTTCATCCACGCGACGGTCAATCCGGCGATATTCTTCACCTTCTCCGGATCGTGAACGACAATCCACTGCACCGGCTGCCCGTTGCCTCCCGAGGGGGCATACCGGGCAATATCGAGGATCTCAAGGATCGTCTCCTTTGACACTGAATCTTTGGTGAAGTGGCGCACGGACCGGCGTTTCCGGAGGTAGGAGGCCATATCCCAGGAAGAGATCGTTCCGGCACCGCCCGGGAGGAGCACCTTCTCATCCGGGCGGTCGTTCAGGAGGAGGGCCTGCGTGGGGCAAGAGACCTCGCAGTGGCCGCACCGGATACATATGCCGGCGACAGCATCGTTCACTGCCGGCAGGGTGTTCTCATCGGCGGGGGTAACAACCGCCACCGGGCAGACGACAGAGCAGATCCCACAGCGGTTGCAGAGATCCTGGTCAACAAGTATCGTGGTCATGGGGGTCACTCCATAGATTTGTAGTCGGGCATACGGTCAGCATTTTTTCCCCTTTTTAGGAACAGGTCCGGCCTTTTTCATCAGTGAAAGAAGCCATGCCATATTCGTCCCGGTATCCCGTGCCCAGGCCAGTCCTTCCTCATCGTTCGTGACATCCCCGATGTTCTTCCCCACCCCGATGGGAGGCAGGCCCGGGACGACCATGCCGCCGATCAGCAGGAAATGGAGAAGTGAGTCGAGGGTATGCACGGCCCCGGCACGCCGGACAGAAACCACTGCGGAACCCGCCTTGCGCCGGAACAGGCCGCCGTTAGCCATCGACACGAAGCCGGCCCGGTCTATCAGGGCCTTCATCTCGGCAGTGACATCCATGAAATAGACCGGGGACCCAAGAATAATTCCGTCCGAGGCGGCCATCTTCGCGATACACTCGTTCACGATGTCGTCAGGGATGACGCACCGCTTGTCCCGGTTCTCGAAGCATTTCATGCAGGCAGTGCACCCGCGGATCTTCTTGCCGCCGACCTGTACGAGTTCCGTCGTGATCCCTTCCTTTTCGAGTTCCTGCAGCACCTGGCGTATCAGGAGACTGGTGTTCCCTTCCGGCCGCGGGCTCCCGTTGAATGCAACAACCTTTGTCATCTCATCACTCCCTAACCAGATTCTTCCCGGCACTCCATGCATCACCGGCATACTTCCCGAGGGTCCAGTAGCGGTTGTCGGGCATCGTCAGGATGAGCGGGTCGATCTTCGGGAAATCCGGCTTCCCGTCCTTCATCACCCTGCCATCCGCATATGCTCCTGCAATTTCACCGATGAAAAGCGTATTGGTCGGCAGGAGGACGGTCTGGACAAGCCGGCATTCGAGCGAGACCGGGCATTCCATGATCATCGGGGCTGTCTTCAGCGGACCATAAAACACGTCAAACACCCGGGACTTGTCGGTCACCGCACCGGATACGAGACCACAGTAGTCGGTCTTCTCGAGAAGGTCCGATGAGGGAATATTCACCGAGAACGTCTTTGTCTCCGTTATCCCTTTCGGAGTGTAATGGTGGTTTCCGATCCCGCAGACTATCATCGGCGGGTTCGCGTTCGCCCGGGCACACCAGCCCACGGTCATGAAGTTGTCTTTTCCGTTCACCTGTGTTCCCACGAGAACGACAGGCATCGGGATGAAAAAGTTCTGTCCGATCGGTTTCTTATCCATTGCTTTTTCCTCACTTCCCCTCCTCTGCGGAGGCTCCCTGACCGGAGGTCACAAACAGCAGAATACTTGTTATTTTTCTGCAAGGGCACTTTAAGCCATTAGATTAAAATCTGCCTTAACTGGATATATAGGATATACAAGTAAAATAGTAACATACTTTCATTGGGGTAACCATGATCTACACGAAAGAATGGAAAGACCTTTCACTGCCCGGTTGAGGCTGCCTTGGATGTGATCGGGGGCAAGTGGAAACCCCTTATCCTCTGGGCCCTCGGGGACAACGTGCTGAGGTTCAACGAGCTGCAGAAGGGCCTGCCGGGCGTCAATACCAAGATGCTGACGAAGCAGCTCCGCGAGCTTGAGGGGGATGGCGTGATCCGGAGGACGGTCTATCCTGAGGTACCGCCGCGGGTGGAGTACGCCATCACGGATTTCGGCCGGACCCTTATCCCGATCCTGCAGGCACTCTGCACCTGGGGGGCCCATTATCTTGGGATCGAGTATGCGTCCCCGTACCAGTGCCCAGCAAAAACGGGCAGGACTAAGCGATAATATGGATTCGATCATCTCGCGTATCCGTAAAGACCTTGCCGAAAGTGCAGACCCGAATACCCAGCAGAACTTCCAGCGTTTCTTCAAAGAAGAGATACGGTATTACGGCGTCAAAGTGCCGGCCGTCAATAAAATCGCGAACAGGTACTGGAAGGAGATCAGATCCCTGGACAAGCAGGAGATCTTCGCGCTCTGCGAGGAATTGTATCTGTCCGGCTATTGCGAGGAGGCGTTTGTTGTCTCCACATGGGCCCCGAAACTTGCTGCCAGGTACGAACCTTCCGATATCGCGGTATTCCGGTACTGGATCGACACGTACATCACCAACTGGGCGACATGCGACGCATTCTGCAACCACACGATGGGCGACTTCATTGAACAGTTCCCGGAATATATTGACGAACTGAAACGCTGGACGAAGTCGGGGAACCGCTGGATGCGGCGGGCGGCTGCGGTATCGCTGATCGTCCCGGCAAAGCACGGGAAATTCCTGAACGAGGCCATCGGGATTGCCGACCTGCTGCTGACCGATAGCGAGGATATGGTGCAGAAGGGCTACGGGTGGCTCCTCAAGGAGGCGAGCCGGAACCATACGGACGAGATCTTTACCTATGTCATGCGGAAAAGAGGGGTGATGCCCCGGACGGCGCTGCGGTACGCGATCGAGCTGATGCCAAAAGAGATGAAATCCGAGGCAATGAAGAGGGACTGGTAATATAGGGACGGTATATCACCGGATTATCCGGAACTGTCACAAAGAAAAACCTGGGCCGTGTTCACAGCATCGCGGGTTCGGTTAACCGGGTTTTCACCATGACCATCCGTTACAATTCACGATGAAAAGCAGATCCCGGGCCGGAAATAACGGATGCCGGGGAGGATGATCCCCCTCAGGCACGACATTGAAAACAGTCCTCTACTCCAATATGGTCGACCCAGAAACCGTGGATCTTGCAGGAGATCCTTACGTTCTCTACGTGGCTGATGTCCACACAGAACTCTTTTCCGGAGTGAGCTCAATCGCTTCATGCCTGTTTCTACAGAACCCGTTTCTCCTTCCTTGAAGAAACCGGGTATTTTACCGGATTTGTGCCACCCTCTGTTGTACAAGATCGATGAGATCTCCGAGACCTGCACACCGGTTGATCTCTTCAGTGCTGATAAAGAGCCGCAGCTCGCTGCCGGCCTGGAGAAGCACGACAGGAAACTTCAGGGCCCGGGGGCCGAACTCGGAGGAGAATTCGTTTCGGTTCAGGAACCGGGCCGGGATGCCCAGATCGCGGATGAAACGCTTCCATTCCTTCTTCATGCCAATGGGACTGTAGGTAAGGGAGTACAGGGAGCAACCATCCCCTCCCGGGGCCGCCGCACGGCTGGCATAATCCTTGATCTTCGGTAGCACTCCGCTGTCGCTGTTAAAGATAAAAATGAGAGTCCTCTCAAGCGGCATATAACAAGCCACTCTCTCTGTCAGGAATTAAACTTTGGGATCGTTCAGAGAGAAACCGGAGAAGCCGTCCGGTCACCAGTCTCACTGCTGGGTACTCGGGCACCTTGCGCACGCTGGGAGATTAACTTCCCAGGTTCAGGACCAAATACCCGTCGTTCGCCATAGAGGAGAAGAGCGGACCGGTCACTGTTTCGCAGGTTCCTGCCGCGGGAGGGAAAGGGTAAACGTGCTGCCCGTACCTGATGAACTGGTGACCGTCAGGGTCCCCCCAAGCATGGACGCCCGTTTCCGGGCCATCGTCAGTCCGAGGCCCAGTCTGCCATATTTTCGGGAGAGTTTGTCTGCATCGCTGATGAAGAAGGGTTCAAAAACAGCCTCAAGTTTCTCGGCGGGGATACCCACACCGTTATCGGTGACAGAAAGCCGGAACAGGGTATCAGTCTCTTCAGAGGTGATGGTGATCTTCCGTGGCGGGTGGGAATAGGTCATTGCATTGGAGAGGAGCGTATTCATGATCTCAAAAATAAATGCTCCATTGCTGGTTATGACGGTATTTTGTGGAACGTTTAAGACAACGCGGGCTTCAGAACAATACTTTCCCTGCAGGAGAACCAGTTCAATAAGATCCCGGATGGAGACCCGCTCCATCGGGGGCCTGAACTGGTCATGAACCGATTCGAGAATGCTGATCGCAAGGATCTTATTAACGATATTCCGTTCCATCTCTACATAAGTCCTGACTTTTTTTATGATTTTGAGAACTTCTGGGGGGATCCGGTACTGATCCGCGTCAAGCACAAGGAGATCAAGAAAACCGACGATGGGCTGGAGCGGAGTCCGGAGTTCATGTGCAGCCACATCAATAAAGTCCTTTTTGCGATCCAGTTCCTTATGAAGGTTGATCACCGCACACTCCCGTTCATTAATATCACGTAAGGCAATGATATTGGCAGGTTTTCCCCAGTAGGTTATCTGCGTTCCAACTGATTCAATAAAGAACTCTTTGCCGTCAGACTTTACCGCCTTGTATTTCTGGAGATGGCCCTGGTTTCCATCGATAACCTTCTGCATGTCATGGATAACCCGTTCCCGGTATTCCGGAGCAATGAATGAGAGGATATTCTTCCCGAGAACCTCCGCACTGCGGGAATAACCCAGCATCTGCACAATGCTCTGGTTGACGTACAGGATTATTCCGGAAAGGTCCAAGACCGCTATACCGTCAAATGCATATTCAGCAAGTATCCGGTACCGTTCTTCACTGTCCTGCAGGGCCTCTTCTGCCTGTTTGCGATCCGTGATGTCCGTTGCAACGGTCTGGTATTCAATAATTCCGCCATCTTCATCGAAAAGTGCACGTTCTGTCCTCCGGATCCAGTGAAGACTGCCGTCCGGAAGAACGATCCTGTGCTCAAGAGTGACCTTCGAATTTTCAGGAGTAAGCGCTGCCCGATAGCCTTCCAGAAGACTGCGCTCTTCTGTCGGCAGGAGAAGATCGAACTGTTTTCCGATCAGTTCACCACGGGTCTTTTTAAAATACTGACAGAACACATCATTGACATAGAGGATCACTCCGTCAGATCGGTAGCGTGCGATCAGTTCTGACTGATCGATAATAAAGCGCCGTACATTGATCTCTTTTACATCGTCCGGGATACCGGATTCCGGAGCTTGTCCTTCAGAAGCGGACTCTGTGTCACATGGGTGATCAGGATCCCGGACCCGGCGTGTTCTCAATGTCCGTCCGATGATCAGGGGGAGCACTTTGAGATAGTTGTAATTCTGATCCTTTACCAGAAAGTCATCGACACCACTTTTTATTGCGTGTGTGGCAGCATCGTGGTCTTCGACACTGGTCACAACAATGACCGGGATCCCCCTGCCAAGGATCTCGGGAAGGATATCGAGGGGGGTTCCGTCACCCAGATAGAAATCGCTGATAATAATATCGATGGATTTTTTCTCTAAAACGGTCCGGGCATCTGCAATGGATCCTGCAATCTCAACCTGATAGGACTCCGGCTGCTCCCGCATCAACCGGCTGAATGCCATCTGGTCGACAAGATCATCCTCTATCAGGAGGACCGCAAGTTCCTTTTCTTGCCCGGGAGACGTATTCGCGTTCTTCATTCAGCTACTTCGCTCAGTGTCCAGTACATGCACATTGCCCGGATCACTTCCATAAACTGCTGGTAATCAACGGGTTTGATCATATACCCGGCAACACCCAGATCGTATGATCGGACCTTGTCGTATTCTGCCCGTGATGTGGTGAGGATGATGACAGGGATCCTCCGTATTGACTCATCTTTTTTCATAATCGAAAGAAATTCGATCCCTCCCATCTTGGGCATGTTGAGGTCAAGGAGAATGATTGTCGGTCTCGGATTCTCCTTATTTCTGAGATATTCAAGTGCCTCGACACCGTTTTCGACATGATACAGAGGGTTCGTTACATTGATATCCTTGAGTGCCCGTTTGACGGACATCATATCAACCATATCATCTTCAACAAGAAGAATCGATTTTATTGAAGTCATTTACTAGTACCCCCGAAGGGTTTATCACCTTTCATTGGGATCGTGAAGTAAAAAGTACTCCCTTTTCCCAGTTCAGACTCAATCCATACCTTTCCACCATACGTCTCAACGATCTTCTTGACGATCGAGAGTCCGATGCCGGTGCTCTCAATATCATCCCGTGAATTCAGCGTCTGGAATATCTGAAAGACCAGATCATAGTATTTTTCATCGACGCCCGGTCCGTTATCCTTCACAAAAAATTTCCAGTAATCCCCATCCCGGATGCAACCGATATGGATCACTCCATGCGGCTTGTCCATGTATTTGACAGCGTTTCCTATCAGGTTCGAGAGGACCTGGCGAAAACTGGTCTTTTCATAGTGGACCATCGGGAGAGGGTTGTCAATGATGATGCTGATATGGCGGGGTGGGGAGAGGCTGTCAATAACCTCTTTGACAAGACTGTTGGGGTCAAAATCCTCTTTCTCCTTCTGGATCCTCCCTACACGGGAGTACTCCAGAATCCCATCGATGAGGTTCTGCATCCGGTTGACGCGGTTCATGAGGAGATCCAGCTGGGCCTTTCCCTTCTCATCGAATTTGTCCTTATAATCGGTGTAGAGCCACTGGGACAGAGAACCGATCGCCCGCAACGGCGCCTTGAGATCGTGGGAGACGATGTAGGCAAAATCCTTGAGCTCAGTGTTGGCAGCTTCCAGATCGCGGATGAGCTGCGCGTTGACATTTTCCATCCTCTTTCTTTCGGTGATGTCAACAAGCACACCCCTGAGCCCCACCACCGTATGCTCATGAATAATTGGCACCGGATAGACGATAACCGGAAATGTGCTCCCATCTTTTCTTTGTGCAAGGTACTCGGTTGCACCGGATGGTTCTTCATTTAAAATTCTCTGGATATTTTCCGCAAGGCGCTGATGATCGTTAGGAGCAAATACCTGGAAGGCACTCACCCCGTTCTCCAGATCCTCTTTTGAATACCCAAAGGATTTTAATCCGTCTAGGTTGACGGATGTTATCATTCCTTGGGGGTCAATTTCAAACACGGTCTGCGGTAATGATTCAATTAATTCCCGATATCGTGTCTCAATTTTAAAGATCGCCTCTTCCGCCTTCATGGATCAACACCGTTATCAGTGTAATTGCTTTAGAGAAGATCGGGTATCTCAATCTATAAGAATTTGCTTCTCTTTTTATCGGGATGAAAAAATATTCACAATCATCATGTTCTGGGATCAGATCAGAAAAGGTTATTCATGGGTGATCAGTCAAGCATAAGGTCTTCGTTTACAAAAAGTCAATTGGAAAGTGTTCTCATCCTTAACGCTTCGGTCTTACGCGGTACCCTGAACTGGGATCGTGAAGTAAAAAGTACTCCCTTTCCCCGGTTCAGACTCAATCCATACCTTTCCGCCGTACGTCTCAACGATCTTCTTGACGATCGTGAGGCCAACGCCAGTACTCTCGACCTCGTCCCGTGCATGGAGCGTCTGGAATATCTGGAACACCCGGTCATAATATTTTTCATCGATGCCCGGTCCGTTGTCCTTCACAAAAAATTTCCAGTAATCCCCATCCCGGATGCAACCGATATGGATCTCTCCCTGCGGCTTGTCCATGTATCTGATCGCGTTTCCTATCAGGTTCGAGAACACCTGGCGAATCCGGGTCTTTTCGTAATGGACCGCCGGGAGGGGTGTGTCAATGATGACGCTGATATGCGATGGTGGGGAGAGGCTGTCAATAATCTCCCGGATAAGCACTGTGGGGTCAAGGGTCTCTTTCTCATCTCGGATCCTCCCCACACGGGAATACTCCAGAATCCCGTCGATCAGGCTCTGCAGCCGGTTGACACGATTCACGAGAAGATCCAGCTGGATCTTTCCCTCTTTGTCAAACTTGTCCTGATAATCAGAATACAGCCATTGGGAAAGCGATCCTATCGCACGGAGTGGTGCTTTCAGGTCATGGGAGATAATATAGACAAAATCCTTGAGCTCGTTGTTGGCAAGCTCCCGATCATGTATGAGCTGGGCGGTGAGCTCTTCCATCTTCTTGCGCTCCCTGATATCGATAAAGGTCTCGAGGAGGAGCAGCTTTCCGCCAAACTTGATGGAGTTCACGCTTTCGAGAACCGGGATCCCTTCTCCTTTTGATGTTATCAGTGTCCGTTCTGCATTCTCAAAGATCTGATTTCCGTCAGTTACCGGGCAGGTACCCGGTTCTGCAGGGCAGATATAATTCTGACAGTTTTTGCCGACAACGGTCTCTTTCGGGGCACCAATCAGGGAAAGTGCAAGGGCATTCGCATCTACAATTGTATGAGTCTGTGCATCGATAACGAGCACGCCTGTCTGGAGCGACTGCAGCACAGTATTAAGAAACTCTTCACTCTCCTTTACCGCCTTGAGCGCTCCGTTCCGGATGGATGTAATATACACACCCAGGGAGATAACAAGAGCGGACATGACGAGAAGGACAAAAAGGTATTGGAGTCGCAGGTTCTGCAGCCGTGCAGCTACGATATCCCCGCTGATACCAATAATGGTAATAACTGAGAGTGCGAGAACGACCAAAAAAATGACCGGGCCGAGTTTATTTACGGAGAGACCCTTCAATACTGGTTCAAATGAACTCCCCATGAGTGCACGTTCCTTCCCATGGCTATATGCCTAATATTGTGCATACCTGAAAGTTCATAAGTTCATGGATCTTTTGTCGGGTCTTTGATCAGGCAGACCGGGAGTTATATGAGAACTGGGGGGTTTAACCAGTGGCATGCCGTTAAATGCCGATATTTTTCAGGAACCACTCGTGCAGCCGGGTATCGTTGCCAAGTTCCGGGTGGAACGAGAACGCCATGTGCTTTCCTTTTTCCACTGCCACGATACCTTTCTCGACCCGGGCAAGGACTCTCATGCCGGTACCGATAGAAGTAACGACCGGTGCCCGGATGAAAACTGCATGGAATGCGTCCCCATTAAGCCCGTCAACCGCAAGGTCTGCTTCGAACGATTCCCGCTGCCGCCCAAACGCGTTCCGGTCGACCGCCATCTCCATCAGGCCAAGCGGCCTGACCCTGGGGTCTCCCACTTCGGTCGCCATCAGTACCATGCCTGCGCAGGTCGCAAAAATACCCCCGGGAAAGGAGCGGATGGGCTCATAGAGCTGGTTTTTTCCGATGAGACGGGAGATGGTGGTGGACTCCCCGCCCGGGATTGCAAGGGCATGGCACTCTGCAAGATCGGCAGGGCGCCTCACTTCAAAAACCTCGGAGGAGGGGCCGTGGCCCATCCGTTCGAGCGCAAGGAGAAACGCGTCGATATGCTCGCTCACATTCCCCTGGAGCGCCAGCACGCCGATCTTAGCGTCCACGGTACTGGAGCACCTCATCATCCTTCAGCGTGTGCACGTCGAGGCCTGGCATCGCATCGCCGAGACCCGTGCTGACCTTTGCAATCACGGGGGCATCGTCGAAATGATCGACCGCTTCGACAATGGCTCTCGCCATCCGTTCGGGGCTCGAGGACTTGAAGATCCCCGATCCGACAAAGACCCCGTCCGCTCCCAGCTGCATCATCAGTGCTGCATCCGAAGGTGTGGCGATACCGCCGGCCGAGAAGTTCACGACCGGAAGCCTCCCGCGTTCTGAACACTCGATCACCAGTTCGGCGGGGGCCTCGATCTCCCGTGCGAAATCGGTCATCTCCTGTCTGTCCATTCCCCGGAGCATGCGGATCTCTCCCATGATCGTGCGCATGTGGCGGACTGCCTCGACAACATTGCCGGTGCCGGCTTCTCCCTTTGTGCGGATCATGGCCGCCCCCTCGTTGATCCTGCGGAGCGCCTCGCCAAGGTCACGTGCACCGCAGACGAAGGGGATCTTGAACCGCTTCTTATCGATATGATATTGTTCGTCTGCCGGTGTCAGGACCTCGCTCTCATCGATCATATCAACCCCGAGGACCTCCAGCACCTGCGCCTCGACAAAATGGCCGATCCGGACCTTCCCCATGACCGGAATGGAGACCGCCGCTATGATCTCAAGGACCTTCTCTGGGTCTGCCATGCGGGCAACGCCTCCGGCTTTCCTAATATCGGATGGCACCCGCTCCAGCGACATGACTGCGACGGCACCTGCCTCCTCGGCGATCTTCGCCTGTCCGGCATCCACGACATCCATGATGACGCCCCCTTTCTGCATGGACGCAAAGCCGCGCTTGAGAAGCTCAGTGCCAAATCTCAGTTCTTCCAGTTTCATATGCCAGTACTATTGATCAGCGCCCCCCATAAAAACAATGTACTACCGGCAACTATTGCCAGCACCAAGGTGACGGCACGGGTTGCCGATATGATCGCCGGGCCGGCTTCATCGAGGCTTTTTTCCCCATCTCCGATCGTATACACACCAGGCTTTTCAAACCGGGTTCCGGTACCCCCGGCCATTGCTGCCATGACAATCCCTCCGTTGAATCCCGGGCGGTTATGCCGGTCGCGGCGCATGACCTCCCATGCGGGGGCAAACCTTCCCCTGCAGGCAAAGTACAAAAGGAGCAACACAGCGGTGATCCGTGCCGGAATATAATTGAGCACGTCGTCCATCCTGGCTGCACACCACCCTATCCGCTCCCGCTCGTCCCGGTAACCGAGCATTGCATCCATCGTGTTTGCCGCACGGTAGACTGCTGCGCCCGCAAGCCCGAAAACAGAGAAATAGACAAGCGGTGAGATGATGCTGTCCGTGAGGTTCTCGGTCATAGACTCGTAGCCCGCAGAGAGGATATGTTCACGGTCGAGATCTGCCGTCTGACGTGATACGAGCATGCTGACACGCCCGCGCCCGCTTTCAACCCCCTCTTTCAGCGCTGCAACCACAGCGAAGGTATGCTCCTCGAGAGACCGCCACGAGAAACAACATTTGAGCAGGAACGGGGCAAGGATCAGGTAGAGATACCAAGGGGCAACAGCAGAAAAGACAACAAAGGGAAAGGTAAAGAGAGTGACTGTAACAATCCAGAAAACAACACCAACGGCACGCTGGAATTTGGGGGAGTGATATTCCGGTCTTCCCCACCACCCGATGAACCTGCCGAGCAGGGCAACCGGGTGCAGGGGCGTATGGGGGTCTCCGATCAGCCGGTCAACGGCGAGCCCTGCAAAGAGCACGACAGCGCCAAGCGTTACTGCTGCAGGTACCATGTATAGAGTGCCCCGACAATGAGGATGATAAAGGAAGCGATATTGAGGAATTCGCTTTTGGTATAGAGCCAAATAGAATACAGGATGAGAGCGACGCCCATCATGACCATCAAGAGGTGGGGGCGCCCGTGGGCAACCGGCTGGAGGGGGAACTCTTCCTGAATGGCCGGCGGCCGTGGAGCCGGTACATGGGCGACATTCACCCGCATCATAGTCTTCATGACGCCATATCCCGAAATGATCTCGAGGTCAAAAAATCCCACCTCACTGTCTTTCCGTACCGGTATGAGCAGTACCGACTCATCGACTACGTACATGTTTTCATGAAAAAAATCGGTGTACATACCGGCGTTCGAGGTAGTGACCGTGATGTGGATAGGCGCTCCGCGGTTTGAGAAAACAAGCCGCAGTCCGCTGCCGGGTTCAACAGAGACCTTCTCGCGGGGAAGATCGATAGAATTGATCCCGCTCCGGTTGAGGTGGACTTCGAATCCTGCCCCGCTTCCACCCGTTCCGGCGGAGACCAGCGCAAAAATCGGAAACGGGAGATTCATGGCAGGACCTTAGTGCTCGTACATGGCCGGAGGCAGCAGGTTGGGAATTCCGTCGTGAATGGGATAATCCGCATTGCATGCTGCACAGTGCAGCCCACCCTCAAGGATCTCCTTTTCGTCTTCCTTTTCGACAGCAAGAGTGAGGTCTCCCTTGCAGACCGGACAGCAGAGAATATCCATGAGCGAGCGTCTCATGCCAGTTCGTCCCTTAGGTCAATGATCTGGGTGATTTCAGGTCCTGTCGAGATGAGAGTTACCGGGCTCCCGATATCGTCTTCTGCCTGTTTGAGAAAGTCTTTTGCTTTTCTGGTAAGCCGGGAATATTCGGTGATGCCAAAACAGGCTTTGTCGATATTGTCGATCCCGGTGATGGCTGCCTGGGTGCACCCATTGATCATGGCGGAATACAGTGCCATGTCCCCATCCCACCCGCCGACGCGCCTCTGGCGATGGGTGACAGTACCGAACTCCTGAATGCCCATTGCATCCGACTTCTCCACCGACATCTCAGTGCTGAACGGGCCTTCCCCGACACGTGTCGGGTAGGCCTTGAAGACCACGACAACGTCATCGATCTTCGTCGGGCCCACACCATTGTCGGCGGCAATCTGGGACGCTGAGGTATCTTTGCTCGTCACGAAGGGATAGGTCCCGTAGTACAGCGAGATGCCAAAGCCCTGGGTGCCTTCAAGCAGCACGGTATTATTCTTTTTCAGTTCGTCGTCAATGGCCTTAGGCACATCGAGCAGGTATTCCGCAAGCTCCGGCACGTCCTTTGCCTGAGGGGAGACCCTCATGACCCGGTCGGAATTGGCCGGCCCGCACCCGGAACCGGTGCTCCCGATCGTCTTGGCAAGGTGGGCGCTCCCCTTGTCACGGGCAATATGGTCTTCGGTAATGATACCGCAGCGTTTGTCCACGAAGACACGCCCTTTGACTCCGAGAGTTTCGACTTCCTGCTTCAGGATCCTGGGGTCGACCAGTACGCCACTCCCAATGCAGAGTTTTGCATCCTTGTAAACAAAACCGGACGGGACCATACGGACACCATATTTGTGGTCTCCGACCTGGACAGTGTGTCCGGCATTCGGACCCACACCGCCGCGTGAGATGATTGCGGGTTTGTCCTTATAGGCAATATGGGCAACAACTTTGCCCTTCCCTTCATCACCAAAAAATCCACCAACGATGATTGTACAGCTCATTGTGTTTCATGTAATATTGATCCAGTTGGACAATAAAGTATCCCACAGGTCTGTCCTCCCTGATATATTGTTAAAAGTCAGACTGAAATGTCAGGAAAGTGAACGGGATGAAAAACGCGGATTGATTGAATCAGAGGCCGCTGATAAAGGCCTCCATTCTGCCGAGCGCTTCATTGAGCTCTTTCCTTGAGACGGCGTAGGCACACCGGAGGTGGCCTTCTCCGCCACTGCCAAAGACGCTGCCCGGCACTACGGCGACCTTCTGCTCCTTCAGCAGGCGCTCGGCAAATTCCACATCCGAGAGCCCGGTCTTTTCTACCGAGGGGAATGCATAGAACGCACCGTCAGGCACATGGCACGACAGCCCGATGCGGTTGAGGCCGGCCACGAACATGTTGCGCCTGAGCCGGTACTCGCTGACCATGCTGTTCTTCTCATCCTCTGCCGAGCGGAGCGCTTCAAGCGCCCCGACCTGTCCCATCACCGGGGCGCAGAGCATCACGTACTGGTGTATCTTCAGCGCAGCGTCGCAGAGCTCTTTGGGTGCGCAGAGGTACCCTACACGCCAGCCGGTCATCGCATAGGCTTTCGAGAAACCGTTGAGGGTGATTGTCCGCTCCCGGAGATCACTGACGGTCGCTGCAGCGCAATGGCGTGTTTCATACGTGAGCTCCGCATAGACTTCATCGCTGATGAGAAGGAGATCGTGATCGATCACAATATCAGCAACCGCTTTGAGCTCCTCTCTTCCCATGACCGCTCCGGTCGGGTTGTTCGGGAAATTGATGATCAGCGCCTTTGATCTGGAGGTGACCTGTTCTGCCAGCGTATCCGGGTCCAGTTTGAAATGGTCCTTTTCCATGCACCGGACCGGGACAGGCTTTCCCCCGGAAAGTGTCACGCAGGGGGCATACGAGACATAACTTGGCTGTGCGATGAGTACCTCTTCCCCCGGGTCCACGATGGCGCGGATCGCGATGTCAAGGGCCTCGGATACACCGCTCGTTATGATTATCTCGTCATCACCGGAATAGGTGAGGTTGTAGTGCTGGGCGAGGTACCGCGAGAGGGCGACGCGAAGGGAATGGAGGCCTTTATTGGACGTGTAGGATGTCGTTCCCTGTTCGATAGAATAAATACTGGATTCGCAGATATTCCACGGGGTGCGGAAATCCGGCTCCCCGACGCCAAGCGATATGACCCCATCCATCGTGAGGACGAGGTCGAAAAATTTCCTGATTCCCGATGGCGGGATCTCCCGTGCACGCCCTGAGACAAAATTGCGCATGGTTTCACCTTAGAAAGAATACGGGAGGCGCTCTGCTTCCTGCTGTTCAAAGAACGTGTTTCCATTTTCCTTGTACGACTTCATGACAATATGCGTCGCCGTTTCCCTGATCCGGTCCATGGGGGCGACGTGCTCGGACACAAACCGCGACACTTCCTGCATGTTCTTGCCGGTCACGATGAGCTGGAGATCATAGGTCCCGGTGATGAGACGCAGGGTCTTGACCTGCCTGAACCGCGAAAGCCGCTCCGCAATCCGATCGTATCCGTAGTCGCGCTCGGGGCTTACCTTGAGTTCGATGATGGCCGAGACCTCGCCGTTGCCTGCCTTCTCCCAGTTGATGACGGTGGAGTAGCGCTTGATGACTTGCGCAGCTTCCAGTGTGTGTATCCGCTCCTGCACATCCGCGGTGCTGAGGCTGGTCATGGTCGCAATTTCATCTGCTGAGAGCCGGCTGTTCTCCTCAAGAATACGGAGGAGTTCGAGATCTTTTTCATCCATCCTGTATCACCTGAACCAAGTTTTCAACCACTTTGCTTCCATCTGGGACACATCAAGGTCCTTGAGCCCGTTCAGACGCGGGTCCTTGAGTACGACCTCGCGGATCTTTCCAGTATTGGCGTCAAACCACATCTCTTTTGTCCTGCCATAACGCCCGCGGCTTACCACCCGGGTATTGATGACACCCAGCATGTTCAGCTCGGATATGAGATCCGTTATCCTGCGGTGGGTGAGGACATCGAGCTCGATGGACGGGGCGATATCCTGATATATACGTGAAACTTCGCCGCTCGTAAAGATATTCTGTCCCAGCTGTTCGAGAATCAGCATCGAGAACAGAATCAGCTTGCTCTGGGTGGGCAGCGTGGCGATGCACTCGATCATGCTGTCGGTCTCAATCTTTGCCTGAGCCTGTTTGACGTGCTCCTCGGTCACCCGTGCTGACTCGTCACGATCGGCAAGTTCCCCGGAGATCCGGAACAGGTCAAGTGCACGCCGTGCGTCCCCATGTTCCTGGGCTGCAAGGGCCGCACAGAGTGGGATGACTTCCTCGGCAACAGCCCCGACAATAAACGCACCCTCAGCGCGCTGGGTCAGGATATCCACGAGCTGAGGCGCGTTGTACGGCGGGAAGACAATCTCTTCCTCAGAGAGCGAGGACAATACCCGCGGGTCCAAGAAATCCTTGAAACTCAGGTCATTGGAGATACCGATGATACTGACTTTTGAATTTTTGAGATCAGAATTTATCCGGGTCAGGTTATACAGGGTATCGTCACCGCTCTTTTTCACCAGCTTATCGATCTCGTCCAGAACGATGACCAGTACTCCCCCACCCGCTTCGAGCTGGTTCTTGAGCTCTGCATACACCTGATCGGTGGGCCACCCGGTCATCGGGATGTGGGTGCGGGTTTTATCGCTTCCCAATTCATCGACGACGTCCAAGCACTTGGCGATCTGCGCCAGCACCCGGTACTGGGTATCGATAACTTCGCAGTTGAGGTGGACAAGTCTGCACACCGTCCCCATCTTGCTGCTCGCTTTCTCAAGCTCAAAACCGACATATCTCACGCAGGCTGTCTTCCCGGTGCCGGTTTTTCCGTAAATAAGGATATTGGAGGGGGTTTCATTCCTGAGGGATGGTGCCAATATTGATGCTACTTCGTCGATCTGCGGTTTCCTGTGGGGAAGTATCTGGGGGCGATACGAATGGCGGAGCACCTCGCGATCCCGGAATATCCTGTTATTGGTGAGATACTTTTTAAATAATCCTGTTGAAGGGTCTTCAGTTTCGGGCATAATTACACTGTGGTGCTCAGGATTAGTGAGACTAGACTAAAAAACGATCGGTTTGGCCGGACTATAAACCCCTTTATTTCGTGTGGAGCGCATGCAATTTATGGTTTATTTTGGAAATAGACAAAAAATGAAATTAATTCGTTAAAGATATTGTAAAAGTTATATTTTATTATCCAATATTTTGGATACTTTGTAATTATTCAAATTGATCTATAATGATAAAGGAGGGACCCCTTTATTTCGTGTGGAACTGTAAAAAGACGATATCATGTCTTTTAAGTTCACAGCAAAAGAGCTATTAGATAATATATTCTTTATAATATATAAACAAATCGAAATGAATCCGGTAAAAACATTTAAAAGTGCCTAATATTCAGTTTGAGGAATTTCAGGAAAAATTTTAATTTTATTTAACTTTAATTTGATCAGACGCAATTATTGTAAAATTAATTATTTTAAAATGCTGAAAGGTTATCTCACTCCAAATTTCGAGATCAAATATAATTCACAACTGGGGACATATAATAATGATCTCCACAGGAAATAATGGGGTCTCCACTCCCTTCAATTCTCAAGAAGAATATCCCGGAATTCTCTTAACACATAACTGCATAACATCTCTTGTACTATGGATAAAAGTCACATTAGGTCTTTTCCAATTAATGCAGCAGTCATCACAATCTCGACAACCCGGACCATCGAGAATGATACCAGTGGAAATACCATCTGCACCCTTCTGAACAACAGTAATATCCCCGTCAATCATTATACAATAGTCCCGGATAGGATTGAAGCAATACGTAATGAACTGTTTATGGCCCTGAAAAAGACCAACTGCATCATTCTGAACGGCGGGACCGGTCTCACCGATGATGACTGTACAATTGAAGCAATCTCACCCCTCCTGGACAAGAAGATAGATGGATTCGGGGAGATGTTTCGCGCAAAAAGTATCGAGCAGATCGGGACGGCGTCCATGCTCTCCCGTGCCCTCGCTGGTGTGATCGCTGGAAAGGCGGTATTCTGCATTCCCGGGTCAACACCCGCAGTAACCCTTGCGACAACCGAGCTCATCATTCCGGAAATTGCTCACATCATCAGTCATGCCAATAAATGAAAATGTGGGTTCTGCAAAATACGTTTTACTATGGAATGATACAGACCGTCATCGAGTTCCGCCGTGCCCTCGCTCTTGAGAAATCTCCATATGGCTCTTATATTTACCCGGAAGATTAGATCAGAAATTTTCCGATGTTTGAATTACCAAAAAATCATAAGCTTTCTTAGATCCCATTATAGAAAACGCAGAATTTGTTGAATTCATTTTATAATTTTCCATCGCACAGCAAAAAGCTCTCCAATAACACTCTTCTTGTCCACAATCGGAGAAAAACGGAGGACCCAGCGGGATCTCCGATCTCTCCCTGATTACACAGTAAAAAGTCCGTTGATTTTTTGCTCTCTTTTGTCAGATATACAAGAATTGGCTTTGTAGAAATCATCGGTAGCCGTTGTAGATGCTCCTGGGAAAACCGCTATTCCCGAAGGGAAGAGCATACTTGAGAAGACCAGCAGGTTCTTCGATTTTCGAGAAGGTTCGTCAGGACCACGAGGATAAGAAGAACTCGTCAGTGTTCTTCGACTTGGGGGGTCATCCTCATAACCATCTGAAATTATAAGCTAATTTATTGGAAAACTACCGGACTCAAGCACTCTTTCTGGAAGATTGCGGTATCTCATAAACCGGATGCAGGATTCAAATTGTCAATTCCGGTCCAGTATTATCGAAGGACATTCAGGAGAGCTACACGTTCCAGCACGAGATCCACAATGCTGTCTTTGTTGCCGGCGGCCTCCACCTCTTCTGTCGTGATATCAAAAAGCTGCATCAGGCGCCCCTTCTTTTCACTATCGATGATATCTTCCCACTCCCCGGTGAATCGGAAGAGGTGAGCGAGGTGTTCCCATACATCCATTTTAGGGACGGGATACCAGCAGACATAGAGATGGTTCACACCCTTATGAACCCCAAATGAGGAAGCGATATTGCACTGGCGTGAACCCGCAGCGTACAGAAGGGATTCCATCTCGATGGTGTTCGAAATGGCAGTCCCCTCCTGATGAGAGCGCACCGCATGTTCCACTGCGGACTGTGCGTGGGCCCTGCCGGCGAGCATATCGGCATTGAAACAGATGATATGGGTAGTGTACTTCCGGGAAATCTCCCGGAGTTCCTTGAGAAAGGCATTCCTGTCCTGAATCGCACATTGCGTTTTGCGGATTTCACAGGGGCGGCCCGGGCTATCCATGAGATCACCGGAACCGGGAAAGAGTTGACTGCCCGCCCATAGTATCTTCTCCAGTATTCTGCGCAGAGATAGTTTTCGTATTCCGAAGCTGGGAAAAGATCTGCTCTGCAATACCCCGCCCGATGATCCGGGTCACGGTATCCATGCCTGCATTGAGCACCTCCTCGGGTGTCGTGATGCTGTTGTTGAAGAGGCGGCGGGCCCGCACCCTACCTATGCCCCGCAGTTTCACGAGCGGGAGCAACTCGCGCCGGATACCGTTCTTCATGCAGATCTCGTATTCGCGGACCTTGGCATTGAACCTTGCAGCAAACATCCGGGAGAGCTCTGCACTTGCGTGCAACAGCCAGTTGATGCTCTCAACCATGCCGTAGATATCCCCCGGCCCGACGCCGTAGCGTTCGCATATCTTGGCATCGGGAAGCTCGTCGGTCCAGTCAGTGAGGAGCATCGCAGTCTTGAGTGCCCGGTAGTATTCTTCGACCTCGTCCTCGTCGTGCGGCAATGGCAGCCAGAGTTCGCTCTCGTGGGCTTCGATCATGCGGTCGAGCGCCGGCCGGTCCGTATTCCTGACATAGAGGCGTGGCATATCAGGAGTGCTGCAGATCAGCTGGAGCAGGCCGATATCGGCATACCCCTCCCGTTCTCTCAGGGTCGTTATGATGAGGGCTGCACTCCGGGGGTCAATGTATAACCGTGAGACGAGGGTACCGAATTCGGTTGATCCCAAATGCTCACCAATCTCCATTACCATCTCCGAGCTGACGAGAAACCTGAGCGCCGCATCCACGGCTTTCTGCATCAGGCGCCCGTGCCGGTGTTCATGGACATAGAAGCTCCGGTCCATGAATGACATCAGTTCGCCCCTTGTCCCGGCAAAGCCCGAAGCGATGAGCGACAGGACATGAGTGTAAAGGGCCGTCGGTTCAGCAATCCTCGAATGGACCTCCCCTGCAGGAGCCTCAATGTAGCACTCGAAGAGCTCTTCGACCTGACCTTCGTCTTTGGCAATGAGTACGGCCTCGCCGTACGGGTCGAGGCGCGGGCGCCCGGCCCTACCGGCCATCTGGTGGTATTCGCTTGCAGGGATAGGCAGCATGCCCTCTCCGGCGGAGAACCGCAGGTAATCTCGGATGATGACCCGTCGTGCGGGCAGGTTGAGCCCGGCAGCAAGGGTAGGTGTAGATGATATGCACTTGATGTGACCTTTCCGGAACGCTTCTTCGACCACTGCCCGTTCCTGCCGGCTCAGGCCGGCGTGATGAAAGGCCGCCCCTTGCGAGACGCAGAGTGCAAGTGTCCTGACCATCGCGGTCTCCGCGGAACTGTCGAGCTTCTCCGCACAGGCTTTGAGTTCGGGGGTATCGCTTTTTATGGCGCCCGCTGCCCTCCTCGCGAATGCCTCGGCATTCCGCCGCGACGAGACAAAGACGAGGCACTGCCCACCTTCAGCGATGGTGTCGAGGCAGAGGTTGAGGTCATCGTAATTTTTTGATACCTGCCGGATCTCCCGTTCCCCCTCACGGAAATGGATCCGGTCTTTGCAGAACACACCCTGCCTGAGATCAACAGGGCGCCAGGTGCTGGTCACGAGTTCTGCATCAAGCCACCCGGCAAGGACGTGCGGATTGCCAATGGTTGCTGAAAGCCCTATTACCTGCATGGCAGGGTTCCGGTACCGCATCTTGGCGATCACCATTTCAAGGGTCGGCCCCCGACTCTCCGAATCGATCAGATGGACCTCATCGATGACAAGGAGGGTGATCTCGCCGATCCAGCGGGCATTGTTGCGTAGCAGGGAATCCACCTTCTCGCTTGTCGCAACGATAATATCGTTCCGGCCGAGCATGTCGTCACGGCGGTCAAAATCCCCGGTTGCGATGCCGACCCGGACGCCCTTGTTATTGAATTCGTCGAATTTTTCGGAAGCAAGTGCCTTGAGTGGAACAATATACAGGCATTTTCCTTTCTGCGCGATATGGATGTGCATCGCCATCTCGGCGACCAGGGTTTTCCCGCTTGCGGTGGGGATTGCCACGAGCAGGTTTTTCCTGTCAAGCATGCCCTTCCTGACACATTCTTCCTGAGGGGGGTAGAGCTCAGTGATGCCACCTATCCGGTACTGCTGTTTCAGACTGTTGGGAATAGGGAGCTTTTCGATCAGCATGTCAGAACCTTCTGTTTAACCCCATTAATTCCACTGAAATTCGCTGCAGATTTTGTCTGTTTGGTGAAATCTATCTTATATAACCGATTCTTTTCCATGGGAAATGGAGCAAAACATATATATTGTGGTGCACGATTTTGAGGATCCGGAAACACTAGTAATAATAACTTATCATATCCTGTTTTGCCTCTTTCTTTTTCCGGTCAAGGAAGGCGAACACGTTTTCGTGAGGAACCCCTTCGATGAGCATATCGATTGCCGCCCGGGCTGTCTTTAGCGGTTCCGGGTACCCGATAAGCGCAACGGTTTTGCCAAAGACCGAGATCTCTACATCGGTCATATCTTCGATCTGTTCACGCGCCCTCCCGTCTTTGCCAATGATTCTTCCCCTGAGCCGGTCAAGCTGCCGGGGACCTTCTGCCATCCCGGAGAGATCGATTACTTCGAGTAGGAGGTCCTCGTCTTCGATCATTTCGAATGCCCGCTCAGGAGAGAAACCGCGGTTAATGGCATTGATGATCTCGACTGCCCGGAGGAGGAGGATAGTGTTCTCCTCAGTACCTTCGACATTGATAAGCCCCTCCTTACTATCAATGGTTATCGTTGTGCACGTTCTGGTCTCGAGCTCTTTTTTTGTTGCACCGCCTTTTCCGATAAGCACTCCGACCCGGCTTCCTGCGATCTTTACTTCCTGCATCATATTCGTTCACCTTGTATTCTGGGTAGATCTGTCAACCTGCCCCAACAACCGTTTTTTCCAGTACACGATACGAGGGCATCATGGCTCAGCTGCATCCAGTCCGGTCACCTCATTGAAAACATCGATATCACTACGAGCATTGCACCGGCTCCTGAAGAACCGGTTGATGTTGCGGATATCCCTCATGAGGAAGGAGAGGGCACGGGGGTGATCACGGGTGACCGACTGGCCCATATCGATGAGATATGGTTGGTCGCCGTACAATATATTGAACTCGCTCAGGTCCGCGTGCACAAGCTCGGCCTTGTTGTAGAGTGTATCGATGTCCCGGATTATGCTGGCATATACCTCCCCGGGATCTTCTATCTCCACGTTCCTGAGCTGCGGGTAGGGGACCTCACCCTCTCCCAGAAACGACATGATGAGAATATTCCGGTCCCAGACTAGGGGTTCGGGAACGGCAAGACCTGCTTCCCGAGCCCGGGCAAGGTTGGAAAACTCTTTTTTTGTCCAAGCAAAGATGAGCTCTTTTTTTGCCTTCTTGACATGGGAGAAGCGCCGGTCACCGGTGATGTACGAGCTCATCGTGGTGAAATTTGCGGTCCTGATCCGGTAGATCTTAATGGCAATGCCTCCACCATCCCGTTCGCCATAGAAGACATTGGCCTCTTTTCCCGTACTTATTGATCCGCCGATAGCAGAGAGCCACTTCTTGTGCACGAGCTTATAGAGCGCAAGGAGGGTGACCTCATCAAAGACGTCCTCCCTCACCTTGAGCTGGTCAGCATCCTTGATGCGGACCCCCATCTCCTCGAGGCGTTGGTCGAACTGGTCGAGTTTGTTATCGATGCTTTTCCCGTTTTTCACGCAGGTGCCACCAGTGATCATCCAGTTATAGTACCAGTTACCGTATATACTCCCGTACCGGGGCAAGGATCCCGGCAAGGGATTCGCCGCACGTCTTCTTGAGATCGAGCGGATGAACTTCTTTGTTGCCGTACGCAGTTTCGAGCTCAGCATAGCCGGAAAATGTGCGGTTGCCACCGAATTTTTCCGGTCGTTTGATCGTGATTTCCGAAAGACGGGGGAAGATGTGATGCTGGAATATCTGAAGGATGGGGTTATCCGTAATTTCCGGCGGGCAGAAGGCCTTCTGGCATTTCTTCCGGATCTCCTCCTCGCTGTCGGCAACGGAGATGAAATTACCCTGTGATGAGGACATCTTCTTCCCGTCAAGACCGTTCAGGATTGGTGTATGGATGCAGACCGGGGCCTTGTAGCCGAAGTTGACGAGGTGCTCCCGCGCAAGCATATGGATCTTCCGCTGGTCAATCCCCCCCACCGCTGCATCTGCCCCCAGCACGGCGATGTCAGCCATCTGCATGATCGGGTAGATCATCTGAGAAACTGTGGGGTGGTCCATCTGCCGGCCCACTTCATCCATACTCCGCGTAGCACGATTGAGGGTTATCTGCTGGGAGAGCTGGAGTACGAGTAGTTCATAGGCCCGGTTCAGCTGGAGCTCGGAACCAAGGACATAATTCACGTTCTTTAGTCCCAGCCCCTCAAAGCAGCATTTGTTGTACTCCGCCAGTTCTCCTACCTTTTCCATGGTCCCTTTCCGGTTGAGAAACGCATGGAGGTCGGCGAGCAGCACGGTGACTTCGAAACCGGCAGCCTGAAGGTCCACCAGCTTGTTTATCGTGACCAGGTGACCAAGGTGGATCTCGCCGCTTGGCTCGTACCCGGCATAGACCCTTTTATGCGGTTGTGTGAGAAGAACCCGGAGGTCATCGTCCGTGACAACTTCGACAGTATTCCGGCAAACACGCTCGTACGCATCCATTAAAAAGAATGGGTGATGAAGGGTGTTAATGGTTATTCTGGATGGTGACAAAGCCCAGTGCTTCGTTGGTCATTCTGACTGACCGGTCAGCATCTTTCTCGGTGCCCATCATGGCACGGATGGCATCGACATTCTCAACAACGACATCTGCTTCCTGGTGGATGGCTTGGAAGAAGCTGATCTCATTCCTGTTCGTATAAATCGACTCCTCGAAGATGCAGTTCTCGATCAGGTCAGAACGCGGCCTGCCGATATCCATAGCGAACTCCTTGAGTTCTGCAGTGCTCTTTATGCCAAGGGATTTTTTGATGAGCCCCATCCTCGGGTGGTGGTTGATGAGATCGACCACCTTCTCGCGGCTGACCTCCCGCTTTGTGGTGATCTTGACCGCGTGCATGTGCATCATCGTTGTCGGGACGATCATTGCCATCGTGGTGATGGAAATGTGGGGGAGTACGGTCTGGACATCGGGGCCGTGATGGCTGGGAACGCTGACCGGGTCGAGGACTACGGCATCTATCGGTCCTTTCTTGATCTCCCCGGGATCGGAGCCGCGACGCACCATGATAGCGTGGACGTGTTCCACCCCGTACTCGTGATCAATGGTGTTTATTATCCTGACAAGACCCGTGGTGTTGCAGGAAACGACGCGGGTGAACTTCCGGCCGATTGCCTCCTTGTAATTGCAGGAGGAGTTGAATGAGAAACCGGCAACTTCGTGATCCTCCCCACCCTGCCAGATTGCCCTGATGCCGAGTTTTTCGTAGAGCGGTTTATTGGTTGCTCCTACGTCACCCGGGGTTGCATCGACAACGATATCGGCAGCCCTACACATATCCTCCACCGAACCGGCGACAGCCAGCCCGGCCTTTTCAAATGCAGTTTTTTTTGAAATATCAGCGATAAACAGCGGGTACCCACGCTGTTTCGCTACGAACGCTTCCGCGTTCGGGCGAGTCTTTGATACTCCGATTACCCTCATGTCCTTCTGAGCGGCGACCGCATCGGCAACGCGTTTACCGATAGTACCATACCCGTTGATAGCAACCTTGATCATACAATCGTACATTGCGCCCGGATTGAAAAAACTATTGTTTAATTTACTTACCCCGTCCGGCTCATCTGGACTGGTATTGCGGATTTTTCGTTCTTTTGCTACAGATAGTTAAATGCGTATCAGAAATAACAACAAGTATATGAATAATCCATCGCTGGTGTTCTGTGATATGCCGGTACGGTGGTGGCAGATCTCAGTTATAGGTATCATCATTTTCATTTCCGGGATCGACGCATTCTTCTGGACTCCGACGTTCATTGGCCTGCTTATCCCGATATTCGGGCTGCTTGCCCTGTCAGTGGGTGCGATCATGATTGCATTTTCACTCTCTATGAAAGAGGAGCTCGTCCACCAGTTCCCGGTTTTTTTTGCCGGTGCACTTTCCCTTATCATTGCCGTTGTCGTACTCCTGCTCCCGGGTTTCATTGAACCCTCTTTCATCATCATCATGGCATTTCTGGCAATTATCAACAGCGTCCTCTTGATATTCGTAGGTTGTTCGCTTTCCGAGGAATGGAAGACCCGGCTCGTTATCGTCCTGTTTGGAATGCTTACGCTCTTTTTGAGTATCCTGATGGCACTTTTCCCGGAGCTCTCAAGTGCCACTCTTGTAAAGATCTGGGGGGTTTACGCGTGGGTGATCGGTGTTCTCTGCGTTATTGCTGGTGTTTCCATGAAACTTGTCGAACCGGCAAGTACACTGGTCCGCAATAAACCCGCAGTACCTTAACCAGCGATGCGAGAGACCTCTTTTTACATGCCTAAACTGTAAATAGAACTCGGCAGGCATGTTTCCGGATTTCGGGAAAAATGACTCCGTTCTCAGGAAATCCTTATATATTTTGGATATGTCACAGGTATAATTCCTGGATTCCGATCACTTCGGTACTGTCTTTTGCCCGGGCATAGAGGTCAAGAGGTTCCTGGTTCACTTCAAGAAAACGAACCCCCCAGTTCACTTTTGAGAGGATCTCTGCCGCCCGTCCCTTCTCACCAATAATAAAGAGAGCAGCCGCAAGTGCTTCCACAGATGATAATATGCAGGGTTTGCCGAAATTGACAGGGTTTGCCGCCATAAGAAAGGGGAGTGCGCGACGGATTCTCCAGGTACTGATGGCGCCGGTATCCAGAACCTCCCACGAACAGTCAAGCACCGTGATGGATCGGACAGACCTGTCAGCGGGTGACAGTGCCTGCTCGGCAGTGGGATCCAGAAGAAGTGTATTCCGGGGTATCTGGGAGATCTTCGTAAAAATTTTTAAAAATCCTGCTCTTTCCAGCTTCTTGACCGTGCACTTCCGGGGATCACAGCTGTTGTCCCGGTAAGCAAACAGGGGGATCATTGATCATCTGTGCGTGCACACACTGTAATAATGTACGTGCTCTGCAGCCCGTGTATCCTCACGCCGTCCCTCCGGGCGAAGGGTATTACAAAACCCTCGGATCTCGAATTGTTTGGGCGCACGAAACAGCGGTGCAGGAAATTCGGTATCGACATGGTTCCCCTCCCATGTCCTGAGACATTGTACCTGGGACCTGATCGCGAGCCGGGAACCTTTCTTGAGCGGCTCAATACGGCAGAGTTCGCTACACTGGCCGACAAACTGACGAAACAGGTATATGATCTCATCAAAGCCGGGGGTCCTCCCCTCTGCATACTTGGTGTCAACTCCTCACCCACATGTGGAGTTACCACAACGTATTATGGAAGTGAAGGAGATACGCCCGCGAAAAGAACCGGCCGGGGTGTCTTCCTTTCGCGGTTTCCTGAGGTCGCCGCGATGGATGTCGCAACATTTTGCCGTTACCGGATCTATCTTGCTGCGCCGCTGTTCTCGGAAGCCGAACGATCTTACAATGCATCCATCGCTGCGCTCCTAGAAAAAAACCTGTTTGAAGTGTACAAGCCTCAGGAGAAAGGCGATGATTCTGATACAAGGGATACAGACGAACAGGAACGACTGTTTGCGCAGAACAGGGCAGCACTCGAAAAATCCGATATTGTTGTCGCCATCATCGATGGGGCCGATGCCGACTCCGGAACAGCCTGGGAGATGGGTTATGCATTTGCCCGGAAAAAGCCGGTCATTGCCCTGAGAACCGATTTCAGGCGGGTGGGCAATCACGAGCAGGTCAACCTGATGCTTGAGCAGTCTTCTGTCGTGGTCACGGATACCAGCCAGCTTCTTGGTGCAGTCAATTCTCCGGTTAACCGGAAAACTGATGCATAGGTTTTAGCCTTTTGGTTCAAGACAGAATAAAATGCATCTCTATTTGTCGTAGGGAGGAGACCGGTCTTATGAAAGATTCATTCAGAAATTCTTGGTAATTAGGCTTTCCGAAAAATCCGGCGAATTTTTTACGTTTAAGACATGCCGTGTCGAGGGTATTTGAAGTGCATCCTTTCCTGTTGTTGATATGTCTTTGTCAGATGATGGGGAGACCGGTGGCAGAAGAAGGGGGCAGCCAAAGGTATCTTGGAAATATTCATTGGCAGTGGATCACCGGAAAATGACAGATATGCAATAATCTATATCAGAAGATTTACGAAATAGTAAATGATTGCGATGGCAAAGAAACGCGGGGATCGTACACAAGCAAAGAGAGCAGCTTCGGATTTTGACGGTGATCTTGACAGGGATTACCGCTCCCCTATCCAAACATTTCACGATCTCAGCTGGGATAATGTCAGATCTGTTCTGCTTGGAAGCCGCTACGTGCAAATCCTCCTGGCTCTGACACTCATCGGATGTTTCCTCCGGTTTTACGATTTGGGATTCAATTCATTATGGCTTGATGAAGCTTCGACCTATACGCTCTCCATTGGTTCAATCCCTCAGATCTGGCAGGAGACAATGGCCGGTGAATTCAACCCCCCTCTGTTTTACTGGCTAGAGCACCTGATGCTGACAATTGGGAATAACGAATTTATTCTCAGATTCATTCCCGCGTTACTCGGTGTCCTGACCATTCCTCTGGCATATCTCGTGGGCAGGGAGTTTATCGATAGGAATGTCGGCATTATTGCTGCAGCAGCATTCGCATTTTCCCCGTTCCTAATTTATTATTCGCAGGAAGCACGGGCATACTCCATGATGCTCTTTTTTGTCGCATTCGCAATGGTGTTCTATCTCAGGGCTCTAAAAACGAACGATACCCGGAACTGGGCACTTTTTGGCGTACTCTCTGCACTGGCTTTCTGGTCTCACTTCTATGCGTTTGTTATCATCGCATCGCTGGTCTTGTACGCGCTTGCTCTCAGGATCAAGGATCTCTGGAGTAACATCAGGAATTTTTTGCCGATTGCGGCAGGATTAATTTTTTTTATCGTTCTGTGCCTTCCACTGATAGTTATTACGATTCAGCTCTTTGCAACAAGGACTGCATCAGCCCCCACGTTCGGTGTCCAGGGACTTGATGTAATCTCTACGACATTCCAGCAGGTAGCAGGGTTTTCTGATGTCGCCACGTATCTGCTCCTGATCTTCTTTGTCCTCGGGGTCATTCAGGCATTTCGTATTGAAAGGAACAAGGGCCTTCTGCTCGCGACACTCACCGTTCTCACGTTGGTTATCAGTTTTATCCTCTCTTATAAGATGCCCATGGAACCCCGTTACCTTATCTTCTTCTCCCTAATCTTCTTTATCGGGGTTGCAGTCTCATACCGGTTGTTCTACTCTCTCATCAATAACCGCGGGATCGTTGTATGCTTCATCGCATTCTTCATCATCCTGAATGCACCGACAATTGCTAATTATTATTCAGGATACACCAAGGATGACTGGAGAGGCTTTTCTGGGCAGCTTCAACAACTGACCAAACCGGGCGATATTGTCGTGGCTGTACCAGCATACATCGACCAGCCGCTTGATTATTATTATTCAAACATCTCTGATATTACATCCCTGGAGCACGCGTCAACGGCTCGTGAACTCGCTGCCCTGAACACTCAGAAAAACAACCGCACGATCTATTATGTAGTCACTCAGGATATCAGTTCAGCGGATCCCAGCGGTGATGCCATCGCATGGCTGAAGACGAATGCGACATTTCTGAAGCAGGATACCGGCATTTATCTCTTCTCTTCAGGGTAACCATCCGGATCTCGACGACCATGTACGACCTAACGGTTATCATTCCCACCTACAACGAAGAAGCTAATATCCGGGATATTGTTAGCGAAGTGGATAACGTATTCCGGGATAATGCACTCAACGGGGAGATCTTGGTAGTGGATGACAATTCCCCCGATGCCACCATTGCGATTGTTAATGAGATGAAAAAGGCAAAACCAAATCTCAATATTCTCGTCCGCACTGACGATCGCGGCCTCTCCCAGTCGGTAGCCGAAGGATTTGCTCACGCCTCTTCCGAGATCTTTGTAGTCATCGACGCGGATTTTTCCCATCCCCCGTCACTGATCCCCGCCATGTATAGCGAAATCAGGTCGGGGAACGAGGTTGTTATCGGAAGCAGGTACATGGTGGGGGGAGAAATAAAGAAATGGCCCATCAAACGGCGGATCATTTCTATTGGGGCAACATTTCTCGGGCGGCTCCTTTTTCCGGACATTACAGATCCTGTGAGCGGATTTTTTGCGGTCAGAAAGGAAGTAGTTACGAATGCGCCACTAAAACCGAGAGGTTATAAAATACTGCTGGAGGTGCTGGGAAAGGGGACTTGGGAAAAGGACAGGGAAATTCCCTTTGAATTTGTCGACCGTGACGTCGGTTCGAGTAAGCTAAAACTGAAAACGATTGTCGAATATGCAGAGCAGGTTATGGATATCACACTTTATTCCTTCTCCCATCACCAGAGTGCTGCATGGAGAGAATGGAAAAAAGTGTTCAAATTCGGGATAGTAGGGATAATCGGGATCCTCATAAATATGGGGGTATTGTATTGTCTTACAAATTATGTCGGGTTATTTTATCTAGTATCCAGTTTGTTTGCAATCGAATTATCCGTCCTGAATAATTTTCTCTGGAATGATCTCTGGACGTTCCGGTCCTACCAGCAACACCGATTATCCAGTCGCTGGCATCGCCTGATTGCATTTCACGGGGTTTCTGTCGGGGGACTCGTCATAAATATGGGAATATTATATCTCCTGACCAGTTTCTTCGGGATCTATTATCTGGTTTCGAACCTTCTCGGGATTCTCGTTGCCTTCGCATGGAATTTCTGGGTGAACCGGCGGGTGACGTGGAAAACAGAAAAATGAGAGATATCTCCTCAAAATCTGTATCGCGATCGACTTATCCGGATTTACCAGCTCCTATGCCAGTCACTGCTATTCCTGAAAACCACGATCTCTGTCGATACTGATCGGCAGATCATCACCGGTCTGAAGATATCTCAACCAGTCCATGATTTCCCTCACACCGAAACACTCTTGGAACCGTGCTAGAGGGTCAGACATTCTGATCTTTATGCCTTGGATAAAAGATACGATTCTGAAGAGATTCACCTGCTGATTCAGTATACCCTGAACGCCTGCTCGTTCATCTCTGTTCGAGATAGAAAACGAAAAAAATCTCCGGGTATGATCAAATAAGAATCGCTCTATCATTCGATCGGGAGAAATATGATCAGGGAAATAAGGTGGAAACGATATTCTTCGTCATGAAAAGAGAATCCGGGTAATCCCCCAAGGCTCAAAAATCCCGACTTCAGATTAGGGAGATCAAAATCAAGGAGATCTTCTATAGCCTTTCAAGATTGAGGATATTTTTTGCTATTCTGATTATTGTTGAGGAATTCTACCGAGCCTGAAAAAATATATCAGATCCTATTCTTAAGAGTATACAATGAGAATCTGATGGTGCTCGTTCGGTCTGTATCTTTATGGATATTTTTCGGCATCAGATATCCAATAAAAAACATCGATGGTATTGGTGGATCAGATGAGTCTTGACTGGATAAAAAACAGCAATATTTCTGTAAAAGAGGTTTGTTACCTCATTTTGCCTTTAGTACTTTTATTAGTGGCGTTCCCTTCGATCATTCAACCGGATCAAGGGTTCATTTCAAGTAAATATGATATACTTCTTGGTATTAACACCGAACTCTCTGTTGCTAATGATCCACTTGCATTATGGAATCCGAATTGGTTAACGGGCATGCCGGAATATGCACTCCCTCTATCAGAAAAATTCTACCCGACTTATATTCCCAGTCTTCTGCTTTCACAGGATATTTATTTAATAAACTGGTTTATCATCATCAGTCTGTTTTTGGCGTATCTGTTTTTTTTCAAAATGTCGGGATTAATGACCAGAAATCCTGAAATTCGGATGATATTTTCCACGACATACCTTTTTTCAGGAATTCTTCTGTCGCGAGTCGATGCAGGTCACCTTTCCATCATATACGCATTGACCTGGATACCTTTGATGTATTATGCATTTTTTAAGATTATCTGGAATAATGACACATCCGTAGTGAATATTGTCATTTTTTCTATCTCCTTCGCATTGATTTTCTTTACTGGTGCCGTGTACTATCTCTTTTACAGTTGTGCAATTCTTGCAATTTTTTTTATATATTATCTTTTAAGGAAAATGCTGAGCAAGCGTGCTATTACTGCAGTCTTTTTTTCTGCATTTATTGGTACCCTATTACTTTCCATTGAACTCATCCCAGTTATGATCAGTTCAACTGCTTTAGGTCGAATTGATATCATTAATGTTTTGGGGGACGGAGGCTCGCTTGAAAATAATATCGCATCATTTATTGTCGGGACTCCCATTGATCATGCGTTCAGTGGCTATGAGAGCATCGCATTGATTGGAATTCTCCCGATTTTATTTTTAATTATTGCCTTTGTCTTCGGTAGGGACGACTGGACAATTCCTGCTTTTTTAGCGATATTGTTCTCGTTTATCTGGGCCGATGGAGGAAGAACCCTTTTATCCTTCATTCACCTTCTTCCCGGTGTTAATAATTTCCGCGTTGCAGGTCGCATGTTAGGTGCTATCCTTCCCATAATCCTCCTTTTCTCCTTGTATGGTCTTGATCTTCTGTTAACACGCTTTAAAAATAGAGAATTTTTTGCAATATCTTCACAACAGAAAAAAAATGTCATCTATGGCATAAGTGCCCTTTTTATATTAAAAATGTTAGAATTGCCATTTCAGATTGATGCATCAGTTGATGCATGGATTTCACTGATTATTATCGCAGTTTTTATAGCGTTGTTGTATTTTAACCGGGTAACATTGAAGATCTTGATTATTTTTTTTACCGGATCATTGTTCATTGATGCATACTTTATTTTCCAAAATTTTCCTGGAATAGATCTCAGTGTCGGAATAAAATCAATTATTATCGTGGGAATTGTCAGCGCCGCGATAATCTTTTTTAATCGGGATCTTATTCAACTCCGGGTTACTCAATCAAACCTTCTTTGTGGTTTGTTGATGGTAAGTATCTGTATTGTGGCTATGGGAAATCTCAGTTATCTTTCAGTTTCCAATCCAAACTTGGAGAATAGTCCCGTTCTTCCGATTATTGAGAAGATCAAATCTGTCAATACGACAGAATCGCAGATCTGGGTACTTGAAACTGGCTGGCCGTTCTATCACGAAGATTTTACCTATTGGTTTATTAAAAATGGCATTCACCCAATCAGGGTGTATTATCCCAATTACCTCACCACGACTCTTGCTGATACCTATAATATCGGGAATGTCTCGTATTTCACAGCGGATTATGTCGTGGATGATCAGTATCTTGAGAATGGCGATCAGAATATCGATAATGTGACATTCAAAGTTCAGAATATCTCAATCCACCAGCCGGATCACGTCCTTCCAAATGTGTTCGTAATCCGAAAGAATGAAGTCATTCCTGTCAATATTGAAAAATTTGGATCAGATGAAGTAACGGTATCTGGGCAGTTTACTCCCGGAGATATTGCCGTACTAAAAACCTCATATTACCCTGGATGGAAAGTTAATGGTCAGGATGCGATTAATGGCGGAAATATGGTCGCCGCTCAGGTCACATCGGAAACCACGTCACTCAGCTTCAAATTTGATCCCAACGACGTAAAAATCGGATATGTATTAACCGGAATTGGTATAATCATACTCATCATTCTGTTTATTAAACGCAGGGAAATCGAACAATACCTTGAAAATATGGATGCTATTAAAAAAGAACAAGTATCAAGCCACAAAAAGAAGAAGCGGTGAGTACTTGAGCAATCTTTTCAATTCTTTTCTTTGGTGTCATCCTCACAATGTTTCGTCTTTTTCTTCAATTTTTCCAGTCTGTTAAAAAATCCTCATATCCTTAGCCGACCAACTACCTACCATCATGTCCAACCTCACTGTCGCAATCATCGCCCCTCCAGATTATTCAAAGGATCTGGGAAAGAAGGGGACGGCAAGCGACATCACATTCTATAACCTGAAGAAAGGTGATGCAACGGTCACCTTTATCGAACCGACACGGTATCCGGAAAAACTCTCCTCGCTCTTTTATTCAATATCCCTCGCGGACCGGGTGATACTTGTTGTCGACGAGATTAACGCCTCGTTCGGCGAATGCGTGCTGATGCTCCAGTGCGCCGGGAAATCTGCCGGGTATCTTATTCTCAAGAATTATATCTCTCCCGACCAGATTGCGCCGCTTATTAAAGGCACCGTCCTCGAACATTACGAATTGATGGAGGAGGACATGGTCGGAATACGGGAAAAGCTTCTCGATATGACCGTAAAAAAGACCCACCACCAGAAAGAGAAGACAAGCGGGGGCAACGGTGTCGTTCCCATTGACCACTATTTCAATGTGAAAGGTGTAGGGGTTGTCGCACTTGCATGTATGGCACAGGGTACCATAAAAAAGCATGACCTTCTTAAAGTACTGCCGACGGAAAAGACTGCACAGGTGCGGTCTATCCAGAAACATGATGATGATGCTGATACCGCTGTTGCCGGTGACCGGGTAGGTCTTGCACTGAAGAACATTGAATCTGAAGACCTTGACCGTGGCTACGTTCTGACAAACGACCCGTCGATAAAATATTCCAACACCATCACAGGCAAAGCCCAGCTCGTAAAGTACTGGCCGGCCCCGCTCAAAGAGGGCATGGTGCTGTATGCCGGTCACTGGATGCAGTTCCTCCCCACCCGGCTGGAAAGCGTTGTGGTAGAGAGCGACTGGAGGATGCCCATACTGACCCTCTATTCAGAAAAGGCACTTGTGTATCCACCGGGTGCCCGCGTGGCGCTCCATTATCTCGAGGGCGGCAAACTCCGTGTGGTGGGATCCCTCATCCTTCCGTAGTTATTCCGATATCTTTTTTCCGAAGACCCGGTTCATCTTCCGTATTGTCTTATCTTGAGAAACAATCATCAATACTCTGAGTAACAATGCTGGAAGATTACATCGGATGGATAATCTTGGCATCCTCGTCCTTGTGATCGTTGCCCTGGTCCTCCGGACCTTGGGCATTTACAACCGCTTCTACACCCTGAAAAACTCATCTGAAGCCGCGCTGGGCCAGATTCCGCGTCGGCATGAAAAAGCGACTGGACATGATCGACCAGCTCCTCGGCGCAGTCAGGAGCTATGCAACGTTCGAGAAAGAGACCCTCGAAAAAGTGACTGCCATGAGGGCAAGCGTGGCGACCGCAGGTCCCGGGGACCTGAATAATGTCGAAGCCGAGTCCCGCGCCATCTTCGGCCGCCTGCTCGCAGTGGCAGAAAGTTACCCGGATCTCAAGACATCAACAACCGTTACAAACCTTATGGATTCGGTCAAAGGCCTTGAGGATGAGATTGCGCGGCAGCGCTACACGTACAACAACATCTCGTGGGAATTTAACACGATGATGGATACCATCCCGTCGAATTTTGTCGGGCGGTTGACAGGACTTCCGAGACTCGAGTACCTGCAGTTCGAGAAAGCGATCGCAACTCCACCGAAAATAGAGTTCTGAACGGTCGTAGCCGTGGAAGAAACAACACAGCACATCGCCCTGACTGTCCGGGAAAAGGTGGAACGGCCGATAAAATCGCTCAATATTCATGTCGCCGAAACCGGAATTTCGGTTGGAGTCATAAGGATGTACGCGTTTCTCCCGCTCCTCCATTTCACACCACCCCGTCATAGTGATTCCTGCAGTATGGGCAGGTCTGCGGTGGAGACGCCGGTGGGAGGTAATAATGGGGATTCCCCCGTATTCACGGAACTGGAGGCATTTTCTGCCGATTCTATCCATGAAAACGGTATCCTGCGTTTGTCATAGAAGATATAAACACGCGCAAACCATATGAATACCAGAAAGAGAATCTGTTTATATGCAATATACGGAAGGTCAGCTCGGCAGGGTCTTTGTCGTGAGGATCGATGACGGTGAGGATATGTTAGTTTCCCTGCACCAGTTCATCGGAGACAAAGGTATCCTGGCGGGCTCGATCCTCTTCCTTGGCGCCCTGATGAACGGGAGGATGGTGACCGGACCTGAGGAACCGGTCATCCCCCCGGTTCCTCATTTCGTTATGTTTGAGGGTGGCTGGGAAGTGTTTGGTGTAGGCACTATTTACCCGGGGGAAGGTGGTCCCCACATCCATTACCACGCATCGGTCGGCAGGGCCGGCCACGCCCTGACCGGCTGTCTGCGGGAAAAAGCCACGACATACCTCATTGTTGAGGTAATTATCCTAGAATTTACCGGGCTTTCTGCCCGCCGGGAATTTGATGAGAAATCCCAGATTCACATGCCGGTGCTTCAGAACAGGGAGGACGAAACGGCAAAATCCGGAGAGGAAGCAGATGAGACAAAAACGACCGCTCCCATTACCGATAAAAAAGACGAGACCAGCGAATTGCCGGGAGGGCTTGCGGAGATTATCCGGGATCTTACCCGGAGGCCGTCAACATAACTTCATATCCCTTTTCCGGGATATGAAACGCACACATCGTCTCACTCTATGATCCCACAGCCCGCGTTTCTCCCGATGTCCCTGAAAGAAGGCAGGAAACTCGGTATAGAACGATTCGATGTCATTCTCGTGAGCGGAGATGCTTACGTCGACCACCCGTCATTTGGAACTGCGATCATCGGGCGGGTCCTCTGGGATGCTGGATTCTCTGTAGGGATTATTGCCCAGCCGGACTGGAAGAATACAACGGATTTTCTGGCACTGGGAGAACCCCGCCTCTTCTTTGGCGTCTCATCGGGAAATGTCGACTCCATGGTGAACAATCTCACGCCCGGCCTGAAACGGCGGAGCGATGATGTCTACTCTCCCGGGGGTATCCCGAAACGCCCCGACCGGGCGACAATCGTGTATACCAACAATATACATGAACTGTTTCCCGGTGTACCGATCATTCTCGGTGGTATCGAAGCAAGCCTCCGGCGCTTCGCCCATTATGATTACTGGCAGGACAAGGTCCGGCAATCGATCCTTGCGGATGCGCCCGCCGAACTTCTCGTTTTCGGTATGGGTGAACGGCAGGTTGTGGAGATTGCCCAGCGATTGAGCGCCGGTGAACCTGCGGGGCTGCTACGGGACATTCACGGGACTGCCTTTACCATGGAGGTAGCACAATGGCGATGCAACCGTCCGCAGAGCATTATTGAAATCCCAAGCTTTGGGGAGGTCTCACAGGACAAGAGAGCATATGCCCGGGCATTTGCCCTGCACTACCATGAGCAGGACCCGGTCGAGGGCGCTCCGGTTGGACAGCCCCACCCGAAGACCGTCGTCATCCAGAACCCCCCGGCGCATCCCCTGAAAACCCCGGACCTCGACCATATCTACGAACTGCCGTTCTCCCGGAAGGCCCACCCGTCCTATTCCCGGCCGGTACCGGCACTGGACCCGGTACGGTTCTCGGTGACAAGCCACCGCGGTTGTTTTGGGGGGTGCTCATTCTGCGCCCTCACCCACCACCAGGGCAGGATCATCCAGAACCGGAGCATCGGATCCATCATCAGGGAAGTCACCCGCATGACAAAAATGGCCGGTTTCAAAGGCATTGTCCAGGACGTCGGCGGACCAACGGCAAACATGTACGGTCTCATATGCGACCGCTGGGAGGGATCCGGGGCGTGCAGGGACAGGCGCTGCAGCACATCCTGCCGGACCCTCCATACGAGCCACCGATTCCAGTGCGAGCTTCTTCAGGCGCTCCGGCAGGTCCCCAGTGTCAGGAAGATCTTCATCAGTTCGGGTATTCGCTACGACCTTGTACTTGCCGATGATTCGGGATACCTTGACCTGATCTGTGAGCATCATATCTCCGGGCACCTCAAGGTCGCCCCTGAACATGTAACAAAAAACGTGACCGACCTTATGAACAAGCCCGGCAGGGAAGTCTTCGACAGGTTCCGCGAACTGTTTGCAGAGCAGCAGCAGAAAAAAAAGAGCCGGCAGTACCTGCTTCCCTACTTCATGTCCGGACATCCCGGCTGCACGGTTGCAGACATGGTGGAGCTTGCGCTCTATATCCAGAAAACCCGGATGTATACCGAGCAGGTTCAGGACTTCACACCGACTCCCATGAGCGTCTCGACCTGCATGTACTATACCGGCCTCAACCCGTTCACCCTGGAACCGATCCATATACCAAAAGGACACGAGAAGAAGATTCAGCGTGCCCTGATGCACTATCGTGAACCGAAGAACCACCGTCTGGTTGCCGAAGGTCTCAGAATGGCGGGAAGGATGGATCTCATCGGGCCCGGTCCGCGAACTCTCGTGCTGCATGATTAGCAGGAGGGTCCATTATCCCCGGCGAAACCTCCGGGAGCAAAGAAATAATCAGATTTTTTTTTTGTGTCAACGAACCAACTGCAGATCCTGTCGTGGACTTTTCTTTTCTGAAGGAACGTAATTGTTCGTATTCCGTTCTGTACTATGGCAGAAATAATCAAATACCAACTGCCGCGTCAGATCCGCCCGTACTCGTCCTCGAAGCGCACGATATCGTCCTCTTCGAGATACTCACCGAGCTGTACTTCGATGACTTCGAGAGGGATGAGACCCGGATTCTTCAACCGGTGCACCGTGCCGCTGCGGATAAAATTACTCTCTCCTTTCCGGAGCAGGCGGGATTCCCCGTCCAGCTCGACCTCTGCAGTTCCGCGCACAACCACCCAGTGCTCGCTCCGGTGGTGGTGGAGCTGCAGGGAGAGCTTCTCTCCCGGCTTTACCGTTACCCGCTTGATCTTATACACAGCAGTGTCTTCCAGCACCGTGTAGGAACCCCACGGGCGGTGGACCTGTCGGTGGAATTTGGTGACCGGGTTATTGCCGGTATTATAGCGGCTGACCAGCTGTTTTACCTGTTCGGTCTGCTGGTTATTACAAATGAGCAGGGCATCCGCTGTATCCACAACGATAAGGTCATTGACACCGATGAGCCCTACATGTTTACCCGGGGCGTGGACAAAATTGTTCCTTGCCACAATATACTCTGCAGTCCCAACGTTGCCATCCCCGTCATGGGCCTCTGCATCGTAAAGTGCCTTGAATGTGCCAAGATCGCTCCATTCAGCATCAAGAGGGACGACTGCGACCCGTTTCGAATGTTCCAGCAGACCGTAATCAATTGAGACTGCGTCAAGACTGGCATAATCAGGAATATCGTCTCCGATGGATTCACTATACAATGCGGGCTGGTATTTTTTCAGTTCCTTAAAAAAACAACTGGTAGATAGGAGGAAGATCCCGCTGTTCCAGAGGTAGCCCAATTTCACGTACTCCCGGGCGGTCTTCTCATCAGGTTTTTCCCTGAACTCATCGGCAATGTTTCCGACAGCCAGCTTCCTGCCCGGCCTGATATATCCGTAGCCGGTATGGGGTGATGTTGGCTTTACCCCGAACGTGACGAGATAATTTTTTGCGAGCGGCTCTGCAGCGCGTATCTGGTCGAGGGCAGCATCTCCCAGCAGGTGATCACTCGGAAAGACGACTGCCGCTTCAAGGGGGTTGACGGACCTGACCTGCCGCATCGCCCACATGATTGCGGGAAGGGTGTTTTTCCCCTCGGGTTCAATAAGAATCTGTGATTCCCTGAGCGGGGATCCCATCTCCTCAATCTGGTTGCGCACGAGATACTGGTGGATCGCATTGGTCACCACAATCACCCCGTCAGCTCCCGAGAGGAGGACTGCACGCTGGAATGTCTTCTGGAAGAGCGACTGACCGTCAAGCTGGATGAACTGTTTAGGGTAGTATTCCCGCGACAGTGGCCAGAGCCTTGTCCCAACGCCCCCTGCAAGAATGATAGATTTCATGGCATGCTCAAAATCTCCGGAAACGCAGGAATATCCCTGCATCCGAATGTCATCATATAAATCTGTCTGGATAGACCATTTATATGATTCGATCCTGTACGACCCAATTTCACCGGGTCACCATGAGACGAGCACGCCGGATCAGGTACCAGCCGGAAGCCTGCCCCGCATATCGAAGAACATTCTCAGCCACAACTCAGCACAGACGATCCTCCATACTTCCGGAGAATAGGCTGTTTTCCCTTCAAGGAAAGCGAGATAATCCTTCACCACCGCATCCGCATGCCAGTAAGGACGGGAGTGGAAACTGTCCGAGCTAAGTACTTCCAGCATGAACGGGCGGAGAGCTTCTTTCATCCATAGCTCTTCGGGCGTGACAAAACCCATCTTGTCCATCCGGCAGCGGACGGACTCGGGAATCAATCCCTTTATTGCGTTCCTGAGAGTAGTCTTTGTTACGCCGTGGCGGATCTTTTGACTAAGAGGAAGAGATGCAATATATTCCACCAACCGGACGTCCAGGAACGGGACCCTCGATTCTATGGAGAATGCCATGGAGTTCCGGTCTTCGTAATGGAGGAGCCCAGGGAGGTTGGTCGCGACGAGTTCCCGTCCAAGAACCTCGTTCAGGCTGCCTACGTACCGATCGACTGCCGGAGGGGCTGGCTTCAGGAGCATACGGCGTCCCCGGCGGACGAGAACTTGGCGGAATGCGGAACTGAAAAACCCCCGGTGATAGCGGAGGCTGCCGGCAACTTCCTGCAGGGCGGTCCACCAGTGAAATGAACGGATCAGTCCGCGGATATAACTCCCCTGGTACGCAAGGTAGCCTGCAAGGAGCTCATCCGCCCCCTGTCCATCGAGTACTACCTTCACGTTTTCACTGGCAAGACGCATGACGCAGTACTGGGCATAGATTGAGAGCGAGCCGAACGGCTCGTCCTGGGCCCAGACAAGCCGGTCAATGTCATCCCAGAGCTGTTCGGGTGTGGGTTCAACGCGGTGTGCGTCAACCCCGGTCGCTGCAACGATCTCATCGATATACCGGCTCTCGTCAAACCTCTTGTCGGTAAAGACCGCAGAGAAGGTCTTCTGCCGGGCACCGACACTCGCAGGTGCCTCATCCCGGATGAGATTATTGATGAGTACTGTGAGTGTCGATGAATCTATTCCGCCCGAGAGACAGGTCCCCACCGGTACATCGCTTCTCAGGTGGATGCGGGTCGCGCGGAGCAGGGCATCCAGCAGTCCGGATGCCGCATCCTCATCAGAAATTTCCGGTTGTATAGACGGATTTATCGTGATGTCCCAGTACTGGGACGGCTGCTGAAGGCCCTCTGAGGTCACCATCATCCAGTGGGCGGGCCGGAGCTGGAAAATTCCTTCAAACATCGTCTTTTCTGAATGGTCAGACACTCCCCATGCAAGGTAGGTACCAAGAGTTTCGGGCTCAGGGTGTTTCCCGGCATCAGGATGTGCCAGGAGCGCCTTGATCTCGGAAGCGAATAGGAACGAACCGTTCACCTGAACATAATAGAAGGGTTTGATACCGAACCGGTCACGGGCGCAGAAGAGGCGTTTCTGGCGTTCGTCCCAGATCGCGAACGCCCACATCCCGTTGAACTGCCGGAGGCAGTCAGCCCCCCATTCCTCGTAGGCGTGCAGAATTACTTCCGAATCGGATTTCGAATGGAATCGGTGACCTTTCAGGATAAGCTCTTCGCGGAGTTCGATATAGTTATAGATCTCGCCGTTGAAGACCAGCCAGAGCGTTCCGTCCTCATTGGTCATCGGCTGGCAGCCATCTGGAGAAAGGTCGATTATGGCGAGTCTCCTGTAGACAAGCCCGATAGTGCCGTGAATCCGGGCACCCTCTCCGTCAGGACCCCGGTGAGAGAGGCGCCGTGACATTTCAGCAAGGAGCTCCATGTCAGGTTCCTTACCGGTAAAACAGTACTGCCCCGCGATCCCGCACATTGTGTAAACGTGGGTGGTATGGGATAAAAAATATGCCCGCAGTGAAACATTGGTCAATATTGGATGATCGCTGAACAAGGTATGAGTAATTTATTGGGGACTACCTGTGCGTGAAATAGTTCCTGTAACAGGAAAGCGATACAAAGCTGTTGATTTTAACCATCGGAGTCACATCGTCGATGCATAAACGGTTCCGGCACGATCCCCCCATGAAAAATGGTTGTAAAAATTGGCTCTGTAGAAATCATCGACTTTCATCATGGACGCTCTTTGGGGAGACTGCTCTTCCCGAAGGGAAGAACAGGCTGGCGAAGAACCCGGAGGGTTCTTCAACTTAAGAGGGGGGGGTTCATAACCATTGAAGAATATAAGCGAATCACACACGATAAAATAGGATTTCTACAGAGCGGCAAAAAATTTGTCAGAGATAATTATTCCGCCGGAGCCACTCCACCTGCGGACCGGTATACCGATAGATAATATCGCATTTCTCGTCCTGAAAATTCCACGGGATGACAATAAGGATGTCCCCCTCGCGGATCCATACTTTCTTTTTTATCTTTCCCTTGATCCTGCCCATCCGTGTCACACCGTCGAAACAGCGGACCCGGATATGGTTGGCCCCCATCATCAGTTCGGCACACCCGAACATTTCACGGTTCCGCTTCTGAGGCAGTTTCACCCTGATGATCTCATCGCCCGGCGGTGCTCCCGGCTTCTTGTCAGTCAGTACAACCTCTCCTGTATCCCGGATATCTCATGAATTTTTCGTGCTTAATTGTTGGCGTAAGAGAAAATATATTTATTCCTTCTGTTAAAGTCCGGCGAAAAGGGATACGCTAGACTGTCCATAATAGTACCTACTCCCGGGTAGTTTCATCCGGTTCAATTCCGGTTCGGTCATTATAACTGAGTACAAATCAGGATCAGGGTATGGAGATGATACGGCCAGCGATGAGCAGGATGAGCATCCCGGCACCGAAGCAGACGATCAGCAGCCCCGAGATGCGGTTGATCAGCTTCAGATTCTCTCTGCCGATACTGGAGCGGACGGAACCTATTGAGCCGCACAGGACGATCCACCAGATCGTTGAACCGATGAAGACGCCGGCGACAAATTCCGCAGCAGCGATAACCGACGTACCTTGGAATATGTACCCGAACCCAGGCAGGATAGCGATGAAGAAGACAAGGGTCAGCGGGTTTGCGATCGTAATGGCGACCATCGAGAGGTAATCTTTCAGGTAGGGCTCGTGCTCCGAATCAGTGCTGACACTGGCAGGTTCTGAAAAGAAAACCCGGATGCCGACCAGGACAAGAACGAGCCCCGCGAGGGACCGGAAGACCGACTGGTAACCAAGGATCAGGCCGGACACGACGGTCAGGCCAAGGAACGAGACAGCCGCGTAGACGGAATCCGCAGTAGCCACACCGATGCCGGAGAAGATCCCGTGGAGGCGGCCGTCAGCAACGGTGCGGTGGATGCATATCAGGGAGATCGGTCCTACAGGTACTGCAAGAGTCAGGCCGATCACAATTCCCTGCATGAGAAGGCTGAGGTCCACGAAACACCAGTGAGTTTGTTGTTAACCTGTTGACCGTTCCCTGACATCAATGTTCCATAATTGACCGGAGGTGATTTCCTGGACCGGAGTGCGAAACCACCTCCCTCTTTGGTAGTGGGTGTTCAGAAAACGCGACGATAAGGACGCGTCGGCATATCCCATGAAATAAACGGATTTTACCAATGATTTTGTATACATGAAAAGATGCGGGGAGCCGGATTTGGACGGACGAACTCCTTCGAGGATCCACCGTACCTTCGGGTCGATAGTACGGGCAAGAAGCGTCGCTCCAGCGACAATTTCCCCCTGCCAAAATGAATTTCAGGAAAGTGCAGAAGGGATACCGACTAACCTGTCTGTAATCCGGTTATCTGACGATAACTCATCGGCAGCTTACTGACTGAGTACCGGCAAAGGAACGGTGTTCCGGATAATATTTTTCTTTTTTCTGGAAATGAGATCTTTCCATCCGGCTCATCCGAAAAATGTGACGGAAGAAATTCACTGGTGACATGAATGCAGAAAATCAATCCGGTTCGTTGTTCTACCCCACGCGGACTCCTTCCATCATCTTCATAACCTCCTCCTTATCCCGGTAATACTGCTGGACCATCTGGGTCACGGTATGGTAATCCCTGATGTGGGTCTTCTGCATCCAGTTGATGAACCGGGTCCTGTCTTCCAGTTCCTGCTGGAGCTTTTCCTTGCTGACACCATGGGTATCCCGGATCTTGTCGAACAAAAAGCTGCGCCCCTGCCACTTGAACTCATCAACCTCAGGCACCCACTTAAATACTGTATTGGTGATGAGGTCACCCTTGTCCCTGTCGAGTTCAAGGATCTCTACGATATTGGATATCCTTCTCATGCTCCGCTCGCCTTTCTTGATGTGCATCGGGAAGATGACAAGATCGAGGTTCGCGAGGAGGCTCCTTGGCACATTCATCGGGTTGGATTCCACGCGGGCGAGCAGTTCATCCATGGACCCGGCATGGATTGTTCCAAGCGCCGCGTGACCGACGGCGATTGCCTGGAAGAGCGTGAAGGCTTCCCCGCCCCGTACTTCACCGACGATGATAAACTCGGGCCGCTGCCGCAGGGCCGCGACCAGGAGATCGTAGAGCGAGATGTCACCAGGCGATTTTGAGGAACCACCGCCGAGACCAGAGATACCGCTTGAGCCCCCGCTGGATTCAGAGGTTCCGAACCCTGAACGGGTGATTGACTGGATCCAGTTGGGATGCATAAGGTTCAATTCGGCGGTATCTTCGATGGAGACGATCTTGTATTCCGGGGGAATGAAACTGCAGAGAACGTTGAGGAACGTGGTCTTACCGGTGGCGGTTCCGCCCGATACGAGGATCGAGCGCTTGTATTCCATGAGGATCCACGTGTAGGCAAGCTGTTGCGCGTCGATTGACCCGTAATCCATGAGTTCGATCGAGGAGATCGGGTTGGCCCTGAATTTACGGATTGTAAAAGTTGAGCCTCTCTTGGTCACCTCACCGCCGAGCGTGATATTGGCACGGCTGCCATCCGGGAGAGTAAGATCGCGGATCGGCTGGAGGAGAGAGACGTGACGGCCGCTTACCTGTGCGAGTTTCAGGACAAAGTTGTTCAGTTCGACTTCCGCAAACTGGACATTGGTCCTGATAGACCCGTACGTGCGGTGCTGGACATAGATATTCATGTTCGAGCCGTTGCAGCTGATATCTTCGATGTACTTATCCTTCATCAGGGTGTCAATCCGCCCGTACCCAAGGTAGTTTTTCTTAAGGTGGAAAAACATCCTTTGTTTCTGGGTATCGGTGAGTTTGAGCCCGAAGATGTGCATCAGCGAATAGAAACGGTCGTGGAGATAAATCTCCCGTTGGGCGGCGTCGATAAGCTCGACGTTCGTGCTCACCAGCTTTTCGAATGCATTCTCGATAATCCTGAGTGCGCTGGCCTCCTCATCGCTCAGTGCCGGCTCGGCAACGCTGTAGACGAGTGCTCCTTCCTGCCGGATGTATTCGATATGGACGAACTGGTAAGGCTCCTCGACGATATACGTGATATTGACGTCCCTGAGCGCGCCTTCGAGCGAAGGAATGGATGTCTCGCCGGGATCGAAGGTCACGGTATCGATCTCCCGTTCCGCAGGTCTGGAAAAGACAGAGAGCAGTTTCTGCAGTCCTCCCAATGGGGTACTGGAGTTCCGGCTCCCGTCTCGAACGTTCACCGAAGAATCCGAACCCTGCATCTGAACCACCGGTGGAGCGGCGGTTGCAGCACCGGCAGCAGGGTCGGTTTCCAGTTCATGCGCAGAAAATTCCTCTTCGTAAGGTCCCTCTTCCACCATCAATGACCGGAGTTTCCGGAACCCGGAAAGCCTGCCGGCATTGCTCCTGCCCAAAGGCTTTGCACGGGGATTTTCTCTGTCAGCTTCAGTGGTTGTCACGGGTCTTCCAGCCACCACAGATCGGGGATCGGCCGGCAGCAGGTCCTGATCCTCAGAGTCGGTATCAAGAGCCCATGACCGGAATTTTCTCATAAAGGAGCTGGTATTGGAGTCTGTCATAGATCTCTCCGGTCGATTCTGGTGCTTGAGGAATCCCGCGTATTTCTGCCGCTCCGGTCACCGATTTTCCGGTGATAAAAGTGTTCGGCTTTACCTGAACGGTCAGGAAGAGAAACTAAGCCCCTTCGTGTCATCATCCGATCAACGATTGTTCCATGGTTGAACGGCGATCAATATATAATTTTTCAATTGAGTATATAGTTCTCACAATATGAATATATCCCAGTTTTCTCTGCGGGACAAAAATGGTATCAAAACCCGATGATGTCAGGTTGTCTTCAAGATGACAAGGTATCATGGGGTGTGATGACCTTCCTGGACTGCCAGACAATGAATAGAAGGTTGCTGCATAATCGGGCACCATCCTGTTTGTAACTGATACTTGGCGTATGTAAAAATGACAGTCGGAACCTGCCTAATGTTATTCCAAGCGCAATATTGACATCAGAGTTATAGAAATACACAATCGGAGCTCCTGTCATTGCCCCATGCATAACAACCCAAAGTTCGTACCGGACCTTGCCGCAACAGACCCGGTAGTTTACATTATCTGTTACAATGTTTAAAATCCGTGTTCATACAAAGCATTCATCGATGAAAAAAATCCGGGAGATATTCGCTCATTCATACTCTTTCCTCCTTTCCTGCGGGCGCTTATCCGCTTCTATTCCCGGCGAAGACGAATAAATACATGGAAGTGCTGGGGTGAACCGTCAGAAACGGTGGTCATGTAACCGTTACAGCCGCACTCAGGTTCACCCATGCCATGCCTGCCGTACTGGTTATCCTGAACTTCACATCGTACGTACCAGGTAGTATATACTGGTGGGTACTATTCCGGAAGCTGCTGGTCATACCATCCCCGAAATCCCAGTACCATGCGGAGGGTTGCGGGTACCCGGTGCCGGCATCGGTAAAGGCGACCGTAAGGGGATGAGGGCCCTGATCAGGAACTGCCAAAAATCCAGGTGAATACACGGAGATCTTTGTGGTGAAATTGCTCGATCCGGCCGCATTTGTTGCAGTGAACACGACCATGTACTGCCCTCCGGAATAAAACGTATAGCCGGGGTTCTGCAAGGTCGAGGATCCTCCATCACCAAAGTTCCAGGACCAGACAGTTGGCATGTTCTGCGAGGAATCCGTGAACTGAACCGCAAGCGGTGCAAATCCCAGAGTAGCATTCGAAGTAAATTGTGCAACCGGAATCGATACGCTGCCGATGGTGGTGCTGGAATTTGTTGCATTGCCGGTAAGATTTGTCGCGTTGATCGTGGTATATTGTGCCGGCGATATCAAAGGAATATTTTCCGTGAGGTTTGGGGTCACGGTACTACTGCCCGATCCGGTCCCTGGCGCTCCGACTGGCGATGCGACATACTGGTCCGGGAGCGTCGGTGTTTCAACCGGAGTATTCAGGGAGTTCTCACCCAACTGCGTAACGGTTGCCGGATTCGCGATACAACCGGCTGATATCATTCCGGCTGCGAGAAGCAACAGGATAATTACTCCCTGAGATCTCATAGATAAGAATAAGTTACTATAGTCTTAAACCATTTCCTATATTTTTCAGGGTGAGTACATAAAATAATATCCGAACCAGATTTTTCCTGCGATCATATACCATTTTTACGACTGACAGAAGGGAAAGATTGATGAAACTTCCGACCCTATAGTTATTCGATGACGTATAGATATCTCCCCATCATCACTCTTTTCCTGCTTGTTCCTGCCCTTTTTTTCTCGGGGTGTACCTCATCGAGGCTGGCAGACACCCATGATACTACCCTTGCTGTGAAGAGCTATGACACATGGGTAGATGCCCAGAAAACCTATGACCGGCAGGTGCGCACGTCGCTTGACCAAATAGGTCAACATATCACCATCTATAACAGCGAGCTTGCGAAAAGCCAGCCGGATATAACGGTCCTCCGTGCCGATACTGCATCCGATCAGCAGGCTCTTCGGGATTGGGAAGCGCAGAGCAGGGCGCTTGATGCTGCGACTGATCGGTTTAATGCCGAAACATCGGCTCTCAATTTTTCAGCATCGCCCGATGCCAGACAGGCAGTGGCTGTGGTTGCGCAGGATATGAAGATCTATTCCATCACGATGAACAATGCCGAGCAGCATCTCGTAGATTACACGAACGCAATGAACGCTTATCTGACTCCGGATGATCCTGATTACTGGAACGATGCGTTCCGCGTTGCTGCCATGGATGCGAACAGCAAAGCGGTAAAGACCATCACGGACGGTGACGATGCACTTGCGGCACTCTCATCGGCTGCAAAGAAGCTGGAAGCGTACCAGTAAACGATCTTTTTTCAATAGAGTGGGATTTGCGTGAAATACATGCCAGCATATTCCTACCCGGGTCTCCCGGCGGGAAACGGGGAAAATGTCACTTTCGGCAGCGCGCATTTTATCCTATCGGACGGGACAACAGAATGTTGTACGAAATTCCCACTCTCTTATTCCGAGCGAACCATCGCGCCGTCTATTCTTACCAGGAAGGGGATTTTTTGATCGCATCCCCTTGTGCAGGTTCAACCCGGAATGCTGCAGGGTGAGAGTACACTCGATATTCTCTTTTCTTTCACTGTATGTACCAGTCGTGAATGGTCTGGTTCGCCGCGCCGTCGATCATGGTCGAGTTGTCCGATGAGATAAGGCTCAGGCTCCCCTGAGCGTTCATGCCGAGGCTGTTGATCTGAATCCACGCGTTGTCAAGATCGTTGAGGATCGGCGAACCGTCGACAATAAATAATGTCCTCGCAGATGCAGGAGGGAAATAGTAGGTCAGGGCGGTATTGAAATCACGCATGTACGGGATGTAGATGCTGTCAATCCTCCCCTCCGATACGAGGTCGCCGTCGATATAGAGAGCCATATCAGGGAAACTGAACTTGAGGATTTTTCCGGAGTCGATGTGGATATCGCCGGACTGGTCCTCCTGCGCCACGATACGGACGACCGCCCCTTTCGGGATCTCGCGGAACCCGCCGTTCATACCGATCGTTGCCGGGGAATCGCTGATCACGAACTGGATGTTGGAATCCTTGCGTATGATTCCCTGTTTCCCGGTCTTCACAACGATATCCTGAAGTGGGAGCATGTAGGGGTCCGTCACCGTTACATATCCGGTCTTGAACGCATCGCTGCTGGCGTAGACGGTGCCTATGGAAAGCCAGACAGGGTAGACCCCGGGCTGGTCGTACTCGACAACCGGGTTCGGGTCGTTCGAATAGATCGGGGTGGCGTTGGGCCCGAAACTCCAGTTCCACCACCATGGCGACCCCGACGAGTGATCCTGGAACCTGACCTTGAGCGGTGCAGCTCCCGTTAACGGGGTGCCATTGAAATCGGCGACCAGTTGCGGTGAGTCTACAATGACCGCATTCTCCCGGGTACGGGAGTCGGTCTGGTCGCCGCTGTGTACCGTGAGATTGATGGAATAGGAGCCGGGGTCCTGGTACTGGTGGACCGGATCTCTCTCCGATGATGTGCTCCCGTCCCCGAAGTCCCATGACCACGTGGTCTTGTTCTCCCGGATACCCACCGACCGGTCCCGGAACGAGACATTGAACGGTGCCAGACCTTCATCCGGGGGGCCGGAGGAGAAATCTGCGATGAGGGCGGGCGAGAGGGAGATCGAGTCCGCTTTCCCTTCGTAGAAGGCGGGAAAGCCGACGAGCGTAAGATCACTGCGGATATCGGCAGTATCGAGGGATAGATCGATCTGCGAATTTTCTTCTCCTGACAGGTTCTCCTCCCCGTCGATGACAAGCTGGCGGATCTCCCCTTCTGTTGGAATAATCCCAAACGACAGGTTCGCCCGGGCACTCGCAGGGCCCGTGACATCACAGTCCCCGGCTACGCCGGTGGCAGCCTGTGAACCGTTGACAAAGAGCGTCGCGTCTTCGGCACTGAATGCAAGCAGGTTGCCGTACCGTATGGTCACGTTACCGGGAGAATCGGTATCGGCCCTGAGCTTCACTACCGAGCCGTTGGGGAGGTTTATGCGCTGCCCGGCTATAGTGACTGAAGTGTCGTCGCGGTCCGACACGAAGACGAGATATGACCCTTTCTTCAGCACGCCCCGCCGGAGCGTATCGAGAAGGACCGTGTGCTCCTGACGGATCCCGTCGCCGACCGCCGTATTCTGGGTAACGGTCTGCGGTGCCCCGTCACCCCGGGTGACCGTAAGCGTAACATTGTAGCTCCCGGGCGACGCGTACTGGTGGACGGGGAAACGGCTGTCGCTCGTACTGTTGTCGCCAAAGTCCCAGTACCAGGTCACGGGATCACCCCGGCTCAGGTCGAGAAACTTCATGGTCAGCGGAGTGTACAGATCCGGACGCGACCCGGAGAAATCTGCGATGAGGGGTTTTTGAAGCGGCACTGAAAGAGAGGCTGCCATCCCCCCAATCGGCGTCGTCGGGGACGCCGGGGCCCTGGGCTCGAGTACCCGGGCCAGGGCAGCCGGGCCGGGGAGCAGGTGGAAAAAAGATGCTGCACCGGCAAGAAGGAGAACCATGAAGAGGATGCCGGCGATGAGCACGCGTTTTTTTATACGGGGAAATGAACGCTTCATATATCGGTTCCGGGTATCGAAGAGTCTGAGGAAGAAGGTCGCCGCTGGAGGATGATGGTTCGTGTGCACTGGCTGGATCCGGAGGGTATACCGCACCGGGTTGTATGACTACTGTACTCTTCCGGGTTTTTTTGAAATATATCTTTTGAGTAGAGAATATAGAGTGATATAATGCCCCCATATGTTTTTCAAAAGTTCAGTCTCTCCAGGTATTCCCGTGCGACAGTGTGCGCCTGTGGTTCAGCTGAGACGCCACCGGGTTGCGCCGTGTCCGTTGAACGCAACCTGCATGTACGTATTCTTCAGGTCGTTTACCGCCGTGTCCGGGACTTCGTAGATGAGGTAGCCGTCAATCGCCTGGCTGGGCCCGGGTTTGAGGTTGTAATTCAGGTAATCCATATCGGTTACACTGTTCTCCTGCCATCCCGAAATACCAGCGCCGGCAGGCGTCGGTGTCGGGGTTGCGGTTGTCGCCGTCGTATTGTTAAGAAGGCCCTGACCTTCAAAGATATTGTACCCCATCAGGAAGGCGTAGTCCCGCTTGTCCTGTCCGAGCTCACGGATCCATTCGTAGGGAATATTGGGAAAGGCAGCGCTGTAATCGTTGATAGTCTGCTGGTCGGCTAGCGACAGATCGAAATAGGGACTGTGACCATAACTGACGCCATTGTAGGTTACATTGAACTGGTCTGCGGAGGGAATGATGGCGCTCATCTTCCCGGTGTTCTCAATCCTGATGAAGACGACGAGGTACGAGTCCCCGGTTGCGGGGACCTGCTGCACAAACCGGTTCCAGTCTGCCCACCACCAGAAGTAGAACGGGAGTACCTTCACGTCATATATGGTGGCGCGGATCGCGTGGGACGGATCGCCGTACTGGTAATTCTCGCGGAGGGAGAGCGCGTCCCGGACCGGAACCCCCCCGACGGAGGCCGCTGGTGCGGGTCCGGAGGCGGACCGGTGGGTTTCCGCCGGCGTTACCGGATTCGTTGTCGTGGAACCTTCACCGTTCAGCCCCTCGGATGCGAGCAATGCTGCGAGACGGGCGCTCCGGTCGGCGGCCGACAAAGATGCCGAGGATGATGACGCTGATGCGGGGGTATCGCCAGTATTGAAGAGCCCCGACCCGGCCGAAGAGAGCACGCATGCGACAGCGAGGACGAGGCAGAATCCGGCTGCCACGCCGGCAACACCGGCCTTCCGGTTCTTTGCCCGGAATGCCCCGCGTTTTCTTGCAATGAAGAGACCAAAGACCAGACCGGCAACGGCAATGATGAGGGTGAGCGAGGTGGAGAAGAGGGTGGCAAGCGCCGGGGTCGCCGGGCCGAGCGCATGGTTGAGCGGAGGTATACCGGTGAGGATTGCGATGAGTATAAGAATGACCAGCGGAATGGTAAAGGGGAGGATGGCGCGGAGGAAGGGGCGGATTGAACCTCTGGATCTGCCATGATCCGCTGGGTGTACATCGCTTATTACTTCGGGATGATCCTTGTTACCGGGTACCGGAATATGTATCTTCTGGCGTAATGTACGGAACCATTGCCTGATGTTGGTACTGTCTAAATAGATTTTTTTCCCGAGATGTGATAGTTTCGGGGGATTTGTGGCAGGGTGAACGACCGGGGTTGTATCGGCATCAGGTGAAAATTGCGGATCCGGAACCGGCTCTGCCGGTGTTCTGTTGTGGCGGACCACTTCCGGCTCGGAAAATAAACCCGCTGGTACCGGGGGGGCAGTCTCCCCATCGGTACACAAGATCAGATCTTTTGGTTTTTTCCTGCGGAAAGGTTCTGATAGAGATCCGAAAAGTGAAGACAGGGGATTATCCTGATGCCCCTGTGCCTTTGCCGTGGCATAGGAGAGGATACCCTTTGCCGAGATGTTTATGAGCATCACTATCATGATGAGGATAAACCCGGCAGCAAATATTGACGACACGGGAAAGACATTGGAGTTTTCATAGGAGGTATAGAGGAATACCGGTAATGACCCGACCAGATTATTAAGTGGATAAATCTTTATGCCAAGAAGAAACTGCGGGTTCAGTGCGATCCTGAATTCCGGCATGTTCTGGGAATACCCCGCGGTCAGGATGACGACTGCCGACTCTTCTGCAGCCCTGCCGAATCCCAGGATAGCCCCGACGATGATGCCGGAGAATGCAGAGGGGATGATGATATTCCGGATCGTCAGCCATTTTGTCGCACCGAGTGCATAGCTGCCTTCTTCAAGTTCTTTGGATACACGCGCGATTGCGTCCTCAGTTGCGCGCTCAATCACCGGGAGTATCAGGATGGCAAGTGCCACGGCTCCTGCAAGGAGGGACTCTCCTCCGGTAATTGGCCTGAGATAGACGACCAGTACGAGGACGCCGAATATTCCGAGCACTATCGAGGGAGTGCCGGAGAGCACTTCGATCATCAGCCGTAAAAACCGGGTGAGATGGTTGTCGGGCGCGTATTTCCTGAGATAGATTGCCGTTCCGATTGCGAATGGGATCGCAAGGAGGGTAGACGTGACGGCCAGGAGAATAGTACCGACAATCGCATTTGCGATCCCCGTTCCGAGTCCCATCCCTGAATTGATTTCTGTGAAGAGAATAAAATGCGGAGTCAGGGATGCAATGCCTTTCAGGAAGATAACCACGAGAATGAGCAGGAGCATGCCTGCGGCAGAGAGCGCGGCAGCTCCGCAGATCGCCATCACGATCATTCCTTTGAGCTTCCGGAGGTTCACGTGACGCCTTCCAACTGTTGTTTCAACCGGGTACTGATGATGTGGATCGCGGCAACGAACCCGATCTCCATGACCATGAGAACTGCACCAACGGCAAAAAGCGCGCTCCGCCCTTCGGGCATCACTACCTGGTACCCGATATCCAGGAGGATTTTGGCGGTCATCGGTTCGCCCATATCGAGAAACGATGAAGGCACACCACTCGTATTTCCTACAAGCATCACGACCGCCATCGTCTCGCCCATCGCGCGCATAATTCCCAGGATCAGGCCGGTGAGGATCCCGGACAGGGACGCAGGGATTACGAGGTGCTGGATGGTTTCCCATTTTGTTGCCCCGAGCGCAGTCGAACCTTCCCGCAGGTCCGCGGGTACCCCCCGCATCGACTCCCGCGAGAGGGCGACAACGGTCGGAAGGATCATGATAGCAAGGACGGTAGCCGCCAGCAGGATGCCGAGCCCGCTATTGTTACCCGACCGGAATAAGGGAATAAATCCCAGGGTCTTCCCAATGAACGGATTGATGAAATCTGTGAAATAGCTTCGCAGGACAAAAAAGCCGAAGATACCGTACACGACTGACGGTATCCCCACCAGCAGTTCGACGAGTGTGCTGAGGAGGTGATCGAGCCACCGGGGGGCCCACTCCGAGAGGAATACCGCGGTCGCAAGGCCCAGCGGGACCGCGATTGCGACGGTAACGATGGTCACCATCAGGGTTGCGACAATGAATGGCCAGATGCCGAACTGGTGGGTTGCATAGTCCCACGTAGATCCGAAGACAAAACCGAGCCCCTCGCGCCCCAGCACCGGGGCAGCGGCGAAGAGAATATACCCGATGATTATGATGACGCTCAGGGCAGTTACGACAGAACAGGAGAGAAAGAGAAACTTGTGGATATCGGGTTTTTCGTTCATTGGAAAAAAGAAAAAAATTATGGTTCAACTTCAGACGAAGTCGTAGATCGAGTACATCCCGGCGTTGTTGAACGCGGTTGCTTCGGTCGGTGACTTGGCGAAGTTGATCAGGTTGGTAACAACCGAGCTTGCAGCGCTGGTGCCAGGGGTCGTGACGATACCGTTGACTGAGGAGGTCGGTGCAGTTCCCTTGGTGATCCAGAAGAGACCGCCGACGAGACCCTGGGGGTAGTTGGTAGCTGTTTCCTGCTGTGAGACACCGTGGTACCAGTCGTGGAGGGCATTCTTGATGTTAGTGTGGGTTGGTACGAACGTCGTGGTGCCGTCGTTGACTCCAACAATCGTAACACCCGATGCGGTTGTGTTGCTCAGAACCCCGCCGGTAATTGCGTATCCCGAATCAACAAAGCCGAAGGACTTTGTAAGACCAGCAACTGCGGCGAGTTCTGCTGCGTTGCCGTTGTTGGTTGGTGCATTTGCTACACCATTGGACTGGTTGGTGGAGGAAAGACCTGCCCACTTGTATGCAGTGGACATCGTACCGGAGCCAGCCTCGCGCTGTTCCATGGTTGTGCCTGAGGTGATTGCGCCTCCGGCATAGGTTGTCTTACCATCTGAGCCGACATTGGCGTATGCATTAGCGACATCAGCCGCAGTAACAACGTTGGTCAGAACTGCTGAGCCATCATTGTGCTGGATGAATACAACACCGCGGCCACCGATCTGCGTGTAGTAGAGGTTCTGGTAGTTCGGGTCGTTCGGGTTTGCTGACTGCCCTGAGATGATGGAGGATGCAGAGGATGCTGCACCAATGTCGCTGATGCCCATCGCTGCCGATGAGACACCTGCAGAGGAGCCGCCACCCTGGACATTCAACTGGTAGCCGGGGTTTGCCTTCTGGAAGTCAGTCTGGAGGTTGAGCTCAGCCGGGAGGAGCGTGGTCGATCCAGCGATGAGGATCTCGGTCTGTGATGCAGACGACGCCTGCGAGGCGGACGCCTGTTTCGATACATCGGTCGAGAAGGTACCCATGATGGTACCGACAGCGACCGCACCGATGACTGCGACGACGATAAGAACGAGGGTCGCAACGATCGGCGAGACTGCCATTTCATTGTTCATGTGTTTCAGATTTGCCATTGAATTTCACCTGGGTTTTGTGGATGGAGGAGGCGATAAAAAATTACTAGGGTTTTGGAGTTCTTGCTGATTGATTCCTGGATGTGTGCTTTGCTACGGTTTCTTGCGGTGAAGTCATTCATCCCCCACAGATGTCATATCACCGATCAGATAATCGACTGCCAGATATATATTTTTTGTGATCTGAATATAGATTTTAAAGCAACTAATATAGAGTTAACAATAGACTCTGAAAACCCGGCATACCGCTGATCTTCAGGGACCCCGGGGATTCCCGGACCGTGCGGCATTCCCGAAAAAAGGATTGGCGATCATGGATCTTCCCCACGCCAGGAGACCATGATCAGGGTGAATGTGATTAACACCGCCAATATCAGTATGGGCAACGTAAAATCGACCCGGAACGAGTACAGGGATATACTCGCCATTGTCATGAGAACGAGACAGGCAGCGGAGACGGATCCAAGTACTTTTTTGTTGCCCGAAAAATTTCCTGGATAACTGAAGATGTCCGGATTGTGATCGCTGCTCAACAGGATGTCCCCCGCTGTCTGTATGATCACTCCTCAGTCTTTGGGGGATATATGTTTTCGCAATTTAATCTATAGTTGTATCTGTTGGATATAGTGAAATTGCAACCCCTCTCCCGCGATACCGCTGTTGAGTTTTGGAGGGGCGGCGTGTATCCGGATCGGGCTCATCAATCTCTTCACCATGTATCGGACTATACTGTTGTCGGTATCCGGCTCTGCAGAACAGGTGCATCGTGCTCCGCCTGCGGCAAGCTATGTGCGGGATTCGCCACTCTACCAGTCCTGATCTTATCGGGCATCTTTCCCACCGGGGTTTGGCAAAAATACCAGGCTTTATGCGCTTTCCGATCCGGAAGATCCCCGCGAACCCGGGGCCGGCGACCGGGTGCGATGGGGCGAAGTCGGGGATTCCTGTCCTGATACGGAGGGAAAGGTATCAGATTCCCAACCATTCCCGCCTCCCTGTTCTTCCGGTCGGAGTTCCCGGCCCTCCGTTTTTCCGTTGTCTGTCACAAACCTGACATCCAGAAAAAACAATGGATCAATAAAGATGCAAGCGATGGATCTCACTTATGACAATTTCACAACATTAATGAGATCAGGTGGACATTCCATGGTATCCTTATGCAGGAAACTTCTGGTCCGGTTCCGGAAAATACCGGGAAATGCTGTCCCTGTTGCAGCAGTGTTCAGGATGTCATCCCGATTGTTTATGCAATACCGACACCGCATCTCCGCACAGCGCAACGGAAGGGAAAGGTCATCATATCCGCTCCCCCCTGCGGCCCGCATACATGGTATTGCAAGAACTGCGGCACCCAGTGGTGATCTGAGGGGGCCTCTGGAGGCTGTTCCCTCAAGCTGCAACAGTTTGCCGTCGGTAAGTCACACGGTACTTCAGGAACCAACGATAGGGTTGTGCCCGGACCTGTCGGGGGCACCTTTACAGATATGTGCAGAATCTTTTCCCGTTTCCGGGTTTATAGTACATCGCTTCCTATCTCCGGAATAATTCGATGAAACTTGCACAGATATATGAAAGGATGAAACCCGCGATAAACCCTTCAGCAAATACGATAATCATCTTCACCGGACCGCCGGTGTAAAACCCATAAACCCCTCCCGCTACGGCAAAAAATAATGCTGCCCACCCGACATGGATTATTGTGATCGCTTTTTGTCCGGATTGATTTTTGTGTTGAGATTTGGTGCCCATATTGTATTGTTATATTATATCGCAATAATCGTGTTGTTTTTGGTATCCCGTGGTTATGATTGGTAAAATATCGTCTGGAATCAGGTGTTCCGGTCGTAATGAGGCAAACGTGCCCAATAACTATAGTCATCTATTGATTTTTTGGACAAAAATATATAAATACCATCTGTGAAAAGAGATCATCCTGAGAAGTCTTAATGAGAACCTGTTATGGGTGGGTTGAGATCGATGGCATCCGGTACGACCATGATGTAATCGTCCACCGGAACCGCTCAGTCGAAAAACGATCCAAGAAAAAATCCCGGAAATGCCGGGGTTTCTTCAGGCATACACCACTCGCCGACAGTGAGCTCGTCTTTCTTACCAAAGAGAAACCTGACATCGTGTATATCGGGACCGGACAATTCAATGACCTTCCCATCACACTGGAAGCCCTCAGGATCCTGGCGAAGTTCACGACAATTATTCGTCCAACACCGGAGATCATGAATTTCCTCACCGAAGAATATCGTCCTTTTGCCGCGGTACTCCACGTGAAATGCTGAAAGCTTTCACGAACCTCTTCCGGACACGGACTCCCGATATCTTGATAATGGAATGGCGGTACTGATAAGATCGGAAGGAGGTTAACCGGATGGATCTCTTCATTCTCAGACATGGAAAAGCAGGACAATCTTCAGAAGACCCTGATGACAGTGAGCGGGCGCTCACGGGACCGGGGAGAGAGGAAATACGGGATATCGCCCGCTGGATGCGGAGAGAGAGGTTACGGTTCGGTGTCATCGCGTCGAGTCCGCTGATCCGCGCCAGCGAGACCGCCGGCATCGTTGCCCGGATACTGGACCGGAAGGACAGGCTGGTCATCTGGGACGAACTTGCACCGGGAGGCGATCCGGACACCATCTGTTATCGTGCCGCGCAATCCGGTAAGGAAACAACCGTCCTTATCGTTGGCCACGAACCAGATTTATCCGGTCTGGTCGGCAGGATCATCTCCCAAAGCGGCGGACCGGCTTCTCTTGTCATTGCGAAAGGGGGCCTTGCGAAGATCAGGAATTTTTCGTTCGACAGCCAGCCTTCAGGAAACCTCCAGTGGCTCCTCACCCCGAAACAGATGCTGGCGATGCGATGAGATCCCGGTAAGACCGGAATAGGGACGAGATCCACACCCGACCAGGCACCATCCCCGCGGGGGACGCGAGCCCGGGCCCCGGTTGTTCCCGTTCCGGAAGGACCAAACCACAGGGATGCGATTTACTTCAGCGCCGGTACACCTTCCGCCCACGCCTCGATCCGGGTACGGATCGCGTCGTCGCGGTAGGACGAGAGCGTCACCCGGTGGCGGGCAAGGTTCAGGAAGAACAGCTCGCCGCCGGGGTCATGGCACTTCAGCGATACTGCATAGGAGTCTCCTTCCGGGTTCCTGCTGACCGTGCCACCGTGCGCGGCGATATTCGCGAGATGGGAGACAACCGCAGCGATGCCGGCGTGGAAGCCGTCGATAGAGTTATATATCTCTGATCCAGCGCCCACGTGTTTTCCCTTGCTGTCCTTATACACGAATTTCGCGGTGTACATCTCGCGGACCTTCTCCACCGGCGGGTGATTGACGCCGGCAGTCCGGTAGGAGACGCACCCGAACGGGTTGTTCAGGATGATATCCCGCACGATCGCATGGAATGTGTCCACATCCGCGATGGGGCTCGCAAGTCTCCGGATGGCGCTCTTCTGCTGGGTTTTCTGCTGGAAATCTGCCATTTCAAAGTCCTCATCAAAGGAATCCCCTGCTCACCCCTCAACCGCTCTCCCGGGAATTATCCGGAAATCTCTCAAGGTAAACGGGTCTTTCCCGATGATGCGTTGAGAGTGCGGCCGAATCCGGGGTATCTCTTCGGGAGCATGTACCGGGATTCTGGTTTATTTATAATACTCATAAAATGATTCTAAAAAATATATACTCTGTGGTTGAATGGAGGCACCAAGGGTCATTAGGGTCACACAGGATCATAAGGTGACCCCCTCAGGAATTACATGCTCTTCCCGCGGAGTAAAACTACATCTTGTCTTGAGCCTTCGGCGGAAAAGATGCACAGGGCAATTCCCAGGGTGGGTCAGGGGGTCGTCCCTTTTCATGCCGGACCTTAAAGGAGGGTCATTCACATTTAACATGTGACCCACTCTAATTCCTGCCATCAGAACCCGTTTCGTCATCCTCCTGGCCGGGGTTACCCGTTGGACAGCCTTAAAACTATGCCGTAAGACATCAGAATCTCTCGATCGGCTGTTGAACGCGGGGATCCGGTGGGTCTAGGGTCGGATAATGGATTGAAGTGACCCCTCTGAGATAGAGAGGGGTCGCCATGGTACTCATGGGGACCCCCCAGGATGGTATCAGTCAATCCGGCGCTGCAACCCGCGAGAGAGGAAAACAGATCATTGTACAATAAGGATGATCTCAATAACCGGATTTTCGGTAGTTCGCGTTTTGGGGGGGAAAAGTTTCAGGAATCTGTGGCAGGTTTCTCGTGCAGCAGGGAGAACCCGAACAGGATGAATGCGATCACGACCGACAGGAGTGAGAGGACGAACACTCCGTTGGAGTAGAAAGCGTTCCGGAAGAGCCAGGAGAGCCCCCCGACGACGTGAGTGATACTCAGCGTGAGGATGAGCAGGACCCCGAACCGGTAGTAAACAGAGTCGTGGAGGATCCTGAGCACCGCGTACGAAGCTCCGTAGTAGAAGAGGATGATGGCGATGAGATAGGGTGCCATCAGCTGGTGGATCACCGCGAACCGGACGAACGGGCTTGCTTCCCAGGTGGTGATCATCGAAGTATCGCCTGCCAGATAAAATGTCAGCGCATAATCGATGATTACCGCTATTGCAGGCAATAAGGCAATGATTTTATAATTGCCATAGATTTTTCGGACAATTTCCGATTTCACCTGCATTTTTATCCCCGATCCTTATTTCTCTCTGTTATTGCAGATTTTCCTGCACATTCTTCTATGATGTCCCAATATTATATATATTTTAGGTGACCTGCTGCCGGATTGGGAAAGAATTGCCGATATCTTTTCTTTGTGCCCTCGTGAGCGCGGTACAACACTCCCGGGTCTTGCGGTCGCCGTGAGGAGCCGGCGACCCCCCACCCCCACTTCCCGGATATATAGAGAAGCGAATGCATTATCATAGATCGGGAAGATAATACCTCAGCATGGCAATGGCAAACGGGCTGGAGATCGTCCCCGATAACAGCGTGTTGTGCATTGAAGAGAATTCCGGCAATATCAAATCGATCTATGCACTCTACGCAGCTTCCGAGAAGGCTGCTGAGGGTGCCGTTGTCATCTACCTGACCCTCCAGACAAAAGATGAACTTCTCGGACAGATGAAACGGTTCGGGATCCCGGTCCGGGATTCCCTTCGGATTGTCGAGATCTCCCCGGCCCATGCGAAGCTCGACGTCCTCTCGCAGATCGATTCCATCGAAGGCCCGCTCCTCATCATCGATCCCTTCGCCGTTTTCTTCGTTGACGATTCGACAAAAGATCTTACGGCATTCATGTTCGATCTTATGAAAAAGAGCCGGAAGGGGACCACCGTGCTCCTCCTCATCGATATCGGCGTCCTTCCCGAACGTTCGGAACAGCTCGTCCGGGCGATGTCCGACGGCATCATCCAGTTTGTCATCGTACCCGAGGGAGACAAGCTGAATAAGTACATCAATATCCCGAAGATGCGGGGGTCGTTTCCCCGGGACAAGATGCTGCCGTTCACGCTCTCCGAAGAGGGGCTGCTGATCGATACCCGTGAGAGGCACGGGTAATTTTTATTTTTGTCAGGCAGCCGGGATCCCGGATATATCTGCTATTTCCCTCATCAATCTCGCCTCGCTCAATTCTTTGGAACCCGGAGAATCCCGGTGAATTCTCTCCTCTCCGGGTTCTGATGGCTTCCTGGAAATCGACGAGATGCTTCTTACTTCCCGGTTATGGCGACCGCAGGATCCCCAGCTTTCGGCCGGCCTTCACAAGTCGTGTGACGCTATGGATCGCAGGGTGAGTGTGGTTGTAATGGACCGATGCATCCGGCAACACCTTCATGAGCCCCTTCGGATCTGAGAAGGGTTCGATGCTGACATACGTCCTGCCCAATTCGAGCGAGGTATGTGCATCGGATCCTGCAGATACCGGTTTCTTCCGCCGGGCTGCGTATCCCCGTGCCAGGTTGTTCTCCCGGTCGTCCAGTACCCGGCTGTTGAACCCCTCTATGATGTCGAGACGGTCGATGATCCTTTCCATGACGTCATGCCTGAGGGCGCTCCTCCTGTAGGAGCAGAACGGGTGGGGGACGATAGAAAGTGCTCCCTGTTCCCGGATCGCGTCGAGGGTTTCCTCGGCCGATTGGTAAGGTGTGATGTGTTCCTGAAGGAAGAGTCCGATGATCTCGCCGTCAGAAGTCATGATCTCCTCAGCCAGTATACGGGGAAGATCAGAATCGTTCCTGCAGAGAACGTCGTAAACCCGCTCAGATCCGATGAGGCTGTTGTGGTCGCAGATGAGTGGCAGGATGCCGGTGCGCCGGTAGCATCTTGCGATGGTTTTCACCGGGATCGAGGAGTCCGAGGAGTAACAGGAATGGAGGTGCATGTCGAACCGGACGCACTCTCCATTGCCCTTGCTACGGGACGGAGGATCTTCCGGCAGGTTTATTGTTTGTGACATTTTCGCGTTTCCTGATGTACCCGGCATTCACGAGAATTCTTTTACTTACCACTTCAGCGTCCAGATCTTCCATTCCCCATGCTGGTAATACAAGGCAAATTTATATTGGATGGGAATGTCAGTACCCGGGGTGTTTTGCTGGTTTGCCGGCTGGTGGAAGAATACCTGGGCAATTATTTCGGCATACGTTGCATTCTGTTGTTTATCAATCACGTTATAATTGATAAAATAGTTGCCCGGTTGGAGGAACGTATTATTCAGGTTGTCCACTTTAAACTGGGCTAGGGTCCTCTGCTCTTTTATCTCATCCGGAGCAAGGTCGTATAAGCGATCGATATCTCCTTCGTTAACTGCTTCAATCCACATCTGGATACCGGTTTCCGGGTCCATCCATGTTTTCCATTCACCATGCTCGTTATAAAGATCAAATTTATAATAGAGGGGGACTTCCAGGCCCGGGGTTTTCTGAGTTTCCGGCTGCTGTAAGAATACCCGGGCAACTATCTGGGCATATGTCCCGTTCTGTTTTTTATCAGTCACGCTGTAATTGATAAAATAGTTGCCCGGTTGGAGGAACGTATTATTCAGGTTGTCCACTTTAAACTGGGCCAGGGTCCTCTGCTCTTTTATCTCATCCGGAGCAAGGTCGTATACGCGGTCAATATTTCTCTGGTTCATTGCTTCAATCCACATCTGGACACCGGTTTCCGGATCCATTGAAGGAACAGAATGTTTCCCCGGGAGATTTTTGCTCTCCAGTACATAAACGCTTCCAACAATAAGCGTGATGAGGAATAATCCCGCCACGAACCATTTTATATGTTGTAACCTTTTTTCTTCCATCATAATCACGACCCGGTCTATGTATTGGAATTCGCTATGATGTTCGCTTTGCCGGTATTGCCACCCGCTTTTGCAAATACGATGTAATTACCCGGCGTGGAACCAAGGATGGCCCGGACACTCACAATCCCGTTCTTGTCAGATGTATCAGAAGTCGGCGTTACATTTCCATCAGGAATGATGCTGAACTGGACTACCGTGCTGTTCACCGGATTTCCGGACGGATCGGTGAGCTGGAACTGAATCGGATCTTTGAGAGGAAGTCCAGTCACACCCTGGTAGATATCAGGAGATACCGGAGTGATATTGAACGCCTGAGCCGGAGGTACAGCCGGCGGAGGAAGTATGAACAGCGCACACGCGATGAAGCCCGCAGCCATCAGCACGACCGCATGTTTGAGCCCGTACCGGGCATCGCCTTCGCTGATCTTCCCGATGATGAGACCGCCGAAGAACGCGTTGATCATGATCATGTGGAAGAAGCCCCGGGAAAAATCGAGCCCGACGAGCCCGTTGGCCTTCCCTAAGATATTTGTAGAGCCGAGCTGCTCGACAAAGGGGAGCAGGCTCGTCGAAAGGGTGTATATGATAAAGACAATGATGCCCTGCGCGAAATAGAAGATCATCACGTACTGCGAGAGGTTGCCTTCCTTCTCTCGTTCGATCGCGATGATGTTCCTCATGTCCTCGGACGCCTTGAGGATCAGGTCCGCAACGGCACCGCCGGAGTAGGATGCCTGGACGACAAGGGCCGTGTACCGGGTGATCATCTCCGAATGAAGGGACTTTGCCATCGCCTTCATCGATTCCTCGAATGACTTCCCGTATGTCATCGAGGTTGCTGCGATGCGGACATGCGGCGTGAGCAGGCCGAGGTCGGTCTTCGAGAGCTCCTTGACCGACTTGATGGGATCGAGGCCGCCCCGCATCAGCTCGGAGAGCTTGAAGAGGAACTCCGTATAGATCTCCTCTTTCCGCCGGATATTCCGTTTCTGGAGGGTAATATCGATGGCATAGGGCGTAATCGCGATGAGCACGGCAATGACCAGAACCTCGTCCAGTCCCATTTTCGATGCGGGTGCCTGTGCAGGGGCCTGCGCGGTCTCGCTTCCTGTGGTCGCATTCCCTCCACCGCCTTGGTTAAGCTGGGCGGTGAGCTCCTGCAACTGCTTGAGCCGTGTATCGTCAGTGGTACCGGTAGCTTTTTGCGTCCCCTGGAAGGCGGACCCGGTCAGGAATGCCCCGATCAGGACCATCAGCGCGATCGCCACCGGCACTCCGATGGTGAAGATCTCCCGCGGCGGGTTGTAGAGGATCGTGATCCGCTCTGCTATATCGTGCATCTTCTGGATGTTCTCTTTGAAAAAATCCGGTTTCGGAGAGGGGCTCATGGCAATCAGGGGTTGGTCGAATATTTTACGGAGAGCATCTGGAGGAAGACGATGTTGATGACCGGGATCAGGACATAGACGAGGACGTTGAACATGTCCGCAGGCTTGAAAGGCCCGAACTCGATGCCGAGCGCTCCCGAGATCACGATGCCGAGCACTGCGAGAGTGATCGTCATTACGACCCCGCCGAGGTACCCTTCGCCGAAGACCGCAAGCGATTCGACAAACTCCTTGTAGGTCTGCCTGCGGATGGCCATCAGTTCCTTGGATTTGGTCTCGAGGTAGGATTTCAGCCCGCCGCCCCCGTAGATGATGTTGGTCATGTCTACGCAGATGTCCCGGAAGAGGTTAGACGGCGTGTTCTGGGTGAGGCCGTTCATCGCGGTCACCACGTCTTCGCCGAGGATGTCGACGCGGAAGAGCACCTTCCGGAACTCGTTGGAGATCTGCCCGTACTCCTCGCGGGATATGCGGCGGATGATATCCAGCGGGGTCGCTCCCGAACTTGCGAGGATCGACATGAACGCGAGTGCATAGGGGATCTGCTTGTCGATATCCCGTTTCTTGTTCTCGATCTCGTTCTGGAGATAGAAGGGAAAGCCTATGCCCGCTGCCCCCGCGCCGATCAGCGTCATGAGAAGGATGTACACTGCCGGTGTTTCCGACTTGACCGGGCTCTGCGGGAGGATAAATATGATCGATGAGACGATCAGCATTGCCACACCGGCAAGTGCCGTCGTCACGAACCAGAGTGAAGTGAACATCCCCGGTGTCATCTCGAGATCTGCCTGGTAGATGAGCTTCGTGATGTCCCTGCTGGGATTACGGTCGTATTTTTGGCCGAAAATATAGCAAAACCGCTTGTAAGACTCCAATAAATTCACGGTACTCAATGCATTCTGGTTCATGGTTCAGGCAAACGTATATATATTGTCAGATGCAAAAATATAGTGTATCAGGAAGCATTTCCTCCTGATAAATGTTTCAGATTTGCTTACGGCAAATCCCCCACAGATTCAATTTTTTCTTCTTCCGGATCTCGTCACAGGGACTCCGTCACCCGATTATCCCGAAGTAGACGGGTTTTTCCCGGTATGTCTCCCCAATCCCGGTCTCGTGGAAACGCTTTGCGGTGATCCATGAGAGAAGCGCGGCAAAGTCATCCGGATGCATCGGGACTTTTTCGGAAGCCCCTCCCGTGCACGTTGTCCCCTCCAATGTCTCCTTGGTTGCAGACAGATTTTCCATCGTTTTTCCTCCGCTTATTTTACGCTGAAACGCTCGAGCTCGCAGGTGTTGATTGCGATATAATGCACGCCGTTGATGTCATCCCTGTAAACCGGAGCAGGTACACCGGTCAGCTGGAAGCCGAGATCCTCTGCCAGTGACTCCACGGTCGAGAGCGCGGCTATCAGTGATCTGATATTTCTGAGTTTCCTGTCATCTTCGCCGCTGTCGTCGCAGAGTGAATCGATGGTGAAGGAAAGGATACGGATCAGGTTCCTGCACTCCGCCATGAAATTCGTCTCGTTGCCCAACGTGGGCGGACTTTGGGGTACGGTAATCGCATCGGGTGAAGTTAGCATAGGTTTGTCCATGAGAGATTTCCTGCAGCCGGAAGGCCTCCCGCAATCCCCGGATTTGATTCCTCCAGGCTCCATATTTTATTAATGCAGTATATACTTAAAAAAATTTCTATATAGATACAAATCCCGGCTACCTTCCGTGATCTCCTGCGGACCGATTGCGCTGTAAAATTGGTGAGATCAGCTCCTTGCGCGATACCCATTTCATGCTCCTGTCGCTTCAGTATGACATCCTTTGAATCCGGGTGCAATTTGACTATAGATTCTCAATATCCCTATGTTACGAAGGTTTTTATCGCGAAGAGACGCTATTGTATCGGGGACATCTTTCGGAAGGGATGCACTCCGACACTTCAATGCACGACGGTAACCTGCACCATGAACCTGTTCATCCTGAAATACTGTCTCCTGATCGGGGGGATCCTCACCAGCACGGCCCTCGTTGCCGGACCGCTGAACCCGCAGACAATCCTGTCAAAACAAAGTGAGACCGGCAGCCTGAGCGCAGATTCGATCTACCAGTTCGGATCTGATGTCTTCTACAAGGAGCTGGACAAGCCGGGAAACGAATATATGAAAAGTGCCGTGGCCGGATATGCTACCAACCTCGTCCAGACGGACAACCAGACACAGCAGTACGATGACCTGTGGTCGCAGGGCGTGTCCGCGTTCAAGTCGGGGTACAACGGGTGCATCATTGCCTATCTCGATCTTGCCGGAGTACCGGAATTGCACTCGGCAAAACAGAAGGATGCAGTCTGCGATGAATTCAAGCTCGCAAATGACGATCTGAAGCAGTCCGAGGATTATTTCACCGGCGCAAAGTCAAGCAGTACCGCCTCTTCTGTGCAGGGATTCGAGGTCGGGATGGTTCTTGCACGGGTAGTACCGATACAACAGCATGCAGAGGATGCAGAGATTGGGTGCATGAAAGCAGTCCTCGCCGACCAGGAAGGAAATGCCAGTGAATTCGAAAATAACCTCCGCGCCAGCGGGGCTGATATTGCCGAGATGAAACGGATCTACCCGGAACTCAGGGTGCTGAGCAATGACTTCAACTGAAAAAATGGACATGAATACCGGGTCCCTGTTCATTCACCAGGGCAACCGGCTTGAGAGACCATGAAACCCGCGCAACCGGGATGCAGGTCGTGATCGTATGAAAAATCCTGATAACAAGTCGCTGAAAGCAATACTCTGTTCCAGTTCAACGGACCTCTTTATCGAAGACAGCTGTCAGACCGATAACCTGTTCGAGAAGCGGAACCTGCTGACGATCCTGTCGTCAGCAATCTTCCTGATCGCCGGACCGCTCTTCATCTACTTCGGGTTTTACCTGCTGACATCCCCCTTCACGGTGAAATGGGGCGCGCTCTCCATCGCCATCGGCATGTTCGTGATGATGTTCGGGTTCAGTCTCTGGCAGGACCGCCAGATCCAGATCCAGTGGCGTCTGATAAAAAAAGAGAACGAAGAGATGAAGGCCATGCTGCGGGAACTTCTCGGTAAAATGAATTAGCATATATCCGGCAGTATAAGATCCGGTTTTGCCAAAGTATTCTTCCGAGAACTTCCTCCCTGATTCCGGTGGAGCCGCAGATCGCGTATCCCAGCTTCTCAAGTCATTATGCCAGTACTCCGGCAAAAAAGGGTCATCCTCCACAAAGAAGATCCCTGTCTTACGGTCTGTCTCATATCTCAGGCGCCCGGTACAATCCTTCGGGAACGAAGATCTCGAACCTGGCTCCTGATCCCGGGACGCCCGTTTCACGTATCGTGATCCCGGTAATGGCGAGGATCTCTCTGATAAGATACAGCCCATAGCCGGTATTTTTCCCCACACCGAGATCGAATATCCGCTCTTTCTCCTCTGCGGCAACTCCGGAACCATCGTCCTCGCAGAGTATAGCAAGGCCTCCGGCCGAGATACGGCAGCTGAACCGGATCTGTTTTATTTTCTCTCCGTGCCTGATGGCGTTGTCGATGAGGTTATAGAATACCTTCCCGAGAAGCGGGTCTGCCATTATTACGACATCCTGCACAGAGATCACAATCAGGACAGGACTTGTCTCAAATCGCCTGGCAGAATTCCGGATTACGTCAGCGAGATCCTGCCACTGAGGGGAGTGCATCCCGATCTCCTGGTATTCACGGGTGAACAGTACCTGTTCCCGGATCGCAAGGCCGGCAGCCCGGATATCCTTCAGGAGATCCCTGCATTTCCCCCCGGCATCGGTGGTCTCGCCAGCCATATCCACGCACCCGAGCAGCCCGGCGACGGAATTGAGTATGTCATGCCGGGTGATGGTGTTCATAAGGGTGAGTTTCTTGTTGATATCCGTAAGGCGCACCTCGGTTTTCCTCAGATCTGTGACGTCGCTCGAGATGACGGTTACTGCTACTATCGATCCGGAAGCCGGATCCCTGACCGGTGAGAATTTCCGGTGATAGTATCTTCCGTTGTGCTCGGATTCGTCCTCCACGGATTGCCCGAGCTGGAATACGGTGCTGGCAAGTGCAGTGAACCGGCTGGTCTCGGCGGCTGTGTGGAATTCAGCGTACAATCGCCCGAGGAGGCTCCGGTCTTCCGATCCCCGGCGGGCATTATATTTCGGGTTTATCAGAAGATACCGGAGGTCCTGGTCTATCGTGTAGATCGACTCCTCTGCAGATTCTACGTAGGAACGGTAACGGGCTTCTACTGTGCGGAGGTTCTTCTCAGTATCTCTCAACTGTCCGTACAGCGTACGGATCTCCCCCTGTTCAGTGAGCGAGGATCGAAGCGGGAGGTACACAAGAATGACGGCGACGATGCTGGTGAAAAATATCGTGATGATATGCGACTCCCACAGCGTTACTGAAGGGACGATGATCTGTTTTACAACTTCAAAGACCGTCATCAGGACGATCATCGAGAAGAAGACAATCACCAGCGAACGGGAGAGCACTGATGTTCCGGAATTCTTCTCCACGGTAGTCCCCCACTGTCAGACTCAGGGGGCTGCCCCGGTTTTGCCAAACCGGCAAAGGTCCCGCCATCGGTGTTATCACTTTTTGGTCATGAAATGAGATATACTTTGTCGAACTATACCCTATTATTGGAATTTTGCTCTATATTGCTATAGATAATCGGCGAAATGGCCTGAATCGCTGGGCCCGGACATGGCGGAGGGTCCGACTGTTGTATGCGTAACCCTGAAAGGCGGTTTTTTCAGGAAGGACACCGGCACTACCTGTTTTGATCGGATCAGGTTCCGGTTATCCGTGCCCATCACTCCATAGTTTTAATTTTTTTGTTCTGGCAACGGATGAACTGCTGCGGCAAAAACTTCACGGTAAGGTAATCAATCCCTTCCGGTAACCGTCCTTACCGAATAGATATAGGCACCGAACGCCGAGAGGATGCCACCTGTGAAGACGAGAACAATCAGCAATCCTACCACAAGGAAGACACTTTCATAGCCTGAAGTCAGTGCGGAGTTCGAGTATCCGGTATGGACTACGAGGCTGACGATATCGGAGAACCACATAACCTCGAGGATGATACTGGTTGTTACACCGGCGATCATCCCGGTAAGGAAGGAATCTTTCGGGCCTTCGGTCTGTCGGCGACACAGCCGGCCCGCGAAGATTCCCCCCATCTCAAAAACGACGATAACGAGAAGCGGGTATGCAACGTTCCAGATAACAATGAGAGGAATCCCGGCGGATGCAGTCCCGGCTCCGGAATAATTTCTGATGAGGATGATGTTTATGAGTACTATCAATACCATGATCTCCCCGCTGATCGCACCGGCAATCAACCCGCACCGGGTAACCGGGGTCATCATTCCTTTCCGCCATACCTGCATAAAGACAATCCTCTCTGGCCCCGGATCACCGGGAAACGGATCCGGTAGGCTCTTGAATATAGTTCAACCGGGTAATTTATATATTTTTTTAAAAACTATAGAGCACATCTGAAGATCCTACTCTGAAGCAAGGGAGATCGCGGCAAGGGCGACAAGAATACCTGCGACGAGGAACAGCAGGTACGAGAACTGGGAGAAACCGGGTGCGCTGATGATGATCACGCAACCGATGATCGCGAGGAGAAATCCCGCAAACAACTGGATGAGAGGGCCGTCGAGGTTTATCATATTCGAAGAACCGTATCCCATGCATATCACCTGCTCATCTTTGTTGCCGTCAGGAGAGACCGGTTGCCATGGTTTCCCGAAAGACTTCTGACAATATCTTCCGCCTCGGAGGGATCCGATGAGCTACCCGGGACACCGGAAAACCATGGAAGCAGGCGGAGGGCGTTCAACGGCTTCCCCTGACCGCAACGTCGATGGGCGCGAAATTCCCGGATATCACTTTCACGGTGCCGCTTCCTGAGGTCACGTTCGAGCTGTTCATCCCGTTCCCATCGGTTATCCCCTCATAGTTGTCGAGAGACAGGTTCCCGAACTGGTTGGTATCGATGATATAGTTCACGACCGCGTCGGGCACGGGTCTGCCGCTGATGTCCTTTATCGTGACATTGATGAAGTAAGACGGAGGGTTCGGGTTGAACTGTACCCAGAAGTTCGCCGGTGGGACAAACTGGTTATTGGAGGGAATTACCACATAGTCCGAGCTCCTTCTCATCCCGCTGTTGTCCTGCACGGTCAGGTATACACAGAACGGGCCTGGCAGGTTCGGCTGGAAGTGAGCAATCTTCCCCTCTAAATAGTTCGGGGTAGTGAGGTTTTGCGTATCCGTGCAGTTTCCCTGTTGGTCGGGTGCACCATCTGTTATCGTCCCGGATGCGTCCTGGATCGACCAGTTCCAGTCAACGATCGTATTGTTGTTCGCTGCAAAGGATTGCGTCCCGTCCAGCACGAGGGCCTCCCGCTGGATGGAACCGAGATTCTGCGTCACGGTATTCGACTGGATCACCGGGTTCGGGGGTTGGAACGATTTCCCAAACGTATTGTACAGGGTGGTCATTACATGGATCGTTACCTGATCGTCCGGTCCGATGCGGGGAGGCGGCGAGAAAAAATCCGTCGTGAAATTGATCCGGATCTTTTCACTGGCACTCGCTGGCACCGCAAGAGAAGATGAAGGGTCCTGGCTTGAGAAATTATAGGGGATATATACGGGCTGAGAGGAAGAGGAGACCACCGTGAAGTTATGTGCATATAGGTCATTGACCGATATGCCGATTACGCTTGAATCTTCGGTATTCAGGTTGGTGAGGGAGAACGTCACCGCATTATAGCTCTGGTTGAGAGTACCGTTCGGTGGCCAGAAAGCCTGATCCCACGCAGCCGGGACGGATTCAAAAGTTACACCGGTGATCAGGATCTGTTCGTTCTGCACTGCAGAAATGTGGGCCTGCCGGTTCATCGCATCTTTCTGCATCTGGGAGATCATGATTGCGAGGCCGGCGGCGGCGGTCACCGTGATGAGGATGAGAAGGAGTGTCCCGACGATCACCGAAACGCCGTCATCACCTGTCCTTGCGGTCATGGAATTCCTGGGAGAAATTGGTTGTCCGAAGATATATCTTTTATCGATTAAGTCTATACTAAACTATAGTTTTATCAGAAAATACAATAGTAACGTTCGAAGATTCCTGCGGGAATTATTGTCACAGCACGTACCAGTATCATCGGCAGCATCAGCGAACTGACCGATTGGACGCGGGATCCTGATAGACGACCGGTTTTTCCGGAGAATTCCCCTGACCCACTGGATCAGTACATCCCGGGGAACCCATAACGGGTGTTCCTGATGGGCAATCGGGAAATATCTCCGTAATCCACGCCCCGATGTCGTTCCGCAGTTTCCGGTAATCCGCAATGATCTCATCTTTGTTCTTCCGGATTTCGGACGGGCTGACAAATCCCCGGTGGCAGACCCGGTCGCCTTTCGGAATCATACTGGAGGCAGCGCGGGCAACCTGGTCGCAGAGAGTAATCACATAGTCGAACTTTCTCTGCGAAAAGATGGCAACCGATTTCGATCGCTGCCGGGAGATATCGATGCCGGCTTCCTTCATGACCTGTACGGCATAGGGATTCAACCCTGCCGGTGCGAGGCCTCCGGAGCAGACGGAATACCGACCCCCGCACCGGTGGCGCAGCAGCCCCTCTGCTATCTGGGATCTGACTGAGTTGAACGAACAGACAAATAGTACCGTCTTCTTTTCCATGAACCCTCCCGCGATCACAACTTTTAGTGAATCTCGATCCTCTCACCAGTCTGCATATAATGGACATTTTCTGCGATTTTGCAGGCATGGTCGGCACAGCGTTCGAGGTAGCGGGCGACGAGGATGTAGTAGGTGCAGCGGGTGATAGTCTTGGGATCTTCCATCATGTAGGTGATCCCCTCGCGGAAGATCGAGTGCCTGAGCGCATCGATCGTATCGTCCCGGGCAGAGAAATCTGCTATCAGCGCAACCGAATCAGTATCATATGCTTTGACTGCATCGTCGATCATATCCATGGTAAGTTCCGCCATGTGGGGGATACTCATCAGGCGGGCGATGTGGGGCCTGTCGGAAATATCCTTGACGATGTTGGCTATCACCTTGCCGTATCGTCCAATCCGCATGGATGCATTGATCACCTTAAGCGTGCAGGCAATGACCCGCATGTCCTTTGCCATCGGCTGGCCGGTGGCGATGAGCTGGTAACAGTGCTCCTCAAGCTTTACTTCCATCTCGTGCAGTGCATCTTTCTTGGCTACGACCGTGGCAGCAAGTTCCTTGTCCTGCCGTATCAGTGCATCCACAGCGTCTCTGAGCATCCCGCGGCCGAAGAGCGCCATTGCCACGGTCTCTTTTTTCGTGGTTTTGAGTTCCGTATGGAATTTTTCTGCCATTCCTTTCTCCTAACCGAACCGGCCGGTGATGTAATTCTCCGTGAGTTCCTCTCTGGGGTGCTCGAAGATATCCACGGTCTTCCCGCACTCGATGAGCTTTCCCAGATACATGAATCCCGTATAATCGCTGACCCGTGCTGCCTGCTGCATGTTGTGGGTGACGATGATGACCGTGTACTCCTGCTTGAGCATATCGATCAGGTTCTCTATCTTCGCGGTCGCAATCGGGTCAAGCGCCGAACAGGGCTCGTCCATCAGGATCACCTCAGGCCCGACAGCGAGGGTGCGGGCGATACAGAGCCGCTGCTGCTGGCCACCGGAGAGACCGAGGGCGGAATCGTTCAGCCGGTCTTTTACTTCGTCCCAGATGGCGGCATGACGGAGACTCTGCTCTACATCCCTGTCAAGTTCGCTCTTGTCCTTCACGCCATGGACCTTCGGGCCGTACGCGATGTTCTCGTAGATGGATTTCGGGAACGGATTTGGCTTCTGGAAGACCATACCGACCTTCTTCCGCAGGGAGACGACATCCGTTCCCTGGGCATGGATATTCTCATTATCGAGCATGATCTCACCGGTGATCTTCACGTGATCGATGAGATCGTTCAACCGGTTGAAGCAGCGCAGCAGGGTCGATTTCCCGCATCCCGAAGGGCCGATCAGGGCAGTCACCTTGTTCTTTGGGATCTTCATGGTGATCGACTGGAGGGCCTGCTTCTCGTTATACCAGAGGTTCAGATTGTTTGTGGAAACGATACTGTTGTCAGACATATTATCCCCGTGATTTGTTCTGGAAATGGGTTCTCACGAAAATTGCTGCCAAATAAAATCCAACCACAAGCGTCAGCAGGACCAGCGCCGTGCCGTACCTGTTGGTTGTGGAATTCGAGACATTGGTTGCAAGGTAGAATAGTTGGAACGGCAGCGCCATGACGGGATCAAAGATTGACGACGGCAGGAACCGCTGCGAAACCACAACTGCCGTAAACATGATGGGGGCAGTCTCACCGGCAGCCCTGCCTATGGAGAGGATCACACCGGTTACAATGCCGGGAACCGCAGGGGGAAGGACCACTTTACTGATGGTCTGCCACCTGGTGGCCCCGAGTGCAAGGCTCCCCTCCCGCAGGGAGTGGGGGATGTTCTTTAAGGATTCTTCCGTTGTCCTGATTATGGTGGGCAGAACCATCATCGCCAGCGCGATCTGCCCGGCAATCATCGAGACCCCGACATTGAGATACAGGACAACGAAGGCGAATCCGAAGAGGCCGAATACGATCGACGGAGTACCGTTGAGGAGATCGGCACCGGTCCGGATCAACCGGGTGACCTTTCCCTCCCGGGTGTATTCCACCAGGTAAATCGCTGCCCCGACACCCAGTGGCAGTGCGATGGCGATCGCGCCGATCACCAAGTACATTGTACCTACGATCGCCGGGAAAATTCCTCCTGATCTGCCTGCATCTTTGGGTGACTGGGTCAGGAAATCCCACGAGATTGCCGGGAGACCGTGGACGATGATGTCCTGGAGGATGATGACAAGAATTGCCAGGACGATGAGGGTAGCTCCTGCGATCAGTGCAAAGGAGCATTTCTGGATCGTTGCCCGTGAGAGCCGGCCCCTGCCGAAATACCATGCGCCACCCGCGAGCAGGACAATGGCCGCCAGCCACGAGGGAGCGGCTGCAAACAGAAATATAACAAGGACTGCCGCAACGAGGATTTTTGCGATCCTTCCGATCGAGTCCATTGCAGCGGTACTGATGAAGGGTTTCCGGCCGGGACGGGTCGTGCGCCCTTCGTGAAGATAGCGAAGGATGGCAACCGCAGAAAGGTTGATGACAAGCGTGATGAACAGCAGCACGACTGCCACAGCGAACAATGCATGGTAATGATCGCTGCCGATGGAGACTTCCCCCATCTCAATACCAAGCGCCCCGGTCAGGGTTTCTACCGTGGAAAAGATGTTCCAGATCGGATTGGGGATGATCGCTGTATTACCGGCCACCATCAGGACCGCCATGGTCTCTCCGACCGCTCTGCCGATACCGAGAATGATGGCAGCAGCGATGCCCGAGAGGGCTGCCGGCACAGTCACCCGGCTGATCGTCTGCCACCGGGTTGCACCGATGGCAAGCGAGCCTTCGCGGAATTCGTGCGGGACAGAGCTGATAGCATCTTCAGACACACTGACGATCGTGGGAAGGGCCATGATCCCCAGAAGGAGGGATGCGGCAAGCCACGTGTTTCCCGTCGGGAGATTAAATACAATCCGTATGAAATTCGTGAGAACGACAAGACCGAAGAACCCGTAGACCACGGAAGGGATCCCCGCCAGCAGTTCGATTGCCGGTTTGAGAATCGCTTTCATCCGGGGGGATGCAAGTTCGGAGATGTAGATTGCACAGCCGAGGGAAAGCGGGATGGCAAAGACCATGGCACCGATGGTGACGAGAAGTGTCCCGACAATAAGCGGAAGGATCCCGAACAGCGGCACTGTTGCAGTCGGCTCCCAGGACAATCCAAGGAGGAAATCAGGCAGGCTGACCTGCTCGAGGATCGGGTACGCATCCCGTACCAGGAAGAGGATGATGAATCCAATGACAATAACGGCAAAGAAGGCTGTGAAGAAGAAGAGGGTCTTGATCGATCGCTCCCTGAGCCGGGAGCTGCGGGCACTGCCCGGTGAGGCGGTCCTGAATCCGATTGTGGTTCCGGCAATTTTCACGATGCTCGCCCCGTGGAAAAGAAAAAAAATTGATGTTCATCCGGACCGATCATCTCAACTCAGGGGGACATATCCCTGATCGGCAACGATCTTCTGCCCATCTGGGCTGAGGATGTAGTTGATGAAGTCGCCGGCAAGTCCGGTTGGCTTGCCGTTGGTGATGAGATAGAGATCGCGGGACATCGGGTAGGTCAGGTCCTTCACGGTGGCAACAGAGGGAATAGACACTACACCGTTCGTTCCCATGATCGGGACTGCCTTGACATTGCTGCTCAGGAACCCGATCGAAACGTAGCCGATGGCCAATGGGGTCTGCGCAACGTTCTGGCTGACCGCGCCATTGGAGTTCAGCTCCTGCATCGAGGCGATCGGGTTCGTATTTGCCGGCAGAACGCTCTGTTCGAAATACACCCGGGTTCCTGATGCGCTGTCACGCCCGATAACGACGACCTGGTTGTTGGTGCCGGAAACACCTGCTCCGGTAATCTGTGTCCATTTGGTGATTTTGCCAAGATAAATCTGCTTGATCTGATCGGAGGTGATAGTCTGGATCGTGTTGGCCGGGTTGACAATGACGGCAATGCCGTCCTGCGCAATTGGCGTAATGACGAAGGAGGGGTACTTGGCCATCTCGGCGCTGGTCACTTCACGGGAGGTCATGCCGATATCCACGGTCTTGGCACCAATCGCCTGGATGCCGACACCCGATCCGCCACCTGAGATCTGGATATCAGCGTCCGGGTGGGTTGCCATATACGCTTCAGCTGCTGCCTGGGCAATCGGGAGGATTGTAGTCGATCCGCTGATCTTGAGGGTCTGTTTCTGGCCTGTTGAAACCGGCGTACTCGTTGTTACCGGTGCTGCGGTCGTTGCCTGGACAGTGGGAGAGTTAGTGGGGGTGGTCGAGAGTGCAGTTGGTGCACTTGGTGCCTGCGTGGAAGCCGTATTCGTTGATCCGTTGCCTGTACACCCTGCAGCAATCGCGAGTATGAACACTGCGACAAGGCCGAGGGTAATAATCAGATAAGAACTCCGTTTCGCATTCATGGTGTTCGATTATCCATTCAACCCGGCCTATTAAACGTTTTTTCGCCATAAACTATACGAGTATATATACAGGAAATAGACAAATAGAGTAGCATAGGGAAATCAGAATTCTATTGTAATCCGGTGATGAAGATGGAGATACGGCGGGTGCAGATGACCGGGGGTGCTTCCTTTGTGGTGACACTCCCCAAGGACTGGGCGGAACAGCAGAAGATCAAAAAGAATGATCCTGTCGGTATCATGATCCAGCCGGACGGGACACTCGTTGTGACCAAGAAGATCACGGAAGAGCCGGATCAACGGACCAAGGAGATCAATTGTAGTACTATTACCGATCCTGCGTTCCTGTTCCGGATGCTGATTGGTGCATACATTACAGGATTCAATGTGATCCGTCTCACCACCAAGCAGCGGTTCTCCCCCTTTGTGCGGACGGGGGTCCGGGACTTTACCCAGATGACAATCGGCCAGGAAATCGTGGAAGAAACTGATACGGTCATCACGATAAAAGACCTTTTGAACCCGGCAGAGATGCCCTTTGACAACACCATCAAGCGCATGTTTGTTATCGTCAAGAATATGCATGAGGATGCCATTGCCGCGCTTGAAACCCACAATAAGGAACTCGCACAGGATGTGATCGTCCGGGACATGGACGCCGATCGGCTCAACTGGCTGATTGCCCGCCAGACGAACATGATCATGCAGAACACTTCGCTCTCCCGGAAGATGGAAATCTCCCAGAGCCTGGCAATGCATTACTACATGCTCAGCCGGATCATCGAACGCGTTGGCGACCACGCAGTAAGAATCGCTGAGCATACTTTACCGATTGTCGGCGCCGATATCGACAAGAAGATCCTTACCGCGATCAAGAAATCCAGTACCCTGTCCCTTGAGATATTTGACCGGAGCATCGTCTCATTCTTTAATACGGATATGAAGGAAGCGAACCGGAATATCGAGTCCATCAGCGCACTTGAGAACATCTGCGGGGATATCAATAACATGGTACTCAGGCAGGACACGATGATCGCGATCAATATCGGGTACATAGCTGAGAGTATCCGGAGGTCCGGTGAATATGCAGGGGATATCTCTGAGACGGTCATCAACCTCCTTATTGAAAACGAACAGGGGCCCCACAAGAAAAAAACCGGTAAATAACAACTTTGTTGTACCGGTCATCCCGGATCCATAATTTTGCCGTACACCATTTTTCCCGGAACTGTGTGGAGTGCCCTCCCAGATCCTGTCAGGGAATATAGTCTTAAAAAATTTTATATATAGAACTGACAGACTCTATTGTGTCGCATTTGGAAAAACCCGATGGGACAAGCATGCCGATAGCAGCCGGGCGCTTCACTTCGCCTTTACCATTTCACCTGCTCCGGACGGGAAGTTTCACGGTACTTCTTGTCAACCCGCTTGTTTTCCAGAGAAAGCCCTGCACAAGTTTGAATCGCCATGTCCCGGCCGGAAATGGTGACGGGACCGGAACCTGCCCTGGCTCCCGGAGTGAATGGATATGAAAGTCGATTTCCATGTACATACCCGGCGGTCTGTTGATGCGGTTCACAGCCCGCGGAAGATGGTAAAGAAGGCACGGGATGCCGGCATCAATGCCATTGCAATACCTGATCACAGCCGTCTCTTCTCTACGTCCGAAGCACAAAGACTCAGCCGGGAGTCCGGTCTTGTGGTGATACCTGGCATTGAAGGAGGAAATATCGCGGTCCGGAGACACTGGATCGCCCTGGGCATAGACCGTCAGATAACGGATACACGGACAGACCTGGTCCTTGAATCCATCCTACAGGACAGCGGCGTGTCCGTTGCTCCCCATCCACACTCACAGCTGGGCTACGGGAATTATGCGGGGCTCGGGTTTGATGCCGTGGAATCCCTCGACGGGAGCGAGCCCGGATCCAACAAGCAGGTCATGAATATTCACAGGATTCCCGAAGTTGCCGGCAGCGATTCGCACGCGCTTTCGATGCTGGGATTCTGCTGGACAGAGGTTAATGTCGATGAGACCCTACAGAGCGTTCTCGAGTCAGTCCGCCGGGGTCTGTGCCGGCATGCAGGATCCACCGTCCCGTTCTTCGATCTCTTCTGCTTCTATCCCCTCTACATCCGGGACCGTATTCTCCGGCAACCGGTAGCTGCCCTGTCTGCTGCCCGTCAGGTCATCCGGGATGTCTGCAGGGTAAGGGCATACGAATCCTCCTGCCGGAATTGTCGAATGTCCACGTGACCGAGGTGATCAGATTTCATAGAAATGCTTTCCTGCAAACCCGCTGGATAGGAGTTGACCTGAATACCACCGGCCATGCAGTAGTCGCTGCCGATCTTGTAAGTGGAAAAGTCATGAAACTTGGAAAGAAGCTGCATTATGGAAGGACTTCATCGACACAGAACTGCACGAAACTGTACCGGGAGAGAAAACTCTGGAAACTTAAAAAGGTCAAGAGCCGCGAGAAGAAGGAGTTCAAGGCCGCTCTCCACAAGATCGCCCGTCAGATCGTCGGTTTTGCCGAATCCTTCTGCGCCGGAATCAAGTTTGAAAAACTTTTTTCGTGCCGTTACCTCCATCAGCGGGAAGTAGAGGATTCATATGAGTTCTCTTTCGACAATGGATCATTCGTAGCGCTGCTGCACCTCGTGGAAAAACGGGCGCTCAACCGCGGCATACCGGTCCTTTATGTCAACCCGTCCAACACTTCCAAGCGATGCAGCAGGTGCGGGGGGTTTGGGAGACGTGTTCGCAAGCGTTTTGAGTGCCCGCAGTGCGGCAGGGTTATTCATGCCGATGTGAATGCCGCGTTCAACATCGCGGCCACATCCTGCACTTCCGACAAGGCTGAGATCCACCTGCTACGGGCCTCGCGCAAAATGATGCGGAAACGTGCGAGGGCAGATCAGGCCGTTCAGGAGAGAGGTGTCCTCGCAGGTCCCGGCCTTTCCTGTCACCAGGAGATGCTCTCCCGATGGGAGGATATACAATATCCTGAAGGACTTGATGATACCTGCAGAACGCAGATGTCCGATTACCCGGGGTGAATGATGATAACGTCCGTAATAACCGTAGAGGTCAGATGTCCGAAATGTGGGATCTCCTATGCAGACCGGTATATTCCAGCGTTTGCCATCCCGGAAGTCACCGGTAGAGGGGATGATTATACGGATGATTGCGTAGTGGCCACCTGCCCATCCTGCGATCACATGGTGAGCGTAGTTGTGCGGATGAGTAGTGCAGAAAAGAGAGAATGCATGGCAGGAGGGAATCCTGGTGTCTGAAAGAGATCGGGAAACCATCACAGCCATTCTTATCCGGACCGATGAGCCTGGTCGTGACAACCCGTTTGAGATCGTAATTCCGAGTGCACACTTCCATTCTGCTTGTACCGGGTAAGCGTTCTTAATCATTCCGGAAAAACGGGTGACGAAGATTCCGGGCCTTCGCGGGGGTTATATCATAACCCCCTATAAAACACTATAGTCATATTGGATTTATGGCGAGAGATATGATAAGCTATTCCGGAGAAACAGTATCCCAGAGTTTCCCGCATGAAGATACGGACCCGCACCCGACTGATTCTGGTAACCACATTGATCATTTTCCTGATTGTTTTGAGTTTCATCACCCAGGCAATCATCCTCCAGTCGTTCGGAATTATTGAGAAGCAGGAGACCACATCCCATGTCCAGCGTTTTATTTCCCAGCTCAACAACGAGATAGAAACCGTGGCAGCCACCTGCCATGACTGGGCAGACCGCGATGAAACCGCGGCGATTTTTACAAACCCGGGCGGGGAGCAGGATCCCTCGCGGCTCTTCCAGTCGGTCTCGATGAAGGACCTCGGAATCGATTACATCATCGTCTACAATGCCAGCGGGAACCGTGTTTTCTCCGAAACCATTTCCAGGAACGGAAATACTATCGAGGATGCTCCCCTCGAACTTGACACAATCGTCCATGATAGTATACTACCCGAGGGATTTTCCGGTGGTGTCTCCGGGCGGAGGGGGATCTCCTCCATCAATAACGATCCCGTCATCCTCGTTGGTTATCCTGTCCTGTACGGTAACCCGTCTAATTCCACGGCGGGGACACTCGTCATGGCCCGTCTCCTCGATTCTGAAAGGATCAGCGACATTGATACGATGCTTCAGTTGGACGCCACGCTCCTCCCCTACAACCCGAAAACTGCTGATGGAGTACTGTCAGCAGACGAATGGACGAAAGCAAAAGGGGGGGCGATCATTATCCGTCAGGCGGATGAAAACCATCTGGACGGGTTTGCGATCATTACGGGAATAGAGAACGAGCCTTCGTTCTTCCTCCTGAAAATTGAGACCAATCGCCCGGTCTACCAGGAGGTCCAGAGATCAATCCTGATCGTTGCAGCCGCCATCATCATCCTCAGCATCGCGTTTTTAGTTGCGGTCCAGCTCCTCCTCCAGGGGTTCATCCTTGCCCCCCTGAATGAATTAGACAACGGTATGAAATCCATAGGAAGGTCCGGTGACCTTACCCTGCGGATACCCGAGAAAGGCGATGAGGAGATCGTCTCCCTCATCCACTCCCTCAACCATATGCTCGGCCAGATCCAGCAGCAGCAGGACGAACTGCATGACCTCCTGGAAGAGATCGAACAGCAGCGGGATGATCTCAGGGATGCGAGGGAGGCCCTCGCAGAACGAAACCGGGATCTTGAAGAGCTGAACAGGAAGGCAAACCTCTACCTCGATATCTACCTCGATGCGATTACGTATGAAATCCTGAACGCGATCATGGGTCTTCGTGGGTATGCCGAACTGTTCCGCCACACGGCACAGGATTCAGAGAGAATATTTGCAGATAAAATTATCGCGCTTGCCAAAAAGAGCGACGATGTCATCCGTAATATCGAGACGATCAGCCGCATCTACAAGAACCCCTCCGAAATAAAAGCGGTGGATCTTGCATCGATTATCAAAAAGGAGATGCAGTCCCGCCCGGGCATCCGCCTCATTATGGAAAACTGCAACCGGACGGTGCTTGCAAACGACATGCTGGGCGTGGTATTTGACAACCTCTTCTCAAACAGTCTTAAATTCGGAGGAATGGATACCGAGATTACGGTCACAGCCCGTGAGGTTCCCGAAGGATTATTGGAAATATCCGTCAGTGACACCGGGCCGGGCATTCCCGGGGCTATGAAACCGCTGGTGTTCGACCGGTTTATGCAGGATTCCCGCAAGCGGAGCAGTTACGGGCTCGGGCTCCATATCGTCAAGATGCTAATAGAGAGCTATGGTGGAAAGGTATGGGCCGATGACAGGATTCCGGGTGACCGGCAATCAGGTACTGCGATACGGTTTACGTTGCGGCTTGCCTGAACGGGCCAGTTACAATCCTGACGGGGTGTGCAGATTGCATTCCCCTTCGATGCAACGCCGGGACCGGTAGCGGAATGCCAGGGAGGTGACAGGAAGATAGCGACTGATGAGGGACTCAGCTGCCAGCGGTTCTGATACATTTAGGTCGGCAGGAAATTTTAATGAAGTGAAAAACCGTTCACCAACCACTACCTTATCTGAACCCGCAGATGCACCAGAACCTTTTTCCCCACCCGGCAGGATCGTTACATGAGAATTACCATGACAACCAGGGTAGTCTATTACTCGTGGAAAGGGCACACCGAGAAGGTCGCAACTGCCCTCGCAAAGCTGCTGGATGCAGAGCTGGTACGGATAGAGCCGGTCCGTGACTGTGGCGTTGCAGGAAAAGCGATGAAGGCGTTCTTTGGGATGAAATCGCCCATCAAAACGACGAAGACTGATCTCACCGGTATTGACACTCTCGTCATCGCGAGCCCGGTCTGGGCCGGGAAAGTACCTGCGTACGTCAATACGTACCTCGATTCGGTTACGGGCGGCAGCGGAAAACCGTTCCACGTGCTCGTTGAGATGGGTGGCCGCGGCGACCAGTCCGCCATCACTGTCGTGAGAAAGGCGCTTGAGCAGAAGGGAATGACGTTTGTCTCGTCCGTATCGACCATTGAAAAGGATGTCGACAGCGGATCATTCACCGGGACTCTGGAAAAATTCTCAACCGGCATCCGGAAACAGTAACCCGGGGGGTGCCGCACCGCCGGATTCTGGGGTTATTCACATAATCCAGTTCAGGGGTTTATAGGTGATGCGAGAAGCAGGAGTCGAACCTGCGAACGCCTGCGCGAATCGATCTTGAGTCGATCACCGTTGACCACTTGGTTATTCTCGCTCAGATTGTATTTGGTGCGGAGCAGTATAAGCTTTTGAGTGGATGTATATTTTTCCAAAATTGTTGGTAAAACCCTGTCTCAATCGCTGGTGGCCGGGCCTGGCTGTCCCCGCACCTGTGCAGGGCCGGCGAGGGAAATACCTGCGGTCACGGATCACATGAAATCCGCAAGCCCGAGCTGCTGCTGTTTCTCCTCTCCGAACGTCGAGGTGATCGCAAGGTCGAGCACCTCGACCCGCTGCTTGGTATATTCGGAGACCTTGTATTTCCGGCAGATCTCCCGGGACATCTCCAGGTATTTCTTCACCGAGCCTTCATGCACGGTGGGGATGATGTTGCCGTTGCAGATCCCTTTCCCCCGGAACTTTGTGCATTTCCCGGCAAGCGGCATCCGCCGGTAGCTCGTGTTGCATTTCGTGCACCGGAACTTCTGCTTGGAGAACGCCGAGAGGTTGCCCATGAGGTCGCGGATGAAATGCGTGGTGAGGACCCGTTCCGCCACATCGTCCGCGTCAACGGCCCGGATCTTCTCGGCAAGTACCAGTTCGGCCCCGAGTTTGTCGGTCATGGTCTTGAGCTGGGTATACATGGACTCCAGCGGGCCGGCGGAGATATCGGAAGTGTCGTGGGTGAACTGGAACCCCTCGACCTGCGCCGGCGTGCCGACCCGTTTTTCCACCCGGTCGATCAGTGCCGCAACGGTCTTGGGATCGGCGTAGGCGAGCGCACTGGTATAGAGTTCCAGAGGGTAATGGTCGCAGACGTCTACGTTCAGGGCTTCCTTGTCGATCTCGGCGGGGTCGATCCTGCTCGTCAGCACCAGGGGAGCGTCCATCGACCCGCCCCGGTTCTGCGGCAGGAACGAACGCGAGAAGTTGATGAGCCCGTCGAGGAGGAGCATGATGCAGTCCTCGTCGCCATCGCACTGGCCGGTGAAGATGCCGTTGGCAACAAGGGTGTGGTCGTCCGCGACCGTCATGCAGTAGACCCGTTCGTCCGGCGCCGGCACGGCATCAGCGGCAACGATGCGGTCGGCAAGAACGCACGAGCCTTCGAAGACCGGTACCGCATCACCCGCTTTGAGCTCCACCGCCCTGATCTTCCTCAGGTAACCGGTGTCCCAGACAAGCATCGCGTGATCGGGGGTCACAACGAGCTCTTTTCCCCGTGAGGTCGTGAACCGGATCAGCGAGGCGGGGGAGCGATGGATGGACACCGACGTGATCCTTCGGAGATGGATCTGGCCGCCGGTATCCACGGTCCGGGTGAGGAATGGGCGGGCCGGGTCCGAGTAATAGGTCCCGAGCCGGTCCAGGCCGGGGCGCGTCAGGTCGAAGTTCTCCAGCACGAACTTCCGTATCTGGCATTTCGTCCAGCTCTTCCCATCGTAGACCTCGACCGAAGTATCGCCATAGAAGCAGTTGCGGCGCTTTGCAGCATGGAAGAACGGGTGGGCATATCCCACATTCGCACGCGTGAATCCGACGATCCGGGCGAGGACCCCGGCGCTCGTGTGCGGGGCGAGCCCGATGACGAGGTGCCCGACGAGATCGGCTGGCTCTTTCACATTGTAGAACGGCTCAAGCCCGTAACACTTGACGAGCAGGTCGTCCATGAACTGCGCCACGCTGACCATGTACTCGGCGCAGGAGTCGGAGACAAGGATGTCCTGCGGGTGGATCTCCACGACCTGCGAACCGTTCTGGAGGTCATATCCCCGGGTATCCCTGACATAGCCGAGCGAGCGGAGTTTTGATACGGAGACCCGCACTTCGTCCGGACGGATGTGGGTGAGGGGCAGGTCGATCATATCGAACCTTGTTGTGCCGTCCTTGAAGACAAATATATTGCGGGCAGCCCGGAGGATCCCTTTTTCCATAGCCTCCACGGTCTTTTCCCGTGAGATCACCCCTTTCACCCCTTTCACGAGCGCGACGCTGTCTACCTTAAGGCCCAGCCGTTCCATCACCTTTGCGTATTCCGCCTTCATATTCAGGGTGACCCGCTGGCTGCAGCTGGTGGGGACGTTGCACGCCGGGCAGCGGTCAACCGTTGTCTCCCTCCCGCACTTGGGGCAGATGGTGATGGGAACGGTGTGTGCGCCGCACTTCTCGCACCGGTTCAGGTACGTGATCTCCTGGCACCCGCTGCACCGCCGTCTCCCGACTTCTATCTCGATGATCCCGCCCTCTTTCTGGAAGTCGAGGTCGGTGTTGTTCGCGTCCACCTCCGCAGTATGGGCAGATGCAGACTGGAACGAGCGGCGGTTGCCACCGGAGTCCCCGAGCGGGAAGAGTACGTGCGGCGGCGGGTTCATCTTGCGGGGCTTGGATTTCCCGGGCCTGCCCATGCGCCCGCCGATCCGGGTCCCGGACCTCGACCTGAGCCGGAACCCTGACAGATGGGTGACGAGGTCCAGGGGTTTTTCCGGGAGCTGTCCGTTCCAGACCGCCCGTTTCTTCAGGGTTTCGTCGAGGCCCAGACAGGCGATAAGCGAGCGGTAGTTCCTGATCTTCACGACTCCTTCCCACACTTCATGGGGGATGAGGAGCTCTTCGAGAATAATCTTTATTTCCGGTTCCTGCGGGAGGTGGAGGCAGTCGTCCTGCACCGTACCGCTGCCGGATACGGCATCTGCGAGCGCCGCGATCTGCCCGGCCGTGATATCGTCCCAGAACCAGGTGTACGCGGGGTGGAGGTACCCCCCTGCCCGTGCGAGTGCGAGCGCCTCGTCCTCATCAGTCGGCGGTTTTGTGCCGGGTCCGGCGTCAAGTAACCACCATTCCTCACAGTACCCGGCGGGGATGAGAGGGTGGTTGTTCTCCAGGAACTCGCCAAACGATATGAGGATTTCACCCACATCGAGGATTCTCTCTACAGAGGGGGAAAGTTTCTTTGCGGTGACTTCATCGTCGATGCGGAGCACCGTGCCCCCGGTGAGGCGGACGGTTGGCCCCTCGATCGAATCGACCGGCACCACGCCGCACGCCTTGCCCGGGCGCTCGGTCTTCATCTGCGTGCCGACCGCAAGAAATTCTCCGAGTATGTGCAGGGTCGCCGGGTGGAGCCCGGCAGCAGCAAACCCCGTGTTCCGCGATCTCCCGTACCGGAGCCGGAACCCCCCTTTGCGCATCGGGTACGCAAAGACGGGGCGGCCGCCGATAAGGTCGCGAAGGTACTTGTCGAGAGGTCTGATACCGGCTGTCTTCTCGCTCTCGCCGGATTTTGCCCCGGCAATGAGCTTGTCCAGCCAGTCCCAGCCCCCCATCTTCATCTTCTCGACCCGGCTCTTGAGCTTGCGTGCCTTGCCGGCGATGCCTTCCCCAATCACGAGGGCCATACCGCCCCGCACGACATTCGTCTCCACCCTCTCAAGGTTCCGGTGCCCCGAAACCTCCTCCTGCTCGGTCGCTTCGCCATCGATGCAGACCGGGCAGTTCTCGATGATGAGCCGGATCTCCGCCTCGCTCGGCAGGTACTGGAGGTTCATGATGGAGTTGTACTGCCGGATCTCCTCGATGTAGCGCTCCACCTCCTCCTGCCGGGGGATGTACCGCCCGATCCCGAGCTTCTGGCGGACGTAGTCCCCGACGAGCACCGACAGTGCCTGTGCAGTACCGCCGGCACTCCGGATCGGCCCTGCGTAATAGATCATCAGGTACCGGGTCCCGTCATCGTTCCTGCCAAGCCCGATCTTCGCGATCCCTTCTGTCGGTGCTGCCACGACACCTTCGGTCAGGAGTGCCATGGCGGTACGGATGGAATGGTCGAGGATCTCGTCGGTGCTTTTCTCGCCGAACTTTCTCGCGACAAAATCATCGCCGATGCGGAGTGCGACCTCTTCGCGGGACATCTGCTGCTCGAGCTCGCGGATACGTACCGCAACGCCTTTGATCCCGAGAAGGGCTTCCACACGGTCGGCGAGATCGCTTGCGATGGGGATCTCAACATCCGTTGTCGGGTCGAGGCCGCGGGAACGCGCCTCTTTTGCTATCGCAATTGCGCGGAGGAGCTCGTCCATCAGGGACTTTTCGTACGCCTCCATCGCGGGCGAGAGCACAAGCATACCGGTACGATGGGTGGGAGGAGATTTATTGGTTCGGTTTCGGGACCGATTGAACTGGCCTGGTACGGCCTCAAAAAAGTTTGGAAATTATCAATAATCAGCCCCCAATACGGCGACAACTCCATATTTTTTAGTCTGTAGAAATCCATTTTTAAGTATCATGATTACCCCCCTCTTGCGCCACCAGTCCCCCGAAGGGGACGGGGCGCATTGGGATGGTACCAGAACAGGTAATACGGTACTATCACAATCAGGGGGTGCCCGAGCGGCGGGGGCGTAGCCCCCGAAAGCGGATTTCTTATGCTTTTGATTTCAATCGATTCGGTATTTGCTTTTCCCATTACCAATTTTGGGGCTGATGTTTTACGATTACCAAACGTTTTTTAGGGACACTGCTCCGGCAGTCACTCTTTGTCCTGCAGGCTCTCCACGATCGACGGGAGCCCCGTTTCACCCATCTGCCAGAGGGTCAGCGTCGCGCAGGACCTGATGAGGTCATCAGCGTCCGCAAGCCGGCGGGTGAGGGGTTCGACCGCGGGCTTTCCGATCCTGCACAGGGCAAGCGAGAGGACTCCCCTCAGCACCCGGTCGTTGCTCCCCATTGCATCGATCAGGGGCTCGATTGCAGCGCTCCCCATCCCACCCAGTGCTGCTGCCGCATAGCGCCTGAACTCCTTATCCGTGTTCTCTTTCATGGCCGTAATAACCGGGATTATCGCCGGCCCGCCGATTTTTGACAGCGTCACTGCCGCATACCAGCGCTGATCGGTATCCTGTGCCTCCGCAAGGAACCGGATCAGGGCTGCCACCGCAGGCTCCCCGCAGGCTGCAAGACCTGCTACCGCATTGTGCCGCTCATCAATGGACGGGTCACCAAATGCGGCGATAAGCCGCCTGATCTTTGTTGCGGGGGGTTTCCTCGTTTTCTTGCTTTTCGGGTTCATACAACGACGCTCGGCTATCGTTATTCTCTGTGTTGTTTCTCCTTATAGAAGAAGTGTGGGGAACTGGTCGTATCTCAGGCAAAACCCAGAATGGGCGGGACAAACAGGATACCAAAAAAAAGGACCATCAGGGCAAGTCCGATGGGGATACCGGTCCTTGCCCATTCTGCGCTCGTGATCTCCAGTTTGCCTGCAGCAATAATATTCGGAATGTTCCCCGGGATCAGCATTCCTCCCGCTATTATGAGTCCCATGAGGGCGCCCACAATCTGCTGGAGCGAGAGCGCGGGACTTATCTCAGCAGCGGCAAGCGTCGCATTGTCGAGGACAGCTGAAATGATATTGATCCAGTACAGGCCAGCCCCCGGGATCATGGCGATATATCCCAGGATCAGGGGCCTGAACCCTTCGCCAAGAAATATCAGGGCCATGATGAAGAGGTAAACCTTGCCTGCACGGACCACTATGTCAGCCAATTTTTCGCGTTCAATGATACATTCCAGCAGGGTGTCTCCGGTATGGGATCTCCGGAAGAGGACGAGTCCGACGATCCCAAGACCGAAGACCGAGGGAACAATGTACAGTCCCAGATTCTGGAGGAGGAACCCGAACCCGGCATGGTACGGTTCGCCGGAAAGTTTGGAGACGACGATGGTCGAGAGCGGTTCTCCAAAGGGCGTCAGACCGGCACCGAGACCGATAGAGAAGCACGCGACAACCGCAAGTTCGATCTTCGACCGCCTCCCGACCGGGAGGGCATTGACGATCTCGACAAGGACGATGGCCGCAAGGATCGCCGAAATGATGCTCGAGACAAGTCCGAGAATGATGATCACGGAGGGCACGATAACCGTGAGGGGGACGGTCTCGATCAGCCGGGTGAATGCGTCCTGCAGCTGAGGGTGAAAGAGATAGATTACGATTCCTACGATGAGGACGATCTGGACTATCCCGACGGGAATACCTGCTATTGTTGCGATATTGAGCGGGATGGTCAGCGATTCAAGGACGATACGGGCACTCCAGCCGGTGGTCTCACCGGGAATAGCTGCAAACCCGGAGAGCGTGAGCGCAGCGGTCCCGCAGAGAAACAGGAACAATTCCAGGTTCCGTTCAATGATCTTTACCCTGAACGGGAGGACCAGTACAAGGATGAAGATGATCAGGAGTCCGGTATTGACAAAAACATCCACCTGTCCCATCCCCGGTTATTCCGCCCGGTACCTGCCGGTCGCTGGTCTTTAGGTTGTGCGGCCATGAGATTAATGGATTCCTTTTTCTGCAGGTGGGTGGAAGGAGCCTGAGGGAGCTGGTTTTCGGGTAAGAAAGTATATATCCAACCTCTGGGGAATACACCAATTAATCGTTTCTGGAGCGGTAAAAATGACCCGGGACATCACCGCGATCATCGAGACCATACGGAACAATGCCGTAGGGAGGTGCAGGGAGCGGATCGAGAAGGCCTCCCGGAAAGCCCGGGAACTTGCTGCGAGCGGACACAAGGCTGATGCAAAGAAAGAGCCGCTGAACAGCGAACCTCAGTGCGGCGTCACGAGCATTTTGAAGCGAAGGCACGGTTTATAGGGGAAAGATCATGGAAGATGAAAAAACCCTGCTCCAGCAGATACGGGAAAAGGAGCAGGAGTTCACCAGGAAGATCGATATGGTCAGGGCCGAGACCGAGGCTGCAGTTGCTGCCGCCAGATCGGAAGCAGAAGACCTGCTCTGTACTGCGGACAGCGCCGGGAAAACTGCTGCCGAGCAGCTGTACTGGAACGAGAAAGGGAAGGCAGAGATTGAGATAGAAGAGCTGAAAAAAACGGCCTTAACCGAGAGCGAGGCAGTATCTGAACAGGGATCCCGGAACCTTCCCGCAGCAGTGAAAAGGATTGTCGGCTATGTGACGTTGGAATAGTCCGGAACGATCCCGGAGAGGAGTGATATGCTCCAGAGGATGAAACGAATCCAGATTATCGGGCCAAAGGGCGATCTCAACCGGGCAGTCGATGTGTTGTATAATGCCGGTACCGTTCATCTCGAAGATGCACCGTCGTTGATCTCCCCGGATGAAATTCCCCTCATTCCGGTGAAACTGGAGACGGTAAATGATATCTCCGAGGTCCTGGGCAAGATCAACGGGATATTTGGTACGTTGCCCCGGACTGCTGATGATCCGGAAGGCCAGCAGAAAGTCCGCGCGTCCCTTGAGAACAAGAGCCACAACGAGCTCATAGCGAAGGCACGGGACATAATCCGCGAGCTCGAAACAACTACGCGCGACCTGACGGCAAAAAAAAGCGAACTCACGCTCTCGATCACCGCACTGAACCGGTATGCCCGGGTCCTTGAGATCATCCAGCCGGTAGAAAAAGAATTGCCGCTGCTCGAAGGGTTCGAGATTACCATCTTACTCATCCAGAAAGAACACAGCGAAGTCCTGGAAATCATACGAAAAGAACTCAACACGCTTACCCACGACCAGTTCGAGATGACCTCTACCACGGTCGATGCCGATACGCTTGCGGCCATCATGGTCTTCAACCGGCGGTACTCCGAGCAGGTCCACTCGTTTATTTATTCGGTCAATGTGAACGAAGTGCGGCTGCCACAGGAATATTCAGGAAGGCCTTTTTACGAGATGTTCGCCCTCATCGGGGAGAGCAAACTGCGGGCACAGGAGGATATCAGAAAAATTGATGAACAGCTCCTCACCCTCGCATCGGTCTGGTACCAGGAACTGGTAGTGCTGAAAAAGCGCCTTGAGGACATCAACGGGGAACTGGGAGCATACCGGAACTTCGGGTTGTCCGAGTACATCTTTGTGATCATGGGTTGGATCCCAAAAAAATACCTGCAGCGCACCCGGCTGGCGGTCAGGGAAGTCTTTGGCGAGCGGGTCGCCGTCATCGAACTGGACCCGAGCGGAAAAGAGATGGAGAAGGCCCCGGTCTTTTACGATAACCCGTGGTGGGTAAAACCCTTCGAGTTTATCATGCAGCTCGTCTCTCCGCCCCGGTACCGTGAGGTGGACCCGTCCCCGATCCTCGCGATCTTTTTCCCGATCTTTTTTGGTATGATGGTCGGTGATATCGGGTATGGACTTATCATATTCTTCTTTGCCCTGGCTCTTAAAAACCGGTTCAAGAAACTGGATTTTATCGTCAGTCTCTCCGGTATCCTCATGATCTCTTCGATCCCCACCATCATCTTCGGGTTCCTGTACGGGGAATTTTTCGGGGATTTGGGGGAATCCTTAGGCTGGCTCCACCCGGTCACGTTTCTTGGGATAACCTGGAACCGTACAGAAGCGGTGATCCCCATGCTCCTCTTTGCCATTACCGTCGGGGTCATTCATGTTCTGTTAGGGCTGGTCATCGGGATCCGGAATGCCGTGATCACCAAAAGCAGGAAGCACCTTTGTGAAAAATGCGGCATGCTTTTCATGATCATCGCGATCATCGCCCTCATCCTGGTGCTTGGCGGATTTATCCCGCAGGGGGGCATGTACCCAGCGGTACTGTTGATCGTTGTCGCCCTGCCTCTCATCATCTACGGCGCCGGTGTGTTCGGCACCATCGAGATCATGAGTACGGTGGGAAACATCCTCTCGTACGCGCGGCTGATGGCGATCGGCATGGCCTCGGTCATCCTTGCCATGGTCGCCAACCAGCTCGGCGGGGCGCTCGGATTCGTGATTATCGGTGTCATCGTGGCGATCCTGCTGCATGCGCTCAACATCGTGCTGGCCATGTTCAGCCCGTCGATCCATTCCGTGCGACTGCACCTCGTGGAGTTCTTCTCAAAATTTTACGAGGGCGGCGGGATAGTGTACAGACCGTTTAAAAAAGAGATCGCCGAAGTGAACCCCCCGCCGCCTTCCCCGCAATAATTATTACCTGCCGGCCTGTTTTTTCTTCGCAGCTTTTTTCTTTCTCTCCATGATGCTCTTGACCTTTTTCAGCCTGAACAGGTCCTCCCGCTCCCGTTCCTCGATGGCATTCTTGATGTATTTTGCCTGGCTCTTCAGCTCCGGGATCAGGATCTGTTCAAGGGCATTCACCCTGCGCCGGTTCATCTGGATCTCCGCCCCGAGCCGTCTCATGGCCGTCTCCGTCTCTGCAAGTTTTATCAGGAGGTCAAGTTCTATCTCGTACCGCTCGGCGGCCTCGTCGATCCTCGCGCTGGTCGAGATGATGTCATACCCCCTCTCGAGCATGGTCTTTGAGACCCGTTTCTTCTCGATGACCGGGACCGGCACTCCCATGATATTTTTTCCGGTGATGTCGACGGTGATGGACCTCCGGGTCGCAAAGGCGGCGGATTTCAGGGTGACCGGATCATCGACCGCCTGGGCGATCAGGAGCGCGAGGTCTGCTGCGCGGGAGACCTGCTCGAGTTCTTCCCGCGATTCGGAGACCGAATTGAGGATCTTGAAGAATTCCTGGATCAGTGCGTCCATCTTCTCCCTGAGGAGGTCCCTCCCCTGCTCGGCGAGTTTGATCTGGGCCTTTTTCCGGATCAGCTCCATCCTCGTGGGCTTCACCTGCTCCATGGTCAGGCTCCCGTGTTCTCTGCATGTGCCGGGTGGTATTTCGCTATGTGTTCCCGCTTGATCCGTTTCAGTTCGTCCTCCGGCAGGAGCGAGAACAGGTCCCAGGCGATGGAAAGGGTCTTCTCAATGGACCGGTCCTCATCGCCCTGGGTGATGAACTGCCGTTCAAAGCTGTCCGCGAACTTCAGGTATTTTTTATCCAGGTCCGTGAGGGCCTCCTCCCCGACAATTGCCACGAGCCTGCGCAGGTCCCGCCCGTACGCGTACGAAGCATACAACTGGTCCGCAACGCCGCGGTGGTCTTCCCGGGTCTTCCCCGGGCCGATCCCCAGGTTCATGAGCCGGGAGAGGCAGGGCAGGGCATCGACCGGGGGGTCAGCGCCCCGGCGGAAGAGGTCCCGCGAGAGCACGATCTGCCCTTCCGTGATGTAGCCGGTCAGGTCGGGGACCGGGTGGGTGATGTCATCATCCGGCATGGTCAGGATAGGGATCTGGGTGATGGAGCCGGCCTTTCCTTTCAGCCTCCCGGCCCGCTCGTATACCGATGCAAGGTCCGTGTACATGTAGCCGGGATATCCTCTCCTGCCGGGCACTTCTTCCCGGGCTGTTGAAATTTCACGCAGCGCCTCGCAGTAATTGATCATATCGGTCAGTATCACCAGCACGTGGAGGTGGTGGTTGAACGCGAGATATTCGGCGACCGTGAGCCCGCACCGCGGAGCGGCGAGGCGCTCCACCGTAGGATCGTCCGCAAGGTTCATGAAAAAGACCACGCGTTCGAGGGCCCCGGTTCTCTCGAAGTCCTGCATGAAGAACGAGGCCTCCTTGTGCGTGATGCCCATCGCGACAAACACGACGGCAAACCGCTCTCCTTCTCCGCGGACTTTTGCCTGGCGTGCGATCTGGGCTGCGAGCTTGTTGGCGGGAAGACCGGAGCCCGAGAAGATGGGCAGTTTCTGGCCGCGGACAAGCGTGTTGAGGCCGTCGATTGCAGACATGCCGGTCTGGATGAAGTCCGCCGGCTTGTCCCGGGCTGACGGGTTGATGGGGGTCCCGGCAATGTCGAGCACGGCTTCCGGGACGATGTCCGGGCCCCCGTCCCGGGCCTTCCCGACGCCACTGAACACCCGCCCCAGCATGTCGATGGAGACATTGATCCGGGCGGGCTCTCCGATGAACCGGACATTCGTGTTGAGCGTGTCGATCCCCCGGGTGCCTTCATATACCTGGATGACCGCGTGCTCTTCGGAGATGTCGAGCACCTGCCCGGTACGTTCCTCCCCGTCCTTTAAGGTTATCCTGACGATCTCGCCGAACGATGCCCCGTGGACATTGCTGACAAATATCAGGGGGCCCGAGACGTACCGGATAGTCCGGTAATCCTTCGTGAGGAGGGAGTCCTGCTTCATTTTTCCACCTCAAGGGACATGAGTTTCTCGTCGATCTCGGTGAGCATGTTCCGGATGGCGTCCAGGTCCGCCACGTCCTTCATCCGCCCGATAGTTGCCCTCAGCGGGAGCGCCTGGATCTGCCGCAGGGAGACACCGCGGGTCATCACCTCGCTCACTTTTGCATAATACACCATGATCACCTTGAGCATCAGGTATTGTTTTTCAATAGGGCAGAAGGAATCCGTGTCGCTGTACGCGCTCTGCTGGAGGAAGTCCTCGCGGATCATCCGGGTCACTTCCAGGATGGCCTTCTCGCTGTCGGGGAGGGCGTCGGGGCCCACCAGCTGGACGATCTCCTGCAGTTCCACCTCCTTCTGGAGCAGGTACATGGCATTTTCCCGCATCTCCCTCCAGTCCCGTGCGACGTTATTGATATACCAGTCCCCGATACTGTCGAGATAGAGCGAGTAACTTTTTATCCAGTTGACCGAGGGAAAATGCCTGCGGTACGCAAGGTTCGTGTCCAGCGCCCAGAACGTGCCGACGACCCGCAGCGTGTTCTGCGTGATCGGCTCCGAGAAATCCCCGCCGGGTGGCGATACCGCACCCACGACCGTGATGGAGCCGTTCCGTTCCCCGGAACCCGTGCATACGACCCTGCCGGCCCGCTCGTAAAAGGCGGAGAGCCGGGTGGCAAGATATGCGGGGTAGCCTTCTTCTCCCGGCATCTCCTCGAGCCTCCCCGACACTTCACGCAGCGCCTCGCCCCACCGGGATGTGGAGTCGGCCATCAGTGCAACGTCATATCCCATGTCGCGGAAATATTCGGCTATCGTGATCCCGGTATAGATCGAGGCCTCCCGTGCAGCGACCGGCATGTTGGACGTGTTCGCGATGAGGATAGTCCGCTCTATCAGCGGCAGGCCGGTCCTCGGGTCTACCAGTTCCGGGAACTCGGCAAGCACATCGGTCATCTCGTTGCCGCGTTCCCCGCACCCGATATAGACCACGATCTGCGTGTCCGACCATTTGGCAAGGGTCTGTTCGGAGACGGTCTTACCGGTCCCGAAACCGCCCGGGATCATCGCGGTCCCTCCCTTGGTGACCGGGAATATGCAGTCGAACACCCGTTGCCCCGTGATCAGCGGGAGGACAGGGTCGAGCTTCTTCTGGTGCGGGCGGGGGATCCGGACCGGCCAGAGCTGCATCATGGAGAGCCGGGTGGTAGTGTCCAGGGTGCAGACGATCTCCTCGACCGTGAAGGTGCCCGCCCTGATGTCGGTGACTTTCCCGGATATTTTGTGCGGGACGAGGATCCGGTGCTCGAAATGGAATTCCCTGACGGTCCCGATGATGTCGCCCTCGGCTACCGTGTCGCCGGTCCTGACTGCCGGGACGAAGTCCCATTTTTTCTCGCGGTCAAGCCCGGGTGCCGAGATACCCCGGGCAATAAAGTCCCCGCTTTTCTGGAGGAGGACGGGCAGCGGGCGCTGGACGCCGTCATAGATTGACGATAAAAGCCCGGGGCCGAGTTCCACGGAAAGGGGCTTTTCCGTGTTCTCTACCGTCTCCCCAATCGTGAGACCCGTCGTGTCCTCGTAGACCTGGATGACCGCTTCTTCCCCGTCAAGCCGGATGATCTCCCCCCTGAGGGCCTCCTCGCCGACTTTTACCACGTCATACATCTTGGACCCTTTCATGCCCCGGGATGTGATGACGGGTCCGGAAATCCGTGAAATCGTGCCTGTTATCATACCTTCACCTCTTTAATACGATGTTATAGCCGATCGCCCTGCGCAGGAGCTGTTCGATGTACGTCCTCCGGTCAACCTCTTTCGACTTCGAAGGGATGGGAATGATGAGCGGGCGGTGCATCTTCTCGATCCGGTCCATCAGTTTCTCATCGAGAGAGAGCATGTACTCCTCGTTCACCGCGACGATGCCGATGTCGTCTTTGTACAAAAGGGGCGGGATAATCTTTTTCGCTTCCTCGGCCGACCCGGCCTCCAGGACCTCGACGCCGGCCAGCCGGAACCCCGACGCCCGGTCACTGTCCGTAACGATGACGAATTTATACATACACGAGTTCCTCCTTCAGGTTCTCAAGGGGGAAATCTGCGGTCTTGCACCGCGAGATGATCCGGATATTGGTGATCTCGTTATATTTTGCCCAGAAATAGCCTATGAGCGAAGCCACGCTGAGCGGATCCCCCAGAAAAGAACTCACGCCTTTCTGGATCAGGGACTTTTCGAGCTGTTTCTCGATAACCGATATCTTCTCCGTGCGAAGGGCGCTCTCGGGAATGGTGTTCAGGAACCGGTACTGGGTGGACTCAAGTGCCGAAAGGGCATCCCTGATCGTTTTCAGGGAGAGGAGGCCGCTCAGGTCCTCGGGACCCAATTCCTTCCCCCCTTCAATAAGGAATGTTTCAGCCTCCTCCGGATCGATGCGGTCCCGTATCATCCGCAGGATCGTCTTGATATTGATAACATCGATCTCAAGGGATATGAGGTCCCGGATGATCGTGTCGTTGTAGGACGGTTTTTTTACTGAGACCAGAGCGTCCTGATAATAATACTTGTCAAGTTCGCATTCAAGAGTGGCAAGATTTTCGGTCTTCAGAAAGTCCGGGTACTTCTCCGTGAGGGGTTTTGCATAGGAGATACCCCATGTCGCAAGCAGGTCAATGACCGCCCGTACATCGGGCTGCCTGACGAGTTCCGTCAGGGTCGCCTCGTCGAGCTCCCCCGCGGGCACAAGACAATCGAGGATCTCCTCGTTCGTGATATGGATATTCTTCCCGCGGATGATCGTCTTGATGTTCTGGACGTCCCAGCGGTGCAGGAATATCCTGATGTACCGCTCTGCCTCCTCTTCATGGGCAAAAGCAAGGATCTTCCGGAATGTCCGGGTGAAATTTATCCGAAGGGCGTATTCAATGCAGAGTACCCCGGAGTACCTGCCTTTTGCTTCGGTAATATCGTCCAGGTACGGGGTTTTTTCCAGCCTGGTTATCAGGGACGGGATATCCGGCTGGAGGATGAGGTCATCGAGTTCCCGGTGGTCAAGCAGCCGGCTCCTCATCCCCCTCATCCGTGCATTGATATATCCCCAGTCCATCTCAACCCCCGAACAGGACCGAATAGATCTCGTGTCTCTTTCGCTCTTGTGCCCGTTCAAGCCGGGACTCGATCGTATTGGAGATCACCACGGCTCCGTCAGGAGAACTCACCACGAGACCTCCTGCACACTCCAGGTCGGTGACTACTTCACAGGAGACCCGCATGGCAGAGAGCGTCTTTCGCAGGAGATCCTCGTCCCGTTTGTCGATATGGACCGAAAACCGGTCCTCCCCCACAGCCCCGATGGCCTCATGTACCAGTTTTTCAAATATCGCCGGGTATCCCGGATGCTCCCGCACCGCTGAAAGCTGCTGCCCGGCCTCATGAAAAGCTGAAGAAAAGATCTTCTCCTTGATAGTTATGATAAGTTCCTTATTCTCACCTTTTGTGAGATAGAGCAGTTTGTTCTTTTCAACTCCCGCAGATTTTTCTGCACCTGACAGGTACGATTGTTGTATCTCTTCTGCCTGCTTCCTTGTTTGCGCCTTGATCTCATCGATCGCAACGCGTGCCTTTTCCCGGAGCTCCCGCTCCCGTTCCGTGGCACTCTCCTCTACCGACTTCAAAAGATTTTCATACGCCATAGGCTTTCCCGTCCTGTCTGAAGGTCCCGGAATCACCAGCTGTAAGAACAGGATACTCCCGGTTGTTCCCGGTACGGGAGTTCGGTGACGATCCGTGGAGACGGGAACGAAGTGAAACTACTGCACCTCTGGTTCTAGGATTACTTGACCATCAGGATGATCATTGATGCGATCACGAACCCCAGAATCACCAGCGTTTCCGGGATAGCTTCGATGATGATGATAGACCCCGCGGTCTCGGGTTTTTCTGCAATCGTCCCTGCTCCGGCTGCACCAATCCTCGATTGTGCCCACCCTGTTCCAATCGCACCCGCGGAAAAGGCTAATGCCGCCCCGATGGGTACTTCCCAGCCTGCCACATCCACACCTCCTAATGATAGAACCTAACAGATTGCAGCTATATTAAACTATGGAGAATAGTTCCGGAAAAATTCCGAATGGTCCGGATATCCCGGCTTAGGGCCCGACAGGGGAGCGCCCGAGAATCGCGTCCAGTGCCGCGAGAGTTTCAGCATTCAGGACGTCTCCGGAACGGAGATCCCTCCCGGCAGCGATGAGGGAATGTACCTCATCTCCGGTAAGTTTTGCAAAACTGTAGGTTTCCCATCGCTCACGGTCGACGTTGATCCAGATCTCCCCCAGAACTTCCCTCAATGCTGCATAATCTTCATCCGAGCACGATCTCCATCCGGAATCCTTCGCGCGGCGAATCCTTTCGAGGGCATGCTCTACTGCTTTTTCCTTCCGGACCTGGAAACGCCTCCTGCCAAGAGTATCATCAGCTACGCGGGACATACGACTATTTTGTGGGAATTATACAAGTTCCGGTTTAAATTGCTTGTGTCGGTTGTATCCATCTTTTTTGGATCTCCGGATTTTTCCCCGGGTTCAATCTCTCACCCCGGCCACAAGGAATATAGGCAGGGAGCGGGATTGTTTCATCATCTGAACAAATGAGGGGGGAATAAAATGCCGGACGTGACAAAGACCGAGATCGGGAGAAGAATGTACCAGCTCCACAAGGAAAAGAGCGTGGAGAAGATCATTGAGAAGATGCGGAGTAATATCGGACCTGACTGGAAGTCCTTCAGCGGGGATGAGATCCACCTGCTGGAGCGGCTCCTGAGCGCAGCATGGGCAAATGCCGAACAGTCAAAATGGGACAAGATACCGTTTTCCCGGATCTCAAAGGACGACGTCCGGCGGATCCTTGATGTCGGAAAATACATCGATCTTGACAAAACGCCGCAGCATACCGTGGTGGCGGAGGTGGAAAAAGTCCTGCTCTCGGTGAAGTGATCTTGCTTTTTTGATATCCGCCGGAAACATAAGGAGCAATGCCGGAATGTGATCTCTTTGGAACAAATTTTCGGATTGATTTCCAAGAATTTTTAAATTGCCAGATCGGTTGGGGGAATTTTAAAAAATTGCCAGGTCCGGATGAACCGTTCAGAAAGGTTTTTGAAACAGGGGTGGCACCATCATACCACCTGGAAAATGACAGCGAATCACCCGGTACCAGAAGAGGGATCTGGCAGTATTTCCGGATCCTTGACGACCGGCTCATCGAGATCCGGGCTGACGGAACCCCGGTACTACAGGGGGTGGTGCCCGGGGTACCCCTGTCCTGCCCTGTATCACCGTCGGAGAGCAGGAAATGAGATCCCCTTTTTGACCTATGGAGGTCTCACCCCCTTATTTTGGTGAAAAAAGCCAATCCGGGCTTGTATCGGGCTTCTTTTCCATTTTTCCGGATTTCACCGACCGGCCTGTTTCGGCCCTTTTTTGAGGGGGTTTTTCGGGAAATGCCTGTATTGCCCCGGATTACCCGACCGGGTTTTTTACAAGGGAAAAAACCGGCCTGTGTAGATCTGTTTGGATGGAGGATCGGGTGAGGAGATAAGGTTTTGGTTGTGGCGGGGGTGGGTGAAAGGAAAGGATATCGACGGTGCACGACGGTACCGGCGGGGGTCTGACGCTCAACGGGCCTTTCGCCCCAGCCGCGTGGGCTTCCCCAGAATATCAAACTGTTACCCCTCTACTCCGTCGCCACCTTCACGCACTCTTCGATCGTCCCGATCCGGGCCACCGCGGCGCACATGTCCGGGACATACGCGAGCGCCTTACCGCTGTTCACCATGATGGCCTCGTACTGCTCCATGACCGGCGAGACCACCATGCAGGTGTCCGCAAAGACCCGGGCACCGCTCTTCTCGATGGTGTCGGCAACCCGCTGGTTGGCCTCGATGACGCCCTGCGCCGCAAAGATGTAGAGCGGCATCGTGACCAGTTTTCCCTTCAGGAGCCTTGCGATCTCTTCCAGTTCTGCAGGGGAGCAGTGCGGGCAGCCGACTGCGACCGCATCGACCGGGATCTCCCTGAACAGGTGCCGGATCTCATCGGATTCCACGGCGATGGTCTCGAGACCGCCGAGATCGAACGGTACCTTCACCGCCTCGGGCGTGATGCCCTCCACATGGTAGAGCGCCACGGCCCCGGTCGCCGCCATCGCTGCCCCGAGGGCCTTGAGCTGGTCGCGGTCCGGGGTTATTCCCGAGAAGAACGGGATGCGGTTGCCCGCCAGTTTTCCTGCGTGGTAGCCCAGCGCCCCGAAATGTGCGATGCTCCAGTCGCGGGTGTCGGCCTGCACCCGGATGACCAGTTGGGGCCTCCGGTTTTTTGCAAGGTGAAGACCGTAGCAGGGTGTTTTCCCGACCAGTGCGGCGGCAAGGGCGCCGGGCCCTCCTTCCCGGTTGGTCCGGGCACCGATGACCGAATTCGCGTAGCTGACCGCGGACGACTCCGACCAGGCGAGGTGGTCGCCAAAGCCGGTCTCGTGCAGGTAGTAGGGCGTGCAGGTGCATTCGAGGCCGATGCCGAGCCGCTCGTAGGCAGCGACCACGGCCTGCTGCTTCTGCGCAAAGTCCTCGTCCACCCCCATCTCCTGCCAGCGCCCGCGAGGCATCCCGATCGGGTTCAGCACCGCCGGCACCACGGCCCGGGCATCGAGGGTCGAGAGCCATTGGAGGCCGTACTCGCCAATCGTCTTGTAGGACGCGCCGCTCACCTGTGCGCTCCGGATCCTGACCAGCTGCTCCGCACCGAAGACCTTCCCCAGCGCGACGAGGAGCTCCAGCATCCTCTGCCGGGTCTCGCCCTCTTCTCCGGCAAGGACCCGTTCGTCCTCAGGTTCGAGTTGCATCCGGTTCACCACGTCGCACGGGAGAATTCGTCCTCGCGGCCGAGCACCATCGTTGCGTCGATCCCGACCTTGACGTTCGTGCCGTCCTCCAGCTGGCAGGGGTCGAGGGATGACCCTCTCACGCCGGTGATCACCATGATGTCCCGGTCGCCGCTGACCCGGGTCGCGACCGCGTACTCCACGTCGTTGGGGTCGCAGGGGTCGATGTCCTCGTCAACGACAACGACGTGCTTGAGCGAGGTGTGGGCGGCGAATGCGGCCATGATCGCGTTCTTTGCATCGCCCTGCGTGCTCTTTTTGATCTGGATCACCGCGTGGAGGTAGCCGCAGCCGCCCTTGGTCAGGACCACGTTTCTCACTTCGGTAACCCCGGCCACTGCGCGGTAGATCTTCGGCTCGTAGGGCGCCCCCATCAGCACTTTATGCTCGTCTCCCCCGGGCAGGATACCATGGTAGATGAAATCCGGTTTTGTATACATACCCGTGAACTCGATGACCGGCTGGCGCCGGACAGGATCATAGGTCCCGGTGATATCGACAAACGGCCCTTCGTCCGTGAGATCGGGGCCGATAAACCCTTCGAGCACGATCTCCGCATCGGGCACAAGCACCCCGTTACTGCACTTCCGTACCCGGATTTCGCCGCCGAGAAGTTCTGCTGCATATCCAAGCTCCATGCCGGTCGGCACCCGGGTGCAGCTCGCAAACGTGACTGCCGGGTGGGTCCCGATGGTCACGGCGATGGGAAGTTTCTCGCCTTTCGCGAGTGCTTTCCTGTGCATCACGTGCGTGTGCCGCCCCTCGACAAGCCGGGCCGCCACCCGGTGGTCGTCGAGCACCAGCATCCGGTGGATCGAAGCGTTCTCCACGCCATCGAACCGGGAAAAAACGATAGCCGAAGTGAGGTACTTCCCTGCGTCTTTCGGGAAGTGGTGCATGATCGGCAGGTGGGAGAGGTCGGGTTTTTTCATCGGCAGGGTGCCGTCCTGCACCACTTTCCCGTCAAATTTTGCATCGGCAAGGGTCTTCACGATCTGTTTCCCGTCGATGCCAAGGGCAACGGAGAGCGAGGTCCGGCTCGCGGTGAGGTTCATGACCGCACGCCCCCCGTCGATATTATGGAAGAACAGGAGCTTGTCGGTGGTGGCTGCCATCTTCGGGGCCTGCATGTCTGCCGAGACCGGCTCATCGATATCGATGACCATGTCCCGCTTTCGCATCTTCTCTATGAATTCACGCATCGTAACCATTCCAGCGTCTGATGAGGTCATGCTCCACCCCGAGATGGTCGAGCACGCGCGCGACGACCATGTCCACGAGGTCGTCGATGGTCTTCGGGTTGTGGTAGAATGCCGGGCAGGCGGGCATGATCGTTGCGCCGGCGTCCCCGGCGGCCAGCATGTTCTTCAGGTGGATCTTCGAGAGCGGGGTCTCGCGGGTGACAAGGATGCACTTCCGGTGCTCCTTGAGGCAGACATCGGCCGTGCGGGTGATCAGGTTGTCGGCGTAGCCGGTTGCGATTGCGGCAAGCGTCTTCTGGCTGCACGGGATCACAACGAGGCCGTCAAACCGGTGGGAGCCGCTCGCGATAGGTGCGGCGATCTTATCGATGTCATGGTAGACCGCATCGAAACCTTCAAACGAGACCCCTTCATGGCCGGCAATCTGTTGTGCCACGTCCGATACGATGATGTGTACCGTTGCGTCCCTGCAGAGCACCTCCAGCAGGCGCCGGGCATAGCAGGCCCCGCTCGCGCCCGTCACTCCGACTGCGAACTCTCTCTTCATGGTTGCGTTCCGCTCTCCTGTGATACCAATGTCGGGTTTATGACAAAAAGAGTTTATGCCGGGATCCGCCCGCCCGGGCCCTTGTTACCGGGTTTTGGGCGGGGCGAAGAAGCGGTACCTGACCTGGGCCTCCTCGACCTTCCGGGCATGGGACGGATTGAGGTCGCGGCGCGCCTCGATGACCAGGGTATTGAGGATGTTGTGGAGGCGGAGCGTGTCGTATTCCTTGTCCTTGTGTTCATTGAGGAAATCCAGCAGGTCGTTGGTGCTCCTCAGGACCCCGCCGCTCCCCACGAGGTTCAAACGGTTGAGCGTCAGGGCAAGGTTCTTCTTTGCGATGTCCATCTTGTACGGGTCGCCACCGGCAAGGTTCAGCTCGGTGATGGCATTGAGCAGGTCCGTATACACCCTGAGCTTGTGGGTGCTCTCGTGCATCCGCCGTTCTGCGCTGCGCAGCTTCAGGAAGGCGATGGCGATGACTATCACCACGGCCACTGCGCAGCAGGCCGCTACAATCCAGTCTTCGATCATGTTCCTTTCACCATTTTTCCATCGTAGAGAGATTACGGGTTCCGCTTGGCAATAATTACATCTACGCTCACACGGTTGCCCTTCAGATCAAACCTGTAGGGGCCTGCATTGTACATAGGGTGCTGCTGGTATTTGTCCAGAGGGTAACTGCGGCCATAGCCAAAGGTCTCCGACCGGCCGGAATCTATGTTGGTTGCCGTGATTTCGAACCAGGTATACTGGGGATCGAGATTTGTCGGGTTCACGGTAAAAACAATTGCCCACGGATCGTTCGTAACATGGAATTGCTCCGAAAATGTTTCGCTTTCACTGGCAAATGAATATTTTTTATGGAGATACTCCTGCCCCAGCGTAAATGAGAACTGAGGGACTGCAGTTGTCGTGACCGGCGCTGCAGTCATGGCCGGAGTCGTCGCAGCCGGCGGTGACTGGGCCGGTGGAGCAGTACATCCGGCAAGGATCGCTCCAGCACCGATGAGCAGGAGTATGGCAATGACACGGTTTCTCATTATGGGGAATGTTTGGGAACCGTGCTATATTATTTTTTATTTGTGGAATGGTGTCATTTCCGCTGGACTTCAGCGATGGAATCCCTGCCAGGCCGGCATGTGTCGGATCAAAAAAGGGTGTCCTGGCGGGTGGGTTTCCTGATGTGCAGGACCTCGCACCCTGCCTCGGCGACTCTTTCCCGGAACTCAGGGAGCGTATAGATGCCGAGGCGCCACTGTTCCCGCCGCGTTGCATTGAACGTCCGTATCCGGGGCGAGATCTCCTCGAAACTGACCACGGTATGCCGGTTTTTCACCCGCACGCCCAGCGACAACTCACTGGGGATGGAAGGGATGTCCACCAGCACCTCGTGCGGGCTGATACCTGCGCAGTCCGCGATCTGCCGGGCGAATTCGCGGCATCTCTCGATGGGGATCCCGTCCTGGAACGGTACCGCGTTGACCTGCCCGCTCCCCACGTAGAGTGCCCGTTTGTACAGCCGCCGCTCGTACAGGCGGCGCGAAAGGTCCCTGGCAACAGGGCTTGCAGATGTGCGCAGGGCCTGGAGACAGGTGGAGTCATCCATGCTGAGGAGGGACTCCGGCGTTACCCGGGTCTCCCGCAGGTGTTCCAGCACCGCCAGCTGGAACATGCTCTCACCGATACGACTTACGTGGTGGTAATAGACCGAGGGGCGCATGAGCGTGCGGGCGATCAGGAGGGATTCGGCTGCGTTCACCCCGTTTTCATCCAGCACCGTCCCTTCCGGCGTGTGGATCAGGTACCGGATCAGGCGCTGGGCATCCACCGTCCCGTACGGGGCCCCGGTATAATAAGCATCCCGGAGCAGGTAGTCCATCCGGTCGACATCGAGGTCACCATGGATGATCCCCGAGAGGGGATGGTCTCCTTTTATGACCGTGCAGAGCTCGTCCGGTTGTATCCCTGACTTCCTGAGCAGGTCTCCCACCTGATCTTCAACGATTGCCTCGATGTTGTCGTGGGTGCGGTGGAGGAACTCTTCCATCAGCGGCTCGCTCGCGTGCGAGAACGGCCCGTGCCCGATATCGTGGAGGAGGGCCGCGGCCGTGACAAGGGTCCGCTCGTCTTCCGATAGTCCGAACCTCCTGCCTGCCACATCGGCGAGGAACATAGTCCCGAGCGAGTGCTCGAAGCGCGTATGGTTTGCACCGGGGTAGACCAGATAGGAAAAACCGAGCTGCTTGATGTAGCGGAGGCGCTGCAGCGCCGGGGAATCGAGCAGGGTGAGCGCGAAATCCTCCACCTCCACGTAGCCATGGACCGGGTCCTTGATGATCTTCACAGATTCACTAAAAGAATCTTCATATACATCGCATAAAAGTATTGAGTAATGATAACGTTCCTTTCTGGCGGGACCGGCACCCCGAAGCTCCTGCGGGGCATGCAGAAGGTCATGGACCGGCACGAGATCTCGGTTGTGGTCAATACTGCCGAAGACATCTGGATATCAGGAAACCACATCTCTCCTGACCTTGACACGGTCATGTACCTGTTCGCCGGTATTCTCAACACGGAGACGTGGTGGGGGATCCGGAGCGATACCTTTACTACCCACGAAGAGGTCACCCGCCTCGGGGCCGATGAGTTCATCGCCATCGGCGACAGGGACCGGGCCGTCCACATCGCCCGCGGCGAGATGATGCGCAACGGCATGCGCCTCACCAATGTGACAAAAATCCTCTGCGAGCGGTTCGGCGTCCGGGAGAACGTCCTCCCCATGACCGATACCGAGGTGACGACCCAGGTCAAGACCGATCTCGGCCTGATCCATTTCCAGGAGTACTGGGTGAGAGCGAAAGGCAAGATCGAGATCGAGGAAGTCCTTCGCAGTTACGACGAACCCCCGGTGGCCACGGAAGAAGTGCTGTTGGCTGTTGCGGCCAGTGACGCCGTTATCATCGGTCCCTCCAACCCAATCACCAGTATCCTGCCGATCCTCTCGTGCGAAGGGATGAAGCAGGCACTCGGGGGAAAACCTGTCATCGCCGTCAGCCCGTTTATCGGTGACGCACCGGTCAGCGGCCCGGCAGGGGTGCTTATGAAGGCCTCGGGATTTGAACCGAGTTCGATCGGCACTTTCACCTGTTACGAAGGGATCACCGATATTTTCGTACAGGACATCCGCGACCCGGTGCAGGTGAGCGACTCGGTACGGTTTGACACCCTGATGACGGATGAAGATAAGAGCATCGCTCTGGCACACGATATTCTGGAGCTGGTCCGGAAATGCTGACAGACTTTTTGTGCCAATCGATGTATTAAAAAAGTATTTCAGGGTTCAATCCAGATATCCAGTCGATGATGGAGGAGAGGAAATGTTCCGGAAACTAGTTATCCCCATGGTAATTTTCAGTATCCTCATTGCAGGATGCATATCCGCCCCGAATACGGCAAAAGGTACGCTCAATTTTTCATCCTCGCCCTCCGGTGCCCAGATATACCTCGACAGCCAGTACCAGGGGACTACGCCGAGCACCTTACCCGGTATAAATCCGGGAGATCACACCCTCGAATACCGGTACCCCGGGTACCAGAGCTGGTACACGAATATTACGGTATCGTCGGGTTCGTCGGTAATCTATGCAGCGTTGATCCCTGCCGGCATGATCGCGAACCCTTCGTCGCTTGTTCAGGTTGAAACCACCCCCGCTCCTTCTTCCCCGCAGGCACTTACCCTGAATGTTGGAAAGGACCCTATGATCGTTGGCAACTCGCAGACATTTTCCGGCACCGGTACCCCGGGCGATATCGTGCAGCTGGTCCTCTCCGGCCCGGGAAAATATACGAATGGGGTGAACCTGTTCCTGGTAAAAGTCGGTGACGACGGGACCTGGCAATATACCTGGAACCCGGGGTCTTCAGTCCTGGCCGGTTCCTATAGCATTCTCGCAAGCGACACTCAAAAGGCAACGTCCGTGAGGGATGCGTTCACTGTCGTCGGCGGGGGTCAGGTTACCGTCATAACGGGCAGGTATTCCTACAAAATTGGCGATACCATAACCTTTTCCGGCATGTGCACGACCGGTGCCCAGAGCGTCATCCTGACCTTGTCCGGTCCGGGGCAATTTTCCAATGGCGTCAGCCTCGGGACGCAGTCGGTTAATGCCGACAACTCCTGGACGTACAAATATGGGACATCCTATTCGATGCCGGGCGGATCGTATACGATAAATGTCAACGATGCACAAATGACGGCTTCCGCATCCTCAGTCTTCTCACTCTCCAGCACCTGATGGCACAGCCCGCCTGAAATACTCCGGCGCTGGTGACAAATTCCCGTTTTTCTTTCCGGTCTGTGGAATAAAAATGTCATTGAATGGAGGAGATCCTCAAATATTCGGCAAATACTCGGCGCAATGAAAATAAAAACCCGAACCAGCCATCCGATACCTATTTGAATGATTTTATACTAATATTCGTTCGGAGAACACCATGGGCATTATCAAGAAATTCCTCAACATGTTCAAATCGGGAAAAGGAGAGGAAGATGAAGCGCGCCTCCGTGCACAGAAGGAGCGCTCAGAGAACTTCCTCAGGGCCCTGACGGAGGGGGACCTCGACGCCCGGTGGGCAGCAGTCCGGTCTGTCGGTGATCTTGGTGAACCCTTCATCGAACCACTGATACAGGGTCTGAAGGATGAATACTGGATCATCCGGAGGGGCTCAGCCGACACCCTTGGCAAGATCGGCGCCCCGGCAGTTGCCCCGCTGATCGGTGCACTGGATGAACCATGGGACGATATCCGGCAGGAGACAATACGGGCGCTCCAGCTGATCGGCGAGCCATCGGTCGCGCCTCTCATCCAGGCGACCACGAACCACCACCCGCTCATCCGGCGTGGCGCCGTGCAGGCGCTCGGTATCATGGGAGAAGGGAGGGCAGTACCCGCCCTGATCGAGTCCCTGAAAGACGCCGACGCGGGCGTCAGGCGCGAATCTGCCGTTGCGTTAGGCAGGATCGGCGATCCACAGGCAGTCCCTCATCTTGTCGAAAGCCTCAATGATGCACAGGAGCAGGTCAGGGGTGCCGCGATGGCTACCCTCTGCTCCCTGGGCGGGCCGTCCATCGGGCCGCTGATCCGCGCCCTTGTTGATGTGAACGAGGATGTCTGTCGCCGTGCCGCGATGGCCCTGATCACGATTGGCGAGCCTTCCGTCGATGCCCTGATATCAGCCCTGAAGGATCCGAACCCCGGCATCCGCAGGGGTGCTGCCGAAGTGCTCGGCCAGATCGGGAACACGAAAGCCATTGGCCCGATTATCGATGCATTTGACGATCCTGAACGGCTCGTCAGGAGCGAAGCAGTACGATCCCTTGCAGCGCTTGGCGTACCTGCCATTGCCCCGCTCATGCAGGTCTTCCGGGAAGGCGACAACCGGATGAGGACCGGTGCCATGGAGGCGCTCTGGATGCTGGGCCAGCCGGCAACGACACCGCTCATCATGGTGCTGAAAGACGACCAGAGCGATGTGCGGAAGCGGGCAGCGCTCCTGCTTGGTGAGATTGGTGACGCCAAAGCTGTTGATCACCTGACCGGGCTGCTTTCCGACGATAATGTTGCGGTGCGTAAGGAAGCGTTCGAAGCTCTCGAGATGATCAAGAACCGGACTTCTCCATAAACCCCCTCCGTTTTTTGAGCAAACATCCGGTCCAGGGGAGTTATCGGAAAATAATCCATTCCGAAGTCTTTTTTCCCTGCCAGCGAAACAGTGATACTGACACCATGTTCGGGTTTTTTTCTTATAAGAAAGCGGTGACCGGCCAGTCCGCTGGTGCCAAACAGCAGACCGCCCGGCTCTCGGTCATCTCCAATATATCCCTTGTCGTCATGAAACTCGCTGTCGGGTCGGCTGTCGGCTCGCTCGCCATCATCTCCGAAGCCCTTCACTCGGGGATAGACCTCCTCGCCGCCCTTATTGCGTACTTGTCGATAAAGAAAGCAAGTGAGCCGCCGGACGAGATCCACCGGTTCGGGCATGGCAAATTCGAGGACATATCCGGTTTTTTCGAGGCCCTGCTCATCTTTGCTGCCGCTGTCCTGATCATGTACGAAGCCGTCATGAAACTCATCCACGGTGAGACCGGCCTGGACACCGGCACGCTGCTGTATGTCGGTATCGCTGTCATGGGGGTTTCGGCGGTGGTGAATTTTTACGTTTCCGGTCGCCTGATGAATGTGGCAAAAGCAACCGAGTCCATCGCCCTTGAAAGCGACGCCTGGCACCTCCGCACCGATGTCTATACCTCCCTTGGGATCATGGCAGGGCTGGTCCTGATCAAACTCACCGGTATCGTGATTCTCGACCAGCTCTTCGCTTTCGGGGTTGCCGTTGTTATCATGCACGCAGCATACGAACTGACGGTACGCTCCTTTGGCACCCTCACCGATCGCCGCCTCTCCGATAAGGAGGAGGACCGGATCAAGCAGATCCTGTGCGATCATGCGACGGACTATGCCAATTTCCATGCCCTGAGAACGAGAAGGTCCGGTGCCGACCGGTTCATCGACCTCCACCTGGTCGTGGCAAAAGATACCACGGTCCAGGAAGCGCACGATCTTTCCGATCATCTCGAGTCCGATATCCTTCTTGAGTTCCCGAGGGCGAGCATCTCCATCCATGTGGAACCGTGCAGCGGGGACTGCAACGACTGCTCTTCTCTGTGCAGGGAACATAAGCCTGCAGTCTGATCGCAGCTTCTGGTAGTATTGCCTGGTACCCTCTCCTCCGGTACGCCCCTGATCATACCCTTTGTTTCCGCACACAGCACTTGCCCGGAGGGATCAAAGGCCTCTGCCGGTATCGCCACAGGGCCGGCAGGGTGTTTTTTGCCTTTTCCGGTACATTCTCTCCCAACTACCGTGCGGGAATTCTTCTGTCCCCCTCATCCTGCTGCCATGGCAGGTTCACAACCTATTTCCGATCCGGGGGATACTACCACGTGAGGTATGGCAATGCGACTGGTGGTTACATTACGAAACCGCGAAGCAGTGACAACGGGATCAACGGGTGGCCCTGCAGCTGATGTCCTGCCTGACACCTACCGTGAACGGCTGATCAAGTATGTTCCCGTAGAAGTGATTGTACTCTTCGTAGCTGCGTATGGCGCGACGTACGCGGTCCTGGGCACCGGACCATTTTTTCCCAGGATTGCCCTCTGGATAGTTCTTGTGGGGATCATAGGGACACCTCTCTATCTCTGGAAGGCCGAACAGGTGACCGACCTGGTACAGCTGATCGTATCGACTCTTGGGGTTGTTGTCTGGGTGTTTGCTCTCGGAGTGCTCCCCATTTCAGATCTTCCGTGGTATAACCAGGTGGTCGCCGCGCTGGTCCTGCCGGTGTACGTCTTTGCTTCGCCACTCGCCGTGGGCATTCCGGACCGCTGGTGAGTGCTCCTATGCCGGATCACCGCGATCAAAAAAAAGCGCGGTCAGCCGGAAAGGGCCAGCGCCGGAATGAAAACAGGTCGGGAGGAAAAGGACGGGAAAGGATCATAGTATAGCCGGAAGGCGATTCAAAAAATGAGAAAGGACTTACAGTTCCCCGAGGTCCTTCCAGTAATCGTACTCATGCTTCCAGAATTCTTTGTTGAATGACACCAGGCGTTTGAAGTACTCTTTGCGCTCGTGGTGGTATTTTTCCTGGGCCGGGTCTTTCCACTTCGTCCTGACGGCCTCGGCCAGTCTTCGCCCGAGTTCCTTTGCCTGTTGTTCTCCGCCGGTGATGGCATTCGGGTCTGCGCCGATAAGCACGCCGACTCTTCCTACTGTTGTTGCCCCGAGGTTCTGGAGCGTGGCGTTCATGTAGTCGGCAACCTCGTCTGCCATGGAACCCCCCGCCGTGCAGACACCGCACCCGTACTTCCCGGCAAATGACTGGCAGTGGATCGAGTCGGCCATCCGGTCGAGTACCGTTTTGAGCTGGGCCGTAACTTGGTTGATATAATTCGGTGAACCGAGCACGATCCCGTCCGCTTCCATCATCTTTTCGAGAAGCGCGGGAAAGTCGTCATCGTTGATGCACTCGCCCTTCGCATAACAGGTCCCGCATGCAGTGCAGTACTTTATATCGAGGCCACAGATGTCTATGAACGTTACATCCGCTCCCGCCTGGCGTGCTCCTTCGAGCACTCCCATGACAAGCCGCCGGGTCTGGCTCTTCTCCCCTTTCGGGCTCGCGTTGATTCCGATGATCTTCACGATATCACCTGTTGTAATAATTCTTGCCGGGCATCATAAAGATGTACGGTACCCGGTTAAGTCTTGAACAGGTCAGGGAAAGGGAGGACACGTAGAGCAGGCAGGGGCATCATTTTTGTGAAATCGCCCATGATCATCCGCGATTTCACCGACTGTCCTGACGAAACGGGTCCAAGACCAGTCCCGGCTCTTCGAACTCCTTCATCCCTATAAGGTGGACTGGCGGGAGGTCTCGGGTGCAGTGTCGCCCTCCCGGTTGCCCAGCCCGGTGAATCGCCGCTCCCTCATTGTCTGAATACGTCAGCGGAACTCTCCTCTATTCTCAAAGGGATCGGGGATATATATCGGCCGCGGGAGCGCGCCCGTCCCTTAAGGCCAGATCGTGTTCATCCCGTCGGGTGCACCTCAGGATATCCGCGATATCGGCGGCCGGAAATCCTGTATTTCTCGCCATCGGTGCCCCCGGATGGCATGCAGCGGACGGGGACGTGTCAGATAGCCCGCCGGTCAATAGCGAAATGAGAGAACACGGGCAGAACCACGCGGATGTTTTTTATAAATTGAGCAATATCCCTCAACTATGGGTATCGAAGATGTACTTCAGGAAAACAGGACACGGGTATTCTTCTTCCTGATCCTTTTCGCTGCTGTGCTCTGGGCAGTATTCCTCCTGCAGCGTGGCGAGATACTCCAGCTCAGTATCCTGGTCGCCGCTCTTGCCGCCATCAACCCGGTGGTTGCGTTTGTTGAAGTGAGAAATCCCCGTCAGGCCCGGTCCCTGTTCTTCCTGTACCTGCTTGTCCTTGTGGCCCTCCTGTGGGCAACGTTCCTCCTCGTCCTGGGGGTCCAGCTCTGGATCAGCCTGTTCCTCTTCATTATTGCCGTCGGGATCCCCGTAACCCTCAAGATGACCACCCATGAACTGGATCCGGTTGTGAAGTAACCTTTTTACGATTTTTTCACGAAACCGATACCAGGCAGGAAAATTATCCCTTACGAGAGAAAAGGCCGGGGGTACAGAGTACCCTGTCGTCAAAACCGGAATGAAAAATGCATCTATGGCGTCTTTGCTGGTTGCTATGACCGGCCCGGTTGCCGGGACAATAGTCCGCCGGACTTCTGACAATTCAAAAAGAGACAGGATCAAAAAAAAGTTATTCCCAGTAATATTTTACAAACAATTTTGATTTCTGGATGGATGGTGTGAAGACCCGGAGTGCAACCGGTACGATCAGGACGGTCACGATGATGTTGCCGATCAGCCAGCTGGAGAAGACACTGCCGATCTGGCCGCCAGGGATTACGTTGCCGAGCCCGAGAGTCCAGGCACCCCATGCGGCACCGACGATATTGTTGATCACGACGCCGAAGAGGAGGAGGAGGGATATGTCCCGCCGGTTTTTCAGCGTCAGATCGATTTCGAAGGTGCGGAGCGCCACCAGCGGGATAAGGACCTGAAGGAGTCCGGCAACAGCCCAGTATATCGCAACATCGGGATGGCTGGCAATGCTTCCGGAAGAGAGGAGCCCCGAGCCGATCAGCGTTCCGGCATACGCGGCAATTGCACCGTAGGCACCGAACCAGAGCGTGAAGAGGATCATGAACGCAACGGCAGGATACAGCCAGGAGACCCCGCTCACGCCCGTAGGGAAGAGAGCACCGGAGAGCTGGGCGAGGAGGATGTTGACAACGACGAGAACAAGCGTGAGAATGACAAAGGAATACGTGGGTTCATGGACGGTTTTCATGAATTCACCTTTATTCCATATGGTACACGCATATAAATAGTATTTTTCCGGGTTCTGTTAACTTATTGAGGGATCGTGAAACCTGTTAACCGGCGCGGGATAGACTCCAGTGCAAAAGCCAGAAACGGTACCGTTCCGATCTTTCAGCATGGCCGGACGGGTCATGCACAGTAATTAATATTGAAGCGGTGCGGAACTATTCATTGAGGACGGTCGCTCATGAAGATGCCACAGGACCCGGATCTGGCTTCAGTATCTGCGGAAGAGGAGGAACTGGTACAGGAAGAGGTGCGGGCAAGGAGCGAACGGAGCGATGCAGGACTCGAAGGGCTTGTCGGCGGCCTTGATTCTGTCATCATCACCACCGAACCCGACAACCTCGTCCCCGCCGTCTACGAACTGCTGAGGTATACCGGCCTCTCGTGCCACGAGGCATTTTTTAACGCCGACGCGCAGAGCTATGTCCTCGGCCTCCCGGGATCAGCGTCCCTTATCATACTGTCACGCGGCGGGGCGCCAAACCCGTTTGCCGGTGTCAATAAAGCCCGGCTGACTGCACACCTCCCCAATACACGGCTCGAGACGTTCGTCTTCTCCACGCCGGATATCCGGCAATACGTGGCGGTCCAGAAGAAAAGGGGGGTGAAGTTCCTCACTGCCGGTCCCCGGGAATCGGATTACTTCCTGTTCATCCAGACCGTTCCCTCCCCGTTCACCGGAAACTCGATCGGGTTCATTGAATGGCAGGACGATATGAAGACCTATGCACCACCGGGTGCGACCCGGGTCTCACCTGACCTTGAAAAGCCGTCGTTCCGCCACCTCGGCAATATCTTTGAGCTCGACCATGTTGCCACCCGTGTGCGGGCCCAGGACCGGAAGGCTGCCATCCTCGAATTTGTCGGTCTCACCAATTACCATTACGATTTCGGCGTGCATGTCAGGTCCCTCAACTCGATCACGAGCGTGGCACGGCGCAACCCTGACGATTTTGCCATGGTGTTCACTTCCGGGATCACCCCCTTCGTCTCGGAAGAGGTGTCCGGGCCTACCGAGAAGTTCATCCGGAACTACGGGACCCGGGCCCATCATATGGCGTTCCGGACCGAGAATATCGAGGCGACGATAAAGAACCTGAAAAAAGACGGGATGAAGTTCCTGCTCGAGCTGGCAGGTTCTGAAGAGGAAGGACTCAAACAGATCTTCTCAGAACCTTCGCCCTCCACCCTGATCGTCAACGAATACATCCAACGGTATGGTGGTTTTGACGGCTTTTTTACCCGATCCAACGTAGAAAAACTGACCGGGGCAACCGCACGACAGTAAAAAAGATTATTTGGCTTCAGGCATTCCGGGTTGTTGCCGGTTCAGGCCGGCTGGGCGTTCATGTCAGGCGGGATCAGGTGCCTGAGTACGAGTTCCGGGACCTGGTTGGATGTCCTGACGGTCATGGTGAAGTCGGCGGTTCCTCCGGACGAACCGAGATAGGTCAGGGTGATCTGGAAGTCTGTCTCAAAGACCGGGACCCCCATGACGGTTATCCGTGCGTGCCGGGGACTGATCACCCGTTCCTGTCCGACCACCAGCTTCTCTTTTGTCCCGTCCACGTCTGTCACCATCTCGTTGTTATACGACATGACAAGGATGTGGCTGCTCCCGATTGTGATCGGCTCCCCGTCCGGGAGGGTAACCTTGTACGTCGTGGTGTACGGGAGCGCCGTCCCGGTCGTCGTATCGAGCACTGCGATGGTGAGGGTAAAAACAGCGAGGGTTGCAATGACGATGATCAGGAGTACGACGCCGAGCAGGACCTTCGTCCCGGTACTCCAGCCTCGTGCGCCCTTTGTATCAGCACTTCGGGAACTGTCCGCCATAGGTCTTCCATTGTACAGGAGTTCCCGGAATATTATATGGATTGTGGATTTGTCGTGTCCCGGCCCGCTCTTCCCTTGGTGCTGGTACTACCATAGTCGAAGAAATTCTTTTTTGAATTTCTTCTCCAGCCTGCCCTTCCCTGCGGGATCCGAGAGGTTCGACAGAACCTCGAGGAGGAGGAGAATTCATCGGAATTCTTCGACCAAGGCAGTCTCCCATAAACTCCATAACCCCCCCCGGCCCATTGTTATAGGATTTTGATGCGCATACCCATACAATCAGTGACGCCGGAGTGCGGCCACGCGGAGATCTGCGGCTGGGTCCACGAGGTCAGGGATCTCGGGGGCCTCGCGTTCTTTTTGATCCGCGACCGGACCGGCATCATCCAGGTGACCATCCCGAAGAAGAAGGCTCCCGAGGCGGTGCTTGCCGCCGCAAAAGCGGTCTCCCGCGAATCGGTCGTCCGGGTGACCGGGACCGTGAAGGCGATCGACAAGGCTCCCGGCGGTCGTGAACTGGTGCCCGAGATATTCGAGATCGTCTCCCTTGCGGAGACCCCGCTCCCCCTCGATGTATCCGAGAAGGTCCCGGTCGAGCTGGATACCCGGCTCGATGCCCGGTTCCTTGACGTGCGGAGGCCCCGGGTTGCTGCGGTCTTCGAGATCCGCAGCGCGGCCCTGCATGCCATCAACCAGTATTTCCACCACGAGGGGTTCACCAACATCACCACGCCCAAGATCGTTGCAGCAGCAACCGAGGGCGGGACCGAGCTGTTTCCCATAGCGTACTTCGACAAGGAGGCTTTCCTCAACCAGAGCCCCCAGCTCTATAAGCAGATGATGATGGCGGCAGGCTGCGAGAAGGTGTACGAGATCGGCCCGATCTTCCGTGCTGAAGAGCATAACACCACGAAGCACCTGAACGAGGCGACCAGCATCGATATCGAGGTCTCGTTTGCCGACCACCTTGAGGTCATGCGCATCCTCGAGGATCTCATTGTCAGGGTCTACGGGTACGTGAACGGGACGTGTTCTTCCCAGCTCGCAAACCTGGAAATTACGAACTTCCCCCTCCCGAAAGCCCCGTTCCCAAGGCTCCCGTACGGTGAAGCAATCGAGATCGCGAAGAAGACGATCGAGGACCCCATCAGGTATGGCGATGATATCAGCCCCGCGGCCGAGCGGGCGATCGGTGCCGAGATGGGCGGGCATTATTTCATCGTGGACTGGCCCAGCGAGATCAGGCCCTACTACGCGATGCAGTACGAGAACGATCCCTCGATCTGCAAGGCGTTCGACCTGATGCACCCCCGGATGGAGCTCTCAAGCGGCGCCCAGCGGGAGCACAGGTACGACCGGCTCGTGCACCAGATCAGCAGGAAAGGTCTCAACCCCGGGAGCTTCGAGTTCTACCTCCGCCCGTTCCGGTACGGCATGCCCCCCCACGCAGGCTGGGGCCTCGGGGCAGAGCGGCTGGTCATGACCATGCTCGGCCTTTCCAATGTGCGGGAAGCGGTCCTGTTCCCGCGGGACATGCACCGGCTGGTCCCCTGACCACGAACTATTTTTACACACGGGACAATCCAGCTGTAGCAGACACCTGCCCGGATCCCTTATGGCAAAAGCGTATTTCATCAATAAAGTGCTGGCAACTACGGTGGTCGGCAGCTACCCGGTCACGAAGAGCGGGGGACTGCGGAGCCTCTTCGACCCGCTCCACGCTGCAGTAGAGACTGCGGTCGCGGACCAGATTGCCGCCGGCATCGACATCATCTCGGACGGACAGATCCGGGGGGACATGATCCAGGTGTTCACCGCGCAACTGCCAGGTATCAAAGGGCAGGACGTGATCGGCAAGGTGGAGCCGGCTGCAGGGGCGATAACCGTTGGCGACACGAAGTATGCCCTCTCGAAAGCCCCGAAGGTCAAGGGGATCATCACCGGCCCTTCCACGCTCGCCCACGGCCTCCACATCAGCACCCCGATGTACCGGAACAAGGAGGAGCTCGCGCTCGACCTTGCCTCAGCCCTCATTGTCGAGGCAAAGAGCCTGGAGGCTGCCGGGGTGGCCCTGCTCCAGATCGATGAGCCGATCCTCTCGACCGGCACCGCCGACCTCGCGGTGGGGAAGCAGGCCGTGGAGATGATCACGTCGGCAATCCGCATCCCTACCTGCATGCACGTCTGCGGGAACCTTGCAAACGTGCTCGACGAACTCCTGAAGTTCAATGTCAATGTACTGGACTTTGAGTTCTCCAGAAACCCGGCGAACCTCGATATCCTCTCACGCAGGGACCTTGCCGGCAAGATGCTCGGGTACGGGTGCGTAGACTCGGCTTCTGAAGAGGTTGAGCCGGTACAGGAAATCCGGAAGCGGATCGAGAAGGGTCTCGCTACGTTCGACCCGAAGATCATGCTGATAGACCCGGACTGCGGGATGCGGATGCGGAGCCGGGAGTCGGCGTACTGGAAACTCAAGAACATGGTTGAAGCGGCAAAGGAAGTACGGATTGCACTGTGAGCCGTGAATTTTTTCTTGCTGAATATCAGATCTGAAGCCCCCGCTACGGGCACACCGGTTTTTTTGTCTATTGCATCCTGCTGATAAATCCGGCGCGGATTTGATCGGCCCAAAATAATTTTCGCCTTATATCCGATCGGGGCAAAAAAATTTCCGGCCCAACTCATATCGCACCAAAAATAGTCCGGCATAGGTGTAACCGATCCGGGTAATCTCCCATGGTACCAAATTATTTCCCATCAACTGTTGTGCGCAGCAATAGCAATGACGCATCCGGTTGTCGTGTTAAAAAAGGATTGGGGGAACCTCCAGGAAACCGCAGGGAACAACACCGTCAATACGGAAAGGTCCGAATTCCGGGCCACACCCCTGGTTCAGTTGATGTAATCCCGTAATTTCCGGATAAGGGCGAGCTGCTGGTTCGCCTCTTCCTTCTTCTCTGTCTCGATGCTGTTCATGATCTCGGTGATGGGTCTGGCCAGTGTGTAGATCTTCGTCGGGCGTCCTATGGTTTCTGCCGAAACTTCGCGGCTCCGGATCCATCCCTTCTCCGAGAGGGACCGCATGGCCATGCTTACCTCGGGCTGGCGCAGGTCGATCCCGCGTTCGATCTCATGGGACGATGCCTCCGGGGTATTTGCCAGAAACACCAGTACCTTGGCAATATTTTTCCTGGTTCCTATCTCGATCAGGAGGTTGGTAAACTCTTCTTCTTCATCGGTAAAATACAGAACGTTTTTCTCTTTCATGGTGCTCCCGGTTTTTTATCCGGCCCTCTTTATCATGATTTTTAAATATTCCCATAAATGCATTCCGGTATTACCACGGAAAACAGGCACAACTCTCAGGATAACCCGACGTGATCGGGAGTAACTCTCCCGGAATTCCCGCACCGGGTTCAAAAAAGAGTGAGGGGTTCCGTTACACGACTCTCGATGTTGTCGACGCCTCGATGCCCTTATCGGTGATGATGAACGGGAGCAGCCGCTGGGGTGCTGCCGAGTCTTTGATCTTGTGGACAGCGAGTGTCCGCTCAATCTCTGCCTGATGGATCTCCGTCTTGAACTCAATGACAATATCCGCTGCACGCATGATCCTGGTCATTTCCATGGGCGGGTGGATGCCGGTATAGACGACAAACATCAGGTTTGCGGCGCGTTTCTTCATCTCATCGCGGGCGAGGCGCAGGAACTTCAGCGCCCCGTCAATCCCGTACCTGACGACAATGGCGGAGAGCGAGTCCACGACAATCCTCCCGCCGGCCATCTGTGTGAGGTACATCTCGGGATGCATTTCAGAGGCGTCGACCATGCCGGTATCGACATCGCCATCGTTCATGAAGTACGTGCCCTCTTCCCCACCTTCCGCCTTCCAGAACTGCATGGCGGCTAGGTCGACCCCGGCGAGCGGCGTCCCGTAGATCATGATGAGGGTCCCCTCGGGAAACCCGCCGTCAAGGAGGAGGTTGAGCCCTACGATACCGGTGGTCCGCTTCTTGTACCTCCCGCCAGCCGGGATGTCAAAGATGCGGCTTGTCGTGTCCATCGGGGATGCACCGGAGAGTATTATTGAATATCTGCTTAAAAAGTTTGCGGGGTCACGGGCGATTTTGTCGCAGAATATCCCTCTATTCCGGATTAGGAGCCCGTTCCGCCGAACTTTTGCCGGAGGTCCCTGCGCAGCAGCTTCCAGCCATGGACGCGGGGCAGCGAATCAACGAGAATGAGTTTCCGGGGAACCTTGTACCCTGCCATATTGTCCCTGCAGTAGGTTGCAAACTCTGGTTCTGTCAATGATGTACCGGGCCTGAGCACAATGGCAGCGACTGGAACTTCGCCTCTGCGTTCGTGCGGAACCCCGAACACTGCAACGTCTGCAACCGCAGGGTGCCGGACGATCACGTTCTCAACTTCAGTCGGATAAACCTTCCAGCCGGACATGATGATCATGTCCTTTTTCCTGTCGGTGATGCAGAGGATTCCTTCCGTATCAATGTTCCCGATATCGCCGGTCAGGAACCAGCCGTCATGCCGGAATACTTCACGGGTCGCTTCCGTCATGTTCCAGTACCCTTTTGCAACTGCCGGGCCCCGGAGTGCGATCTCGCCGCTCTCTCCGGAGGGCATCTCTTTTTCAGGATCTTCCGTGTCAACGATCCGTATCTCCGTATACCCGACTGCAACCCCTACGCTCTGATATCCTTTCGTGAGGTGCGGGTACTCCGGGAGCGTGGTTGTTCCCGAGCCGATCACGATCGTCTCCGAAAGGCCGTACGAGTTCGCCACCGCGATGTGGTAGCGCCGGTCGAACGCCTCCCAGACCGCAGGCAGGAGCTGCCCGCCACCCGATATGATGACCCGGGCATGCCGGAGCCGCTGCTCGGTCCCGGGAGGGGAGTGGACGAGCGAGTGGATGACCGGTGGCATGCCGGCCAGAATCGTCACCTCGTGTTTTTCTGCCAGGGAAAGATACTGCTCACCCTCGAACCGCGCCATCATGACGTACGTCCCACCGGCGCGGATAACTGAAAGCCCCCACGAGATCCCGACATGGCCCATGGGGTAGATCCCGAGGTAGGTATCGACCGGGCGGAGCCTGAGGGCGTCACGTTCCGTGTCAAGAGCCGTCATCCAGTTGCCATGCGTGAGCATAGCGCCCTTGGGCTTTCCGGTCGTTCCCGCAGTGTACTGGATGTGGCAGAGGTCCTCAGTCGAGCAGTTGGCCGCACGCATACTGGCCGGGGCAGGAGGGAATGACGCCCATTCCACCGATCCCTTGCAGGAACCGTCAGTACAGATGATATGGTGGACGGCGGGAACATGCTGGAGGATGCTGCTGACGACCGATGCTCCCTGCCGGTCGGTAATTACCGCAATGGCGCCGGCATCATTGAGCACGTGCAGCAGTTCCTCACCCTTGTACGCGATGTTGGTAGGGACCGCGACTGCACCAATCCGCCAGAGAGCAAAATAACTGATGAGGTATTCCGGTGAGCTGTCAAGATAGATGCAGACCCGGTCTCCCTTTCCCACACCGAGATTTACAAGGCCAAGGCCGACCCGGTTCATCTCGTCCCGGAGGTTCCCGTAACTGTAACTCTCGTTCCGGGAAGGGCAGATGAGGGCGGCTTTGCTGGCCGGAACGCTTTTTGCATCGAGGAGCGTCGTAACGTTGGACATAAATAGGGGTACTTCAGGTTGTTACAAAATTGGACTCTGATGTATATAGTTGTTCATTCCCCCGTGCCGGAATATGACTGCCTCTGGTATTTCGGGTCGGTATACCCGGAATGCCAAACTATTTGTGGTTCCTGCCCCGATTAATCAGTCTGACACGTATGGCTGAAGAGAACCAGCAGACACAGGAAACACCAGTCCAGCAGGAGCGGCCATTACCGACACCGGAGAATCCGGGGACTCCACAGAATAACCGGCAACCGCGGAGAGACCGGGGCAGGTACCCCGGTGGCCAGAGGCACCATTTCCGCCGGGAACAGCCCCCGGACCCGGCTTCGGGAAAACCGGTGGAGCCTGCGGAAGAGGATGCAGGTACCGATGACGACGAAGAGACTGAACGTGACCGCTCATCATCTCAGCACCGGCACCGCCGCGGCGGCAGGCCGGAAAAGAGAATAATCGAGGAATGGGCAAACGACCCGTACTGCGAGTAGCCGGACCGGAGCGCGACTGAGCGGGGGTCGCATATTTTTTGGAAGCGATATCCTTTCAGGGGAACCGTTTTTCACCGGGGATGGCACCTCTCATTTAACGATGGCAGTTCATCTAGGGCCTGATAACCGGTACACTCCAAAACAACCAAGAAAAACCGGTAAAACGTGGGTAATAAAAGAGAGATTACTGGTATTCCGGCGGCTGGACCTGTTTTGGCAGGCCGCCCTTGAAGTGCTGCCGGATCTTATCGTAATACTGCCGCAGGTTCTCGTTCATGGTCGGGTGAACTTTCTTCTGTGCTTCCTCGAAGTGACGCTGTGAAATGCTCGTTGCGCCTTCGCGGAGCGCAAGCATGCCCGCTTCCCGGCAGAGAGATTCAAGGTCCGAGCCGACAAAGCCCTCCGTCATGCCGGCAAGGTATCCGGCAAGATGCTCCCGCGCCGGATCTGCAAAGCTGAGTCTCCTCTCCCCGAGCAGTTCGAGGAACCGCCTGCGGCATGTCCCGGGAGGATAGGCCGTACGATCTTCCGGTACCGGTACGATGGCGGATTTTACGTCGGCTGCGGTAACCTGCCGGTCCTTACCCAGTTTCTCGATCAGTTCTCCGAGAACATCGTCATCGCACTTCTCAATCATCGTTACGACTTCTTCGAGTGATGACCCCTCTACCGGCATGAACCTGGTGTGGATGCCGATGATCTTCTTCCGGTCTTCAAGCGAGGGCTCCCCGATATAGACGAGCCTGTCGAAGCGACCTGCCCGAAGAAGGGCCGGATCCACGATATCCGGGCGGTTCGTCGCTCCCATCACCACGACGTCCCTGAGTTCTTCGAGCCCGTCCATCTCGGTCAGGATCTGGTTGAGCACGTTGTCGATCACATGTGAATCGCTGCTTGTTCCCCGGGCCGGTGCAATGGCATCGATCTCGTCAAAGAATATGATCGATGGCGAGACCTGCCGGGCTTTCTTGAAGACTTCCCTGACCGCCCGCTCACTTTCGCCCACCCACTTGGAGAGGAGCTGCGGCCCCCGGACCGGAATGAAGTTCGCCCCGCTCTCGCTTGCTACGGCCTTTGCGATCAGGGTCTTGCCGGTGCCGGGCGGCCCGTAGAGGAGGATACCACGGGGGGGCACTATGCCGAGGTCCTCGAATTTCTGGCGGTCGGTGAGCGGGAGCTCGATCGCTTCGCGGACCTCGGTCTTGGCTGAGTCGAGACCCCCGACATTCTGCCACTTCACGTGCGAGACCTCGAGCATCACTTCCCGCATCGCGCTCGGGCCGACATCCCGCTGGGCGCTGCGGAAGTCGTTTGCCAGCACCTTGAGCGAGTCCAGCACCTCGGCCGGGATCTCTTCTGCATCGAGGTCCAGCCCGGGCAGGTACCTCCGCAGGGCACGGATCGCGGCTTCGCGGGCGAGCGCCGCAAGGTCTGCACCGACGAAACCGTGGGTCTGCTGGGCCAGACCATCAAGGCTCACATCATCCGCAAGCGGCATACCGCGGGTGTGGATCTTCATGATCTCGATCCGGTCGAGTTCGCTCGGGACGCCGATCTCGATCTCCCGGTCGAACCTGCCGGGCCTCCGCAGGGCAGCGTCGATGGCATCGACGCGGTTGGTTGCGCCGATAACAACTACCTGACCGCGTTCCTCGAGGCCGTCCATCATGGTCAGGAGCTGGGCAACGACCCTGCGTTCGACCTCCCCGGTCACCTCCTCGCGCCGGGGCGCGATAGAATCGAGCTCGTCGATGAAGATGATCGACGGAGCGTTCTCCCGTGCCTCCTCGAAGACCTCCCGGAGCCGCTGCTCACTCTCGCCGTAATATTTCGAGATGACTTCGGGGCCGGCGATCGATATGAAGTGCGCCCCACTCTCGCTTGCGACTGCCTTCGCGATCAGGGTCTTGCCGGTACCGGGCGGTCCGTAGAGGAGGACACCTTTGGGAGGTTCGATTCCGAGTTTCTGGAACAGTTCCGGGTGGCGCAGCGGGAGCTCGATCGTCTCGCGGAGCCGCTGGAGTTCGTCTTTCAACCCGCCGATATCTTCGTACGAGAACCTCTTGACGCCCTCGAACCCGGCTGCCGGCTTGTCGGAGAACTCTATCGAGGTATTCTTGGTGATGATCACCGCTTCCTCCGGCTCGATCTCCACGACCTTAAACCCCACGATCTGCGGCTGGATGAACGGCAACCCCAGCATGATCGGGATCGTGTCGTTCCTGACAACCGGGAAATCGATCAGGCCGTTGACCACGTGCGGGTTGTTTGCGATCGGGATCTTCTTGGGCAGGTCCTCGGGTGGCGCAAGGACGACCCGTTTTGCTTCGATCTCGTCAACGATCTTGACGACTTTGACCGTATCCCCGATGCTGACACCGGCATTGAGCCGGGTAAAATTGTCAACCCGTACCTTACGCTGGTTCCAGTCCTCGACAAGCGAACGCCAGACCTTAGCGACCGTGCGGCGCTTCCCCTCGATCGCTACCAAGTCGCCGGGCGAGATCTTGAGAAGCAGCATCGTTTCGGGATCCAGCCGGGCCTTCCCCCCACCCTGATCGCCGGGGTACGCGGAATCCACCCTCAATTGCACTTCAGGCATTACCTTAAAGGTCATATACGCAGGGATTTATAAGTACTGATAATGAGGGTCCTTATTCTCGATCCATTTCACGGGGCGGCGGGCGACATGGTCTCCGGGGCACTGCTGGACTGCGGGGCGGACGAGAGTCTCGTCCTCCGGGCAATGCAGTCTGTTGTTGCCGAACCCGTGATCACCCGCGTCACGAGAGCCGGTATCCGGGCGGTAAAAGTGGACACCAAGGCGACACCGGCCCACCGCACGCTTGCCGACGTGTTCAAACGGCTTGACGAGGCCGCTCCCCGCGTTCCGGGACCGGCCCTCGCCATGGCCCGCCGGGTTTTTGAACGGATCCACGCGGCAGAAGAAGAAGTTCACGGGGCCCACGCCCACTTCCACGAAGTCGGGGCCGATGACGCGATAGCGGACGTGATCGGTGCATGCACGGCCCTCCATTCGCTCGAAGTCGATGGCGTCAGGGTCCTGCCCGTCACCGTAGGACACGGGACCGCAACCGGCTCCCATGGTACGTTTCCGGTCCCGGCCCCGGCAACTGCCGTGATCCTCAGGACCAGCGGGCTCGTCTCCGTCCCCGGCAACCATACGGGCGAGCTCTGCACGCCAACCGGGGCGGCACTCCTCGCGGAATTCGCCACCATGGCTGTTGCCGAACCCGCTGCATACACGATCGAGGCTGTCGGGTACGGGGCCGGTACACGGGATCCGCATCACGCCCCCAACGTCCTGAGAGCGATGATTGTCCAGACGACCGGGAGCGGGGCTTCCCGTGCAATGCCCGAAGACTGCGTGGATATCCTTGAGACAAACGTGGACGATGTAAGCGGGGAAGTGATCGCCCACGCGATCACGCGGTTCATGGAAGCCGGTGCACGGGATGCAAGCGCCACACCGGTTATCATGAAGAAAGGCCGCCCGGGCTTCCTCATCCGGGTGATCAGCCTGCCCGGAACAAGCGCGCCGCTCGCGGAACTGATGGCACGCGAGCTCGGGACACTGGGTATCCGCTGCATTCCCGCAGTCCACCGCTTCATCGCGGAGCGGTCTGTCGAAGAGGTAGAGGTTGAAATTTCCGGGATACGCCGGAAGGTGCCTCTGAAGTGCGGGTGGATGAACGGTTCCGTATATATGGTAAAAGCTGAGTTCGGGCCGGCCAGGGACTGGGCGACCGAACTTAACCTCCCGGTGAGGGAGGTACTTCGCATCATCGAAGATGCCGGCTGGAACGCTGTAATGGCCCGGGCAGGTGGCGATGAAGACCGATAGGCAGACAAGCGGGAACGAGGCTCTTGACGCGCTTCTTGGCGGAGGTCTCGAAGTGCGGACAGTCACCCAGTTTTATGGCGAGCCGGCGAGTGGCAAGAGCACGCTGTGCGCAATCGCCGCTGTTGCCACTCTCAGGGCCGGCCATGCCGTGGTGTATATTGATTCCGAGGGCTTTTCCATAGAGCGGTTCCGCCAGATCGCGGGAGCTGATACGGAAAAGATTGCCGATCGCCTCTTCCTGTTCGAACCGATCGATTTCGAGCACCAGGGAGCCATGATAGCCGAAGCAGAGAAGGTGCTCAAGGCCCACAAGCCGGGCCTGCTCGTCATGGATTCAGCAACCGCCCTGTACCGTACTGATCTTGAGAAAGGGCGGGATGCCATGCAGGCCCTGACCAGGCAGATGATCCACCTCCTTGGCTATGCCAAGCGGTATGGGATCCCGGTCATCATCACCAACCAGGTTTACATGGACACGGTGAAAAATACCTATTTCGGCCTTGGGGGAACTGCACTTGAACATCTCTCAAAAGTGATCGTGCGGCTTGAGAAGACCGACAGCCCCGGAATCCGTCGGGCCAGGCTCGTCAAGCACCGTTCCCGGCCGGAAGGTGCTTCCTTTGATTATGAGATCGTCGGGGATGGCATCAGGGTAAAAGCGTAGCTCCCCGGACGGCGGGACATTTTCATTCTCTTTTCACTATTCCTGTTTCCGGCACAGGGACGGTCACTACCTCTGGTTTGAGTCAACGACCAGGATCATCCGGGACGAGGCAGGGCAGATCACGGAGTTCCAGAGCATATCCAGGGACATCACGGGACGGAAGCCGGATAGTCCGCGCCAGACCGGGCCTGCCGAAATCGAACGAAGGAAAAAGAGAGGGGTCAGAACGGGATGACACCGGAAAAAACGGTTGTTGCCGGCCCTTCCATCTTTGCCCCGTCCTGTAAGTAAATGGTGAGGGGACCGCCCCGGGTCTCAACCTCGACGGTCTCTCCGGTGTGCCCGAGCCTGTGGACCACCGCTGCTGATGCGGTTGCACCGGTACCGCAGGAGAGGGTCTCCTCCTCCACGCCACGCTCGAACGTCCGGATCCTGATACTGTTCTCACCAGTCTTTTCCACGAAGTTGACGTTCGCCCCCTTTTCGAACGTGGCATGATGGCGGATGGGGGGGGCTGCAGTATCCATATCGACAGCGTCGACGGAATCCACCAGGATGACGGCATGGGGAACACCGGTGTTCACAGCATAGACATCGTAATTCCCGATCCGCTCCCGGTACTCACCGCTCCCGGTTGCGGGAATGTCCCTGCGATCGAAACGTGGCGGGGTCATCGTCGCGGTCGCGAAGAAATCGTCCTCCCGGTACCCCATCGCGACGCCGATCTCCCCGGCAGGGGTCTCCACGGTGCAGGACTCCTTTGCATAGCCGGCATCGAAAGCGTATTTGGCAAAGCAGCGGATACCGTTGCCGCACATCTCAGCCTCGCTCTCGTCCGGCTGGAGGAGGCGCATTTTCAGCCCGCCTTTTTGGGACTTTGCGAGGTAGATGATGCCGTCCGCCCCGATGCCGAAGCGCCGGTCGCAATAAATCGCAGCGAACTGGCCTTTCATCTCATCGGGTATGACAACACCGTTGTACTCGTCTACTATGACAAAATCATTCCCGTTCCCGTGCAATTTAGCGAATGGTATCTCCATGGAAAAATCCCTCACTGGCATACGGACACCGGCAGGTGCACCTGATCCTGTATGATCATCAGCATCTGCCGTTCCTTAAATGCATCGACGGCTGACGCGCCTGCCATATCTCCCCTCAGGTAAGATGGGCTGAAAAAAAGACCTTCAGGTCACCTGCATGACCGGGCCGCGCACAGGTTCATTCATCATGGTTGGCACCGATTCCGATCGATTCATGGAATTCCTCGATGCCCCAGCCGAGGTATTCCCGGATGATGATATAGGCCATCTGCGGCGGGATTGCCCCCTGTTCCGTAACGATGAGATCGATATATTCGGCAGGCGTCACATCGAAGGCGGGGTTGCGCACCGTGACGTTCGGAAGGGTCCGTGCGATCTCGTCGGCAAGCACCTCGTTTGCCTCGCGCTCCTCGATCCGTATGAGATCTCCCATGATGGTCTGCGGTGCAAACTTGTAGGTCTCCGCGGCAACCAGCACGCTCACCCGCGCCTCGGCCGCCGTGTGGGCTACCTGGGAAGTTCCGATCTTGTTCACGACGGCACCGTTGACGGTAACGGCATCTGCCCCGACAATGACCAGGTCGACATCGTGGATGTATGAGCGTACGGCCGAGTCGACGATGAAATTTGTTTTTATCCCGGCATCATTGAGGGTCCGGATCGTGATGAGCCCCTGGTTTCTCGGGCGCACTTCCGTTGCGAAGACCTCGATCTTCTTGCCGCTCCGGTGCGCTTCGATGATGCAGCCGAGAGCCACCTCCGAGTTGCAGTGCGTGAGGATCGTATCCCCATCCCTGATATGGCGTGCCCCGAAACCGGAGATCTTTTCCACCGCATGCTGGGACGACTGGATGAACCGGGCGGCCCGGTGGATCAGGCCCTCCCGTGCCTCTTCCGTGGTTGATGCGTGTTCGAGTCCCGCCATGACGATGTGAACGGCGTTCGGGAGCGAGACTGCAGTCGGGCGGGTGGCAACCAGCGTTGCTGCGGCCCGCTCCATCTCCTGACGGAACGCAGCGACGTCAGATGATCTGACGGAAGCAGCATGGTCACGCAGGGCTTCTGCTGCCGCCCGTGCTATCCGCCCCGCGCCCCGGACCTCCATACTCTTTATTTTCTCTGCGGTATCAGTTACAGACATCAGTTTCAAATGATTGAATGTCAGGAAGAGACATAGAGTTTATTACCGGGTGCCACCTTGTCAGTTGCCGTTGTTTTTGACAGTGCCGGGACGCTCCTCAACACCTACCGGGTAGCAAAAGACATCCGTAACCGGAAACTGCTCCCCGGCATAGAGACGACGACCCTGACGTTCAGTTCTCCCGACCGGGTACTCATCGTCCTTCCCGTGCACTCAAAGGACCTCATGGCCACCCCGGGGGACCTGCTCCTGTCCGAATACCTTATCCGGCACCACATCGGTTTCGGCGTGAGCTGTACGAGAAAGATCACGACTGCCGAAGAGATCGGGGACGTGCTCTATACCGACAGCAGGACGCAGGTAGGCGACCTGCAGGAATGCATACGGAACGTCTGGACGGTCTGCAGTCAGGAATCCGTGGTAACGCTCAACAGCGGGGCGATCATCAACATGGCGCAAAAGGAGATCGAGTTCGCCATCACCGCGGGCGGCTGGCCGTTTGACGGTGCAAAAGAGGCGATCACCGCGTTACACCGGATGGGAGTGCCGACCTTTATCGCTTCCGGCGACCGGGTCACAAAACTCGAGAAGATGGCAGACCACCTCGGTATCCCGCGGGACCGCGTGTACGGGGTGGCAACACCCACGGTAAAGGCGCAGATCGTCAATGACCTCCGGCAGGAGTATGACAAGGTCCTGATGGTCGGGGACGGGATCAACGACCTGTGTGCCATGCAGAATGCCGATATTGCCATTCTTACGATCCAGCAGCCCGGCAACCGCCCTGAAGATCTGTACAAGGCTGCCGATTACGTGGTGAAAAGTGTCGGCGAAGTGGTGACCATCGTGGAGGGGCTGGTAAGGCCGGAACAGAATTTGCGATCGTGACAGATGTGATACATCATATAAAAGGTAATATGCGACTTATGCCACATTAGGTACAAGGGTATTATGAAGGCTCCATTGATCACGGTCGATAACCTCTGCATGGACTTTGATAGCGAGAGGGTACTGAAGAATATCTCTTTTGAGATCGCTGAGGGAGAGATCCTGGGGATTATTGGCAGGAGCGGCGCTGGTAAGACGGTTCTGATGCATCTCCTCCGCGGTGTGGAACAGTCCCCGACCAGCGGCCGGATTATCTACCATGTTGCTGCCTGCAGCGGGTGCGATTACATGGACGTCGCCGGTTCAGCGGGAAAACCCTGTCCCCACTGTGGCAGCACCCTCACTCCCCTCGACGTGGATCTCTGGAATGAGAAAGATGAGGCCCTGAAGCGGCGTCTCATGCGGAGGACCGCCATCATGTTCCAGCGGACCTTCGCCCTGTACGGCGACGACCGGGTCATCGAGAATGTCCTTCACGCTCTCGACGATATCGACTATCCCCCGGACAAGGCCATCAACCGGGCAGCAGACCTCATCGACCAGGTCCGGCTCTCCCACCGGATGATGCACATCGCCCGGGACCTGTCCGGTGGAGAAAAACAGCGTGTTGTGCTCGCACGGCAGCTGGCAAAGGAACCGTTCATGCTTTTTGCCGATGAGCCGACCGGCACGCTCGATCCCGGAACCGCCCGGATCGTCCACACGATGCTGTCGGACGCGGCGAAGACCAACAACATGGGCATCGTCGTCACTTCCCACTTCTCGCAGGTCATCGAGGACACCGCACACCGTGCCATCCTCCTTGTTGACGGCAGCATCGCAAAGATCGGGAGCCCGAAAGAGGTCATCGCCGAGTTCATGAAAGGGTGCGATGATACCGAGAAGTTTGAAGAGGCTGAGCTTGGGGAAAATGTCGTTGTGGCGCGTGACCTCTTCAAACGGTACATCTCCGTGGACCGCGGGGTTGTCAAAGCGGTAAACGGGGTCTCCTTCGAGGTCAACACAAAAGAGATCTTCGGGATCATCGGCAAGAGCGGGGCGGGAAAGACCACCCTTTCGGGAATCATTGCCGGCCTTATCGAGCCGACGAGCGGCGAGATGAACATCCGGATCGGCGATGAATGGGTGGACATGACCAAGCCGGGCATCGAGCAGAGGGGGCGTGCAACAGGCTACATCGGGCTCCTCCACCAGGAGTACGACCTCTTCCCCCACCGGACCGTCCTTGACAACCTCACCGATGCGATCGGGCTTGAGTTCCCCAAGGAACTTGCAATGCGCAAAGCTCTCGTCACTCTCAAGATGGCGGGGTTCACCGACCAGAAGAGCAAGGAGATCCTCGACCGCATGCCTGCCCAGCTCTCGGAAGGAGAGCGGCACCGCGTGGCCCTTGCCCAGGTCCTGATCCGCGAACCCCGGATCGTGATCCTCGACGAGCCGACCGGTACCATGGACCCCATCACCAAGATCGATGTCAAGCACTCGATCATGCACTCCCGCGAGGAGATGGACGAGACGTTCATTGTCGTGTCCCATGACATGGAGTTTGTGCGGGACATCTGCGACCGGCTCGCGCTCATGAGGGGCGGCAAGATCGTCCAGATAGGCAAGACCGCGGAAGTACTCGCAACCCTTACCGAGGAAGAGCGCAGGATTATGGGCCAGCCGACAGCCTGAGGCCTGCCATGCCAGTTATCCACCTCGATGGAGTGAGACTGGAGATCAGCGAAGGAAGTACCCTCTCTTCTGTTCTTTCCCGCCAGCCCGAGGGCTGCTGCGTGGCCATCATCCGCCCGGCAACAAAGGAACAGGCTAAGACAGCAAGCCTTGCGATGAACACAACTGCCGGAGAGGTGACCGTGGAGATGACCGGGCAGGGGGCCGGCCTTCTCGAATCGCCGGAGATCGCAGGCCAGCTGGCGATTCACTGGAGCGACCGGTACACAGCGGCATTCGGGCCGTTCCCCTCCACGATCCGTCCCGAACGCAAACCCCATCTCTATGAACGGGGGGACGTTATCCTCGGTTGCGGCGGCTATGATCCCAAACGGTCTTACCTCATCTTCTCCAGGACCCGCCACGCGGCAGACCACGGGGCTGACGAAAGCGGGGGGGTCATCGCAAGAGTCGTGAGCGGCAGGGCAGTGCTCGACCGCTGGGGGAGCGGGGATCGTGTCACGAAAATCGAACCGGTCATGAGCTGGGCAGATACCAGCCGCTCGTTCACGACAAGCGACATGGGCATTGTCCTTGAGGACGGTATGCGCATTGTGACCCACGTGAAGATCATGGCGCAGGGATATTCTCCTGACCATATAACAACAGAAGCTGCAGGCAGTGTGGAGCACCTTATCCGTGCCCTGCAGTCGGGGAGACTCACCGTGGACAGGGCGACGAGCACCTATATCTCCGACCTCCACCTCGCCGGAACAGAGGATATCCCACTGGAATACCGGCACCCCCGCCGGGAGGGGACCGTTACGGTGCGTACTGCGGGAAAATCTGTCGGGGGGATCTATCTTTACCGGACTGATGTTCCCAGCAGCCTGGTGCATGCCGTTGTCGGCCAGGTCGTTCATGGGATTGAACTGGTCAAACTCGCACAAGAGCGCGACATCATTGCTGTCACCGTGGAGCCGGAGCGGATCGACCTCCTCGGGCTTCCCCTTGGTAAGGCACGCGAGATCGTTGCATCACGGGGTGTTACACTCAGGTTCGATAACGGCGGGGGAGAACGGATTGTCGTGTCCCAGGAGCCGGGCACCACCCTCGACGTACTATCAGAACGTCAGGTCATCGTTACCACAGCACCGGTCGAAAAGGTGATCGATATCGAACTTGACGATGAAAAAGCTCCGATGAGCTGCGAAGTGTTCCGGAGGTTTACCGGTCTCAAGGAGCACGATGCCGGCATGATGCCGGTCTTTTTCAGGTTCGATGATGTCGTCTTCTTCAAGCCAGCCATTGCCCCGGGCACCAAACTCATTCCCGAGAACCCCCCGAAAGACGAGGCCCCTGCTGCAGCTCTTGGGATCACCAATGATTCCCGCAAAGGGGCGGGACTTGTCGGAGTACGCCTGTCGGCAAACCGGGAGTTCGGGCCTACGTCCGAGCCATTCGAAGGGACCAACATTATCGGGCGCGTGATCGACACCCAGAAACTGAAAAAAGTGAAGGAGCGGGAGACCGTGTACATCAGGGAGGTGAAGCAGTGACCGACTATGTGCCGACCCATGTGGGTACCGTTACAAAATACGTGGTCATTGAATCGTTCGATATAACTCCGGCGGATCTCGGGATCCGGGCGTACGAGATATCGAAGGGTGTTATGATAAAAGAGACCTGTTTCGGGCTGGTCATCAACGGCGGGGAGAAAGAGGTCGATCGCGTCGTTGCCGAACTCCGAAAGATCGACCCTGCCCACATCTTCGTCAAGGACCGGGGGTTCCCGCCGGGAGACTCGCGGCGGTGCCGGGCAAACCTTGGCGGTGCACGGCCGGGATACCATGGCATGGAATTTGAAATGACCACTATCCCCTATGTATCCCATGGACTCGAGGAGCTCAAGGACCGTGATGAAAATACGGTTCCTGCACCCGAAAATCCGCTCGATGTACAAAGACTCGACATCTCCAAACTCAAGAAACTGATCGAAGCTCAGGAGCCCTGACATGGTAAAAGTATTCATCTATCCTGCAACAAGCCTGATCCTCTCTGACATGGTGGCACGGTTCGGACATACACCACTCAGTTCGGCTGTTGCGATCCGCGAACGCATCCAGACCGCAGGGCTCGAATCCCCTCCGCTCCAGGTCACCCCCGAAGAACCGAAGAAGGGACTGAAGTGGGCTGCAGTCGAGGTCCCGAGCGGTGTCCGGGGTCGCATGGCGCTCTACGGGCCGATGATCGAGGAGTGCGAAGCTGCCATCATCATCAACGATGCTGACCTCGCGTTCGGGTGCATGGGGTGCGCACGTACGAATGAACTCATCAAGTTCCTTGTGCGCCAGAAAAACATTCCCAAACTCGACCTCAACTACCCGAAGAACGATGAGGAGGGCGTGAAATTCGTGGCTGCGATCAAACGGTTCCTTGGAGAACTCGGAGGCAGGAAATGACCCAGCCGGTGCGGATTGCCCAGCTCTCCTGCGGCCCCGAATACTCTGGTGTCCAGCACGAGATCGAAGCTGCGGCAAAAGAAGTTGGCGGGGAAATTTTCTTTCCGGACATCGCGCTCAAGGACATCATGCGGGACTTCCAGGAGATGGGTCTTGATGTGCGAAGTCCCGATCTCAGGCTGACCATCTCCCGTGCACGCGCTCTCGTGGACGGGAGGGTGGAGGCTGATGCCGTCTTTATCGCCACCTGTTTCCGCTGTGCTGAAGCGGCTATCGTCAGAAACGAACTCAGGCGCTACATTCACGAACACTCGAAACTGCCGGTCGTCAGCTACTCCTTCACCGAGCGGACGACTGCCGGGACGCTCCTGACACGGATGGAGGCGCTGACCACCATCGCCCGTCGCCGGGCCCTCCTCGCCCGCGAGACCCAGCAGGGTCTCACGCTCGGGGTGGACTCCGGTTCGTCGACCACCAAAGCCGTGGTGATGAAAGACAACAGGATCATCGGCACCGGCTGGCAGCCGACAACAGAAGTACTCAAAAGTGCCCGGGACGTGATAGAGCACGCTCTCAACGAAGCGGGCGTGCAAAGAAGCGAGATACAGGCCGTGGGGTCAACCGGGTACGGGCGGTTCCTTGTCGGAAAAGAGATTAAGGCGGACCTCATCCAGGAGGAACTGACCGTCAACTCGAAAGGTGCGGTCTTCCTTGCCGACCGGCAGCACGGGCCTGCAACGGTCATCGATATTGGCGGCATGGACAACAAGGCCATCTCGGTCATGGATGGTATCCCCGGTGTGTTCACGATGGGTGGTATCTGCGCCGGGGCAAGCGGGAGGTTCCTTGAAATGACGGCAAAACGACTTGGCGTGGACATTACCGAGCTCGGCCCGCTTTCCATGAAAGGGTTTGGCGGACGCGTGCCGATGAACAGCTACTGCATTGTCTTTGGCACCCAGAGCCTCGTGAACGCCCTCGCGGCCGGAAGTACCCGTGAAGATGTGGCTGCAGCAGCCTGCCACAGCGTAGCCGAGCAGGTCTTCGAGCAGCAGCTGCAGGAAGTGGATATCAAGGAGCCGGTCATCATGGTCGGGGGGACATCGCTCATCGAGGGGCTCGTCCATGCCATGGGCGAGCTCCTGCAGACGAAGATCGTCGTACCGCCCCATTCCCAGTATATCGGGGCAGTCGGATCGGCGCTCCTTGCATCAGGGTTTATCAGGGACGATTAGATGCTTGCCATTGAGTACTTTGAGGTGGAATGCCCCGAACCTCTGGGCGCGGAGTACTACAAGCAGATCACGAACGATGTCCTGCTCGATCACAACCTGCTCAAAGTGATCAGGAAACTTCACGTCTTCATCGATCCCAAGGTGCCGGTCTTCGTTGCGGTCGGGACGCTCAAAAAACTGACGACGGTAGTGAGGGTGCGGGATTTTGCCAATGTAAACCCACTGGAAGGCAAGATGACCCTTGTCATTTCCGATGAGACCTACCTTGCCCCCATGCTCAGGATATTCTGGCAGCGGTTCGGTAAGGACCATGTGGAGCAGCCGGACCGGTTCACGGTGATCCTCTATGATGTGCCGGCCGATCCGCGGGAGATCGAAGAGATCGTAGTCGGTGACCCGAGCGAATCCCTCTTCAAGGACCTCATCTACGCGTTCCGGTGCGTTGCCCCGGAGGGGTTCAGGGTCCGGAGCGAGTTTTTCACCACGGAAAAGTTCTCGTTCGTGGCAAGCGAGAACACCCTCTCCGAGGACATAAGCCCGCTTATCCGGGAGAAGTTCGCGCTCATGGGTGAGACGCCATGACACTCGTCCCGGTAACCTACAAGGGTGGCATCTACCAGCACGACCTCATCGAGGACCTTATCGAAGACCTCGGCGGATACATCGTCCAGAAACACGTTATCGCGGCAGAAGTAGTACTCCAGTGCTTTGTCCCGCAGGACGACATCGAGCTCATCCGCCAGATTGCACGCCCGCTTTTCGGGGAAGTGACGGACTCACCGCTCGTCGGCACCGAGATCGCGGTTGTCAGCATGAGCCTCGAGATCCACCACCTCCCCCACCCGTCCTGCGACATTGCAGAGTACGTGCGGCGGCTGGGTGCCAAGAGCAACATGGTCAGCCTTGCCCGCGGGCCGGGAAAACGGATCGCCGGGCTGAATGATGAGGAACGCGATGTCATCAACGAACATGACATCGCGGTCTATCTCCTTGGCAATTTTGAAGCATGTATCGAATACAAGATGCCCGCCCTGAGGCGGGGGATTGAGGTGCCGATCGTGCTCTGCGGGGGCCCTGACGAGGAGGCCCTCAGGAGAATTACCGACCCCCCGCTTGACGGTTACGTAGGCAATGTCGGCAGGTTCATGCGCCGGACCAAGGAAGCGGACGAGCTTTCAAAACTGGACGAGATCATAACCGAGATAACGCGGGTCCTCGGGAAAAAGCGCGAGGCTATCGCAAAAGATCCGCTCTCGGTATCTCCGGCCCGGCTCATGGGGCTGATCCGGGAGAACGTCCCGGCGATTCTCGATGTGACGTCCCCGACCCCGCTGACCGTCCAGATGGCGGGACTCCGGGTCAAACTCCCGTACGATACGTTCGCTGATCAGATCCGGAAGGTGGAGATCGAGGACGGGATTACGCTCGGGGACGTTGCAGAAGTAGTCCCCTCCCGTATGCGGGACTATATCCTGGTAAAGATCCTGCCGTTCTCGGAAACGAACGTGGTGATATGATGAAAAAATCGACCAAGGAAGAGTTTGAGGAGCGGCTTGCAAGGATCGTAGAGCAGGGTGCAGACCTGACTGCCGACGAATGGATGAAGGCAATCGAGTTCGAATACGGGCGGGTGCCTCTCATCTTCAAGCGGATGGGGGAGCGCCCCGAGGTTCTCATCTCCCACCTCCTGTACAAGGGTACGGTGGCGCAGACAAGCCCGCTCGACCCGAAGTACGTGGAGCTGATCAGCCTCGCCGTGGGTGCAGCCCTCAAGTGCCCGCACTGTACCGGCTACCACATGCAGGCGGCCATCAAGATGGGGGCGAGCCGGGAGGAGATCCTCGAGGTGATCCTCCTTGCCGGCATGATCTCGAACTCCTCGGTGCTTGCCAACGCCTACCGGATCATTGATGAGAAACTCGAACGCTGTATCCCCTGCGAGACGAAGGGCGTGGAGCGGGAGGCAGAGGCTGCGGGGCGGAAGAAAAGAACGGTGCGAACGAGGAAAAATTAACGATCTTTTTTCGGCTTTGTCGAAATCCCATTTTTTCGTGTAATCCGGTGCAATTCTTCGTTCCGTTATGAGAGTGACCCCTCTCTCCCCCAGTGGGGGAGGCAACGCAAGGGGGGCATCCCTTGACCTCCTTTAAATCTCCTCCTTTTCTCAGGTTTTTTCATCAACCTTCTGAGGAACTATCCCAATATTGGGGATGCTGCCATCGCCGCAGGCATGGCAGGCTCGAGAAAATGTTTCGACATTTTCGAGCTGCCACAGCGGCGGGGGCGGAGTCTGAAGGGTCTATCAGGACCCAGAAGACGAGAAGAACTCATCAGAGTTCTTCGAGGCATCATATGCCGTAGCCCCCAAGAGCGTCATAATATATCTTTGAGCATTTCAACGGAGCACTTTTTTACCTTTTTCAACGGCCTGCAACCCGTTCCAGTCTGCCTTTCAAAATTTCGGAATTCCGTAACGATCACAGGATGTTATCGGACGTTACCGTATACCGGTAGGTATACGCGCAGTCAAGGCCCCCGATCTCTGAAAAAGAGATCTGTTCATTCTTCTTCTCATGCGGGTAAAATACCGGGAACTCAAGGTTTGTTACCTGCTGATGGCAGTAGGTCATCGAAGGGATGAGGACGATCTGTGCCTTGACATTCTCGAAGGTCACGTTCGTGGGGTTCTCGACCCGGAAATTTGTGGTGTAGGTATCGAACGATCCGACAGGGATCGTGATGATGTCCGATATGTCCATGCTGGTGATCCTGATGGCTGTGTTCTGATATCCCGAGACACACCCGGCAGATATTGAAAGGATTACCAGCATTCCCAGAATAACGCACGCGGTCTTCATCCTGTCACCCGGCTGCATACGGTAAGAATATACCAAGGTTTGTTTCCGGTACGAGAAAAAGGAGTCGTGTAAACGGATGAATCTACCAGGTTCACGGTTATCATGTCATCGTGCAGCATGCCCCGCCGTGGAAAAGTCGGATCGCTTTCAGAATGCGGGATTTCACGTGAAGGGCTAGGACCCGGCTGGTAAGGTGGTACAGGGTCGTGATAGAAACCGAACCCTCTCAAAGGAATAGGGTAAGACCGGCGCCTTAGGCGAAACGGTTCCTGTCATCAGAAGAGCCGGCTGAATATTTCCGGGACATGGTACGACACGGGACCGGGGTGTCCGGGGAGCCTGCCTCATTTTTCTGTCGCGGCTCCAGGCTTTATTGCATCTGCATGAACCGTCTCCTGAAACACAGTTATCATCCAAGCACACCAATATCATTCGCAATACAGGGGATAGTCTGAATGGCAAAACCGTGCGACGACCCGGTCACCCAGATCCACGTCAGGCCCGGGATGACGGTCAGCGAGCTGGTGGATGCGATGGGCCGGGCCGGCGCCTACAACGGCGGGGCACTGCACCGGGCGGCAGACATCTGCGAGCGGATGCTGCGGGATCCGGAGGCAACGAAATTCTTCGGTCTCGCGGGCGCGATGGTGCCGGCGGGAATGGGGGGGATAGTCTCCGATCTTATCATGGAAGGGCACATCGACGTGCTCGTGTCCACGGGGGCCAACCTGACCCACGACATCATCGAGGCGATCGGCTGCCGGCACTTCCACGGCACCGCCTTCTGCAATGATATCGAGCTCCGCCACGACGAGATCAACCGGATCTATGATGTCTACCTCCCGAACGAGGCCTTTGAGCATTTCGAGGAGTTCATGCAGACGGTCTTTGGAGGACTTGAACCCGGAAGCACCGTCTCCATCTCCGGGCTCCTTACCCATATCGGGAACCATACGAAGTCCGGTATCCTCCACACCGCCGCCCGCAACAGGATCCCGGTCTACTGCCCGGCCGTACAGGACTCCATGGTCGGTCTCCAGTACTGGCTCTTCTCCCAGACCGGCACCGTGACCGTGGACGCGTTTGCCGATATGCCGGCCCTCATGGACCGCTGTTTTACGACAAAGAAAGCCGGGGCGCTGCTGGTTGGCGGTGGCGTTCCCAAGAACTTCATCCTCCAGAGCATGCTCATGACCCCGAACGGGTTCGATTACGCAGTCCAGCTCACGGGCGACCGCCCGGACCTTGGCGGGCTCTCGGGGGCGACTCTTGACGAGGCCCGGTCCTGGGGCAAGATAACCGAGGAAGCCCAGGCAGTCACCGTGTACGGCGACGCAACGATCACCCTCCCGGTCCTGATCGCGGCCGTGATGGAGCGGATGGCACGATGACCGAACTGATCCTTGCCCTGGACGTGACCGGGAAGAAGGAAGCGCTTTCCATAGCACGCTCCTGTGCCCCTCATCTCGATGCCATCAAGCTCGGCTACCCGCTCATCCTCTCGTGCGGTCTCTCCATCACCCGCGAGATGGAGGACCTGGACCTGCCCCTCATCGCCGACTTCAAGGTCGCCGATATCCCGAACACGAACCGGCTCGTCACCGAGCAGGTCTTTGACGCTGGGTTCGCTTCCATCATCTGCCACGGGTTCCCCGGAAAAGACTCAGTTCAGGTGTGCGTGGACACCGCTGCCGATTATGGCGGGGCCTGTTTCGTGGTCGCGGAGATGAGCCACCCGGGCGCGACCGGGTTCTTCCATGCCGGAACTGCAGAACAGATCGCCCGGCTCGCGGTGGAGTGCGGCGCCGACGGGATCATTGCGCCCGCCACCCGCCCCGAGCGCGTAAAGGTGCTGCGCAGTATCGTGGGCAGCCGGAAGATCCTGTCGCCCGGTGTCGGTGCACAGGGCGGGGATGCTGCGGCGGTAGCAAAGATCGTCGACGGGATCATCGTCGGGCGTGCAATTTACGAAGCAAAAGACCCGCAAGCCGCTGTAAAGGCATTCTCGGATGTCCGCAATGACGTAAAGGTTTATTAATATCCTCCAATTTATGACCAGATCCGCATATGCGCGCTTTATAAACGGTGAAATGCCAGTCCGCTGAACCTGCAGGTTCTAAAAATTTATTAAGGACTTGTGCGATGTTATAGTATGGATTGGAGTTCAGAACAAAGGAAAATAGCGGATACATACAAGAGCATCGATGAAATTCCCGAAAAGGAGCGTAAATACAAGTGCCACACCTGTCACCTCATCGTCGACGAGAAGCCCTGCCCCAACTGCGGTGAGACGCACCTCGAAGTGATGTGCCCCCTCGACCACTGCCACTGCACCCATGAGGTCATCTCGGGGATCGAATACTGCCCCCTCTGCGGCCAGCCGGTCTGCCCCGAGTGCGGCTCGCACGACGTCACGCAGATCAGCCGGGTCACCGGTTACCTGCAGGACGTCTCCGGCTGGAATGCCGGGAAGCAGCAGGAACTCAAGGACCGGACCCGTTATTCGGTCGCATGAGATATTATACCGATACCGATACTCTTTTCATCCGCGGTGATTTCCGCGCGGCAAGCACCGGCACCGCGGGCGGGATCCGCCCGGTCTCAACGTTGTTCAGCCATACAGTGTCCCTCACAACCGACCCCGTGGATACGCAAAAGCAACTTGAACTCGTGGCAGCTGCTGCCGGTATTGACCGCGACGTGTTTGGCCTGCTGACACCAGTGCCTGTCAGCCAGACCGTTGTGCTCCAGTATGATTTTGTGACCGTGTTCATCACGGCCGGCATCCGCCGTGAACCCCCGTCTTCCACCGGCTCTGTCAGCATAATCGTCTGCAGCCGCGAGGGGATGGAAGACCCGGCACTCCTCGAAACGATCATGGTCGCAACCGAGGCAAAAGCCGAGGCCCTTCAGGCCATGGGCCTTCCGCTCACCGGCACACCGGCCGACGTGGTGATCACTGCGTCTGAGGGCGCTGTTGCGCACAGAGGTGCCGGGCGGAATTCCGAGGTCGGAAAAAGAGTCCGTGAGGGGGTGCTTCACGGGATACCGGAAGCACTCAGGCGCCATGACGCCCCGGGGGAGGCGGTCGTTACTCCCGCATTTTTCATCTTCAGCCGGTTCAAAGGAGGGCACTGGATAGAATGGACTCCCGATAACTGCCCGTATTACCCCTGCCATTTTGTTGGCCAGGCCTGCGATTTCTGCTACTGCCCGTTCTATCCCTGCAGCGACGAGGCTCTCGGACAGTGGGTGGAGAGCACGAACGGCGGAAAGATCTGGAACTGCGCCCGCTGCAGGCTCCTGCACGAGCCGGAGATTGCGGACTATTACAAACGGTTTCCCGGTGCGTCGCGAGATGAACTGATGCGGCTGCATGAAAAGGGCAAAAAAGAAAAAAAGTGACGATGATTTTTCCGAGGTCCGGCAGGGGCCTGGTGAAAAGAGCAATCACTATTCACTCTTTGATTCTGTGCGACATCTGGAGCACAGATACAAGAAAAAGGTCAATGTATTCTTCTATTTCGTGCGGTTTTACTGCACGATAAAAAAGAGTGAGCTCTTCACTCTTTGACATCGAGTGCCTTGAGGAGCTCGGGAAGCGGGATGCCGTGTGCCTCTGCTGCTTCCCGTATCGTCTCGCCCCGGGCAATAGCACAGCCGACACAGCCCATGCCGAACTTGAACAGGGCCTCGGTCGCATCGGGTTTTGCCTTGAGAAGATCGTAAATGGTACTGTCTGCGGTAATTTCTGCCATACCGTTCTTAGTCTGCGTAGGGTGAGATAAACTTCACCATAGCGGCGATGCAAAATTCATTCCGACACTTTCACTACACATACTGACCCTATATAGTCAGGATAACACCGCACGAATAACTGGAGATGTATGAGTATGGATTTTTCCGAAGCAGCAGAAAGAATCTCCCGAAAGTTCTCAAAAGACGGACAGCCCGCAGATCCGAAGAAGATCGAGGGCAAGCTCCGCAGGCTTGTACAGGAATTCGGCGTCCAGCCGTCTGAGGCGGAGCGCAGTGTAACGAACGAACTTGCCAAGGAGTACAATGTACCTCTTGCCGGATCCGGTTCTGGTGGCAGGAGCGGGGGCGGGACCGAGGAGAAGACCATCGCCAGGGCAGCGCCCGGCGAGTGGGTGACTTTTGAGGGCAAGGTGGTCGCCCTCTCCGCGCCAGCTTCCCCGGCCATTGCCCAGAGCGGGATCATTGCCGATGAGTCCGGTGCGATCCGTTTCGTTGCATGGGCCAAGGCAAATGCCCCGGCCATGACCGAAGGGTCATGGTACCGGATCGAGTCTGCGGTGGTGGACGAATACAAGGGTGTCCCAAACCTGAAGATCCATTCCGGCACCACAATCAAGGAGATCGGCGAGGACCGGGCACTCATCCCCACACCGGTTCCAATCAAAGATCTTCACCCGGGGATCGGCGGAGTCCGCGCCAAGGTGATCCAGGAATGGGACGCGAGCCATGAGCGTATGCTCCAGTCCGGGCTGCTGGGCGATGAGAGCGGCACGATCAAGTTCGTGATGTGGAAAGAGCCGGGCAAGGAGAAACTCGCCGTTGGCTCCGTGTACAATATCTTCTATGCACAGGTGGACGAGTTCAACGGCAGGCTCTCCCTGAACCTGAACACGGCCACCATCATGCAGGAGGATGCGGACATCCCGGTCAGTGGCGGAGAGTCGGCTGTGCGGGGTTCCATTGTCCATATCGCACCCGGCTCCGGTATTATCAAGCGCTGCCCGGTGGAAGGCTGCAACCGGGCCCTCTCGCGCCAGAACTACTGCCCGGTCCACGAGATCCAGCCGAATTTCGTGTACGACCTCCGGATCAAAGGGTGGCTCGACGATGGTGAGAAGACGCACAACATCCTGCTCCAGCGGGACGTGGTGGAGTCTCTCACCGGCATCGGCCTCGATGCGGCAAAGGAGATCGCGGAGAACAACCCGCTCGGGATGGACGAGGTCTTCCTGCGGATGCGGGATGAGGTGCTCGGGCGTTACGTCATCTGTCACGGGCGGGAGATCGATAACCGCATTCTCGTCAACAAATGCGAACGCGTGAAATTCGAGAGCGGTGAACATGCGGCTTTGCTGAACCGGGCCGGTGGTGCCCCATGAGCGCGAACCCCCGCGATACGGGACGGAAGGAGGGAGCGTTTGAACGCGAACCGGCACGGCGTGTCTTTGCCGGCGAGCTGCGGGAATGCCGTTACCAGTTCAAAGACGGCGAAGACGAGAAGAGCCCGACCTTCGTGCTCCTGCCAACAGGGGAACGGTCCAACCGCATATTTCTTGTCGGGACGCTGACCGAGAAGCAGCGGCAGGGTGAACAGAACATCTTCTACCGGGGCCGTGTGGTCGATCCCACCGGGACCTTCTTCATCATGGCAGGGAGTTACCAGCCGGAAGCGATGCAGCAGCTGGCAAAAGTGGAGGCCCCGGCCTTTGTGGCGGTTATCGGGAAGCCCAACCTGTACCAGAAGCCGGATGGTTCCGTCCTCGTCTCAGTGAGGGTCGAGTCCATCACGGTCGTTGACAAGGACACGCGGGACCTCTGGGTGCTCGACGCTGCCGAATGCACCCTTGACAGGGTTGATGCCTCCAAGGCAGGCACTGCGCCGGATGTTATCAAGGCAAAGGAGCAGTATCCCACCATCGATCCGGCAGTCTTCCGGAAGATGGCCTACGATGCGCTGGCCCAGATCAAGATATAATTTTTGGCTCTGGAGTGATCATTGGAACAATATTCTGACGCTCTTGGGGGCTACGGCATCTGATGCCTCGAAGAACTCTGATGAGTTCTTCTCGTCTTCTGGGTCCTGATAGACCCTTCAGACTCCGCCCCCGCCGCGAGGGCATCCCCCCTTAGTGATAGTCACTCAGAAGGTCATCGAGAAAGTCCTAGAATACGGGAAGAATAAAACGGGGGTCAAGGGGATCCACCCCTTGGGCTGCCTCCCCCTCTGGGGGAGAGAGGGGGTCACCCTCATAGTCTCTTCAATTGGTTAACAAAAAAAGACACTTACAGGATTTCTACAGAGCAAATTTTTTAAATCTCTTTTGTGATAAATTCCGGAAAATCTTTTCGCGATTGGGAAAATGTTCAGAAATTTTTCGATCGCGATCTTTTGGAAAAAATCCGGAACAGGACCGGCAGTCCACGCCGGAGAAAAATTCTGCTGTTAGTTTGTACAACCGATTGTAGGATAATTATCCGAATATCGGTTGGTTAACTTACACCCTCCGATCGCGGATGAAAAATTTTTACCGGACGTTCTTTATCATGATCCCGCCCGGGCATGACCGGATTTATCCGGGATTTTGCAGAAAGGAATCGTAGAGGGTAAGAGTAAAAGGGTCAGCATCAGCAGGTGTTCTTCCTGCCTTTCTCAGCTTCCCACCGCTCCAGCACTTCCGGTCCCTCGATAAACACGAACCCGTGCTTACGGCCATAGAGTTTCGCATCCGCTTTGGAGAGGGCATAGCCGGACTCGTCGTCCAGCATCTCGCAGATCGTGACTGACGGCGTGATGCCCGCCATGTCTGCCATTGCGATCGAGAGCTCGGTCTGGCCCCGCCGCACATCGAGGAGCCCGTCCGCCGCGCGCAGGAGTGCCATGTGGCCCGGGGTCCGGAAGGTCTCGTGGAAGTTCACGCCGCCGCCATTGAGGGCACGCTTGACCTGCTCGGCAATAGCGTTCACGGTCAGCGCCCGGTCCCGGTCGGTGATGCCGGTGAAGGTGTTCCGGTGATTGACCCAGAGCGAGAACGACGAGTGGTTCTTCCGGTCGTAGGGGATGTCGCCCTCACGTTCTGCAACGGCAATTGCCCTGAGGGCGTCGCTCGCGAATGGCAGCCCGAGGCGCTGGGCAGCGATCGGGTGGACAGCCGTACAGATCAGGCCGCCGCCATCCTTGCGCATCCGGACGATATCCTTCGGGGTCACAGCATCCGAGCGGATCGCAAAGTCCGTTTCTCCTTCTCGATCGTCGAAATCGTAGAGAAGGATGAACTTCCCCTCGCGGAGCGCTGCAAGCGCATCATCGATCACTGCCCCACCTCGACGCTCACGTTGTCCGTGTCCCCGACCCCGAGCCTGCGGCGCAATGCGATGGGCGCGATTACTTCGATGATGTCCTCGGGATAATGGGTCCTGCCGGGCACGACTATCCCGCAGGAGATGTCTCCGATCCGGCACGGGAGGCACCGGGCGTCGCCGAAGGTACGGCCGTCGGTCGAGAACCCCTTGATCCTCACCCAGTTGAGGGCATCGATCTTCTTGCGCACCGGGACACTCGCCGGAGAGAGACGGATATTCAGGGTGCCCGGGTACGGGACGAACCCGAGGTGAGTGTTGAACTGCTCTTTGTACGCCGGGAGGCTCATGTAATATTTCCCTTCACCGATGCCGCTGACGACCGTTCCGCTCAGCGTATATCCTTTCGTGTGATCCGAGAAGATCCGGCAGTAGTCCTGGAATTCCTTCCGGAGCTCCTCCTCCCCATGACGGGTCAGGGTGACATGCTGGCCGTCTGCGGCCATCGTCCGGGTTATAAAACCCTGTGTTTCAAGACCTTTCAGCCTGCGCGATGCGGTCTGCTGGCTGATCGCGAGCATCTCGCCGATGCTCTGGGTAGAGACAAAGACCGGCCCCCTGCACCCGCCCCCCAGGGCAATCGCCTTGAGACACTGGAGATCCTCCGCTGGTATCATGCTTATCAAAATTGAGATGCTTATTATTTATGGGTTGCCCTCCGGTCAGACCTCCGTCGTGATTCGTTCACTGTCGAAATCCTGTTCGTTAATTATTTAACATCACGGGTGCATCTTATTGAGCATGAAATCCGGATTGCGGAACCAGCTTGCCGAGAAGATGGCAGGTGAGATCACGCTGTCGGACTCACCGGGACATGCGCTGAAGAAATGGCGCATGAACTTTGAGATCGCCCCCGGCGTCCTGTCGGACCGCCTGGGTGTCTCGCCATCTGTCATCAGCGATTATGAAAGCGGCAGAAGAAAAAGTCCCGGTACTGCCGTAGTCGGCAAGATTGTCGACACGCTCCTTGCCATTGACGAGGAGACCGGCGGTAAACACATCCAGAAATTTTCAACCATGCTCTTTTCGAATGTTGACGATGACGTGATCTACGACCTCCACGAGTACGCGGAACCGGTCCCGCTGAAAGATTTTACTGGCGCGATCGGATGCACGCTGCTCTGCGGGTCTATGGATAAGGTCATCTTCGGCTATACGGTGATAAACAGCCTGAACGCGATCATGCAGCTCTCTTCGGACGAGTTCAACCGCATTTATGGCTGGAGCACGGAGCGGGCGCTGGTCTTCACCAACGTCTCGACCGGAAAATCACCGATGGTCGCGATCCGCGTCACCCCTTTCAAGCCGCGCTGCGTGGTGCTGCAGGGAATTGACGCTGCCGACGTCCACCCGATCGTGGAGAAGATGGCAGAGAAGGACCGCATCACCGTCATGTGTACGGGCATGGATATCGACAAGATCGTGAGTACCCTGAGGGAAAAAGAATGGTAGGCATCATTACCTACGGTGTATATATACCGAGATACCGCATCAAGGTCGAAGAGATCGCACGGGTCTGGGGCGCGAATGCCTCGGACATCTCCGGGGGCCTGGGGGTTTTCGAAAAATCCGTCCCGGATCTTGATGAGGACGCTGCGACCATCGCCGTCGAGGCGGCACGCAATGCACTGCTCCGCAGAAAGGTCAGCCCGGACGAGATTGGTGCTGTGTACGTAGGGAGCGAATCGCATCCCTACGCGGTGAAACCGACCGCGTGTACGGTGGGTGAAGCGATCGGCGCAACACCCAACATGACCGCTGCGGATTACGAGTTTGCCTGCAAGGCGGGTACTGCGGCCATCCAGACCTGTATGGGCCTGGTGAAGAGCAGGATGATCACCTACGGGCTCGCGATTGGCTCCGATGTCTCGCAGGGTGCACCGAGCGATGCCCTTGAGTACACGGCGGCAGCGGGCGGGGCGGCCTTCGTGATCGGGCGTGACGACCCGATCGCGACCATCCACCACACCTGTTCGTTCACGAGCGACACGCCGGACTTCTGGCGCCGCGAGGGGCAGGACTATCCGCGCCACGGCGGCAGGTTCACCGGTGATCCGGGGTACTTCAAGCACGTAGAGGGGGCGAGCAGGCTGCTTTTCCAGCAGACGGGAAAGACTCCGAAGGACTATACCTACGCGGTCTTCCACCAGCCCAACGCGAAGTTCCCGCAGAAGGTGGCAAAGACCCTCGGGTTCAAGCCCGAACAGATCAAGCCGGGGCTTGTTGTCCCTTACCTGGGCAACACCTATTCCGGTGCCTCACCCATCGGCCTTGCGGCCACGCTTGACATCGCAAAACCGGGCGAGACTATCTTTGTCTGCTCGTTCGGGTCGGGTGCCGGGAGCGACGCGTTCGATATCGAAGTGACGGATGCAATCCTGTCGGACACGTTCCGGCGCGATGCCGCACCGGGCGTCGAGCAGCTGCTGAAAAATCCTATCTACCTCGACTATGCACGGTATGCGAAACACAAGGGAAAGATCGTGATGCAATCATGAGAGACGTAGCAGTTATCGGGGCGGGTTGTACCACGTTCGGTGAGAAATGGGAGAGCTCGTTCCGCGACCTCTTTGTCGAGGCCGGGGCCCTTGCGCTCGAGGATGCCCAGCTCTCAGGCGAGAAGATAGACGCAATGTATGTCGGTAATATGAGTGCGGGCCGCTTCATCGAGCAGGAGCACATCGGTGCCCTGATCGCGGACTATGCCGGTCTGACCACCAACCATATCGCCTCGACCCGTGTCGAAGCTGCCTGTGCTTCCGGCGGGCTCGCCTTCCGGCAGGCGGTGATCGCGGTCGCAAGCGGCATGGAAGACATCGTGGTGGCAGCGGGAGTCGAGAAGATGACCGATGTCGAGCCCGGTGCAAGCACCGATGCCCTTACCGGTGCAGCGGACCGCGAGTGGGAAGGGTTTGTCGGGGCAACGTTCCCGGGGCTTTACGCGATGATCGCCCAGGACTACATGCACCGCTACCCCCTGACCCGCGAGCAGCTCGCACAGGTCGCGGTGAAGAATCACTTCAATGGGGCACGCAACCCGATCGCCCAGTTCCAGCAGGAGATCACGCTCGAGACCGTGCTGAAGTCCACCATGGTTGCCGAACCGCTCCGGCTCTTCGACTGCTCGCCCATTACTGATGGGGCGGCAGCCGTCATCGTCGCACCGCTCGAACGGGCACGGGAGTTCACCGACACGCCGATCAAGGTGCTGGCCACGGCACAGGCAAGCGACTCCATCGCGCTCCATGACCGGCGCGATATCTCGACTCTGGACGCAACCGTTGCCGCAGGGCAGAGGGCCTTCAGGATGGCGAAGCTGACGCACAAGGACATCGACATGGTGGAAGTCCACGACTGCTTCTCGATCGCGGAGATCTGTGCAATCGAGGACCTCGGGTTCTGCAGGAAAGGAACGGCAGGGAAGTTCACCGCTGACGGCGAGACCGCGCTTGGCGGGAAGATCCCGGTCAACACGAGCGGCGGGCTCAAGGCCTGCGGCCACCCGGTCGGCGCGACCGGTATCAAGCAGGTGTACGAGATCGTCCAGCAGCTCCGCGGCGATGCAGGCAGGCGCCAGATCGAAGGCGCAAAGGTCGGCATGACCCACAACGTTGGCGGCACCGGTGCAACGGTTGCTGTACATATCCTCGGGAGGGTATAACATGACCGTCGCACGATTCTGGAGAAAGATCCCGCAGCGGTACAACCTGGTCGGTACGAAGTGTGAGACCTGTGGGCGGCACTTCTTCCCCCCGAGGACATTCTGCCCCGACTGCCGCAGGACCGGGAAGATCGTGGATCACAAGTTCTCCGGGAAGGGGACCGTGGTGACCTATACCATCATCCAGACAGCCCCCGACCAGTTCGCCTCCCCCGGGCCGTACGTGCTCGCCATCATCAAGCTCGACGAAGGCCCCCGGATGACGACCCAGATCATCTGCGACCCGAAAGATGCGAAGATCGGCATGAAGGTCAGGGGCGTATTCCGCCGGATCGCCACGGATGGCGAGAGCGGCATCATCCACTATGGCACGAAGTTCGTACCGGTGGAGTAAACCTTTTTTTATCGCTGAAGGCCCGGGGTGCCCCAGGATTTTTCCGGCCGATGTGCCCGCGAACAGGTCTCCTGTCCAGACGCTCCCGATCACGATCTCTGACAGGGGAACTCAGTGATAAGCCACCGCCCAACAGGAGTGGGGACTTCTCCGTCGTGAGTCTCTCTCCCAGGAGAGGTGACCCCGTATCCGCTTCGAAGAACTCTGACGAGTTCTTCTCATCCTCATGGTTCTGATGAACCATTCGGACTTCGTCCCCGTCGCGTGGGCTCCCCCAATAGCGAGAGTTCGGACAAAAGGTAATGAGTAGCGCAAAACCCGGCGAGCATCAGTCGTCGCACAGCGAGGACTGATTTGAGAAGCCATCAGGCTTCGAGGCGTTTTGCGCGTCGGAAATCACAATCTCACACTGAGATACCACATATGATCACTCGTTTTTTACTTCGATATCATACACCGCGTGCCACTGCCCTGGCGAGTACGACCGCACTACCCGCTCTGCGAGAATCTCCCCGCCAAGTTCCCGGATCCTGGCCGCATGCTCCCCTTCCTGCGACACCAGCGAGTAGAAATGAATGGTTCCACCGGGCCGGCAGAGCAGAAACGCTTCCGGCAAAAATTCCGTGCCGGCAAGGGGCAGGTTCATCACGATCCGGTCGAACTTCCATGGCAGGATACCGCCCAGCCGCCGTGCATCTGCGAGCATCGGGAGTACATTCTTTATCCGGTTCTGTGCGACATTCTCCAGCATCAGCCCGATCGCCTTCGGATTGAGATCTGAAGCCACAACAAGGGACGCGGCCTTTGCCAGCGTGATCGCAAACGGCCCGACACCGGCGAACATATCGAGGATTGTTTCTCCCCTCTGCACCTTGGCAAGGATGCGCTGGCGCTCGGTGGAGAGCCGGGCGGAGAAATAGGCACCGGCAAAGTCAACCGCGAACCGGTGCCCGTGCTCGGTTATCTCTGTCCGGGTGGTCGGCATTCCCGCAAGTACCGTGAACTCGCGGGTGCGGTACTCACCGCTCACCTCACCTCTGGCAAAGACCACCGTGTGGAGCGAAGGGCGCGATGCAAGCAGTTTCTCCGCTCCCTCGGGGTCCTTTTCCTGCATGATCGCGATCCCACCTACCAGTTCGTGGCGGGGAAGAGGTTCACGGTCTGGATGCGCCTCGAACTCACACCATTCCGCACTTTCGCGGTTTTCGAGGACTGGCAGAATGAGCGATTCTCCGTCCCGCAGCACCCTGAGCGAGGCGTCGAGCGCGCCCTCGCGAATCAGCGCCTGCCGCATCTCCTCCCCTTTCCGTGCCGGCACCCGGATGCCCCACTGTGAGACCGTCATCCTGACCACGTGTATCATAACAGTATACGTGCTAACCATTATTCATGGCTGATGATGCGGAGCGCCGCTCTGGAGCTGGCAGCGGTGCAAAGTCAGGTCACGACAGGGACAGGGATACTACCATACTCACCCGGCTCAAAGACGGGTCGCTCAAGCTCTACGAGCTGGAGAAGGAACTCTCTCCGATCGACGCGATCCGCGTACGTCGGGAGTTCATGGAACAGGAGACCGGGACACCGCTTGAGAATATCGGCATCTTCTCGATCGACGTCGACCGCGTCGTAAAGCGGAACTGCGAGAACATGATCGGGACCGTGCAGGTGCCGGTAGGGGTCGCCGGGCCGGTGATTGTGAACGGCGGGTATGCGTCCGGCCGGTTTTACCTGCCGCTTGCGACGACTGAAGGAGCGCTCGTCGCATCGGTGAACCGGGGGTGCAGCGCCATCTCAAAAGCCGGGGGCGCCGAAGTGCGCATCCTGCACGACGGGATGACGCGGGCACCGGTCTTTGCCGCGGACAGTGTCGGCCACGCAGCTCAGGTCTGTGACTGGGTCACCGTCCACCGCGATGAACTCAGGGTCGCGGCCGAGAGCACCACCTCTCACGGGAAAATGACCGGTATCGTCACCTTTGTCGCAGGGACGAGCGTCTTCGTGCGGCTCGAGTTCGATACCAAGGATGCGATGGGCATGAACATGGTCACGATCGCGAGCGCGAAGGTTGCCGACCTGATCGCACAGGGGACCGGTGTGCGCCTCATCGCCCTCTCGGGAAACATGTGTACCGATAAGAAACCTGCGGCTATCAACGGCATCCTGGGCCGGGGGCGGAGCGTCGTGGCCGGCGTCTCACTCACCCACGAGCTTATCAGCCAGGTCTTCAAAACAGATGCCAGGACCCTCTTTGAAGTGAATTACCGCAAGAACTTCGTCGGCTCAGCCCGGGCCGGCTCCATGGGGTTCAATGCCCATGCCGTAAATGTCGTGGCCGCGATGTTTATCGCCTGCGGGCAGGACGCTGCCCATGCCATTGACGGCAGCACCTGCATAACCACCGTCGACCTCACCGATACAGGTGTGTACGTCGCTGTCACCCTCCCCTCCCTACCGGTCGGTACAGTCGGGGGAGGGACCGGTGTCGAAACACAGGCGGAGTGTCTGAAGCTGCTCGGCGTTGCCGGCAGCGGGACCCCGCCTGGCACCAATGCAAAGAAACTGGCCGAGATCATCGGCGCGGCAGTCCTTGCCGGGGAACTTTCCCTCCTGGGTGCGCTGGCCGCCCAGCACCTCGCCCGCGCCCACCAGCAGCTGGGGCGGGGATAACGTTTTTAGTGGAAAATCTCTCCAGGCCTTTCAGGGATTGAATATAATCCCTGTCAGTGTAAACCACGGCAAGGTGTTTTGCGTGTATAAGGCAATCAGGATTGGAGGAAGAATGATGCCCGGGTATTCCGGGTCAATTGGCCTGTCTCAGAACCTGAACCATTTCATCATGACGAGGGCATCTTCCCCATTGGCGTAATAGTGCTCGATCCCGAAGACTTCCCGGTAACCGAGACTGCGGTAGAATCTCTGCGCTGCCGTGTTGGAAACCCGCACTTCAAGCTGGATACCGGTTGCCAGTTCCAGCGCAAACTGGTGCTCGACCCGCCGCACGAGCAGCTTCCCCACTCCCCCGCGACGGTACCGGGGGCTGACGCCAAGATTGCAGAGGTGCCCGTAGATGTTCTCCCCGGTATCTTCGAGTCCGCCCACGACAAAACCTGCCACCATCCCGTCGCAGACTGCGACAAAATACGTGGTGGGGTAGTAGGCGAGCGCTTCAAGGAACACGGACTGCTCCCAGGGATCGATGAAGGAGTCCTTCTCTATCGCCACGATTGCCGCAATGTCTGAAGGAACTGCCCGCCGGATCTGCGGCAGGGAATAGGTTGCAAGGTCGTGGGGTCGTATCATCGGGGTCTCCTCAGCAGTACCACTCATGAGCGCCCGGGAATCATAGTATTTGTCCTGCAGGAAGCCGGGTCCGGTAGGGGTTTCAGGTCTTTGGCTATATATGGGATCACGCCCAACTATGAGAGCAAGTCAGCTTCTCCCTGGCGGGGCAGGGTCTGGTATGGTGAAGATCTATCGTTTTGCAGGAGTGCGGCCCGAACCATCTGCCGCATCGGAGATCGCGGCAGTCCCGTACGATGTCGTGACTGCGGATGAGGCTCGTGCAATCATTGTCAGAAACCCGCAGAGCTTCCTGCGCGTGAGCAGATCGGACGCGGAACTCCCCGACCTCTCTCCCCATGACGAGCGTGTGTACCAGCGGGCGCGCGACAATTTCCTGGCGCTGGAACACGACGGACGCATAAACAAAGATCCTATCCCCGGCATGTACATCTACCGTGTGCAGCAGGACGGCGACACATTTCTCGGGCTCTGCTGCTGCCTGGATGTGGAGGATTACCGGAACAACATTATCCGCAGGCACGAATTGACGCGGTATGACAAGGAAGAAGACAGGACCCGGCATATCGAAGCCACAAGGACACACAACGGCCCGGTCGTGCTGCTCTACCGGAACCATGATGATATCTTCTCGTTCATCGAATCGCAGGTCGCAGCCGCGGACGGCCCCGTGGCCGAAGTGCGGACCGGTCAGGGAGCACTCCACCAGGTGTTCCGGATTACGGATGACAAGGTACTCACCCGGCTCGAACGTCAGTTCTCAGCATTGCCATTCCTGTATATTGCGGACGGGCACCACCGGGCAAAAGCAGCAGTCAACGTTGCCGACCGCATTCTCGCTGCCGGGGGGACACCGGACGACGAGGCCTGTCGGTTCATGGGGGTCATCTTTGCCCACGACCGCGTAAAGATCCATGGCTACAGCCGGTTGCTTCTGGACCTTGGCCCGCTTACGCACGAGTCATTTGTAATGGAACTGAAAAAATATTTTGAGATCCGGCCCTATGGCGCGGTCAAGGGCAGCGGGTACAACATCCCGCCGAAGATCAAACGTCCGGAGCACTACCATGTCATGCATATGTACCTTGCCGGCCAATGGTACGAATGCACCCGGTCACTGGAGAAAGGGGCGGCACCGCTCGATCTCCTGGACGTGGCCGTCCTCCAGAAATACGTCCTTGAGGGGATACTCGGCATCACCGATCCCCGCGGGGATGCCCGCCTCCAGTACCTCGGAGGGGCGAGGCCGGTCGCTGATCTCGAAAGACTTGTGGATAAGGGGGAATGTGTGCTCGCGTTTGCGATGCAGCCGGTCAGGGTCGGGACGGTCCTTTCCATTGCCGACGCCGGTGGCGTAATGCCCCCGAAGTCGACCTGGTTCGAGCCCAAGCTCCTGAGCGGGCTGGTCATCCATACGTTCGGGTGACCCGCCTACCTATTCCTTTAACGTTTTTTACGGAGAATATTTTACGGTATGATCACCATCGCACTTCCCAAGGGCAGCCTCGAGGCCCAGACACTCCAGCTCTTCAGGGAGGCGGACCTCGAGGTCAGGCGCACGGACCGCGATTACAACCCCCGCATCGCTGACAGCCGCATCGGCAAGATCAAGATCCTCCGCCCGCAGGAGATCCCGACCTACGTGGAAAAAGGGTATTTTGACCTTGGCATCTCCGGGCTCGACTGGGTACACGAGACCGGGTCCGATGTTGTGGAAGTGGCCGACCTTTCGTACAGCAAGACCGGCGAAGGGAACGTCAAGATCGTCGTGGCGGTCCACCGCGACGAGCCGGTCGACGATGTCAGCCGGATCCGCCCGGACAGCCGGGTTACGACGGAATACCCGGAACTCACGAGAAAGTTTTTTGAGCGGCTGAACATCCCCGTCCAGCTCTTCCACTCGTACGGGGCATCGGAGGCGAAAGTGCCCGACCTGATGGATGTGGTCGTCGACCTCACCGAAACGGGGACAACGCTGCGCAAGAACGGGCTCAAGATCATCGGCCAGATCATGGAGTCCCACACGGTCATTATTGCCAACAGGGAGAGCTGGGCAGATCCCGGGAAGCGCCGGGAGATCGAGGAGATAAAGACCCTGCTCTTCGGTGTGATTGAAGCGAGACACAAGGTGCTCCTGACCATGAACGTACCGACCCATGCCATGGAGCGCCTGATCGCCGCGCTGCCGGCCATGAAAAAACCCACGATAAGCCGGCTGCACGGCATTGATTATTACAGCATCCAGACCGTAGTCCAGAAAAATGCGGTCAACCAGCTCATCCCCAGGCTCAAGGAGTGCGGGGCAGAAGATATCCTCGAGATCCCAATCTCAAAGATCGTACCCTGATACCTGGATACCGCTGACCCGGTTCCCTTTTTTCCATCGGTACTTACACAACAACTTCCGGTTGTGCAGAAGCCAGCTTCACGCGATCGTTTTGCAATACCCCAGGAAAATGCATAAGCGGCACCGAATCTCCATTCCGATTCGAAATCCAAACCAAATTATTTTCCCATGTCAGGTTCATATTGCTGTAAGGACGCCCATGCACATACGAACATCTCCGTTTCCGTCCGACAACCTGATGGCGACAGAGATCGATGCAAAAAAACCGGGGTGCATTCCATGTGTCAGCTCCTGAACGAGCCCCGTTCATGGCAAAAACCTTCATCTGACAGATGCAATCGTCTCTCCGTGAGAGAGGATGCAAATCTTTCCCTTGATTTCCTGGTAGGCTTTACGGTATTTATCGTAGCCTTCATTTACGTGGCAACCCTCATACCCGGCCTCCTGCTTGATATCCAGAATAAGAATATTGATTATAGCGGCGTTGCTTACCGTACAGGAGTCATCCTTACCGAAGACCCCGGATCCCCGAGCTCGTGGGAGAGCCAGGCAATGTATTCTGATTACTTCATCAATACCAATAACATCCGGTTGGGCCTCGCGGTCTCCAAAGATACGCCGAATGTACTGTCCATCCAGAAAATAAACCGGTTTTATTGCAGTACTACCTTTAACTCACCGCAGGAATACCTCTCACGGGTGATATTTGGCGACTATCCCTATATGTTTAATATCTCGCTGCAGATAACCGGTGAGAATGCGACACGGTCGGTTGGCGAAATAATTCCTGATGAGTACGGCTACATCCGCAGGGTTGTGAAAGTGAAGGGCTCCAGTAATGTTACCATTGGAAAATCACTCATCGGCAATGCGAATCTGAATTTGATCTCCACGGATAACGTGACTACGCATCCGTTCACCGTGCTTTTCAACTCCACCGACCTGCTTGCCAATACGTCAAATCCTGCGTGTAATAACCCGTTGTATCAGATCAACCTCTGGCAGGATCAGATGATGATCAACCTGACCGATCTGCATCAGACGATGGGGAATTCCACCTACACAAATGCCAGCCTTGTCAGCGTGACCATCCTCAGGGCACAGCAGTCCCAGCCGTACCCGAACCCGTCAATCGCCACCGTTGAGATATTCGACAGTACCAACCCGCCGGGGGGGGTTCCGCCGTTGTTCCTGTACGTGGATGGAAATTCCACACCCGCGTCAACGCTTCCGGTCAACGTTGCTGATAACGTCTCCCTCATCCTCTCGCCGGGATTCTTCTACAATATGGGCTATAATACCAACAATCAACTGGATCAGCAGACCCAGTTATATGTAAAATATACTTTTAATCTCACTCAGCCTGATCATTACCTGAACAACACGGTACCCGGCCCATTTGGTCCATTCCCGTATACCTATTCTGACGTCACACCGTCGACATTCCGCGACGGTGTCCTGGAGATTGCCGTATGGTAGATGACCGGGGGCAACTCTACACGATCGAAGGTTTCGCCGCCGCGATTATTATGGTTTTCACCGTCCTCCTCGTCCTCGGTTCAACAACGGTATATACTCCGGGCGATTCCCACATCAGCGACCTCCAGCTGGAACAACTCGGACACGATGTCCTGTGGACCATGAGCGTCCCGCCAGCCCCTGATGCACCAAGCCCCCTTCAGCAGGATATCGGGGGGTATCAGCCCGCTGCATTCAACGCATCGTTCATGAACGGAATCAATAACAAGACCGGGTCTGAGATCGATACGCTCCAGTACAGCGCTTCGGTCACCTGCCGTGATGCCGGCAACAACATCATCCAGACTCCCTTTATTTCTTCCCGGAACCTGACCGGAGGGGAGCATGCGGTGAGGGTGACTGAGTGGGTCCTGGTCAAGCAGACATGCCCCCCCTTTGAAGTGGGACCGGAGACTCCACACGCAATGCTGGTAGAGGTGCTTCTATGGCGGGAATGAGTGACGATGCCCAGTGGATCATCCTCATGGGGTTCATAGTCAGTTTCAGCCTGTTTTTCCTGGCAACGGTAATCGACCAGTCGACCCTGGTAGGCCAGACAACGGCAGAAAATGTGCAGGACTTTGGAAAGAGCGATATCCGCGACATCCGGGCGGTAATCATCGATGCGGTTTATACTGATCCCGGCGATTTTAATTCCCCCCCCGGAGTCAGTCAGAGCATCCAGACAGACATCCGGACAATTTCCCTTGCGCGGAAAGGTGCGGTAGTGAATTATTCAAGTTCATTGAATAATCCTTACACGATCATCCAGATTCACTATAATAATGGAGTGACCGTTTACAATGAGACCTGGACATCCCCCTGATTGGAACTCTGAAAGCGGAGTTGCAACCCTGATAGAATACGTCATGATAACAGGCGTCTTCATGGTCCTCTTCGTTGTGATGCTCCTGCTGGTCAATGCAAATATCATGGAGAACCCGGCCAACACCCTCCGGTATTATGCGTTTACTGATATCGGGAACGGGATCTCCACAGAGATCGTCGATGTCTATAGTGTTGCTCCCCAGAACGGGACCATATCGACAAAATTCAGTATTCCGCAGGATGTTGCCGGAGAAGCCTACTCGGTAGATATCGAACCGAGCATCAACCGGAATGATCAGGATGTTATCGTATGGCGGAATTCCATATCGAGCAATACCAGCCTGAGCGGTATTATGCTGTCAGATCAGGGAACCGTTATCGGAAATACAACAAACCAAGGGATAAACATGATCTCCTATGATTCAGGAGGGTTTTAATAATGTTCGCGCGCGAAAGCAATCCGTGGTCTGATGCCGGTGTTTCGGAATCGGTCGGGTTCATGATTATTTTTACGATCATTATCACGGGGATCGCGCTCGTCACCCTGTACGGCTATCCTGTGCTCCTGCAACAGCAGTCGAGTGCAAACGAGCAGGTGATGGAGAAGAATATGATCGTCGTGCAGAATGACCTCAAAAGTCTCTCGTACAGCATGGATCCGTACTCCGAGACTTCTCTGAGCATCGGCGGGGGAACCCTGTTCGTGTACAATGAATCCTACAGCATCAGCCCCGCCAATTTCACTGTCGCGTGTCATAATGGCGGTAGTATCTTTACTCCGCTTCCTCCGAACTCTACGGGAAAGATAGAGTACAAATCTCTCGATGCACAGACAGATATCGCGCTGGAAAACGGTGCCGTTGTGCTGCGCATGACTACTATCAACGGCTCGGCAATGCTTGCCGCGCCCCGGTGGTTCTATGATGGTCCGACCAACACTGCCGCGATATACCTGATCAGCTTTACTACGGCTACCCCCATGGCACGATCGGGTATCGGCACGGTCTCGATGGAGCGCGGGTATTCCAATTATTCATCTGTCCAGATTCCTAACGGATATGTCTGCACGGTGAGTTATACTCCGGATTCGACCGATGATTATAGTGTAGCATGGAATAATTATTTCGCAAACAACATGGGTCTGCCCGTGTATGCGCCGGGTGTATACCAACTGCTCACCGGGCCGGGTCAGATCGTCATCTACCAGGATACTATTGAGGTAAAATCTGTATAGTCTGAAAGAAAACCCCTCTCACTCGCAGCACGGTCTCCGGGGTGTTTTTTAAGCCGCCTGGGGTGAACCGGAACATCCTGTCGCAGAAGAAAATTGCTGTCTGGCGGATACGCATCGCTCCTCTTTTCTATTTTTCTTTGTATTTCGTGAATTTTCGGAAAGGAATTAATCCCGGATAATACGGTCAATACTTTTTTTAAGAGAGATTCATTGCAGCTTGATGTAGGCTTTTCCTGAGGTTTTGACCTGTATGTCACTCGCGGTTTCAGAAACTGCACTGAGCGCATCATTCGCCTGGGCAAGGACACAGACATAATAGGTTCCCGCGGGCAGGGTTCGGACATCAAGACTCGAAGACTCGCTCGATTCACCCGGTGGTATACCCGTCTGCTGGTTAAAGAGTACCCATGGCGATGCCCCGCATGTCTGCGGTTGCTGATAAACTGTCGAGTAATAGAGGCGTTCCATGGCAGTCTGTGCGCCCGGGTAGGTGGTATTCCATTGCAACGGCACGAAATCGGTAATTATTCCTGACTGGGTCACCTGGAAAGAAGAGAGCAGGATTGACTGTGTGGTCACGCCGGTATTGGTAAGATTATTGACCGCAGTGATATATGCAGGAGGGAGAGTCATCGAACTCGTCCCATTATTGAATGTGAGGGTTGACGGGTTGCCGAACAGCTGGATGCTGCCTGCCTGTGTTACATTGAGCTCGAATACTGCCTGCCAGGTCTGGCCGAGATTTATGGTCCCGATGGTGAAGTTCAGTTGCTGGTTGAGATTCCATTGACCGGACTGATCCGTGTTATTCTTTACTCCGTCCTGCCAGGTTATATCTGTAGAACCGGGATTCGCAGCTACATACCTGAAGACCTGGGCGCCCGGCACCGTTACACCGCTGACGTTCACATTCTGGAAATTCAAATTCATCTGGGTGTTCACGCCAGCCGCGGTCTGCAAATTTCCGGCAATCTTGGAGTAGATCTGTGCAAGCGTGGCCGCGTCAGGAGCATTTGCATAGAATCCCCCGGTTGCCCCCGCCAGTACTTGCATATCAGAAATTGCCTGCGAATCGAATGAATTATAGTAGGATATCGTATAGATCCGGATATTGTTGTTAGCGGCGAATACGGACATGTTCTGGGCGGTAGATTGCTCATCGGGAGCTGTATAATACCCGGAAGAAGGACTCGGCGTTGATGAGGGAATGTTTACAGTTGTTGTAACCGGGCCCGGATTAGAACCCGTAACTGTGATATAATTCGACTGTATAATTTGATTGTTTCCGGCAGTGTTGGTCACGGTTTCGGTAACTGTGTAAGAATGTGTTGACTTGTGTTGTGCATAGGTATGTACTGGATTCTGGAGGTTTGATGTCCCGCCATCTCCGAAATTCCAGCTCCACGATGTCGGGGTACCGGTTGATTCGTCCGTAAAATTGACCTGGAGATTTGTTTTGGTCGTATTACCGATAAAATTAGCCACCAGGGCCGGGTTGAGAGCGCCACCCAACCCATTGTAATACAGGTATTTTTGGGGTTCAAGGGCATTCGTGCTGTAACCGGTGTATCCGGAGGGCGGCGCAGGGTAATAGCCGGTCCCCCTGCCAAGGAAATTGCCCAGCCAGTTATAATCCCCATCCGTCAGGAGAATAACCGCCCGCACCGCTTTCGGGTTGGGATTGGGATTACTGTTGAGCAATGCGATAGACTGGTAGAGCCCGTCCCGTGTCCCTGTAGCTCCATTCGCCTTCAAATTATTGATCGCAGTATTAAGAGTTACAGAATTGGTTGTGAGTGGTGAATTGACGGTGGTATCGATATTCTGCCCGCTATCATCACCGGAAAATGAGACAACGGCGATCCTGTCATTCGACGCATTTATCATGGAGACAAAATTTTTTGCACCGGTTTGTGCATTTGATAGCTCTGTCGGGCAATTTCGCGTCTGCCCTGGCGCGCACATCGAGTCGCCCATACTCCCGGATCGATCGATAAGGAGGACGGCATCGATCGGATTCGGCGTGAGTGCCCACCCGTCCCCGGTCAGTTTAACGGTCACCGTGACCGTTCCATTTACCGGGATCGTTGGTGGGGAGACGCTCGTGAAGGCACTGAGATAGGGATAGTTTTTCCAGGTCAGAAGTACGCTTTGCTGCATGCCATTCCAGGTTGCAGTGACAGGACAGGTTCCGGTAGCTGTTGGATTATAATACATCAGCGAAGCGTTGGTTGAGAAACCACCCGGGATAAACTGGACGATGGCATTTCCGTTGCTATCTGTCACGGCACTGGTGGCGGTAAGTCTCGGTGCAGAAGTCACAATGTCATGGATATTGTCATATGAGGGGGTGCCAAGACTGAATGTCACCGTCTGACCGGCGACAGGGTTGCCCATCACGTCCATGACCTGTGCCGTTATATTCGCCGCCATATTGCTATTCGCATCCAGACTGGGCATTATCTGAGGATCTGCAGTGAGCACCCAGTTCACTGGTGCCGTACTGTAAAATGTCACTGTCTCACTACAGGTGACGGAGGAATTCGCGAATGCCGTAGCCGTAAGGGTGACATTTTCAGCAGTGCCCTGCGGACCGTACGTCAACCCTATCTGACCAACCTGATTTGATGTCAGATTCGGATAATAATCGCCTGAACTTGTCTGAACGGATATATTCTGGCCAATGGTAGGGTTACCATATTTGTCATACAGAACGTATTCAACGGAAACGGTATGGGCCATATCTGCCGGCACGTCCGGGGGACTCGGGCTTGTAGTCTGGCCGATCGATGCAGGAACACCATTGGAAATGCCAAGAATGGATGGATATTCATCCGGGATAGCACCAAATGTTTGCAGGTGGATATTGTTCTGTCCCGCAATGTAATCGAGCAGAACTTTCACCGATAGTCCTCCCTGTCCATTCAGCTGCTGGGTGGTACCGGTTACGTAGGCTCCGTTAATATCAAAGGCCGCGCTCCCAGAGACAGAACCAATCTGGAGTGAGACGGTGTCGGGATCCGCAGGATTGCGGTGATCGATAACGTTGCCCCACTGGTCAGTATAGGAGACATTGAACCAGGTTTCGGTGCCGACGGATGCCTGAGGTGGCGATGTCACCGTCCAGTAAAACGGGACATCGTGATCGATCTGTTGAACGTAAACGAGATTTGTGATGTTGCCATTGTAATTCAATGCTGCCTTGATTGTAGCGCTGCCGCTTATTTTATTGACGCTGAATGTGGTTGACACCTGGCCATTAGAATTAGTATTGCTGCTTGATGGACTGACTGTCCCCATGCCAGTAGAATTTGGATCCAGGGAGAAGGTTACCGGTATCCCGACTTGATGTACGCCATTCGAATCCACGGCTGTAACCGTGATTGTTGACTGGGAATTCCCGTTTGCTATTACCCATGTTTGCGTAGAGGTGATGGTCGAATTGGCGAGATCATTTGCCGCCACGGGGGCTATAAGAAGATACAGACAGAGAATACCGATGATTGCGAAAAATATTCGCATGGCCAGCCTCTGAACAGGGGATTACATTTTAAAATATAAATATTTATGCTTTTTAAAAAAACAGATTTTTCACGCTCGTTCTCCAAATAAAGATATAATCTGGGGGTATTATAGAGGGTTGTACTTTTTTTAAAGAGGAGTCATATATATCCAGGATCTTCCATGGACGCATACAGATGCGCGTCCACTTGGAACGGCGGTACACTGGCAACACGTCCTAAGATCATGAAATATTTTTATTTCCCTCCGCAACGCGGGGATCCCCGGGAATTGTTCGCAGACGGCAATTCAGACTTCATAAGTTAAAAATGAAGAATAACGTATGACTATTCTGTTTCAAGTTCTTTTTTGGCTGCCAGGATCTGTTTCAGCTGCTCTGCGGATATTTTCGGGCTGCTGAGGTCGAGGCCGCCGATCGCCGACACTATCACCTCCGCGACGAAGGTCCGGGCCGCCCACTTGTAATCAGCAGGAACGACGAACCATGGCGCATAATCAGTGGACGTTGCAGATAACATCTCCTCATAGACTTTCGTATACTGGTCCCAGAACTGCCGTTCGGCAAGATCTGCGGTCGAGAACTTCCAGTACTTCTCCTTGTTGTTCAGCCTGTCGAGAAGGCGTCGTTTCTGTTCGTCTTTTGAAATGTTGAGGAAAAACTTGAGAATGAGCGTCCCGTTCCGGACAAGGTGCTTTTCAAAGGCATTGATATCCTTGAACCGGCCGGTCCAGAAACCATCGCTGCCCGGCCCGAGCTTTCCGGGGAGTGTCTCTACGCGTTCCGGGTGGACTCTCACCACCAGCACGTCTTCGTAGTACGAACGGTTGAATATGCCGATCATCCCGCGCTCGGGCAGCACCCGGGAGTAGCGCCAGAGAAAATCATGGGCATGGTCCTCAAGACATGGGACCTTGAAGCTGTGGACCGAGCAGCCCTGCGGGTTTACACCGGACATCACGTGCCGTATCGTGCCGTCCTTTCCCGCCGAATCCATCCCCTGCAGAACGATCAGCATCCCATATTCCTGGGAGGCGGCGAGGAGTTCCTGGGCTTCTGCAAGTGCAGCCCGGTCTTTTTCGAGCATCTCTTCAAGCAGGCCCTTTGCTTTTCCATCACTTGTCGTTTTGAGCGTCTCATGCCGGACCCAGCCCGTATCGTATTTTTTCAGCCGCACGTTTTTCCCCGGCTCGACCATGAACTTCCTGAGATAGTCCTTCACTTTCGGCCCTCTGAGTTCCATTCTTTTCACCGTCGTGCTCTCACTGACAAACTTCGCCCCCCGGTTTCCGGTCAGGTGATGTTTTCTCCTGTTTCCACCGGGCGGACGCTGATATCCATCCCGGCGATCCTCCTGCAGACCTTTGCAGTCTTGTTCTTGGTCCAGCGGTCGAAAACGAGCGACTGGAACGGCTGCCAGATGGTCACCCAGCAGAAGATCACCAGCACGTTCTCAACGACCTCGGTGAGGGGGTTCCCTTTGAACTGGGAACAGATGGCAATGCCGAGGAATGAGGGAAGACACACGGCGATCGTCAGCCGGAACTCCCGGAGGCCGACCTTCTGGGTGAGCCTCCCCTCTTTCAGATAGTCGAGCGACCGGTTCCGGAAATGTGCCCGCACCGCAGAGACAATTGCATCCCTGCGATCCGGGGTAAGTTCTGAAGCGGGCAGGAGGATCTCCAGCCGGTCGAACATCTCCCCGCGATACCCTTTCGGGACGTCCAGCACTTCACGGAAGATCTGCTCCTCGGCACGATCCGACAACCCGCGGTTGTTCTCTGGAGTCGGATCATCCTGGTCAAAGAAATGAACAATCGTCCGGAACGTTACGGACGCACACGTGTTCTTCTGCATGTCTGGTCTCCAGATTTTTTCTTATTATCTCTAAAGTCAGCAGGGATTGAAATACACCATCAGCACCATCTCAGGACCAGCGATCATGAGCATCTGCAACAGGGTACCGGCCACCGATTATTGATCAGGTTCATACCAGGGAACCCCCCCAACGATTGCCAGGACCCTGGTAAGCGCTGTGAGAACTGCGAGAATCTTCATGACGCGTGCAGGTGCCTTATCCCCGTCTTCGCCACCTTCCCAAGTAGTATGAACCAGTCTCATTCCCGCTCTCATTTATAAATAACGTTTTTGTTTCACAGGTCTCTGCCTGCAATATCCCCACGACAGGAATTCGTGGCAGCGGGAGCAGATTTTGGAAGCATTCTTATGGGGAAAAATGCAATGTCCCATTCTGGTAATGATACTATGAATGAACCCACCGCTTCCCAGAAGATGGCCAAAAAAGATCTCCTGATCGTTATCGTGATCGCGCTCGGGTCGTTCATGGCAGGTCTTGATGCCACTATCGTGAATATCGCCCTTCCGGATATCGCAAAATCCCTTGACGTCTCAACCGTGACCGTCTCATGGGTACTCAACGCGTACCTGATCATCCTCGTGAGTCTCCTGCTTGCAGCGTCAAGGCTCGGAGATATGAAAGGATACCGGAATATCTTCATTGGCGGCTTTGCACTCTTCACCGCCGGCTCCGCGCTGTGCGGTCTTGCGCCCACGTTTGATGTGCTGATCATCGCCCGGATGCTCCAGGCCGTCGGCGGGGCGGTCATCTCCGCGCTGGGGGCAGTCATGGTCACTTCGTACCTGTCGGCATCCGTACGCGGTCAGGCGCTCGGGATCGTCGCCATGTTCACGATGCTCGGGGCAGCCCTCGGGCCGGTGATCGGCGGATTCCTGACGAGCGCATTCTCCTGGCGCTTCATATTCTATGTGAACCTGCCGGTGGGAATCATTGCGATCCTTCTGGGAATGCACATCATCCCCCGGGTGGCCCCGGTTGCTCCCAAAGCAAAACTGGATATCCCGGGGGTTGTGCTGGTCTTTGTGGCACTCTCGACCCTCATTGTCGGTCTGACATCTGTCCAGGGTGACAACGCACTCGCTGGTATGGCTGCCCTCGTGGTATCGGTCGTCTTCTGGATCCTCTTCTACGTACAGGAACGGCGGTCAAAGGAGGCGCTGGTCAATATCAGCCTGCTATCCAACGGAGCGTATACGCTCCAGAACGTGAACGTGATGCTGATCCAGATGGCGATGGCGGGTGTGATGGTCATCATGCCTTTCTACCTTGAACTGGTGAAGAACATCCATGCCGACAATGCCGGGACGATCCTGCTTGCCCTTCCGGTGGGGATGATCCTGACGGCCCCGCTCGCCGGGAAGATCTCGGACGTGATCGGGACGAAAAAACCGATCATAACGGGTTTTGTTCTCTGTGCCGTCTCCCTTCTCTTCCTCTCTGCCATCTCCGAGCACACCAGCGTGGGCCATATCTGCATCTACCTCTTCCTGCTGGGCGCCGGTTCCGGTGTCGCTTTCTCCCCATTGAACAGTGCGGTCATGGGGGAGGCGCCGGTGAAAGACCGGGGGGCAACGAGCGGGCTTGTCAAGATGATGACCAACCTCGGGTCATCGCTTGGCGTGGCCATGGTCATGCTCGTTGCGACCATGGCGGCCGGGCCAAAACTCGCCGAAGTTTCGGCCCACACGCTCCCGTCATCCGCCCTCGCCGCGGCGTTTGATGCCGCTTTCCTCTTCTGCATGGTGCTGGAGATCATCGGGGTTGTCCTGATGCTTGCAGTTGCGGAGAAAGAGCCCTCAGGCAGCAGCGACGGGGAAGTGGCGATCGGGTTTTAGATGGCCGGCGGGAAAGAGCAATTTTTTCTCTCTCCATCCCTCCTCCCTGTTTTTTCATCAATACGGTTATTTTCCCGGTAACGAAGTACTACAACAATGCCGAGGCCGGACCCTGCTCCCTGTGAAGAACCTGACACGAATGCCGGGAACCATGCGGAAACCGTTCTTTTCCACGACCTCACCTGCTGGCGGGAACAGCTCGCCCGGAGCATCGCGAGGAACAACCTCGGGCTGCGCAGTGAACAAATCGCGACTGCCACGAACCGGGTCATCTTCTCCCTCCTCTTCCTGCGCATGGCAGAGGATCGGGGGCTTGTGGCGGGGGGTACCCTGCAGCAGATCAGCGATTCTGCCGACCATTACGGGCAGCTGCTGGAGGCCAGCTCGTCCCTGTCCGGACTCTGGGAAGAGCGTGACAATCCTTCCTCAGCACCACCCGTTTCCATGGGATCGCTCATCATTGAAGACAGTGTGATCAGCGCTGTCCTCTCCCGTCTCATCTCGGGTGACCGGCCGTACCACTTTGATACTCTCGACCTGGAGGTTATTGCCGGGGTGCTCGGGCACTACATCTCCAGGACTGTCAGAAGGTCTGCGGCACACCAGGCGACTGTGGTCGATACCCACGATGCTGTCCTGTCCAGGGGCCTGACGGCCCCTCCCCTCTCCGTGATCCGTTACATGGCAACGAGATCCCTCGGTGCAGCTATTGCGAACCGGTCGCCCTGTGACGTACTGCCGCTCCGGGTGCTTGATCCTGCATGCGGGGCCGGAACGGTACTGCTCTGCGTCTTCCGGGCCCTTCTTGCCAGTCAAGGCAACCGGCTGACCTTTGACGAATGTCACAGCATTCTCGTGGATTCAATCTACGGGGTGGATATAAGCCGGCATGCCGTGGTAGCGACAAAGATGCTCCTGCTCTTCCGGTTATTCGGGGAGTTCTCATCTTCCCCGGCACCGCAGGATATTCCGGGCATCATAGAAGGCCTGTTCCGTGACCTGCGGCATACGATCCGGTGCGGAAACGCACTTATCGCGCCCGATATCGTGAATGACGAATCATGGATGTTCTGCCCGGCGAGGGAGCGCCACTTGCTCAACCCGTTTGCATGGGCCGCTGAATTTCCGGAAATTTTTGCAGCGGGAGGGTTTGATATGGTGATCAGCAATCCCCCGGAGGGGCTGCCGGAACAGAAGGAATGGATCCAGCGGTACCTGCAGCGGCACTACGCAGCCTACCACCCGGAAGCGGACCGGTCCGCGTTCTTTATCGAGAAAGGGCTTGTGCTGCTCCGGCCTGGTGGCTCCCTCAATTTCACCATGAGTGACCTGTGGCTCCGGGGAAGGGCCGGCTCTCCGCTCAGATATCTCCTTACCACAAAACAGGTCGAGGAGATCGTGGATCTTCCCGGATCTGTCGGTGGTCCGGATGAGACGGGGACCTGTATTCTCCGGCTCACCAACCACTCCCCGTCCCACGCTGCCGTCGCTGCGCTTGTGGATCCCGCATCTCCAGGAGACCTGGAGGCGTACGTGCACGCGCACCATTTTCCGGTTGACCAGGCAAATTTTGGTGAAGGCGGCTGGACACTCCGCGACAAGCGGACTGAAGAAGTCCTGGAAAAAATCCGGGAATCAGGTTCCCCTCTTGAAGACTATGTTATGGGGCAGTTTCGCCCGGGGACAGAATGGGCATCCGACCCGGCTTTTGTGATCGATAGCAGTCTCAGGAAAACCCTGATCAGCGGAGATCCTGAATGCAAGAAGTTCATACGGCCGGTGATCAGCGGAGAAACGATCGGAAGGTACGAACCGGCAGTGCACATCTCGTTTGCGGTCTTCATCCCTCAGGGCTGGACGGACCACTACCCGGGAGCCCGCTCCAGCCCGTGGCGCTGGTTTAAAAGACGGCACCCGGTGCTTGCCCGTTTCCTGAAGTCCCGGAAATCAACGAAAGCGGAAGAGGCCCCGGATCACTGGTGGGAGACCGCGTGCAGCGACGATTTCTGGCGGGAACAGCATCCCAAAATTCTTTTTGCAAACAGGTTCCAAGAACTGGCGTTCGGGTTCGATCCCGGTCGCGGCATCGCGGGCCCATCGGTAGGTGCGCTCGCGTCTTCAAGCCTCTACCTCCTCGGACTCCTGAACAGCCGTCTGATCTCGTTCGTCTTTGAACGCACCGTACGATCATCATTCCGGAATCGCACGGAATTCTCAGGTGACGATCTAATGGATATCCCGGTCTACACCCCCGACTTCGACAACCCGGATGACAAAGCCCGGCACGACCGCATGGTCGCGCTCGTCACCGAGATGCTGGAGTTGCACAAGCATCTGAGCCACGCAAAAAGCGACCAGGAGAAGCGGATCATCACGCAGGAGATCGAGTCGATTGACCGGCAGATCGATTCGCTGGTGTACGGGCTCTACGGGTTGACGGCCGATGAGGTTGCGGTGGTGGAAGCGAACTCTGCCTGAAAGGCAGAGCGAGCTGGAGAAGAAATTTCAATTTCTTCGATAGAAGAGCGTTGGGAAGTAACACATTCACTTTTTTTGCTATGAGAATTCCCCTGACGTTCCCGGGGAGGAGACAAGCATATCCCTTGGCCGGTACCCGCGGCGTCCCAAACCGCATCCCCTCCCGCTTGGGGTCTCCATAACGTTGCTATATACGACCTCATCCATTCCCGCCGGAGATTGCCCGATTATTCCTGGCCGGTTCCGCATTTTTCCGAATTATGACCTCTAAAATCTATGGTTCTGGGGAAAAGAGGTACAGCCGGGCCCGCAGCGGGCTTTGATGTACCAGAATTCCCGCAGGGGTTTTGACAGTGAAAGCCGCTCCATCTGACGATAACATCTGGCCTGGTCTTTCGGTGAGATCACTCCTTTAAAACAGGGGGTGTGGTGGGATCATTCCGGATGGAGGCTCGGGGAAGGAGGTGGTTTTACCAATAACGGTATTTTGCCATATTACTTTTTTGCCAATAATTATATTTTGCCACAATTCCCATATACTCCTGATGTACCATGGCGACGAACGCGAAAACCCGGGTTTCCAAAAAACCAAAAAACCTCTCCGGTGTCAGCGAACCATTGGCTGAGTACCGGACAGAAACCGGCCCGGTCATCACCGTGGACGCAACCGGCAGGATGGTGCTCCCCAAGAAAATCCGGGACCATTACAACGCGAACCGTTTCGAGGTCCGGGAGGCAGAAGGGCACATAGAGCTCATACCGGTCAAACCGCTCAGATCGCTGCTCGGAATTTTCCCCGATCTGGATATTGAAGCGATCTACCGCGACCACGACCGTGAGGTTGCAGAGGAGGATGCAGAGTGACCGGTATCCTCATCGATACCTATACCTGGATCGAGATCTTCCGGAACAGTCCCTGGGGACAGCAGGCACTGGAATGCATTGAGCAGAATTCCCCGCTTGCAGTCTCCGTGCTGACACTCTATGAGCTCCAGTACCGCTTCACCGATCTGTGCGGGGAAGAAAAAACCGGGTCCTTCATCGCTACAATTTCCACCCATGCTGATGTTATCCCGGTCGATATGCAGATCGCGATCGTGGCCGGCACAATCAGGGCCGGACAGAAGAAGGGTAACGGTATGGGCGCAGTTGACTGCATGATCCTCGCAACCGCCCGGATCCACAACCTGAAGGTGCTGACCGGTGATATGCACTTCAAGGGTCTTGAAGAAACGATACTTCTCTGAATTCTTTCCTTTCCCATCCCCCTTGTTTTTTATTGAATAGAAAAACCTGGTAAAAACATGGTCATGACTGTTTTTCGTTGATGGAGGATGGGTCGACCGGCCGGAAGATCGACCGGATCGTATACGGACTCTATAGCCTGGACTGAGAAGAGATCGCAGGAATCGAGAAAGAGACCGGGGAATATCGTTCGGCACCCTGTGACCCCCAGCGGGCCACACTCGTTCCGGAAACAGTCATGGGAATTCCACGCTTGATTTAGAAATACCTATAAGCTCCCAAATCTCCACGCTAGTATGAAACGCTGCCCGTACTGCGGGACAACAATTGCCTGCGATGACAATTTTTGTTTTCTGTGCCAGCGTCCGTTTGAATCCCCCCCGCCCAAAGATTCCACGCACCCGATCCTTGACCTCTCCAAAGACGAATGGAGAAAGCCCCTTGTGTCTGCGGCCCTGTCCCTTGTCGGCGTGGGCCTCGGACAGTTCTATAACGGCGAGACCATCAAGGGGCTTGTCGTTCTTCTGGGTGTGCTGGGCTCCCTTTTCGCCGTGCCGGTGTATACGGCATTTGACCCCCGCATCGTTATGGTAATCGTCTGGGCCGTGGCAGTCCTTGATGCCTACCTGAGCGCAAAAAAGATCAACCAGCTGAAAAAAGAGTTCCGGAAAAAGAGCATACTGTTCTGGCCGGAGGTGGCGGCTCTTGTCATCATTGCCGGATTTTTCATCGGTATTGCCGTTGCTCCGCACGTGGCAGCGAAAAGCATCTCACTTGCGGCCGGGGAAGTTGCTGATACAAAATACCCGGCCTACGCGGTCCCCCTCTACGAATCCGCCATTGCCCTCTCGCCGAACGACACGGCAATACGGATGGACGAAGCGAGTCTCATGCAATCCCTTGGCAGGGACAAGGAAGCCCGGCAGGACCTGGAGTACGTCATGGCCACGAACCCGAACGAAACCGCCCCGATTGTGATGACCGGCACTATTCTCTATGACCAGGGCCAGTACGAGGAGTCCATCCGGTATTTTGAGAAGGCGTTGTCAATCAACGGGAACGATGCGCAGGTATGGATACGGAAGGGCGACGCAAGTCTCGCACTCTCGATCAGGGAGAATCAGAAGATCCGGGTGAATTTCCAGACACTCACCACGAATAACCAGGATCCTGCCGCGGCATCCAATGAGACGTTGGACACCTTAGAGTCTACGCAGTCCTATCAGGACGCGATGGAGTCCTACAACCAGGCGATCAAAATTGATCCGTTTGTCAGCGTGGAAATTTCCTCGCACATCCTTGCCGCCACGCAGGATCTCCTGAACACGGAACAGGGTATCGTGAACGATATGGGCAGCGGAAATACAACCTCCGGGTAACGCCGGATATCCCGCCCTCCACGGGATGATCCTGAAAACGCCCGTGTATCAGATGCGATTATTGTTCCGCAGCGATCCGGTACGCTCCCTTCGGCACAACAATCTCAAACCGTGCTCCCTTGCCCGGCTCTCCTGTTTCGCGGATCCTGATGCCGGTAAAATCAAGAATTTCGCGGGAAAGGGCTAAACCGAGTCCGGCGCTCTTCCCGAAACCCCGGCCGAAGATCCTCTCCTTCTCCTGAGCCGGCACACCGTCACCATCGTCTTCGCACAGGATAACGCAGTTATCACCGGATTTCTCCACAGAGAAACGAACGGTCGTGATCTTCCCGCCATACTTCACCGCATTGTCCATGAGGTTGTAAAAGATATTGGCGATGAGGGCATCGGTGAAGACTTCGGTCCCGGCAGGAATATCATTTACGAGCCGCAGGTGCCCGGTCGCTCCCTCTTTTTCTGCGGCCTCCACGATTGCACGGGCATCCGCCCAGACCGGAGTATTGATCCCCATCTCCTCGTATCTCTCGGTGAACCGGATAATGGAGGAGATCCGATCGGTAGCGGACCCGATCTTTTTAAAATAGTCATGGTATGTGGAGTCAGGCAGCTTCTTCTCCAGTATCTCATGGTATAACTGCAGTACCGTCAGCTGGCTGATGATATCGTGCCGCGTGATGCTGGAGAGAAGTTTGAGCTTCTTGTTTGCAGCGTCCAGAGACTGGTTGTAAAATTTCATGAGTTCCATCTCATGGTACTCCATCTCCTTTTCAACTACCTCACTTACCCCCAGTGCTTCCTCAACTTTCTTCCGGGAAACCGCGTAATGAATCTTGTTCGAAAGCTCGGCAAACTGGCTTTTCGGGTCACCGCCTTTCTGGAGATAAAAATCCGCACCATTGTTGAGGGCCTCGATGACCACCTCTTCCCGCCCTCTCCCGGTGAAGATGATGAACGGTGTGGTATCCCCCGATTCCCTGAGCTGTTTGAGAAACCCGATGCCGTCTATCTCCGGCATCTGGTAATCGGAGAGGATGGCGTCATATCGTTTTGTCTTCAGACGCATGAGCGCCTCGCTGGCAGACGTGAGCGTATCGACAGCGAACGACCCCTCACTCTCAAGGAAGAGTTTGCTGAGCTCCAGTAAGCCGGGCTCGTCATCCACATAGAGGACCCGGATCGTATCCGCCATTATGCGCTCCTTCCCGCGACACGCCACATACCTTTCGGCACCACGATCTCAAACCGTGCCCCCTTCCCGGGATAGCCGGTTTCCCGGATAGAGATACCGGTGATATCGAGGATCTCCCGCGAAAGTGCCAGACCAAGCCCCGAGTTTTTCCCAAACCCCCGCGCGAAGATCCGCTCCTTGTCATCAGCAGGGACGCCATCACCATCATCCTCACAGACAATGATCTGGTTTCCATCCTGTTCGTGCACAGTAAACCGGACTGCCGTGATCTTCCCGCCATACCGTACGGCGTTATCCATCAGGTTGTAAAAGACTTTGGCGATAAGCGGGTCGGCGAATACTTCCGTGCCGGCAGGGATGTCGTTTTTCACCATGACCTTGGCACGAAGGGTCTCCTTTGCTGCAGTGTCCACGAGTGCCCGACAGTCGTGCCAGAGAGGGGCATTTACCCCTATCTTCTCGTAGTCTTTGGTGAACTCGATCATGGTGGAAATCCTGGTACACGTGTCCGCGATCCGGGTGAAATAGTCATCAAGAGCGGGATCCGGGGTCCTGGCATGGAGTAACTCAAGGAAACCATTCAAAGCCAGAAGCTGGTTGCTGATATCGTGCCGCGTAATAGCGGAGAGGAGGTTGAGTTTTTTGTTTGCCTGCCGGAGCGCCTCCTCTGCAAGTTTACGATCGGTGATATCGACGAAGGATTCTATCAGGACCTCCTTTCCCCCCAGTATCGTCCTGGAAACGCTCTTGAGGATAGGCAATCGCTCTCCCTGCTGGTTGAGAAGGACGCGTTCAGAGGATTCGATCGCCTGCCCCAGATCGGTAACCGGGCATTGGGATGATTCGGCAGGACAAATGAAGCGGTGGCACACCGAACCTGAAACCGATTCGCTGTTGCCTCCGATCATCTCGAGAGCTTTGGGGTTGGCGTCAAGAATTGTATGGGTACGGGGATCGATGATGACGATACCGGACTGCAACGAATGGAGGATCGTACGGAACCGCTCCTCGCTCACCCGGAGCGCCTGCGTTGCGGTCCTCCGCTCGTCTTCAATTGCGATGGCCTGTGCAAGGAACGACAGGATCTCCAGTTCCTGCGGGGAGGGTGAATAGATGTCCCGGTACACGACGCAGAGTGACCCGAGGAATTTCTCACCGATTTTTACCGGAATACCAATATAGGTCTGCAGCTGATACCGTCTGACATTCGGGTCGGTATCCGCGTAGGAGGATGTCATCAGGTTGGTAATAATCGCAGGAGAGCTGTCCCCCTCCAGAATTACATCATTGCATATATGCCCTTCCGGCAGATCGCAGGAGACAAAATCCGCCGGTGTATTCCACATTCCCAGAGAACAGAGCATTCCGCCTTCAATCCGGTTATAGAGGGCACAGGTCCCCCGAAGCATCCTGCCCGCGAGCCCCGTCAGGATATTGATATTGCTTATGGGGTCTGGAGAGAATGACAAAAATGCCCTGTTCACTTCCGATAACCGCTCTTCGGCCAGCCTGCGGGGAGTGATGTCCTCGATTTGCGCAAGGTAGAAGCGCAGGGTGCCGTCCTCATTCCTGATGGTTGTTACTTTGAGGGCCCCCCAGAGGGTACTGCCGTCTTTCCTGACGTACCGTTTTTCCGTACTATATTCAGGAATAGTACCTGCCTCCAGCGCCCGGATGCCTTCAATATCTCCAGCGAGATCATCCGGATGAGTGATATCCTTAAATGACATCTTCCGGAATTCCTCTTCCGTGTGCCCCATCATCGATACCCATGCCGGATTGACAAGCAGGAACCGAAAATCCGGCAGGGCAAGCGTCATACCGAGCGACGTGTTCTCAAAGATCTTTCTGAACTTCTCCTCGCTCTCCCTGAGCGCCATCTCCGCCTGCTGCCGGTCGGTGATATCCCGGACGATAACGATGAAGCCATCCGGGCGGCCGTCTGCACCGGGAAAGATTCCATGGCTGCTCTCGACAAAAAACGACGACCCGTCCCTGCGCCTGACCCGGTACGTAACGGCATGCCGGAACTTCCTGTCAAGGAGCTCCACCATGGTCTTCCGAACCAGCTCATGGTATTCCGGCTCCACCCAGTCAAAGACGCTGGTTCCGACCGCTTCATCCATGGATGAGACACGGAACACCCTGAGGGCTTCAGTGGAGGCAATAGTGATCCGCCCTGTGAGATCAAAGAGAATGATCCCGTCCGGGGAGATCTCAAAGAGGGTCCGGAAACGTGCTTCGCTTTCCTGGACATTTATCTGGAATGCTGCGAGCTGATCATAGTTCTGGCGCAGTTCCTCCTCGCTCGCAGTCAGTTCCTCAAATGCAGCGGCAAGTTCCTGGTTTTTTTGGTGAAGTTCTTCCTCAGCCCGTTTCAGCTTCGTCACTTCCACGGTCACGGTCAGGATGGCGGACCTGTTGTTGATGGTGACGGGGAGGGTAGAAAACTGAACGTGAACCCGTTTCCCTCCCTTTCCCACGAGAACCATCGGGACATTCTCGAGCCTGCCCGACAACACCAGGTGCGAAGAAAGCCTGCCAAAATCCAGAAATGAGAGCATCCCCATCTCTATCGGGGTCTTTCCAAGGACTTCGGCTTCCGGGTACCCGCTGCTCTGCAGGAAAGCTGCATTGACAGCGATGAATTTTCCATCCGGGATACTGTTGATGGAGATGGGATACGGGCTGTTCTCAAAAATGGTCCGGAACTTCTCTTCACTCTCTGCGAGCGCATTTTCCGCCTGCCTCTTTTTTATGGCATAGCGGACCTTGTTCGAAAGCTCGACGAATTGTGCTTTTGACTCACCGCCTTTCTGGAGATAAAAATCAGCACCGTTATTGAGCGCTTCGATGACAACCTCTTCACGTCCTCTCCCGGTATATACGATGAACGGTGTCGTATTACCGGATGCCTTGAGCTGCTTGAGGAACGTGATGCCGTCCATCTCCGGCATCTGGTAATCCGAGATGATGGCGTCGTACTGCCTGGTTTTCAACAGTTTGAGGGCCTCGTTGGCAGACGTGAGCGTATCAACGGAAAAATCTCCCTCGCTCTCAAGGAAGATGCGGGTGATCTCAAGCAGGCTGGGTTCGTCGTCCACATAGAGAACCCGGTACGCATCAGTCATTCTGCATGCCTCACTGCTCAGTAATCTATTCCTTTCGATTTTAAAATAATGCTAAAAAACTCCATGCAACGTATTCTTTTCCGGATTGGGGATGTTAAGGAATTGGGAGAACCTTAGGCAACAGAAATTCGTATACCGGGATCTTATAATCCCGGCTCTCCCCGGCACAGCGGCTTGGCCAGATGTCTCCGGGCAGTCGGCGGGACCTCTGTCCCATCCGAGGGCTCCGCCTTTCGAAACCGGGGTGACCTTCGGTCGCCAATTTATTCAGACAAGCCTCTGCATAATGGCCGGGCCAAATGCCGTCTTGCGGTGGGCGGGACTTCGTACCAACCGGGTGCAAGTACCCGCGAAATCTCCCGGACCTCAGGCTCTGCCGCCCGGGCTCCGCACTTCTTGCACTTCCACCCTTTTCCTTTCCCGTCGCTCGTCATCCGCTTCTTGCATACAGTACAGAGCGGCGGGCGGACCGTCTCTGCCTCCCCAAGCGATACGACCTTGATCTTCTCGAGATTGATGCTGCCTTTCTTGAAACTCCCGACTGCAATCACCTCATCGCCCGGAAGTAGTTGCCTGACAATATGCCGGAAATTTTTTGTGGGCTCGTAGGCCATGCACCGCACGGGAAAATCCCCGTCTTTCATGATGAACGAGACATGCCCGCCCGCATGTGTCCCGGGAACACTGGTCACGTTCCCCGGCACAGTGTAGGAGAGCAGTTCGTGAAGATGCCCGGCCTTCCCGGGCAGCAGGTGGGCATCCGTCCCCTGGTTGGTGACCCAGATCTGCTCGATGCCGGGCGGCTCTGAACGGATCATCTGCCGGGCATGCATCACCCATGCCGGGCTCTCGCCCCGGATGCCGAACAGCACCGGGTCGGGTGTATGAGGGACGCAGACCACGACATCGTTGATGACATCTACCGTGTCCCATGTATGCGGGAACGTGGCTCTCTCTGCGTCAAACAAACTCTGGCAGTCGACGTTGCGGGGCGTGCCCCAGCGCTCCGGCTTCCGGTAGACCAGGATCTCGGAGGTGCGGTCCGGCAGGTCGCTTGCCACCGCTGCCGTTGCACCGATCAGCCCGCGCCCGTTCTTCCAGCCCCGGTAGCGGGCACCCGAATCGTCAAGAACCCGGATCGCATCATCGATCTCGCAGAAATCTTTTACCGCACGCCGGTAGAATGCAGGGTCAGGCTGTTCACCGGTAACCACCAGACCGGGATTCGTATTCCCGCACGAAAAATCGGCAAGCTCCTCGACGGTCGCGCATGCGATCTCAAACGCCCGGTCTGCGTTGCCCTCCGCGTGTAACGCGATCGCCGCATTGCCCCGGGTCTTCCAGGTCACGTTCGGGTTGAGCCGGACGAGCCGGGCCTCCTTAACCTGCATATGCTCCCGGATCAGCCGTCGGGCCAGCACCGCCCCGAGGTAAGTCGTGCACATCCCCTGCGGCGAGTCCGTGTCATCGATGCCGATCAGCATGTCTATATTAATATATGGGCACGCTCCATCCATTTGTATCTACATGTCCCAGGACCGCCAGCTCCAGCTGGTTACCAGCGTGATGATCACGGCAGGCTTCGATGTCTCCGAACGGTTCACCATCCGCCCGCGGAGTTTCGACCTCATCGCCCGCAATAACGGGACGCTGCTGGTCATCAAGGTGGTCTCCCACATCGACTCGGTAAGTGAAGAGGGGGCATTCGACCTTGAGCTGATCTCGCGCCATCTCGGAGGTGTGCCCCTGATCGTGGGCGAGCGGGCCCGGGAAGCGGAGCTGGAGCGCGGGGCGGTGTACGTGCGGTACGGCATCTACGCGATCAGTCCCGCGACACTCTATGATTATTTCGTGGAGAAGATCCCGCCGCTCGTGTATGCGTCCCCCGGCGGGCTGTATGTCAATATCGATGGCGAAGTGCTGCGGGATCTCCGGGAAAAGCGCAACATGTCCCTTGGCGACCTTGGGCAGGTGCTCGGGGTCTCACGGCGAACCATCAGCAAGTACGAGGGTGGGATGGGGACAACGCTCGACGTGGCGATCCGGATCGAGGAGTTCTTTAATACGGGCGTAGTCGAATCCATCGATCTCATCCGGCACGAACCTCCGAAGGCAATGGAAGGAGAGCAGAAGGAGGTGCCGATCAGATCCCCCATGGAGTATCTCGAACAGCTGGGGATGCAGCTGCACACGCTCCACGGCGCCCCGTTCCAGGCCCTGCTCATGTTCGAGAAGCATACCATCCTCACCGGCTACGGCCCGGCCCAGAAGGTCGTAAAACGGGCAGCCCTGATCGGGAACCTCTCGAAGATCGCCAAGAAGCACGCGATGTGCGTTATCACCGATTACCATAAGCAGAAGATGATCGGCAGGACGCTCGTTATCGGCGAGGAACGCCTGCACCGGATCGAGAACGGCTTTGAGCTGCTCGACCTGCTGGGCGACTGAATTTTTTTCAAGGTTATCAAAGCAAAATATTCAAGAGTTCAACAAAAAAAGAAAAACGTCTAACCAATGGATTATTCAAAAAGTTCTTGAATATAATGGCAAACCAATTGACACGAATTTTCTGAAAAATTTCGAGGAATAAAAAATTAAATTATACCTATTTTACCGCCAACCCAGTCATTGTTTTCGACCGGTTCCCCATCGTATTGATCAGGATATTTGCTATTTGTGCCGGAACCCTATTCGCCGACATCATCCGGGTCACACGGTGGGCGGGAGAACCAATAAACACTGCAAACAAACGAGGCTACGCCAAAAATACCAAACCCGATTGCGATTAATTCTGTATTAGGGAATTCTAATAGTGCTGCCGCTTCTAAAACGATCCCCATTACCAAAGCGATAGCACCATTCCAACACATCATCATACAGATCGTGTGGCTATTTCATTTTCTAGACAAAATTATTTTCGGATATTGAATGAAATATGATCAACTGTCACGCACCATCAACCGATTGAAAGCTTGATCAACCGCAGACACATCGAGCCCAACACCCTAGACAAAATTATTTTCCCTATACAAGAGCTCATGAGATGTGATGGATAGGATAAAAATTCGGTTGCTTCAGGGGGCACTCATTGTCCTGGTCCTACTTTCGGCCGGATGCATTGGTATACGGCCTGCCGAAAATATTACGGTCCGGCCGACAGCTCCCCCGGTCGTCATCCCAACGGTACAAGCGCAATTCCCCGTTACTGAGATCGCCACCCCTCCGACGCAGCCACAAGAGACAACTCCTACAGTTACGCCCATACCAAAACCAGTTGTCACGCTGACAACAAAACCCATCCCTCCGCCTACAACATCCTCAATCTATATCGTTGGTGCCAATTTTCACATTCTTCCACTTTCCTTCGACAGCAAGGGTGTTATCACAAAAGGAAACATCACGATAGTGGGAGTGGTTGAGTCCCTTTCCTCCTATCCTTTAAAAGTCGTTATGAGAGGGGAGATGTATGGTGCCTACTCCCCAAACGTCCCAAAAGCCACTGCCTACGATACGGTGTTGATCCCTCCCCACGGTGTTTCGGGATTTACGCTTGAGATGGACGACTATGTATTCAACGACCGGCCTGATTATGCGACAACTTTCGATACCTACAATCAGACTATAATGAATGTTTCTGTGTCATCACCATAAAAGGGGAAAAAGATCCTTCGGGATGAATACTTGTTTTGATGGGGGACATTCCCTTGGCTGGTCGGATAATTTCAGGCATTTCGCCATTACCACCCGCGATGCATCACCAACCGCTTGTCGGTTGATCAAACGCAGACGCAACAGAAAACAGAACCCTTTTTGCCACCACTCGTTATCCTTAAGGTGCTATTAACAGAAGATCAGCATATTGAAATGTGCAATAGTTACTCATCAACAAAGTGGTGACAATAGAACCCTTTGCTTTGAGTGTATAAGCATTCCTATCTGCGCGGATCAATCGCTAACGCATCAAATAATTACCTAGAAAGATACCAAATTCCCATCGGGGTGGTTAATACCTTACTTTGCGATATCTGATTTGAGGACCAAAGGCTGTATAATAGCGTCGGTTCTGGTGCGTTCACGGGACTTCCTTATTTTCAAAGCTCATTGGTGCATCGCGGGACTTTCCCTCAGAGCGGTGATGTGAGTGTTCCTTGAAGATTTTGAAAGGGACTCCCAACTTACGGAACTCCCAGATTTTTACCCATTTGAACCCCCAAAATTAAAAAAGAAAAATAAAAGGCAATCAACTGATAAGTTAATCCAATGTGACGAGTATATGACAATTTGTATTGCAGCGGTGGCACAAATAGAGACTGAAGATCCCGTGATTAAAGATCCCGCGATTGTTTTTGCTGCCGATTACCAAGTTTCATCTAATTATTTAAAATACAATAGTCCAATCTCGAAATTTCAACCACTAACAGATTATGCTGGTATATTGTTTGCATCTTCCAATGTGCCAAAAAGTGATGAAATCGTAGCAGATGTAGTGAATATTACGGTAGATTACGAAAGATTACGAAAGAAGATACCTATAAAGGATATCGCAAAATTGGTATCGGATAAATGCATTGAAAGACACAATAGGGCGGCGGATAGAGAATTTCGTCTAAATTGGGGATTTATGTTAAATAATGACAAAACTCCTTTATTTAGAGATATTGTAAATGAAGTTATTAAAGACGAGATTCGCGAATTTAATGATGGGTTTTTAGCAGATTTTATTATTATTGGGATAGACCCGAGCCCCCCCTTTGCACATATTTTTCACGTAAACCAAAAGGGAGACATAATATTTCGAGATGTCAGAGGGTGGGAAATAAAAGGGAGCGGAACTGATCTCGCATATAAGGAATTTATGCGATGCCGATGTGCGTCCCCAATATGCGAGTGCGGATATCAGCCTGCTACGGATTTATTATCTAACGTTACTATTCGAGTCTACAAAGCAAAAAAAGCAGCGGAAATTGCTGGCAGACATGGCATTGGCGAATCAACAGCTTTTGGTGTGATACGTGCAAAGGGTGGAAAAATCGGGATTCAATATATCTCTAATTTCATCGCCCAAAAAATAATTGGTAGTGAAATGGAGGTTATTAAAAAATTTGAGAAAGTCACAGATCAAGAGACCGTGCTAGAATTAGATAATGAACTTGAAGAAATATCTTTAACTTTCCCTTCGGAATTTATTTGGGGGATAAAAAAAGGAGAATAATTTAAATTTTTTTAAGATTTCTCTAATACAGCCAATCCGATCATGGTCTGCCAGCGATTTCCACTTAGATCTAAGGGGATATTTGCCATCTGTGCCGGTGTAAGTCCACCAATGCCCTGATGTGGTCGGATATAATTGTAATAAGTCTGCATTCCAGCGGCAAACTCCATAGCGCTTACCGAGCTGTCGAGTGAGCGGAATACCTTTGTCCTCTCCCTGAATGTCCCATTTAACCGCTCAAGGATGTTGTTGTTGGGCTTCGTCTCGAAGTCCTTTAACCGGATGTGCGGGTTCTGGATTGGCGCACTGTGATCAAAGAACTCAGCTTTAACCGCCTTCTTGTAAGCCTGTAGCCCATCGGTAACAATTGCATCGGGTCTCCGGTTTGCCGCCTCTTTTGCCTTCTTTAACGGTATCCGTGCATCTTCTACGAACCGTGTCTCAGTGATCTGGCAGGCAAGGAGATAGCGCGTTTTTGCGTCCATGACGTTCCAAAGCCATTCGTAGCACTTTTTCTGACCCTCCTTCTTGATGAACACCGTTGTCTCATCAGAATGCCAGATATTGCCTACCTCAGCTTGGTGCTTTTCGGCATACTTTGAAAGGAGCTTCAGGTACTTGCGAATCCAGCGGATAACGGTTGAGTGAACGACGGTAACATTGTGGAATTGCTTTAAATGATCCACGATCTTTCGGTCTGAAAGTCCCTTGAAGTAAAGATCGAGAGTGAGGGTGATTGATTCAGGAGAGTGCTTCATCTTGGAGAAGCCTTTGTCAACGACAAACCGGTGGTTGCAGTCGAGGCAACCGTAGCGCTGGACTTCTCCGTAAGTGGTCTTTCTGATTCCGCGCTTTACGACGTTAGCACTTTTACAAACTGGACATGTGACTCCGATATCAACTCCGTTTAATTTTTGAGCTTTAATATCAGCCTCTACTTCTACTTTAAGCTTCAGACTGAATTGAACGGCGAAGATATGTTTGCATATTACATTGCGGGTCTGGTGATCGGGACAGGTGCATGACCATACTGCTTGGCCGCGCATTCGTGCGTGGCGATCCTTGTATACCCTTGTGATTTGATAGTACGCATTCTTCGACTGTGACCGGACATCCCATTCATTTTTGCCGGTCTGGATAATGGTTTCCGGTTCCGATAGGATTTTTAATCCTCTTAATTCTCTTGGGTTGTTGAATTTGTCCATCTTCACTCACTCCTGTAACCTACTCATTGCTATATTACTATTAGGTAAGATTACATATATACCTTCTGGTGATAGAGCAAAGAGTATATACCATTGAGTAAATACAGGGTACTATGGCACGAATTAAACTAGATGGTTTTAGGTGTGAGCGGTGCGGTCACGAATGGGTAAAACGGGGAGAGGACGATCCTAAGGTTTGTCCGAAATGCAAGAGTCCCTATTGGGATACACCGAGGAAAGTTACAAAGCAATAATCTTGATCGGATTAGCAGTGAAATAACCCAATCTTTTATTTATTTTTGTAAATACGATCATTTGTTGCCGGAATTTCCGTTTGCGGTACGTATAGAGCTTATTTTCACTATATGACCGACACATTAACAAGCTGTGAAGTAAAAAATAAGTTATCCGCTGGAAAGCTTCAACCTTGCCAACGGATGATCAGAACGAATGCGCCAGATTAAGGCCGCAACCCATCTGGTGCTTACTGAGTAGAAGTTTTAGTGGATACTATCTCTTCTACTTTTGATTAAATAAGGGTTGCTGTTTAGACGGTGAACACCAATCCCACATGCCAGTGTTGGGTGAAGAGAAGCGCCCTATATGGCATCGGTGCGAAATTGGGCTCAAGAGCTACCGGAGGTAGTAATGAGTGCAGACGCTCTAGTGCGTCAAAGCGAATCAGCTATCGAGCATGTAAAACAAACTTTTGCAGTGAGCGTAATACACCAAGTAATCTGTGAAAACTGCAGCGAACGTAGCTATTCAATTAGCAGTTTTTCAGACACTAACCATCCAATTATTGCTCGTCTGAAATGTTTGAATTGCGGAGCTATATGCGATTTTACGATATACCCCACCACATACGGGGCTTGTACCGGTATTAAATCGCCGAATATCCACTAATCTTTTTTACTATTTTTCAAAAAGTCCCGCGATGCACCACCCAACTTTGAAAATCGGAAAGTCCCTAAGACGCACCAGAACCTCCTTAGAGGTTCTGATAGGTTCACGGGACTTCGGGACTTTTGAAAATTAGTGATAGATCGCGGGACTTCCCCACGCAAAAAACCATGAAAAACCATGATGATGATTCATAGACCCTCAAAAAATTTTATTAAAAATTCTTTGTAAACAGTAAATTTTCTGAGGGAATTTTAGATTTTAAAATTTCATATTTTTTATTACGCTTAGGAAGGGTAGCATTTTTCATAGTACCCTGAAATCTATCAGTAGCCCAACCCTCAGTAATTCCTCTTTCTAAATCGCCCGATCGGAGGAAATATGCAGACACTTGCTTTATTAGAATTTTCTCTTTTCTTGGGCGTTCTCTTCTTCCTAATTGCTTACCCTGAATCAAATATTTACTTGAATTTCCTTTTAATGAGTCATGCCAACTCCTAAAATTTCCACTTTTATCTGTTGAAATTTCTGCATTAACTAAGATAACCCCAATTCCATTATTACTTGAAATAAGGTCATCATACTGTCTTATATCACCCAGAGGAATTTCATTTTTCTTGAAATCATGTACCCTCGTATCCCAAAGGAAATTGCCTTTTATAAAATGTCTTTTTCCATTATTATATGGCACAATTTTACAATCGGGATTTTGTAAACAAAATTTTTGAAGTAAATATTTGATATAGAAACCGGGCCATTCAACCTCTTTCCAACTCGGACCTTTATTTACTTCCATTTCCAAAATAGATTCTTTCCCATCTATCCAAAGGGGAGTTTTGCCCTCCCCAGATCCGTATTTTTCAAATAGTGCTCCCACTAATATTTCGGCCTCTTGCTTCGGATTTGACATTTATTTGCCCCTCCCCCTCTTTTATGTAGAGTTGATAAGCTGATGGATATTTCTTCTGTATTATATCATGGATTTCTTTAATCTTTTCATCAAGGGGGGTATATTCATAACCAGTTGGCATATCGTTTATTCGATTTTGAATCATCGGTTTTGTCTTTTCATTAATCTCGAAGCCAAAATAATGTCTCCAGATACTTTTTGCCGCAACAGCGGTAGTACCCATTCCCATGAATGGATCGAAAACCAAATCCCCAGGCCTAGATCCGAATTCTATACATTTTTTGACAACATCTATTGGTAATGTTGTTGCGTTCTTAATTTCCCCTCTTTTGTATTTGCGTTTAATATCCCAGACATCTTCGGGGTAGTTCTCCATTTTATTAAAATAATAATTGTCTAAGTCCTTTGCAAGCAACAGGATGTGATAATGGCTTGTAACATATTTTTTCTTAGTAAATACGCCAAATTGGTATTTCCATATTAAATGATTTATCGTATGAAGACCGTTCAGTCTAGCTTCCCTTAAAATGTCTTCAAGGTGGTTCCATCCACTAAAAATATATGCGGTGGCATTGGGTTTCATAATTTTTTGGATTGATTTCATCCAATTTTTTGTAAATTCACTATAGTCAGCATCTATTTCCTGATAAGAATCGACTACCAATCTTTTATCTCTGTTATACTCTGCCCCCTTCCCTGAAAAATCAAGGCCGAATGGTGGATCAGCGATGATAAGGTCAACACAGTTTGGTGGCATTGCATCCATACCAGAGATACAATCTTGAAAAAGAATTATATCCTTAGGTATTTCTGGGCAACCAGAATAGTCATCATAGAGTTCTTTGGCTTCCTCTGGAGTCCAATAAGCGGGTCTGAATTTTAAAGCGGCAAGACCGGGAGTGTATTTTCGATTTTTTTTCCTGCTATCAACGAATTCTCCTGATTCGGGGATCTCCATATATTGAACACCTAAGATAGTATGTGTAATTGAAAATCTAAATAAGTTTCGGTCTCCGATTCGAAAAATAGAAGCTATAGCTTACTGAATCTTTAATCTGGGTCTTTATTCTCGTTTTTATTTTTCCTCTCTCTCGTGACTTTCTCAATCGTTACCTTGACGAAATCCCCTTCTTGGATATTTTCGAGTTCTCTCACTTCAGTCGGTATCGTAATCCGTCCACCTTGGATCACTTTCAATGTAGCAGAATGTATCTGTGTCATATAAATCTAAGATAGGAATACGCATTTAACCCATTTAATACTTTCTAATTGAATCAACATCAAAAGGTTTATAATGTATAAATACGTATTATAATGTATAGTAAATACACAGAGATACATAGAGTGTGAGTGAGAAATGATCCGCCAACTAACCAACCCACGAGAATTAAGGGGACTTGCGATCCTCTCGCAGCCCAATACGGTTATTCAGACTGGCAAAGATGAATGGGATGTCCGATCACAGAGTAAGGACGCATATTACCAAGTCGTCCGGACGTTCCATGACAGGCACGCTCAACAGCGCGGGCAGGCAACTTGGATATGCTCCTGTCCCGACCACCAGACGCGTAATGTGATTTGTAAGCACATCCACGCCGTGCAGCTCTCGTTAAAGATTGCCGGTGATGTTCAGGAACAAAGCACAAAAACCGCCATTGATAATACAGAGCCGAAGATCCTTTGTCCCTCCTGCAAGAGCGCCAATGTTGTAAAGCGCGGCATTCGTAAAACCCAATTCGGGGAGGTTCAGCGGTATGGTTGCACTGATTGCGGGCACCGGTTTATAGTCGATAAGGGATTCTGCCGGATGAAGTTCAGCCCGAAGATTATCACGCAGACTCTTGATCTTTATTTCAAGGGACTTTCCCAGAGAAAGATCGCAGACCACCTGAAACAGTTTGAAAATGTTAGTGTTGCCCAACCGACCATTCTTGACTGGATCAAGAAATACCTGAAACTCCTTGCGAAGTACTCCGAGAAGTACAAGGCCGATGTCGGTAACATCTGGCACTGTGATGAGACAACCGTGTTCATCAAGAAAGATGGCGAGAAGAAGTACTATCAGTGGATATGGAATCTCATGGATGCAAAGACCCGTTATCTCCTCGCCTGCCAAGTCACTGAGAGCCGGTTTGTGAAGGACGCACGGAAACCCCTGAGCAAGGCAAAGGAGATCGCCAAGAACGCACCGGACGCGATTGTGACGGATGGCTTACAGGCATACAAAGAAGCAATCAAGGCAGAGTTCTATGGACTCGGACGCATTCAGAACCCGCATGTTCGGCTGAAGGACTTCGAGACGAAACCGAACAATAATATTCTCGAACGCTTGAACGGAACATTCCGAGAGCGCACGAAGGTTATGCGGAGCCTTGACAGCTCAATCGGCGCTGAAGAGTTCGCTGCGGGGATGCAGACCTATTACAACTACATCAGACCCCACCAGGGAATTAACGGAATGACGCCAGCACAGATGGCAAATATCCCGATCAATCTGATGGGGAACCGGTGGGAAACGATGATTGGATTGGCGATAAAATAATTTTTAATCGAACAATAACACATACAGACGTTTGAATATCATCAGTAATGTCATAATGAAATGAGTTACTCCAAAATATACAACAAATGAGAATACAATAACCAATAAACAGATAGTCCAATCATTTAATATCAGCATTAAAAGCAAAATTATTATCAATATTGTCGATAAGAGAAGCGTATAAATTGAGTTCGCATAAAGATGTTCTAACAATCTTGATTTTAACGTCGATAATTTCCCAGTTGAGCCATTCACAATAGCAAAGATAACTAAAATAATATTCAATAATAGCCCAATAAATATTGAAAAAGCTGTAATCAGTGAAGTGATTATACTCTCATCAAGATATTTATGGAAATAAAGGAAGGCACCAGCTACGATCAGGGGTATAATTAAAAAATACAAAACACGATAAAATAGATTGGCATCTTCTTTTAGTGTTTGGAAATGTTTACGAATAATATCGTCAACATTAATGAGTGGAATCATGTTTTTTCTTCTCCTCTGAAATTTCGTCAATTTCCTGATTTAGAATATTCATACACTCTTTTGAGATGTCAAGTAAAGCGTTATAGGTAGGGTGACCCTTTTCCTTGGGGATGTTATTGTCTAAAATCCACTCCTCACCAACCTTCCCTTCACCCATCCCGAAGGTAATTGTTCGAGAACTTCCCTTTTGTTTAATTACTGCTTTGATGGCATCATATGTTTCATCAAGGACTTCATAATTTACAGCACCTTTATTCCCCAACATTTCCTCGATCTTTTCGGTTAAAATTAGTGTTTTGTTCTTAGCGACTCCAAAAATCACTTTTTGGCGTAATTCTTTGAATTCGCCTTTATGTATCTTTTCTGCCGTATCTTTATCGACAGTTTTTTTGATCAATTCCAATTCAACTAATCTCGATGATCTGATCACTCCAACGAAATCTTTCGAAACGATTCTTCGAAATACTATCGAATAGTTGTATTTTTTAAGATATTCATTCAGATATTTTTGAAGAGCGACTGTTACACCGAATGTTCTAACAGTCTGAAGAATTATTTTTCCGTCAACACTATTTTCTGGTATTCTAAAATGAAAGAAAAAAGGGAACACTTCGGAGTCATTTATCCCCCTTGCATCTGGTTTATATGATTTATCCTCAATATTGAAAAAATCTGCACTTAACCCATATTCTCCACTTTTGATAATCCCAAAAATATCGCGATTTAACGGTTCATATCTTTCTATGGATATTGTCTTTTGATCGTCTGGGAAAATGGTAGTAATTCCTCGTGATTTAATAAAATCCTGTAAAATGTAAAAAAGATCATTCGTCTTTTTTAAATTTTCAATCTCGTCTAAAATAGATTTTATGGTGGTTTGGTCAATATGGTTCCGTTTTTTTAGTTTTTCTTCTAATTTTGACTTTTCCCCATTGAGATCATCCAGTCGTAAATTATCCCCACTATCAATTTTTTTAATGTGGAGAGCATAAGGGATTAGCTTGAATTTCGTCATTAAGTGAGGGATGGGTACGATGTAATAAATTAATATATCTATATTAATCTCTACATGATCTCCAGAAACTGATCCAAGATTGGATAGAGCGCGCTGCCCAATACAAAAAGTCCCGCGATCTATCAGGTCATCCTTTTTTGGTAAAAGTCCCTTCATCCTATCAGAACCTCCTTAGATAATGTTTATATAGAACCACAAACCAATTTTAGTGCTAAAAGTGGTGATTATATGTCACAGCAACTTGGAGGACAGCAGATACTTATTCTCAAGGAAGGCAGCACCCGTACCCGCGGCCGCGACGCCCAGGGTATGAACATCACCGCCGCAAAGGCAGTGGCAAGTGCAGTCAGGACCACGCTTGGTCCCAAGGGCATGGACAAGATGCTCGTCGACACTATCGGCGACGTAGTAATCACGAATGACGGTGTCACGATCCTCAAGGAAATGGACATCGAGCACCCGGCCGCAAAGATGATGGTCGAGGTCGCAAAGACCCAGGATGATGAGGTCGGCGACGGTACCACCACCGCAGTCGTCATTGCAGGGGAACTCTTAAAGAAAGCAGAGGACCTCCTCGAGCAGGACGTCCACCCGACCATCATCGCAGCCGGTTACCGCCAGGCTGCCGAGAAGGCGCAGGCACTCTTAAAAGACCTCGCCTTCGATGTCAAAGCAACGGACAAGGCTCTCTTAAGGAACATTGCAAGCACCGCGATGACCGGCAAGGGCGCCGAGGCATCCAAGGACAAGCTCTGCGACCTCGTTGTCAGGGCAGTGACCATGGTCACTGACGATGACGGTAAGGTCGACATTGAGAACATCAAGGTCGAGAAGAAGACCGGTGGCTCAATCGAGGACTCCGAGATTGTTGAGGGCGTACTCATCGACAAGGAACGCGTCCACCCCTCAATGCCCAAGAAGGTTGTCAATGCAAAGATCCTTCTCCTGAACGCAGCAGTCGAGTTCAAGAAGACCGAAGTCGACGCCGAGATCAACATCACCAGCCCCGACCAGCTCCAGGCATTCCTCGACGAGGAAGAGCGGATGGTCAAGGGTATCGTTGACAAGATCGTCAAGAGCGGCGCAAACGTCCTCTTCTGCCAGAAGGGCATTGACGACATTGCGCAGCACTACCTGGCGAAGGCAGGGCTCTTTGCAACCCGCCGTGTCAAGAAGAGCGACATGGAGAAACTCGCCCGGGCAACCGGTGCAACTCTCGTCTCCTCGATCGACGCGATCAGCAAGGAAGAGCTCGGAAAGGCCGGACTTGTCGAGGAACGCAAGGTCGGCGGCGAAGAGATGACCTTTGTCGAGCAGTGCAAGAACCCGAAAGCAGTCTCGATCATTATCAAGGGCGGCACTGAGCACGTTGTCGACGAACTCGAGCGTGCCATCCATGACGCACTCCGCGTTGTCGGTGTCGTTGTCGAGGACAAGAAGGTTGTTGCAGGCGGCGGTGCAATCGAGACCGAACTCTCGCTCCGTCTCCGCGAGTACGGCTCAACCGTTGGCGGCAGGGCACAGCTCGCCATCGAGGCCTTCGCATCAGCCCTCGAAGTCATCCCGCGCACCCTTGCAGAGAATGCAGGCCTTGACCCCATCGACATGCTCGTCGAGATCCGTGCAGCCCACGAGAAAGGCAAGAAGTCCCACGGCCTCAACGTGTTCGAAGGCAAGGCAGTCGATATGAAGGCTGCCGGCGTTGTCGAGCCGCTCCGCGTCAAGACCCAGGCCATCTCCTCTGCGGCAGAAGCGGCGGTCATGATCCTGCGTATTGACGATGTCATCGCATCGTCCAAGTCCCCCTCACCCGGACCCGAGGGAATGCCTCCGGGCGGCATGGGTGGAATGGGTGGAATGGGCGGCATGCCTCCGGGCATGGGCGACTACTAAACCCGATTTTTTACATTTTTTCCCGTTCTTTTTTTCTGAATCCGGCTATATTCAGGGCGTACCCGAACCGTTTTCTTCCGGAAATATTCTGCCGAATTGATCGTAATCCTGCCTGCCGGATTATCCACGAATACATCTCCCGGCATACAAGAGACAATAAAAAGAGTGATGGATCTCCTGATCAGGAGGTTGTTGTCGGGGCCGGTGCAGCTGTGATGATGTCTCCTCCGAAGAGTGGCGCACCCTTCTGGATGGTGATAGTACCGGTTACATTGGGGTAGTAACCATCGACAAAATGATAGGTGCCTGGGGTCTCCCCGAAAGAAAAGCTGAACGATGCGCCGGGTACCATAGCTCCGGAATTGAAAATCCCTGTTGCCTTGACCGAGTGGACGATGGTATCATCGTTTCTCCACGTAATCGAGGTTCCCGGAAGGACCATGAGTGTCGCCGGGGTGAACGTGTTGTTCGCGATATGGATGATCGTGACCGTGGTGGAGGGTGTCATGACCGCGGTCGGGGTCTGGGTCAGGGAGGGCAGTTCAGTCGGTGAAACCGGAGGAGTCGAGTTTGCCATTGTCGCATTCGCCATTATTTCTGTCGTAGGAACCGGCGTTGCAACAGTGGTTACAACCGTTGTTTCGACCGTGGGGGCAACCGTTGTGACTACCGTTGTCGGCGCTGTGGTCACTTGTGCAGGTTTTGCCTGCTGCGTGCATCCGCTGGCCGCAACAAGGACAATGAACAAAAGAACCAAGCCAATACAGTATTTCATGGACAGTAAATTGAATTCGCCTTCTAATTAAATTTACTTCCCAGACTTCGGGCGTTTTCCTCCAATTCCCGTAAACTGTGGCGTTGATGCAAAAATGTCGTATAATTTACGGCCGGACCGGTTTTGTTGTGCGGCCTATGCGGTTAACCGCTCTTGTACCGGTGGCGGGTCGGAATGACTGCACTCCAGGTGGTCCGGCAAAAGAAACTGGCAACAGGCACACCCTGGCGTTCTTTCATGGATTTTCTGTGTCTCCCTGCATATCAGGCAACAGATTAATGAACACCGAGGCATCAGTACCTCCCATGAGCGACCGGTTCATCTTTACAAAATACCGCACGGACTGCTACCATTGTAAAGAGCTTGCCGACCAGATCATCAAGGCAGTGCCGTACCAGGCTCAGGTCGCGTGTAACAATTGCGGTGCAACGCGGGTCTTTGTCCCCCGCAGCGAAGATATCGATGCGGCAGGGACGCTCACCCGGATCGGAAAGTATCCCGTATGGGAGCTGGTGCAGGACGCCACGTGCCGGAACTGTAAAATTACCGGCCCCCACGATGTGATCGTGAGTTCACGGCACCTCACCGTCCGCTGCCGGAACTGCCATTTCACGCACTTCTACAAATTCGATCTCGAATATATAGCCAAGGATGAGCTGAAAGCACCGTGACCAGATCCACGTGACCGGTTGTCAGCAGGATCCTGATGAGCTCAGAACCGGATAGGTATCTGCGTACAACTCGAGAACGGCTTCAAGCCGGCTTTTCAGCTTCTCATTTCTCGCTATGAGGAAGAATACGATTTCATTGTCCGTGATCGTCAGTGGGTCTGCACCTGCGATCTCTGCAAGCTGACTGCAGCGGTGCCGGACGTATCCGTCATGCTTCAGCCGGGGAAAGTGCTGGTAGATGACGAGGATCGAGTGATCGTCCATGCCTTTCGCAATCCTTTCCACTTCCTCGAAAAGCAGGTGTTTTTCCGTGGGCCTGCTCTCTTCCAGCCCGATATCCGGGTCAAGGAATATCAGGGTTTTCTTGGGCAGGCGGGACAGGATCGTATCGAAATACCGGCTGCGCCCCTGATGGGAGAACTGCTCTTTGTGGAGAATATCAACGAGAATATTTTCCTTTTTAAAATAATCGTGGATTGTCTGGAAATATTCGAGATCGTTGTCGATCTCCTGCAACCGCTCCATGTGGGTTACGAGATCCCTGTTCTGGCTTCCCGCCCTGCCGAGCTTTGTCGCTTTTTTGAGATCCCGTACCGCGCTCTTCTTTCTGCCTGCCTGTAGCGGGGTATCGGTCAGCATCGGGATAAAAGTAAAACTGTCAAAGACCGGCATGGCTTTCATGATGTGGCGCACGAGGTCAAACTTAAAAAGATCCCGCGTGTCGCCAAAAAAGGTACGGTTCATCAGATCATCCTCATGCGGTGATATTCGGGTATTGAATAAAAATGTTATGAATTGGGTACCGGTTTTCCCTTCAGGATGAATACCGGCAATTTACTGCCGCAAACTTGAGTTTTATGCCACACATTCCACCCGTTTTTGGCGGATGGCAAAAGGTTAATACGAACCCTACTTCTCTTCCCGTACCATGGTTATTGCCTTTTTCGGGCACTCATTTGCGCAGATACCGCAGCCCTTGCAGAAGTCCAGGTCGATGGCAAGCTCTTCATCGATGGCCGCATCGGGGCAGTACGTCTGGCAGAGCCCGCATTCGTTGCACTTCTCTTTATCCACAACGGGACGGAATACCCTCCACGTCCCGGTTTTTCCGGCCGCGCCCACAACGGGCCTGCTCATGGCGAGGCGTTCGCGTTTTGTGTCGCTTGTCATGAATGGACCTCCCTATAGGCAGCTTCAGCCGCCTTGACATTGCGCTCGTCAGTGAACATTTCCCTGATAGCCTTTATTGCCGATTCGGGTGAGATGATCCCCATCCTGGCAAGAGCCCCTATCACCGGTGTGTTAAGGATCGGGCTTCCTGCAACAACAAGGTTCTCCTTCAGTGCAATCCCGGTCAGATCGACATGGCCGGACGAAAAGCCCCCGAATTCCTTTGCATGGGCGCTGTTGATCAGCACCCTTCCGCCGGACTTGAGCCCCTGCAGGACATCGACCACATCCATCACACTTGCGTCCAGCACAATTACCATGTCAGGTTTTTTGATCTGGCTGTAGACCCTGATCGGCTTGTCATCGATCCGGACGAACGAGACGATCGGCGCCCCCCGGCGCTCGGCACCGTAAAACGGTGCTGCGGTTGCATACTTACCGTCATGGATGGCCGCGAGCGCGAGGAGCCTGGCTGCAGTGACACCTCCCTGCCCGCCCCGCGAATGGATCCGGATCTCATACATGGCTGTTCACTCCGAACCAGGACTCCTCACCCATGCGCCGGTTCCGCACGAACCCGGCAATATCCTCGTACGTGACTTCCTGCCCGCCGATACCGGCGATCACGCTGAATATCTCTTTTTTGGTCTGGGCCATGATGGAGGTCGCAAGGATGCCACCGTGCCCGAAGGAATAGTCGCGGTCGATGACGACCACCTCTTTTCCGGCCAGGTCCAGTTTCGGGAACGGGCGGAGCCAGCGCAGGCGCATCGAACCGGCTTTTACGCCATCGCTGCGGAGCTGGTCAACAGCGACTTCCGCCTCCTTCCCCAGCGTGCCCATGGCTACGACGACCACCTCAGCATCCCCGCACAAGTAATCGTCGGTGAACCCGTATTTCCGGCCGAACCGCCGTCCGAATTCGATCTCCGTCTCTTCGATCACCTTCACCGAGTCCCGCATCGAGCGCTCGATGTCCCAGCGGAACCTGAACTGCTGGTCAGGTCCGGTGAGCCCCCCGTATCCCGCCGGGTTCTTTACGTCAATGGCATGGGGCATGTGTAGCGGCGGGATGAAATCCCCCGGGTCGACCGTCTCGAGAGGCTGCATGATATGGGAGAGCAGGAACCCGTCAAGGTTCACCATCACCGGCAGGAGGACGTCGTTATGTTCTGCGATCCGGAATGCCATCAGGGTTGCGTCATAGGCTTCCTGCACGGTGCTGACATAGACCTGCAGCCAGCCGGTGTCCCGCTCCTGCATGGCGTCCGTGTGCTCCGCCCAGATGTTCCAGCCGGGCCCGAGCGAGCGGTTGACGTTGGCCATGACCACGGGAAGTCTTGCACCGGCAGCCCAGTTGGTCATCTCGTGCATGTAGAGGAGCCCGTGGGAGCTGGTTGCTGTAAAGGTGCGGACCCCTGTGATGCTCGCGCCGATGCAGGCCGCCATCGCAGAGTGTTCGCTCTCGACCGGAATGTACCGGGCCTTCAGTTCTCCGCTGGACACGAACTCCGCGATCTGTTCCACGATCTCGGTCTGCGGGGTGATGGGGTAGGCTGCGATTACGTCGGGCTTCGCCTGTTTTACCGCTTCGGCAACCGCCTTGTTGCCGGTCGCGATCTTCTTCATGGTGCTGCCTCCTCTGCTGCGAGTTTTGCAAAGGTTTTTGCGATCCGCTGTTTCAGGATCTCGACCGTCTTGGGATCGATACCCTTGAACCGGCCCTGCGGAGTGAGGTAGTCCTCGAGAGGGATGGGCTTTTTCATCGCCACTTTGGACTGGGCGCCCATCGTCAGTTTCCCATACTCGCGCTCATAGAGTACCCACATACCGGATTTCACGGCAAGTTTTCCCATCTCTACCGTTTTCTCCGTTGAATACCGCCAGCCGGGCGGGCAGGGTGCGAGTACATGGATGAAGCTGGGCCCGCGAAATGTGAGGGCTTTCTGGACTTTCTTGAAAAGGTCCTGGGGGTACGCTGCGGCAGCGGTTGCCTGGTACGGCGGGTCGTGGGCTGCGATGATCGCATCGATATCCTTCTTGAAATCGGTCTTTCCCGTGGGTGTGGTCGTGGTCTTTGCCCCGAGCGGCGTCGCGCTGGACCGCTGCATACCGGTATTGCCGTAGGCCTCGTTGTCATAACAGATGTAGAGGAAATCGGTACCCCGCTCAAAGGCGCCTGACATGGACTGGATGCCAATATCGAGCGTCCCCCCGTCGCCGGCGTACACGATTACGTTCGTCTTTTTTCCTGCCGCCCGGAACGCGTTGCTCATGCCGCTGGCGCATGCAGCTGCCGCACCGAACGCGATATTGTAGACCGGGATTTTAAAGGCAGTATTCGGGTAGATTCCCTGGATGACACTTGTACAACAGGCAGGCACGACCAGCACGGTGTCGGGCCCTGCAGCCTTGAGCACGTACCGGAGTGCGAGCGAATCGCTGCATCCGGCACAGGCCGAAGTACATTTCAGGATATATTCTTCCTTCGGAATTTCGGCGATAATCTCCAACTCCTGCAGTGAATGAATGGGACTGGCGAAGGCGACAAAACGGTCGCGGTTCTATCAGTAGACATCGTTCTAAAATGTCAAAAATTGATCTGTTGTTCCGGGCCCGAAATGAACGGGCACACTTTCCTGAGTTACCCTCTTTTGGAGAACTGGAGCTTCCGCGGGGAATCCGGTCTTTTTTACAGGTGTGAGATACTGATAACAGTACGAAAAAGGTTTCACTTTCACTCCGCCCGGTAGAGGTTTTATCCCTGGCGTATAGTTACATGGTATATGGGGAGGACGAAATCTCCTCACAATGAGTCAGGTGCCAGGACGGCTCGCACTTCGCTCCTCCCGCCCTCTCAAACAAGCGGGGTTTTACTTCTCATTTGAGGAGGAAACCTCTCTCAAAACCTGAAACCAACTCAAATCCTCTCAGACAAAAACCCCAATTCTTTTCTCTTTTACAGGTATTTTTGGTGCAGCCGCTTGGTGCAGAGCACTTTTGGGCAATCATAATTTATTTTAAATTGGTTTCGTGCCAGCAAAAGGACAATATATTTTAGGATCATTTTTCTAATGTCTGCTATGGCTCTCCGATCCCTGAATCTTCCCGGTATAGGAACAAAATACGAATTTGAGACTGATAAGGGCGATACCGTTGCAATTTTTTTCACCAAGAACGGTTCAATCCAGATGTACACTCTCCAGAAAGGGTGCCATACCCCCAGTGCCGCTGACATGACCCCGGTAGAGGCGCGGAGGCTGGGGAATATCCTTACGGGTGCGATCATTGAAGCAGATCAGGAAAGCGTAGAGATTGCTTTCTCTGCCCTTGCCGATCTCCGGGTGACAATCCATACGTTTTACGTACCGAAAGCCATTGCCGGAAAGACCATCGAGGACCTGCAGATCCGGGCCAAGACCGGCGCGACCGTGATTGCAGTCTGCCGCCATGACAGGAACATTATCAACCCTCCACCAACATTTGTCTTTGAGACCGGGGACGCTGCGCTGGTCATAGGTGAGAGCGACCAGATAAAAAAGTTTGAGCGCGAGATCATGGTGGAGTAATGGAAGGTCTCGTAATCGCGCTTTTCCTCTGCCTTATCCTGGCGCTGGTCACCAAGTATCTGTCGATCCCTGCAATTCCGTTTTACATCCTCACCGGGGTCCTTCTCGGGAAGGCCGGGCTCGGGATGGTCCAGGCCGATGATATCAGCCAGTTCTTCTCGGAGATGGGTCTGATCTTCCTGCTGTTTTTCATGGGGCTCGGCCTCAAGCCCGAGCGGATCGCGGCCAACCGATCTGCGGTCCTGACCAGCGGGATCATTGACCTCAACATCAATATGTTCATTGGGTTTTTTGCTGCGTACCTGCTCGGTTTCTCGATGACGGAATCGCTGATTGTTGCCTCGGCATTCTATATATCGAGCACGGCCATGGCGATCACATCGCTTGTCGAGAACAGGAAACTGATGTTCCGCGAGGCCGAGACGATCATCTGGCTGATGGTCTTTGAAGACCTCGTGCTGATCATCTTCCTCGCGATCATCTCAGCCGGGGACCAGAACCTCCTCTTATTTGTCGCAAAAATCCTGGGTGTCCTTGGTATCCTGTACGCGTTTGCCCATTACGGCAAGGAGTTCCTCATCTCCATCCTCGACCGGGATGACGAACTGCCCATCATCTTCACGTTTGCAGCAGTGCTTACCACGGCATCGGTTGCCCTGGTGCTCGATATCCCGGAGACCCTTATGGTGATCGCGCTTGGCGTTGCGTTCGCGACAACCGACCCCGATGCGTTCGAGCAGCACGCCCGCCCTTTCAAGGACGTCTTCCTCGTGGTCTTCTTTGTCTTTTTCGGGGTAACGATTGACTTTTCCGGGGGGGCGAACCTGTTTAATATCTCGGTTATCTGCATCCTTGCCGTGCTGAGCAAACTCCTTTCGGGACTGATCACGGGCCTGGTCATCCACGAATCGGCCTTGTCGGGTCTTGAAATATGGGCGAACACCATCGGGAGAGGGGAATTCTCGATCGCGCTTGCCGTACTGTACGGGTCTCCGGTTGTCGGAACAACAATTGCAGCGATGGTCATCGTGACCTCGATCATCGGGTCCTTCGCTGCAAAATACAGCACGATACTGCGGCGTGGGATCACCCATATCGGAAGGAGAAAAGCCCCGACGCACCGCGTCCACTCCGGCCGCTGAAACTCATTCGATCAGAACAAGCCCGACCGAGTGGATGTCGGAATGCACAATCTTCCCGTACTCGAGGTCTTTGCAGGGAATCGTGAAAAGGTCCCACCCCACGTTTTTTGCTGTAGCAAAGACATCTATACAGGCCGCTTCCATGGACGGGCGGACCAGATCCATGTGCCGGCACTTCCTGCGCAGGCTCTCGTCGACAAGGCCCTCCTGCTCTTCCGCAACACAATGCTGGTGCTCGCACCAGATGCACGGGTAGCCCCCGAACCCGAATGCCTTATAAAAACCATCATAGAATGCGGTCTTCTCGAGAAGATGCACGGTGCCGTTCACCCAGCGGATGAGATCGCTGTACCATGGGTGGAAGTCCTCGGGGATATCGTCCGGGCCAAACGTCCCGTGTCCCGGCACACCATCGAAGCGCAGGAGAATGCCGGCGGAATATTCCCCAACCATACGGAGAGTCTCATCGTATGACGGGGCATAGGGTGGGCAGCCGAAATGTTTGCCATATCCCTTACAACCATACCGGCACTTGAACCGGACCCACTGGGAGACAACGACTTCATCGGGAGTGATTTCGTGGACGTACACACCCGATTCCCCTGCAAGTCCCCGCAGTTTTTCGATCTCTTCCAAGAGGTCAGCTACCATAGGTATCCTCAATGAGCCAATGCAGGTCAGTGACGATAAATGTTTGGTGAGGGATTATTGCGGGTGGTGGGGATCATGGGACCTTTTGTCGATGATACGCTGGACAACGAGACGGGAACTGCACAGGTCCCCGTCAGCATATTTGCCGATACGGACAATCCGCGGGTTCAGGTTGCGGGCCCCGAGCTGTTCCGCTAACTTTGCCTCGTCGAACATCTGGTTGAACCCGATGGTGATGATGTCGGGGTGGATCTCCTCAATCGGGCGGAACATATCCTTTTTATCCCCAAGGACTGCATGGTCGACGGTTTTCAACCCTGCAACCATCCGGAGGCGGTGCTCCTCCGGGATGATCGGGCGGGGCTTGTGTTTTACGTTGGTGTCCCGGGCCACGATCACCCAGAGCTCGTCGCCGAGCTTCTTTGATTCCTCGAGATAGAAGAGGTGGCCCGGGTGCAGGATATCGAACGTTCCGGTGGCGACGACACGACGGGGGTTCAAGCGATCACCTCCAGATCGTACGGCTCCCCGTCCGCGGTAAAGCACCGCCAGTTGTCCTTCCCGTACGGATAACCGATGATCAGGTGGTACTTTCCCGTCCGCGGGAAAAAATTCACATCAGCGGAGGAGGGCCTGAGTACGCCATTGGGGTGGCTGTGGGCACTACCAGCGACATGGGTGTCCAGGGGCATCATGGTATACAGGAGCGAAGCTGAATCCCCGCGGCCGACCGTCCCGGGAAGGAGGTTGAGCTCTTCCATGATGCCATCGCGTTCCCGGAGCAGGCCGACGAACTCATTCGGGTGGCTGTCGCGCCCCATCTCAAGAAGGAGTAAAAGGAGGTCATGTCGGATACCGTGGATGTTCATGGGATACTTCCTGCAGAATGTCCGGAGTTGTACTGAACTATGGTTGTTGTTCTGCAAAAAAGGCTCCTTTAAAAATCGGGGGGATCATCGCTCGGCTTTTACAAGGTCCCCCGACATGTCCCGGGACAGGTCAGCGTTGGCAAAGGATGTGCTGTTCGGAGGCGTTGCTCCAAGTCCTGGTGTTCCATCCAGCTCTACTGAAGTATCCGGAGCCATCTCGATATCACAAAAATAGCCATTGGTGCGCAGGCCCTCGAAATGAAGGGGAGGCAGTATGGCATGTTACGTCCTTTCACCAGATCCGGCAGGAACAGGACCTTCAGCCATCCCTGTTGTGATGTAATACGTGAAGATCGACGGGCTCTTAGCGGCATCTATCAATGGGGATAAGGTTTCTGCCGGCATGGACAGGATCTTTTCCGTGAGAGAAAATCATCGCCTGCCAGTCACCTTGATGACATGGTACCCGAACTGGGTCTTGACCGGGCCCACGACCTTGCCAACCTGTTCCTCGAATGCGATCTTCTCGAACTCGGGGACCATCATCCCCTTTCCAAACCATCCAAGGTCGCCTCCCTGTTTACCGGACGGGCAGCTGGAGAACCTCCGCGCGACCTTGTCAAACTCCTCACCGTCGTTGAGGCGTTTCAGGATCTGGTTTGCCTGGTCTTCGGTCTTCACGAGAATATGGGAGGCGCGTGCCTGTGTGGTCATATATAGAAATGAGCAACTGATGGAATAAAATGGTTGATAAAAACAGGCATCTCCCCCGGCTTTATAGTAAGTGCGATTGTTCAGATTATCAAAAAAATCCTGTAACGTCTGTCTCTCTCCTGGCCACCGGAGTAAACTCAATTTTTATCTCATATCCCATGCAAGTTCACACTATGGCAAAAGGGAATTTCTGGCTTGCAGCGCTTGCGGGATTTATCATTATGGTGCTCCTTGGGGGGGTTCTGCCCATCCTTGGGCCTATTATAGGGGGGGTCGTCGCGGGGCTGATCGCAAAAGGCGGAATGTGGAACGGGGCAAAGGCCGGATGTGTTGCAGGCATTTTCGGTGCGCTGGTTACGAGCATTATTGCGCTGGTTATCGGAACGATGGCACTTGGACTGCTGGGATTTCTGGCGGCACTGGGTGTCGGACTGATCCTGGTGATCCTTGCTCTTTACTTTGCGATACTCGGGCTCGTGGGTGGGGCAATCGGGGGAATTGTCGGCAACTAGGGAACATCTCATTCAGGCAGTTTCCCTCTTTTAAAATTTGTAAAAAAGGGCTCTGCAGAAAACTTGCATTCTCCGAGGAAATCCCAAAAGCAATTTTAAAAAGAAAGAGGAAATCAATTTAGTTGCTCTGAAAATTTCAACAGATCCGTTTAATTATTAATTATGCAATAGCAGGTTCAGAACTCCCCGTCCTGCTCGAAACTCCGCCCGTACCGGATCGCCAGCTCAGCCTTGTAGAGCTCACGGCCGAGGTAGCCGGCATGATCCAGCAGAGAGACTTCCCCCTGAGACAGGAGGGTGTACAGAACATCCTGCCAGCACTTTCCCTGCACGGCCTTTCCATGGATCACTGCCACGATCCGGTTGCCTTCGATGCCAATCCGGAAGTTCCCTTTCGGATCGTACCCGATCTCCTCCGGCATCTTCTTTGCGGGGATGATCGTGTCGTAGTCCAGCGGGGGCTCGCACCGTCGCCGTTTCTCCTTCAGGACGAGGAGGTCGATGCCGAGGTCTTTGGGGTACGGGCGGTCACGGGCAAGGGCCATCATCTCCGTCGCTCTCCGCATCTCGCGGATGCACCCCCGGGTCTTGTCCGAATGCTCGCTGGTGAAGACCACAGCAGCTTCCACCTCCATTGCCATCGCTGAGAGGAGGGCGTTGAGACCGACAGAGTCTGCATCAAGGAGCTCTGATACGTTTCCTGCCCCGAAAAAGAGGGGACAGCCGATCTTTTTGAAATTTTTCAGAGATTTGACAAGGCCTGACCCCACCGGCTGCAGGAGAGGATCGGCAATGATGCACGAAATCCCCATCCGTTTTGCCATCGCAATGTTCTTCGCAAGAGTGCTTGAACCGGGTACAATAACCGCAGCTGCACCTGCCTCAGCCACCTCTTTCCCGACTTTGGGTATGTTGCGTTCCTGCAGGCTGAGCACGATATCTGCCCGCCCGAGCGCCGCGCGGATCAGGGCAGGGTCCTGCGTGTCCACGGCAAGCGGGCGATCGATCCCTTCGAGGAGAGAAAAGGTATTCTTTACATCTTCCGGCATTGCATCGAACCCGAACCCGAGATCAACAATGTCTGCACCCGATGCGAAGTACAGCTCAGTCATCTCGCGGACGCTCTCGCACCGGTGCGCATCCATGATCTCGGCGAGCACCTTCATCCTCGATTCTCCGCCGATCTTCACACCTCGGATAATGCAGTCAGCTCCGGAGTCCCTCTCCAGTTCCCCGACCCGGCGCATCGCCTCTTCTGCTTTTTTTGTTGTGAGGAAATCATCGGCCGGAACCGTGCGTGAAAGAGTGACCGAACCGAGGACCGGCAGGATCAATGCAAGGTCAGCAGCATGCCTCGGCCCAAGATATACCGGGACACCGCTCTCATGTTCGACCTGTTCAAATGATGCAGTACACATCCCGGAGACAATGGCAAGATCGTACGCGCCTTTCTTCAGGAGTTCCCCAAGGTGGTGCGGCGTCAGGAACGAAGCGATCTCTCCTGTGACCACCACATCAGCGTCATACCCGGCTGCAGCCTTTCTTACCATCTGTTCGGTGGGAGCGCCGGTCGGGAGGAGAATGCGCATAAGTTCCCTTAATACCAGAGAGATAAAAACACTATGATCAGATGCTGATCTGCGACCTGCATGTGCACACCAACTATTCCAAGGACGGCGAAAGCAGCATTGAGGACATCCTCAAAAGGGCTGAAGAGGCAGGACTTGATGTAATCGCAATCACTGATCACGATTCGGTGGACGGGGCCAAGAAAGCCCTCACAATTCCCTCAGCAGTCCTGGTCATTCCCGGGATAGAAGTCTCGACAAGACAGGGCCATCTCCTGGTCCTCGGCGTCACTGAGGTCATCCCGTCAATGCTCGATGTGGTGGAAACCATTACTATCGCCAGGCGCATGGGTGCCCTCCTCATCCTCCCCCACCCCTACCATGTCTGGCGGCACGGGGTCGCCAGGCGCAAGAAATCAGGAATGACGGCAGTCGACGCCGTCGAAGCATTCAACAGCAGGTATATTGTCGGTTCGGCAAACAAGAAAGCTGCCCGCATTGCCAAGAGGCTCGGCAAGCCCTGTGTCGGGGGCAGTGACGCACACCATGCAAAGTTTGTCGGTTTTGGCAGGACTTTTGTCGATGCGGACAGAAATGTTCCCGCGATTCTCGATGCGATCCGGGCCGGTAAAGTATCCTGCAGTGGCAGGAAGACACCGCTGCGCACCTATACGCGCCAGTCCATCAAAAACACATGGAGAAAGATAAAGAGGATAACACGTCGGGTTCCCCTCCGGTAAGACTTGCGTTCCGGGTCTCGTATCTCGGAAGCGGGTTTTATGGTTCACAGATGCAGACGGACCGGCGCACTGTGGAAGGGGAGTTTGTCGCAGCCTGTGTGCGCCTCAGCCTCTTTGACGACTGGAGGAAAGCAGGATTTCTCTTCGCGGGAAGGACTGACCGGGGTGTCCACGCCTGCGGTCAGGTTGCAGCCTTTTCGACCACGGAACCGGAACGGGCGGTTCACGCCATCAACACCCAGCTTCCCCCGGATTGCTGGTGTTCTGGTTATTCGGAAGTATCTCCTGCTTTTCACCCGCGGTACGACGCGAAGTTCCGGACATACCGTTACTATTTCGAGGAAGGAAGGTATGATGTTGAGGCGATGGGCTGTGCTGCCGGCCGGTTTCTGGGAAACCACAACTTCACCACTTTTGCGAGGGTAGAGGATAAAAACCCCTATCGGACGATCCTGGCAGCCGCGATCTTTGACCAGGAAGATTATGTCTTTCTTGAGGTGACCGCAGCGAGTTTCCTGTGGCACCAGGTGCGCTGCATGGCAACAGCGCTTATCAGGGTCGGACTGGGGGAAGCTTCCGACAGTTCCGTGACTGAACTCCTGTCGGCCCCTGCCGGAAAGCCCCTCCAGCCTGCATCTGCCGAAGGCCTGATCCTCTGGGAGACGGGTTGCGGCCTTACCTGGCACCCCCTCGGTGCGGGCAGACGCAGCATGCTTTTTCTGGATAACCTCAGGCGGCACCATGCACGGATGGAAAATGTGTGCAGGGTGATGACACTCCTTCCCGGCCATCATGATGAATGCTGACCCGGCACCGGATGAAATACGCAAGCCTTTTTACAGGAGTTTTCAATAAACATACGTAGGTGTGCCAATGGCAGTCATCAAGAGTATTGATATTATATCCTGGGCGAAAATCCACGCCCTGTTTGGTATCGTGTTCGGATTCATCTATGGCGTCCTGTTCGCAGTAATAGGAGCAGCAATCGGGTTTCACCGGGCCATGCCCGGCGTGACTGCATTCGGACTGATGTCCATCATCATCTTCCCGATCATCTTTGGTATCATGGCGTTCATCTGTGGGGCGATTTTGGCCTTCCTGTATAATTTCTTTGCAAGCAAGATCGGCGGCGTCCAGATCGAGCTTGCCTGAAAAATCTCCTCTCTTTTACGCCGATCATTCTATCTGGCGGGCACAGCCGCTTGCGACCGCTGCCTCGCTTACGGCCTTGGCTACGGCCGTCACGACGTTACGATTGAGGATCTGGGGAAGAATCCTGTCCTTTTGCGGCCTTCTGACATATCCGGCAAGAGCATGTGCGGCAGCAACCTTCATCTCATCTGAGATCCTCGTCGCACATACATCAAGCGCACCGCGGAAGATACCTGGGAATGCAAGGGCATAGTTGATCTGGTTGGGAAAGTCACTGCGCCCGGTGCCGACTATGGCAGCACCCGCTTGGAGAGCGTCCCCGGGAAGGATTTCCGGGACCGGGTGCGCGAGTGCGAAGATGATGGGATCCTTGTTCATCGAGCGGACCATCGATGCGGTGATAATCCCCGGAACAGACACCCCTATGCAGACGTCGGCGCCTTTCATGGCCTCGGCAAGTGTTCCCGTCCGCTCTGTCAGGTTGGTCTCCGCTCCGATGATGAACTTGTATTTATTTGCATACAGTCCTTCGCGATGCCGGTGAATGATCCCGCCGGTGTCGCAGACAATAATATCGTTGACGCTGCTGCAGAGGTTGGGATCATATCCGATGCATTTCAGCATCCGCGTGATGGCAAACCCTGCAGCCCCGGCGCCACATATGACGATATTAAGGTCTTCGAACCGTTTTTTGGTAACCTTGCATGCATTCAGGAGCGCAGCAAGTACTACGACCGAAGTACCATGCTGGTCATCGTGCATTACCGGAATGCCGATGCCCTGCAGCGACTCTTCAAGTTCGAAGCATTTGGGTGCAGCAATGTCCTCCAGTGCAATCCCGCCGAAAACCGGGGCGATATTCTTGATATCATCGGCAAATTCCGTGTGATAATTTTCAAAGCAGATAGGAAATGCATCGATACCGGCAAGTTTTTTGAAGAGGAGTGCTTTTCCTTCCATCACGGGGATGGCGGCATATCCTCCGATGTTCCCGAGAGAGAGTACCCGCGAGCCATCCGATATGATGGCGATGGTGTTCGCCTTCATCGTGTATTTGTAAGCGAGGTCCTTATCACGGTAGATCTCCCTGCACACGGATGCGACTCCTGGTGTATAGGCAAGAGAGAGTTCCCTGCGGTTTGTGACAGGAACCTTTGAGTGGATCTCGATCTTTCCTTGGTGCTTCCGGTGAAGTTCGAGCGATTCTGCGTAAACGTCCTTCTTCTTTCCCCGGTTCATGCATAACCCTGCATTGAGTCAATGAACGCGATGGCATACCATCAATGTTATTGTCGGAAGAATCGTACGGTCACTGCGGCCTGTTTATCCCGAATACAGCGTCGATCCAGGCGGTAATCTCATCCCGGACCCGGCGATATCCTTCGAGAATCTCATCATCAGAACCGGGTGTGAGGTGGGGATCGGGGAATCCCCGGTGAATGGTTCTTTTGGCGGCATTCACAACCGGGCAGACCTGGCGGGCACGATCGCAGAGCGTAACTGCCAGATCAAAATGCATACCGGATACTGCATCAAGTGTCTTCGACCGATGGCCCGAGATATCGATCCCGATCTCCTGCATCACAACTATTGCACGTGCACTGACTTTGGACTGGCGGGTGCCGGCGGAAAAGGCCTCGAACCGGTCGCCATACCTTGTCCGCAGGTAACCTTCCGCCATCTGGGAACGTGCAGCGTTGGCGGTGCAGATGAAGAGGACCCGGGTTTTTTCCGTCATTTTCCCTCGCAACATGATGACTCTTCTTTGTCCGACCTGCAGCACGACTCCTCGCTTCCTCCACAGCTGCATTCCCCGCTGTCCAGGTCCTTTCCCCTCAGGGCAGCGCTGATCATCGCCCACGCACACCCGACCCCGCTCTGTACGGTAATTGCCTGAACGGGACAGTTTAAAGCGCAGGCGCCGCACTCCATGCAGGTGGCAGGACGGGCGAGGTCGACATGGTCATACCCCTCGGTAAAAACTGCGTGCGGGCAGACCTGAAGGCAGCGTTTGCAGTTGATGCACCGGTCTGGATCAAGTTTCAGCGTGGTCTCCATATAGGAGTCGAAAAATCCTGCCTGATTCTTCTCCCCGTTGAGGTTTTGAGAAACCTTTCCGGAGTCGGAGAACCCTGATGGCTTGTTCATCTCACCTGGGTTTTGAGGAACCTTTCCGGAATTGGGCATCAGATCACCCCGATAAGACGGCTCACGCCAAGCACTATCCCAAGAATTACCCCGGCACCGGCCATGAGTGCCATGACGGGTACGTACCGGAAGATCTCCTTCTTCACACCTGTCCGGGAAGTGAAAGTTGTTGAGCCGGTGAAATTCAGTGCAAGATATGCGGTTACGGCAGGTATGATGAGGAGCGGAGCGAGGGCTCCGGCGGTTGTTGCCCAGCCGGGCAGTGCCGGCGCGGAAGCGAAGGCAATTGCAAACGGAATTGCCACGACTCCCCCAAGAAGCAACCCTTTTGAGGAGAAGTCCTTTGTCGGGAGAACTGGCAACAGAACCGGGAAGAGTACGGTTCCTGCAATTACCGCGGCAATGGCTGCAAGTGCAGCGACCGGGCCGGCAAGGAACCAAAGCGTGACGGCGGCAATAATCGCCGGAAGCGCGACATGGATGAGTTCAACAGGGATGAGAACGGCGCGATCCCAGAGCGGGAACACCACCCTGCGCATCTCCGGTGTCGCCTTATGCGCTCTGAGATATTCCGGTAGGTCGCGCGCCCGTACCGGGCCGTATTCAACGGAAAACCCGGATTTGTGCAGGACTTCCGGCCATGAAATTCCCGGTGCCCCGAGCTGGGGCATGATAATCTTCGTATGGCCCACGACACCTGCAAGCCCCGTGACTTCGATCCTCCGTACCAGTTCCCCCGTCCCGAACGTTCCCTTGCCCGCAGCGCACCAGACATTGATCCCTTTGGTATCCAGAACCAGAATGAACGCATCGTATCCCTCGAGTGCAGAACGGAGAGCATCGAAACTCAGAGTGTAATTTGCCGAAGCAAAGACCGGGGAATCCGGGGTGGGATTCCCGAGCCGGTACAGGCCGGGCTCCACGCAGTGACCACTCCGGTTCACACCCCAGCGGGCGAGGAAATGGTCGAGCCGGTTAGCGAAGGTAATTGCGCTGTCAGTTGTCCGAATCTCTGGTGGTGATGAGTGGTTCGTCCCACAATTGCATGACGCGGAACCCTGTCCGGGTGAACCGGCGCAGCGGTTTGATCCGGCTGTTGGGATCGTATCCATGCTTTCCCTCTCCCCTTCAGTCGCTTTCATATAGAAGCGGGCCGAGCACGTCTTTTACCATCCCGCTCAGGCTCTCGGCTTTCATCAGTGCAAGGCAGCAGACACTGCCATTCTTCTCCCAGCTGATCAGGGCGAGTTTGTCCCCGGTTTTGATCCCGGCTTTCTCACGGACATCCTTGGGGAGCACCATCTGTCCCCGCTCGTCCACCGAGAGGACCGCTTCGACTTTACAGCCTGATCCCGGTGTGCATCCGCACTCAGCTCCCGGACTACACCCGGTACCGCTGTTCTTCTTAAGCATCTGGATTCTCCGGATTATTGTTGGCACGCCCATTATTTATATTTTTCAGAAAAATCAGAAAATTCTTATTTTTTACAATATATGATGGCAAGGAATCAGCTAACTGTTTGTGCAACAATGTACCGTAATCCATTTGTCTTCCCTGGATAATACACTCACAATCTATGGCGGCGTTCGAGTGCGACCATTGCGGGAAATGCTGCAAGAGCTTCGGTTCATTCATCACCATCGAGCGCCAGCTGAACGACCGGGATTACTATTGCCGGTATGGTATCACCGGTGACCTGTTCCTCGTGCACGTTGACGCGGATTTTGCAGAAAAGGTATCTGAAAAATTTTCTGACGGTTCAGGGGCGGTATCGGTAAAAAAACCCTGCCCATTCCTGTGCAGGGGGAAGGATGGTGAAGGATTTTCCTGCGCAGTCTATCCTGCACGACCGCGGGTATGCCGGGAGTTCCGCTGTTACCGGATGCTGATCTTCAATCATGGGGGACAGCGGTGCGGGACGGTGATCGGCGCGCAGGAAATAAGCACGTCAGACGAAGTTCTTGCGCAGCTCTGGAAAGAAGAGATCGCATCCCTGCCCCATGCACATCCCCCGGGCGCGAATGATCCCGAATGGGTGAAGAACGTTACCGGCATCCTCGCAGTTCATGGATACCGCGGGGAACCGGCAGAATAAACTTTTATTTGGAAGCAATGGAAGCGTTGGTGGCAGCAGTGGTGGGAGCTACGTAAACGTTGGGCTTGCACCCTTCGTTGCGGTAAAGGGTCCACTCCTCGCATGTCGTTCCGTTGGGGAACGTGCACATGCCGTACTGGCTGCCGTCCGGGTTGGACATGATCTGGGTCGTTCCACCAATGTTTCCGCAGTTGACCGAGGCAGGATTGGCCATGCCGATAGCGGCAGGCGTTGTTGCGGCCTGCGCGTACGGTTTGCAGACGTGGTCGTTGAAGAGGGCCCACTCCTCGCATGTCGTTCCATTAGGGAACGTGCACATGCCGTACTGGCTGCCGTCCGGGTTGGACACGATCTCGGATGTTCCACCGATGTTTCCACAGTTGACTGATGCCGGGTTTGCCATGCCCGCACTTACCGGCGCTGGGGTTGTAGCGGGTGTTCCCCGAACCGGAACAACGGTAGTCTGTACCGGGGTCTGTGCGGGCTGCTGCGTACACCCCGCAATGAGCAATACTGCGACGATACAGGCTAGAATAACAAAAATGCTGGTTCTGGACATCGTACTCATCCAAGGATATCTGTAGGCAGGCACGCATTAAAAAGGTAGTTCATCCAGAAGTTTTGGATCGGGTCAGGGAAGCATCCCGGATCTCATCTGCGATACGTACCTCTTAAGTTCCCGGATCATTTTGTCCGGCGCATTCAGGTTCCGCTCAATGATATCAACAATCGCGCTGCCAACGATCACTCCATCAGCCCCGGCTGCTGAGCAGGTCTTCGCATGATCGGGAGTTGATATACCAAAACCCAAGGCAAGGGGAAGATCAGTATGCCTGCGGACCCGGTGCAGCAGTTCGATTGCACCCGACGACACCTCGTCTCTCATGCCGGTCACGCCAAGAACTGATACGAGGTAGAGGTAACCCCTGGCCTTCCCGGCAATTTTCCCGATCCGCTCGTCTGACGTTGTCTGGGCGATGAGAAAGATCGGATCAATGGCAAAACGGGCTGCAGTTTCGCAGATCTCCGTGGACTCCTCAACCGGCATATCCGCGATCAGGATGCCGTCGACCCCCGAATCGTGCGCTTCCCGGTAAAACCGCTCGATCCCCCGGTGGTAAACCGTATTGTAATACGTAAGGAAAACGATGGGCACCTCCGAGGTTATCCGGATATCCCTGACGATGGCAAAGACAACGTCGGGGTTTGTTCCGGCTGCACGTGCCCGCTCATCCGCCTTCTGGATGGTCGGCCCGTCAGCAACCGGATCAGAGAAGGGTACCCCGAGCTCCAGAATGTCCGTCCCGCCCTCAATAAGAGCACGGGCGATCCGCATACAGGTCTCCTTATCCGGGTCCCCGGCCACGGTAAAACCGATGAAAACCGGTGTCCTGCAGTTCTTGAAGGTGTCAGCAATCCGTCCCATCACGCACACTCCTGCGTCCTTGCCACTTCGGCAACGTCCTTGTCCCCGCGGCCGGAGAGGTTGATGATAACAATGTCGTTTTTATCAAAACGGTTCGCGTTTTGCATGACATAGGCTACCGCATGGGCTGATTCCAGGGCGGGAATAATTCCCTCAGTCCGGGAAAGGAACCGGAACGCATCGAGAACGTCAGGGTCGTTGACCGCGGTATAGGTCACCCGGTGACGGTCCCTGAGCATCGCGTGTTCGGGCCCTACTCCCGGGTAATCAAGGCCTGCGGATATACTATGGGTAGGGAGCACCTGTCCGTCAGTATCCTGCAGCAGGTAGGAGAGCGCCCCGTGCAGCACTCCCGGCTCCCCGGCGCACAGCGTGGCCGCATGTTCGCCGGTCTCTATCCCTTTCCCTCCGGCTTCCACGCCGATCAGTTCCACGTCGTCCCTGAGGAAAGGATAGAAGATGCCGATCGCGTTTGATCCGCCGCCGACACAGGCCACGATCGTATCCGGGAGCCTCCCCTCCTTGTCCATAACCTGTTTGCGTGTCTCTTTGCCGATCACGGCCTGGAAGTCCCGGACAATGCGGGGGTACGGGTGCGGACCTACCACCGAACCGAAGAGGAAATAGGTGTCCTGTACATGTGCCACCCAGTAGCGGAGCGCCTCATTGACGGCATCCTTGAGGGTCCGGGTCCCGGATTTGACCGGGACAACCTTTGCTCCCATTAACTCCATCCGGAAAACGTTGAGTGCCTGCCGCTGCGTATCGAGTTCCCCCATATACACCTCGACGGACATGCCGAGCGCGGCTCCGACGATCGCCGTTGCCACGCCATGCTGCCCTGCACCTGTCTCGGCGATCAGCTTCTTCTTGCCCATGCGCTTTGCCAGCAGCGCCTGCCCAAGGGTGTTGTTGAGCTTGTGCGATCCTCCGTGCACGAGGTCCTCCCGCTTGAGGTAGACCCTGCACCCGAGTTCCCGGGAGACGTTCGCACAGAAGGTGAGCGGGGTCTCCCTGCCGGCGTACTCTTTCTGGAGAGCTGCAAGATCGGCAGAGAACTTGGGGTCATTCTCTATCTTTTCATAGGCTGCTTCGAGTTCGAGCAATGCGCTCATCAGTGTCTCCGGGACGTATTGCCCGCCATATTTTCCGTATCGTCCTTTCTGTACCATGTTCAAAAACTCCTGCATGCAGCGATAAACGCCCGTATTTTCCCGTGGTCCTTGATTCCCGGCGACACTTCAACCCCGCTTGCTACATCCACCGCGTACGGGTGCACCCGCCGGATCGCGTCGCGGACATTTTCTGCAGTCAGCCCCCCGGCAAGGATTACCGGGACTTTCGACCTGCAGACGATCTCACCGGCTGACGCGGGATCGAAAAGTTTTCCCCCCCCATGGCTCTCATCGATGATGATCGCATCACAGTCCACTGGAATGGGGTCGCCGTGTGGGACTACGCGGATGACCTTCACGCCCGGATTCTGCCTGAATATAAACGGATGGAAGATCTGGATTGCCGTGGGGTGCAGATCGAGGATCTCCTCGAGATCTTCTTCAGATGCTGTATGGGTAACTGCAACCCGTGCAACAAACGGGCCTACTGCCTCAAAAATCTCACGTGCCTTTTCCAGCGGTACCGAACGCTTTGATTCACTGAAGAGCACAACACCGATCGCATCGGCCCCGGCCTCTTCGGCAAAACATGCGTCTTCCGGGCGGGTGATCCCGCAGATCTTTACGCGCATACGAACTCCTCCAGTTTTTTTCTCGGCTGTTTATGGGCCATGATTGAAGAGCCGATCAGGAACGCATCGCAATAGGGTTTCATCTCCCGGATGTCGTCGGCTGACCGCATCCCGCTTTCGGAGACCACCAGTTTTCCCGCTTTCCGGAGTTCCTCCGAAAGAAAGCGGGTGGTCGAACGGTCAATAGTCATGGTCGCCAGGTCCCGGTTGTTGATACCGACCAACAGTGTCTCTGTTGCAAGAGCGGCATCGGCTTCAGCCCGGGTGTGTACCTCCACCAGAGGTTCAAGGCCGTAGTTCTTGGCGAGATCCACAAATACCGGGAGGTGTTTCCCCAGCAGAGCGGCAATCAGGAGGACCGCATCTGCACCGAGAGCCCTGGATTCGGCGACCTGGCGTTCCTCAATGATGAAGTCCTTGCGGAGCACCGGCAGGCAAACAGCACTCTTGACGCGATCGATATCCCGCCCTGTTCCCCCGAAAAAGTAGGGCTCTGTGAGGACCGAAATTCCGACACAGCCCCCTCCCGCAAGTTCGCCGGCCATCATCGCCATGTCAACGTTGCGCCGGATGACGCCACCACTTGGTGATGTGCACTTGATCTCGGCAATCACCGCGTTTTTGCCGTTTCTGTTCCGTATTGCACCTGCGAGGCTTGCTCCCCGGCAGGGTTTTTCTGTGGTCTCGGGAAATGACTCCGGCAGTCTGGCAACCCGTTTCCTGGTGCGCCGCACAATTTCGTCCAGTATCATGCTGCACTCCGGGTAGCCGTGACAAGTGCGTCCAGCCTGGCACGGGCCCTGCCTGAATCTATGGAGCTGGCAGCACGCTGTATCCCCTCGTGCAGATCGCCGGCCCGCCCCCCGATATAGATCGCCGCTCCCGCATTCATCAGGACAATATCCCGCGGTGCGCCCCGTTCACCATCGAATATCTCGCGGATGATCCGGGCATTTACTGCGGCATCTCCTCCGACCAGATCCTGAAGTACAGCGGGTGCAATACCAAAAGTGCCGGAGGTCAGGGTGAACGTGCGGGTCACTCCCCCGTCCAGTTCAGCAACGATAGTCTCTCCTGTTGTGGTGATTTCGTCCAGACCGTTCCCGTGGACCACCATGGCGCGGGAAAGTCCAAGGAGCCTAAGCACATCTGCGACCGTCCCCGTTAACCCGGGCCGGTAAACCCCGAGAACCTGGGCCTGTGCACCAGCAGGGTTCGCCAGCGGACCGAGAAGATTGAAGACGGTCCGGCACCCGATCTCCTGCCGTGCTGCCATGACGTGTCGCATTGCCGGGTGGTGGCGCGGAGCGAAGAGAAACGCGATGCCTGCCTGTTCTACGATCTTTGCCTGTAATCCCGGCGCTACCGAAATATCCACTCCCATTTCGGTGAGAACGTCAGCAGATCCGCACGTGCTGCTCACGCTCCGGTTCCCATGCTTGACGATCGGCACTCCTGCGCCCGCTGCCACGAATGCCGAAGCGGTACTGATGTTAAATGTCCGGGTGCCATCCCCCCCGGTCCCGCAGGTGTCGACTAGCATCCCTTTGACCGACGGCCTAACCGGTATGGCATGCCTGCGCATCACTCCTGCAAACGCAGCAATCTCCGACGGGGTCTCGCCTTTCATGCGCAGAGCGAGCAGGAACGCCCCTATCTGCGCCTGAGACGCCCTGCCGTCCATGATGATATCCATGACCCCGGATGCTTCTTCAGTTGTCAGATCCTGGCGGTCTGCCAGCCGGTTGATGGTATCGCTGAACTTCATTGTCCGACTCCTGTCATACAGAGGAAATTTCTGATGATGCGGTCGCCATCCTGCGAGAGGATGCTCTCCGGGTGGAACTGGACACCTTCGATCGGGTACTTCGTGTGGCGTACACCCATGACATAGTTGTCTTCCATGCTCGTCGCAGTGACCACGAGTTCACCCGGGAGTGAATCCTCCCGGGCGACCAGGGAATGGTAGCGAGTAGCGGTGAACGGCGACGGGATGCCGGAGAAGATCCCTTTGCCATCGTGCCGGATCTCCGAGGTCTTGCCATGCATCAGGTGCCGGGCGCGGACAACCTCCCCGCCAAACACCGTGCAGATGGCCTGGTGCCCGAGACAGACGCCCAGCGTGGGGATCGTTCGGCTCATGGTGTCCAGTACCTCAAGGCAGACCCCGGCGTCGAGGGGTGTCCCGGGGCCCGGAGAGAGGATGATCCGGTCGCACCCGCTTTTCTGCAGCCGCCCGAGCGGTGTATCACAGGTCATAACAACCGGGTTACCTCCGAGCTTGCCCACCTGCTGGTACAGGTTGAAGGTGAAACTGTCGTAACAATCCACGATCAGCACTTTCATTGGTATCCCCCCGACTGCTCGATCGCCCGCACCATTGCGGCTGCCTTGTTCTTTGTCTCGTTCCATTCGTTCGCCGGTACAGAATCTGCGACGATTCCGGCGCCCACCTGGATGTAGGCACGTTCATCCCGGATACGGATAGTCCGGATGGCAATTGCAAAATCGAGGTTCCGGTCAAACCCGATATAACCGACTGCGCCGGCATACAGGCCGCGGGCTTCTTCTTCCTGTTCATCAATAATCTGCATGGCCCGGATCTTCGGCGCTCCTGATACCGTGCCAGCGGGGAAACAGGACTTGAAGGCATCATAACAGTCGAGGTTGTCTCTCAGCACACCGTTCACGGTCGAGACGATGTGCTGGACATGAGAGAACTTTTCAATATTCATGAACTCACTGACTTCAACGGTCCCGAACCTGCACACCCTCCCCAGATCGTTGCGCGCGAGGTCGACCAGCATCGTGTGTTCGGCCCGCTCTTTTTTGTCCTGAAGAAGATCATTGGCGAGCCGTTCATCTTCGTCCCTGTCACCCCCGCGGGGACGGGTACCTGCAATAGGAACCGTCGTGACCCGGCGTTTCTCCACGCGCACGAGCATCTCAGGGCTTGCCCCGACTATTTTCTCTTCACCGAAGTCAAGGTAATACATGTACGGGCTCGGGTTTATCCACCTGAGTGCAGCGTAAATCGAGAACGGGTCATGGTTCACGGGTACTTCCATACGCCGTGAGATAACCGCTTGGAAAATATCCCCTGCCGCGATATATTCCCTGACCTGCTCTACAGAACGCTCGAAGGCATCCTGCGCGACTGGCGAACTGAAATTCAGCGCAGCCGGATCTCCGTTGGCGTGACCGGGGTCCCGGATACTTCCTGCCGTGAGTCTGCCAATGATGCCTCCAAGGGCGTGGATCTTGGCCCTGCTCCTGTGATATTCCTCAGCAATGTCGGAATCGTAGGTAAGGAACGGGCTGGAAAAGATGAATAATTTTTTATCCCGGTGATCGATAACAAGGCAGTCCTTTGCGAGCATGAAGCAGGCATCGTTCTCCATGCCGGTCTTATCAGGGCCCTTTCTGACCCTTTTTGGGACTTTCTCAAACAGGGAATACACGCAGTCGTAGGCAAAATAACCGACCATACCGCCGAAAAATCTGGGGGCTTTGACGTTCATGTAGTGGAATCGCGATAAGATCGACCTGATCCTGTCCACAGGATTATTCCCCTCCGGATCACGTGCAATGGACACAAAGGGCTCATTCCCCCGGACCTCTATGGTCTCTCCGATGGAAACAACGCATTCCGGATCGATTCCGATAAATGAGTACCGCGCGAGTTTCTCACTTCCCTCCATGGATTCGAGCAGGAACCCGCATCCCGTCCGGGTACCGGTATAAATCTCAAGAGGCGAGATATCCGGGAGCGGCAGCTCGGCACAGAGGGGGATGACCAGCGGCCTGGGCTGGTTGCTTACTGCAATGACAAATTCCTCAAGCCCGAGATTAAGATTCAGTTCTTGGTTCATAGATTCAGGTTCCTGGTATAACTGCACATCATCTGATGTGGCATTTTCCTTCTTTTCAGATCGAACGGACCAGTTCCTACTTTGGATTTCATGATGGATCCGGCGGCCCCTGGATGATATCCTGTTTACAAATTTACTTTGTACATACTTATACATTATTGTAATTTTTTGGATATTATTGCATTTTAATTTGCAATATTGTACAATATTTATATGGGAAACTGCAGGGGGTCCTTCTTTACAGAAGAGGGAATAGTTCAGGCTGCAGCAATTTCGGGGTTTTTTCGAAAGAAACAAGAATAGCTCAAGCATACTACAGAACTGTCAATATCAGCCGGTCTGGCGGGGGGGTATCAGTGGACATACGTAAAAAGACCGTAGTAATTGTCTGTATCACTCTTCTGTGCCTGATCCTTGCCCTCTATATCTCGTCAGAAGTTATCGTGCTGGGCGGTTTTTCGAGGGTTGAGACGCAAAATGCCCAAAAAGAGACCAACCGTGTACTTGTCGCACTTGGCAATGACATAAACGCGCTTGATGCGGTGACATATGACTGGGCTTCGCGAGAGGATACAATAGCGTTTGTGACGGCCAACACTTCGGGGACTGAATGGTCCCGGCTCGACCCTGATACATTCGAACGGCTCGGGTTCAATGAGATCCTGCTGTATAATTCCAGCGGCAGTCTCATATCGGGACAGGGATACGATCTCAATCGCCATACCCTGGTTCCCGTCCCGCCAGGCTTACATTCACCGCCATCAGTGTATCTCCACCTGAAGTTCCAGAACGGGTCAAGTACCGGCATCATGGGGATTGCAGATTTTTCCGATGGCCCGATGATGATTGCGATCCGCCCGGTCTTTGCCGGCCGCGAAAACCAGCACGTGGCCGGATACGTCCTCATGGGTCGCTATATTGATACTACGGAGATCTCCCGGCTCTCCTCGCTGGCCCAGCTGCCGCTTGAAATGCACGGGTATAGTGCTGGGGATCTCCCCCAGGATTTCATCACCATACTACCGATGTTTCCGGCATCCTCCATACCGTTCATCCAGCGCGTGGGAAAAGACGCCCTCACCATCGATGCGCCGATCATCATTGAACCTATAAACAGCACTCAGCTTGGCGGATATTCACTCATACGCGATATATCAGGTAAACCGGTACTTATCATCAAAGTCGGTATCGACCGGGGGATCTATGATCAGGGAAAATCTACCACGCTGTATTTTGTGGTCCTGCTCATCATTGCGGGCCTTGTCTTTGGTCTTGCCACACTCCTTCTGCTGGAAAAAACCGTATTGTCGAGGCTCGAGAGACTGAGCCGGGGAGTGAACGAAATTGGCAGAAAACGCGATTTCTCCGCCCGGGTGCACATAGCCGGTGAGGACGAAATCGGGGGGCTCGCGGGCCGGGTCAACGGGATGCTCGAAGATCTCGAACAGTCCCAGAACGTACTGCACGACAAGCTTATCCAGAGCGAGGAAAATTATCGTCTTTTTTTTAATAGTGTCACCGACCCGATCTGTGTGTGCCGCATGAACCCAGACAACAGCCTTGGCAGGATTGTCGAAGTAAACGATGCCGCATGTGAAGTGCTGGGATACCAGCGTGCCGAGTTTCTGGAAATGCATCTTTCCGATCTGCTCCCAGGCGAAAGATCCGGTGGTGTAGATCTCCCGACTGAGATTCTGCAGTCGTTCGGGCATGTCATTTATGCAGGAGCTGTATCCACAAAAACCGGAAAACGTATACCCGTTGAGGTCAATGCCCGGACATTTGACCAGTTCGGGCACCCTGCCATTGCGGTTATTGTCCGTGACATCAGTGAACGGGAAGAGATAGAGCATCTGAAGAAAGAAGCATTCCAGCAGATCGAGAAGAACCTGCAGGATTTTGCCGTCCTGAACGACCATATCCGCAACCCTCTCCAGGGCATCGTTGGCATCGCGGACATGATGGATGGTGCACCTGCACAAAAGATCATTACCTATGCCACGATGATCGATGAGATCGTAAACAGGATTGATCGCGGATATATTGAATCAGAAAAGATTCACGAATTTCTCAGAAAATACTATGGGATCGGGAAAAAATGATGCCTTCCCAATTCGATGGCTACTCAGTCCGGATGCCCCGTCCTTTCAATTCATCAGCCTTCTTCCGGGAGCACTCCTCGCACCGGAACTCCGGCTCAGGATCATGCGTCTTGTCGTAATCTCCCGATCTGACCAGCCGGTACCCCCGGGCGGCCTTTCCGCAGTCAACACAGGTAATATTGTCCCTGACTTCCCAGTGTGTCAGCAGTGATTGCGATGTGAAGATGAACTGGTCCACCCAGAAAAAGATGAGGCCGCCGATCAGGTTTGCTACGATTGCGGCGACGAGCTGCCCCATGGATGCAAGAAGGATCCCGACCCCTGCCAGGATGGGAGTGCTTGCCTGCCACCTGAGCAGGTAGAGCCCATAGCGTTTACAATTGACCTGCATACCAGTTGATCATGCAATCATCATAATACATGTTGTGCTGAAGTGCCCCGGTTCATGCCAAAAGACCGATGCTCAATACTATTATAGACGTCTTGATAAAACCTATACTGCATTTCCGGGAGACCGTATGTGGCGATATCGTAAACAACCGCTTGGCTGGGTGTTCGTGTCACGGATGATGGGGATCATCAGTTTTTTAATTGCAGTAGTCCTTGCAAACATCCTTACGTACTATGTGTCGAACAAGGTGTTCCTTTCCGGTGTTCTGTTTCTCAATGAGAACTTCTGGCTCCTCATCCTCATCGGCATCATCTTTTTTGTCAGCGATATATTCGGGGCATTTCCCTTTCCCCTCAATCTGCCGTTTCCGATTATCAGGGCTATCGGGAGTGTCTTCTGTATCGCCTTTTTCCTGAAATTGTTCCAGTGGGTTGACACGGTTGCGTCAACAACGCTTTACCCGATGTTCTGGTATATCTCATTCATCATTATCCCGCTGGTGTTTCTCATCGTACTGGCAGGTGGCTATTATGAGATCATGCGGCAGCTCTGGTTGCAGTCTGGGACCGGTAGAAGCACCGATGCTCAGGTTGTGCATGAAAACCGTGAAGTCGCTCCTCCAGACCAGCCGGTATCAGATGCGAAGTCATGGGAAGATATCGGGGTGGAGTTTCGCATGATGCTTTACGATCTCCTCCACCGGTTCCGCCAGGAAATAAAGAGAAAATAATGGCTCTGGAGAAATCCTATTTTATCGTGTGATTCGCTTATATTCTTAAACGGTTATGAAGGTGACCCCCCTCTCTCAAGTCGAAGAACTCTGACGAGTTCTTCTTAAGCCTGTTCTTACCTTCGGGAAGAGCAGTCTCCGGGAAATTACCAGTCGGGGTTGTCTTCACGGAACTTTCTCTCTCTCGTTTCAAGCTCTTCAGCACTCAGGGAGGCAGGCATGCAGATGCACCGGTGTTCAATAAACACCCCTGCCTTGAAAACGCCTTGTTGTTCACCAGCCCGGCATGCTCCATAGGTTTCAGCATCCCAGTTATGGTAAACCTGCGGAAGACCTTCGCTGGCAGCACATTCCCTTGCCTCTTTCCATGACCCTGCCATGTCTGCATATTTGCAGAGCGCCACCATGATGTTTTCGATGAGGGTACCAGAATATATGAAAACCACAGGCAAATCTCTAAAAAAAGAAAAAATGATGAAATTAGAACCGGGGTTTCCGGTGCTTGGGCAGGCAGTCCCTGCAGTAGACCGGCCGTCCTTCAGTTGGCTTGAAGGGGACTTCGCACTCTTTGCCACAGTCTGAACAGACTGTCTTTGTCATTTCTCTGGGACCGAAATTTCTCGGGCCACCAAAACTCTTTCTTTCCATTGTATTACTCATGCAGTTGTAATCTGCGTATATACATTTGACCATTCAGTATAAATACATCTGCATTATCTCATCTTTTTTTATTCAAACAGTTATATAACGTCCTTACGGTATGATCTCGCATCCGTTGAATTTCTCATGCTCGAAATCCTTCAGGGTGATAATATCCCTGCTGATGAGTGCCTGAACCCGCGGGAGTTCTGCCTGGAGCGAATCGTGAAGGTTATCGACAGCAGCACAGACCAACCGCCTCTCAGCCTCCCCCCATGGCCGGGTGATATTGGAGTACAGGCACCTGCCGCCGCAGAAGTCGCGGATCCTGCAGTCCGTGCACTCCCCGCTGACAAGAATGCGGGCAAGCTCCAGCGGATGCGAACAGGAGATATGCCCGACATAATACTGGGGCATCCCGATCATGACCGGGCAGGGGCCGATGCTCCCATCGGTCATGATACTGTAGTTGGCATACCCGGACCCGCACCTGAGCAGGCTGGTCTTTCCGAGAAGCAGGTCTTCCAGGGGATCCAGGAACGGGTACCAACGCAGAACTTCACCTGAGTTCTCCATATGATCTACCCAGGAACAGACGAGCGTACGTATCCCGGGATTATAGCTCCCGTTCGCCCACTCTTGAAACTGGCGCAGGGAAAAATCCCCGGCAAAATTGGCATCGATCTGCCAGTGGATGGAAGAGAAAGAATAATCGGGGTTGGATGCAAGATACCGGACCGCATCCACGATATCGGTCGTTTCCGTGACGGTCATCCGGGCAATCAGTTCACCTGCATAGCCGTTCGCACGGATCTTCCGGATATTCCTCATGACCCGGTCATATACGCCCATCCCTCGGTTTGCATCGGTGAGCTCTTTTCTCCCGTCAAGGGAGACGAGAATTGTGGTGAACCGGTTCAGTATTTCCGCTGGGAGCCGGTCCAGCAGGAGACCGTTGGTCTGCACCATGAACCGCTGCACGGGGGACTCCCGCACAATCCGTTCGATAAGGTCAGCCCGTAACAGGGGTTCACCCCCATAGAACGTAAGCGTCGCCGAAGGATCTTTTTTTAAGAATTCATACAAATGATTCAGGTCGAACTCCAGTTCCAGAGGGAGACCCTCGTCGATAGTCAGATCACGCCCGCCCCCGCTCTCCTCCAGATCCTCAAAGGCCTTGGCCCTGCAGTACCTGCAGCAGAGGTTGCAGTGATCCGTGAGGATGAGATGGAAGTACATGAAAATGCCTGTACTACTGGTGCCTGCCAGACGATAAATTTAGGGCACCTGCAGGGGGAGGGATCGAGCCCTCTCATTAATAAGCATGGCCCTCATTATTTATGAGGATCCCCGGATGGCGCCACCTGATCCATCACCGCCATTTACCTGGAATACAGCCGACTATCACACCAGCTCATCCGCCCGGAGGTTACTGCAATGCCGCTCACTATCAGTCGTACCGTCCCTAAACGAATTATGCCGGTCATGAACCTCGGTTAGCGTGCCGCACCCTTCCAGTCACCGTCGCTAAAACCCCCGCGTGGGCTGCGCTTTCATTTCCGGTGCGCATAACTGCGCCGGCAGGCATTCCGCCATTAAAACCCCCGAATTTTGCCAAACCGGGCAATCTAAAAAGGTTTTTAATCGGCGTGAATAGTGAGTCACAATGCCAAAAATACCCCCAGAATTATGGTAAAATTGCGGACTTCGACGGGCTTCCGACGGAAACCTTTTATATTATCAGACGTCAACTCTCATTATCAAAACCCAATAGTGGTTTTGAGGTGTTTAAATGGGAACCAAAATCGGAAAAGAAAAGATTCAGCGCGAAAAGGGATACCTCTACTTCATCGGCAAGGACGGGTATGTCTGGGCCGCCCCTATGAAGCACAACAAGACCGGCAAGAAGAAGAAAGTCGGTACTGAGAAGATCGCCAAGGAAAAAGGCTTCATGTACTACATTGGCAAGGACGGATTCGTCGCAAAAGCCAAGATGAAGAACGCATAATCTCACTTTTTCCTTTTGCACGCAGTCCGCCTGCCGCCCGGGTTCATCCAGTCGGCGGGACTGCTCAATAGTTTTCCGCTGACGCTAGAGTCTCTCTTGTGGTCAGGTATCGCTTGTGCCTGCTCCAGGCAGCTACCGGCAGCTGCATTCCGTATCCTAGTGGATTCCCATTCAGAAAGTTTGAACTGATGAAGAGTGCAGAGGATTCTTTCAGAAGCGGGCGTTAGTCCCGGGAATTTCCGATGTCATCGCTGGTGAATGCAAAATATTCTGAATGGACGCGCAGCCTTGATACCCGCAGGAGTATGATTGCCATTTTCGAGCATATCCGTGACATCCCGTACTCACTGGAGGTTCCCATGACCGATCCCGGCACAGCACCGGAGCAGATGCTCCGTCTCGGGAAAGGGTACTGCGGGCCCAAACACTTCCTGCTTGCGGAGATGTACAAAAAAATGGGCCTGAACGTCGTATTCGCCACGATAGCATTCGTCTGGAATGATCCAGATTTCCATTACCCGCCGGAGCTCAGGGCGCTTACCACCCGGCTCCCGGTTGCCCACCACCTCGCCTGCCGGGTACAGATCGGGTGGCGCTGGGTGCTGGTGGATGCCACCTGGGACCCGCCCCTCAAAAAGGGAGGGTTCCCTGTCAACGAGAACTGGGACGGCTATTCGGAAACGCAGTGTGCTGTAAAACCGCTCAGGTCGGCGGTAAGGACGGCGTTTTGTCGCACGGCAACCAGCGAGGCATGCCGGACGAAGAACGAGGCTGAGCTCTGCCCGCTCGATGGAAAAAAAGATCACCGGGAGGCAGAGGATCATAGCCGGTATTACCGGGAGATTGTTACGAAGAGGAAGCCGGAGGATATCGAGCAGATCCACCGGTTTTACCAGGAGTTCGAGGTGTGGCTGGTAAAGATACGGGAACTGGAATAAAAATAGTATCCGCTTGATTCACGGAGTGTTCTTGTTAATCGTCTGCCAGCAGGCTCTTCCGGTCCCGGACCCGGAGGTTTGCCGCAAAAGTGCGGGCGAGCAGGGGATTCACTGTCTGCGGGGGCAGGCCGATGACTGCGGCGGTTTTTCTGGTGCAGTTTCATAGGGTCAAGTGAGTTATCCCCGGCACTCGAAAGCACGGCCTCATGGATCGTCTGGAGATATTCAAGTGCCTGGTTCATCTGCCGGTACACCTCCTCACCTTTCCTCGGCTCGTCCCATGCTGAGAGAAGAATCTGGATGCCAGGAAGTCCCCGGAGCCGTCTTACTGACTGAACGGATGCGAGGGCATCGTCATACACCGGCAGGTCCCCGGTCACGGGTATCACGTCGCCGGAGAAGAGCGCTCCCTCGCTGTGAAGGAAGAGCGAGATGGATCCTGCAGAATGGCCCGGTGTGTGGAACACCTGCATGTCGCACGTCCTGCAATCATCCGGCTCTATTGAGTCCCCGTCTACAAGTTCGTGATCGAGCTGCACAGATCCCCCGACCAGCGCAGAAAACCCCGGCACCGGACGCTCGCGGTTCTGGAGTTCTACGTCCTCGATCCATGCCCGCTCAGCTGGGTGTGCCCCGATGCGGCACCCGGTTGCCTGACGGATTGCCCGTGCCGCCCCGATATGGTCGGGGTGCGAGTGGGTCAGGATGATCAGCGCAATCTCCGAAGGGTCGCGGCCGGTGGAGAGGATATAGTCAAAGATGGTATTTTCGCAACCCGCTACGCCGGTATCTATGAGCGTGACCGTCTCGCCATAGACGAGGTACGAGTACACGAACCGATCGAGAGCGATGCCGGGGGCGACGGGCACCCTGAATGGGAGCCTGAGCGCGTGGATAGCGGGGGTGACCTGCATAAGATCTCCTTTGTGTGGGAATATGGGACGGGGCAGGGTATATGCTTGAGGTGGCGATCATCAGGGAAGCCCGGAAATACGAATCCTGCTGATGGCCATGGCCCTTACCGAGGCCTGCGAACTGATCCCCGATCAGGTAGCACCGCCAAGCCCGGTGATCGTATCCGTCTCGTTCGATGAGTATAACCTCAATGCCGAGGTCTTGTATTACCGTCAGCCCCCTTCCCCCCATGCCCAAAAAAGTGGAGGGGGTTACCCCTTTCAGAAAAAATTATGGGTGGGGGTAGGAGTATTACCCCTCCGGGTACCGGGTTTTGCCGGGCCCAAAAGGGAGGGGCTGGCAACCTAAAAGAAGAATATCAAATGCGAACCAATCTTTGGTACGAGGAGAATCGCGGTATGCCAGTAAAAGAACCGATAAGCAAGGTCAACCTTGAACGTCTCACCAACGGCATCTATGCCTTCACTATGACGCTCATGATCCGGAATATCCAGACCCCCCCGGCCGGCACGCTCGTCGACACCGCCTCCCTCTTCCGGTTCATCGATACCACGATCCTTACCGTCATAGACTTCATCGGGGCGTTCATTATCCTTGGCATGTTCTGGCTCTTTTACTTCCAGATGTTCCACCGGATGAAAACCTTCGATTACCGGTTCCTCTACATCCACCTCTTCTCTCTCATGATCGTTGTCTTCGTCCCGTTCACCCAGTCCTTTACTTCGGAAAGCACCAGTATCAAAGTCGCCGATATCCTGTTCCAATTCAACTATCTCGCCCTCAGCATCCTGCTCGTCTATGCATGGCACTATGCGAGCAAGACGAACCCGTCCCTTCTCGTCCCGGAACTGACCGGCCCCGAGGCTTCGTTCCTCATGAAAAAGTTCCTTGTCCCCCTCGGGGTTGCAGTCCTCGGGATTGTCATCCTCATGCTGGGATTCCCGTTCTTTGACATCCTCTATCTCTTCCCATTCGTCATCCTTGCGGTCTTCTTCCGGCATCCCCCGGGCATACCGGAAAAAGTTGTGTGAGTGGGAATCCCCCCCGGACCCTGTCCTGTATGGCAACTGCCGGAATTACACCACTATGCAATGAATTGTCATACTATTGAGAAATATGACATGAATATAGATACCCCTTTATTTCCTGTGGAAACGTTCAGGAATAAAATGGTTGTCTTTGTACCCGGGACTATGGGAACGCGTACAAAACAGAGATGGGCCCGTCGTGATTCGAACACGAGATCTTCGCCGTGTGAAGGCGACGTCATAGCCAACTAGACCACGAGCCCGCATGCATCGACCGGGAATCGAACCCGGGCTATAGGCTTGGAAGGCCTAAGTCATGCCTCTAGACCATCGATGCACTGTGCTCTACAATTTTGGCGGCGAGCTGTATTAATAATTGTCACCGGCACTCCTAGCCCTGCAGCAGTGTCCCTAGGAAGTCCCCCTGCCGTATCGGGTGTACCCGGACTCATATTCATCCGGGAGATAGGTACAATACCGGAAACCTCCTGCAAAGAAATGGATTATTTGTGAGGAGCTGCCGGAGGCACCTGCCATTCCGGCACCGCTGCCGCAACGAACGCGATCAGAGGGCCGATGACCAGTCCCGCCCAGAATACAAGCCCGAGCGCCCCGATCAGCACCAGGAAAACCCGGTTGCGCAGGGAACGTGGGGCCGGTGATCGCGCCATACGCAGCATCCAGAGTCCCAGCACGATCGGAATGAGGGCAAAGACCAGCGTCACTGCTACAGCGGGAGACGGGTCGGTCATCCTCAGTGCCCGGCCCATCTGTACAAGGGTGATCGCCGCCCCGCCAAGATAGAACAATCCGGCACAGCTTGCAAGCCAGAACGGAAGTGAGGGCTTATTGCCCCTCCGTTGTTCACGCCGGCCGATCAGGACCAGGCCGAAAACTATCACGGCAAGAAACGGTGCGACGACCGCTATGTCAGACTGCCCCTCCCAGAGATGCGTTGAGATCCCATTGGCGGGCACGAGAACCCACTCAGCAGGAGTGAACTCTTCCGGGTACCCAACCGCAAGGCTGTACCGGGTTTCGTCAGCTGGGCTGATGACCGCGACATAGTAGGTTCCCGGTGCCACGATCTGCTGCGAGTAGTTCGCAACCTCAAAAACTGCACTTGGGGAAAACGGTTCGTAGTCTGCATGGCCGGGTTTCTGCCCGCGGACAATCACTGCAGCATACCCGGCAGGGATCGTGACCTGTGCTGGGATGCTGGCCAGATCTGCGACCTTTGCGGGACTCATAATGATCATCTCCGGTAGAGGCGTGTCATAGCCGGGTGTCATAAGGGAGAGCGAGAGCCGGTCACCGGCATTCATGCTGAACCGGTAATAGGCCACGTCCCCGGCGTGACGGAGATCACCATAGATGACATAGGATTTTACCGGGTTTTCCACGGAAAACGCCGCGTTGATATTGTCATTATTGTTGGCACTGACCGGCACATGGGCCTGCACCAGCAGGAAAAGAATGAGGATGACCAGGAACAGGAATGGCCATCTGCGGATCATAGAGTGAGCATCGTCCATAGTACCATATAAACCTGAACGATGCAAGCCCGGGCGGGTACGACACCGGTTATCACCGATGGAAACTGCCATGAACCGTGTACGGTGCAGTCAGCACAGGGAAAAAAGTATCTGTATCCGGAGTTATCAGAATCCGCGGAGTTCAGCCTCGACTTTCTCGAGGTTGGCGATCCGCTTTTCAAGCGGCGGGTGGGTGGAGAACAGTTCCATGATCGTGTTGCCTGAAAGTGCCGGAATGATAAAGAACGCATTCGCGCTCTCCACTTTGGCCTTTGCTTGGACTGGGACCACGTCCATCCTGCCGCTGATCTTGTTCAGCGCGGAGATGAGCGCATGGGGATTTTTCGTTATGAGTGCGCTGCCCCGGTCTGCAGCAAATTCGCGGTAGCGCGAGAGCGCGAGGATGAGCAGGGTGCTGACCGCATACACGATGATCGAGACGATCCAGATGATGATCCCTGCCCCGCCGTTCTTCTGGTTGTTGCCCCCGAAGAGCGCGGAGAAGAAGAAGCTCTGCATGATCATCGCGGCGATCATCGCAATAAAACTGGCGAGCGTCATGGTCAGGATATCGCGGTTCTTCACATGCGAGAGCTCGTGGGCGAGAACTGCCTCGAGTTCATCCTTGTTCAGGAGGCGCATGATCGAATCCGTGCACGCCACGACCGCATGCTTCGGGCTCCTGCCGGTGGCAAACGCGTTTGGGACCGGGCTCTGCATGATCGCGATCTTCGGCATGGGAAGGTCAGCCTCTTTACAGAGTTTCTCAACGGTCCGGTGGAGGTCGGGATATTCATCCTCTGCTATGATGCGTGCCCCTGTTGTCCAGAGTACCATCCTGTCAGAGAAGAAGTACTGGACCAGTCCTATCCCAACTGCGAGGAGGACTATCAGCCAGTACCCGGCTCCGAACGCCAATAGCACCGTCATGAAGACAAGGTAGAGTATCAGCAGCAATAATCCTGTCAGCCAGACTCTGGCCGTCAGCCCCCAGTCACGTTTCCATTCCATAGTTGGTACATGTTTGAAACCCCGCGCTCTTAAACCATTCGACAATTACAATACCCGGCGTCATTTCAACGTCATTCCGGACCTTTTCTCCAGATTTTCAAACCGTGGGAGTGGAAAAATAAGCATCCTGATCGCAGGATCAATACAGAAACTATTTTTTTGCTGACACCAGACGGGTACTCATGGCTGAAGTCGATCCCGAAGCGCTGGCTGACGTGGCATACGGCATCTTCGAGCACCTCCTGAACCGCGGGCTGCAGGCGGAAGGAAGATACCTGTATGCACTGGTAGAAGGAGGCCTTGACTTCAGAACGGACCTCTCTGAGATTTTCGGGAAATTCAAAGAAGAGTACCCGCAGCTCGCAGATGCCATGCTGAACCGGTTCTCAGGCCTCGATACCATTTACCAGATGCTCTGCAGTGGTGAAGGTGTCGTTCCCTCTAGGACCACGCAGATGTACTGGGTCGTGCTGGACGCTCCCGGCAGTGCGCCCGAAGCCATCGAGGACGAGAATGCGGGGAAATGGCTCATTTTCCAGGAACCGGATCAGGTGGACGCGGCCTGGAAAAAGGTGCGTGACGCTACGGTTGCTCTCGAACTCGGGATCTCCGCCAAGGTAAGCACTGCAAAACCCAATCCCGACTCCCGCGACAACCGCAAAGTCATCTATGTCTACACAAAAGACTGGGCCGATGAAACCGATGTGATGAGGGTGAGGGAAAAACTCCGCGAGCTGGGCTTTGTCGACCGCATCGGGTACAAGCGTAACATCGAGACATTCGCCGGGGAATATGCCAAGAAAGGCAAGAGGGTCACGTATTATTCCGCATAAAACACCGTTAAGTATACCGTTTTTCCGGAAGTTTTTGAAGCTTTTCGGCTCTCTTGAGTCTCCTCGTAATCATTGCAACGGTAATCATGGATATGCCCCGGCGTTTTGCCGATATAAGAGTTCATCGAAATGGAATGTACCCGAAAAAGAGCCCGAATGCGAGGGAGGGGCCCAAAGAAATCGTGGCCCTTCCTTCAGGTATACCTACCGGGGCTTCAGGGCATTATGGAATACGGTTGGGTCCAGGGAGGAACCCGGATAAAAAGGCCGTGAAAAATTCGGGAAAAACAAAAAAAGACGTATAAATTTGTTTGATTACGCTTTTCGTTCCTTGTTCTTGGGGCGCAGGTTCTGGTAGCCGCACTTGCGGCAGCTGGTTGCGCGGATTGCATTGCGTGCATTGCAATGCATGCATATTTTCACGTTGAGTAACCGGGCTTCGGCTTCGGGGAACTTTGCCATTATTGAACACTCCTATCTGCCCTTATGACAAAGCTGTAAGACTTCTTAATCGTTTGCGTCAATGGCCGCCCGGTATTCACGTATGAACCAGTCGTGGAAAGCAGCAAGTGCACGGGCACGGTGGGACATCGTGCTTTTCTCTTCGATGGGGAGCTCGGCAAGCGTCTTTCTTCCGACTTCGAAGATCGGATCATAGCCAAACCCCCCGGTCCCACGCGGGGCATGCGTTATCCGCCCTTCGATGGTTCCTTTGAAAACCTGAACCCCCCTTTCATCAGCAAACGCGATGGCAGTGATGAACCGGGCAGTGCGATCCGTTTTCCATTCCATCAACTTCAGGATACCTGTATTCCCGATTGAATGCAGGGCGTACGCTGCATAGGGTCCGGGGAATCCGGAGAGAGCATCGATGAAAAGACCGGTATCGTCAACAAGAATGGGGGTTTTCAGCCGCTCGTAGGCATACTGCGCCTTGCCCCGGGCGATCTCACCCACGTCGTCAGAGTGGTGCTCGGGTATTGCAAGGGCAACATGGGCAACTTCGACCAATCCCCCGAAAAATGCTGCAACTTCTTTCGCTTTCCCCTCGTTGCTGGTTACCATTGTTACCTTCATAGGTATCTCCCCCGCAGTTCGATCTCGTGCTCCCGGGCAATGACATCACCGGAGCCGGTAAACGTTTCGGCGTATCCCTTCGCAAATGCAGCTTTCAGGAATTCAGAACGATCAGGTGCCGTGCTCTTAAACGTCTGGTATATGACGTGGAGGTCCACCCCCCGCTGCTCGATCTCCGTTGTCACTTGTGCGAGACCGAAATCGATCAGCACGCATTTCCCGTCGCTCTGGCGCAGGATCAGGTTGCTCGTGGTCAGGTCACCGTGCATGATGCCTGCCGCGTGAAGCCGGCCGACCATCCTCCCGGCTTCGCGGATATTCACATCCGTAAGATCCCGGGTGAGGAGTATACCGGTGATCTGTTCCATAACGATAGTGTCTGCCGTGACATCCCGTATGACTGGTGTCGGAACGCCGCCTCTTCGTGCAGCATGGATGAGACGCACTTCAGCACGTGTCCGCTCGCTGATCAGGCGTTTGTCTAGTGCAGGCACCCGGTACCGTTTCGGGACACGGCGTTTCTCTGCAAAACCGTCCCGGAACGTAACGATTGCTTCAGCGCCACGTCGTGATGTTCCATCGGAATCATGAACCGCTGAGGAAGAACGGGCCAGGTCCTGCCTCCAGGCGACCTCCACCTCATCAGAGCGGAAGGAGGGGTTGATCTGCGATGATTCAACGGGAATGGAAACCCCGCTTTCGAGCATGAGTTTCCCGGTGTAAGCGATCATCGCCCCGTTGTCCCCGAGGTATTTCTGCTCAGGTACAAAGAACCTTGCCCCCCGGTCCTCGCACATCACTCTCAGCATTTCCTGCAGCCGCCGGTTTGCCCCGACACCCCCGACAAGGAGCACTTCATTCTTTCCGGCAAGCGACATCGCCCTCTCAGTAACTTCCACGCACATTGCAAACGCGGTCTCCTGCAGGCTGTAGCAGACATCGGGGAGTGGTGCCCTGCAGTCCTTTGCAGCGGATATCAGCCCGGAGAAGGCGAGATCCATACCCTTGACCGTGTAGGGCAGTTCGATATAGCTCCCGTCTTTTGCCTGCGTTTCGATGATCGGGCCGCCGGGATGTGGGAAATCTTTCGCCCGCGCGAATTTGTCGAGCGCATTTCCGATCCCGATATCGAGCGTTTCGCCAAAGATCCTGTACCGCCCGTTCAGGTACCCGATTTCCTGGGTATTGGCCCCGCTCGCATACAGGACAACCGGGTCCCTGCATCCGGTTGCAAAGCACCCGATCTCCACATGGGCAACGCAGTGGTTAACACCTACCAGGGGGACATCAAGGGCGAGCGCAAGCGATCGTGCAGCCGTAGCGACGGTCCTGAGGCATGGCCCGAGGCCCGGCCCCTGTGAGAATGCGATACCGGTAATCTTTTCCGGTTCCCTGAGCACCGACCCGATGAGATCTTTCATGACGAGCGCGTGGTGCTGCGCTGCCTCGCGCGGGTGGATACCCCCCTGCGCAGGGCTGTACGGGTGTGAAGCAAGAGATACGAGATCCCGGTCAAAAACAGCGGCGCTGAGGTTCCAGGCAGTCCCCTCAATCCCGAGTATCTGCCCAAAAGCAGGCATTGATGGTTATTTTCTGAATTCAGTATATCCGCACTTGCCGCAGGTTGTCCGGTCCTTGTGGTCCGCCATCATGACACCGGGTCCACAGCGCGGGCAGTATTTCTTTGACGTAGTGACCTTTGTGCCTTCAACCTTGAAGTGCGAGCCCCTCGTGGGTCCCTTCGCCGCTTCCGCTTTCTTTGCTGCCGCCATTCTTACGCAGCTCCCTCTTCCTTAGGCTTGGGCTGGCCGCGCGCTGCGAGGTGCGGGCGCTCGGTCTTGTTCCTGCCCTCTTCTGAATCATAGATTCGTGCCGAACCGGTAATTTCTGTTTTGCCAAAACTGCTGTGCAGCGTATCAAGGGTGATCTGGTGCTCTTTCACATTGAGCAGGGCACAGAGTTTGCCGATAATCTGCATGCGGGAGGGGGTTGCACCATCGTATTTGAGGGTAAACTGAACCTCTCTTCTGGATAAAAGTTCATTCCTTTTATCACTGGTGATCTCAAAGTCCATCGATATCCTGTAATTATTGGGAACCGGGTTATTTAAAATATGACCTTCGTCACAAGCCCCAAGCGCTCATATATCATCCGTTAACCCGCCCGGGGCAGTTAACTCTATTTCCCGGTCCCGGGTAAAATGCTCAAGAAAGTGCCGCGCGGTCTTTCGGGCTTCAGGTGTGACGGTACGCATGACAACACCTTCATGCGGCTGCCCGTACAGCACGATTCCTCCGGCCGGGGCGGCGAGCACCATGGGTATTACCGCAAGGTCTTCCTCACCGTCCACGAGGATCGTTGCCGGCGGGTGGGCGACCGCATGATCGATTGCACGGATCAGGTCATCCGTCAGCGATCCCGCAGGATTTTTTACCTGGATGCATTCCCCGGTAAGTTCCGGCATCCTGCTGCAGGGAGATCGCATGGTATATCCATCGACAACCGCGACAGCTGGCCTGATACCGTTCTTCTGGAGATTATGGGTGACGACATCTCCAACAGCGTATACAGGGTTGAGCGCGAGCACCGGGAGGATCTCCTCAATGTTCTTGTGCAGTTCCCCGAATGGTTCCTTGAAGAGCCTGCGGTGCTCTTCGGGAAGCTTGAGCATCAGCGGACCTTCAGCGCATAACGGCCCGGCAGCTTGATATTCATCCGTTTTGCCACTTCGGAATTTTCAGGGTCAATGATAACAAGGTAGCCGGACCAGTCCTCGCTCAGGTTTGTTGTCCCGCAGACTACGCAGTTCTCACCTTCCACGACCCTGTGGCAGTCGCGGCAGACCTTTCCCTGTTTCTTCTTATTCGCCGGCGGCATGCTCCTTCCTCTTGCTCTTTGCCTTCTCCGGCGCCCGTTCCTTTATGGGAACGGATGGCTGGTTTGCTTTCTCTTTTTCCTTGTTCATCTCTTCTTCGAGCCAGAGCGCAGTGCCAAGTCCGGCCTGCCTCATTGTAAGTCCGATCTTGCTGTCGCGTGGTTCCCGTTCATTCAGGGAAAGGGTCACGACACGGACGCGGACAACGTCCCCCACCCCGATAAAGCGTTTGGATTCCTGGCAGATGAGACGTGCGTTCTTCTCATCGTAGTTGATGTATTCGTCCGAGATCTGGCTCACGTGCAGCATCGCATCGATAGGTCCGAGGCTGATGAATGCCCCGAAACTTGTCGTTTCGACAACAACTCCTTCTATTACCTCCTGCAACGCGAGCCTGAGCACCATCGCTTCAAACTTGACATCGTAATAAACACCGCCGTCACCGGGTACGAGTTCGCCTTCCCCGACGTCCTGCACCTTCGTTACACATATAAATATCCCGATCTCTTTGTCGATACTGCCCTCGAGCTGCTCCTGCAGGACATCGAGTATGACTTTTTCGAGTTTTTCGCCCAGCCTCTGGGGTGGCACCCTGACTTTATCCTCAAGCATCAGTTTATGGTACATACTTCATCTTATCTCCGCAATATCTCCAGTTTTTTCTGCTTTCTTAATGATATGACACTTATCCCGCGTGCGATCAACGCATCCCTGATGCGCCGGTCATTCGTGACCACCATACATCCGTTCTGAGCTGCATATTCGATCACCTGGGCATCGACCGTTCCGGATTTCAGATCCCCGTTCTTCGCAACCGTGCACTTTTCACCGAACGCCAGGCCACACCTTGCCGCCGCACCATCCCGGCCCTTCGCCCGGCTGAGGCCTTCAAGCTCTCTCAGCACTCCGGGAAGCACGACCGGTTCGAACCCCCCGAGGAGCATGCGGAGCTCATCGAAGAGGTCGATCTGGAACTGGACCGGCATCATCAGGGCGTTGGCATCCAGGAGGACTTTCACTCGCCCAGCACACCCATCCCGATCAAGCGCCAGCGTGCTCCCACCTGCCGGCTGATAGCGATCCTCGAACCCTCTTCTGCACATACGGGTCGCTTCAGCTGAATTTCGACACTGTCCTTCTTTGTGTTCGTGACAACGCCCACGGTGACCGCAGTTCCTACCGAAAGCATCAGAGGCTCGGAATGCTTCAGTGGTTCGATGATGAGCTCGCTTGTTGCCCCCACGACCCTTTCCATCAGGGTGACCCGGCAGCGGATCTTATCCCAGACCGGGGGGAGTTTGCCCTCATGGCCCAATACCTGGCCGGCAAGTGCATCGCTCTTGGTCAGGGCAGGGTCGAGTTTGGTACCGACACCCAGAAGTCCCCCGGGTGTCGCGGTTTCCACCTTTTTCGAGCCGGCATTGATCGATGTGACGGTGGTGGTGATGGGAACCCATTTGATCCTGTTCTCAACCTGGGTCTGCCTGCCGGGGCGGATCTCGATCTTGTCATCTGCGCGGAGGATGCCCCGAATAAGAGACCCCCCGACGACACCGCCTTTGACATCTTTCCAGTTGCAGCCGGGTTTGTTCACATCGAATGAACGGGCTATGAGCATCACCGGCTCAGCATTCGGATCCCGTTCCGGTTCAGGGATAATCTGGTCGAGTGCCTGCACAAGTGCACCTATATTGATCCCTTTCTGTGACGAGACGGGGATAACAGGGGCATTTTCGGCGATGGTCCCTTTTACAAACGCCTTGATCTCGTGGTAATTATCAATCGCCTCTTTCTGGCTGATCACATCGATCTTGCTCTGGACGATTACGATCTTTTTGATACCGACGAGCTCAAGTGCCATCAGGTGCTCTTTTGTCTGCGGCTGGGGGCACTTTTCGCTCGCAGCGATGACCAGCATCGCCCCGTCCATCAGTGCCGATCCTGAGAGCATCGTCGCCATCAGGGTCTCGTGTCCCGGTGCGTCAACAAAAGAAACGGAACGGAATGGCGTCCCTTTTCCGCCACAGGCCGGACAATCGGGACTGGTCGAAAAGGCCTCGGGCCCTTCGCACTTTTCGCACCGGTAAAAAGTTGCGTCAGCATATCCGAGACGGATGGAAATCCCCCGCTTCACTTCTTCGCTGTGCCGGTCTGTCCATGTCCCGGTGAGTGCGTTAACGAGTGTGGTCTTGCCATGGTCGACATGGCCAACGACCCCGATGTTGACATCGGGAACTGTCACATCATGCAAATGAAATCGAACCTCCTGACTCTCTATAAATTTAGAACACCAATACCCTGATCTGGAATTAACACCATCTTTGATTCATGCACCCGGACATTCAGCGAGACACCAATCAGAAAGCTGATGCTGGTTTGATAACATATAAGGACTCCAGACTTTTATTAAAGTATCTTGCTGAACAGCAAGCCATACGGATAGTTTTCCATTCCGGGAGATTGCCGGCTTTCTGATCAAGGCCTATAACCCTGCGAGGAGGAGAAAAAACGACTCAAAGATATCGCTTTTTGGCTTTGTAGAAATCCCAGTTTTTCCTGTAATCCGGTACAATTCTTCGTCCCGTTATGAGGGTGACGCCCTCTCTCAAGTCGAAGAACTCTGACGAGTTCTTCTCCAGCCTGCTCTTCCCTTCGGGGAACAACAGTCTTCCCCAAGAGCGTTGTAGTATATCTTTGAGCATTTCTAAAGAGCACGCTTTTTGGATCTGTCTACGGTGAATAACTCCGTGACGCGCTTACGGTGCTGATCCGCGGGTTTCGTGACCCCGCATCCAGGAGAGCACCCCTGCAATACCGATAATGATGACCGATGCCCAGAGAGCGGCATCGATCCCCCGGATGAATGCATTGGAGACCCCGCCCACGAGGTTGGTGGTGCCAATGAAGACCTCAAACGCCACATCTCTTGGTATTGAGGCTGCGGAGACCGTGATGGCAATCACGAAACTTCCCAGGATCCCGATATTCTGCATGGTTCTCAGGATACCGGATATCCCGCCATAGGAACCCTGCGGAGCGTTTGCCATGACCGCACTGTTGTTGGACGGGAAGAACATCGCAGTCCCCAGACCGGAGATACCCGATGCTACCAGCACCACCCAGAGCGGGGTATCGACCCTGAGTGTCAGATAGAAGAGGGTGGCAAGGATCAGCATAAGGGTGCCGGAGGTTGCGAGCAGCCGTGCCCCGTACCGGTCGGAAAGCCTGCCCATATACGGCGAAAGCAGGCTGCCCACGACATAACCCGGAGTGAGGAGGAGTGCGGCATCGAGAGGTGACAATGCACGGATGCCCTGCAGGTACATCGTGATAAGAAACACTACCGACAGGTACCCGAGACTGAGGAAGAATGCGGCTGTCATGGAGTATTTGAGAATCCGGTTGCCCAGTGCGGAGAAATCGATGATGGGCCGTTCTGTCCGCCGTTCGAAGAGCACGAAGAGTACAATGAAGACCACGCCGAGACATAGCGTGACAATATTCAGAGCAGCTGTCCCCTCTGTCGCGAAGTCCACCCCACTGAAAGATATGAACGTGAGTGCAGTACCCAGCAGGATCATACCCGTGATATCGAGCCTGGCATTCACCCGGAGATTATCCGTTACGTACCGGAAGCCGAGAAAGGTGGCCGCGATCCCGATCGGGACGTTGATGAAGAATATGTATTCCCAACCGACATAGGTCGTGATGATACCGCCCAGCACAATGCCGAGCATGGCGCCGCTCGTCCAGCCCAGTGAGAGATACCCGAATGCGGTACCCCGAACGTTGGGCGGGAAGGTGTCGGCTATGATCGCACCGCTGTTTGCCTGCATCAGCGCCCCACCGACTGCCTGGATTCCCCGGGAGGCGATCAGCCAGTAGATGCCGGGAGAGAGACCGCAGAAGAGCGAGCCTACCGTGAAGACCCCGAAGCCGGCATTGAACATCCGGCTCCTTCCATAGATGTCCCCGATCCGGCCGAGCTGGGTCGTGCAGACCGCGACGACAAGGAGGTAGATCAGGATCATCCAGAGTGTGGTGATGAAGGTTGCATGCAGAGAATTGGAGATGGTGGGGAAGGCAAGAATAACGATAGTGGAGTCGAGCGACCCCATGAGCGTGCCGAGCATGAGGACGGATATGATGATCTTCTGCTTCGTGTCCATCCGGATCTCATGAGATATTACCGGGGCCTGTTAATGTACCTGTCGAAGGATGGATGAAAAGGGAAAAACGGGTTTTAACGACGAACCCGCGGCTGGCGTCTGCGGTTCATTTTGTGATTTTCGCCTTCAGGCAACACATGGGCGCATTTTCGCCATCGACTGCCATCAGGACCTTTGATCTCCCTGATATACCGTAGCCTGGATACATCATAGTGGTCTTCAGCACCGTGCTCACGGACTTTCGGGTGGATGGGGAGGAGTCCCCGCCGTTCTCTCATCCTTCCGTTTTAATAATGGTTTCCCGGAATAGTTTACTCAGGTCTGATAAGGAATTGCTCAATCTGCAGGATGAATCGGGATTCTCAAAAAGATCAGGTAGGATCAACCCCCTCCTTCACAGCTCTGGTCGATGTTTTTCAGCGCATCCTGCAGTCCGCTTCCTGCAGCAAATTCCCGTTCGCGGGCAATGACTTTTTTTGCATCTTCAATGATTCCGGCGGCCGTTTTTTCCGAACCAGATGCCGGAACCAGCTGGTCTATACGGTACAGGAGGTTGGTACTGTCCAGTTCGGCAAAGGTCTCGCCTCTCACCCGTTCGGTGCGCAGGATCTTGCCGGTAGTTCCGGTTCGCGGGTAACGCACCCGCATGCCGAGGGCAATCTCTTCTGCTAACATACAAGATTATGAGGTGTATTCCATCATATAAGTATTATTGATCTTGCATCTGGCACAGCAAAATGATGTCATCGCTGATGTCATCGCATGATGCCGGCCGTCAGAAAAGGGACACTATAGGAGCGGGCTGGTACGTTGTTCTAAAAAAGATGAGGTGCTAATTGATGGTCGTTCCCTGCATGACTGCTGATTCCGGGACGTCGTATGTTGTGCTGGTTCCCTCGATATGGTATGGCCCGGTGGCCTTCACGTCATACGGGTTACCGGTTGTAGAGTAGGGAACGATAAATTCGCTGTTGACGCTCGCCTGCCGGTACGTGAAGTTTCTGCCGGTATTGGTGACAAGAGGAATATCGATGATCCCACTGCCTTTGATGTGTGCTCCCTTGACATATTCAAATATTTTTACATATTTCAGGTCATTTGCCGGTGAATTGAGCACATTCGTTGGTGATTCATGGACGAGACGGTAATGGCTGAGGGCCGGGACGGTATCGAGTGGAAGAAGTACGGATACACCGAGGACGGTCGCATGGTACCCTGCCTGTGCGTTCTGGTTATATTGATCAGCGCGGAGTGTCGCTTCTGAAACATTCATTGCTGTTGCCGAAGTGATGACCGGAAGTGCTGCGTGGGCAATTCCAGGATCAACATATTCGATATAATAGGCGGATGAAGGCTCTGCCATTGAACCGTCAAAATTGTGGAGTCTCGAGACCATGGTAAGGTAGTAGAGTTGTTTGTTGAGGAGGGTCGTCTGGTAGCTCTGCGCACTGCTGTCTGCGGGTGCAAACATGGTCGTCTGGTATGGCTCTGTGGCAGCTGTCGCATTCAGCCATGTTGACATTGCCCAGAATTTGCCGGTATCCATCTCGATATCCGTAACGACATACCGGGTCCCGTCGTGATCGAGAATTGAATTTGCGGTATCTTCAGATGTGGACATGAAATACGCTGCCGATCCATTCGGACCCGTAACACCCTCCTGGAACGGGTTGGCATTCGGAATACGTTTCGCGATGTACGTTATCATATGCCCGTAATCCCACCAAGACATGACCCCGTATGATTCCAGGGGATAGGTGAACGTTTTCGGGTCGTAGACCCCAAAGTAATTCACGACGGGATCCGGAGTATTATTCCCCATCCAGGTAAGGGATTCCTTCCAGTCATCGTTCATCTTTGTGGGTATGGTAATGACACTGGAGTAACTATAGGAAACGGACGTGTATACAAACAGGACCCCCAGCCCGGCCACGAGTACGATTAATGCTACGGCTGCATAATTGCTGACGGGGATGTCATCACTCTTCTGGGATTTTTTATGTTTTCTGCCCCGTACTCCTGTGCCGGTATCCGGTTTTTTCGGGTGGGGATCCTTATGTTCTCCAGACAATGAACCCGCAAACCTCCGGATATCTGATTCTCCGAGCTCCCAGGCAAAACTGATACAGACTGCTGCAAGGAGAGCGATGTTCACAGCAAGGTAATATTCATACCGTATATGCTGCCATGTCGAAAATAAAATAATAACGGACCATACGAGTGCGAAGACATGGGCAGGACGCTCTTTGCGCACGTTGTTGAATATCATGACAACGAAGCCGCCGACCATCAGCAGCAGGCCGTAATTGAATGTCACCCAGGCGAGGTTGAGGGCCCACCCCCGCGCCTCCTCCACGGTATTCGTAACCGGCTGCTGTCCAAAGAATGCAACCAGATCCAGAACGAACAGATCGAAAATTTCATGGCTCACGAAAAACAGGACAGCGATACCGAGAATTACCAGCCCTGCCAGCGTCAAGGGATAATAATATTTCTTCCGCCCTTTGAGGTATTTCGCAATCAGGTAAAGTCCAATAGTCCCGAAAATAAGGAACAGGTAAGCGATGATATGCCCGACTGAGTAGGTTGCCAGATCGATACCGGTGCTGTTTTTGAATCCGAACAGCATGAGACCGATAATGGCTATCGTAAAAATAATTATATTGATAATAAGGAGATAGTCGCTCGAACGGTTGCGGTAAAAATCCACGATGAACTGGATGATGGTGAATACGCCGACAATCATCGCAAAGAGGATCATGGTCGGCATGAGGAAGAGGCCGAGGAGATACGCGATGCCGGCAAGAGAAGCCAATAGGGCAGTCTTTCTCCAGCTTGTGAAATCTTTCAGATTGATAGTTGCGCCATTCTCAGAATTGATCGCATAGATATACACGAGACAGAAGAGGGTTGAAAATAGCACTTCCCCTATGTGATGATCGAAATACCCGTATAACGATCGATAAAAATACTGGCCCGATACTATTGCCGTAAAACCCGATGCGAGAAGCCCGGTTTTCCAGTCCCCGCAGGCCTTCCCGACAAAGTACATGAGAGCCGTAACGAGGGTTGCCATAACGGGAGGTACGAGAAGACAGATGCCGATAATTTCCGGCCTTGTCGTCGCCCCGAAAATCATGCAGGCAATGGCGGAAATATAAATAAAGAGAGGGCCCCAGTAGACCGTGGTGCCTGTCGGGTACAATGTCATGGGGTCGAACCACTGGTAGGTGGGGAAGTTCACGAGAAGGTGTTCCACCTGACGCAGGTTGTATAACGGGTCATCGCTCCCCACCATCGACAGGATGTCGGTTTTTCCCATAAGGAACATGGGAACCAGTCGGATCCAAAGGGCAAAGAGAGAAAATAAAACGACCAGACCGAAAACCCAGTAAGTCCGGCGGCTTTTGAAATCTATTGATATCATAAACTCAACCTGTATTGAGTATGAGGTTTTCCGTTGAGACCATTAATAAATTTGGATGAGTGCCTATAGCAGGCTCCGAAAAAGTTCTTCAAATTGCCGGGCCTTCTCTTTCCAGCTGTTTCTTTCAAGATTTATTGAAAACGTAGCAGGGTGGGTCATAAGATGCTTTACCTGTTCGATATATTCCTCCCGTGTCCGGTAAACAAAAAGGTTCGGCCCCCCGATCCTTTCCACATCGGGCATCGGCCGCATCAGGATTGGTTTGCCACAGGCAGAATACTCGAAAAATTTGTTGGGAAGAGCAATATCTCCCCACCGGGGTGGTGAAAGCGGTATGGTGCAAACATCCATGCTGGCGATATACTTCGGGAGATCGTGGTAAGGTTTTGTCCCGGTAAAAATGACATGGTCAGCAACGCGCAGTTCACGGGCAAGAACCTGCAACTCATGCAGGTAATCCGTGAACAGCGATCCCCCGACAACGAGGAGTCTGGTGTCGGGACGGTGACGGATTAATGTCGGAAGTGCCCGGATCATTTCATCAATGGCATACCAGCGCTCGACACTCCCGCAGAACCCGATCACGAAGTCGTCGGCCCCTATACCCAGTTCAGAGCGGGCCACGCTGCCGTCCATGGGCCTGAAGAAATCGGTATCGACACCATTGGTGATCAGGTCAGCTGAAAAACCAAACCCTCTCAGTTTTTCAACAAGTGATGGCGAAACGGTTGTTATTTTGTCAACAAGGGACAGGTTTCGTTTTGTTATGGCCCAGACACTTTTCCTTACGGTCTCCTGCAGAATACGGTTGGTAAAATACGCTGCAGCGGAGTCCGGGAACCAGTCTTTGAGGTCGAAAACAACAGGGACGTTCTGTTTTCCGGCTGCATGGATCACCGCGGTTCCGGCCAGTACGTGAGCGGCAACCACCAAGTCAAATTCACCGGTTTTGAGGATCCGGTCGAAAATGTAGTAATGGTAAGGAGTGTTGAACGTGTAATGCAGGAGAGGGCGCTGCAACGGGAACAATGTTGCCTCTTCAACCGTGAGACGGGTCGGGCGTGGCCCCGCTCTGCTGACGTGGAAGTGAGCAACATGAACATCGTGCCTCAGTGCGATATCTTCGAAGATATTATGGTGCCGCGACGGTACCGGGTGGTGGATATAATCCTGGGATGACACGAGAAGGATTTTCATAGGATTCTGGTCCCTGCAACGAAATACGATCGGGTGTACGCTCCCGATTTACCGGCGGTTGAGTTTCACCTGGCCCGGAAGATCCCTGAGTCTTGCAGGAGAACCGATTGCCAGCATATGCTCCGGTACGTCCCGGGTAACAACTGCACCGGCAGCAACCAGTGAACCTTCTCCGATACTGACGCCCGGGAGCAGCGTTGCGTTGGCACCAATTGCTGCCCAGTCCCTGATATGCGGCCCCTGAAGCCCGCCAATCCCCGACGGGGGATAACGGTCATTGGTGAGGACGGCATTCGGGCCGATAAATACATGATTCCCGATACAGGCATTTGTCGGGACATATACCATACTCTGAAGGTTCACATCGTCCCCGATAATGGTGTTCCCCTCTATCACCGTCGCCGTTCCAATCGAGACCCGGTCCCCTATCCTCGTCTTCTCACGGATGATGACATTGTGTCCTGTCTGAAAGTCGTCTCCAATAACAACATCGCAGTAGATGATGGTCTGGGACCTGATGATTGCATTCTTCCCGATAGTAGTTCCGGTAAAGCCGGTTCTTGAAAAGTTGTCCCGGGAGGGAAAGCCGATCGTCACGGGTTCAAAGATCCGGGCGTTGGGGCCAAGGGTATTTCTGCCATATTCGATCATTCAACGGTCACGCTCTTTGCAAGGTTTCTGGGTTTGTCGATGTCACGTCCCAATGCAACTGCTGTATGGTAGGCAAGAAGCTGAAGCACTACCAGACTGGTAAGGATCTGGACAAAAACCGGGGTCCGGGGAATAGCAATAAAAATATCTGCAATATCCGGAAGTTCTGCATCCCCATCACAACCTATGGCGATGACCGGTGCTCCGCGGGCTTTTATCTCCTTGATATTGGAGATCATGACACCGTATGTTTCCCCGGGTACGCAGAGTGCGATCACCGGTGTTTCCGGGGAGAGGAGCGCGAACGGGCCGTGTTTCAGTTCCCCGGCAGCATAGCCCTCGGCATGAATATAGGAAATTTCTTTCATCTTGAGGGCCCCTTCAAGGGATACTGCATAGAACGGGCCGCGACCTACATAGAAGATACTTCGGGCAGGTTTGCAGGCGGCGACCGCTTCGGTGAGATCAAGGAGAAGGACCTCCTCAATCGCCTGGTGAGCATGCAGGAGTATATCGTCAAACTTTCTGTCGCACAGGCTGTTGATGAGCTGTATCAGCACTGCCAGCTGGGCGACGAATGACTTGGTTGCAGCCACGCTGATCTCCGGTCCGGCCCGCATAAACATGGTTGAATCTGCGATCCTGCTGACGGTGCTCCCCAGGACATTGGTGATCGCTAAAGTCCTGCAGTTATGGGACTTCGCCTGTTTAAGGGCGGAGAGGGTGTCCGCAGTCTCTCCCGACTGGGAAATCCCGATCACGAGTCCCTCAACCGGTGGCGGGTAGTACTTGAATTCGGATGCAAACTCCAGACGTGCCGGAATTCCGCACGAATCCTCGAGAAGATATTTGAAGATGAGTCCGGCATGATACGATGTACCGCAGGCAACTATCGTTATGGACGGTGGTCGGTGGGAAGACCAGGGTATCGTATCGGAGTTCACTGCACGAATCGTATTGTAAAATGCCTGGGGCTGTTCATAAATTTCCTTGAGCATATAGTGTGCGAAACCGCCCTTTTTTACATCCTCGACAGACCAGTCTATCAATTCTACCGGCCGGACCACACGCTTTTCCCGGTTAAAAACCTCGACCCCCGTCCGGTTCAGGGAAGCAATATCTCCGTCTTCCAGGAACATTGCCCGCTCGGTATACTCGATGATGGGGGTCATGTCAGAAGCCGCGAAGATCTCCCCATCACCAATGCCGATCACCAGCGGACTTGCGTTTCTTGCAGCAATTATCCTGTCTTCGGAACTCGATATGACCAGGATGGCGTAGGATCCTTCGAGCCTGGGCACGACCGCCTGTACTGCCGCAAGGAGATCTTTTCTTCCCGGATATTCCTCCTCAATGAGGTGAACAATCACTTCAGTGTCGGTTTCTGAACGGAACGTATGCCCCCTTGAAAGGAGCTGGCGTTTTAACTCAGCGTAATTCTCGATGATCCCATTGTGGACAAGTGCAATGGTACCTGTGCAGTCGGTATGCGGATGGGCATTTACATCATTCGGGATCCCATGGGTTGCCCACCTTGTGTGACCAATGCCTGTCTTACCCGTCAGCCTGGCAGCAGCGCCTGAATTTTCCGATATCCGTCCCTGGTGCTTGACAAGCGCAATGCTGTTTCCGGTCGTCGCGATCCCGAAAGAGTCGTAACCCCGGTACTCCAGTTTTTTCAGGCCTTCGACGATCAGAGGTGCAGCGTCTCTCCTGCCAACGTAGCCTACGATACCGCACACGCTATATCACCATGGAGTTGTCCTGAATACTGCGGGACACGATACAACTTCGCCCTTCGATAGTGACACTGTTCCCGATTATGGAATTTTTAAAGGTCGTGAAAGGTCCGCTGACAACGGTATCCCCAAGGATCGCCCCGAATTCCGACCTGGTTACCTGCCCCTCAATTTCCATGAGTCCAACACCGGTCGATGTGGAAGTATGATCCGCAAGCGCACACCGCTCTCCAATGACAGTGTCGATGATCCGGGAATGTGAACCGATGGTGGTATCGTCCATGACCACGGAATTGCCGATACTGATAAACGGCTCGAGGATAACCCGGGAGCCGATACTGGTATTGGGCATTATACAGGAGTTCGGGCCGATAGTGCAGTCATTCCCGATAACAACCGGCCCGGTTATAACGGTGTTGGGCCCGATTGTCGTGCCTTTCCCGATACTGACTGGTCCCTGGATGATGGTCTGCCTGCTTGCCGTTCCTTCACGTGTGGCAGGAATGTGGCAGAGGAGGCGCCGGTTCATCTTGAGAAGATCCCAGGAGAAGATTGCATCCTGCCAGTCATCTGCAGGGATTCCCTGCAGATGGATGCCGTTTTCGATCATGGAGGATATGGCATCGGTCAGATCATTTCCCTGAATATAGGAGAACACCTCTTTTTTCAGGCGATAAATGCCGGTGCTAACCATGAAGCTCGGGGCATGTTCGGGTTTCTCGATAATCTGGGTTACCCGCCCCTCATGGAGCATAACCACGCCGAAGTTTGACGGGTTCGGATGTTCTTTTACCAGCATCGAATCCGGGATATCCCTGATGCGTGCAATCGAGTGTGGGTCGATATAATTGTCCCCGGGAAGGAGAAGAAAATCCCCATGAATTTTTGATTCTGCGCATAAAAGGGCGTTTGCTGTCCCTAATTGTTTATCCTGGACGATTACATCGACCGATACGTCCAGCTGGTTTAAAAAACGGGTTACCTGTTCTTTGCGGTATCCTACGACAACAATAATCTCCCGGATCCCGTTTTTTACCAATGCGTCGATTACATATTCGATGATCGGGTGGTTGGCAACCGGGATCATCGCCTTGGGCCTTCCTCTTGTCAGGGGGCGAACCCGCTTCCCTTCACCTGCTGCTAAAATCACTGCCTGCATCTGAGTACCTACCGGATTATCGCTTTATCACCGATACAACCTTCGATAAATGAATTCGGCGCAAACTGTGCGTTACTCCCTATCATCGATCCGACATTGATCGAGCAGTTGATCCCGAACTGGACATCGTCTCCGATAACCGCGCCGAATTTTTCCCTTCGCGTGTCGTTCCCACAGACTCTGATGTTCCCATGGTCGTGGCGGAGGTTTGCAATCTTGGTCCCGGCACCAAAGTTGCAGCCGGCACCTATGATGGAATCCCCGACATAATTGAAATGCGGAATTTTTGTTCCGTTCATGATGACGGAATTCTTGATCTCGGAACAGTGACCGATATGGCATTCATCCCCGACACTCGTTGTGCCGCGGATATAGGCATGAGGACCGATGCGACAGTTCCGTCCGATGATGCAGGGACCTTCGATATACGTCCCGGATTTGATGACACTGCCCTCCCCGATCATGACGGGTCCCCGGAGAGATACACCCTCTTCAATGGTTCCTGAGTTTCCTGGCCTGAGATCATCCATCAGAGTGGCATTCGCGTCAAGCATGTCCCACGGGTGACCGACATCCATCCAATAGGACAGGTGGTACGAGTGCAGTTTCCGTTCCGCGACCAGCACATCGAGGGCATCCGTCAGTTCAAGTTCGCCCCGGGGAGAGGGACGCACCTTGCTGATGAGATCGAAAATATCGGGGGAAAAATGATATGCACCGGCATTGATCAGGTTGGATTTCGGCTGTTTTGATTTTTCTTCAAGCGAAATGACGAACCCGTTCTCTACCAGAACAACCCCATAATCCCCGGGATGGTCGGTTGTACTGATGCTCATGCATGGCGATTTGGCACTGCAGAGGTTTGCAATATCCGGTGACCTGATGACCATATCCCCGTTCAGGACAAGAAAAGGACCCGTGACAAGATCCTGTGCTGCCCGGACGGCATCCGCTGTTCCGTACTGGTGGCGCTGCGGGGCGTATTCGACATGAATTCCCCACCCGGCACCGTCACCAAAATGCCTGCGGATCTCCCGCTCCCCATACCCCACGATAAAGATAAAATCCGTGATACCGGCGTCGCGTGCCGCGAGAACGAGATGCTCCATCATGGGGCGGTTGGCGAGGGGGAGCATCACCTTCGGGCGTTTCGCGGTGAGAGGGCGCATCCGCTTTCCCTCTCCAGCGGCGAGAACGACGCATTCCATACGTAAATCTCTTCCTGCAACGTTTAAGCAGTTTTCCCCTGCCGGATCCGTTCTTTGCCCTTTGCAAGCATCGCCTTTGCTTTCCGGAGAGTCTTCCCTTCTGCGGTTATGCGTATCTTGGGTTCTGTGCCACTCGCACGGATCAGGTACCAGCCATCCTCATCAGCAACACGCACCCCTTCAGTCGGGCTCGCCGCGCCGAGAGCAGAGACAGTTTCCCGGGCGTGTTCGTCCGGGAACGATTCCCGGAGGACCGGGTAGGACGGCATACTGTCGATCTCCTGTGCGGTGTCCCACTCGGATGCAATCTCGCAGAAGAGTGCTGCTGCGTACGGGCCATCCGGGCAATAGGAGATATGCGGGAAGATCCACGCCCCGGAAGGTTCACCGCCGAAATCTCCCCATTCCAGAAGTTTTTCCGAAACGTACGTATCCCCCACCGGGGTCCGCTGGACATCTGCGACCTCATCAATGATCATCGAAGCGTCACTTGTCGTGACCACCTGTCGTGCACCGAGGTATCTGGTGAAGAGCATGAGAAGGTGGTCACCGTCGATATACCTGCCCCTGTTGTCAAATGCCATCATCCGGTCGGCATCGCCATCATGGACCACAGCGCAGCGGGCTTTGGTGCTTTTGACCATCTTCCCGACATATCCAAGGTGTTCTTCCAGGGGCTCGGACGGCCGGGCAAAATAGCCGGATGGGTTGCAGTTGATACAGACCGGTTTTGCCCCCGCTTCCGTCAGGAGTGCGGGGGTAAGACTGCAGCCTGCGCCATTGCCGCAGTCCACGATAACCTCAATGCCTCGGCTAAGATGCACATTATCCAGTATTGCATTTTTATGGAGAGTGAGCGTATCGGTCTCCACTTCCACTCCCTGGTGCTGCCAGTCAGTCCAGTACTGGGTCTTCAGCATCTCCTCCATCTCCAATTGCTGGGGCCGGGTGAAGGATGAACCGTCCGGGTTGAAAAGTTTCAGCCCGTTGTAATCTTCAGGGTTGTGGGAAGCGGTCACCATGCACCCGGCCCGGACGATCCGTGTGCTGAATGCAAGAGTGGGTGTCGGCACGACGCCGGCCATGTACGCGGTCCCCCCGCTTCCCAGGATCCCTGATACAACGAGATGCGCGAGCAGGGGACTCGTGGTGCGCGTATCCATCCCGACAAGAATATCAGAAGACTTCGAAGCGAGGGCAGACCCGACTTTCAGCGCAGTATCGGCAAGGGTCTGATCAAATTTCCTTCGTATCCCTGATGACCCGAAAAGCATGATGATCTATTGGCCGGCAATAAAAAAGATTTTACCTCTCCTTTTGAGGAACTGTGCACCTGCCTTGACCGTTCCGGCAGGATTAACCGGTCCCGTACGGGCACCAGTGTTCGATCTCATGAAGCCGGGCGTTCCCCGCAGTTGAGGGACCTAAGCAGAGAATCCGTTTCGTTCTTGTATGGGCTTCTATGAGATCGCCGGTACCTTTGGCAATAATGCCTTCACCATTGATGAGAATGACGTCGGCTTCTGAAATTTCCGTGCTGAAAGAACTTCCCAGCTCGCGTTCAATGGAAGCCATGGTGCCGATGCAGGATACCCTTTTGCCGGAAATTTCGTTCTTAAGTTCCTGAAGACAGGGTGCGTGGAAGGTTTTCGGGCAGGGATGAAGTATGCGGGAAAGACAGAAGAAACCCGCAGCAACATTGATGATCGCACCTGCGGCGCTTCTCACTGCCGGGGTTTCCAAGGGGGCACCGAACATAAATGAGATCTTTGTCAACGCCCTGACCGGGTCGTGGGTTACGAAAACTGCGCTCCTCCCCCCGAAGGAAGCCGTCATGCACGCGCCCTGTTCGAACTGGCAGGTAACGGCATCCGGGTCGACATCAAGAAGGACTCCTGCATCCTCGCACCCGCTCTGCCCGAGAATGGTCTCGAGCTTGTTGACCGATTCCCTGATTATATCCATGGGTCACCTCCGTTTTTGCTGATAAGAATAACCCTCGCGGGAGAGCCGTCCAGACCGGACAGCCGGAGGGGGAGTGCCACCATCTCATAATCTCCTTCACGCACCCCCGAGAGGTCGAGCAGTTCGATGATGATGCACCCGTGACTGAGAAGTTCACGATGAACAGCCCCGTCACAGACAAATGCTTCGATCGAGAAAGAATCGATGCCGACACACTGAATCTCCTGACTGGTCATATATTTTGCTGCCTCAAGGGTGAGGGACGGGTAGTCCTCCCTGAATCCGGCCGATTCGGAAGAGGAGGTCCTGAGTAAGATGCGGGATGCCCCGGCTGTTCGTCCTTTGATAGCCGATGCCCCGATCTCCCGGCCGGTCCGGGAAAGATCCAGAACACGACAGCTCCCGATGAGGTGTGAAAGGGGAATCGTATCGATCGTGTCTCCAGATTTGAGGTAGTGCACCGGTGCATCGATGTGCGTTCCGGAATGGCTGTTCATATGCAGGTCGGAGATGAGGTACAGCCCCCGCTCTTCCTGCACGAAACGGGGCGGCGTATCGCCGGGAAATGCCACCGTACTCCCGGATAAGGGACGGGTTATATCGATGATCTTCATGAATTCTCCTCCCAGCCGTGTTCCCCGATAAGCGGGACGAAACGGACGCCCCCGTGCCCTGATTTCAGGATCTCCTTCCCGTGTCTCGTGAGCGTGACCAGTTCCTGGACCTCCCTTCCCCCGACCGGCGCTACAAGTCTCCCGCCATCGGCAAGCTGGTCGATGAGCGGGCGGGGTACTGACGGGGTTGCTGCGGTTATGATGATCCCGTTGAACGGCGCATCTTCCGGAAAACCGAGGGTCCCGTCCCCCACGATTATCGTGACATTGGTCAGGCCGAGGGCCGCAAGGTTCTTTCGCGCCAGTCCGGCGACGGACGGGATCCGCTCGATAGTTGTCACCCGGTGGGCAAGGGATGACAGGATCGCTGCCTGGTACCCGCTCCCGGCCCCGATCTCAAGGACACGGTCATCCGGTCTGAGGCCGAGGAGTTCGGTCATCAGTGCGACAATATAGGGCTGGGAGATGGTCTGGCCTTTCCCGATCGGGAGTGGATTGTCCTCGTAGGCCGCTTCATCGTAGGGAGGGGGGATGAAGAGGTGGCGGGGGATCTCCCGCATCGCCGCAAGCACCCGGGGGTCGGTTACTCCCCGTGCCCTGATCTGGTGCTCCACCATCCTGGAACGTTCTTCGGCCCGGGGATAGGTCTGCATAATCACCCAGTTTTCAGAATCCTGCTTTCTCGGCGACATCTATAGACGCATCGATCTGCTTCTGCAACGCCTCGGGAAGCCCGGAGATCTTGACATCGAGGAACCCCCGGATAATTGTCGCGGTTGCCTCATCCTCGTCAAGCCCCCTCGACATAAGATACTCTATCTCTTCCCGGGCGAGTTTGCCTACTGCTGCTTCGTGGGAGAGCTCGGTGCCGACAACAGACCCCTCGATCTCCGGGATCGCGTAGATGATCCCGTCCCTGAGGATGAGGCCTTTGCACTCGAGATGCCCCCGGGTACCGGCAGTCTTTCCGTTGATGTGCCCGCGGGAGATGATGGTGCCGCCTTTGGTGATGGCACGGGCTATCAGTTCAGCACTCGCGCCGGTCCCTTCAAGGATTGCCCGGGACCCGAGATCCAACGTCGAACCGGGAGTCGCGATGACAACACTGCTGAACCGCGCGACCGAGTTCTCCCCTTTCAGGTTCGCGGTCGGGTACATTTGGACTTTTTTCACCGGCTGCATGCAGACATAGTTGGAGAGGAATACCCCGTTCTCTTCGACAATGGAGGCACTTCTCGGGTACACTTCGATATTCTCGCTCCAGTTATGGATCATGGTGAAGCTGATCTTTGCGTTCTTTTTCACGTAGAATTCGGAAATGCCGTAATGTGCGCCGCCTTTTCCCACGTGTGCCCCGCTTGCGCATCCTGAAATGATATGGAGCTCCGCCCCTTCTTCGGCAATGATGATGTTGTGGACATGCTGGATCTGCTCACGCCCGAGATAGAGGCATGCCTGTATGGGGAGAACATTGTTCGATCCTTTATGGGCGATGATGACGTAGCCCTTGGGGTCTTTCTGTGCAGCGACATATTTGGTGACCTCGTCTTTTTCTGCGGAGACGACCTTCCAGGCATACTCCTTCAGCCAGTCATATTTTTCCATCCCCCGTTTGTAGGAGAGGACTTCGATTCCTTCCTCCGCACATTCGGCGTGTACTATGTTCTGGTCCATCTGGATGTACGTACCGCAGCGGTTCTTCATCTCGAGGTCGATGCCTGTCTGGGCCATCCTCTCCTTTTCCGATGGTGAGATCTCCGTAACGTTCATGGGTTGCGACATTCGAGACACTCCTTGTAGCCGTGCTGTTTGATGTCCTTCAGGATCTCCCGGGGGTTGCCGTGGCAGCGGATCTGCCCGTCGCACATCACGTGACCGCGATCCGTCTCAAGGTAATCGAGGATGTAGCCGGTATGCGTGATAACCAGCCCGCTCTTCTGGCGCTTGACGATATGTTTCTCTTTCTCAAGAAGAGAGCCGATCGCGTGACCGATGAGGGAGATGTTCTCGATGTCGACACCGCTTTCGGGTTCGTCGAGCATGATGAAGTCCGGGTTCTGGATCATCAGCTGGAGCACCTCGCTGCGCTTGATCTCCCCGCCGGAGAAGCCCTTGTTGATATCCCGGTCCAGGAATTTGTCCATATGAAGTGATTTTGCGAGTTCCACCAGGTCTTCATTCTTGGTCCGGGAGATGGCGGTGAGGAGTTTTCCCAGTTTCAGGCCCGATATGGTAGGGGGGCGCTGGAAGAGCATCCCGATACCGCGCTTCGCCCGTTCGTGGGCTTTCATCCGGGTGACATCTTCGCCTTTGAAGGTGATCGTGCCTTCCGTTATCGTATAGTTCGAATATCCCATGATCGTCATGAGAAGCGTCGTCTTGCCCGACCCGTTGGGGCCCAGCAGGACATGGGTCTCTCCCTCACCGATGTCGAGGTTAATATCGTGCAACACTTCCTTGTCGCCGACCTTCACATGCAGATCCTCGATATGCAGCATAATTTAATCGTAGACAATATGTTCATTGCTGCATTAAACGCTTTTCACGTGAACACTTTTCATACGGCCCCGACTCAGGGAATTCCGACACCCTTTAACTGATCCGGGATGTATGTACAATCAGGATACAAGGTCATGAGGCCGGAGAAAGTTCGGGACAAGGCTGGCAAAGAGAGAGTCAGGAAAGGTACGAAGGACGCCAGAAAAGAGATGCCAGTGGCGGACTCTGCAGGTATCCTGCCTTTCGTGAACCGGATCATCTGCGGGGATGCCAAAAAAGTCCTCGCCCTGATACCCGACCGGAGCATCGACCTGATTATTACCTCGCCACCGTACAATTTCGGCCATTCCTACGCCCAGGACCCCCATGACGACACGCACGAGTGGAACGAATATTTTGAAAAACTTCTCGTTGTCTGGAAGGAATGCGAACGGGTCCTCAAGCCCGGCGGCCGGATTGCCGTGAACATCCAGCCGCTCTTCTCGGACTATGTCCCGACCCACCATATCATCTCCCGCCAGCTGGCTGGCCTCGGGCTGCTCTGGAAAGCGGAGTTCCTGTGGGAAAAGAACAATTACAATGCAAAATTCACGGCATGGGGGAGCTGGAGATCCCCCTCGATGCCCTACATAAAATACACCTGGGAGTTCATCGAGGTCTTCGACAAGGAGACCCATAAAAAGAGCGGGAGGCGCGAGGATATCGACATCAGCGGCGATGAGTTCAAGGAATGGGTGATGGGCAGGTGGTCATTCCCTCCCGAGATCCGGATGAAAGAGTACGATCACCCCGCGATGTTTCCCGAGGAGCTCCCCCGGCGGCTGATGAAACTCTTCTCGTACAGGAACGATCTTGTCCTCGATCCTTTCAACGGCGCAGGGACGACCACGGCCGTTGCCTGGAAACTCGGTCGGCGGTTCATCGGTATCGATGTATCGAGACAATATTCGGAGAGTGCTTTCAGGAGGCTCTCTGCCCTGCCAGCAGGTGAGACCGTGTCGGAGACGTACCCGGAACCGGAACTCCTCGACCCCGGGACCTAGGCCGGACAACCGGTTTTATTGCAGAAACCCCGGCTGGCATATTCGTTTTCACGTACTCGCGTACTATTTCCCGGTGCCGGATCGTCCACCCTTGAGCGGTACCTGCCCGAGATCCATCCATTTTCAGATGCATTCCCAAACGATAACCGATTTGTCCGCCTTCCCGCTCCCGGATGTCCTGAGTCATGACCGCAGCGGAGATCGCAACCGTCTCCTTTTCAAAAGGGAATGCGAGACCGGGACAACCGGATCCGATCCCGGAAAAACGGGACCGGCAGGGGGCGACACAACGGTTTCACGGAATGGAGTGGAGAGGTCTCCGGACATACGGCCAGAAAAGTTCCGGCAGCAATGAAACAACTTCCCATACAACTCCCGGTTTTTCCATACAGATCTTTCCGCACGTGTTTTCCTTCCCGGTCAGACAATATCGTTGATCCGCGCTATGGAGTCAATGATGCAATAAGGCTTGATCGCGGAGTGGGTAACGGAATCTTCGCGGAATTTCCCCGTCCTCACAAGGATCCCCCTCATGCCGGCTTTTTGCGCCCCCCCGATATCGGTCATAATGTCGTCCCCGATCATCGCCACCTGGTCCCGGCGGAGTCCCATATCCTCCAGTGCGAGATCAAAGAAGGCCACTGATGGCTTTCCAACGACGGTCGCGGTCTTTCCGGTCGCATATTCGAGTGCGGCGACAAACGGTCCTGCAGAGAGCGAGAGCCCGTCCGGGGCCATCCAGTACCGGTCCTTTTCGAGCGCAATCAGCTCAGCTCCGTCGAATATGTCGCGGAATGCGGAATTGAGACTGTCATAGGTAATTTTATCGCCAGCATCCCCGATGATCACAAAGTCCGGCCTTGTTTCAGGATCAGAGGAGCAGGCGTCTTCAAAGTCCCGGTAAACATCCCCGGTCGTGAGGAGCCGGCAGCGCCGCTTTCCGGCACGGTTCATGAACGCGACGGCAGCAATGGGGGGCGTAAAGATGGTTTCAATGGGAATTACAAACCCCATTGATGACAACCGGTCAGCAATTGTCTCCCGGCATTTACGGGTGGTGTTCGAGACAAACCGGATCCGGTAGTTGTTCTGCACGAGATATTCTATAGCCTCCCGGGCCCCGTCCACGGGCCGGTCGCCCACGTACAGGACACCGTCAAGGTCGATCAAAAACCCCCGGAGGCCCTTCATGCACTCCAGCCCCTGGCGAATGCATCGACGAGATAATGGCAGCACCGGGCATTACCGGGGAGATGGCGATCGGACTCGCAGAGTATCTTCTGTTTCTCCTGAGCGCCGAGATCTTCTGCCCAATGGCTGATGATCGGGAGTGTCACTTCCGGGTGGAACTGGACTCCTACAGCACTGCCGAGCCTGAACGCCTGGTTTTTCACCGTGTCCCCGTACGAGAGGAGCGTTGCCCCCTTCGGGAGATTAAATGTCTCATGGTGCCAGTGAAAGACGGTAAACGATGCCGGGAACCGGGGACCCGCGTCCTGCCCGCAGCCATGAACCCGGCACCAGCCCAGCTCTTTTTCCAGCGGGTAGACCTTTTCCCCGAAGGCCGAAGCGATCATCTGGGCGCCAAGGCAGATCCCGAGGACCGCCCTTTTTTGTGCCACCATCTTCCTGATCACCTGTTTTTCAGCGGCAAAAAAGGGGTAATCGCCGGTATCGTTCACGCTCATCTGTCCCCCGAGAAGGATAAGCCGGGATGGCAGGATGTCCGGAATCTCACTTGTCTCATAGAGCCGTTTTGTCTCAAAAGGGAGGCCCCGTCCCTGAAGGTATATCCCGATCTCACCGGAGGACTCATGCTCCCCGTGCTGGAAGATGGTAATCATCACCCAACCGGTTGACCTGAATGTACATGAGGCTTTTCTTTACTTTCACCCTCCGCGGCAGGGGTTTAAACGCCGGAATAAGGATGTTGTATCCAGACGATGTCAGCCATACCCGCACCCGCCCGCGTAGGCACACTCTGGCAGCGACGCATCGAGACGCTGCGGGAATACGAGGTAGTACGCGACGGGAACATCTTCGGGACCAGTTTTTTCAACAATTTTGTTCTTTCCTCCGAATACGAGCAGGCCCGTGATATCCTCGACACCCTCCTCGCACAGTACCAGGATGTCCCGTTCGAAAGAGTCTTTTCCGGCAGGGAAATTTCGAACGGCGGCGGGACCTGCTTTTCCCTGGAGAGCCGGCAGTCTCTTGCCTGCCCGGCATTCGATCTCGACCGGTTCCGGGAAGAACTCCTCGGGGATCTCACCCTTGTCCGCGGTATCGGGCAGGCAACCCGGAAACGGCTGAACGCCCGGGGGTTCCGGGCACTGACCGACCTTGCCGGTCACCCGAAGTTCCGGTCTGAAGCCCGGAAGGTCATCAGCCGCCTGTCTTCCGGAAACTCTTCAGATATCATGGACCTGATCTGCAGCCGGCATCCGAAATCCCATCCGCTCGTCCTGGGGGCTGCAGGTCTCCACGAGCCGGAAGACCTTGTCTTTCTCGACATCGAGACGCTGGGCCTTTTTTCCCGCCCGATCATCCTCTTTGGTGTCGGGCAATTTGAGCATGGCCAGTTCATCGTCAACCAGTACCTGCTGCGGGACATCCACGAAGAACAGGCTGCACTTATTGCGACCCTGGAGCATCTCTCCGGTGACAGGCCGGCCCTGGTCACATTTAACGGGAAGTCGTTTGATCTTCCCTATATCTCCGATCGGCTGGCGTACTATGGCATGGACACCCCTGCCCGCATCCCCCACTTCGATGTACTCCATTTCAGCCGCAGGAGATGGAAGGACCAGTTCCCCTCACTGCGCCTTTCCGCCCTCGAGCGGGAGGTCTTCGGGATCTCGCGGGACGATGACGTGCCCGGCCAGATGGTACCGGAATTCTACGAGAGATACCTGAAGACCGGGAACTGCGGGCCGCTGGTCCCTGTCATCGAACACAACCGGCAGGATGTCGTCTCTCTTGCCCTGCTCTTCTTCCACCTCCTGGGAGAGTCCTATGGCTGTTGACGATCTCCTCCGGCTGCTGGCCACAAACCCGCTCTATCGCAACCGGGTCGTCAATATCGAGACAAACGGTCCGGTATCTCCCCGGTACGGGAATCCTGCGACCCCCCTTTCTGCCACTCTTGACTCGTACATCCGGCAGCGGGGAATACGGCTTTACTCTCACCAGTGCGATGCAATCGACCGTATCCGGGCCGGAAAAAACGTGGTCATCACAACGCCCACCGCCAGCGGGAAGACTCTTGCTTTCAATATTCCGGTCTTTGAACGGCTTGAGACAGACCCCGGCGCACGGGCATTGTACCTCTATCCGACCAAGGCCCTTTCCAACGACCAGCTCGGGACCGTGAACGAGATGGCACAGTTCACGGGCATTCCGGCGAGGACGGCGATCTATGACGGGGACACCCCGCAATCGAAACGTGCAGCAATCCGCGAGAATTCGCGGATCATCATCTCCAACCCGCACGAGCTCCACCAGGTGCTCTCCTGGCATGCGAAGTGGCGCCCGCTGTTTGCCGGCTTGGAGTTTGTGGTGATCGACGAAGCGCACCGGTACCGGGGAGTTTTCGGGTCCCATATTGCGCTCCTGATCCGCAGGCTGTTGCGCCTCTGCAGTCATTACGGTTCCCATCCGCAGTTTATCCTCTCGACTGCGACCCTTGCCAATCCCGTGGAGTTTGCCGCACGGCTCACCGGGCAGTCATGCGATCTGGTCAGCGAAGACGGCTCCCCCCGCGGCAGGAACCATTTTGTCCTGTACAACCCGTTCTACGATGGCATCGGCGAGCGCTCCACCCACCAGGAGACAAAGGACCTCCTCGTGTCCTGCGTAAAAGAGAAGCTCCAGACCCTCTGTTTTACCGGCTCCCGGAAGATGGCGGAACTGGTCACCATCTGGGCCAGGGAAGATGCCCGCAGATCATCCGTCCGTCTCGCCGAATCGATCTCTGCCTACCGGGCCGGATATCTCCCGGAAGACCGGAGGGCGATTGAACGGCAGCTGAAAGACGGAACGCTCAAAGGCGTTGTCTCCACCAATGCCCTCGAACTCGGGATCGATATCGGGTCCCTGGACGCGGTGATCATCTCCGGTTTTCCGGGGACCATGATGTCGGCCCGGCAGCAGGCCGGCCGTGCGGGACGAAAAGGAGGGGAGTCCCTTGCATTCCTGGTAGCTCAGGCAAACCCGCTCGACCAGTACTTCATGAACCACCCGTACCAGTTCTTCAGCAGGTCTCACGAGCATGCCATCGTAGACACGGAGAACCCGTACATTGTTTCCGGGCACCTGCTCTGTGCTGCTGCAGAGATGCCCCTGCGGGAAGACCCGGACCGGGAGTTTTTCGGGGAATCGTTCTCATCCCTCGTACAGGAACTCGAATCCAGCGATCTGGTGAGGAGGACTTCCCGCGGCTGGGTGTATTCCGGGCGGGGGAGGGCGGCGGATGCCGTAAAACTCGGGGGCATCCCCGGCGAGACGTTCAGGATCCTCTGTCACGGGCGGCTGCTCGAGACGATGGACCGCGGGCAGGCATACCGCGAGGCACACAAAGGTGCGATCATGCTCCATCAGGGTGAGACCTACATCGTCAACGAGATGGACCTGGAGACGCACACCGTCCGGGTCACGGAGACCGACGTGGACTATTATACGCAGCCCCTCAAGGAAGTTGACCTTTCTGTCATTGAGATTCTTGAAACCCGGTCCATCAATGGCGTGAAATGTTCGTTTGGTGACGTTGAGGTGACCGAGCAGTTCACCGGCTACAAGATCAAGCGGGGGGATACCATCATCGGTCTGGAACCTCTCTTGCTGCCTCCACTCACCTTCCGGACAAAGGCATTCTGGTTTGTCCTGCCGGCCTCTGCCGGGCAGAAGGTCACCGGTTCGGGTCTTGACCTCGCCGGCGGGCTCCATGGCGCCGAGCACGCGATCATCGCGCTGATGCCGCTCCATGTCATGTGCGACCGCTGGGATATCGGCGGGCTTTCGTCACCGGCGTTTGGTGAGAATGGCGAACCGACCATCTTTGTCTACGATGCCTATGAAGGGGGCATCGGGCTTGCGGAAAAAGCGTACGAAATTATGCCTGAACTGTTTTCGAGTTCCCGGGAACTGGTGAGGGACTGCCGCTGCGATGACGGCTGCCCGTCCTGCATCTACTCCCCGAAATGCGGGAATGACAACCAGCCCCTGGACAAGGAAGCGACCGTCCTCATCCTTGAAGAACTGTGCCGGGAGCCGGAAGCGGCGGAGCCCGGCGGGTGTCTCATCAGACCCGAAACCGTTGCCCCGTGAGCGGGACCTCCTTTTAGTCCACGAGGACTTCCCGCGGTTCCGGCTCTTGGGAGCCGTCATCAAAGATGAAGATGTCATCGATCCTTGCATGAAGCGTAACGGCGATTTCGTGGGCGAGCCTGAGCGAGGGATTGTACTTTCCCTGTTCCAGGAAGACGATCGTTTCCCGGCGCACACCGACTTTTTTCGCGAGATCGTCCTGTGTCAGGGATAACCTTGTCCGGTATTCCTTTATTCGGGTGATCATCCTCAAGCTCTGGGAGTTTTATTCCCCATTGATGTCGCCCTGCCTGTTGTAATACCAATACAACAGAGAGGAACTCAGTATCATAATAAAGAAAATTGCCATAATTGCTGAACCGGCATCCATAACAAGCACTTTCGAATAGATAAGGACGGAGAGAACAATGGCAAACGTGATGGAAAATGAAAACGCCTTCATGTATGTATGAGCCCGGATTTTCAGGGTCCGTTCATCATCTATAACATCGGCTTTTTTCTCGTACCATGTTGTTATGAGCGAAAGTACAATTAACATAAGGCCCATTGGAATAAGAACACCAGAGAGCAGTACGATTTTCCGGAATTGGGGCATCCAGTCACAGATTAGGAGAATGAGTACCCCTGCGATTGTCATACACCCTCCGAATAACAGCTTCCTGCGAAGTAATGTCATCATTGCCCGACATCTCCTTTCCGCAAGAGAAACGTCGGGTAGATCACTGCGGAGAGTGCAAGAACAATGATCGAGAGTGCGAGTGCATTCTGTGCGCTGAACTTGAACACGTTGAGATAATCCAGCCAGATGAGGCCGAACATGAAGAAGAGGCCGGTCAGCCATGCCCAGGACAATCCGTACGCAGCGATCTTCTTTGACCGCTCATCAGATTCCGGACCATCACCCTCCCTCCGGTGACGGGTAATTCCCGTGATCAGGAATGCACAACCCGGGAAGAGCAAAATAACGCCAACGATGGCCCCGTTCCCCGTCAGCAGGATCGATACGATACCGCTGATCAGCATCAGCGCTCCAATTATTATTCGAAAGAGGTTTCTTGATTTCATAATTATCAAACTTGTATGTTATCTATTTCTAACATTCCCGGGATATTAATGTTATCTATTTCTAACTCTGAAGGGTCCAGCTGGACCCTGAAGAAGAGAAGAACTCATCAGAGTTCTTCGAACGGATTGATACCGGAGAGATAAGACAGAAGAAGTTGAAAACTCCGATCTGTGGGGCAGCATCTGGCCACGGGAAATGCTGCGGGATCCGGTGATTCATAAATAATTAGTGGTGGCTTATGAGGGCTCCCCGCCTCAGGGCCTCTTCGAGGATTGAGTGGTTCGTCAGAACCACGAGATCGAGAAGTTCAAATGAACTTCGAGGCACGGCGGGGCAAGGAGGTTGAATCGCCGCTCGGGTAATCCCCCTCAATTGCGATAGTTCCTCAGACGGCTAATGAAAAACCCCGAAAAAACGGGGATCGAAGATTTACTTCGTAAATCTTCTCCTCTTCGAGGTCTGAAGACCTATCAGGGGTCAAAGGGGCGCACCCCCTTGGGATGATTGAGTAGTCATCAGACTACGAAATCGAGAAGATGCATTCGCATCTTCGCTGCCTTCCCCTCCGGGGAGACTGCTGTTCCCGAAGGGAAGAGCAGGCTGGAGAATGCTTCAGTGTCGTCGGACCTGAAGCAGGAGAAGAAGAATCTTCTCCTGACCGAAGGTTTTCGATTGAACTCGTCAGAGTTCTTCGAACTGAGAAAGGGGTCACCCTTCTGACGGCAGCAGAATATGAGCAAATGACCAGAAAAATAGAGCTTTAATAAAGCCAAAAGAATAAGAACTCATTCCATCACTGTCGACCGTACCGCGAGGAATACCGGCCCCCGCACATCGACTTTCTTCTTGTTGTCAGTGACAAACCGCATCGCGTGCTCATCGATTTTCAGGTTGATATCGCTGGGGAGTTTTGCCATCTTGACCTGGACCGTAACGGGTCTTCTGCATCGGGCCGCTTCCTCGACCCGGGCCGCAGCGAGGGCGGATACTGCCGTGAGGTACGAGATGCCGGTCGGTACCCCTTCCGTCCGTACCTGGTTCCATTTCTCGGTATCCGGGACGCCAAGGATGGAGCCGTCATGGACGAAGATCTCGTTGGCGCAGGCCGGGCCGCAGAGTTTCGCATTGGACTCCGTCTCCTCGACTACCACGCGTACGTTCACTCCCCCGAGAGCACCTTCCCATGCATCGAAGGAACACGGGCCCTGGGCGGTCGCATTCGCAGCGGCTGTTGTTGCGATTGCCCCGGCGAGCATCTTCCCCTCCGGCGAGAGCGGCTCCTCTCTCAGGTGGACCGCCCTGGCGATCTCCCGCCCCGTCAGGGTCCGGGGGAAGAACTGGGGGTAACAGAGCTGCCGGAGGTCATCTGCATGGTAGGCGATCATTGCCAGCCGCTCGACCCCGAGGCCGAGGTTCATGACCGGGACACCGATGCCGTATTCGGCAAGTGCCGAGGGTGAATACATGCCGAACGTCGCCACCTCCACCCAGCCGTGCACCGGGTGGCGGGCATAGACTTCGGTCTGGGAGTCCGGCATGTAATACTTGGACCGCTTCTCGTCCGGCTGGAAACGGAAATCCGTATAGCCGAATGCGGAGAGGAGCGCTTCGCTGACGGCTTTTCCCTCCTCGTTGGTTATATCCTCACCGGCAACGACGCACGAGGCCGAGTGGTAGGTCATGAGCCGGGTCGGACCTTCGGCCTGCTCGCGGCGGAAACAGCGATCTACCGAGAAGAGGCGGACGGGGAGCGGGATCCTGTCCCAGATCGAACCAAGGGTCAGGAACCAGCCGCTCGTCATGTGGCTGCGAAGCGTCGACCGTGAGGATTCCGGAACGAGCGCCCTGAACTCCGGGAAGACGGCATCGAGGATGTGGACGACCAGCGCATCGTCAATGCCCAGTACTTTCGAGAGCTCGAACGTCAGCTCGTCCCCGTCGATCTCCGACTTCTTGTAGGCATGGAGCGTCTCCCGCAGGCGCTCCTCGGTCTCTTTTGTCATCGGCTGGTAGTTCTCCCTGCTCTGCCCGGCAGGGGCCGAATCCCGGTGGGTCAGGGGGTTCCGGTGGCTCTGGAGGATCTCGTTGATCTCGTCCAGCTGTTTCCTTGCAATCCCCACGTTCGGGCGGGGAAGCCCGCCGAGATAGAAGACCCGGTCGAGCACGGCCATGGCCTCGGGGCCGAACTGCCGGTAGATGTCCTGCTCCTCGATGATCACCGGGTTCTCCGCCTCGTCAAACCCGAGGGCAAGATAGGTCTCCCGCAGGCGGTTGATGGTCGCAAATACCGGGTGGGCCTGTGCCCGCCGGTAGGCCCGGTACGGGTACGTGCCTGCATGTCCTGCCGGTGTCAGTACCGACGGTCCCTCGTGCCATGCTCCTTCAAAGTTCTCATGCGCCTTCCGTTTCCATTCATCCGGATTGAACCTCATCTCCCTCGCTCCAGGCAGACCACTCTGCTCAACTTGTTTTCATCTCTGAACCGGTAATCGCACACAGCCGCGATCCTCTCCGCAAAGGCCCGCACGTGCTGGTGGTCCGGCATGTTCTCCTTTGCCAACCTGTTTCTACTGTATCCCAGATACATATATCCCTTTATTTCCGCAAACATAGCGCCCGAGTCCTGCAGCATGGCCGCGTACTTTTCAGGAGCGAAATCGTTCAGGCCCCGGACCAGCGTGACCCGGATCGCGGAGCGGCGGGACCCAAGCAGGGACAGGCTCTCCCGGATCCGGTCCCAGGAGTCCCCGAGCGGGCGGCACACCGCCTTGTAGATCTCCGCATCGGGTGCATCCAGGGAGACGTATGTCTGGAACGGCCTGCAGCGCCGCAGCATCTCCGGGTTTGTGCCATTGCTCACGAGGAAGGTGGTGTAGCCTTTGCTGCTGAAGAGGTCGATGAGTTCCGGGAGCCGCGAGTAGAGCGTCGGTTCACCGGAGAGCGAGATCGCAACGTGCTTCGGGTCGAGGGCCTCCTGCCACCGCTCTTCGGTCACCGTGTTGTCGAGGATTGCGTTATAGCCGGCAAGCGCCTTCTTCTGGTACTTCCGGATACCGGCAAGGATGGTCTCCGGCGGGCACTCCACCTCCTCCTGCGGCTCGTGCTCGAACGAACGCCAGCAGAAGAGGCAGCGCTGGTTGCAGCGGAGCGTGGGGGTCATCTGGACGCAGCGGTGGCTGTCTATGCCGTAGAACTGGTGCTTGTAACACATCTCCCCACCGGCAAGCGCACGCTTGCACCACATGCAGGGCTTGAGCGCGGCCGAGGACGCCTTGCTGAAAAACTGGTAGCCCTGTTTCCGCAGGGCTTCACATGGAGCTGATGGCATCGATCCCGAGCGTCCCGAGGGCCTCTTTTAAGGTGTTCTGCACCGCTTTTACCAGCGTGAGCCGGCGGTCCCGTACCCTGCCTTCGCTTTTCAGTACCGGTTCGAAGTGATAGAACGAGTTGAACGTATCGGCCAGCTCCCGGGCGTAGGTAGCGAGGATGTGCGGGCGGAGCTCGGCTATGACTTTTTCGATGATGGCCGGGAACTTTGCGACCTGCTTCGCGAGCGCGATCTCCTGGTCCGTCTCCATATCGTAGCATTCCTCGAATGCCCCCCCCTTCTCAAGGATGCTGCAGGCCCGGGCATGGGCGTACTGGATGTAGGGCCCGCTCTGGCGTTCGAAGTCAAGCGCCTCCTTCCAGTCGAAGACCGTGCTCTTCTCGGGAGAGACCTTCACGATGTCGTAGCGGATCGCGGCGAGCCCGACCGACTTCGCGATCGACCTCCTCGCCGTCTCGTCCAGTTCCGGCCGGCGGGCCGTCACTTCTTCAAGGGCACGCCTCGTCACCTCGGAGATAAGGTCGTCTGCCGAGACGAATTTACCCGAACGGGTGCTCATGGAGCCTTCCGGCAGGGAGACGAACTCGAAATGGACGATCTCCGGGACTTTCTCCCCGAGGAGTTTCAGCGTGCACTGGAGCTGCGCCCCGATCAGCTTGTGGTCGGCGCCGAGGACATCGATGACCCGGTCGAAGTTTGCCGCCTTCCACACATGGAACGCGAGGTCGCGGGCCGCGTAGACCGATGTGCCGTCGCTGCGGCGGATGACATACTTGTTCGCAAACCCGAACTCCGACAGGTCAAGTGCAAGGGTCTCGTCGTCCCGTGCCTGGGGGAGTTTCCGTATCCGTGAGATGATCCGTTCGGTGTAGCCGTTCCGGATGAAGTCGCTCTCCCAGACGAACCGGTCGTGCGCAACATTGAGGCCCTGCATCGTGACCCTGAACCCGTCGAGGCAGCGGGAGACTTCCCTGCGGAACTTTTTCACGGTCGCGGGGTCCCCGTTCTCGACCAGCTGCATCAGGGTGTTCACCTGCCCGGTGATGCTCTCGTCCTTTTCGATCTCTCGGTTCGCCGCTATGTATACCCGCGCGATATGGGCGTCCTCCTTCTCCCCTTCAAGCCGGGTGCTGTCGAGGTTGTCGAACCCCCAGACCACGATCGCGATCTGGCGGCCCATGTCATTGACATAGTACTGCACCTCGAGCGGGTAGCCTGCCTTCCGGAACGCCCGGGCAAGCGTGTCGCCGATGATCGAGTTCCGGATATGCCCGACGTGGAGCGGGCCGTTCGGGTTTGCGCTCGTGTGCTCGAGCACGACCCAGGTCGGTCTACGCGGCGATGTGCCGTAACCGGGCTTCACCGCTTCCCTGACTGCTCCGCTCACGTACTCCTTGCCGAAGATGAAGTTGATGTACGGCCCTTTCGCCTCGACCGTGATCCCGGCAAGCCGTGGATCTCCGGCTATCTCTGCGGCGAGCTCCTGGGCTATTCTGGCCGGCGCCTGCTTCCGCTGTTTTGCAAGCGAGAATGCGACGGTCGATGCAAGGTCGGCATGCTCCCCGCCATCCGTCAGCTGCGCGTCGGTGAGGGCGGTGTGTTCCCGGATCACGTTCCCGATGATCGTGGATGTCTCGTTCAGCATCAGTATCCCGTCCTGTAGCGGAGGATCGCGGCAATCCCGCCGAATGCCGAGAAGAGGATCGATCCCTCCTCGAAATCGTCGGATATGAGCTCGACTTTCGCGGAGCTTTGGTCGGCAAGTTTCGTCAGCTCGTCGATGATATCGATCTCCTCCTCAAGAATAAGGGGGGCTGTACACTTCGGGCAGTTCCCGAGCGGGAGGTCTGCAACCGTCTTGCCGGCCTCGACATTGACGGTCTTCTCGCTCGTGTAGTCGCAGCTCTGGCACCTGATCCTCAGCCGGGACTTGCGGAGGTTCGCCGAGAGGAGAAGGATATCCACGGCACCGATCCCGAGGTTGTGACGGATGCTCTCCTCCCCGTATGCCGCGAGCCCGTCTTCCTTGACGAGCTCCCTGAGGAACCGGTCCATGAACGCCTTCTCCTTGATGACGGTCATGCCCTTGAGGGCGTCTTTTGCAGCGTCCACGAGCTCGGAGAGCCCGTCCTCGTTGGTGTAGGCAACATCGAACAGCCCGATGATCCGCTTCTGGACCTCGTGGTGGAGGTAGTTCCCCTTCTCGAACTCCTCTTTCGTCGGGCTCGGGCCCCCGATGAGGACGCCCTTGAACCGCTCGAAAAAATCTTTCTCGGCAAGGAAGATGGCACTTGACCGCTCGCCGACCTTGGTATAGAACTCGTCGATGGCGATCTCGCGCAGCCTCCCGAACCGGGCTGCCGACTGGCCGCCTTTCCGCATCTTACCCGGCACCGTCGAGTTCGCCCCCCCCATCGGTTCGATCCGGTTGCCGCGCAGGAACCCCCAGTACGCCTCGCGCTTGTCGAGGACGAGCAGGCCGTAGACGTACTTCTCCTCGAGCATCTGCTTAAGGGGTTCGAGCTCGAAATTGGAGCTGCAGCGGTACATGTAGAGGTTGAGGGGCTCAGGCGGCTCGATGATGGTGCACTGGAGGTCGGTGCGGTCGCCGTAGAGTTTTACCGTGCCGCAGAAGACTGCTATCCCTTTCTCGGGAGGCCGCTTGTAGTACTTGAGCCGGGAGAGGATGGAGGAGATGGCGCTCTGGACATTGGTCCGCGTCTGCTTGGACTTGATGTTCGCGCACTGCCCGAACTCGTCCTTGAGCTGGTTGGTCACGTCATAGATCTGCTTGTCGGGGGGGATGTAGAGGGTTATCAGTTCCGTCCCGTCCCCCTGCTGCGACTGGAGCTTCTCAAGGGTCTTCTTGAATTCATAGCGCTTCCGCGCGTCGTCCATCTCCGCTTCTTCTGCCATTGCCGGATTCAAACCTCTCACTAAAGCTAGTACCTATTCTCCCTCACGTGCCATAAATTTGCGCCAGTTGCGCTATGAGCCGCCGGTCGACATCCGGGTTGATCCCATGATCGCCGTTGAACTCAGTGAAGGTTTTGGGCTCGTCTGCCGTTGCGAAGAGGGCCTTGCCGGAGGTAAAGGGGATGAACGGGTCAGTCGCGTTATGGTACATCCAGACCGGGCGCGGGGAGATCCCGGGCAGGTAGGTGCCCGGCTCAAGCGACGTCGCAAACTTCAGGATATCGCCTGTGCCGCCCTGCGCGAGGACTGCGTCCCGGAGTCCCCAGTCCGCGGTCGAGATCCCCACGTACCCGGCAAATTCCGGGTCGACCCCGGCCGCAACTGCCGCGTACCGTCCGCCATTGCTCCCCCCGACGGCATAAACCGGGACGCCGAACCGGCTGGCAAGCACGGCGCGCAGGGACGAGATGTCACAGATGGTCTGGTAGTACTCGGGCCAGTCGCCGCTCTCGAACCGGGAATAGTCCGTCCGGGGGTCGAACGGGTAGCCTGCTGTCTCCCCGCCCCTGCCCCGGATTTCGACGAACATGAATGCATAGCCGGCAGCCGCATAGGTCACCATCCGTTCCGCATGACCCGAGATCTTCTCCCCGGCCCCGGGTATGTACTCCAGCACCGCCTTTGGCCGTTCCGGATAACTCAGGTATGTCACCACGTCACCCGTCTGGGTGTGCATGACGACCCGGGATTCAGTATAGGTACCGTTTGCGAAGAGCACGGTCTCGTTCGTCGTGACCGGTGCGCAGGTCACCGAGAGGACGCCGTTATTGTCCACGGAATACGAGGGTTTCGCGGGGGCGCTGGTGCACCCGGCGATAACTGCAGCAGCAATGAGAAAAACGGCAAGGATGAACGCGGTCCGCACGGTCAGCACCCCAGGCAGCGGCAGATCAGGCAGATGGTCTTCCCGTCGGTGATGGTGCCGTCGCGGACCATTCCCGCAAGGTCCCGGACCGGGACATCCACGACCTCGATCACCTCGTCCTCGTCCTTCTGGTATTCCTGCGAGGGCGAGAGGTCCCGGGCCTCGAACAGGAAGATCTTCTCGTCGGTGAACCCGGGTGTCGTATAGATGAACCCCTTCGGCGTGATCGTCTTCGCCGCAAGACCGGTCTCCTCGATCAGCTCCCGGCCCGCTGTTGTCGCGGGATCCTCGCCGGGCTCCATGGTGCCGGCCGGGGCTTCCCAGATGTACTGGTCGATGGCGTACCGGTACTGCTTCAGCAGCGTGCACCGCTCCCCGTTCAGGGGAAGGATTGCCACGGCATTGCCGGGGTGAACGATCACCTTCTCCCGCTCCGTGCCGGTCGGGAGCCGGATCGTGCGCTTCTCTATCCAGAGACGCCTGCCGCGGAAAATCTCCATTCAGACCTCGTATTCTATCGGGTCGCGTATGCCCGCTGTATCGAATGCTTCCCTGCGGAAGTGGCACGAGCCGCAGGTACCGCAGGCCTTCTCCTCGTTCCGGTAGCACGACCACGTGTGCTCGTACGGCACGCCGAGCCGGATCCCTTCCCGCAGGATATCGGTCTTGGTCATGTGGATGAACGGGGTGAAGAGGACGATCTCTGTCGTGTCCTTCGTCCCGAGCTCGATCACCCTCTGGAATGCTGCGATGAACGCCGGGCGGCAGTCGGGGTAGCCGCTGTAGTCGAGGGACTGGACCCCGATGAATATGGCCTCTGCCGCACGCGCCTCGGCAAAACTGGTTGCGATCGAGAGCAGGTTCGCGTTCCGGAACGGTACGTAGGTATTGGGCATGTGAACACGCTCCGGGTCAAACTCTTCGACGGCAATGTCCTTATCTGTCAGGCTGCTCGCCCCGAACTTCGTGAAATAATCGAGGTTGACCTCGACAAACGCCTCTGCGTCCAGCAGCCCGGCGATCTTCTTTGCGCTCTCGAGTTCCTTTCGTTCCGTCCGCTGCCCGTAATTGAAGTGAAGGGCCAGGATATCGTAGCCCCTCCTCTTTGCGACATACGCGAGCGTGGAGGAGTCCATTCCTCCTGACAATAAACACACCGCTTTCATCATTGTACCCCGATGATCTTATGCAACTGTACCTGGAACCGCACCGGCAGGTTATTGACGAGAATAAATTTCGTGATCGCCTTGTAATCCGTGCCGAAGACTGGAGAGAAGAAGATCTCCCCGGCGATCCGGTACGTGGCGATGACCTCCTGCGCATACCGGCAGTCCGCCTCGTCCTTCACCACGAACTTCACGCTGTCCTGCGGCCGCAGCGCCGCGAGCAGGGCGAGGTCGCTCTGCTCCCCGGAGGACGGGCATTTCACGTCCATGCAGACAGAGGCGTAGGGCTGGAGGCGGGAGAAGTCGATCGTCCCGTTGGTCTCGATATCGATGGCCGTCCCCCGCCTGCGGAGCGATGCGAGGAGCGGTTCCAGCTCGTCTGCCTGCAGGAGCGGTTCGCCGCCCGTGATACAGACATAGGGGGGATTCACCCGCCAGACCTGTTCGAGGATGGCGTCGGGTCCCATCTCCATGCCGCCGCTCCGGGCGTATCCCGTATCGCACCAGGTGCAGGCGAGGTTGCAGCCCGCGAGCCGGATGAAGAGGCAGGCCTTTCCCTGGTTCTTCCCTTCCCCCTGGAGGCTCCGGAAAATTTCTGCGATCTTCATTCGGTAAGCTCGGCGCAGGATGTCGGGGACTCCCAGACCCGGATCTTCGGTACCGTTGCCGGTATCTTCAGGTCCCGGCAGACCGCGTAGAGGTCATCGCGGATGATCGCTGCAATCAGTTCGCTCGTCGGATCGCCGGGCGTCGTTATGACGTGCTGGAACTTCTCCATGCAGGCCACCATGGGGTCGTCGCGGTTGAGGATTATCTGGTGATCGTATTTGCCGATGACCTTCTTGATCAGGCTGTAATCGATCAGGATCTGCGTGGCCGGGTCCGGCTCCCCCTCCATCCAGACCTCCACCTTCCAGCGGTGCCCGTGGAGGTTGGCGCACTTACCCTTGTAGTGGAGCAGGCGGTGGCTGGTATCGATCTGCACCTCTTTGTAGATCCCGGTTTTCATTGCTCATGATTGGGTTCCGGATGATATAATGTTATTATGCACAAGGGACAATAGTATAAGACAGGCAGGTGGGATGCCACAATTTATAAATCGATCACCCGCGTTAGTACATATCCCAGTGTGGGTTATCGATAACCACAAAAACAACTTTCATGAGGCTATTTAATGGGACAGGGTAAATTTGCAGCCAGAAAACTGGTTCGGGACTCAAATAAGTTCCGGTGGGCGGACAAGAACTACGCCCGCCGCGAACTCAACCTCGATGTGAAGTCGGACCCTCTCGAGGGTGCGCCACAGGCGAGAGGTATCGTGCTGGAGAAGATCGGTGTCGAAGCCAAGCAGCCGAACTCCGCGATCCGGAAGTGCGTGCGCGTCCAGCTGATCAAGAACGGGCGGCAGGTCAGCGCTTTTGCCGTCGGCGACGGTGCGATCAACTTCATTGACGAACACGACGAAGTCGAGATCGAGGGCATCGGCGGCCGTCTCGGGCGTTCCATGGGGGATATCCCCGGCGTGCGCTACGTGGTCACCAAGGTGAACAACGTCTGCCTCCACGAGATGGTCATCGGCAGGAAGGAGAAACCGCGCAGGTGATCGTGATGGCAGAAACCGAAGGAAAGACCGAAGGAAAGACAGCAGGCACAAAACTCCTGTTCAACAAGTGGGACGCCTCCGAAGTCAAGGTCACCGACCCCGGCCTCATGCGCTACGTCACCCTCACCTCCATGATCATCCCCCATACCTGCGGCAAGTTCTCCCGCCAGGAGTTCGGCAAGTCCAACATGATGATCGTCGAGCGGCTGATCAACCGCCTGATGCAGACCGAGAATAATACCGGGAAGAAACAGCTGGCCATCCGGATCGTGCGGGATGCATTCGAGATCATCAACAGGAAGACCAAGCGCAACCCCATCGAGGTGCTGGTCGAGGCGATCGCCAACTCGGGTCCCAGGGAAGAGACGGTCCGCCTCAAGTACGGTGGCATCAACGTCCCGAAATCGGTCGACACCGCACCCATGCGGAGGGTCGACACGGCAATCCACTTCATTGCCGAGGCAACCCTGAAGGGATCCAGCTCCGGCAAGAAGAGCGCCAGTGCGGTTCTCGCCGACGAACTGATCGCCGCCTCCAAGGGCGACATGAAGTGCTACTCGGTAGGGAAAAAGGAAGAACGCGAGCGGATCGCAAAATCTGCCCGTTAATTATCTTTTTTGAGGTTATTTTCATGGTCCGCGGCAAAAAATCAGTCGAGCGCGTAACTGAGCTCATGAAGGAACCGAAACATATTCGGAACATCGGTATCGTGGCACACATCGACCACGGCAAGACGACCCTCTCCGACAACCTGCTCGCCGGCGCCGGCATCATCTCGGAAGAACTTGCCGGCAAGCAGCTCTTCATGGACTCGGACGAGGAGGAGCAGGCCCGGGGTATCACCATCGACGCGTCCAACGTCTCGATGGTCCACGAGTATGAAGGCCAGGACTACCTGATCAACATGATCGATACGCCGGGCCACGTCGACTTCGGCGGCGACGTCACGCGTGCCATGCGTGCCGTTGACGGGGCCGTTGTTCTCGTCGATGCGGTCGAGGGCACGATGCCCCAGACCGAGACCGTGCTCCGGCAGGCCTTAAAGGAGCAGGTCCGCCCCATCCTCTTCATCAACAAGGTCGACCGTCTTATCAACGAGCTGAAAGTCGACGAGATGGAGATGCAGATCCGGCTCGGCAAAGTGATCGACAAGGTCAACAAGCTGATCAAGGGGATGAACGAGGAAGCCTACAATAACGGCTGGAAACTTGACGCCGGAAAAGGCACGGTCGCCTTCGGCTCCGCGCTCTACAACTGGGCAGTCTCTGCGCCGTTCATGAAGAAGAGCGGCATCTCGTTCAAGGATGTGTACAACAAGTGCCGCGAAGGGGACATGAAGTATCTTGCCAAGCACAGCCCGCTCTCCGATGTCCTGCTCGATATCGTCGTAAACCAGCTCCCCAACCCCCTCGATGCACAGAAACGCCGTATCCCGGTCATCTGGCACGGGGACAAGGAGTCCAGGGAAGGCAGGGCCATGATCACCTGCGACCCGGATGGTCCGGTCGCCCTGATGGTCACCGACATCTCGTTCGACCCCCATGCCGGGGAAGTCGCCACCGGGCGTCTTTTTTCAGGAAAGCTGAAGCGGGGCGACGGGCTCTATATCATGGGCTCGGCCAAGAAGGAGAACCGTCTCCAGCAGGTCGGCATCTTCATGGGCCCCAAGCGTGTCGAGGTCGAGGAGATTGTCGGCGGGAACATCGCCGCTGTCACCGGTCTCCGGGATGCGATTGTAGGGTCTACGGTTACCAACCTCATGGAAATGACGCCGTTCGAGTCGCTCAAGCACTACAGTGAGCCGGTCATGACGGTTGCCGTCGAGGCGAAGAACATGAAGGACCTGCCGAAACTCGTCGAGGTGCTCCGGCAGGTGGCCAAGGAAGACCCGACCCTCGGTATCGCCATCAACGAAGAGACCGGCGAGCACCTGATCTCCGGTATGGGCGAACTGCACCTCGAGATCGTCACCGGCCGTATCAAGCGCGACAAGGGTGTCGAGATCGTCACCTCCGAGCCGATCGTGGTGTACCGTGAGACCGTGACCGGCAAGGTCGAGTCGGTCGAAGGCAAGTCCCCGAACCGCCACAACCGCTTCTACTTTGACCTCGAACCCCTTCCCGATGCGATCGTGGACCTGATCAAGAAAGGCGAAGTCTCGATGAACCAGCAGGCCATCGAACGCCGGGACATCCTCATGAAAGCCGGCATGGACAAGGACGAGGCCAAGAACGTCAAGGACATCAAGGGCACCAACATGCTCTTCGACATGACCAAGGGTGTCCAGTACCTCAACGAGACCATGGAACTGATCATCGAGGGTATCCACGAGGCACTCGCCGGCGGCCCGCTCGCGGACGAGCCCGTCCAGAACCTCAAGATGCGCCTCGTCGATGTCAAGCTCCACGAGGACGCGATCCACCGCGGCCCGGCTCAGGTCATCCCCGCGGTCCGCGGCGCCATCAAGGGCGGCCTGCTGCTCGCCGGCGATTCGCTTCTCGAGCCGGTCCAGAAGATCCAGATCACGGTCCCGATGGACCAGATGGGTGCCGCAACCTCCCAGATCCAGGGGCGGCGCGGCCAGGTCTTCGACATGGCGAGCGAGGGCGACACGATCACGGTCGTCGGCAAGGCCCCGGTGGCCGAGCTCTTCGGGTTTGCCGGTGACATCCGGTCCGCAACCGAAGGGCGTGCCATGTGGAACACCGAGTTCTCGGGCTTCGAGCTCGTGCCCAACAACATGGTCAAGGACGTCGTGGTCAGCATCCGCAAGCGCAAGGGCTTAAAAGAGCAGATGCCCACGCCGAACGACTACCTCGCGGTATAATTTTCCAGTCCCGGAACCAGAACACCAATACCCAAGTTCCTTTTTTCGACCTCGTAGAATCCGGCATTAACCGGTCGGGTTACACCGGAATTATAAAAATTATAAGAGTACATTCTACCATCCAAACGATGCCACCCCCGCACCAGGGCCTCTCCGAGCCAATTGATATGGTTCTGATGCGTTGGCGATTGGTGATCGATACTTTCATCCCGACAAATAAAAGGCTAATGAGAAGATTATTTGTTTGTGCTTTTATCTTTCTGATATCCATTTGGATAAAAAATATGAATTATTCCATTGTCCTGGAAAAATGGCCCGCCGGGGTAATTTGCCGATAGTATCATTAAAAATTGTATGATCTGGGGCCGGGGTTCAGTTGCGTCTGCAGTTGGTTTGAAAATTTTAACGAGGTGAAATATTTGTTATCAACCGTAATGCAATATCACCTGAAAAACGCAGGTATTAATTCCTTTAAAACTCCCAAGTTATATTAAAAGGATCAGGTGTCAGGCGTTTTTTTCATGATTTCGGTGCTCTATGTCGATGATGAAATCGCCCTCCTTGAAATTTGCAAACTTTATCTTGAACAGACCGGTAATTTTTCTGTAAATACCGAATGCTCACCACGACAAGCACTGGACACTATGAGGGATGGCGGGTATGATGCGATCGTCTCCGATTACCAGATGCCGGAGATGGACGGGATCGAATTTTTAAAGACGGTCAGGGGGTTGGGAAATTCTATCCCATTCATCATCTTCACGGGAAGAGGGCGGGAAGAGATTGCGATCGCCGCATTCGAGAACGGGGCGGATTTCTATCTCCAGAAGGGCGGTGATCCAGTTGCCCAGTTCGCTGAACTCTCCCACAAAATCCGGAAATCCGTGGAACAACGTGAGGCAGAACGGGCGTTGAAAGAGAGCGAGGAGCGGTACTTGTCGCTCTTTGAGCGCTCTCTCGACTGCATTTATATCCATGATCTCGAAGGTAATTTCATTGATGCGAATCCCGCTGCCCTTGCCTTGCTGGGTTACACCAGGGATGATATCTCCCACCTCTCATTCACATCCCTGATTAGCGGTGAACAGCTTTTAAAAGCCAAAGAAATAACCAGAACCTTTATTGAAGGCGGCTCTCACCCGGATCTTGTGGAATACCGGTTACAGAAAAAAAATGGGGAATTCGTGGACGTCGAGACGAAAGGATCTCTCATGCTCCACGGCGAAAAACCCTACGCAATCTTAGGGATTGCACGTGACATCACCAAACATAAGCGGGCGGCAGAGGCGCTTTTGGGACGGGAGATCCAGCTAACCAATGCGATGAATCTCGCAAACCTTGTGAACTGGGAGTATGATATCGATTCCAGAATGTTTACATTCGATGACCGGTTCTACGAGCTGTACGGCACTTCGGCCGAAAGGGAAGGAGGCACCCTCATGCCTGCAGATATTTATTTTCGGGAATTCGTCCACCCGGACGATTTACCGACTGTTCTTAATGTGGTACGTGCAGTACAGGAAACGATTGATTCCCATCATACCGTACAGCTGGAGCATCGCATCATCCGCCGGGATGGCGAAGTGCGCGACATCGTTGTCCGTTTGACAGGAATCGTGAATAACGAGGGGAGGATTGTCCGGCACTTTGGAGCAAACCAGGACATTACTGACCGGAAGCGGGCCGAAGATGCGCTCCGGGAAAGCGAAGAGAAATACCGGGCGTTCTTCACCACATCTTTTGATTGCGTGTTCATCACGTCGATTGACGGGAGATGGTTAGACTTCAACGATTCAGCCGTCCATTTCTTCGGCTATGCAGGCAGGGATGAACTGCAGAAAGTCAATGTCAGGGACCTGTATGAGAATTCACGTGACCGGAAACGCCACCTTGCCTATATCAAAGAGAAGGGATATTCAAAAGAGTACCCGGTGAATCTGAAGAAGAAAGATGGTACTATAATCAACACGCTCATAACGACCGTCCCGCAAAAAGACCGGGATGGCGCAATCATCGGTTTCCAGGGGACGATCCGGGACATCACTGACCAAAAACAGACCCAGGAAGCATTGTTCCAGACAAATAAGAAACTCACACTCCTCTCCGGCATCACCCGGCACGATATCCGGAACCGGGTTCTTGCACTCCGGAGCGCCCTCGATCTCATCGACACGAACCATCTGGATCAGGAGACGCGAAAATTGATCGGCATCGCCGGAAAAGCCGCAGATACAATCAACGGCCAGATCGAATTTACGAAGGGGTACGAGCATCTCGGGATAAAAGAGCCCCGGTGGCAGAACGTCAGCGAGCTCTTCCGGCATGCGACGCTCCAGTTCCTGATGTTCGATATTTCCCTTGATATGCCGACGGATGAGTACGAAATATTTGCCGATCCGCTCATCGAGAAAGTATTCTACAACCTTCTCGACAATGCACTCCGGCATGGCGGCGATGTGACCCGTGTCAGCCTCTCCTATCATAAGACGGACGACGGTCTCAGGATTTTTATGCGGGATAACGGCCGGGGTGTACCAGATGAAGATAAACTGCTCATCTTCGAACAAAACTTTGGCAAGAATACCGGCTTGGGGCTCTTCCTCTCCCGGGAGATCCTCTCGATAACCGGGATTACGATTGAGGAAACAGGTACATTCGGGAACGGGGCGCGGTTCGAGATCACCGTACCGAAAGGTGCGTACCGGCCCGTAGTTCGGCCCTAAGCCAGCTCAAAAAGAGCGATGAGGGTCTTGTGCGTTATCGTGGATTCAATCTTAAAAACAGGAAATTAGTTGCTAAATAGTTCGGAGAATTGATGAAGCAATTGTGAATTTTTTTTATGGAAAAATATCAAGTCTCGAAGACGCATTAAAGACGCACCAGAACCATTGATACAAAGTCTCTTTAATTCTGATTAAAAAACGTCCTAGTGGATAATCCTCTAGGACAGCCAAGAATATTATCTGCCATCCGACTTTAATGATTGAATTTATTGATTAAAAAAACCGGAAAAGCAGCGGAGTATAAAAGATTGAATTTCCGTCATCCGGATGAACCTCTTCGAAATCGGAGAGGTTTCTCAAAACCTCGACGAAGTCGAAGATTTACTTCGTAAATCTTCTCGTCCTCGAATCTCGCTCCGCTCAATTCTTCGGATGGAGAAGTGAGGCAAAAAGCCGAACTTCGTTTTTCTGGTGAACCTCTTCGGAATTCGAAGAACCCGGGTGGGTTCTTCTCCTCCTCGAACTGCACTTCGTGCAGTTCTTCGGAAATCGAAGAAGTCCGCAAGGACTTCGAGATGGAGAATCGGAGAGGTCTTCAGACCTCGACGAAGAGAAGTGAGGCTGAAAGCCGAATTTCGAAGGGAGGCAGAAGCCGACCTTCGGAAACCACAACCATCAACACTTTGCCCGGCCCATTTTTTATCCGGATGGCAAACGGCAGCAGGCTCAAGATCGTCATTTTCGGTGCCTTCGGTGCGGGCAAGACTACCCTGATCAGGACCCTCGATCCCGAATCAACGCATATCGAGGCGAACTGTGCCGGAGGGACAACGACCGTTGCACTGGATTTCGGGCGGGTTCTGGAGGACGGGCTCCATATCCATATTTACGGTACACCCGGGCAGGAGCGGTTCGGGTTCGCCCGCGAGATCATAGCAAAAGGAATGGACGGGGCGGTCCTGCTCGTGGATGTTACGTCCCCGCTGGACGATTTCACCCGGCATCTCTACGATACCCTGTCTGCCGCACAGGTGCCCTCCGTCGTCTTCCTGAACAAGTGCGGCTGCGAGGGAGCACATCCGGAAGCTTTTGCGGCCTGTTTCGGTACAACTCCCGTCCGGGCCGTTTCCGCCCGGGACAGGAAGGCGTGCCTCGACGCCCTCTCGCGGTTTGCCGGGACGCTGGCGACCGGGTGACCGGGCGGGGGGATGGGATTTATGACGCCGTTCCCGGGAAATGGCGGGGAGGAAGATTGTGTGGTGATCTTTGACGGAGAAGGAGGCGAAGGGAAGAACGATTTTACCAGTCCCTCCGGATCGAGTGAACCGGTATTTTACCGGTATTACTGCCGTTCCAGGATCCGGTTTATCTCTGACTTTAACGTTGGAAGATCCTTGTGTGCCGTATTCCAGACTTCGTCCAGATCGATGCCGAAATACTGGTGGACGAGAAGATGGCGCATGGCAATGATATCTTTCCATGGAATTTTCGGGTTTTGTTTCTGGAATTCCGGAGAGATGCCGTTTGCTGCTTCCCCTATTACCTGGATATGGTAAAGGACCCATACCTGAAGCAGGTCGGATTCGATGAACTCCTTTTTTCCCAAAGGAAGCTTTTCCGAAATACGCTGGATTGCCTCTACAATATCAAGAAGCCGGTCCCGGTCAGTTCTCATAGAGGTACGGCTTCCTGTATCACTGAATGACGGATGTGTTCTTTGAGTCCATTGACCGATGCAACATCTACATCGCACCCGAGAAGATCGGAGAGTTCCCTCTGGAATGCTGCATGGGTTATGAGTGACGTGCCGGAAGGAAACTCCACAAGGAAATCGATATCGCTTCCCTCGCGGGTTTCGTGCCGTGCAACGGAGCCGAAGATGCGGATATTTTTTATCCCGAACCGGCCTGCAAGTACGAAGATCTCATCGCGTTTTGCTCTGATCAGTTCGTGGAGATCCATGACCGGTTCCTGTTACCAGATAGGTATACCGTGAGGATTATTAATGCATTGACCAGTAGTGTTTTCTCCTGTATTTTGTCTGGTCATCTCCGTGAACAATCTGCCGATAATTATCTGTTCTGGCTATCGATCCCCGGCAGAATGTTCCGGGCCGCGTCACATCCCTGCACAGGACTGCGCCGGTCTTTTTTCCGGTCCGTACAGCCGGCTCCAGTGCTCGCACACCTGCTCCCGAAGAATCCCGTGAAATATTCCCGGACCCGGTGGCGTTCCCGCTCGTTTAGCCCGCGGAGTTCCGGGCCGGAGAGCCCCATGATGAATGACGCCACATCTTCTCGGCACCCGAGTATGCGGATCACCGGCCCGTCTCCTGCCGCGATGTAGTACCGGGGAGGTAAAAACAGGTCTCCTTCGCTGGCACCGGGCGGGCGCGGGAGTATTGTGCTGCCATCATCCCGTATGCCGGTGACTGGTGAGATTTTCCCGGAACGATCACGTTCAGACCAAGCGTCTATAGCCGGGGGTGTCCGATCGGGATTTTCTTTTGGGTCCGGGGTTTGACGAAATTGGTTCACCAGGCACCAATGTTTCTGTTGGCGGGCGGGGAGGATAAATTTGTCGACTATAGTCTGCGATAGAAATTACCCTCTTTTCAACCGAATCTCAATCAGTGAAAATGCACGAGGAAGAAATTTTTGGCAAGATGCTGCAGGAAGAGCGGAAAGCCAAAAAAATTTCCCAGGAGAAACTTGCAAAACTCGCCGGCCTCGACCGGACCTTCATCAGCCTCATCGAGAACGGAAAACGGAGCCCGACATTTTCTACTATTTTGAAGATTTGTTCAGCTCTCGGGATCGCTCCTTCTGAACTATTCTCGATTTACGAGAAGAAGGATCCGGATTACAGGGCGAAAAAAAGTGGGAAACGTTAGAGGTTTTGACGCTTAATGGGGGCTGGCGCAGTCGAAGAGTTCTGACGAACTCTACTCATCTTCAAGGTCCGATGACCTTTCAGAAGTCCAAGATTTTCTGAAGAAAATCTTCTCCAATTAATCCTCGCTGTGTGACGAAGGAACACGAGAAGAGAGCCATTAGGCTCTCTTCGCTGATGCGACGATCAATTCCCAGCCGCGTGGGCTTATCCCGGATTGTTTCCAGTGATTTTAAGTAATGTTAAAAAAGCCAATCCGGGCTTGTATCGGGCTTCTTTTCCATTTTTCCGGATTTCGCCGACCGGCCTGTTTCGGCCCTTTTTTGGGAAGGTTTTTCTGGAAATGCTGATATTGCCCCGGATTACCAGACCGGGCTTTTTGCGAGGGATAAAACCGGCCTGTGTAGATCTGTTTGGTTAGAGGATAGGTCAGGGAGACGGGATTTAGGACGTGGGAGGCGAGGTGAAGGAATCACTAAGATGGGGTTTTGGGGGATCAGCCATCGGCGGATTTATGCTCCAGGTGTTCAATTGGAGATACATATTTTTCACGCATATTGCCGGTCATCAGGGACACCATCCACGCTTCGTGTCGGGGCCGGGAAGCGCCAGACCGATCCACCACCCCGCTCTTCACCATCGCAATATGGATTTGATTTGCATTTTTTTTACAAAACCTACTGTCCTTAGCCCAAGCCATTCACTTTCGCCCTCCCCCTGCCTGAGCCATATCCCATTCTCCACCTATTCCCTCATATGAAAAAACCAATCCGCAACTGGTGCATGGAAACAGAACGGGTCAGGCTGGCACGGGAAAAAGATCCAACCGTCGGGCTTGTTCCCTGTCTGGAAAAGGACTGCCCGCGATATAAGCCGGAATACCCGTACTGCATTCTGATGATGAAAATCGGGTGAACGTTCGGGTATGACTGGAGAAATCTTTCCCTGCTGGCTGGACAGGGAAAGAAGAGAAGATCGGGATACCGGCCCTGTTCCCTGCACCTCTTACAAAAATTATCTCCGGTACCTTACTTTCACCCCGCCAACCGGGCTCCTTATCCTTACGCATCCCGATTCTCTGGATATAAAGAAGAGGAATGGTAAATCAGGAGGTTTATGTGAAAGTCTATCTCGATGTATGCTGCCTGTGCCGGCCATTTGATGACCAGAAGATGAACCGCATACATCTTGAATCAGAAGCAGTCAAGGAGATCCTGGTGCGATGCACTCAGGACTGGACGCTGGTTACCAGCGATGCTGTCAGTTTTGAAATTTCACGCATGGCTGACAAAACGCGGATGAAAAAAGCGCAGAACCTCATGGATCTGGCAAAAGAACATGTTGTGGTTACAAAACCCGTTTCCCGGCGATATCATGAAATTGTGGCGCTTGGTATCGACCCGGCGGATGCATTGCACCTTGCATGTGCAGAATCTGCCGGCTCAGTTCTGCTGACGACAGATGATGCGATCATCAACATTATTAAGAGGCACGCTCATCAGATAACTATTGAAGTCAGAAATCCCGTTGAATGGCTCATGGAGGTGAATGAACATGGAAGCAAAGACACTGAATGAAATCCACAAACAGGGTATCGAGGCACTCGTGAAAGTACTTGGGCCGGTCGATGCGGTCCGGTTCCTCCAAATGTATGATCAGGGAAGCGGAGATTACACCAAAGAACGAAAAGAATGGCTTGAAAAAGATCCCGACAAATATCTTGCGGCTGTCATCGCTCACGGGAAGAAAAAGACCCGGGCGTAATTTTTTTACAAATTTTTTTACCTGAAATAAATCGGGGCTGGTTCACGCTGGCTGTAGGACGGAGTATCTGCCGTTCGGGATGAAGGGCAGATTTGAGAAGGATTCTAAAAATCCTTCGAGCCCCGATGTTCGTCAAATCCCGGAACCCGGGCAATTGTCCCACAGGCTGTGGGATAAACCTGCAGCCACCAGGCCCGCGGATCGTCCTTCCAGACAACTTTATACATTACCAATGTAAATAAAACTAACAAAGCATACATTGGTAATGTAAATGATCACCGCATCGCAGCTCGAAGAACTGGTCCACACGCAAAAAGAGACCTTCCTTGCAAAGGACCCGGGGATACCCCGGGAGATCGCCACAAAACGGATGGTAAAGACGAACGCGATCGTTGTGATCACTGGTATCCGGCGGTGCGGCAAGTCCACGCTCCTGCGCCAGCTGGCAGCGCAGTACGATGATTTCCTGTACATCAACTTCGATGACGACCGGCTCATGGACTTTACCGTGGCGGACTTCTCTGACCTCATGCTCATGTTCGAAAAGACCTCGCCCGGCGTAAAAACCCTCTTCATCGACGAGATCCAGAATGTTTCAGGCTGGGAGCGGTTCATCCGCCGCATCCACGATGAGGGATACAAGGTCTTCCTCACCGGGTCCAATGCAAATCTGCTCTCGCAGGAACTCGGGACACGGCTCACCGGGAGGTACCAAACAATCACCCTGTACCCGTTCTCGTTCCGGGAATACCTGCAGTTCCGGTCGATTGCGACCGGACGGATCACCGGAAAGAAGAAAGCAGAGATCCTCGCCGCATTCGACCGGTATCTTTCTGGTGGCGGGTTCCCTGATTACCTGAAGTCCGGCGACCCTGAGTACCTCAAGCGGATCTGGGATGACATCCTTTACCGGGATATCATCAGCCGGTTCGGGATCCGGGAGGTCAAAGGGTTCCGGCAGCTTGCCCATTACCTGGTCACCAACACGGCAAACCCGGCAACGTACAATGCCCTGAAAAACACGCTCGGCTTCAAGAGTGTCGTCTCGGTCCGGGATTATGTCGGGTTCCTTGAAGCGGCGTACCTGGTCATCGAGATCTTCCGTTACGATTTCTCCTTGAAAAAACAGTATGTCAATGACAAGAAACTCTACTGCATCGATACCGGCCTGCGCAATGCCGTGGCGTTCCGGTTCTCTGACGATAAGGGCCGGCTTCTGGAGAACCTTGTACTCATCGAGCTGCTGCGCCGGGGAAAGTCCGTCTTTTTTTTCAAAAATCCCAAAGAGTGTGACTTCATAACGGAAGAGCGGGGGAAGATCACCGGCGCAATCCAGATCTGCTATGAGCTTATGCAGGAGAACCGGGAGCGCGAACTCAGCGGACTTACCAATGCAATGGCAGTGCATGGTCTTGAGCAGGGGATTATTCTCACGTATCTTCAGGAAGAGACCATCACGCAGGATGGTACAACTATCCACGTCCTGCCGGCCTGGAGATGGCTCATCGGGGAGCAGGACATCGCAGCGGGAGCACCATGAGAGATCTTATTCGGGAAATATCTCCATCTGTCACATAATCCCGCAAATCCCCTGACCACTGTCTGGACAATTGACGGCCGGGTTGAAATATAACAAATAACTAATCCCGGTGATTGCAATAATTGAACCGGTAATTCCGGCTATAGAAAAATACCAATAGACAAATTTTTTTGACATAATCACTACCTCGCTGGTTATTTTCACAAACGGCCCCCATATCTAATCGCTTCGAGTCCCGGGAAGCGTCAAAACCTCATGCAAATATACTTCCTCGCCCATATATTTCATCTGTGAAGATCTACATCGACGAATCGGGAGACCTCGGGTTCACGGGCCGTTCATCGCCTTACTTCGTCATCGCGGCCCTATCGTCCACGACCCGCTCACGATTCGCCGGTGTTTTGCAAAAATCCGGAGAAACAAACTGAAGAAAAAATACAAGGAACTTCCTGAGTTCAAGTTCAACAATTCCGGCCCGGAGATCAAGAAAAGAATCCTTAACTGTATCGCGGCTGCCGATGCGGATATCGCCTACTGCGTGCTCAGGAAAGAACAGGTCTACCCGCATCTTCGATCGAATCACCAGATCGTGTACAACTACTGACCGGGTTTCTCATCTCCCACATTGTCCAGCAATTTTATGATGGCGGCCCTGTTGAGATTACCGTTGATAAATCCCTTAATGGGATCCAGCGGGAAGCCTTCGATCAATATCTCGTGTACAAAACGTTTGAAAAGAACCTGGGAATTGATCTCACTGCAATTCCCATTGAGATCGGGCACGCCGATTCAAAGAATGAGCCCGGTATCCAGGCCGCCGATTTCATTGCGGGAGCATTGCATTATTATAACCGGACAGATGACGACACATTCTCCGGTATCATCGATGAAAAAGTCACATTGGCATTTGATTATTTTAAAGGTCCGCAGAAATGAATAGTGAACCCTCCTCACTTCCCCGGTTCCTCCCCGGTTACCGCGCTCCTGAACGCCATCCCGGGATCCTGCCCGCGGAACCGCCTGAAGATATCCGCCCCCGCCGGGCAGAGCGTGTACCGGACTGCTCTCCCTTTTTTACTGGTGGTGATAATCCCGTCGCCGGACAACCGCTTCGTATGCCAGGTGATCGACGGGCCGGCAATGCCCAGGATCCCTGCGATCTCCTTCCGGGAGACTTCCGGGGAAGAGGCAAGGATCTCGAGGATCCTTCGCGTTGTCGGGTTCTGCAGGTGCAGGAACACCTTCTTTTCCAGTTCGCTGTACCGGCCGTTGTTCTCAAAATACCGTACTGACCTCCCGCTGCCAAAGGAAACAATCCTCCGCTTCATCCCGAGGATCAGCACGTGGTACTTCAGGGTTCCCTCTTTTACTCCGGTCAGCCGTTCCAGTGCATTGAACTTCACGCCCGGGTTTGCTGCTATACAATCATAGATCTTCTGGCGGTTCCGGTTCCACAGGACGGCATTCCGCTCGACTTTCCGGTACCCGAGGGCCGCCATCATCTTCAGGAAGAAGAAGATCTCAACCGGGTACATGAGCACCGGACAAAAAGACAGGGATACTGCAATGAGCATCTCCCGCACCGTGAGATCCCAGAATGATATCGGCACGGGGTCCTGACCCGGCAATGCACCGGCCAGGCCCGGGGCCGCGCCATATCCGCCGGTACCTGCTGTGGCGGACGGCACGGCAACCAGAAAAAGGGAAATGATGAGGGCAACAGCCCTCACCTGAGAGGGTTCCATCAATGACTATTTCTCATGACGGGATATGAGTTTTATGCTTTTGTTTTAATAAATAATAAAATTATAACTCTGGGTCCCTGAAACACTCACTCCATACACCCTGAACTTCCATGTCCCGGGAGCAATTCCGCCGGTCCTGCTGATCGTCATGAAGATTCTCCCATCCATTACCCCGTCGGATGCATCATAAAACGGGCCGATGGTCCCGTCCGGGGCGATGGCCGTAAGCGAAAGCGAATTAGGGGCATATCCCCAGTTCAGGTCCACGGTCAGGGACGTCTTTCCTGAGGGGACCACTAATGAATACCAGTTAGTCTGCCCCTGGGTGATAGTGCCAGCGGTCATGGGCGACATAACCGCAGGCAGGTGCAGGTTTCCGGCCGGGGTTACTGAATACCCGGCACGGGTGTCGACATCCTGTGCAGAAACTCCCGATATGAGCACGATGGCGCAGACCAGGATTACCAGACTGATCACGGATACTTTCATAGTATACCGGTAAGCGGATTTCGGTACCCGGCACTTAACGTTTCTAGCGCGATCGTCTACCGGTCAAGGGTCCGGTAGAGGGTTGCGTTAGAATCGTTATATATCGCGTAGCGAAATCCCCATTCGTGGACAGCCGGGGGTTGTCCCGAAAGAAATTACGGGTTCACCAAGAGACGAACTTCGCTGGACCCGGTCCGTCCGCAGGCATAAGATCATTATCGTAAATCCTATGAGGATTTTCCCGTGCCTGTCGAGTGGAGCGTATGAACAGGAGGAAAAAACCATGAAACCAATGAAACCCGGTGTCATCCTGCTGCCATTGATGCTCGCAGCGATGGCGATGGTACCGATGGTGAGTGCAGGAGAATCTGTTATGGTCCAACCGTCTTCAGATTCAGCTCGGTTTATTAATTGGGCATATCAGAACGAAGGCAAAGTAGTTACTGCCGCACAATGTCTTGAAAAAAGTGCTCCCGGATACTGGGTGAATCTATCGGATGAAAAGAAAAAAGCCTATTCGGAGATAAAAGTTGAGATCCCAGACTTCCATTCGTTGCATCAGAGGACGGAAGCGGTTTCTGCCACTTCATCTCAATCCGGAGAATCGTCTAAAACTCTGGTATCCCCTTCAGTAATAGTGTATGTAGCGACTGCAAACAGTGCCACATCAGCTATTCCCGGAGTTATTAACTATTGGGCAAGTACGTCAAATACACCCACCGCATTCCCTGTTACGAACATTATTGCACAACTTTTGAGGTGGAATGGATCGCAATGGGTTATGGTTGATCAGGGAACAGATAGCGAATATTATACAACATTCGCTGAAGTCTGGAAGAACAAACTGTTACCTTCATCAGGGCAGTACATAACATATTCTCAGCACTACGGCGATTTTCCTCCGGGGGCAGTCCCGTCGGCGTATTATTTAACCCGTTGGTCAAACCAGGTAACCTATTAATTCCTATTTTTTTTCGAACTGTTGACCATTAACCTATTTATCAAAACCATATTTTTTTGCATTTTCAAAGCTGGTTTTTGATTCATTAATCTGGTGCATGTTTTGAAGGGTAATTCCTTTTGAATACCACGCATATCCATTCGCAGGATCTAATTCAAGAGCCCGATCATAATTCTGCAAGGCTTTTTCATATTGGTTATTAACGTCGTTATAGTAATTTCCTCTCAGGACCCATGCTGTCGCATTCATCGGGTCAGACTGTACCAAAGTATCGTAATAACTTTGACTTTTATTGAGATCTTCAACAATTTTCGTAGTATTTTTTTCGATTACTGCGGGATTTTGCATCGTGCACCCGGAACAAAAAAAAACTAAAATGAAAATAAGCGAAATTGAAAGATAAAAATTCATATTTATCTTTTTTCTTTCCAAACAATAATATTTCCGGGAGAGGCATATCAGGATAAAAAGACAAATCCCGGATACTTTCATAGTATCGCGGGCCGGTTTTGCAACATGATCCCCCGCACTTCAGGGGCCTTTTGTAAACAAACATATGCCACCCCGTGAAGGTCTTCCGACTGCAGGGCCCCTGTGTGATCCTGTATCCGGTAGACGGTTGCGTTAGAATCGTTATATATCGCGTAGCGAAATCCCCATTCGTGGACAGCCGGGGGTTGTCCCGAAAGAAATTACGGGTTCACCAAGAGACGAACTTCGTTGAACCCGGTCCGCCCGCAGGCATGAGATCATTATCGTAAATCCTATGAAGGTTTTCCCGTGCCTCCGAGCGTAGCGTATGAAAAATGTACAAGGAGGTAACAAATGAACCTACATAAAATGAGCGTTGTCCTGCTGGCTCTGCTGCTGGCGGCGATGGCGATGGTACCGATGGTGAGTGCTGTCAATGACTCAGCGAAACAGTTGACCGAACCGCAACCAATTACGATCAGTGATAGCACTCAAAAGGAAACACTCACCGAAATGATAAAAGAACTGGGAGCGACTTCCAATGGAGATGTAAAGGAAAGGAACATCCTTATAAAACAATTACAAGAAATTGTCAAAGGAAGAACAAGCCTTTCCAATACCCAGAAAGCGGATGTTCTCTCAAGAGCAGGGAAAATTCTGGCACAATCAGATACCATGAGTGGAACTATAACCCCTCAATGGGCAGGATGTTATTATCCTGGCTGCTCTGCAGAGCATAACGACATGGCCAAGGTTGCCGGCCAAAAAATGGGAGTCAACAGTTATTATACTAACATTTTATACCAATATGCTTCAGAGCCCGATCGGTCAGGATCTGCTGATCATTATGCGATCACCGGTGCTCCGCAAAAAGCTGAAGATTGGGCAAATGCGGCCAGGCCATTGATCAGGAGTGGTACTGATCCCTCTACAGGGTACAAGGATCTGTCATATTCAATGCATTACATGTCAGATATGTCAGAACCTTTCCATTATGCAGTAGTCTACCTGGCCAACCATGCAGCCTATGAATCATACGTTGATGCGAACTGGAATTCTAGTAAGACGTATGTAAACGCGATTAACGGCAATACGTACTATTATTATATCACTGACGTGAGCGCTTCTGCGGATAACCTTGCAGCATTTGCGCTCCAGTACCGGCAGTATATCAACAACGAAATGAACACAGTATCCAACTGGGGTGACGATCCAACGTTAGTCCAGGACACCAAGGATTGTCTGGTTTATGGAGAACGCTACGACATGGGGCTTGTGAACTATGCTACAAGGCCATGACCTGAATCTTTAAAGGATAAAACCCATTATTTTTGTCTATGTTATAGTATCGATGAAAAAACTTATAGAACTTCAGGAGCGAGATCGCATGACCAGTATATCATGGAAAAATATTTTGATTGGTATCACATTTATTCTCGTCCTTTTCGCAATTATCTGGATTGGGGCGATTTCATATATTAACAATAATCCAGGATACTACAAGTATACTATTGATATCGATGGTCTTGAACAATTCCAGACGGGTCTTGTCACAGATATTATCATCCCCCTTCCCGTCCGGGATAGCCAGCAGGTTTTTACCGATGAAGAACTTCAGTACCAGTCGTTTGGGAACTGGAAGTCCGTGCTGGTAATGACACCGTACGGAAAAATGCTTGCATTCCAGAGTATCGGAAGGAATCTGACAGATCTCCATGCAGAGTTCTCCCATAAATACCCTGACGGAGATCGGATAAAAAATATCACTTCAGATTCATTATCACCGGTGCTGCCATATACATCATCACCATATACCCAATGGGTCTATGGTTCCGGGTCGGTCCAAAACTATTCCACGATTATCTATATTCCCGATTCACTGCAGCCACGGGACAAGGTAAACGATAAAATGGCGGTCAGGATCGAACTTATTGCAAATGGCGGAATGCAGCATTCAGTAACCGATACAACGTATCGTGTTACGATACAAGAGAACATTCCCCCGGTGGCCCGCAATATGACACCGGTCATTGCCCAGATAGGGACACTGGATGCCAGAGATCTTAATTCTGAGTATAAATGGGTCCCTGGTCCGATAATCTGAATCTCTCCCATTTTTTATGTATGATACCAAAAATCCGGCCGGGTTTCAGGGTCGATCTCGTTACCCCCGAGGGCCTTCATCCCCTTATCCGCGACCAGGTCCTGCACGAGGTCGTGTATGTCTGAAAACGATCTTCCACGCTTCTTTTGTATGATATTTCCCAGTCCGTGGAAAAGATCGAAGAATTCACCCGGGGTATTTCCTTTGATCAGCTGATGGCTGATGAACGGACGAAGGATGCGATCCTCCGTAATCTCCAGGTCATAGGGGAATTGTCGAAGAACCCTGCGGGTTCTTCTCCCGTTTCACCCCTTTGGGGTTCGACGCTTCGAAAAACCTGCCGGAATCCCTGATCGCAAACCATCCCGAAGTGGACTGGAGCGGGCTTACCGGGGTCCGGGATATTGTAACGCACCGGTATTTCCGAGTCGACTGGCATCTTCTCTGGACAAGTATTCAGAAAGAATTACCGGTTCTTAAAAAACAGATCCGGAACCTGATGAAGGAAGAACCGGGATAGTGGGGGGGCGGGACTCACTCCAGCCCCTTCGACCACCGCACCAGCACCGCCAGGACCACGATCAGCACGACGAAAAAGACGACCGGCATGTACGCCGAACCCCTGAACACGACCAGCACAATGTCCAGGATCATCCCGAGGGCCAGCCCCACAACGATGCCGACGATGAGGCGCCTGATCGTGCGGTCTTCGAATATGGTGGAGTCCGTCATGGTTGTTTCCTCACTTACCTTGTATCATGCTAGTTTTAGAAATTTTTTGCGGAGTTCTGTTTTTTTATTTTCATCACATCCAGACACCGGACTGTGCCGGTGCACGGATCACCATGTATCTCAGCCATCCCCGTCCCCCCTCCCGAACACGTCCGGGAAATATTCCCGGACCCGGCGGCGTTCCGCTTCCGTGATCCCCCGGAGCTTCCGGCCTGCATGCCCTGTGATGAATGCGGCCGCATCGTACCGGTCTGCGAACGGGCTGATCATCGGCCGGCCCAATGGCCCGGGCATGTAGCAGAGGTAGAAGAAGGTTGCCTTCCCCGGCACCGGGTGTACATAAAGTACGGTCTCCCGTATGGCCGTTATTCCGGTGACTGGCGAATGGTGCGAGATACGGAGGAGCGCCACGTCTAGACAGGGATTTGGCTCCCGAGGTCGTCCCTCCCCGTTCCGGCTGGCATCCGGCCGTTTCGTTTCCATCTTCACCAGGCACCACGGTATATTCGTATCCATTATGGATATAATTATCCAATAGTATGATAATTACATACTTGGTATATCCGGCCAGATTAAGAAGAGATGCCTCTGACAACCATCAAGATCCAGACGGAAACGCGGGACAAACTTGCGGACCTTGGGAAGAAATCAGAGAGCTATGATACTATCATCAACAAGCTGATCGATTTTTACCGGGACAATAAAAAGAAAGAGTGATGCGATTTTTAGGCTATGAGGGTCTGACGCTAAATGGGGCTCGAAGCGATTTGAAAATCGCGACATGAAAATGCTTTCAGCATTTCCATTAACCGTGCATACAATTCATTCTGAATTGTATACCCGTTTTTCTCAAATCTGCCCTTCATTCTGAACGGCATATACTCCGCTCCAGCCGCGTGGGCCAGGGCCGTAGTTTATAAAAAAGACGATTACTGCCCGGTCCCCCGCTCGATGATCCGGAGGTAATCAGTAAAGAGATATTTCTTGTACCTTTTTTTTCCGGTAATTTCCGATAGAATTTCCAGTTTTTCGAACTGGTTTACCAGATCATAGGCAGGCTGGTGACTGATGCCAAGGCTTGAGCTGATATCTGTAACGGTGACGACTGGTTTTGTGAACAAGAGGCTGAGGAGTCGGACCGCATTGAGCCCCCCGACGTTATTTTTAACAAGCGTATCGATAAGCCGTTCTTTTAAGGAAATGATCTCCCTCGCGTTCGCAAGGGCTTCGTTTGATACTTCGATGATTCCGCGCAGGAAAAATTTCAGCCATGATTCCCAGTCACCTTCCATGCGGATTTCCTGGAGCAGGGAATAATACTCCTCCCGGTGCTGTTTTAAGTAGATGCTCAGGTAAAGGAGGGGGCGGGCAAGAATGCCTTTCTGGCAGAGATAAAAGGTGATGAACAACCGCCCCATCCGGCCATTCCCGTCAATGAACGGGTGGATCGTCTCGAATTGCGCATGAACAAGCCCGATCTTGATCAGGGGCGGTATCCGGTCACCGGCCACGATGAACGATTCGAGATCTTCTAATAATTCCTGCACTTTTTCCGGTGGGGGAGGGATGAAGGTTGCTGAATGCAGGTTCGAACCTGGTGGTCCGATCCAGTTCTGGACCGTGCGGATTTTCCCCGGTTCTTTTTTACCGCCGCGTGTCCCTTCGAGCAGGATGCGGTGAATCTCCTGCAGGATCTCCAGGGAAAAGAGCTCGTGACGTGTGCGTCCGAGTCCCTCGTCCATTGCCCTGATATAATTGATGACTTCCTTAACCTCGTTGATGTCGTCACCCGGGACCATATCTGCTTCGAACTCGAGCACTCCCTGGAGCGAGGCCTGCGTCCCTTCGATCTGGGAGCTGAGCAGTGCCTCTTTTTTCACGTACATGGCGACGAAGAGATCCGCGTTGGGGAGGATCGTGGTCATGCCGTCCAAGCGTGCGAGGGCGCGGTCTGCTTCTGAGAGGAGGTGATGAAGCTCGTCATCGAAATGGACCGGCGGATCCGGGGGGAGGGGCTTTGGGATATATGCCTGGTATCCTCCTTTCTGGCGTACCGTGATTCCCATCCGGCTTTCGATCATAATTCTTCTTCTCCAGAATATCCATTCGGTTTCTGCATGTAAGTCTGGTAAGGCAGAGTTACACGCGATAATTATGGTTAAGTCTGTTTAACCAGAATAAGATTGTTGTGCCGAAACAGGTCTCCTTTGCGGGCACCGGGTGGGCTTGTGCACATACGGGATTCCTGTCCTGGTGGTACGATAAAGATTTTAGCGGGGCCCGGGGATGTACTGCCGGACGTCTTACTCCCGGGCAAACCGCTCTATTCTTTCGACAAGGTCACGGGTTGACCAGACCGTCAGGAGATCCTGCCTGGTAAAATGCCGGTCTTCTGTCCAGATACCTGTTATACCAAGGGCAAGGCCGACAGCGAGAAACGGGGCATCATCTTCATCAACCGTTTCCATGATCTCCATCGCACGATGGTATTCGTGCCCGAAGTCTTCAAAAGGAACGAGGACCACGCGCCCGAGCAGGGAATGGAAGAGGAGATCAAAGTCGGGTCCGGGAATTTTTGCTTTTTTCACCAGGTAAGGCCGGTGTTTTGCGAGCTCGGTCTCGATATAATCCGGGGCGAAGAAGGAGAAGGAATCGTGCAGGAGAATCTATCTCGAACTGGAATCCCTGAGGAGACCGATGATCCGGTTGGTATCTATGACAAGTTTCATCAAGCCCTGCCTTGGTCATGTAGTTGAAGGATTGGGTGTGCATCCGTTCATTCAGGTGATGTCTGCTTTCCTGCCGGTATTTCCTGAAGCCCGGCTCTTGTAATGTTTCTGGATCCCCGCCTTCACTTTCCGATCAAGCGACATGATATCATCTTCCGTGAGCTCGCTCCCCTGCGTAATGGCGTTCATGAGTTCAATTTTCCTGGCGTAATCCTCAATTGCCCGCCGTGCAATTTCGCTCCACCGTACTTCGTTGTGCGCTTTCACGATCTGGTAGACCTCTTCCGGGAGGGACAGCGTCATGTTCGGCATCACATCATCACACATATTTATGTGTGCTCACATATTTAAGAGAATTGCGGCCGGGTCTGCCAGACAGGGTCTGGTATCCGGGGATGGTTATCAGGCCGGTACGGCCGCGGGTTTGCGAGAACCAATCTCTTCAACATGATTCGCTTTGCAAAGGTTTTCCCGAACCGTTCGATAGTCCACTCACTGAGTGGACAATTGGGGTGGACCCATTTCCGGACTATTATCTATATCGGGGATCCGCTTGCCCGGGAATTCTCTACAGAAATGTGCCGGCCCGGACGGTGGAGTGTCCGGGTGCTCCAGGAAAAGATCCGGGGAATGCTCTTCGAACGGACTGCCCTTTCAAGGAAGCCGGAGGAACTCGCGAGAAAAGAGCTTGAAGCGTTGCGTGATGAAGACATGATGACGCCGGATCTTGTATTCAGGAGCCTGTATTTGCTCGATTTTTTAGGACTTCCCGATTCCTTTTCTGAAAAAGACCTGGAGAATTCGATCCTTCGTGAGCTGGAGCGTGGAACGGGTTTGGTGTGTGGCGGGGGGCAGGTCGAGGGCCGGAGGGGTTCTACGGCGGTTCCGAAACTTTTGGCGATGTCCGGGGGGATGAATTTTCTCTTTCACCCTCCGTAGTTGGGGTTTTATTATCAGAAACATGAGTGATTACACCGGGACATGATCATGGCTAAGATCCGTGTGCTGGATAACGAGATTTCATTTTATTCAAACAATGATGAGGATTTCATCTGCATTACCGATATTGCACGATACAAAGATCCGGACAATACCGATGATTTAATCCGGAACTGGATACGGAACCGTAATACTATCGAATTTCTCGGAATATGGGAACATCTGAATAATCCGGATTTTAAACCCGTGGAATTCGACGGGTTTAGAAAACTTGCAGGGCTCAACAGTTTTACCCTGACTCCCAAGCAGTGGATTGAGAAGACATCTGCCATTGGTCTCGTCTCAAAACCGGGACGATACGGGGGAACGTATGCCCGCAAGGATATCGCGTATGAATTTGCTTCATGGATCTCGGTGGAATTCAAACTCTATCTGATCAAGGAATTCCAGCGTCTCAAGGATGAAGAGCGTAAGCAGCTCGGCTGGGACATACGGCGCAACCTGGCAAAGATCAATTACCGGATCCATACAGATGCGATTAAGGAGAACCTGATACCGGCTGAACTGACCCGGCCGCAGATTACCACGGTTTACGCATCCGAAGCGGATGTACTGAACATGGCATTATTCGGCATCACGGCAAAAGAGTGGCGGGAGGCGAACACCGACAAAACCGGAAATATCCGGGATTATGCGGACATCTCGCAGCTCGTCTGTCTCTCCAACCTGGAAAACCTGAATGCCCACTTTATCAGCGAGAATATTTCCCAGCAGGAGCGGCTGGTGAAGCTGAACACGATTGCAATTCACCAGATGAAACTGCTGACCGATCATGATGGGGTACGGAAGATCGGCAAACGGTAGCAGGAAAAATTCCGGAAAGAATAATGTCCGGGATAGGTCGGGGGGTCTGAAGCTTCAGTTGGGACTCCGCCCCCTCACTCCTGCCACTTCGCCCACCGCACCAGCACCGCCAGGACCGCGACCAGCACTAAATCGAAGATTTACTTCGTAAATCTTCTCCTCCTCCAGGTCCTGATGGACCTATCGGACAACAAAGGCCACCGGCATGTACGCCGAACCCCTGAATACGACCAGCACCATATCGAGCACCATCCCGAGGGCCAGCCCCGCAACGATGCCGACAATGAGGCGTTTGATTGTGCGGTCTTCGAAAATGGTGGAGTCTGTCATGGTTATTTCCTTACTTAACTTGCATCGTGCTAATGGTTTTGGAATTTGTTTGTGATGTTTGGCTTTTTATTTTCATCACATCCAGGCACCGGACTCTGCCGGTGCACGGGTCATCATGTATCTCAGCCATCCCCGCTCCCGAACACGTCCGGGAAATATTCCCCGGACCCGGCGGCATTCCCCTTCCGTGATCCTGTCGGGCTTCCGGCCTGCCAGCCCGATGATGAACGCAACCGCATCGTACCAGTCCGCGCGGGTGGGCGCGGGAGTGTTGTGCTGCCATCATCCCATATGCCGGTGACTGGTGAGATTTTCCCGGAACGGCAGAGTATCACGCTCAGACCAAGCGTCTATAGCCGGGGGTGTCCGATCGGGATTTTCTCCGGGGTCCGGGAATTGACGAACTGGGTTCACCAGGCACCGAATTATAAGTCGGTATGCAAACAGGATATCCTGCACCTCCGCAGGGTGCCACTGACCGGAGTTATCGCCCGTGAACTCTGGCTCTTATCACCGTGGGGGACCTGGCAGTATTTCCGGATTCTTAACGACCGGCTCATCGAGATCCGGGCAGATGGGACCCCGGTACTACAGGGGGTGGTGCCCGGGGTACCCCCGTCCCGCCCTGTATTATCGTCGGAGAGCAGGAAATGAGATCCCCTTTTTTGACCTATAGGGGGCTCACCCCCCTATTTTGGTGAAAAAGGCCAATCCGGGCTCGTATAGGGCTTATTTTCCATTTTTCCGGATTTCGCCGACCGGCCTGTTTCGGCCCTTTTTTGAGAAGGTTTTTCTGGAAATGCTGGTACTGCCCCGGATTACCAGACCGGGCTTTTTACGAGGGATAAAACCGGCCTGTGTAGATCTGTTTGGTTGGAGGATAGGTCATGGAGACGGGTTTTGGGACGTGGTAGGCGAGGTGAAGGAATCACTAAAATGGGGTTTTGGGGGATCAGCCATCGGCGGATTTATGCTCCAGGTGTTCAATTGGAGATACATATTTTTCACGCATACTGCCGGTCATCCGGCACATCTTCCACGCTTCGTGTCGGAGGCCGGGAAACCCCAGACTCATCCACCACCCGGCTCTTCACCATCGTATCGATAAACTCGTTCGGCTCGGAATATGTTACAACTAGGATATCTGACGCCCGGGTCAGCGCGACGTAGAGCAGCCGCTCCTCATGATCGCGTTCATCCGGATGGCGCGGAGTGAACTGGTCGGCCCACATCACGAAGACGACGCGGTACTGCAGGCCCTTGGCCGAATAGACCGTCTGGACCTTGATGGACTGTTCGAATACTTTCGTCCTCGCACCCCGGTTCTCGTTCAGCCAGGTAACTGGGGCAACCTTTCCAAGATCTTCGATGAATCCCTTGAACAGGTCTCTCTCGCTCTTCGGTATCCCGTGATACAGGATGCCGATATCCTGGGGCCGGACCTTCACGGCCTTGTTCAGGAATTTAATCTTCCCGTCCAGCAGTCTCCTGACGATATGGATGATCCTCTGGCATTCATCGGCATGATCCTTGCATGTGTACAGGATCGGCCGCGGTCCCCTCCGCATCGCTTGACTCGGGTCGACCGGCACGATCGAGATCGAGTCCTCGGAATTTTTAATGTTCTTCGCGGTGAAATGCTGCGCCAGTTTCAGGATCTCCCGGGTATTCCGGTAATTCCGATCAAGGTCGAACGCCTGGTGGATAGTCCTCCCCGCAGCTCTGATCCCGAGCGATTTCCAGCTCACGGCACCGATGAGACGGACTCCCTGGTTCCCGTCGCAGACTATCAGCAGGTCACCATCAAGTGGGTCCTGCAGGGCTTCGAGGATGCAGGTGAACCAGATGGAGGGGAAGTCTTGGGCCTCGTCGATCAGGATCGCATCGTAGTTCCGGTAATCGCCGGTCCGTTCCTTCAGGTGGTCGAGCAGCCGGCTCCCGAGATTCTCGTCTGTTTCGATCCTGTCCGTCGCCGGATCCCTTTTCCTGCGGGTGATGCTGTTGTATTTTGCCCAGCCATCGAAATGATGCACATGGATCCGGGAGTAGTCCTTCAGCATATGCCTGAGCCAGGCACTCAGGGCTACGTTGTAGCAGAGCAGGAGGATCTTTGCATCGGGATCCCGGTCATTGAGCCATTTGGCCCGGGAGATAAGAAGGACGGTCTTCCCGGAGCCGGCAACGCCATAGATGATCCGGTGACCTTCGCCGATCTTCCGGGCATTGTTCTCCTGCCGGCGGTCAAGGACAACCAAATCGAAACACTGATCGGTCTCCTCTTCGGTCAAGGGCCGGGACGGGATATAGCTCAGGATGATCTCCGGGTGGATGATGGAGCGGAGGACGTCGACCTGTCCGGATGTGAACGGAGTGATCTTCCAGAAGGGATCGAAAAACCTCATCAGGGTATTTCGTAATTCTTCGGGAGACACATTTTCAAGGGCGACCAGTTCGTCCCGGAACAGGGTATTATCCATCTTGAAAATTTCGGATACATCCTGATCTTTGCGCCGTAAAATATTGTCCCGGGTGATATTGGACAGGATCACGAAATGACAGAACGGGAAGAAGAATTTGTTTTTATGCCGGCCTTCCTGGTGGAGAAGCTGGGAACGGTTTGGACTTTTCTCGCAAGCCCCGGCCAACCTCCACATATAGTTCCGGGCCTGTTCGAGCGGATGGATCTCCTGCCGCTCTCGACCATCGGTATTAACGGTAATCTCCAGATGATTGCCTTTGACGATATCGTCAAGGAACCAGCCTTTCACTTCGATGATAATAACACCGAGATCCGGCGCGATCACAATAAAATCCGGATGCCGGTTATCGATATTGGGTTCATAATAGACGAGATAGTCATCCGGCAGTTTTTTCAGAAGAGCGAAGGTGCGTTCTTCTCCCCGGCTCGCTTTAGACGGAAGGCGATCGGGAATGAATTCGGCCATATGTTCCTGATGAGCCCTTTATCGCAATTGACGATATTTGTTTGGATAAAATAATCAATAGGACTCAATTTTTACAATATTAAAATTACATTACATTTTTTACAAATCATTCAGATTTCCACTCCCCTCCCGGCTTCATCCCACCGGCACAAACCCCATGATTATAAATATCAGGTTACAAATAGTAATGTAGTTAGTCGATTTGTAAACTAACCGTTTTTGGTGGAGCACGTGAGCCTCGGAGAGAGCATAAAATTACGGAGACAGGTCCTCAGGATATCGCTGAGAGGCCTTGCGGAACAGATCGGTGTTTCGCACACGACGGTCGACAAATATGAAAAAAACAAACTGGTCCCGGATTCACAAGTCCTGATCAAACTCAGTAAAATATTGCGGATCCCTGTCTCATCCCTGCTCAGGCCGGAGAACCAGCAGATCCAGCTCAGCCACATGGCATTCCGTTCCACGAAGATGCTGAAACGGGAAGAGAAGCAGATCAACGCCGAGACAAAAGAATGGCTGGAGCGGTATCTCCAGATCGAGAGCCTTGCGGGCCGGCCCCGGGTCTTCGGGATGCCTGCGGGTTTCCCACGGAACATTTCTTCATTTGAAGAGGCTGAAGAGGCGGCACGGGATCTCCGGGCCGCGTGGGACCTCGGGACCGACCCGATTGAAAACCTGACGTACCTGCTGGAAGATAAGGGCATCAAGATCGGGATCATCGGCGGGATAACAAAATTCGACGCGTTATTCACCGAATACGCCGGCCACCGGGTTATTGTCGTGAAGGAAGATCTTCCCCAGGCACGGCAGCGGTTTTCCCTCGCCCACGAACTCGGGCACTGTCTCCTCGAAGTGGAAGGAGATCTTAAGGAAGAGAATGCAATGCACCGGTTTGCCGGCGAGTTCCTTGTTCCCCGGGAGAAGGCCCTCTTCGAGCTGGATGAAACCCGGCATAAGTTTTCCATCAAGGAGCTGCTCATCCTCAAGGAAAAATATGGTTTCTCGATGGGGGCATGGCTGCACCGGGCCCTGGACACCGGCATAATCTCTTCAGAAGATTACCTCGCGATCCGGAAGTTCTTCGTGAAGAAAGGCTGGCACCGGAAGGAGCCCGATGATGATATCGCAAAGCGGGAGAAACCGGCCCTTATGGAGGCTATGGTTCTCCGGGCACATGCCGAAGGAATCATTTCCACATCGAAGGCTGCTGAATTATTAAACCAGAGCATCAGTACCTTCTGTTCAGTAGACGGGGAATCGGACATTGAGTGCTCGGCAATCTTATGTACTTGATACAAATACCATAATTGACCTTCATTGTGCAAAACTGCTCTCCAAAGTATTCCAATTGCCCTGCGATTTTTCAGTAACCGATTCGCTGGCTGATGAATTTCTTAATCCCCCGTTCCAGGTGCTGAAAGAGCTCGGTTTGTGTTTTGAACCACTCACCTCTGAAGAAATTGGAAAAATCCGGGTATTGATGGCGACATATTCCAAACCATCATATTACGACATTTCAGTCCTGGTCCTTGCCCAATCGAAAAATACTGTTCTTATCACCGGTGATGAAGCTCTGCGCAATGCTGCAGCAGATAACAGCGTGGACTGCCGTGGGACCTGCTGGCTGATAGATTATCTTGCAAACGAGAGGATCATCACATTTACTGAGGCGATCGCGGCCTACAACGTGATTTTGAAGAAACCGAGATTTCCCCCGAAGGATGAATGCAAAGCTCTCCTTATAATCTGGAAACAACGGCAGAAATTGGAATAGCCCCTCATTGATGAGGGTAGAACTTCTCACCGCCAGCAAATATCTGCACCGGTGCACTGGTGACCCAATTTCGTCAAACCCCGGACCCAAAAGAAAATCCCGATCGGACACCCCCGGCTCGATAAGCTCGGTCTGAACGTGATGGCAAAGTTCCGGGAAAATCTCACCAGTCACCGGAATATGGTAGAATGATAATACAGGATTCTATGCCCCCCATCCCCACACTTTCACCCTCCCCCTGCCTCCTCCATATCCCCTTCTCCACGCATTCCCTCATATGAAAAGACCAATCCGCAACTGGTGCATGGAAACAGAACGGGTCAGGCTGGCACGGGAAGAAGATCCAACCGTCGGACTTGTTTCTTGCCTTGAGAAGGACTGCCCGCGATATAAGCCGGAATATCCGTACTGCATTCTGATGACGAAGAGCGGGTGATGACCGGTTTTGAATGAAGAAACCGTTCTTTGTGTGCACGGACCCGGAAAGAAAAGAGGATCGGTTTACCGGCCTGGTTCTCTGCGTCGGGCCGGACCGTCTGAAAAATGATCACGGTCGGGGTATCCAGATTCAGGCCAAAGGAGACTGGTCCTCCCTGAACTGATTCCGCCGGGAGAAAACATACCCCGATAAGCGTCAGATCCCTTCACCGGTCTCCTCACCCGAAAAGATTCTATGCATAAGAAACAATAAAATGATGAATCATTATGTCCTCCTCTACCGGTTCGGTTGAAGAAAAAATCCGAATGCTGCCGCCCGATTTACGTGAGGAGGCGATCCATTTTATCGAAGAGCTTGCGAAGCGGAAGAAACAACCCCGGAAAAAGAAGTTCCGCCTAGGCTGGGCCGGTGGCCTTTCCCACATCGATAAAAGTATAACCTCCGTTGAGCTCCAGCATGAAGCATCGAAGTGGCGGGGCTAGAGATTGTATCTCCTCGACACCAATATTTTTCTTGAACTGCTGCTCGACCAGAAAGAATCCGGGTCAGTCCGGGCACTTCTCAGTACCAAAAACCCTGAAGAGCTGGGAATCAGCGATCTCGCGTTTCATTCAATCGGGATTATTCTGTACCAGAAAAATGCCCCACACCTCTTCTCGGATTTTATTGAGGACCTTTTCGGAGATGGAGGGATTACCCTGTTCGCGCTGGGCAGTGAAGATATGAAACGCCTGGAGCATGTGTCATTATCATTCAAACTTGATTTTGATGATGCATACCAGTACGTTGTTGCGGAAAAATTTGATCTGGTCCTCGTCAGCTTTGATACGGATTTTGATCGGACAGAAAAAGGAAGAATAGAGCCAAAGGATCTCATATCCTGATTCCTGTTTTATCCACGTTCAGGCTATGGGAGTTTGATCCTCCCTGAATTGATCCCGCCGTGAGAAAACCCACCCCGAAAAAACTAGGAAAACCAGGAAAAACTCAAGGGTCAGGTACCCCTCCAGGCTGAGGCGGTGAGTATGTGCGAGCGGGCTGAAATACCACAGCCAGCCGATCCCGGTGATCGCGATTATTGCACCGGTAATTCCGGCTATGGTAAAGAACCAATAGAGAAATTTTTTTGACACGATCATTACCTCACTGGTTCCGGATACTTTCATAGTATACCCGGTAAGCGGATTCCGGTATCCGCCACGTAACGTTTCTAACGCGATCGTCTACCGGTCGGGCGTCCGGTAGAGAGTTGCGTTAGAATCGTTATATATCGCGTAACGAAATCCCAATTCGTGGACAGCCGGGGGTTGTCCCAAAAGAAAGGACGGGTTCACCAAGCGACGAACTTCGTTGGACCCGGTCCACCCGCAGGCATGTGATCATTATCGTACATTCTTATGAGGATTTTCCCCTGCCCGGGTTGACAACAAGGGAAGTGATAGCATAGACTCCACATACAGAAAGCAGAACAAAACTGGCGGTGTCCGGCAGGATACCGTCCTGATTAACGAAGAAGAGCGGCCATTTACACATGACCGGGACATACTCCGGAAGACGGAGGCGGGCACAGGATGCCGAAGAGTAAATCCGTGACTGAAGGTGGAATCCCGCTCTATCTCCTGCCACGGGCAATCGCCTGGCAGATCACCCGGTTCGGTGACTCAGTGTACCGCATCAGCGTGAAACGGACGCACTGGCATCATTACAACATATCCGTCAGGACAAAATCCCTGCCAAAGGAACTTGCCCCGGCACGGGTTACGGGACTAGAGGGTCCCGGGGATTCCGTCACTGAACACCGGCACAGTACCGGTGAGCCGGGCTTGGGGTGCGATGCATGACACGCGGGCCGCTACCGACAGAGGCGATCAGGCAGGCAATAAAGAACGCGGCAGGACGCGGGACCGTGATGGACCGTGACCTGCTCCGGGAATCGTGGCTTGAATTCATCCTTTTCTGCCACGGCCTTACGGTCTTTGTCCGGGTCCGGCGGTGCCGTTCGCACCTCATGAGTCCGGAGGATTGTGCCGCGGAATGTAAACAGGATATCCTGCATCTCCGCAGGGTGCCACTGAC
>NZ_JBEKLH010000002.1:0-413291 GCF_050010295.1 Methanoregula sp.
GGCTGCAACTCGCCCACATGAAGCTGGAATCCGTAGTAATCGTGTCTCAAAATGGCACGGTGAATATGTCCCTGCTCCTTGCACACACCGCCCGTCAAACCACCCGAGTGAGGTCTTGATGAGGCCGTCGTATACGCGGCGGTCGAATCTAGGTTTTGCAAGGGGGGTTAAGTCGTAACAAGGTAGCCGTAGGGGAATCTGCGGCTGGATCACCTCCTAACGAATTTGATTTCGGGTTAAAAGCGGTTACTGGACAAACTGTAAAATTGCCGGTGTCGACATGAATAAGGTTCATTCGCCAGGATGGTGGCGGAGCGATCGGGTTCGAATCCCGGTGAGCCGGTTTAGATGCACCTCGAGATGTGAGTCACGAGGGAAGGGCTGAGAGTCAAACCAATGACTTTGCGAGGCCGTGTAAAGGTTGCACTCAGGACGTTAAATGGGTTTAGCGGAGCATTAGTATAATCCTACCATTGGATGGCTCGGTTCAAGTGCCGATGAAGGGCGTGCCAAGCTGCGATAAGCTCCGGGTAGACGCAAGGAATCTATGATCCGGAGATACCCTAATGGGACATCCTAACGCTTCGGCGTTTATCCGTAAGGATAGGGAACGCCCCGAATTGAAACATCTCAGTAGGGGCAGGAGAAGAAATCAACCGAGATGTCGTTAGTAACGGCGAGCGAACACGACAGAGCTCAAACCGAATCCCGCAAGGGAGATGTGGTGTCAGAAGCCCACCGTACGATCCAGGATGTGAAGCGGAAGTTGCCTGGAACGGCACACTGCAGAGGGTGATAGTCCCGTACGCAGAAGCAGACTGGATCAGGTGGTGTCTTGAGTAACGCGGGTTGGAATTCTCGCGTGAATTCGGGGGTCATCAACCTCCAAAGCTAAATACAACTTGAAACCGATAGCGAAATAGTAGCGTGAGCGAAAGCTGAAAAGTAACCCTGAAAAGGTGGTTAAAAGCGCCTGAAATTGGTAGGAGATCGCGAGTTGCGGCATGAAAGGATCTTGCATGCGAAGGAACCCGTCGCGAGGCGGTAGTACGGGCATGCCTGCCAGTGTCGCAACGTACGTTTTGAAGAACGGGCCAGAGAGTTTATTCTGTTGGCGAAGGTTAACCCAAAAGGGAAGCCACAGGGAAACCAACAAGTCCGTAGCAGCAATGCATGGGACGGCGTATTAAAAGTGCGCGGAGTCAGCAGGATAAGACCCGAAGCCGGGTGATCTATGCGTGGGCAGGTTGAAGCGTGACGAAAGACCGGAGGTCGTTGGTGAGGTAGAGCACTGATTGGGGGAGCTGGGCGGGAAACTGCTCACCCCCCTGTCAAACTCCAAACTCCCCAACACCCTAGATGGTTGGAAGTCCGCAATGCGGGGTAAGCTTGTATTGCGTAAGGGAAACAACCCAGACCGTGGTTAATGTCCCTCAATGTAGGCTAAGTGTAAACACTGAAATTGGTCCTAGGTCAAAGACAACTGGAAGGTGAGCTCAGAAGCAGCTATCCTTTAAAAAGTGCGTAACAGCTTACCAGTCAAGATTTAGGGCGGTGAAAATGGACGGGGCTAAAGCCTACTACAGAGACCACGGAGCACCGAGAGGTGATCTGGTAGGGAGGCGCTCTGCGTGGGTAGAAGCTGGGGCGTGAGTTCCAGTGGACCGCGTAGTGTTGAGAATTCTGGCACTAGTAGAAGCATAGATGGGTGAGAATCCCATCCGCCGCAGGGGCTAGGTTTCCTCGGCAATGATCGTCAGCCGAGGGTTAGTCGGTCCTAAGGTGCGTCGTAACTCGAACGTACCGACAGGGAAACAGGTTAATATTCCTGTACTGTGTGGTTTTTAGCGTAAGCCCTGACGCTTTGGGGTATGCCCGGCGGGACCGTCGTCCCGTCCAAGCGTATAACCCCCTGGAGTACCGTAATGGTGAGAATGGGGAGAAAGCGTGATGGGGTAACCAGGCAAATTCCCGGAGCCCATGAAAAGGGAATCACACATCCGTACCGAGAACCGACACAGGTGCCCCTCGCTGAAGAGGTGAAGGCGTGTCGGATTTAATCGTAGTTAAGGGAACTCGGCAAATTGGCCCCGTAACTTTGGGATAAGGGGTGCCTGCCTGGAGATCAGGCAGGTCGCAGAGACCGGGTCGCACTAACTGTCTAATAACAACATAGGTGACTGCAACTCCGAAAGGACTAGTATAGTCACTGATTCCTGCCCAGTGCGAGTATCTGAATACCGGGTTCAACCGGACGAAGGACTCGTAAACGGCGGGGGTAACTATGACCCTCTTAAGGTAGCGTAGTACCTTGTCGCTTAATTGGCGACTTGCATGAATGGATTAATGAGTGCGATACTGTCCCTAACACGAATCCGTTGAACTTTTTGTCCTAGTGCAGAGACTAGGGACTCCTGATGGGAAGTGAAGACCCCGTGGAGCTTTACTGCAGCCTGTCGCTGGATTACGATAATTCTTGCGCAGCGTAGATGGGAGGCGTTATATCCTCCACTTTCGGGTGGAGGGGAGCCAACGATGAGACACCATCCTAGTTTTGTTGTAGTCCTCACTCTTACGAGGACACCGGTAGGTAGGCAGTTTGGGTGGGGCGCCACACCCTCGAAAAAATATCAAGGGTGCCCCAAGGTCAACTCATGTGAGTCAGAAACTCACAGAAGAGTGTCAAGAGCATAAGTTGGCCTGACGCGATCATGCAAAGCAAATGATCGCGAGAGGAAACTCGGGTCTAACGAACCAATATAGCCTTTTGGTGAGGCTTATTGACTACAGAAAAGCTACCCCGGGGATAACAGAGTCGTCGCCGGCAAGAGCACATATCGACCCGGCGGCTTGCTACCTCGATGTCGGTTCTTTCCATCCTGGCTGTGCAGCAGCAGCCAAGGGTGAGGTTGTTCGCCTATTAAAGGGGATCGTGAGCTGGGTTTAGACCGTCGTGAGACAGGTCGGTTACTATCTATCAGGAGTGTTTGGAGTCTGAGGGTAAGAATGAAATAGTACGAGAGGAACTTTCATTCGGCGCCTCTGGTCGATCGGTTGTCCGACAGGGCAGTGCCGAGCAGCTACGCGCCAAGGGATAAAAGCTGAAAGCATCTAAGCTTGAAACCCGGCCTAAAAAGAGACTCCGTTGAGGACTCGGATAAAAGATCCGTTTGATAGGCTCCGGATGTACGCACGAAGGCAACGACGTGTTCAGTCCGGGAGTACTAACGTCCAAACACTAGTGCTCACCACGTTAAACCCAGACGAAATTCTGAGTGCAAACCTTATATCCTATCCTGACATACGGGATAGGGTATCATCCTACACGGTCGCCAAGGTGGCGGAGCGGCCACGCGGTTGACTGCAGATCAACTACACTCCGGTTCAAATCCGGACCTTGGCTTTCGGCGGGGTGCGAAGCAGCCCGTCGTGGAGAAGTGAGGCAAAGCCGAACTTCGACTCCGGAGAGGTTCGTAAGGACCTCGACGATCAGCAAGCATCTAAAAACAACATGTGGTGATAGCGGCCATAGCTGTCGGGACACACCTGGTCTCATTCCGAACCCAGCAGTTAAGCCGGCACACGTAGTATGTTGTACTGAGGTACGCGAGTCCCCGGGAAGCATACCAAGCTGCTATCACCTTCCTTCTTACACGGTCACTGTTTTAATGAAATTTTACTGAAGAGCGAAGGCTCTCGTTATCATGTCACCGTATCGTTTTTTCGGATACCGGCAGGTCCGCGGCCTGCGTGACATGTATAAAAGAAGGATGACAGGGTCATCCGTTCAAAAATGATCTTAACGCCTCTTCCGGATTACAATCCCTGCTGCCACGACGATTGCCCCGAGCTGAGCGTAATGGAGCGGGGCGTGCTGGGTCGTCCGCTGGACCGGAGCGGTCGTTGTGGCTGTTGCCTGGGGCGTCGGACTTCCTGCATCAGTGACCTGGAACGGGATCTCTGTATAGGTGTCATCACCATTATTGGGGTCACTGAATGCAGCAACGAGTGCCTCTGCCGCGTCGTTGCCCTGCAGGCTGCCTGGACCGGAGATCCTGAAGAGGTCCGTACCGTTGTTCAGTTGCAGGCTGCGGACGTAATCCCCGCTGACATCGATGTCGAACGTGGTGTTCTCCATCGGGTGCTGGACAATCACGAAGTACTGGCCGCTTGCAAAGTGACTGGTGACCTCCTGGAGGACTACATACTTGTACGAGGCATCAGAGTTGACAGATACAATTGACTTGGAGTAGTAGTTCTTACCGAGGATCCAGATCTGGACATTAGATGGGATTCCTTCCGCAACTCCGGAAACCGTAAGGGGTACTCCTTTTGAAATTGTTGCTGAGGAGATCTCTGCAGTTATGAACGGCTTTTTCAGGATAATCCCGACATTGGCGGCAGCCGGGCCCAGCTGGTCCTTTGCTTTCGGCTGGCTCACAGCAAAGATGGTATACGTCCCGGCATCCACCGTAACATTAGACGTATAAAAGGCATATTCCCAGGACTTATCCGCTTTTGTTTTCACTACCGTGAATGAGTCCGGGTTTCCGCTGACTACTTCCTGCAGAGGCGAGGTGAGTTTTCCCCCGCCACAGGGGATGCCGGGTCCGTTCATGAAGGTACCGGGTCCGGTGATGAAGAGGTACGTGGTATCCGAATCATAATTATGGCCACTGAGAACCACTTTTTCTCCCAGGTAATATGACTGGTCCCCTTGTGCGGCAATGGTAACTCCCGTGTTTGCGGATGCACCGGATACCGGTCCTGCATCAGTGACCCGGAATGGGATAACCGTATAAGTGTCAGCCGTATGGGTATCATCGTGCGCCGTGGGATCGCTGAATGCGGCAACGAGCGCATCTTTTGCATCGCTGCCCTGCAGGTTTCCCGGGCCGATAATCCTGAAGAGGATTGTGCCATTGTTCAGTTTCATATTGCGGACATAATCCCCGCTGACAGCGATGTCGAACTGGTTGTTTACCATCGGGTGCTGGGCAATGAGGTAATATTGTCCTGCCGGGAGATTCCCTGACATCGCTTCAGTGGCGGTAAAGGTAAATGACGCATCCGGATTGACCGGAGTTTTTGTCGTGAACGCGTAGTTTTTGCCAATAATCCAGATCTGGACCTCCGGAGGAATTCCTTCCGCAATTCCGGTGATGGAGAACGGCTGGCCTCTGGTGACCGATGCAGGGGAGATCTCCGCAGTGATGAATGGTCTTTTCAGGATCAAACTCACCGTGCCGTAGGTTGTTGTATCATCAAACTGGTCTCTGGATGTGGGCTTACTCACGGCATAAATAGTATACGTCCCAGCATCCATCATGAGATTGGCCGTATAAAAGCTATACTCCCATGTTTTATCCGGTTTTGTAATCACCGTTGTAAACGTACTGGGATCCCCATTGACCGGTTTTTGTTTTGGCGGAGTAAGAGTCACGCCACCCTCCGGAATGTTGGGGCCGGTTATGAAAAGGTACGTGGAATCCGAAGCTGAATTGATCCCGGAAAGGTCCACTTCCTCCCCGAAATAATAGGACTGGCTTCCTCTTGCAACGATGGTAACCACCGGCTTTCCCCCCGCATCAACGGAATATGCTGATACAGGAGATATCAGCAGGACTACTGTACCTGACAGGAGAAGCAGCAGGATCAACTTCTCAAACCCGTACTGGTTGTTGTGGCCTTGCACTAACATATGTAAATGTATCAATATTTACAATATAAAATCATTCCGACTTGAATTTTTACTGGTTTCCTGCCGGAACCCTGCGTACCCGGGCATTCCCGGTGCTGCTATGAACAAGGAGACCCCCTGCAGATGCCCGGGATAAAAACGGTATGAGTCTGTGTCCGTCCCTACGGATCCGGAGCCGCGTTTGTATGCCTGAAATGGCGTTTCTCATCCCCTTCGGTATTGTTCCCGCCCCGCGGGTCCGGCTGCCCGGGGATCCCTCATGGATGGGCTTTGGCCGGCTCATCCTACCTACCGGTAAAGCACGGGCCGAAGGGGGTGGCAGCACCACAAGCCCCGGCCGCCATCTCTGAACAACTGCGGATACCCGCTTTTACGAGGCAGTCCCCGGTCTCTTGCGGTCCCGTTCCGGTATGCCGGATATCCCGTTGACCGTCCTGATCCGGCAGAGGTCAGCAACCGCAACACCGGAGGCTGCAAAGACCGCACCCATCAGGATCAGGCAGGCAAGGATGAGCCCATAATAGGTTATGGGGAGCACCAGATGGCCGAGGTACATTGACTGGCCATAGCCATGGTCGATGAGCTGCTGGGGCACCTGGCCGATAATGAGCGATACTGCCGCGAGTGCGAGGACAATCCCCCCGTATACAAGGATGCAGCCCATAATCTCGAACGGTCTCCTTTTCATGACAGAGAATGACGTTGTGATGGCGTGGAACAGTCCTCTCTTCTCCAGTACCAGTACCGGTAGTATCCAGAGAATGAGGAGGAACAGGATGAAGTTGATGGCTGTTATGATCAGCCAGAAGTGGAGCGTGGTGTAGAGTTCTCCCAGGGCATAGATATAGGGAATCCAGAAAAACGCCGACAGGACGGTTCCCGCTGCAATGGCAATAGACCAACTCTGGGTGATGATCCCGAACACGAGGGTCGATATGAGGGCCATTCCCATGGAGAGAAATACCAGCGGCCAGCGGAGGCCCTTTGTGATGGCGAGTCGTTCGTGAATCGTGGGGGGCTGGTTCCTCTCACTTCCGTGTACCGCCAGGACCTGACTTGTTACCAGGAAGGAGAAACAGGACACGCAGATCATCTCTGCCAGGAAGAACCAGGGATCGAGGTATAATGACATGCTACCCATGGATAGCGTGACCGGGAACGACAGTGTATCGTTGACGTGCATATTTCCCCATGATTCTGCCACGATCAGGAATGCCATCAGGAGCCCGGAGAGGATTGCAAACCAGAACAGGTGCCGGTCCCGGGCTACCGTTTTCAGGCTTCCTGTAGCGATGCTGACCCCCTGCCGTACATGGACGGATCTGCCGGCGGGCCCGCTGCCATCCGGGCTGTCGGCTGGAACTGTTTCAGGCAGGACCATGAGGGTCGCCAGTGCAGGACGAACGGTGGGTATTTTCGGGCACAGGCACAGCCACCGCCCAGCGGTAACAGAAATAAAGCGCATCAGCTCATCTCCCTGGAAGGTTCAGCGGATCTTGGCATCTGCCTGCTCTTTGCCTCCCTGAAAAGGTCCAGTACTGCAATCCCCCCGACCGTTGCCACGACAAACACAAGGCCGGCTAGGGCAAGAACGTACAGGAGGCCGGCTGCAATCCACGCCTCACTGGGGTGCGTGAACGTAGCGTTCATTGGGCCGGCAGCCCACCACACAAGATCAACCACGGAGAACCGGAAGAGCAGGAACGCGAGCCAGGCAGCGAATACTACCATTCCAAGGCCCAGGACGCAGGCCGCCACTTCACCCCGGATGTTCTTCATCAGGGTACATGATCCCAAAACAGCCTCCTTCAGGCTCTTCCTCTCAAGCACGAGGAGGGGCACGACAAACAAGGTAAGGACGAAGAGGAATACCGTGATCGCTGAAAGGATCAGGGTATCCTCGAGCGCCCAGCTGATCAGCCACCCCTCCCCGCCAAATACCGGCGGCAGGTTGGGAACGTAGAAGGTGGGTACGAGGACGAAGTTGAAGGGGAACGTGTAGCGCACGTTAAACAGGAATTCGTAGAGTGTACTCTGGAGTGCCGAGACGATATTGAATGGCTGGAACCATGCCGGCACATAGGAATACATGCCAGCGACATAGATCAGAGTGCCAGCGAGTGCCACGACCACGGACCACCCGGTAAGAGGCCTCAGGTATTTTTTTGCCTTGCTGAGTCCCTGGAAGAATGAGACCGTATCGCCTTCCTCTGAAGAGAGGCTTAAGACAAGGCCCGCCAGTAAGAATACCAGGCAGAAGACCGTCAGGAGCTCGATCGCAAATGTCTGGACAAGCAATGAGGGCAAACCGCCATAGTGAGAATCAACGAAAAGCAGCCACCGGGTGTTGCGAACGAAGAGCTCCCCCCGGGCGATGAATGGATGAACGAAGAGCTGAATCCCTGCGAGTGCGGCGACCACGGATCCCCCGGTAAGAGGTATCAGGTATTTTTTTGCCCGTTTCAGTCCCTGAAAGAATGAGACCGGACCGTCTTTCTTTGACGAGAGGCTTAAGGCGAGGCCCGCCAGTAAAAATCCCAGGCAGAACACCGTGAGGAGCCCTGCCACAAATGTCAGGACGAGCGATGGGAGGAGAGAGCCGGTATCGTCGAAGAAAAACCACTCTGGCATTACGTAGAGCCCCGCTTGGGCAATGAGGTGCACGGCCAGCACAAGTCCGACCAGGAGCGAGAACCAGAGGAGCTGCGGGTTATGAATCAGCGTTTTCGTACCTGACAGGGCAGCCCCGATTCCCCGACGGATCGTTTCCGGTCCGCCGGCCCCGCCATCCGGGCTCCCCTCATGGGCGGGTTCAGCTGGATAACCAATACCTGTCTGCGAGGAATGGAATACCGGCGGTTTCCGGCACAGGCCGAACCAGTGTTCAGTAATTTCAGATACCCGGGTCATTTTGTGCTCTCCCGGATCTTTGCGAGCAGTTCCTCTGCCATCTTCGTCGGGTCGGCGGTCTTTTCGAGTTTTATCCCCAGCTCGGCTGCGAAGTCCCAGATGAACTCGATGCATCTTGTGAACTCTTTGCAGGAGATGCAGTCGCCATCATGCTCGTACCAGACCTGCATGCCATGCTTCTCCGAGACCAGAATATAGGCATTGGTCTGGAAGGGTACAGATCTCCCGAACAGGATGCCCCGCTCTACATCGATCTTATCAATCTGGATTCTGTTTGCCCTGGCCATCTCCCGCAGCGAGGCATCGATCTTCTCGTTCATCGCAAGGAGTGCCTGGGACACTCCCTGCCTTGTTATGCCGAGCTCGTTTGCAATAGAGACATTTGACATCCCGCTGCGCCGCATCTTCCAGAACCCGAACTGTTTCTCATTGGTTGGAAGGAACATATGTAAATGTATGAACATTTACAATATAAAACATTTGTCAATCTCTCTTATTCGCATTTTTGGGATACAGATAATACATGTGGTACCGACGGGCGTTACCGGAGGTACTGTAATTTCTTCACCTGTGTGATACAGATGGTCGATTGCAGAATCCAGAAGTTAAGCCGGCACCCGTAGTATGCTGTACTGATGTACGCGAGCCCCCGGGAACCATACCGAGCTGCGATCACCTTCCTTCTTACACGGTATTTGTTCTTATGAAATTTTATTGGAGAGCGCAGCCTTTACAAAAAATGTCATTCTGTCCATACCGGGACAACATCAGGTTCGCGCCCTGAATGATGTGTTATCAAAACCTGTAGTGAACAGCGGCCCCGGCTCTTTTCGGGCACTCGGTCCCTGCCGTTTCAGGGAGGAGAGAACGATCCGCTGTCCCGATCCGCGTTCGGAAGAATCAGGGACCTGAGGCAGGGACTCCCATTTCAGCGGCGATATGCCGGAAGTCCTCCTCCGGGATCTCGATGAGCCCAAAGCGCATGACATAGCCCCACGCCTTCTTGTTCCGGATGAACTTCAGATCGCCGACCAGGGGTGCGGCCGGCACGTCTTTTGTTGCAACGTACTTCACCCTGCGCCGGAACGGCCGGAAATCCGGCGATTCTTCTCCCTGCCAGATCTCCTCATCTTCGACGAAGCCAAGCGCGGTGAAGGCCCCGAGCGGTTCATGTCCCGAATACTCTTCCTTCGGGGAATAGTAGACGATCCCATCTCCCGCATGCATCCGTACAAGACCCGATCGTTTGCCGTGCCCTGCCTGCGCAATACCGAGCGAGACACCGTGCACGACATGGTCCTTTGAGGCGACAACGATCCAGTAGCGTGGCATGCGATAAAACTCCCGCCCATTCCTCCCGTGTTCCAGACGATAAAAACTGAAAAAATTACTGGACCTTAATCTCCCGTTTCCCCGCCCACAGGCCGTGAAGGTTGCAGTACTCGAGGGCGTGGATGACGCCGCTCTTTGGCAGCTTTACACTCAGGATTATATCCGGTTGGGTCGTTACCGGATTGAATGATACCTTGCCGAGGAAAACCGGGTTGAAGGCCCGCCCCTCCTCTTCGAACATGATCATGATCCACCGGATCGAGTGCTCGACCGTATTCGGGTGGGGCCCCACGGATACCTTCAGGCTGAAGAGTTCATCAGGCTTCACCTGAGCCGGCGCCTCGATCTTCGGCGTGTGGCTCTCCCGCTTGCCGAGCGCTTCCCCGGCTGCGGCATCATACGTGTAAATCAGATCACCGAAAGCATGTCCTGTCATACATTCACCTTTATCCGTGTCTCCCTCTCGCCGCCGCCCGTATCGTGTCGGGCTTCTTCTGCGCCGGTCCCGTTTCGAGGAAGTCCAGCAGGGCCCGGTTGAGTTGTGCCGCATGGGTCCAGTTCAGGCCATGCGGGCCACCTTCCACTACGACAAGCCGGCTGTCTTCGAGCAGCTCATGCGTGAGCTTGCCCGATGCCGCCAACGGGACGATCCTGTCCGAATCGCCGTGGACGACAAGGGCAGGCACCCGGATCGCCGGAAGATCGTCGCGGAAATCGGTCAGCCATGCTGATACGCAGGCCAGGGTCGCGATTGCTGAAGCTCCCGCTGCGACTGTCCAGCTGAGCTGGACCGCCTGGTCGCTGATCAGGTGGTTTCCCAGAAGATCGACATTGTAGAAATCATGGAAGAACTGCGCAAGGAATTTCGGCCGGTCCTCCACGATCGCCTGCCGGATCCCGTCGAATACGGCGCCGTCAACACCTGCAGGGTTGTCGTCTGTCTTTAAGAGGAACGGCGGGATCGCCGAGATGAAGGCGACGCTCTTCACGCGCCGGGAACCATAGCTGCCGATATATCGTGCAACCTCGCCGCCCCCCATCGAGAACCCGACCAGCGATGCATTCTTCAGGTTGAGCTTCGTCATAACCCTGTGCAGGTCCTCTGCGAACGTGTCATAGTCGTACCCCGAAGACGGGCGGCCGGACCTCCCGAATCCCCGGCGGTCATAGGTGACAACCCGGTAACCTGCGTCCAGCAGTACCGGCACCTGTTTCTCCCACGAGGCCCCGGAGAGAGGCCACCCGTGGATCAGGACAACCGGCTCGCCTGAGCCCTGGTCCTCGTAATAGAGATCAATAGTTCCGGAGTTTTCTTTCCCAACGGTGATGTAAGGCATTTTTTCCTCCTCTGGTTGATCAACCTGCTCCCTTTCCCGTCTCCCGATAAAAAGGTATGCGCAATTTCCATTTTGAGAATAACCGTATGAAATACCTGCAAACCCGGGAATCCTGCCAACCGGCCCGGGCATGAAGCCGGGATGTACCGTAATCGATAGGTTCATCCCGTCCGGTCCCGATACACGCCGGCATGGCACAACCGCTCATTCTTGTCACGGGTTCCACGGATGGTATCGGGAAAGCCACTGCGACCGGACTGGCCACCGGGGGAGCCGAGCTGATCCTACACGGGAGGGACGAAAAGAAAGGGAAAAAGATGCAACGGGAACTGGGACAAAAAACGGGAATCCGCCCGGATCTCGTCATCGCCGACTTCGCCCGGCAGGACCAGATCCGCCGGATGGCAGCGGATCTCGCGTCGCGGTACACCCGGCTGGACGTCCTCGTCAACGACGCCGGGACCTACCAGAAGACCCGGCACATGACGGAGGAAGGAGTCGAGCTCACCTTTGCCGTGAACTACCTCGGCCCCTTCCTCCTCACGCACCTGCTGCGTCCGCTGTTCGGGAACGGATCCCGCATCGTCACCGTCGCCTCGAGTGCCCACTTCGATGTGGACCGGATCGACTGGGAGAACCTGCCGAAGGTCCGCCGGTACGATCCCTGGGGTGCATACTCGCTCTCGAAATTTGCCGATGTGACGTTCACCTATACTCTTGCCCGGAACCTCGAAAGGACCGGGATCACTGCCAACTGCCTGCACCCCGGGGTCGTTGACACGAAGCTCTCCCGATCCGCCGCTCCCGGTATTACCACCATCACGCCCGAAGAAGGGGCGCAGACCTCGATATATCTGGCACGCTTCCAGGAGGTGGCCGGGGTATCGGGCCGGTATTTCGACGAACAGCGGCAGGTCCGGTCTTCTGCATTGACGTACGACCGTGAAGTGCAGGAACGGCTCTGGAAGATGGCGGAGGAGTTGACCGGGATCAGCGGGGTCGCAGGGGACGATCGGTAAGTGCGAATACGGTGTCCGGCCATGAATCGCCCAACTCCTTTCCCGGCGGTAATCACCCGATAGAGACGATACGCCCGCTCATCCCCAGCCGATCAGTTCATACGACTGGAACGGGTCCTCCCCATCAAGGTATTTGTTGGGAAACTGGTACCGGACCGGCACGGGAATGCCCGGTGCGACCCAGAAGGTAACCGGGGTGCCATCGCGGAACCTGCCGGTATATGTACGGGCATTGGGATACGTACCCGCCGGCACCACAACGGATTCCGTGCCTCCGCCGGTAAGGGTAATATTCATCTCGCCAAACGGCGTGATCCCCATCTCGTACGAAGGCCGGTCCTCCCGGCTGAACTGCTCGACGGCAGGGAGATTTGCCCGGGGTTTCGCCGTCCCCATTATCGTCTCTGTCGTTGTCCCCCCGAGGAACGTATTCGTGGATGCTTCATAGTACCTGTCGGTGACCCTGATCGACCCGTTCGCCGTATGAGTGAGCACACTGCCGACCCATTCCGGATAATCCGCAGTTTCCGTAATTTTGTAATGGATTGAGGGAGTCCCCGTATATGTCTCCCGGGAGCGCTCAACCCTTTCATGCATCTCCCACTGGTAGCGGGGATTGGGCGGCAGGGTCTGGGTGATATTATTCCGGTATTCCACCCAGCGGTATGTGCCAAAGACCTTTGCCTGCGCCGGTGCAGTTGTCGTCCCTGCAGTAATGGCAGGGGCCGGGGGTGGCGGTATGATTGTGTTTTTCAGAACTGCCGGTGTGGATATAATCTCCGGTGCTGGCGATGATGTCACCGGAGATGATAACGAACGTGCATCGGTGCATCCTACGGATACCGCGGCAATGATCAGGATATAGACAATAAAAATCCGGTACAATGGTTCATTCATTCACACACTTCCGATGAGTGATCGTCTTGACGCATTCCCTCAGTGTGTTGCCGATGCCTTCCTGGCTCAGTTGTTGGCCTCGAAGATCTCTTTTCCGGGAGAACACGTAGATCGCGAGGAAGATGAGCGGGATGACGAGCACGGAGGCCGCCCAGGTCAGCGGCCGCCATGCAACAACGTCGCCAAAGAGCGAGTCTTTCTCATACTTCACCCCGGCATGCAGTGTCCCGGCATCGTAATAGACGAGCAGTGCGGAAAAGACCCCGGCTATGGCGAGCATCTTGAGATCCACAAGGCAGAACAGGCCGGCCACCAGCAGAAAAATCAGGAGGACGTTTTCCTGGTATGCCGGCCGGGATTCGGCCGGGGCTGTTGTCGCGGAGGGTGGAGTGGCCGGTACAGGCGATGGCTGGGCGGGAGCCCGGCATGGCACCCCCGGATCGGGATATGTCCGGGTCTTCCGGACTGATCCCTGAGGGCACCAGCCCAGCCAGCCCCGGATCACCTCAGAGATCCTCATCATCGGACGGGCTCCGCAATTACAGGAGTATCTCTCTCCGGGACCGGTTGGACAGTATTCGTTCTCCCGCTGGCATAGAGTGCCCCGATCGCGATCCCCGTCGCCGTGGAACCGACCGCCATCAGGATTCCGCAGGCAAGGAGGAACCCATAACAGACAATGGTCATCAGGACCTGTCCGCGGGAGACCTGGAGGAAGAAGTCATAGTCATGGTTGAGCAGGAGCGCCGACTGGCCGATCAAGAGGGCGATGGCAGCGACCGGAATGAGGATCGCCCCCAAGACGAGGATGCAGCCCAGCATCTCCCGCCAGGTCTTCTTTACGAGGGTAACGGACCCGGCAAGGGCCGGGAGCAGCCCCTTGTTCTCCAGCACGATGCCCGGCACGACATAGAGTGCGATCGCGAACAGGACGATGTTGATGACCATGATCTCGAATGAGAAATAAAGCGCGGAAAAGACCTCATTGGGAATATAGTAGGCATAGGGGATGTGGAAGAGCGTGAGCGAGATGCCGAGCTCGATCTTACCGATTACCTGGCTCTGGGATGTGATCTCGAAGAGGATAGTAGCCGCGAGAGCCATCACAACGGACAGCGCTGCAAGCGGGCCGGCATTCACGTTGACACCGTCGAACCCTTCCCGGATCGTGACCGGCTTTTTTACACCGTTCCCGTTCCGGTAGAAGACAAGGCCCGCAAGCAGAAGGGTAAAGCATGACAGGCAGATCCCTTCGATCAGGAAGAGCCGTATATCAAATACGCTGAAGAACGAATCTCCAAAGGGAATGAAGATACGGGCTGGCAGGGTGGAATCATAGTGTGTTACATTCCACCCTTCCGCCACGACCAGAAAGAGGATCACGAGGCCGGCAAGGAACGAGAACCAGAGCAGCCTTTTGTCCCTGATCAGGGTTTTGATGCTCCCTGTGGCGATACTAATTCCGCGCCGGATCCGACCCGGGCCCCCGGCAGCCCCGCCGCCATCTGACTGTGCGGGATTTACGGTGACGGACGGTATTACGAGAACCGCCGGGGCTGTGCGCATGACCGGTGCGTTCGGGCACCAGCCGAGATACCCGCGGATCACTTCAGAAATTTGCATTCTGGGGACACCTCGCAGCGGTAAATGAACGGGTCTTTTTATCGAACATCAGTACGCACCCTGTCTTCCGCTCCCATAACAGGATCAGAGTGAACACGTACCAGGGAATGAAGGCAAATCCCGTAGTAAAAGCAGGGAATGCGAGTGCCCCGGAGAGCGAGATGAGGAAGAGCATCGCCGAAAGGAGGAGGACGACGCCAAGCGGGATTGCGCCGGCGATAAGAAATGTAAGAATGTACTCCTTTTGCCCGGTCTTTATTGTCGCGCCTTTCTTGAGCATCCCAAGACTGTGCCACAGCCACCACCCGAAGAAAACAAAGACGCCCAGTCCTGTAACCACTCCAAGGCACAGCATTAGCCTCGTGAGATCGGCTGCCTGGAAAATCCAAACGAGGGGTATGGAGATAAAGGTAAAAAATACTGCCCAGAGGAGAACCTGGTTCCTGAACCGCTCCTGCCATCCGGTATGTGCAGGAATCCCGGCCCCCTGCACTCGCGAACTGCCCGCTCCGTTATCATGAAACACCGGCAGTTGTCGCATCGGAGTACGTGCGTTCGGGCACCACCCGAGCCACCCGTGGATCACTTCAGAGACCCGGGTCGTCATGGATATTCACTCCCATCCCGTTTTCCCTCGAACATCGCAGACAGAACCCCTGTCTCCCCATAGGTGTAGAGACCCGCGATCGCGATCCCGAGGACGGTTGAACCGATAAAAAGCAGGACGATCATCACCAGCATATAGGCAACGACGATGGCACCCGCCGTCGCAGCACTGAACCCGATCGCGATCATGGGGACGAGGGATGTCAACAGGACAGCAAATGCAATCAGGAAGAAGATGATGAAACAAACAAGTATCTCCCTCCAGGTCTTCCTGAACAGGGATAAGGATCCGGTGATTGCATGGATCAGGCTTTCATTCCCAAGGACAAGGAGCGGTACAACATAAAGGGTGAGAAGATAGAAAACGGCCACGAATGGAATCGAAATGAAGATCAAGGCAATGTTTCCCGCAGAACCGGGCGTCGTCGTTGCAGGGTTCATGATGAGAGAGAACGCGGTTCCGATGAGTGCCCCGATCACTGCCCAGCTGAGAAGAGGCCGCAGGCAGTTCCCAGCCTGCTCCAGTCCGTCCCTGACGGTCGCGGCCCGGCCCGAGAGGATGAGCGCGACTGATGCGATCAGCGCTGCCAGAAGATAGTAACTGAGAAAGGCACTGATCAGCCCGACGGTGAATGTCAGGACAATCCAAGGCAGCGACCCTCTCACGATCAGGACGGAGGCAGGGCCGGTCACGAGTTTTGTCCCCGGAAACAGCGGAGTGCCGGAGATGAACTGGAGGTACAGGTTTATGACGAGACTGAAGATCATCACCAGGCCGGCCAGGAGCGAGAACCAGAACAGCCGCCTGTTACGGAACAGGATTTTTATGCTCCCTGTTGCCAGTCTGATCCCCCGGTCGATCCGTCCCGATCCCCCTGCCCCTCCACCTGGCTGTGCAGGATGCGTAGTGACCGGCGGAGCAACGATAACCGGTGGAGCAGTGCGCATAGTCCGTGCATTCGGGCACCAGCCCAGCCATCCCCGGATAACTTCAGAGAGACGTGTCATCATACCATCGCCTTCACTTTCACAAACAGTTCTTCTGCCATCTTCGTCGGGTCGGCGGTCTTTTTGAGCCTGATGCCAAGCTCGGTTGCATAATCCCAGAGCAGCTCGATACATTCAGTGTACCGCTGGCACGTGCTGCAGTCACCGTCGTGCTCGTACCAGACCTGCACCCCGTGCTTTTCGGAGACGAAGATGATCGCCGCGGTCTGGAAGGGGATCGACCGGCCGAGAAGGATCCCCTGCCCGGCATTGATTTTGTCGATCGCGATCTGGTTTGCATTCGCCATCTCGCGCAGCGTGGTCTCGATCTTCTCATCCATGAGCAGGAGCGCCCGCGAGACCGCCTGCCTGGAGATCCCCAGCTGGTTCGCGATGGCGATGTTGGAGACGCCGCTTCTGCGCATCGCCCAGAACCCGAACTGCTTGTCGTTCGTTGGCAGGAACATGTGTCAACATTTGCATGTTGACTATATATAATTTGCCGGATGCCGCTGTTCCTCGTATCGGGTATTTTGTCATGCCCGGAATCTTCGGAAAACGGGGAATCCGGATACGGTTCCTGATAAAAAAAGGGGGGGGAAGTTTACCGGCGGCAGGCAACCAGCGGAATCTGACAGGAAGATGCTTCTGATCTTTCATCAGCTATGCATGCACGTGGTTCTCAGGTTAATACCCACGTTCTGGTGCGGTTATTTTTTCCGGAGTGCGATCTCGATTGCGATCCTGAGATCTTTATCCTCGAAGGGTTTTGAGATGAAACCGGCCGGCTGGGTCTCGGCCGCCCGGACAATGATCTCATCGTCGCTCTGGGACGTAAGATACACGAGCGGGGCAGCAGTTACCTCTTTCAGCAGCTTCGCGGTCGTTATGCCGTCGGTGGGTCCTTCAATTTTGATATCCATCAGGATAAGATCGGGATGGTGTTCTTTTGCCATTTTCACGGCATCGGCGCCGTTGGTCGCCGTTCCGCAGACTTCGTAGCCGAGCTTCTTCAGGCGCCAGATGGCGACCCGTGAGACAATATCGTCATCTTCAACAAGAAGGATCTTTGTCATCGTTCATTCACCTGTACATCACGCACGTCTTTTTGGATCATGCTCTCTGCACTCTTCCCCTCGTACGGCCTCCATACACCTTTTGGAACCGTGATCTCGAACAGAACCCCGCTCCTGAATACCCCGGTCTCCCGGATGGTCAGGCCGGTTATTCCTAGGATCTCCCGGATGATAAAGAGGCCGAACCCGGTATTTTTGCCATATCCCTGCTCAAAAATCAGGTTCTTCTCATCGGGCGGGACGCCTATGCCATCGTCGCGGTACCGGATAAGGAGAGCCCCATCCGGCACCATCTCTGTTTCAATCGAAATGTTCCGGACCGATCCGCCATGCCTGAAACTGTTGTCCATCAGGTTATAAAAGACCCTGCCGAAAAATGGATCGGCATAAATCTCGGCATCGGATCCGGGCAGATTCAGCTGGATAGAATCCCGCCCGATTGTCGATGCCGCGTACCTGATGCTCTGGCAGAGGCTCTGCCATTGCGGAGCCTTCACCCCCACGCTCTGGTAGTCCTTGGTAAAGATAATCTGGTCCTTTATCTTGATGATCAGATCGTGGATCTCCGAGGTGAGCACCTGCGCATTGCTGTCTGGCATAATCTCACCCAGCATATCGCAGAGGCCGAGAAGTCCGGTGATATTGTTCAGGACATCGTGGCGCGTCACGCTGTTCATCATGTTCAGTTTCTGGTTCGTCACCGCAAGTGCCTTCTCGAGCCGTTTCTGGTCTGCTATGTCAACGATAATCCCGCGTATTCCCGCATATTCATTTTCCCTGACGATTGGCGACGCGTACATGATAACCGGAAGCTTCTCCCGGTCCATTCTCATGAGGGGGAACTGGAGCGGGGGCACCTCTTCACCGCCAAGAATCTTCACGCATGATTCCCTGAAATGGCCCCGGTCAGCAATATCGACGAGGGAAAAGGCATCCATTCCTTTCGTAAAGTCATCGTATGAATACCCGGTGACATTCATTGCGCCCATATTGACATAGGTGAACCGGAAATTCCGGTCCGTCTCGAAGATAAACTGCGGGATGAGCTCGGCCAGCTCCCGGAACCGCATCTCGCTTTCCCGGACTGCCAGTTCAAGGCTTTTCTGTTCCGCGATATCAACGATGACCCCCCGGATTCCCGCAACGCGGTTTTCACCGATGATCGGGGAGGCATAGATGATAGCGCGAATTTCCTTGCCGTCAAGGGTAACGAGCCCGCATTCAAGGTGGCCACTGGCACTATCCTGCAGAATGTGGGCAAAAAAGCGCTGGGCAGACGGGCGATCAGACTCCTTCAGGATATCATATATGCCGGTCCTGTTCTGCGACAGGTCGTCATAGGCATATCCCGTCATCTCAATGGTATTCCAGTTGAAGAAGGTGAACTTCAGGTTTTCATCCAGTTCAAACACGATCTGGGGCAGGAGCTCGGCGAGTTCCCGGAACCGGGTCTCGCTTTTCTGGAGCGCTTCCTGTGTCCTGAGGGCTTCGGTTATATCGACGACGATGCCCCGGAACCCTGCGAGCGCTCCGTTACGATAGACCGCGGCGGTGTAAATATTGGCGGGCATCAGGGACCCGTCCTTCCTCCTGCAGTGGTACACATCGTACGTGGTTTTCCTGCCCGTGAGTATCATGGACAGGTTTCTCTGTACCAGCTCCCATTCTTCCGGAATGATGAAATCCCGCATGTTCAGGCCTGAGTCAAGCATTTCCCGGGTGATCCCGAAGACGTCGGCAGCATACTGGTTCGCAAAGAGAAGCCTGCCGGCCGTGTCTATCTCATAGACGAACTGGGGGAGAAGCTCGGCGAATTCCCGCGACCATGCCTCGCTCTCCCGGAGTTTTATCTCCGTTACGCTGAGGTTTTCATAATTGGTCCGCAGTTCCTGCTCGACGGCAGCCAGCTGCTCGTATGCAGCATTGAGCTCCTTGTTCGTCTGAAGAATCTCCTCTTCCGCGCGTTTCCATTCGGTGATATCCCTCGCGACAGCTAAAATGACCTCCTGTCCGGAGAACTGGTATTTGCGGGCGTTCACTTCAATGGGAATTATTGCCCCGTCTTTTCTCCTGAATTCAGCATAAAATGTATTGAACCCTCTTTCGGCAATCACTTTGCTGATCTCCGCCACCTCTTTCAGGTGAGCTTCCGAAAGGATATCCTTCACGTCCATCGCGAGGAGTTCTTCCCGGGTATACCCCAGCGCGCTGCACATGAAATCATTCACCTCAACGAATTCACCGGGAGCGCCATCCTGCCCGAGATGCATAAAGATCGCATCATTTGCATTGTCGAAGACACTGTGGAACTTTGCCTCACTTTCCTGCAACATTTTCTGGCTGCTGGCAAGGTTGTCAAACTGTTGCCGGAGTTCCTGCTCTACGGCGGCAAGTTGCTTATACGCCTTGTTCAGCTCTTCGTTTTTCTGGAGAATCTCCCGTTCCGCACGTTTGCGATTGGTGATGTCGCGGACAAAGGCGATGCTGTATTCGCTGTCCTCCTTCGTGACATAGTTCGACACGATTTCGACATCCATGATTTCGCCGTTCTTGCACCGGTGCCGCGTTGTGAAAAGGAGGGTTCCTTCGTTCTTGAGATTGGTTATGAATCTCTTCCAGATATCCGGGTTGAAATCCGGGTCCAGTTCAAAGATCTTCATGGATAGAAGCTCTTCCCGCGAGTACCCGGTATTCCGCGTGGCCGAGTCGTTCACGTAGAGCATCTTCCCCTCGAAATCGAGCCAGAAGACTTCGTCATAGGCATGGTCAGCGGAGGCTTTGAACAACCTGAGTTCATCTTCCATCCGTTTCCGGTCCGTGATGTCAACGATCGACGCCACGCTCTGGCTGGTACCGAGGAACAGCCCGATCATTACGATGACATCCAGAACTTTTCCCTCGCTGCTGATGATCTGTGCCTCGTACCGGTGAGGTACGGTTTTATCGCCGCCCCTTCTGCGCTGGTGATAGTCCCGCACCTGATCCCGGAAGTGCTCATCGAAAATGGTAAAGTAATTTATCCGGTTCTCAACTTCTTCACGACGGTAACCGAGGAGATTCAAAAATAAGGTATTGGCAAGCGAGATCGTCCCGTCATTTTCAATGACAACCATCGCGGTTCCGGAGTTCTCGAAAAGGGTCTGGTATCTCTGGATGAGGTCCTCCGACGCCTTCTTGAGCAGGGCATGGACAGCAGCCCGGTCCCGGATTGCGCGATGATATTTTGATTCGAGAGAGGAGGATTCCTTTCTGGCACGGTCGAAGGCAGTATTCAGCTTTTCCTGCTCTTCCGTTGAATGCTGCGCGAGGAGCGGTTGCAGTTCGGTCCAGAGTCGGTCAAGCTGTTTCATATCCGGTCAGGGAGGAGCTCGATGGAGACAAGGCTGAGTGTCTCATTATAGAAATCACAGGTCCCGGAGAGGTTGTGCCCTATCTCGCCATAGGTGAAGAAGCCTATCAGCGGGGCATTCCAGAGACCCGATGCCGCGGAGATCTCTTCTGCTACCATAGGCCCTGAAACGTGATGCCGTGCCATGCAGGAGAAGAGGAGGACGAGATCCGCACGGGGGTGCTGCCGGTGCCAGCTCGTGAGATCCTGGACCGATTTTTCGATAGTCTCATGCCCGAACGAACTGGAGAACCGCACCCTGGCTCCCTGGGGCACGGCTCCCGCAAAGACCAGGGAACCGGTCTCGAAATCGACAGCCAGAAACGCACGGAGGACTTCGGATCCATCCGGCCTCCTCACGAGAAGGGGGAAGGATATCCCCATATCCTGGAGGTCCTCATCATTCACATGGAGGTATTCCTTGAAGAGCTCGACCGGGGAGCGGTTGTTGATGGTCCGTACCACGTTCCCTTCCGAGGCGGTTATCACCATTTCCGCCCCCACGCCCTCCCATCCGCTGGTGGCAATGCCGTTCACTTCCACCCGGGACCGGTCCAGTACGATCACTGCCGCACCATCCCCCGACCAGCCGGTATGGGAAAAAACGTAGGTCCCGGAAAATTTCCTGTCATCTCCTGCAAGCCCCCCGAATATCCGGGTCCCGGGGTGGCTTCCCGATTCAATGCCCCGGACCAATGCCTCCCCGTCATTTTTAAGGCCCGCCATGGTGACGATGAAGGCCGGGCTGGCAAACGTCTTCTTCCCCCAGGCACCGATACGCTTCCCGAAGTCAAAGGATGATTCATCGCGTCTCTCAAAGAGTGCCACGGAAAAGACGGACGGATCGATATCGAGCAGACAGCACACGGCTGACTCCTCAAGTACGGGACCTTCTCCCTCCTCCCCCTTCAGGATCTCCCCGCAGGTCGAGCAGCCGAACACGGGGAACCCGGCCGAAGCGATTTGAGAAGCCAGGCCGGGAATACCGAGCGCAACGGAACTGAAGATGATCCCGAGCGTCGGGTGAAAATCTGAAAAATTCCTGATCCCTTCGGAAATTTCCCGTGTAGAATCCGCTGAAAAACAGAAACTATGGGAGGGCATCGCGTTCATACAATGATGGAGGGTGCAGATTAATAAATCTCTTGCTGATCAATCAGGATCAGGACGAGGAAGACATCTTCGGAAGCGGCTGCCCGGACGCTATCTGTCTTCGATCCTGGGGACACCGGGTATTGCCGGAGAACGGACATGGTCGCGTTTCTCCGGGGAGGGACCCGGGCTTGAAGGATCATAAGGGCATCTCCTTATGAAACCGATGAAAGTTCCCAAAAAGGTCGCGGAACGGAAGCAGGCGGCGGGATACGTTCCGTACGGTTCGTTCCCCGGTCTCATGGATGCCGGCAGTCCTGCCGGGGATCCCGGTTCCGGGGGATGGAGTGCGTTCTGGCTTTACCGGTGATCCCTGCCCATCGCGGGTCCGGGTACCCCTCCATTTTATTTACAAGTCCTGCTAAAAGAGACTAAATAATGATCCGCGAATCTCCTGAGGAATTCCTTGAAATTATCCGATCCCATACGCCTGACCCGAAACTGCCCCTTGCAGCGGCACGTCAGGACTTCTCTGCTTTTTACAAGGATATGCAGGAAGAGACGATCGGGAGCACGACCCACCAGGTCGAAAAGGTCATGTTCAGGGACGGTGTCGCGGGGTACTGGATCTCGGTCCCGGAATCGGATCCGGACCATGTCGTCCTCTTTTTCCACGGGGGCGGGTTCACGATCGGGTCAACCGAGGACCACCTCGGCCTCTGCCTGAGGCTTGCACGAGCTGCCGGGACAAAAGTCTTCTCGGTCGATTACCGGCTGGCCCCCGAACATGTCTTCCCTGCCCCGGTCGAAGATGCAGTCGCTGCCTACCGGTACCTCCAGTCACGGGGGTATGCCCCCCACCGCATCCTCCCCGCGGGAATCTCTGCCGGGGGCACCCTCGTCCTCGGGCTCCTTCTCACGGTCCGCGACCAGCACCTGACACTCCCCCCTGCCGCGGTCTGCCTGTCACCGGAAGTCGACATGCTCTTTGAAGGGGAGTCCGTAGCGAAGAACCAGGAGCGGGACTGGATCACAGCTGGCCGCCTCCACGCGATCCGCACCGTCTACCTTGCAGGCCATGACCCCCAGGACCCGATCGCATCCCCGCTCCATGCCAGTCTCGCCGGCCTCCCGCGGCTCTATATCCAGGTAGGGACGCACGAGCTGCTGGTATCCGATGTCGGGAAGTTCGTGGACAAGGCCCGCTGGGCCGGAGTACCGGTCCAGGCAGAACTCTGGGAGGGAATGTTCCACTGCTGGCAGGTATTTGCAGAGCAGATACCCGAAGCCCAGCAGGCAATCGAGCATGCCGGGCGGTTTATCCGCAGCATACAGGCCCGCTGAGGGGGGCGGACTCCCGGGAACGGTGAAGCACCATGAAAACCCTCCCCCTTCCGGTCATCTGCGCGACCGCGGCCCTCCTGCTCGTGGCGTATCCCGCAGCCGCATCGCTCTCCCTCTCCAGCGTCACGTATCTCCCGTCCCCGCCCCTCGTGCCGGGCGGTCAGCAGCACGTGGCCGCACGGTATATCCTGGCTCCCACTGCCACGTGCTCATTTTATCCCGTCGGCGCCTGTACTTCTGCCCCTGCCAGCACGTGCTTGTATATCAGTCCCGGGCCCTGCACATTTTACAGCGGCCACGAGCTCCAGATGCAGACCGGGCTCTCCGGTGCCCGATGGACCATCCAGGTCGTCGTGGATGGACTGAATACCGCAAACCAGACTGCCCGGGGAAGTGCCGCATTCCTGAGCGGCTTCCTCCTGTCCTACTCCTCCTATCACGATGTCTCGTTCATCGTTTCGGTCGACGGGACCGTGCCGCAGGCAGCCGGATCGCAGGTCGTGCTCCTGCAGGTGGAGGAGATCGACAACAGCAACCAGCTTGTCCCGGGCAGCGTGATGGCCATCACGCTGCCGGTGGCGGGGCAGCCGGAGAAGGCCGGGCCGGCGCCATCCCCCGCGTTCCCCCCGGCCCCCGCCCCGACGGCAGTCCCGACCCCACACTCGCCCGGTCTCTCTCTTCCTGCAGTGGTAGCCGGACTGGGCCTCGGGCTCCTGCTCAGGCGCAGGGTATGAGTCCGTGAGATCCAACCTTTTGGCCCCCGCTTCGTATGCGGCATAACCTTCATCTCGTTTTACCGTCCACGCTGTTAGTATGTTTGAACGCATTGGCAGAAGTTTCGAGCTGGTGAAGACGAGCTGGAATATTCTCATGGACGACAAGAAACTCCTCGTATTCCCGGTCCTTTCGGGAATCATCACGATCCTTGTCATCCTCTCGTTCGTCATCCCGCTCTTTGTTGCCGGAAGCTTCCTGAACACGACCAGGCTCCTCTTTTACGGGATCCTCTTCCTGTATTACGTGGTCAGCTACTTTGTGGTGATATTCTTCAACACGGCGCTCATCTCCTGCGTCAGTGCACGGCTGAACGGGAAGGATATGACCGTCAGGGAGGGCCTGTCCAGTTCCGCACGGCATATTCCCGCCATATTCGGCTGGGCGCTGATCTCCGCGACGATCGGGCTCATCCTCCACATCCTCGAGGAGCGGTCAGGCCTCGTCGGGCAGATCGTCCTCTCGATCGTCGGGGGTGTCTGGAGTCTGGTGACGTATTTTGTCGTCCCCGTCCTTATCTTTGAGGACAAGGGAGTCATCGGTTCCGTGAAAGAGTCCTTCTCCCTGATCCGGAAGACCTGGGGTGAGAGCATCATCGGTTCTGTATCGATCGTGGTCATCTTCGTGGCAGTCGGGGTTGTCGGACTCCTCTGCGTGCTTGCAACCATGTTCCTCGGGAACATGCTGGTGTCTGCCGCTGCGGTCATCCTCTTCCTCCTCCTCGTCGTGGTCCTCGCGGTGCTGTACTCCGCGATGCAGGGAATTTATGTCACAGCCCTGTACACGTACGCACGGACGGGCTCGGTCCCCGCGGCGTTCAGCAGGGAACTCATCCAGAATGCCTTTGTCCCGAAGCAGGCCGGCCCCGGCAACATCTGAACCATCCCTCTTTTTGGATCGGCAGACCCTTCTTTTGCCTGCTCCCGCGATCTCCGGTTGCCACCGCCCGCCCGTGGCGGGAGAAAAAAGGTATCGGTTTCATGCGTCAGGACTCCGGCATTTTTCGCAGGTTATTAGAATACCGGTGGACAACAGTACACCATGGCAACGGATGATGAAAAAGGAGTAAAACGACAGCACGGGAGGCATTTCTTCATACCGGCGGGAGTTCTTATCGGCCTTGGCGTGGGTCTGATTGCCGGGTACCCGGGAGCCGGTGTACTGATCGGCCTCGGCCTGGGTGTCATCGGATCCGGGTTCCAGACTGGAGAGTGTGCCGCACCTTCGCGGTGCTCCCACCGCTGGATATCCATGATCGTCGGGTTGTTCCTGATCCTCGTCGGGATCGCTACGGTCTGGTCACCGGCAAATCTCTGGCCGTATTTTGCCGCTGTTTTCCTGATAGCGCTCGGGTTGTGGTTCTTGGCACGCGGCGTCACCAGAACCGGATAACTCTCATCTTTTTTTCCGGGATAGTCCGGATTATCTGAGTCTCCCGGAGCAACCCTGCCCGGACCTCGTCAGGGTGTTGTTCCTGAAGAAACTTCCGGTCACCACATGGTGTAAGCAGGAGACCGCGGTGCTCTCCGCTTCAGGTATCCGGCTGGATGTACCCGCTGCATCCCTTTCAGGGCAGGGTATCGTGTTCACAAACCCTCCGGCAACCGGCGGTCCCCAAACCATATATTTACAAAAATGCACGCCCCATATATTCTATGAATAATTCTGCTGCATGGGCGGCATTGTGCGGCACAACCGTCCGGGAAAAACTTGAATCGCTGGGGATCGGGACCGGCAGGACTTTTGATATCCTCGTTCTGGACGAGACCGCCGGGAGATATGGTATCGACGTTTTTCTTTTTTTTGAAAAAGATCTTGCGCACTCCCACACGATCGGGGAGATCATGGATATGTTCCGGGATGTCTCCGAGTACGAACGGCCCTATATTAACATCGATGCGTTCCTCAGGTTCACGCGGGAAAACGATCCCTCGTTTGCGCAGACCATGCGCGAGTTCCCGCTCATGGTCGAGATCGTCTCGTCCGGGGAATATCAGCCCGGAACCGGCGCCAAAACCGTACCTTTTGTCACCGGGCTGATGCCATTCCTTGATGAACTGGATGCAGCCGGGGAATCTCCGGAGTAGGGTGAAGCGGGCGCCGGAAAAACCGGGCCCGCGGTGACAGTTTTTTCAGGATTGCTGCTTCTTATGCGGACCCGCGTTCCGGGGGGGCTTCCGGCTTCGGACAAGACACTATAAATTTTATGAGAACGCATGTTTTAAGGCATGAGTCTGTTCCCGAAAAAGAATTTGTTCTGGGTTTTTGATACCGTTGTCCCTAGCAAATATCTTCTCAAATTCAGGAAGATCGCTGTTTTTGAGCCGTTCATCGGCAATGATATCGCGACAAGGGGCCGGCTCTCCCACTATGGCTGCGATGAGCGGAAGGAGTTCGCGAGGGATCTCCGGAAGATCCGATCGGAGACCGAACTCCTCCTCGAGGATATCGAGGCGTACCATATCTTCATGGCAGTAAAACGGACCCGGAAGGTGCCGGGCGATATCGCCGAAGTAGGGGTATACAAAGGCGGTTCAGCGAAGATCATCTGCTCTGCCAAGGGTGACAAACCTCTCCACCTGTTCGACACGTTCGAAGGGCTCCCGAACGTGGACGACATCGACATGGTCTGGCCCTTTTACGAAGGGAAGTTCGCTGCCTCGTACGACCATGTCAGGGATTACCTGAAGGACGCCGGCGGGGTCTATTTCTACAAGGGGATCTTCCCCCATACCTCGGGCCCGGTCAGGGAAAAGTCATTCTCGATGGTGAACCTCGATGTGGACTGCTATGAGAGTACGAAGCAGTGCCTGGAATTTTTCTATTCCCGCATGAGTCCGGGGGGCATCATCATCTCCCACGACTATATCACGGCACCGGGGGTAAAAAAGGCGTTCGATGACTTTTTTGAGGCGAAGGCCGAACCGGTCCTGGAAACCGCCGGTTCGCAGTGCCTCGTGGTCAAAGTATAAAAAGAGGATAAAAAAACTCAGGTGTTTTTTTTAAAATTTTCAATCTTTGAAGATAAGTATACCGAAGATAACCAGCAACAGGCCGGCCAGGACAACAACGATGCCGATGAGGCCTTCTACCGCAACAACCACTTCCGGAAGGAATACCCAGATTGCATAAACGCCAAGGGCGCATAATACCAGCCCGAGGATCAAAGAGATAATTCCTGTCTTATCCATAACATATCCCGGATACTATTTTTTTATCTGCTCATATAAGCGTATTGTTCTCATCCGGGAGCCATCCACCCTGTGAAACGGGCGTTTTCCCCGAACCGGAAAGAATCATCGGACTTTTCAGCCGGCAGCACCGTGCAGGAACGATCTCTACCTCTCGTTCGACCTGTCCGGAGCTCATACGGGCCCTGGTACTTTTCATTCCCTGGTTTATCTGGTAAAATATATCTGCTCTGGAGAAATCATCGGTTGTCATAATTGACGCTCTTAGGGGCTACGGCATCTGATGCCTCCGCCCCCGCCGCTTGGGCAGCTCGAAAATATTCTGATAAATATTTTCTCATGTTCCTTCGTCACATCTCGCAAATGTCGAAACATTTTCTCGAGCCTGCCATGCCTTTGGCGATGGCAGCATCCCCCTCTATAGAGATAGTCCCTCATAAGGTCAGTGAAAATCCTGCCAAAAAGGGGGTCGAAGGTCGGCTGATGCCTCTCTTCTCCTCTTCGAGGTCATACGACCTCTCGGAGGCTCAAGGGGATGCTCCCCTTGCGTTGCCTCCCCCTCCGGGGAGACTGCTGTTCCCGAAGGGAAGAGCAGACTGGAGAAGAACTCGTCAGAGTTCTGCGACCTGAGAGTGGGGGTCACGCTCATAACCGTCAAAGAATATAAGCGAATCACACGATAAAATAGGTTTTTTACAGAGCAACTATATCCGGTTCCCCGGTATCTACGCTGAACCCGGTTGTAAGCTTGGTAACCGTATTCCTGATGCCGCGGGACCGGGTTATTGTCTCCGTATCAGCCGCAGGATCTCGATGTCGATCTCCTGCACGTCTTTTGTATGGAAGGAGAATGTCCGTTGTATGGGAAACGAGCCGCCGACCTTCTCGGTGATCTCGCCACGTCCTTCCGTGTATGTCCTGACAAACGGGGCGGATCCCGCATTGAAGATGCCGTAGGTGACCGGTGCGAGGACGAGGGCGAGGTCGATGAACGGGCGGTCGGCGTGTTCCTTCTGCGCCCCGAACGGGGGGTTCATAACAACGGTATCGAACGTTCCCGCCCGGGAAGAGAGCGAAGGGTCTTTCACGTCGGCAACGATAAACCCGGCGTCAGCCTGGAGAAGGGCTGCGTTCTCGTACGCCATCTCCACCGCTTTCGCGTCGGCCTCGATACCGGTGACCGACTCAGCGCCGAGAAGTGCGGCACCAATCGCAAGGATGCCGGTACCACTCCCGAGGTCGCAGACCCTCTTCCCTCCGATGTCCCCTTTCATGAGGGCGTGGTACAGCAGCCGTGCCGCAAGTGGTGCGGGTGTCTGGTACTGTTCGAGGGCAGCACGCGGGCGCGTAAATCCCGCAAGGCGCTGGAGCTTCATCTCGAGGCGCCTGAGTTTCATAGGATCTCGTCGATGGCGTACTCTTCCCAGCTCCTTTTACCGCAGAGGATCTCGAACTCCTGCGGGGAGAGGACGGGAACCGGGAACCGCACCTGGTCGTCGTACGCGAGACGGGGGCAAGCCGTGTTCACGTAACAGGCAAACCCGAGGTTGAGCAGCTCGGCGGGGCTGACCTCCTGCATCAGGACAATGACCGCGCCGGGGTGGAGCGGGACGAGCCGGCGGGCAAGGTCCATCCGCTGCTGCCCGCTCTTGGAGCTGACGATGATGCCCACGCCCGTTGCCCCCTTCGCCTTCTCCATTACGGCGAAACGGCGGCGCAGGAGAGCGTCGCCGTTCACTTCCTCTGCTGTCCCGGTGAGCGGGTCAAGAGCGATCACCCGTGCGCCGGTCGAGATGGCGATTCCGACCGGATGAAAGTGCCCGGTACCGACGAAAAGGACCTGGTCCACGCCCTCAATTCTTGCTGCGGTAAAGGAGCAGCCGAGGACCTGGCCCCTGCAGGGTGTCCGTCCGCTGCCACCGCCACAAACCCGCACATCAATCCCTTTCCTGTGCAGGAACTCTTCCATGGCGGGGATGAGGTGGGCGTGCTGTACCGTGGTGACAAGCCCGGTCGGTTTCCCGGAAAGAAACGGAAGAGCCTTCTCCAGAACTGCACAGTCAAAACCGATCTCGTATGGTTCGAAAATAACCTGCGGCCGGTCATCGACCGGTGTGTGCCCGAAGTGGACCAGCACGTCGGCATATTCGAGTGCCCCGAGTGCCAGGTCACAGGCCCCGTAGCAGGGATCACCGCTGATAATGACCTCGAATCCGGCCTCCCTGAGTGTGCGGGTACAGGAAGCTGCCTTGCGTTTCAGCCCTTCCGGGAACTGGAGGGCGACCCTCTTTGCCCCCCGCTGCTTTAAAACCCCGATGAGATCAGAGGTGCCGTTCAACCACACGCACCTTTTCCGTCACTTCAATTTTGACCAGTGACTTGTACGGGCGCCCGATATCCGGGTTCCCCCGCTGGATCGCGATGCAGACATCCACGACCTCGGCACCGGCAATCTCGAGGGCCTTGAGGAGTGCCCTCATCGTCCCGCCGGTGCTCACCACGTCGTCGATAATGACGACCCGGTCACCCTTGTACACGCCGTTTAAGTAGAGTTCGCCTTTCGAGTAGCCGGTTGTCTGGTGGACGGGGACTTCGTGGGGCAGGTTGTACACCCTCTTGCGCATAATCGTCATCGGGATGTCCGTCATTGTCGAGAGGACCGCGCCGATATGGATGCCCATTGCCTCGATGACAACGATCTTGTCCACACCGTTCAGGTCGAGCACTTTTATCATGGCGCTGCACACGTCGCGGAGGAGTGCGGGTTCTACGATCGGTACGCCGTCCGTAATCGGGTGGATGAAATAGTTGTACTCCCCGCGTTTCACCATGGGGCAGGTTTCAAGGGATTCTACCAGTCTGTCAAGCATGCTGTTCTCCAATATCTGTCAGAAATGCCTCGATGCGGTCCCGGTGCACGTGCGGCATGCAGACGATCCGCAGGTGCTTCCGGCAGGTCCACGAGACTTTCCAAGGTCCGGGGACACGCTCCTTCCCGCACACGAACGTCGCCACATTGACATCCGGTGTTGCCGCCCGCCGGATACCGAATGTCTCCATGCCCGCGATGAGCCGTTCCGTGTTCTTCATGCACCCTGCCACGACCGCCTTCATGCCCTCGACCCCGAGGTAATCGAGCACGGCAAGCGCAGCAGCAACCGGTGCACCGGGGCGGGTGCCGCCAAGCGTGAACTCCTGCTTGACCGTCAGGTACGGGGTGTCGATGTTCAGGACATGGAGCAGGTCCGGGTCCCGCGTGAGCAGGCAGCCCGCCGGGATCGTGCTCATGCCCATCTTGTGGGGGTCAACGGCAATCGTCGTCACTCCCGGAAGGGCGAAATCGAAGGGTACCGGGCGGGAGAGAAACGGGACCACCATGCCGCCAAAAGCCGCATCGACGTGGAAGAAGATGTCGTGCTGCCCGGCAATCCGTGCAAGGTCTTCAATGGGGTCGACCATCCCGTACTCGGTCGTGCCGGCGACTCCCACAAGGGCAATGCTACTGGCATCGATAAATTCTGCCGCGGCATCGGCGTCCATGCGGAAGTCCTTCCCCAGAGGCACTCTCCTCATCCCGAGGCCGAGGATGTCGCAGGCTTTTTTGAACGAGAAATGGGCAGATTCGGGAACGATCACGTTCGGGGACTTCACCCCGGGCTTCAGGACCTTTGCGAGCCGGAGGGCCTGGATGTTGGACTCGGTGCCGCCGCTCGTAGCATAGCCTCCTGCATCCGGACAGTGGAAGAGTGTCGCCAGCCTGCTGACGAGGAGCCGTTCAATCGACGTGGTCCCGGGAAAGAGCCCGGGGTCACCGAGATTGGCCTCCATGAACATGCAGTGTGCCTGCACCGCAACCGGGTGGGGGAGGGTGCACATGGAGCTCAGGATAAACGAATGGTCAATGTCCTCCCCCTTTTTCCGGGAGAAAAATGAGAAGAGTTCTTCTTCAGAACAACCCTTATTCAGCATCTTTTGTTCTCGCGGCTTCCAGGACGATGCGTTTTTCCGTCCGGGCGACCGCCTCGCGGATCTTGGCGATCGCGTCGATGTTTGCCGAGATGCTGGAGATCCCGTGTTCTACCAGCCAGACTGCCATCTTCGGGTCGGAACCCGCTTGGCCGCAGATCGAGCATTCGACGTCGTAGGCCCGGCACATCTGGATCGCGCTGTGGATCAGGCTGAGCACCGCCGGGTGCTGGGGCTGGTACATGTCCGCAACGTTCTCGTTGTTCCGGTCGATCGCGAGCGTGTATTGGATGAGGTCGTTCGTCCCGAACGAGGCAAATTTGATGCCGGCCCTGATGAAGTCCTCGATCATGATGGCGCTCGACGGGATCTCGATCATGATGCCGAGCGTGATCTTCTCGACATCCACGCCGGCCTCCCGCATCATTTCCTTTGCCCGGATGAACTGGTCGGGGTGGGAGACCATGGGGAACATGATGCCGAGGTTCTCGTACCCCTCCTTCCAGAGGCGCTTGAAGGACTCCACCTGGAGCCGGAACTGGTCGGGACTCTGGAGATCGCGCCGGATCCCCCGCCAGCCGAGCATCGGGTTGTGCTCGTGAGGCTCGTTCTCGCCGCCCATCATGTTCCGGAACTCGTCGGTGGGGGCATCGAGCGTCCGCACCCAGACAGGTTTTCCGGGGAAGGCGTCGAGCACGGTCTTGATCCCGTCGTGGAGCTCAACAACAAAATCCTCCTCTTTCTTGTTCGCAATGAACCAGCCCGGGGTCTTGTTGAGCCCGAGGATCAGGTGCTCGATACGGAGCAGCCCGACGCCGTCAGCGCCGGTCGCCGCCGCCCGCTGCGCCGCTTCGGGGATGGAGACGTTCACTTTCACGCTCGTCGCGGTGATGATCGGTGCGTGCCCGGCCACGCCCTGTGCGGCTGCCGCCTTTGCGGGGGCCGCGTGGGCTATCGCGCCGTCGTAGATCAGCCCCGTCTCCCCGTCAACCGTGATCAGCTGCCCGTTTTTCAGCACACTGGTCGCCGTCTTCGTGCCCACGACCGCCGGGGTGCCCAGTTCCCGGCTCACGATCGCCGCATGGCAGGTCATCCCGCCCTCGTCCGTCACGATCGCCGCGACTTTCCGCATTGCCGGCACCATGTCCGGGTTGGTCATACGGGTGACGAGGATGTCCCCTTCCTTTACGCTCCCGGTGTCCTTGACGTCCCTGATGATTACTACCTTTCCGGAGGCGATACCGGGCGCAGCCCCCTGCCCTTTCAGGATGATCTTTCCGCTTGATGTCTGCCCTGGCATGCCCTTTGCCTCCTTCTTCCCGATCGTGGTGATCGGGCGGGACTGGAGAATATAGATAGTTTTGTCCACGATACCCCATTCCACGTCCTGGGGGATACCGTAATGGTCCTCGGCAATCTTGCCGTACATCGCGAGCTTGGTTACTTCCTCGTCCGAGAGAACCTGTGCGTCCTGGCGGGCTCCTGCAATATCCACGACTTTTGTCCCGTTATCGCCATCCGCGATGATCTCGACTTTCTTGTTGGCGATGAAATGGTCGACGACTTTCTCGGCCCGCTGGTCAAAAACATAGTTGTCGGGCGAGACCGTGCCGGAAACAACGGCTTCGCCAAGCCCCCATGAGCCCTCGATAATGGTCTTCGGCTCTCCCGTGATGGGGTGGGACGTGAACATGACGCCGGCTTTCTCGGAATGGACCAGCTGCTGGACGACCACGGCGATGTTCACGGTATGGTCGTCGAACCCCTGCTTGGCCCGGTAGTAGATTGCCCGGGCACCGTACAGGGACGCCCAGCACTTCTGGACGGCGGTCAGGAGTGCTGCCTCGCCTTTGATATTGAGATATGTCTCCTGCTGGCCGGCAAAACTTGCGTCCGGCAGGTCTTCTGCCGTGGCGCTCGACCGGACCGCTACGATGAGGTCGTCTGGAGAGATCTTTTTGTAGGCCTTCTTGATCTCGTCGCGGATCGTCGCAGGCATCTTCGCCTTCAGCACCATGGCCTTCGCACCTTCGGCCGCTTTCTCGAGGGCCTCGTTATCTTCGACATCGAGCTTGTTATATGACGCAAAGATCTTCGCTTCAAGGCCGGTCTCGACAAGGAACCTGCGGAAGGCCTGGGCAGTGACCACGAAGGCTTTCGGGACGGGAAGACCGATCGACGCCATCTCTCCAAGGGAAGCCCCTTTGCCCCCTACCGAGATGATGTCTTCCTTCCGTATCTCCTCGAGCCACAGAATATTAGGCACATCTTTCATGCTCGCACCACTGTAAATGTCAACCTCACCTGTATAATAACTATCATCGTGTTGTCCCGCCCCGGGTCCGGAACAGCTGCAGGGAAGGGCGGGATATTCCGTGATTCCGGGGGAGCACCTGCACGGGAAGAATAACTCTCTTTAAGTATTGTGCTGATATTGTATGGGTTTTTATGGCAAACGCAAAGGTGCTCGTCAGCGACCCGCTGGCGGAAGAAGGGCTTGCGATCCTCAGGGCGGCGTGCGACGTTGATGTCATGACGGGCCTTTCCGAGGACGAGCTCTGCAGGATCCTCGGGGACTACGACGCCCTGCTCGTGCGGAGCGGCACGGAAGTCACCGCGAAGGTGATAGAGGCGGGGAGAAATCTCAGGTTCATCGGGCGTGCGGGTGTCGGGGTCGACAACATCGACGTGGACGCGGCAACGCGGAAGGGCATCCTCGTTGCCAACGCGCCGGAGGGCAACACCCTTGCGGCAACCGAGCACACGATGGCAATGATGCAGGCGCTCGCCCGCAACATCCCGCAGGCGAACGCGAGCCTGAAGAAGAAGGAGTGGAAACGCTCGAAGTTCATGGGCGTGGAGCTGAACGAGAAGACGCTGGGCATCGTCGGTTTCGGGCGTATCGGCCGTGAGGTGGCAAAGCGGGCGAACGCGATGGACATGAAGTGCGTGGCCTACGACCCCTTCATCACGAAGGAACGGGCGGCACAACTCGGGGTCGAGATGATGTCCATGGAGGACCTCTTCAAGGTCGCTGATGTCATCACCGTCCACACCCCCCTGATCGCAGAGACCCGGCACGTGGTCAATGCGAAGAGCATCGCCACGATGAAAGACGGCGTCCGGATCATCAACTGCGCCCGCGGCGGTATCATCGACGAGAAGGCGCTCTACGACGCAATAAAGAGCGGCAAGGTGGCCGGGGCGGCCCTCGACGTCTTCGAGGAGGAGCCCCCGCTCGAGTCCCCCCTCCTCTCTCTCGACCAGGTCATTGTCACGCCGCACCTTGGTGCGAGTACGGTCGAGGCACAGCTGAATGTCGCAGTCTCCGTTGCAAAGCAGTGCATCGAGGTGCTCAGAGGCGGTTCGGCGAAATATGTCGTCAATGCACCCATGGTCCCGCCGGAGCAGGCGGAAGTGCTCGAACCCTATGCCCAGCTGGCCGAGAAGATGGGCAGGTTTGCCATCCAGACCGCCGGAGGGCGTCTCTCGTCCGTAGAGTGCATCTATGGCGGGGAGCTTTCAGCCTATGCAGGCAGCATGAAGTTCGTGACGCGGCTTGCCCTCAAGGGACTCCTTGACCCGATCCTCCAGGAGCCGGTCAATATCGTGAACGCGGAGTTTATCGCACGGGAGCGGGGCATCGCGGTCAGCGAGACGGTCACGCAGGAAGCAAAAGGGTTCAAGAACCTGATCACGATCCGGATCAAGACCGACAAGGGCGGGGAGTCCGTCAGCGGGACCGTCTTTTTCAAGGGCCGGAGCCGGATCGTCGCCGTCGGTGGCTATACCATGGACATGATCCCCGAAGGATACGTCATCGTCTCCCGCCACCTCGACAAACCGGGAGTCATCGGCAGGGCTTCGACCATCCTCGGGAAGTGCAACATCAATATAGCGGGCATGCAGGTCGGACGGATCAACCCCGGAGAGCAGGCGATCATGGTCCTGAACGTGGACAGCGAGGTCCCTGCAGCAGTGATGGAGGAGATCCGCGGGATGCCTGGCATCTTCACCGCAACGTTTGCCAAGATATCGAGTGAACTGATCTGAGAATATTTTTTAATTCACCTTGCAGCAATCATTAGAGAATAAATTGAGTAAGTAATTTGCGATACCAACACAACGATTGCGATGAGGATCCTGCGATACGAATGAGCAGTTCGATCCCTCGCGGGATAGCCCCCCTCTCGCCCTCTTCCGCGGCAGGGTGGGCAAGCACCCCTGCCGCATTTGGGGGTCCAGCCCTCCGGGCTTAAGTGCGGTTTCATGGACTCTCCGATTAATACCCAATAGGGAAGACACTCAGTGAGACCCATGACACTATCCCCATGGGCTGATGCCTGATCAGCGGGGACTGCCGAAGGCTGTGGAGAAGATTTTCATTTTAAAAAATCTTGGACTGCGAAGCCGAAGGCGCAGCTCTCAGGAGCGGATAACGTTGGTTTAGATCTCTCCCCCCTTGCAGCCCGATCAGCCTAAACATGCGGAGGGGGTCGGATGGGGTAAAAATGATCCTGCACGGCTAAAGGTTCTGGCGACCTGAACCTTGCCCACTTTCCGGAATGTCCGTCGTTGGATCCGCCCAGTGCGGGATTGCGGGGCAGCATATTCACGGTGCCATGTGATGGCTTCATGCGGGATTACCCCATCCGACCCCCCCACACCTTCCGGGATCTGGGCCGGAATCCAGCAAATTTACGACAGTGAATATAGGATTTCTGGAGGTGGGATGGTCAGGGGGGTCGGGTGGGTTATGATAGGAGACAGTTGGATCAATCCGACCCGGATTTTTAAAAAAGACAGGACAACTCCGACCGTTCCTGAATAAAAAAGAATACTGCCAGCAACGGCTGGTAGCTGTCTCGTGTCTACGCTTCTTCGAATTCCAAGGGGTCATAGGACCCCGATGAGGAGAAGAATGCGTCACCATTCCTCGGATTCCGACAGGTCAATAGACCTGGACGATGAGAAGAACGCATCAGCGTTCTTCGAATTTCGAAAGGTTCATCAGAACCTTAAGGACGAGAAGAGTGCCTCAGCACTCTTCGTAGATCTTCACCGGTATCGGCAGGATGTCCGGCCGCTTGTCTGTCATGATGTACGTATACGACAGCACGTGTACCATGTATTCAAGGTAGCCTTTTGCGAAATCAGAGAGTGCCTGACTGCGCTTTCCGAGTATCAGGACATGGAACCACTGGATGAACAGGACAATGAACGCGATGATCCCGTAGACCCCGAGGACGATGCCTATGAGGATCCAGTAGACGATACGGATGAGCAGTTCGAGACGGCCTGCATCGTGTTCGAAGAGGAAGAGCTGTTTCTGTGTTGGTGTTTCATCGGTCATAATATACCAGTCCAGTGATTGGGGAGTCCGGGAAATAAACCAACCGCATTATCCGCTTTCGACGCGTATCCAGCTGCGGAAACAGGACACTAATTTTTAATAATACCAGAACAGATGTTATAGAGCATCATCCTTTCGCGGGCTCGTGGTCTAGTTGGCTATGACGTCGCCTTGACATGGCGGAGGTCCTGAGTTCGAATCTCAGCGGGCCCATCGTTCTCTTTTTCGTGTAGTGTACGTGTACAACCAGGACCGCTGCGGGATAATCCAATATCCGGACGCTGCCGGGCCGGAAAACAGGATTTCAGGAATTTATGGTCCCCCCATTGTCGGAAGATCCGGGGCCGGTTTTCCCGGACCTGCATTCGGGTAACGATCTGGCCGGGGGAGTTGAGGGACAAACGTATATAGGTATATAAGGTACAGTGAACCTGACACACATGAAGAGCACCTATCTCCTTATCGGATGCATCTGCCTCCTTGCATGGGCGGTTATGCCCGCACAGGCATTCACGGCAAAAGCGCTTACCATCAACCTTGATGCGAACGGTAATGCGCAGGTGGATTTCCAGTATGACCTCTCGTTCGCGGAGCAGGCCGCGGTATTTGTCAATATTGCCAACCCCTCTGCGGAACTCAAGACAGCCCTCGAAAACAACCTGAACCGGCAGGTCACCGTTGTGAAGGCGGATAGTTCCTCTGCCGATGTGATCATCCCCTCCTTTGCCACGATCAGCCTGTCTAACGGGACAGAGACGATGACGACCCCGGCATTCTCGTTTGCCAACGCTCAAGCGGCGATCAGGCAGTACTGGTGGGCCGGGCTCATCTCGGTCGACATGTCACCCGATGTGACGACCATTACGTTCCCGGACGGTTACCAGGCAACGTATAACTACCAGATCAGTTTCCCGTCCGTCTCCCATCAGATTGGGTGAACAGGTTTCTGCCCTCCGTCCCCGATATGCAGGGAGATTGCCGGAACCGTGCAGAAACCAATTTTTATTTTTCGATGCAGGATTTGTTCCCGCCTTGGAATGCTGATCCTGGCTGATTGTCTCCCGCTGCTCATATTCACCAGTAGACGATCCCTGCCGGCGAAATTCCCGGGTACCTTCTCCTTCAGGGACCGGGCATATAAACAAAAAAATCAGAGGATAGTTTATGTACATCCATTCCCCGCTGTTTCCGGTTGGTCTGTCGAGTGACATTTCTTACGTATTACCGGTGGTTTGCTACAAATCGAAATTCTGAAAACATAAAAAACTGTTATCGGGTACCAGGAATCCTTGGATTTCCTCGTATCTCCGTTCATTTCCATAGAGATATATAGTGGCCGCCTGCCTATACCCTCCTTACCTGAGTATGGTTTTGAGAGAAAGACTCCCGGGGAAAACCCTGCGGATATCCTCAAGAACGCTGAAAAATATTCAGGTAATGGTGGAAAGATCATGAAAGACCAGCCGGAGACCAACAAGACGACGGTGCGGGATTTTTACAACCTCGCGCTGAACCTCAAGAAGCCGGAAGAGGCGGTGGCAAAGTTCATGGGACCGTATTACCGGCAGCACAACCCGGGGGCAGGAGACGGCGCCGAAGCATTCATCGCGTTCGTCAGGGAATTTGTGAAGGCATTCCCTACGCTCCATTTCAATTTCAAACGGATCGTCGCACAGGGAGACCTCGTGGTCGTGCACAGCCACCTCGTCCGGCATGCAGGCGACCGGGGAATGGCCGTGATGGACATCTTCAGGCTTGAGAACGGCAAGGTGGTCGAGCACTGGGATGTGCTGCAGGAGGTGCCGGAGACCCCGGCGAACGATAATACGATGTTTTAGAATGGGGGCACCGGGTATTGGGAAAAATTCTATCCTATGTACTAAAGACCGGAGCAATTCTCCCTGGAATCTGAAGAGTTCCGGGGAAATAATCCTCTTTTTTGAATCCTCTGAAAAAACAGGATTTTTCCCTATTCCAGTGTCCTGCGGTAGGTGACGATCCCAAGGATGAACATCGCACCGGAGAAGATCAGCAGCGCGACAAGGTCCATTCCTATCACGTCGAGCCCCTGTCCCCTGAGAATGATTCCCCTCAGGGCATCAACCCCATAATATTCAGGGTTGATCACGGTGATCCAGCGAAGCCAGCCCGGCATACCGATAACCGGGTAGAACGCTCCCGATGTCATGAACAGGATGAGGTTGAGGAATGCAACTGTAGATGCATATTCCTGCTGGGCTGAAAATCTTGAAGCAAAAGAGACCACCAGACTGGTGACGCCGACACAGGCGATCAGGATCACCAGCATGACCAGCAGGAAATCTGCGAAGCTCTGGATGACGATGCCGGTAAGGAGGATATCGATAATAAATATGGTAAAGCCTGCAATGAATGCCCTGATGGTCCCGCTCGAAATGATACCGGCGATGATGCTCGTACGCTGGACCGGTGTAACCAGGTAACCCTCATGGATTCCGGCCTCACGGTCCTTGATGAGGGCTATCCCCCCGCCGAACATGGTAGAGGTGAAAATTGCCATCATGATGACACCGACACCGAAGAACTGGATGTATTTTATGTCTCCGTAGATATTGTTGATCGCTACCGGGTTGTTCGCCGCGAGTTTGGCGAGGACGCTGTTGAGCGCTGACTCGACGAGTGCAGGTATGATCGAATCTGAGCTGTCGACGTAAAGGCGGATGGTATGGTCACTGGATGCCTCCGACGGAAATACGATGACCGCGGATACGAGCCCTTTGTCAAGTGCATGTTTGGCCGTGATCTCATCGGAATATATCGTAACATCGAGGAGTTTGGGATAATCTGTCTGCGGAATATGGTTGAGTGCGTATGTGGCGCTGGTAAAGAGGGGGGTATCGTTGTAGGGCGGCCCTTCCTGGACAACTGCAACCGGTATATGACTGATCGTCCCACCAAACGCGTTCCCGAAGATCACGAGATACATGATGGGCATCATGAGCGTCATGACGACAACGAACGGGTTGCTCAGGAATTTCTTGAAGTCCCGGGTGAATATCGCGACGGCTCCCCGGATCATGACGGCTGCCTCCTGCCTCCAGGTTTTGCCCCCTCATTGGTCCCTGAATCCAGTTTGCTCCCGGTCAGGTAGATAAATACATCTTCCAGTGAGGGTGAATGGATCGATATGGAGTTCATCGGAAGGGAATAACCATCAAAGACATTGATAATGGCGGGCAGTACTCTGCTCCCGTTCTTTGCGGAGATGTTCAGCGTATTATTCTTGAATTCTGCCGAATTGACAAGTTGGTTGTCCCTGATCCCCGGGAGTACGCGGTCATCCATCGTATCGAGACCGATCTCGATCAGGTCCCCTGCAGGGAGGAGCTGTTTAAGATTTTCGAGCGTATCGAGAGCGATAAGGTGCCCCTGGTCGATGAAAGCGATCCGGTCGCAGAGTTTTTCCGCCTCATCCATATAGTGCGTAGTCAGGATGATAGTGGTTTTCTCCTTATTCAGATCAGCAATCTGCTTCCAGACTTCGCGACGGGCCTCCGGGTCAAGGCCGATCGTCGGTTCGTCAAGGAACAGGATGAGCGGGTGGTGAATGAAAGCACGGACGATCTCCAGTTTCCTTCGCATACCCCCGGAGAATGTCTCGACTCTCGCGTGGGCACGATCGGTCAGTTCAGTCATCGCAAGGAGTTCCCATATTCTTTTATCGAGGACATTTTCAGGAACATTCACCAGTTTGCCGTAAAAATCGAGATTATCATATGCAGTAAGTTCAACGTCGAGCGTGCTGTTTTGTGGGCAGACGCCGATAATGCTCCGGACTTTTTCGGGATCCCGGGTAATTTCGTAGGTATCGAGATATGCTGTCCCGGATGTTGGTGTGAGAAGGGTCGTCAGGATCCGTATCAGGGTGCTTTTCCCGGCCCCGTTCGGCCCGAGAAGACCAAAGATCTCCCCACGGTACACGTTGAATGAGACATCGTTGACGGCCGTTACGGTCTTTACCTTGCTTTTGAATATTTTTACAATGTTATCTATCCGGATGATACTGTCAGCCTCACCCTGGTCAGGAACGGGGTCTGTCATTCAGCCCTCCCCTGTCCCGGGGTTCGCCGCTGGAATACTTCGTTGCCCATCGGTATAATCTCCTCAGTTGATCTTGGCGAAAATCCTGTGCAGTTTTTCAAGAGACAAGCAGAGTTCTTTGAGATCTTCGTCATTCAGGTCGGAAAGAATTGCTTTGATATCTGTCTTATACTCCGCACCCGCCCGCCGGAGATGTCTGCTGCCGGCAGGAGTGATGCTGATGTTGATCACCCTCCGGTCCCGGGTATCGGGCATACGCTCGACATACCCGTCCCTGATCAGCTGGTCGACGAGTACCGTCATGTAGGGTTTCGATATGTACAGCCGCTTTCCCAGTTCCGACATGGTAAGGGGAGTGCCCTCCCTCATCAGGACACCGAGCGTGCGGTACTGTGCAGCATGTATACCGGTAGCGCAGTGCCCCGACCTGAAGATTTTCTTATGGTAAAACGGCAGGATGGAGAGCATAAGCACTGCAATCCTGTCCCTGAGATCCTCGGTCACATCTGGAGGGTTGGGTTTTATGGATTAATAGTTTTATGATCAAACTATTCTGTTTATAAACTGTGTCGTACCAGAGTTTCTCAGGGAATATCCCTGCCCCATTTGCAAGGAATTTTTGCGTCTGCCCGGGCCATTTTCCCCTTCTCGAAGCCTGCAGAAAGAACAAGAAATGACGACTGACACGTACCCATATCCAGTTCATCATCTTCATGACGACCGGTTGAACGGGCAAACGAGGGTCACGGACCTGTGCCGGTTTATAGTTTTTCGTATGTTATCCGGAAATGATACAAGTCAATCTTAAAAATTTTGTGCACCCTATCCTACTTCTCCTTCCACACCAGCCACATTGCGTACAGCATCGACAAGCAGGCCACTAGCAGAATCAGGGAATAGACGTCGGCCGGGATGTCTAGCGCAAGGATCCGGGCAAGGTCAAAGACCATGAAGAGCGCAAACGTGAGGGCGATGAACCAGCCATACGTCTTTTTCTTCTGCGTTGCGATGAGGACCCCGACCACCGCGATCACGATTTCGATGAGCGTGGCGATAAGTTGCAGGATGTCAGAGACTTGCATACTACCCACCTATTCCGGATAGATATTAAGCCATGCGGATTGGGATCCGGAGGTTCAGAGTATCAGATATGGCAGCTTCCACCGCCGTGTTTCTCAAAATACCGCTGGTGGTACTCCTCGGCCCGGTAGAACTCCGTGGCAGGCACGATCCGGGTCACGACCTTGCCGAACCCGAACCTTCCGGACACTTCCACACCTTCCTTGGATTTCCTTGCAGTTTTTCCCTGTTCTGCGTCATGATAAAAGATCACCGAGCGGTAGTTCGACCCGATGTCCGGCCCTTGCCGGTTGAGCTGGGTCGGGTCATGAATGGACCAGAAGACCTCCAGGAGCTGGTCGTACCTGACTTTTTCCGGGTCATAGGTGACCTGCACGACTTCCGCGTGCCCGGTCCTGCCGGAACAGACGTCCTCATATGTCGGGTTTTTCATCGTCCCGCCCATGTAACCGACAGCGGTGTCCAGCACCCCGTTTACCTTCCGGAATGCGGCTTCAACCCCCCAGAAGCACCCCGCCCCAAACGTCGCTTTTCCAGGATTATTCTCGGTTCCCGTCATCGCACTATCCATTATGCCGTGGACTGCTGTTACTATAAGACTCTTGTTACCGGGGGAATAACAGAGCCGGTATTTTTAATCCTTGAAACCAAATTCATCAGCATGAAGCGGCTGTACCATGCAGCTGAAGGGAAGATGCCCGGGGGTGCCGGTGCCGGCCCCGGTGAACCCCTGCCGTAGACCCGACGGTCATACGGCTGGTCCGGGTCGCCGAAACCCACCTCTCCCCTGGGACCGGTCTCATCGTCTGTCTCATTGCATGGATTGTCGCCCCGGAAAAACCCGGCTCCCGGAAGACAAGAGAACCGGTTATGGGATCCGGTGGGCAGGACTAACATTTCATCAGGAATCAGGACCAATTCATCCGGCAGGAATTCATGAAGATCCTCTTTGTCGTCTGCGGCGAGGGACTGGGACACGCTTCCCGCTGTCTCCATCTCGGGCATTACATGCAGCAGCAGGGCCACACCGTCCATTTTGCCGGCTACGGGAAATCCTTCGATTTCATGAGCCAGCATGGGTGTACGCACATCCACCGGATCCACCGGGAAGTCTGGCTCGAGGGGACAAACGGGTTCTTCAGCCTGAAAAAGACGCTGTGGTACTCAAAATCGATCGTGTTCGATATGGTCAGGTCAGCCATGAGCGTAAGAAACCTCATCCGGAAATACCGGTTTGACTGCGTTGTGTGCGATACCATGTATGGCGGGGTGATTGCATCCCGGCTCCGGAACGTCCCGGTCATTTTTATCACCAACCAGAACCACTTCAACGGTCATAACGGGACGACCAATCCGGTCTGGAAAAGCCTCAACTTCCTGATCCAGCGTTACCTGCGCCTGGCGACCCATGTCATCATCCCGGACTATCCTGCCCCGGACACTGTGAGCGAATACAATATCCTGGTCCCTGAAAACGAAAGAAGCCGGTACAGTTATACCGGTCCGTTCTATGATTTCGACCCTTCACGGTACACCTATTCCAAGAAGACCATTTTCACCAGTTTTGGCGGCGAGCCGTACAAACTTCCCATGTACCTCATGCTCAAGATGATTGCTGACCGGCGGAAGGATCTGTTCTTCGATGTTTTTTACACCGGGCCCGTGCTCCCGGAATCATCGGACAACTTCGAGTCCCACGGGTATGTCCCGAACCTGTACGAGCACCTCGCCGAAGCAAAAATTGCGATCGTGCACGGCGGTCTCACGACGCTGCATGAGGCCCTGTTGTTTGAAAAACCGGTGCTGATCATCATGGACCCGGACCATCCCGAACAGCAGAACAATGCAAAAAAGATTGTGGACATGGGTGCAGGCACTTCTGTTGATGGGAGGCGTGTTACGCTGGACATGCTGGAGAAAAAAATTGCCGAGACCATGGACATCACCCCAAAACCCTTCCGGGAGGTCCATGCCGCGATCAATGGCCGGAAAAATGCGACTGATATTATAACTGCTGTTGCAGCCCGCAGGCAACTTAATATCAGGGGCAAATCTTAATCAGGATCAGGTGTATCCATGCCGGTCAGTACCGAAATAACAACGCTCAGTATCGAGGATGATCTCCGTATCTGCCCGTCCTGTGGATATGAATACGGGTTCCATACTTCCTTCATCAACATGAATGCCGGGAAAGACAACCCTGTCAGGTGCACGCGGGAGGTCTTCCGGGTGATCCTTATCTGCCCGGAATGCGGGGCACGGTATGATGTGGGGTGGCGGGTCACTTTTGCAGAACCGGTAAGCAAGGTTGTGAAGACCACTGACCTCCGGCAGGTCTGCACCGACACCCTTTTTAAAGGTGGGCAGTAAATCATCGTCAGCGATCCGGGGCAGGGCATGATGCGGTGTGCAGAGTGCAAGGGAAAAGGCATGTGCGGCCTTGCCCGCTGCCCGATCGTGAGCCGGTTCCACGCCCAGGCTGATATGAAACCTGCGAGCAGTTACCAAGGGCGTGCCCCTTCGTTGTTCATCGGCAGTTTCGGGTACCCGGACGTGAGGGGAGGGCCCCTCATGGTCAATGATTCCGACAACCCCCCGGACTGGATCGGGCGGGCTCTCGGTATCGGGGAGATCGTGGGAATCCGTGCCCGCACGATCCGGGGGAGCACCGGGCTCCACGCCGTAGAGGACGATATCCGTGAGATCGCGATCTCCTCGGTCCCTCTCGATGTGGACGTGGCATTTGAAAGACCGGTTGCATTCCGCCTGAGTTTTGACGGGACCGTCGCCCCTGTCGGCTTCACCGGGTCCGTAAAAGAGATGGACGTCATCGGGAATGCGAGGGTGGAACGGGTTGTTGACCGGATCATTTCTGACACCGATGTTGGCGCAGCCGACGCTTGCCTCGCCCTCAGGAATTCGGATATTGACGTATACCGGATCTCAGAACTGATGACCGCCGGGCTCCTTGGCAGGAAGAGGAAGTTTGTCCCCACGCGCTGGGCGATCACGGCAGTAGACGACACCATCTCGGCAGACCTGAAAAAAGAGATCGGCCGGTTCCCGCCGATTGAAGAGGTCCTCCTCTTCTTCGGGGAACTGTATGGGAACCGCATAGCATGTATCATTGTCCCGGGCGACTGGAAGTACGAGATGATAGAGATCTGGGGCAGGAAGACACTCTGGGCCGGAGACGACGAGGTGATCGTTCAGGACTGGGAAGGGATGACGAAGCACGGCTATTCCCCGATCTCGGGGGCCTATTACTCTGCCCGGCTCGCTGTCTGCGAATACCTGAATAAGATACAGCGATCCGCACGGGTGATCGTGGTGCGCAGCATCTCGAGCGAATACTGGGCCCCGCTTGGGACTTGGGTGATCCGCGAGGCAACGAGGAAAGCCATGAAACTTCCACCCGTCTCGTGCGAATCGCTCGATACAGCAATCGGGAAGGCATCCGCCGTTCTCGGGTCCGGCTCATGGGTATCGCACAGCACCCTCATCCCTGAACTCCGGACGCAGCGGACGCTCTTTCAGTTCTGATACGCCTGCCCCGAGTTCACCTGGCGGCGATAACGGTCCCTGATGCCGGCAATCGTTTCCACGTCCGTTATGTCCTTGTCGTCCCGGATCCTGATAAAACGGGGAAACCGCAGGGCAAATCCCCCTTCATACGTGGGGCTGACCTGGAGCTCCGCGTACCCCACCTCGAAAACAAGCGAAGGCTCGAATCTCACTTCCTTTCCCGCCTCCGAGATAACGGAGTCTTTCAGCAGGCCATAGACCTCGGCGAGCTGCTCATCGGAAAACCCGGTCGCCACCCGGCTGAGCGGGACGAGTTTTCCCTGGTCCTGACAGGCGAGGAGGAACGAGCCGAAGAAGTGCGCACGCTTCCCTTCCCCCCATTCGGCACCGATGACTGCAAGGTCGAGGGTATCGACTTCCGGTTTTATCTTGATCCAGTTTTTCCCTCTCTGGCCGGGAGAGTAAGGGGAAAGAGGCACCTTGATCATGATGCCTTCATGGCCCGCTGCAAGGGCCGCATCGTAGGTCTTTTCTATCTCCCCGGCATCGCTGCTGACGACCTGCGGGGCGATGTACATCTTCACGACTTCTTCAAGTTTTTTCCGCCGCTCGTGAAACGGCAGGTCGATGAGGGTCTCCCCGTCCAGATAGAGGATGTCGAACACATTCGGCACCATCTCGACAGCTTCCTGTGCTTCCGCTATGTCGTGCCTGCGCCTGAACCGGCGGAGGACCGACTGGAACGGCATGGGCCTCCCGCCCTTTATCGCGATGACCTCCCCGTCCAGAATGACATCGTGGTCGGTTGCCCCCATCAGCTGCTGGATGACATCGGGCAGGGCGCCGGTCACATCCTCAAGCCTGCGGGAGTAGAGCCGGGCCCAGTTGCCTTTTTTATGGAACTGGAACCGGGAACCGTCATACTTATACTCGGCGGCGATCTCGCCATGTTCTTTGATCATGTCGGCGATGGTGCCCTGCTGCGCGAGCATCATCCTGACCGGGTGGAATACGGTTATCCTGACCTCCTTCAGGGCAGCGGGCCCGTTCTTTGCGAGCCGGGCAACCTCGCCGATGTCATTGAGGGCCTGCGTGGCATGCTCGACAAGAGCCGGGTCTACGCTGAAGGCTTTTGCGATGGCTTCCCGCACGCTTCCCTCCCCCACACCTATACGGAGCTCTTCGAGCATAATCCGGGCCAGGTACCTCCCCTCGAGCGGGTGGGCATTGCCAAGCAGACGGCGGACGGCGAGCAGTTTCTCCCGCTGCGACTTTTTCCCTTCCTCCTCCGCGATGCTGATCAGCTCATGGTATACCCGCACGATGTCGAGGTCCTCGTGAAAGAATGTGGTCTGGGACTTCAGCGAGAGCAGTTCCTCAACCGCCTGTCCGACATCCCCTGTCCTGTTTATCTTTTCGACGACCTGCTCTTTTTTCATGCCAGATACATACCCGATCGCCTCGTAGAGGAGGTTGGGGCCGATGCCGAGTTTCCGGGAACTCCAGTCAGGGAATATCCTCCCCATGACGAACCGGATAAAGACCGGAAGTTCCTCGTCCGAAAGGTCAGGAAGGACTCTGCTGATGATATCTATCATCTCCAGGCGCCCTGAAATCCCCTCAAGTTTTTCACAGGTCCTGGAAAATTCCATAAAAAGCATTGCGGTGATCGCTTGAGATGTTGCCCTGACAATGGGATTAACGTTTTGTTTTCCCGGACAGCTTTTGATACAAAAAATCCGGTTCTGATAAAACCGGCACAAATCCGGTAATCCTCACTTTAGCAAGGGTCCGGACTCAGGTTATGTGCATACCGGGATCACGTAGGATTGCCGTTCTCCTTACAGCGTGATAAACTGGGAATTGGAGGCAGTTGTCCCTGACTGGGTGGCAATGATTACCCGGTTTTCGTCATAGAAAAGCCCGAGCCCTTCGCGGGCACTCAGCATCGCTTTTTCCGGCGTGTTATTCATTTCGCTCAGGTGGGCGAGGATGACCTTTGGCACGTCTCTGCCAAAGGCACGCAGGCAACCGGCCGCTGCCGGGTTCGAGAGATGACCCCGTTTCGAGCGGATCCTGCGTTTCAGGGATTCCGGATAGGGCCCGTTCTCCAGCATCTCCGGGCAATGGTTGCTCTCAAGCACGACCCCGTCGCACAGCCTCAGGAGTCCGACCATAGTGGGTGTCATGATTCCGGTGTCAGTGCAGCAGCCGAGCCGGAGATCCCCATCCCGGATAATAAAACCGCACGGCTCTGCTGCATCATGGGACGTTGCAAAAGGCTCAATCACGAACCCCCCGACAGAAAAATGCTCGTGAAAACGGCACACGTGGCTGGCCACCGGTTTATTGGACGTGCGCCGGTTGGTCAGGAAATCGCTAAGTGTCCCTCCCGTCGCGTACACCGGTATACCGAGACGACGGGAGAGCACGTCGAGCCCTTTGATATGGTCGCCGTGTTCATGGGTTATGAGGATCGCTTCGATCCTGCCGGTGTCCAGCTCTGCACGCTCCATGCGAAGGAGGGTCTCTTTTGCGCTCAGCCCTGCATCAACGAGGACTGAACCCTCGCTCCCAGCAACTACCATGCAGTTGCCTTTGCTCCCGCTGGCAAGAACCGTACAGTGCATCGTCTCATTATTCGCAGTCTACGTATTAGAGTGTTTAACCCGGGTCAGGCAGTTAAAGATACCAAAGCAGAAATTTATTGGATGAGCGGCTGATTTTTGGGAGTACAAAAAAGAGTTGGGTGTTGTGTATCCGGCACTATTGTAAAAATTATTTTTTCAGCTTCAGGGCCTCATACTCGGCAAGGACCGGCGCTATGGTCTTTGTGGATATGGAACGCCTCACCAGCAGGGTAAGCTTCCGGCAGTAATGGATATGCGCTATCTGGAAACTGACAATAAGCCCGAAGCAGAAGCAGGTTATGATAATAAGGGTGTAACTTACGACATCAACCATGGGGTTTCCTCCTTACGTCTCCTTGGCAAGTTCATCCACGATAGGTATAACGGAATCGGTGTCCGAGCACTCTTTTGCAACTATCATGAACCTTTTCGTATAGTACATAATCAGAAGCTGGTACCCGAGGATCATTCCAATCGTGAACGTAATAATCCCTATACCTGTATAAATCAGAATATCGGTGAGCAAATCAGACATAGCGATCTTAATGACTGTTACTTTTGACAACCTGATAAATTTATTGAATACTCTCTGGCGAAATTCCTTTCATCCTTTTTCAGGCATTTCCTACCCCGGGATGATCTCTCCCTGCAGGAAACCCGGACCGGAGATATTTTTGCTGTCCCGGCCCTTAACCCCCCTGCAGACTCCTCCTTCGCCAGATATAAGAATGCCACGGTCCTCCTGTAACCTGTGAAATCCGGGATCTGAGATTCCCTGAAGTTCAACGTTCTGATGAGGGCGATCTTCCAGGGTGCTGAGGGGTCAGGCTCCAAAAAAGAAGTGATCCTGTAGGGGATTATGCGCGGTTAAAAGATGCCTTTTTGATAACTACCAATAATTCTGGTCATGGAGCCCGGTATCTGCGGGGATAAAAGATGACAATTCACCCTGAACCGGGATTTTCTGAAGAACTAATGTGAGAGAAAAAAATACGGGATATATCCTGCTGGATTTTCAGTACCCGATCCGGTCACCATGCCTCAGGGAAGGCCATATTCGTGTAAATATCCTCAAGCCTGGCCTTGTGGGCCCTCTCCATATTTGCAAGCTGGGAAAAGAGCAGCTGCTGTTCGACATCGGTCGAATGGCTGGCAAGCTGGGTATACATCTGCATCGCTTCAAGTTCCTTCTTGATGGCGATAACAAGCCCCTCGAGAGGTTTCATGCCCACGGACAGGGCAGGTGTCGGAAGGGCATCCCCGACTTTATAGTCCTTCCCGGCATCAAAATGGAATTTTGATACATCCCGTGAGAGGAACGCCTGGAGGAATTCCCGGTGTTTTTTCTCTTCGCCAGCAAGCTCGTTAAAAAGTGATTTCAATGCCGGGTCCTTCACCTTGTCAGAAACACTGCGGTAGAATGTGTATGCCTCGACTTCCCTGTCAATTGCGAGTGAGAGTATCTTCTTTGCATCATCTGTTTTCATCGTATACGCACCTTGTTTAAATGATTATTGACAATTTCCCTATTTAAGCACATTGATTTTATAAAAAATTGAAAAATCCAATACTATTATAAGAATTTTTATGTAAAACACGGATTTTCACAGACCTCTTGTGATTATATCCGATGCCTCCGGTTTGTCAGTTTCTCCACCAAAGAAGAGAACCATCTGATGAAGAAATTCGCCCGCACAATCTTAAAGACACCAAACGTCCACCACTCAGCCCTCATGGTTTCATCACCACGGTGCGGCGCATTCCGTAAATCCGGTAAAGAACGTCCTTTTGAAAAGGTTAATTGTTATAATCGTCGTTACTTTATTCTGATTATTGTTCACCCCCGTTTCATAATTTTCGGCATGTAAAAGAAATCTGAGCTTATATTGCCTGGTCAGCCACGTATGGACACCAACACTCAGCCTCTGGATCTTCCAGTACCACTATCCTTCTCCCTTTCTGAGCTTGCGGGTTCCCTTGGGGATTTCGGGACTATCATCCCTCTTGTCCTCGCCGTTGCTCTGGTGTCGGATGTCAATCCCCGTTACATTCTTCTCTTTTTCGGGATATGGTTCATCCTGACCGGCTTGTATTACCGCCTTCCGATCCCGCTCGAACCGATGAAAGCGATTGCGGTAGTTGTTATCGCTGCCGGAGCTGTCGGGGGTATTTCAGCAGGGGAGATTGCGGCATCCGGGCTTATACTTGGTATCATATTTCTTCTGCTTGGCTACGGGCGATTATTTGAGATCATCGAACGATGGGTACCCCAGAGTGTGGTCCGGGGGATCCAGCTGGGCCTTGCCCTGCTCCTTTTCAAGTCTTCGGCCGGTTTCGTGATCAAGGACCCGCTCTTCTTCAGTATCGGTATTGCCGTCATCGTGGGTTTTCTTATCCTGGTACGCTACCGCTCGTTCCCTGACCTCTCCTCTATCTGTGTTATTGCCGTTGGCTTCATCGGGGGAATTCTTATCTCCGGTATCCCCCCGGTCAGCCTGATCCCCTTCCCGCAGCTCGTGATCCCGCTTCCTGCTGATATCCCGTCAGCCCTTTCAACGCTGGTCCTGCCGCAGGTGGTCCTCACCATAGCGAATGCGATCCTTGCGACATCGCTCCTCACCAAAGACCTGTTCGGGAAAGATGTGCCCCCAAAAAAATTCTCGGCAACGATCGGGCTGATGAACCTGACATCCGTCCCCTTCGGGGGATTCCCGATGTGTCACGGCGCGGGGGGGCTGGCAGGACAGTACCGGTACGGGGCGCGGACGGGAGGCGCAAATGTATACGCAGGCCTGATCTTCATCGTACTTGCCCTTTTCTTTACTTCGCCCCAGGTCCTTTCCATCATCGCTGTGGGGGTCCTCGGTGCGCTCCTTGTCTTTGTCGGTATCGAGATGGGGCGTCACAGCTTCAAAACTGACAGCCTCTTCGTGACCGTTATCATCGGGGTGCTGGCTCTGGTCAGCTCCATGACAATCGCGTTCATCGCCGGTATGATCATCGTCTACCTGTACGGGTGGACGCGGGGTAAGAAGGTACAGAGTAGCTGCTGAAGGTACGACCATCCAGCCGATCGGTTATTTGGGCAGGGTGAATTATCGTACTACCATGGGCTTCAGCACCACATGTTTTGCGTGATCGGAATGAGGAGCCGGCATCTGATCCTGGCCCTTTGGCAGGGTATCAGGAAATTTTTTCATAATATTTCATGGAACCGCAGGCAGCACAGCGGTCGCCTTCGATCAGGTAGTCGGGGACGGTCTCTCCGCAGACGTTGCAGGTCACGGATTTCCATTTCCGTTTGGGCTTTACCCCTACACTGACCCATTCGTACGACAGGATCTGCCGCCCTGCCCGGAAAATCTCGTCCTGGAGGGTATCCTTCATCGTAGACTTGTTAAATGCAGGACTGTTGGCGTACCAGCTGTTGATGACAGGGAACTTTCTGAGTTTTTCCAGATCCACAAAGATCCGCACCGCTCTTGTTATAGAGCCGTCCGATGCTATGTTCATGGTGATGGCGAACTTGCCGATGGGGATGATGCGGAGCCGGTTGTTGCCGGTGGTGCAATGGGCGATTGCCTGGAGTGCATCCGGGGCGCATTTCGGGGTCTCGCAGACCGCGTAGAGTTTTTCGTCCGCAGAAGCTCCCAGGAGTTCGAGCGCATAGTCAACCATGAAGGCACCGATGAGCACTCCCGGTGCCGGGTAGGAGTGAAGGTCGACACATCTGAGGATGTAGCCCTTCAGGCGCTGGCTGACACCGCAGGCGTCCATGCGGGAATTCAGGTCTTCCGGATAGTCCTTGTGCGTACTGCCCTTCATCACCATGGTATTTGCAGAGATCTCATAAACATGTTATCAAAAATTTCCGGGCATTGGTCTGGTCCCATGAAAATCCTTTGTTGGGGTGAAGCACCCGAATCCCCCCTTTCAACGAGGCGTTTCTGTTAATCCCGGCCACCCTCCCCGGGACGGTTGCCGGACGCCGATTCGGATACCGGCGGGAGTGCCGAGGGGTAATTGCACGCGGCGAGGATCGCGTCGGCGTTCAAAGGTTTTTCTTCCGTCATGGTGGCGAGAAGGGAAGAGAGCGCGACAACCGAACCGGGGAGGCGGATGCCGAACACTTCCAGGGAGGGACAGGGGCGGCGGTTCCCCAGAACATAGTTCCGCGCACTCCAGCGGTCGACAACGATGCCTGCGGTGGCAAGGTACATGGAGACACGGGTGTACGGCATCGTCAGCCCGAGGGTGATGCAGAGGTCGACCATGGGCGAGCCGATCCGGGTGCCCGGGTAGAACGGCTCGTCGGCGCACCAGACGGTCCCGCAGATCGAGCAGGAGAACCGCCGGACCTCGACCCGGACCGTCCTCTTCCGGTCATCCTCAAGGAGGACGGCGAACTGTTTTTTCCTGGTATCGTACCCGGATGCCCTCCCCCCGCAGCGGGGGCACGGGCCGGATGTGCCGAAGACCGCGCCGTCGCATGCGGAGAGCGTCCCGCACAGGAGATCGGAGAGCATCGGGGGGATTCTGGGTTTTCTCATACCGGTCATTCCTTCCGGCACCCGGGACCGTAGCGAAGGACAGCGGGTAATCGTATTTCATTATTTCCTGGCTGTACTAAGCATGTCAGGTTCGATTATTTAAATTCCCACTGTTGTTCACCAGATTTCAGGAAAAATCCAGAATGCTTATATAATGTTCCGGTGTAACCGATCCTTCATTCAAATATAACTCATTAACAATCCATGAAAACCACCGTCCGTATCATCCGGTATGGAAGATCCCCGGGGAACATTTCATCAGTGTGCATGGAAGCCGCCTTGGGATCCATCACTGTTTTTGCGGGCGGCAACTGTGTGTGAACCAAGCGTGCATGTGTGGACAATTCAGGTGAACGTAAATGGCTGAAAACACTCTGTTAAAGTATGTACCAACGACCTGCCCGTACTGCGGTGTAGGCTGCGGTCTGAACCTTGTTGTCAATGACGGCAAGCTCGTCGGGGTTGAACCCTACAAGCGCAGCCCGGTGAACGAAGGCAAGCTCTGCCCCAAGGGCGCGACCTGCTGGGAACCGGTCCAGAGCCAGGACCGGCTGACCAAGCCCCTGATCAAGAAGGGTGACAAGTTCGAGGAGGCCTCGTGGGACGAGGCCCTCGATCTTATAGCGAAGAAGTTCAAGGAGACTTCCGACAAGTTCGGCCCCAAGTCCCTTGGGTTCCAGGTCTCGTGCCGTACCGTCAATGAGGACTGTTATATCATGCAGAAATGGGCACGGGTCGCGTTCAAGACGAACAATGTCGACAACTGCGCCCGCATCTGCCACGGCCCGTCAGTTGCCGGTCTCTCGCTCTCCTTCGGATCCGGGGCAGCCACCAACCCGTTCGAGGATGTGCTGAACTCCGACCTCATCGTCATGTGGGGTTCCAATGCGGTTGAGGCCCACCCGCTTGCCGCCCGGCGCGTCGTGCAGGCCAAGAAGAAAGGGATCCCGATCATCGTGGTCGACCCGCGGTACAGCGCAACTGCACGGCTCGCGGATGACTGGATCCGGTTCAACCCGTCCACCCACATCGCGCTCGCCAACTCCATGATGTACTGGATCATCAAGGAAGGCCTTGAGGACAAGGAGTTCATCAAGAACCGTACGAAAGGGTTCGATGACCTCAAGAAGACCGTCGAGAAGTATGCCGATGCCGAGAAGATCACCGGTGTCCCGACCGAGAAGGTCAAGGATTTTGCCCGTAAGTATGCCAAAGCAAAGAACGCGGTCATCATCTACTGCCTGGGCATCACCGAGCTCACCACCGGGACCGATAACGTCCGTTCGATGGGCAACCTTTCGATGCTCTGCGGCAACATCGGGCGCCCCGGCGTCGGTGTCAACCCGCTCCGCGGCCAGAACAACGTGCAGGGTGCCTGCGACATGGGCGCATACCCGAATGTCTACTCCGGCTACCAGAAGTGTGAGACAGCCGAGAACCGTGCGAAGATGGAGAAGGCCTGGGGAGTTACCGGCCTGCCTGACTGGTATGGTGCAACCCTGACCGAGCAGATCAACCAGTGCGGGGACCCGATCAAGGCGATGTACATCCTCGGTCTGAACCCGGTGGTCTCCTATCCCGATTCGAACCATGTGAAGGCGTCGCTTGACAAGCTCGACTTCCTCGTCATCCAGGACATTTTCTGGACCGAGAGCTGCCAGTATGCTGATGTCGTCCTCCCCGGTGCCTGTTTTGCCGAGAAGGACGGGACGTTTACGAGCGGTGAGCGGCGGATCAACCGTGTCCGGAAAGCTGTCGATGCCCCGGGCGAAGCGAAAACGGATATTGAAATTTTCATGCTGCTTGCAAAGAAGATGGGACTGAAAGGCTTCGACTTCAAGACCGCCGAAGATGTCTGGAACGATATGCGGGCATGCACTCCGTCCATGTTCGGTGCAACGTACGCAAAGATGGAGAAGCCCGAGTCCGTCCACTGGCCTTGCCCGACGGTCGAACACCCGGGGACCCCGATCCTGCATAGGGAGAAGTTCGCGGCTGCCGACGGCCTGGGGACATTCTTCGGCCTCGAGTACAAACCGCCGGCGGAAGTAGCGGATGCAGAGTTCCCATACACGCTCATGACCGGGCGTTGTATCTTTCACTACCATACGAGGACCCAGACGGACCGCAGCCCGACGCTGCACTACGAGGTACCCGAGTCCTATATCCAGATCAACACGCAGGATGCAAAAGAGCTCGGCATAAAGCAACACGAAAAGATCAAAGTACGCAGCCGCCGTGGCGAGACGATCACCATTGCACGGGTGACGGATGATGTGGCCCCGAAAGTGCTGTACATGCCAATGCATTTTAACGAGGGTGCCAACAACCTCACCAACACGGCGCTCGACCCGCTCTCCAAGATGCCGGAACTCAAGCACTGTGCCGTTGCAGTAGAAAAGATCAAGGAGGCGCAGTAACATGACCAAGAAAGGCGACATGCTCTATGCCTGGACGACAGATGCAGAGATCCAGAAGAAGGCGGAACTCGGCGGTGCGGTCACCGCCCTGTGGAAGTATGCCCTTGAATCCAAAACCGTGGATGCTGTTCTCGTGGTGACCAGGGGTGTCGACCTGTACGACGCGAAGCCCGTCTTCATCACCGATCCCAAGGATCTTACAAAGACCGCCGGTTCGCTCCACTGCGGTACGCTCCTGATCCCAAAACTCATAAAAAAATACCTTGACGGTGCCAGCGACAAAAAGATCGGCGTGACCGTCAAGGGCTGCGACATGATGGCGTTCTACGAACTTGCCAAGCGCAAGCAGATCGACCTCGACAACGTGATCATGATCGGCGTCAACTGCGGAGGGTCCGTCAGCCCGGTCCTTGCCCGGAAGATGATCGCCGACAAGTACGGGGTCGACCCCGAGGCCGTCCACAAGGAAGAGATCGACAAGGGCCAGTTCATCATCGAGTACGAGGGCGGCCATAAGGGCATCTCGGTCGACGAACTTGAGGAAGCAGGCTACGGGCGGCGGTCCAACTGCCGCCGCTGCAAGCTCAAGGTCCCGCGGCAGGCCGACCTCGCCTGCGGGAACTGGGGTGTCATCGGCCCCCGTGCCGGCAAGGCGACCTTCGTGGAAGTCTGCAGCGAGAAAGGTGCAAACCTTCTTGCCGGTGCCATCAAGAAAGGCATCCTCGAGACCGAGCCGGCAAACCCCAAGGGGCTCGACATCCGCGGGAAGGTCGAAGGCGCGATGCTCAAGCTCGGCGAGAAGTGGCGCAAGAAGGACTTCGAGGGGCTCGGGGAGGGCAAGGACCGTCTCAGGAAGATCATGACCGAGACTTCCCGCTGCATCAAGTGCTACCAGTGCATCGACCAGTGCCCGATCTGTTACTGTGTCGAGTGCACGACCAAGAACCCCGCCATGGTGCCCCCCGGCGAGCTCCCGGTCAGCTTCATGTTCCACCTGATCCGGTACGCCCACATCGCCTCGTCCTGCGTGAACTGCGGCCAGTGTGAGGAAGTCTGCCCTGCGGAGATCCCCAATGCGCTCTTCATGCACGCCCAGCAGGTGGAACTCGAGAAGATGTTCGGCCATACCCCGGGCATCAGCATGGAACTCCCGATCCTTGCCTACGCAGAGGAGAAAGTCGAGCGCGAGCGCCTGCATAATACCGGCAGCGACATGATCTATGAGAATGTGTTCAACCCGATAAAGAAATAATCCTTTTTTCATACCCTTCTTTAAAAAACCCTGATTCGACGGGATCAATTCGCAGTTTACCCAGACGCAGACCGTTATTGCGAGATTTGTCCAGAAGGATCGTAGTCTGACCGCTGCATGTGCCGTCCGCGTGAAAAGGGGGATTCAGGTTCCCGGGTATCCGGCCGGTGGCGCAGTTGGCGAAAGTTCCGTCAGGGTACTATCGTCCGCCATCCCGCGGATGATACCCGCATGAGATACGTCGTACCCCCCGATCCGTTTCAGGACAGCCTGGTACGAAGGGGAACGGATCAGACCTATGATCGTGCAGATGCGGGGATCCTCGAGCATCTCCTGCTGTACTGCCAGCTCGTAATTCTCGTATGCCAGCGGCACGAACCGGAGGCCGTACTTCCCGGCAATCCCGGAAGTGCACATGCCGGCATCGGCAAACCCGTTCCGGATCGCTGTTGCAACTGCCTGAGGGCCATATACCTCCTGCAGGTACCCGTTGATCCGTGCGGCCGGTATATCCCGCATCCGGAGAAGCGCATCGAAGACCTGGCGCGATGAGGAGTCTTTCCGGGTGTTGATGAAGCGGACACCGGGCAGGTCATCGAATGCAATCCCGTCGCGGGATGCGATCCCCTGTTCTATCTTGGCGATATGTACGAATGCCAGGTCCCGGGAGGGCCGGTGCTGCATGAAAGGATCACCCGTGGAAAACAGGGGCGATGCTATGGGAAGGCTCACCGGTGCAGCATGGCAGGCATGGCGTCTGAGCGCGAAAAATCCTCCGTCATTCCCGACATTGCTGGCATGAATGAACAGCCCCTCATCGTGGGCAATGGCGGCAAGTTCTTCGAGAGCGGGGTCAATGGAACCGGGGAAGAAAAGTGTCCGGTCGACACTTCCCGGATCAGTTGTCAGGAGTACGTCAAGCTCGTGGCCGGTTTCGTACCCTTCCACGGGTGCAGGAATATGGGTATACCCGTTTGCTTTGACGGTTGCCATCTGGACCACGGGCCCGCGCACAAATGGCGTGCCCCAGAGGGTAGTGCCGATCCGTCCCACGAAGACCGGGACAAACTCGTCGAATCCAAGATCGGAGGTGAGTGCCTGTGCGAGCCTGACCCGGACCGGATATTTCGGGGACGGCGGAAATCCCCAGGACTCAAGGAGTGGGGCGGCAAATTCCCGGAGGGCTGTCTGCGCAGCAAGGGGATATCCCGGCAGGCCAAGCACCGGTTTTCCCTGGATCTTTCCGAGCAGCACCGGTTTGCCGGGCTTGACCGCCACCCCGTGGAAGAGCAGTTCGCCAAGGGAGCTGATGACGTCTGCCGTAAAGTCCCGGGTGCCGGCCGATGAACCTGCTGAGATGATTACAAGGTCATTTTCCTTCGCCGCCGCAAGAAGTGATTCCGCAATCAGGTCGGGATCATCGCTGACGATCGGGAACCGCGTGCACTTCGCGCCGATCGCCCCGAGGAAGACCTGCGCCATGATCGTGTTGCTCTCGACAACCTGCCCCGGGCCGGGCCGGACCCCAAGCGGCACGAGTTCGCTTCCCGTGGGGATGATGCCGATATTGACTGCCCGGGCCTCGATATGGGTTATCCCGTAGGTTGCTAGTGCCCCTATGTCGAATGCCCGTATCACATGGCCTTTGGGGAGTACCAGCCGCCCCTCCCGGATATCCTCCCCAGCAGGGCGGACATGCTGCCAAGGGGCTGCCGATTTCCGGATCTGGAACCGGTCGCCAACCTCCCAGGTGTCCTCGATCATGATGACCGCGTCAAACTCCGGAGGAACGATATTGCCGGTATTGACCCGGGCAAACACCTCCAGTGTAACCGGCTCCCGGTCTGTTGCCCCGACCGTATCGCGGCTCCGGACCGCGATGCCGTCCATTGCGGAGATGTTCACCTCGGGCACGGAATATTTCGCATACACCGGTGCTGCAACAACCCGGCCTGTGGACCGGGTAAGCGAGACAATCTCCGTACACTGCGGTGCCTGAAATGACGACTTCATCAGGGAAAGCGCCTGTTCCAGAGAACAGAGCGAGAGATACCGTTTCACCATGTGTATACCTGTCCTGGTTGTTTCCATGCTCCTGTTCGTTGCTGACAGCGTTCTCCGTGCTGTTACGCTCCGCCCGTATATCGTATTGACTGAACCTTTTCCAGATGTAAAATACTATATCTTAATGTTCTTGGATAAAAGAATCGATTGGATTCTTGTCCATCATTGCCAAGAAAAAGGATCCTTTTATCCCACGGTGACGTTCTTTTCCACTTTTCCTACTGCGGCCAGGTAGACCGGCCACTGGGTCTCCGGATCAAGGTTTGCCAGTTTGACCATCAGGTCGTCATGGAACATGTCTGTAGGAAAGACTTCATACCCAAGACCTGCGGCAGCGAGGATGAGGTTCTGGCAGGTATGCCCGGCCTCGATCAGGACACTCCGGTACCCGCGGTTCCCCAGTGCCCAGACCGAGCGGTACGGCACGGCAACCCAGAGGAATGTGATGGCAGCCCGGGTCATAATCTTGAAGTTTAAGCTTGCCGTGCTCATCTCGAGCGTCAGGTCGGAATCGAGCCGTTCGGCAACAATGCTGTTTGACTTCGGGAGGTACCGGTACAGCCCTGTCTCCAGCCCTTCCACATCGCTTGCCACAAAGTAGGTCTCCAGCGGGTAGCGCGCACCACTTGACGGCACATTGCGGAGCTGGATGGTCTCTGCAACGATCTTCCTGAACCCCTGCGTGCACCAGAGCAGGTACGAGAGTTCCTTAAGATTGATACTGGAGCGGGAGAAGAACCCGACCGGCTCCCAGTTCTCGATGGCTTTCCTGACCGGTACGTCCGGTACCTTGAACCGTTTCGGGCTGGGGAGCTTGATAATTGTCTGGCCTTCCCTGACCGGGAGTTCGCGGGGGGGTTCCGGGACACGGAGAAGAAGGTCGACCGTGGAATAATCCGGGTACTGCGTTCCTTTGATGAATTCCTTACCAATATTTTTCATGACAACATCCTCATTAAATGGGTATTTTGAAACTGAAGGAAAAAGGGTACCGGTTGTTCCGGCCTTATGTGTGTGACGGGCAGGCGGTTCATGCCGCTGCTTTCAGGTACAGGTTCGCATACACGACCTGGCCCTTGCTCTTGGGGTGGCGTTCCCCGAGGTCGCCGATGTAGTGGTCGAGCTTTACCTTGACACCATCTACTTCCTTCTCAACGATGTCGACCTTCTGGAACCCGGGCATCATGAACTTGATATTCCCGAGCACGTACATGTCACCCTTGACCATCTGGCCGCCGACACGGCCCTCTACATCGCCTTTGATGATGACGGTACCGCCCTCTGCATGGGTGGAGACGTGGATGAAGGCGTTCTTCTCGATGATGATGGTGCCGCCAAGCATGAAGGTGCCGATATCATTGCCGGCACTTCCCTTGATCCGGATGGTGCCGCCCTTCATGCCCCTCCAGTCGCCGCGGTAGGCGCAGCCGACATGGTTCTGGGCATTGCCGTCCACAAGGATCTCGCCGCCATGCATCTGGATCCCGCAGAAGGAATCGACGTTGCCCTTGATGTGGATCTTGCCGCCTTTCATCCAGCCGCCGACATACATATCAGCATTGCCGTTGACGGTGACAGTCCCGGCGGTCATCTTGCTACCGATATACTTGACGCGGCTGCAGTCGCCGGCAATAACGACGTCGGTGTCTGCCGCTGAATCGCCGCCATTACCGCTGACCGTGAAGAAGTCACCAATCTTGACATGGATCTTGCCTTCGTGGCCCGGGAGCTCTGCAATCTGTGCAGCGGTCTTTCCTGCGAATGCGTCAGGGGTGATGCTGTAGCCCTCGAAGATGAGTTCGGAGATCTTGGTTGGTTTTAAGGTAACAGTTGCCATGATCGCACCTCAGGCCTCCACGTCGACATCGATGACGAACGGGTGCGGGGCGAGGTAGTCCCTGACCGGGTAGTTGATGAGGTCGACTGTGTATTCTTTCGTGAAGCTCTGGGTAATATCGCGCTTGACCTGCGGGTTCTCGGGCATCTTGACATTGACCCAGACGGTCCGCTTGTGGCCGTGGCTGATAACCTCGCCGTCCTTCACCACAACTTCGCCGGACTTGATGAAGCAGGCAGCCCGCTGGAACGCCTTCTCGATCTTCTCGGGGTCAGAGGGCATGCTCTTGTAGTTGAGGTCGAAGATACCGACATCGGCGTTCATACCGGGGGCAAGGCCACCATAGATATTGGACATGCCGAGGCACTTTGCCGGACCGGACCGGGTCATCTGGGCGATCTCGAAGAGGGTGAGTTCGCGGTCGATGTTGTGGATGGTCGTGGCGTCGATGACCTTGTCCTTGTGTTTGAACGAGTCGAGCACCGCTTCACGGGCCTTCTTGGACATCAGCCACTTGATAACCCGGGGGTACCGGGTGAACGGCCCTGCGTTCGGGTGGTCGGTGGTTATGAAGGTCCGGTTCATGTCCTTTGCATAGAGGGCAAGCTCAAGGCCGATCGCCCACTGGATGTCGCAGACCTTGATGTTCGGGTCGTACACGTACGGGACGACACCGGCAGCGGTCTCCATCTCGACATCGACATTTACCCATTTGAGATGGTTGAGGCTGTGGAGGTGGTGCTCGAAGGGACCGTCGGCAGTCATCGTGGTGGTCTCATCGAGGGTGACATTCCCGGTATCGACCGTGATCGTCTTGTTCTTGTTCACGTAGTCCATGACTTCCTTGGCCTTGGACTCGAAATCGCCCCAGCTGGTTCCGCCATACGAGTGGAACTGGAGATGGGTGGAGTGCATGACCTGCTCGCGGCCGAACTTGTTTTTTGTCTTGATGCCCTCGGCAAGCTTCAGGGAGTCGATGGTGCCCTCATAGTTACCGGGGTTCCCGAGGTTATTCTGGTGAATATGCATCGAGTGCGGGAGACCGAGGTACTCGTTTGCCTTGAGGAGACCGGTGATGATCTCACGGGGGGTGATCTCGAAGTACGGGACCGGGTCATCGAGGCTTAAGCAGTTGAGGCCCCAGCCCCAGGCGGCGGTGCCGCCGGGGTTGACGCACTTGACGCCAAAGCCCTTCGTGACATTGAGGAGCCAGGCGATATAGGCCGCCGTGTTCTCGACCTCGCCCTTCTTGAGGTAATCCATGACGAACCAGTTGTTCCCGAAGACCGGGAGTGCTGCCTCGTCGATGATCGGGGTGTCGTGGATCTCTTCGTGGATATGCGGGGAGTAGAGGGGGGGCATCGCGGCTTCCATGACGAACGCGTACCCCATCCTGGCATAGTCGTACCCGGTCTTGAAGGTGCTCGGGATCGAGAATCCGGACTCTATCCGGTAGCCCTTCTGCGCCATCGCGCTCCTGCAGGTTCCTGCACAGAGCTTGTCCTCGGGCCTGAACAGGCGGCCGATATTCACCTTGGGTCCTGCGACATGGGCGTGGACATCCACAGCGCCGGCCATGACGGTCTTGCCCTTTGCATCGATCACTTTTGCGGAGGAGCTGACCTTGTCAACGATCTTCCCGTCCTTGATGGCGACATCTGCGACATCGCCGTCCATCTTCCGGGTCGGGTCGACAACGAATCCGCCCTTGATGATAATTTCTCCTGATGCCATCTTCAGCTCACCGCCGGGTTCTGGGGGTATTTACGGTCTGCCTTTGCAACGAGCCAGATCGGCTCGGTGTTGGTCAGTTCGCACATCCGCTCGTACACACGGTCGAAGAGTTCTTCGTCGCTCGGTACGCCCGGCAGGCCCTTGATGACCGACCGGAACTGGATCGGGACATTGTCCATACGATAGACTACGCCCGGCTCGTCCACACCGGCAATCCTGACCGGGATGTGAAGGTCGGCGATCTCGCTTGCCATACAGAAGTTCGGGTCCACGGTGATCCACGGGTGCTTCTTGAGCTGCTTGACCGCCGGGATGGGGAAGTGGGCGCCGGCATCGGTGCCGACATTGACAAAGCAGTCCACTTCGTCCCGCATTGCAAGGTCGATCGAGCTCGTCTCGCCCGGGTTCATGTGGGCGTGGGTGCCCTTACTGAGGTCGATACAGTACGGGAACCCGAACTGCCAGGCCCAGACCTGGCCGGGACCGGTGATGTTGTAGTGGCCCCGCATTGCCATGATCGAGCACTTGGTGTGGGTATTGAGGTCGCGGGTCAGGCTGATGGCGGCATCGATGTTGTGGTTGCGGCCATCCGTGTGCGTGCAGCCCATACCGAAGAAGATCATGCAGAACTTGGCATTCTTCATGATCTCGACCGCCTCCTTAATCTTCTCTCTCGGGATACCTGCAACCTTCTCAGGGATGTCGAAGCCCCGGAGCACGGTCCGGAAGGCATCGAAGAGCTCGTAGTCATGGCCCTGGTCGAGCATCAGGTGGTGGTCGGCGAGTTTTGCGGTATCGGTTTCGCGCGGGTCGATAGAGAGGATGGTACGCTGCATCTGGCCCTTCTGGGTGAAGAAGCCGCGGGGGAAGATCGAGTACCGGGAGGTGTGGCGGGGGTGGGCGTGCATCGGGTTGCATCCCCAGAAGACAACGACATCGGCACGGTTCTTGACTTCTCCAAGGGTGCAGCTCGGGTAGCCATTATCGAACATGGCAAGGAACGATGGGCCGTGGCAGATGGTCGCACAGTTGTCGAGCACGGCACCGGCCTTCTCTGCGATGCGGGCGACGGCGCTCATGCCCTCGCAGTTGGTGGAGCCGAAGCCGTAGATGAGCGGTTTCTTGGCCGCGATGAGCGTCTTAGCGAAGTAGTCGACCGCCTCATCGTAGCTGATCTCCTTCATCGAGCCGTCCGGCTGGCGCATCCGCGGGAGTTTCGGGCGGGTTGGATCGTTCGCGTGGTGGAAGAGGTTATTCCCGATGATACAGGCGTTGTGCACCTCAAGGATCTTGGTCTCGTCATCGGAGACCAACACTTCGATGTCGTCGCAGGATGAGCCGCAGTACGGGCACCCGACGCCTTTGATCAGTTTTGGCATATTAGTTCCCTCCTTTCCAGAGCCCGACAGCGCCCTGCACGAGCTGGAGGGCGGTCTTGAGTTTTTCCTGGGGTGCCGGCTCGATGGTGACCGGGAACCCGCTGTACTGCGGAGTGCCGGTTGACTGGGTCCGCGGCGGGACGACCTGGTTGGCCCAGACGCCCTGCCGGATGTGGGCAAGGCCGGGTGGCACGTACTGGGTCGGCTCGATGGCTTTCACAATCACACTGCCGCATTCGCTGGTGACCCGCACATTGGTGTTTCTCCAGATGCCGAGTTTCTTCATGTCTTCAGGGTTCATCTCACAGATCGAGCAGGCGTCGAAGTAGTCAGGGTTGGTCTTCCCCTTCTCCATCGCAGCGCCTTCCTCGACCGAACGCTGGGTAATCATGTTCAGGGTAATTTTTGCCATGGTTCATCCTCGGATTATATCGATACCATCGCGCCGGTCTCGCCCCGTCCGGAGAGGGAGATCACATCATACGGGCAGGCCCCGACACACACCCCGCACCCTGCGCAGAGTTCCATCTTCACGTCAAGGCTGATCGATTTCCCGTCCTTGACATGGTAGATCTTCTCTTTTGTCACTGGGTTGACCGTGTGGAGCTCGAGGGCATTGACCGGGCAGGAAGCCACGCAGTTTCCGCAACCGGTACAGCGGTCTATGTTTACATGTACTGAAAACGCCATGCACATCACATCAAAATTAAAAGTTAATGTATCTTTCACAGACAGATCTTTGGTTCATTAAAATTAATAAACCTTTTGAAAATTACATTCATGGCTATTGAATCCGGCAAAGGATCAGACGATAAGATAGCGAATGAGGGCCTGTATCCTGTAAGAATTCACCGTTCTCTATTTCAATAAATCACGGTGCGGATTGAGTCGCTTTTGGCTCCTTCATCCAGAATACCTGAAATCATGCTATTTCCGGAATCAGGTAAAATCTTCTCTCACAATAAAACGATAACATTTACCAAATTATTTTTACTCTCCTGACAAATAGTGAAATGGTGTTAACTCGTGAGTCTCAACAACATCGACACCAAGCAGGTGAAGGAGTACAAAAAGGAGATCCAGGCGGATCCCAAACAGGCAAAATTCACTGCACGGATCGAGGGCGACTGGCTCTTTGAAGATGGCGGTCCGCAGTTCAGGTCCACGGTCAAGGTGAAGGACGGGACCTATACCATGGAGGCGAGTCACCCGAACTTCGCCGGCCCCGGCATCCGTCCCGGCCCGATGGCCTTCGGCCTCTTCTGGTTTGCGGCATGCTACACAAGCACCTATGTGACCGAAGCCGCCATGAGGAACATCCAGCTGAAGTCGGTGAAAACCAAAGTCGAGGCAGACCTCGATTACACCACGCAGTTCGATCTCGGGGACAGCCCGCTCGTGAACGAGTACCGGATCATCATCGAAGTATCCGGCGATGCGACCGATGCCCAGCTCAACGATCTCAAGGAGTATGCACTGAAGCGCTGCATGGGCATGTTCACGATCACCCATGCGATCCGGCTCAGACCGGAGCTGAAGATTCTCAGGTAAAATCTCAGAGGTTAACTATGTCAGATTACACAAAAATGTGGCAGTCACTGGGTCTTGATCTGAAGAACCATGACGCACTTCTCTCGGTTCTTGGAAAAGCGTATTCGGATATTTTCCTTTCACAAAAGAACCGCCCGGAGGGAATGAAGTACTTTGATTTTGTCATGAGCGAAGTTCACGGGCTCCGCATCAAGGAGCTTATGGATGCCAAAGCGCAGGGCCGGAAAGTGATCGGCTCTTATTGCGTTTTCGTTCCGGAAGAGTTGGTCCTTGCTGTGGACGGTGTAGCGGTCGGATTGTGCGCCGGAGCAGAATTCAATTTTGAAGGCGCTGAAACGTTACTGCCGAGGAACACGTGTTCGCTCATCAAAGCCGCGTTCGGGTTCAAGCTCGGCAAGGTATGCCCCTATCTGGAAGCCAGCGACGTTGTGGTGGGAGAGAATACCTGCGATGGCAAGAAAAAGGCCTATGAGATACTGGGCCCGCTGGTAAAAGACCTGTACGTCATGGACCTTCCCCAGACAAAATCTGAAATGGGCAGGGCTTTGCTGAAAGAGGAATACCGCAAGTTCATCGCAAAACTCGAAGAAGTTAGCGGGAAAAAAGTAACCGTTGCATCGTTGAAAAAGGCGGTCGAAATCGTCAATGCGAAACGGATGGCAATGAAAAGACTTGCCGCGATTCGCGCTGCCGATCCGGCGCCGATATCCGGACTTGACGCCCTGCTGGTAAACCAGGTCTTTTTCCATGATGACCCGCTCCGGTTTACCGAATCGGTCAATAAACTCTGCAACGAGCTGGAGATCCGGGTGAAAAACGGAACAGGCGTGTTTCCAAAGGGAACAACACGTGTAGTGGTTTCAGGATGCCCCATGGCCGTTCCGAACTGGAAAGTGCCTGTACTTATCGAATCAAGCAAGGCTGTGATCGTGGGCGAAGAATCCTGCGTGGGTGAACGGGGCACCCGATGGCTGACTGAAGTAAAGGGTAACACGGTGGATGAAATCCTTGATTCTATCACCGACCGGTACTTCAATATCGACTGCGCTGTCTTTACCCCGAACCCATCACGGGTCGATTACGTGAAAGAGATGACGAAAAAGCTCCACGCACAGGGTGTCATCCACTACAGCCTGCAATTCTGCCAGCCCTACATCATGGAAAGCGGTCCGGTTGAGAGAGAGCTGGAAAAGTCGGGCGTGCCGACATTGCGCCTGGAAACTGATTACAGCCAGGAGGATACCGGACAGCTCAAGACAAGGATTGAGGCATTCGTCGAGCGCCTGAAGAAAAAATGAGATACGCGGGAATTGACATCGGATCGCGTACCATCAAGCTTGCCGTGCTTGAAAACGGCAAGCTTGTCCTTTCCCGCAAGTCGGTCACATCTCACAACCCGCTCGAGACGGCGCAGGATCTTATGGACGGTGCGGTATTCGATGGTATCATTGCTACCGGATACGGGCGGCATCTGATCAAAGGGCATTTTGCCTGTCCGGTGATCAGTGAGATAACGGCTTTTGTCTTGGGTGCCCGGTTTTTCACGACCACCTGCGGATCAATTCTTGATATCGGCGGACAGGACACAAAGGCCATTTCACTGGATAGTGAAGGCAATTTATGTAAATTCGAGATGAACGACCGGTGTGCTGCTGGGACAGGCCGTTTCCTTGAGGTCATGGCGACTGTGCTCGGGTTCACCCTGGAAGAATTCTCGGCAGCGGCTCTTTCTGCCCGGAGAGCAGGGAAGATCAACAGCATGTGTACCGTGTTTGCAGAATCTGAGGTTGTGTCTCTCACTTCACAGGGCGCGAATCGCAATGAGGTGGCGTTGGGTATTCACAAGGCCATTGTAAGCCGTTCCGCGGGTCTCCTGAAACGGGTTGCACCACCGGGGAGAATATTTTTTGCCGGAGGTGTTGCGTTGAACGACTGCGTGAGAATCCTTCTCGAAAACGAGATGGGCAGACCTGTTTTTGTCCCACCCGATCCTCAAATCGTGGGTGCGATTGGGGCCGCGCTGAGCGCATCAGAAGAGGGGTAGGTTCGCATCCCGTTTTTTTATCGATACGGTCTTGAATTCCAATATGGAATCTTTTTTTTTAACTTTGTGAAATACACGAAACAGGAAAATTGCATCGAAATCCATCCAATTTTCTCATACCGAGGGCTCCCCGCATCAGGGCCTCGCGCGGGATTGGGGTTCATCAGAAGCATGAAGGTCGGCTAGGGTCTCCCTTCACGTCATCAATGTTTTTCAAACATCTCTGACCACGAAATCGAGAAGAACCGTCAGGTTCTTCGAGTCATGACGGGGTAATTACCGGTCTCCAAACATGGCCGGATTTGAGGCCGCCACGGAGCCATCTGATTTTAAAAGAATATGACCCGCTGGTGGCCGGCCTGCACGCCCTTTGGCGGGTAAAAGAGCAGCTGACCGAGTTCCGTCATCCCGATGTCCAGCACGGCATTCAGTTTCGGGTTCTTACTCATGCCCCTCCGGTGCAGTGAGGGCTGGAATGCATAGAACTGGAGTTTCTCATTGCCGGCAACGGCATTGATGATCTCCGGGAGGCTGAAAAATTCCGACTCTTCGTCCCGCGTATGATTACCTGTGAGGGTATAAATGCCATCCTCGATGAAGATCACCCTCGTCAAGATGCCCTGGGCAGCGCAGGCGACAGCAAGGGAGAGTGCCCCGGATGCCATCTCCGTTCCATAGGGTGTCCGGGTGATAAGAATGATGAGTGGGGGAGCCCGGCCGCTTTCCCGGGGGGAGAAGGAATGTTGCTGCGCTTCCTTTATCAGTTGTATGGATACGACATTATCCCCGAGGATGGTATGGTTATGCCCGAATCTCTCGATCAGCTCGCTGATGGAACGGATCCGGAACGGCCGTATGGTACACGCCGAGACCACTTGGCCCTTCCCGTCATCCCAGGTACTGTACCCCCGTTCGGTAGCATAGCGGCTGCAGGCGATCATCTGGCACTGCAGCCCTTTCTTTGCTGCTTTGTCTGCAACCTCCTCCAGTCCCTTGCCGATATTCCCGCGCTCGGTCGGGTGCTGGCCCGTATGACTCAGGTGGACACCGTCGAGATACGCATACAACTCTACCGAGGCATGGACCTCGAGGGCTGCAGCCAGGCATCGTACCGCGGAGACTGATGAGTGGTTCATATACGGTGATTCAACCTGCAGGTACCCGATTGTGCTCGGTACCGGCTGTTCATGCTGCCGTGCGATCTTTGCCACGTCGTTCCAGAATGACTGCTGGCCACTGATGCCAAGACGATTGTGATCAATCACCTGGTCGTGGTATTTCATCTTCAGGCCTTCGATGGAGATGCCCCGGAGGGCGAGCTCGTGCCGGTCGCAGATGATCAGGACTGATGGCAGCGAGAGGATGATCTCCCAGATCCGTACCGTTTCAGGTTCAATGAGGCTGTAAAGTGCGTCCCCGGTAAGAAGGAAAGTAAAGATGCCCTCTTGTTGTGCAGTATGGTGCAGGAGGTTCTCGGGATTGAGCTTCACGAAGAAAAATTTCAGGCTCTCCTCGATCCAGCCAAGCCGCTCCTGCGTAATAGCCCCTCCGAGGAGAAAAAAATGTACGGTCATGACGTCATTCTCTGTTAAAGGTATACGAACATGATTATTATGGGTTGTGTTAAAAGCGTCTGGTTATTTTTACGGGGTTATGGGAAGATGCCACGGAAAGATAGTATTATGATGAATTATTCTCGGCCATTTTTTCGCGGACTTCATCGATATGCATCACCATATCAAACGCCGGACCGGTGAGGCAGTATCCCTGCTTGTCGAGAGCATAGACCGGGAACTTCACAAGCTCCTCCGGTACCGGCTGGGCCGTGAGTTTCTTGAAATTGAGAAGGTCCCGGATATTCAGGCCGATCTTGTCGCAGATCTCCCTGAGCTCTTTGATCCAGCGCTTTAAATCCCGCACGTCCGAACCGTCCCACTTGAAGACCTGGTAGATCTTCATGTAGGCATCACGTTCGAGGATGATATGGGTGGAGGTCTTGTCTGATTTCAGATAAAATTCAAGGAAGGTCCGGCAATCCTTGATATTCTGGGCGTTCTCGTAGGCAACCGCCCGGCACTCCTTTATGAGGGTTGTTTTATCCTCGGTTGCCATGTTTGTTTCCAGTAGCCCGATCTGCTTGGAAAGTTCCTTGAGGTCGTCCTCGGTATTTTTGAGTTCGGCAATGATGTCCTCAAACTTCTGGTTGAGTTCCACACCGAAGAAGGCCTCCATGTATTCGGACTTCTGCGTCATCTGTACATAATAGGAAAGGATATTGTATAATCGTTAGTACGGTGATAACATCTATCCATGTAAGCCACCCATAGAATGGTGCTATGTCACGACGCCAGTCACCCCCGGCCAGCCAGGATCTCTTTACCCGCGGCGGGATCATTACCGAACGCGATCCCGGCTTCTGTATCGTCCGCCTCCGCATGCCGGCCGGCATGATCACGCCTGCCCGGATGAAAGGGCTGGGGGAGATCGCAGCCAAATACGGGATTAAGAACACCCATCTCACTACCCGCCAGACCATTGAATTCCCGCATGTTGACCCTGCTATACTCGCAGAGCTTGTCGATGATCTCGCTGCGAATGGCACACCGCTCGGTGCCGAGCGTGAGGAGGTCGTGAATGTCACTGCCTGTCTCGGGAACCGGCACTGCAAGTTCGGCATCATCGATTCCGTGGGCCTGGCTGAAGAGATCGATAAGAATTTCTTCGGCAAGGAACTCCCGGTGAAAGTGCGTATTGCCATCTCCTCCTGCCCCAATGGCTGCGAGAGCGAGAGGCTCAACGAGATCGGGATCACCGGTATCCAGCGGCCGATCCGTGACCCCGGGCTCTGCACCGGCTGCGGCACCTGCACCCACTACTGCCGGGAGAAGGCGATCGAGGTCCAGGACGGCATCATCGTCCTCACTACTGCCAAATGCATGGAGTGCGGGTTCTGCATCATGCCCTGCCCGTTCCATATCATCCGGGGTTCCCCCCCGGAGTACCGCATCACGGTGGGCGGCCACCGGGGCCGGCACCCGAAGATCGGTCGGCACCTGATAGACGTAAAGTCTCAGGAAGATGTGATCCGAGTTGTGGACAAGATCATCTACTGGATCTACCGGCAGGCTTCGACCGGCTCGCTCCTGCCGGAGCAGCTGGACGAGCTCGAATTCGATGAGTTCAAGAAGTCGATTGTCAAGATGATCGAAGCATAACCGGATCGTTGCCGGTTCCGGTACCTCCAGAAGCCGGTTACCGGGTATATTCCCGGGAGCATACACTTTTTTTATCAGACATGGTAAGCACGCGCCATTCCTGTTCACGGAATCACTGGAGAAGGAGGGGGTCGTAAAGGTACATTCATTATTACAATCCGATGTCCCGCGGTCATTCTTACATTTCCTGATTGCCGGATTTTCTGACGTGACGAAGTATGAGATCCCGGTTGTTGCGGAACCATATTCTCTGGACGATATCCTCCCCGGATATCATTTGTACCCATGTGACCCCCTCAATGATAGTCTGACTTAAGGGCCATTTTTCAGAATGTTTATATCGGAGATTTGAGTGAGAGATAGTATACGGGTTTTGAGGGGGTCGCGTGGGTACATTTATTGGAGACGCCAGCCCATGCGCAGTGAATTGATTTTAAAAAAAAAATTCGTTCGTGAGAAGTCACACGTAAAGTACTATTTGGAGATCTGCACCGGGTATTTCCCTGACTACATTCCGGCACAATCCTTATCTTCTGCACCGTCCCATTGCCGCGTAAGGCACCATCCAGGGTGCCCGGGAGAAAACCATGAACATGGTCTGGGACAGATATGTATCTAATGGTATCCGTGAACTGGGATACGATGTCGCGACAAGAACAATGGCAGTGGTGTTTGCGGATAAGACCAGGAAGTACCACGCACCGATACCCTATCCGCTCTATGCATCGATCTTCCACGCAAAGTTTCCCTTACGGCTCTACAAGCAGGTTGTTGCAGGAAAAATCCCCACGGTCAGCGTGACATAAATACGGGAAAAAGATGGGAGACAGAAGAGTCGGGAGCTTTGCGTAGGTTCGATTCCGAATCCGTTTTTATCGTGATAATTCAGATTTCAGTTTCTTACCGGAGTCCGGGAGATAGCCGGATATTTACATGAGAGAGCCTTCGGTTGGGTTCCCATGGCAATTGAGCACCCTCCTGTATCCCAACTCTTATCCCCTTTTCCATTCCATTTTCACATGAGGCACTCTCGTTTGTGTCTGGGAGAGCAAACCATGACTATGGTCTGGAACAGGCACGTATCCAACCGGATTCGCGAGATCGGATACGATATCGCTGCAGGAACGATGGCAGTCGTCTTTTCGGATAAAACAATCAGGTATCATGCGCCGGTATCGTATTCCCTTTATACCATGATCTCCCACGCAACATTCCCGGAACGGCTTTACCGGCAGATGGTTGACGGGATCATCCCCACGGTAAGCGGGCCGGTCCTGAAGCGCGGCTAATAGTGAATCTCCGGAGGGGACATGGCCCTCGCAAATCAGATTTTTTTGCAATGCTTCAGGTACGAGTCACGCGCAGGGACTTTTGGGATGGGGTATCCCTTCAGGTACCAGGAGAAAATTCTGATATAAAAAGGAGCGTGAACCGAAGGTTCACCTTAGTAATTGATAGTCCGCATCGCCGTGAGGGTGTCGGGCACCACCTTGCGATAGTAGGACTTGGGGTGACCGCAGGTCGGGCACTTCCAGTCGGCCGGGATATCGGCAAAGTCCGTCCCGGGTTTGATCGGTGCTGCCGACATGATCTTGCACTCGTACTGTTGCATCCTGTCCGTGTTGCACAGGATGGTGGTGAAAGCCTTCGTTTCGCCGACCGCCGGGTCATAGACATGACCGCACATCATGCATCTGTATTTGTCCATCGTGATAACCTCCTTAAAGATCTCCTTAAAATTATTTTTTCATGAAGAGCTTGCCGTACACGGTCTCGCCCTTCCGCTTGGGGTGGCGCTCGCCAAGGTCACCGATGAACTCGACGAAGTTTGCCTTGGTGCCATCGACATCGAGCTCGACTTCCCTGACGGGCTTGTAACCGGGCATCATAACGTTGATCGAGCCAAAGACATAGATCTCGCCCTTAACGAGCTGGCCGCCGACACGGCGGTTCGCATTTCCCTTGAGGATGATCTTGCCGCCTTCCATGTGGGTCCCGAGGTGGATGTCGACATCGCCCTCAATGATCAGCGTACCACCGGTCATGAAGGTCGCGACATCGGAGCCGGCATTGCCCTTCACGCGGAGGACACCGCCGCTCATGCCGCGCCAGTCGCCACGGTAGGCTGCGCCAAGATAGTTGCCTGCGTTGCCGTTGATGGTAAATTCGCCGCCTGCCATCGCGAGACCGCAGAATGAATGGACGTCCCCGTTGACAACGAGTTTGCCGCCCTTCATCCAGCTGCCGGTGTACATATCGCAGGCCGAGTTGACGACTACTTCGCCAGCCGTCATCTTCGCACCAATGTACTTCATCTTCGTGCAGTCGCCGTTGACGATAATCTTTGTGTCAGCTGCAGTCGGGCCCGCTTCCCCGGCTATGGTGAAGTAATCACCGAGCGTGGAGATCTCCCTACCCTGGAAAGCGCCGAGTTTTGCAATCTGGTCAGCCTTCTTGCCGGCAAATGTGTCGGGATTGACGTTCTCGCATTCCAGGAAAAGTTCCGGGGTCTTTTTTACAGTGAGTGTAACCGTGTTCATCCTTTTCACCTCACTGGGTCGCATCCACGGCGATGATGTGCTGGTGCGGTGCATAGCTCTCGGGTACCGAGTAGTTGTTCTCGTTCACGCTATAATAGCGGAGGAACTTCTCGCGGACATCATGCATGACTTGCTTGTTCTCAGGCACTTTTGCATCCACCCAGAATGTCTTCTTCTGGCCCATATCGACAACCTTGCCGCCCTCGACACAGATCCTGCCGTCCTTGAAGAGGTAGGCGACCTGGGCAAATGCCTTCTCGATCTCGGGCCCGGTTGACGGGAACTTGTCGGGGTTGATGTTGTAGATGGCGATATCGGCATTCATACCGGGTTTTAAGCCACCGTAGTCTTTCATCAGGCCGAGTGCCCTAGCTGGGCCTGCACGGGTCATCTGGGCGAGCTCGTAGAGCGAGATCTCGCGGTCCATGCCGGACAGGTTCGTTGCGGAGATGACCTTGTCGGCTTTTTTGAAGGAGTTGAGGCGTTCGTTACGGACCTTCTCGGACATGAGCCACGAGTAGACCCGCGGGTAGCGGGTGAACGGTCCTGCGTTCGGGTGGTCGGTGGTGATGAAGCAGCGCATCGGGTCCTTTGCATAGAGTGCAATTTCTAGCCCGACTGCCCACTGGCTGGCGAAGACGGCGTTGTCCGGATCATAGATGAAGGGTACAACACCGGCAGCGGTCTCGAGTTCCACGTCCACGTTGAACCATTTGAGGTGGTTGAGGCCGTGGAGGTGGTGCTCGAACGGACCATCCGCAGTCATCGTGGTGGTCTCGTCAAGGGTGACGTTACCGGTATCGATGGTGAGGTTCTTCTGCCTGTTGACGTAGTCCATGACTTCCTTTGCACCGGACTCGAAGTCTCCCCAGTTCGTGCCCTTGTAGGAGTGGAACTGGAGGTGCGTGGAGTGCATGACCTGTTCGCGGCCGAAGTTGTTCTTGGGCTTGACGCCTTCTGCAAGCTTCAGGGTATCGATCGTGGTCGTGTAGTTACCGGGGTTTCCGAGATTGTTCTGGTGAATGTGAAGCGAGTGGGGGAGACCCAGGTACTCGTTTGCCGCCATCAGGCCTTTCGTGATCTCGGCCGGAGTGATCTCAAAGTACGGGACCGGGTCGTGGATGCTGAGACAGTTCAGCCCCCATGCCCAGGCTTCCGTACCGCCGGGATTGACGCTCTTGATACCATATCCCTTGGTCTGGCGCAGCACCCAGGCAACGTAGGCTGCGGTGTTCTCGATCTCCTGGTTCTTGAGGTATTCAAGGATGAACCAGTTGTTGCCGAAGACCGGGAGTGCAGCTTCGTCAATGATCGGGGTGTCGTGGATCTCTTCGTGGACGTGCCGTGCATACAGCGGGGGCATCGCGGCTTCCATCGCAAACGTGAACCCCATGCGGGCGTACTCGTAGCCGGTCTTGAAGACGGTCGGGATTGACTTGCCGCCTTCGATACGGGTGATGCCGGCTGTTTTGTGGGAGTCGAAATGCTTGTCCTCGGGACGGTACCAGCGGCCGGCGTTGACTTTGGGACCTGCCACGTGGGCATGGATCTCAAGGGCACCTGCCATGACGGTCTTGTCCTTGGCGTCGATAACCTTCGCACCGGAGCCAACTTTGTCGACTATCTTGCCGTCTTTGACGGCAATATCCGTCTTATCGCCCTTGATACCCTGTACCGGGTCAAAGACGCGGCCATTCTTGATGATGAATTCTGACATTTACGCGCCTCCCTTGGCAAGGAGTTCGTCAACACGGAGATTGATCTTCGTTAAGAGTTCCTCGTCGGTGAGCACACCTTCTGGTGGGTCGACGACCTTGCGGGTCTCAATCGGGACGTTGTCCATACGATAGGCGCAACCCCCGACTTCGACACCGACCAGGGCGACCGGGATGTGGAGATCCGAGATCTCGGTAGTACAGTTGATGTGCGGGTCGATCGTGACGGTCGGTTTCTTGGAGCTGCTGATCATTGCATCGACCGGGAAGTGTGCACCCGGGTCGGTGGCGATGTAGAAACATGCCTCGACTTCGTTGCGGTTGAGGAGGTCGACGGAGGTCGTCTCGCCAGTCTGGTGGCGTGCCTGGTCTCTCCTTGAGACGTCGACGGCGTACGGGAACCCGTACTGCCAGCCGAGCACCTGGCCGGAACCGGTAACGTTCCAGTGGCCCCGCATGGCCATGATCGCGAATTTCGTGTAGTCGTTCATGTCGCGGGTCAGATTGATGGCGATATCGATATTGTGGTTCCTGCCCATGGTGTGGGTGAGGCCCATGCCGAAGAAGATGATGCCGAAGCGGGCTTTCTTTAAGTCCTCAACGATCTCATAGATCTTCTCTTTCGGGATGCCACCAACGGTGTCCGGGAGGACTTCGCCGCGGGCTGCGACCCTGAAGGCATCCAGGAGCTCATAATCGAAGCCCTGCTGGACCTGGATGAATTCGTCGGCAACTTTTGCTGTGTCCGTGTACCGGCAGTCAACGCAGTAGATCTTCCGGCCCTTGTGGCCCTTTACAGTGAAGAAACCTCGCGGGAAGATGGAGTAGCGGGACATGTGGCGGGGGTGGGCGTGAGCCGGGTTGCATCCCCAGAAAATGACGCGATCAGCACGGTTTTTGATCTCACCGAGCGTGCAGCTCGGGACACCGACATCCTCGATGGCGATCAGGGACGAGCCGTGGCAGACGGTTGCACAGTTGTCGACAATGGCCCCGACCTTCTCGGCAATCTCATGGCCGATGCTCATGGCCTGGCAGCTGGTGGAAGCCCAGCCGTACATCAGGGTCTTTCGGGACTTGACGAGCATCTTGGCTGTCCAGTCAATCGCCTCATCGTAGGTGACCTCCTTATACGAGCCGTCAGCCTGTCTCATCCGCGGGCGCATGACCCGGCCCGGGAGCCGCTGGTGGTTGAACTTCTCGGCGCCGATGGCGCAGGCGTTCTTGACCCCAAGGATGGTCTTGTTGTCATCGGATACCGAAACGATAAGGTCATCGCACAGGGTACCGCAGAACGGGCAGATAACATCAGTAACTTCTTTTGGCATTTCTCGTCACTTCCTTATGAGGCCGCAGGCGTCCTGCAGAACCTCGATTGCGCCCATGATCCGCTCGTTCGCAGCGATCTCGACATCGACCGGGAATCCCTTGAAGCAGGGTTCTCCTGTTGAGAACGTGTAGGCCGGGACGATCCGGTTTGCCCAGGGCCCCATCGGGATGTGACCAAGGCCCGGGACGAGGTCCTCGCGGGTCTCGACAGCTTTCACAATAACGCTGCCGGCCGAGCTCGTGACCCTGACATTGGTGTTCTTCCATATCCCGAGTCTCTTCATGTCGTCGGGATGCATATGAATGATCGTGCAGGCATCGAAGTATTTCTGGGACGTCTTGCCTGCCTCCATGCCGACACCCTGCTGGATGGTCCGGCACGTGATCATATTGAGGGTAATTCTCTTCTCTGCCATTGCATCTCCTCGTATATCAGGTCAGACCTTGGCCAGGAATTCAGTTCCGCCTTTCCCGGAGAGGCTGATCACTTCGTACGGGCACGCTTCGACGCATACGCCGCATCCTGCACAGAGTTCAGCCTTGAAATCGAGGCTGACCGCGACACCGTCCTGCACCTGGTAGATCTTCTCCCTGGTGACAGGGTCAAGCGTAAAGAGCTCGAGAGCATTGACCGGGCAGGCAACAACACAGTTATTACAACCCGTACACCGTTCCATGTTTACATGTACTGCAAAAGCCATGCACATCACACACAAATTTTTGATCAAATTTGCTTAATTCAGAAGTTGACCGGGGAGAGTAATTAAAGATTGTTTTGTTTACAGACGATAAAATGGAATTAATTAATGCTCGTTCTTTTATTTTGTACATGGTTAACCCATGACATTGGTTATCTCAACCAGTTGACAACCGGTGAGAGAAAATCCTGTATGGGGAGAGTGTTTCTTTCAGGAAAAATTGTATAAAATTTATCCAAATAATTATCCGGATTTTTTATTGCCGGAATTTTCCCTTACGCGCAGGATGATAAAATCAATTGTTATATCTGTGAGTGGAATAGTATTGGGTTTCCATGCACCGGAGAGCATCACAATCACATCCGTATATCGCTCATTTTCTTTATTGTTTTCGTCCTCTCATCACGCACAATCCCCGGGTTCTGCTGATAACTGAGACCTCTGAAAATCCCGTATCTTCAAAAAACCGGGTAACTTCATCAGCAGTCAGGAACCGGACGAACCGGAAGAACCTGCCTTTGATTGTCTCCTGCCGGTATTGGGTGGCAATCTCCCCGTCTTTCTCGATGAAGCCCAGAATTAAATCTCCTCCCTTCACCAATACCCGGAAGGTTTCATGCAATACTGGAAGCGGGTTTTCCAAAAAAACAGATGACTATCATCATCAGCACATAATCGAAGGTTTCTGGTAGATACGGCAGGTGCTCTCCTTCACCTTGCACAACCGCTACCCCCCGGGTTTTCGCCATCCCAATGAGTTTGCGGGACGAATCGATGCCATAGCGGATGCCAAACGGGACAGCGAACCTGCCGGAACCAACACCCACTTCAAGACCGCGACCGTTATGAGGTACTGCTTCCCGCATCATGCGGACCTGTTCCTTATAAACATCGCCGTGCATCTCAAACCACCGGTCATAATCTCCGGCAAACTCATCAAAAAACCGGCAGGAGGAGATCATATGCCTTTCCTCTCTGCAGAGTCCAGACGGGTCTCCATCTTTTGCCGGATTGTCTCTTCAATTCCCTTCAAACGGGAAATACCGGGCTGGCCTTCCCGCTCATAGAACAGCAAAAGGTGAAAATAATCTGCCACCAGGTCCTGGAATTCTTTTTTATATCGCACTTCGACGTTACGGTCCCCGATAAATCCCTTGATGGAGATGAAATGCTCTTTCTCAAACGAGAAAAAAGGTTTCTTTAATTGTTCCAGATGACGGACCGTGCCGAATCGCTCTAAAAATATCAAAAAATTTTCGGTAAGCGGTTCATCGAGGACGTACTCTTTCATGAGCGAGCCATCGGTGCAGACCTTCGTCTGCACGGACTTAAGAATCAGCACTCTCTGCCACCTCACGGACCGCTTTAGCAGCTTTCAAGCACTCTTCCGGAGTATTGAGATAGGAAAAGCTGACGCGGATAGTTCCCTTTCCTCCATCGATCCGGTCGTGGACGAGCGGGGCACAGTGGAGGCCGGTACGGGTGATGATACCATACGCCTTTGCCAGAATGTAGCCGACCTCATCATTATCCATGTTCCTGATGTTGAAAGAGACCACCGGGAGATCGGCAGCCGGGTTGTAGAGGATGATATTCGGATCCCTGGTGAGTTTGCCGATGAAGCGTGAGGTAAGGCTCCTGCATTTAGTGGTGATTGCATCCTGCCCCTCTCGTTCGATGTAACGGATGCCGGCAAGGAGCGAGGCAATACCGGGATAGTTCGGTGTCCCGGCCTCGAACTTCTGCGGCATATTCTGCGGGTGAGCAAGTGTATGGGAATCCGTACCGGTGCCACCCTGCCGGATGGAGGCGATGGTCTCAGGGTCCTGGAGGTAGAACCCCCCGATACCCGGGAGCCCGAAGAGCGCCTTGTGCCCGGTAAAGACGAACGCACCTGCAGGGATCTCTGACAGGTTGATGGGGATCTGCCCGGTGGTCTGGGACCCGTCAACGATGAGGAAGATATCGTTTGACGCACAGTATTCCGCAACGGGCCGGATGTGTTGTAAGGAGCCGAGTACGTTACTGCCATGGGTCATGACGACAAGGCGGGTATCGGACCGTATGGCGTTTTTGATCTTCTGCAGGGTGACGCGGCCATCATCGAAAGGGAGTGTGGAGAGGGTGAGCCGCCCTTCCCCCTCAAGAGTATGCAGGGGGCGGAGTACGGAGTTGTGCTCCAGTTCTGTCGTGATCGCGTGGAATGGTGTTTTCTGGTTTTTCACAAACCCGTGGATGAGCAGGTTCAGGGAATCCGTTGCGTTCTGCGTGAAGATGAAATGGCCCGGTTCCTCCGCATAGAAAAATGTTTCAAGGGCATCCCGGGTCACAGAGGGATAGTCCGTTGCTCCTCCGGCAGTTGACCGCCCGTACTCGAAAAAGGGAGTCTGCAGGCACCGGGCAACTTCTGAAAGTACTTCCGGTGGTTTCGGCCACGTTGTCGCAGCATTGTTGAGGTAGATGAGGGGCGTGTCAGCGTCAGGTGGTGCATGCTTCATGGAGAGAACCTGTGATGAATAGCTTCAGTGTTTTTTCAAACGCAATAAGATCATCGGAAAACGAGGATGATACCGTATCCGGATGTGTGGTCTGTGGTTTCCTGCGAGGTCGGCCATGGCAATATTCTTGTTTTCCCCTTACAATAATTCCGGATCCGGAGGGGAACATAACGGGAGCCTCAGTACTTGTGAAAATTTTATACTATCCAAATTTCCCTGACGCGCAAAATGGATAGTCAGCTGATGATTGTAAATACGGGTTTTCTCAAAAGTTACCGCATCCGATAATACCACAACGCTTTATAAATCCATTCTTTAAAGTGATACTGAGGAAAGATCGTGGCAGACGATGACGTTTCATTCGAATCCGTTGAAGTAGCATTACGGTCTGAAATAGGATTGTGGTCTGCGAGAATGATGAAAGATGCATATCTGTCCCGTCCCGGGAAGACCACGGATGATCAATGGTGTGCCACGCGTTCACAACCCTCGGGCATTCTGCAGGAGGATGAAGAGCCCGGGCCAAATGCCATGGTCTACCTGACAAAAATGTCAGCCCGGACCCCCGATGTTGAAATAACCAGAATTCTTAAGGAAGATCCTGACCGTGAGGTGAACCGGCATAACCATGATTTTTCCACCTTGGTGCTCACCTGCAGTATACGAATAGGGGATCCCTCCACGACCCGTTTCATCAATGCAATCGTAACCTTTGATTTTCCTCCCGAGATAAAAATTCTCGACTACTCTCCAAAAGAGAAGGGGATCATCACAGGGATAATTGAAACCTGTGGGGATGGGATCTCCATATCCCCGGCCCTGGATTTCAGTGCGCCTGCGTTGCAGCGGATATCCGTTCACGTCAAAAATACGGAACGGTTCCGGGTCACGGTTGGGCCGGAGGAAAAAATGAGCGGTACCTACAGTAAAAAAACCGGGTACACGCTCGAAATGCCGGTATGCGAGCTGCTTGAATACGAGGGCATGCGTAATAACGGGCATGAAGTGTGCTGGGAGATATTTCCGTCGATGCCTCCACAGGATATCGAACTTCCGGCAAACGAGAGGCTGGCAGTTTTTCCCCTCATTATCCAGACTCCCCGGAATACCTCTCCCGAAATGAACGTTCGCATAGAAGGCAAGGTGAAAGGTGATCTCTGGGGGGTTATTCCCATAAAAGGCTCGGTCGTTTTATCACAAAACCGCACCGTTCCGGACATTCGTTAAATGTCTGTTCAGAAATTCAGATCTAGATCTGGAGATTTTCCCCAATCGATCTCCGTTCAACCGGGAGGGGAACGTAAAACACCTGGCATCCGGACTGACGTGCCTTCGCATCGCCCCTTCTTCCGGCAGCCGTGGCAAAGCCCGCTCCCCTCTACACCGGAGCCTCCTTCCTCCACCCCGTGGCATACGCCTGCATTCCGGGTATTCACTCTTCTCAGGAATATCCGGTCCGTCAGGTCCGAAGGCAGGACTGGTGCCGGGCCCCCTGCAGATCCATTCAGAAGAACAGGATTCTCTGGTGGTCCACCCGGACGTTGGCCGGCGGGTAGAAAAAAATCTTTCCCAGTCCGGGGAATCCGATGTCAAGGACCGCATTCAGCGTCTTGCTCTTGGTGACGCCTCGTTTCTGGAACGAAGGTATAAGGGCAAAAAAGTGAAGGTTCTCGCTGCCGGCCACCGCATTGATGACGTCCTGCAGGTTGAAGGGTACCGAATCCGGGGCAGTCTTGTGGGTCCCGGCAAGAGCATAGACCCCGTCTTCCATGAAGATGACCCGGGTGAGGATGCCCTGGTGTGCACAGGCAACTGCAAACGAGACCGCGCCAAAGGTATGCTCCGTGCTGTACGGGCTTTTTGTGACGAGGATCGTGACCGGGGGTGCAGTGCCGCTCTTCTCCGCACGATCGAAGGAGATTGCCGGCCCCTTCTTCGGGAGCTGGATGGACCCGGCATTGTCCGCAATGACGATGTGGTTCTGCCCTAACCGGTCAATCATTGCATTCATGTCCCTGATCCTGAAGGGCCTGATAGTACAGGTTGAGATGATGACCCCCTGCCCGTCATCCCAGGTGCTGTACCCCCGGGCTGTTGCACACCGGTTGCACCCGAGGATTGTGCTCTGGAGGCCCTGCCTGAAGGCATGTTCGTGGAGTTCCTCGATGGTGCGCCCGATATTTTCTGACTCTGTGGGATTCTGCCCGATATGACCAATATGAATGCCGTCGAGGTACGCATACAGTTCCACGGACATGCCGGCTTCAAGTGCAGCCGAGAGACACCGGACACCATACCAGGCTGAGCGATGCATATACGGGGACTCTGACTGGAGCCAGCCCACCGAGTCCGGGAGCGGCGGCCGGTTCTTGCGGATAAGATCGGCAACATCCTTCCAGAACGAGGGCTGGCCACGATCACCGAGGCCGTTCTGGTCGATCAGGTGGTCGGGATATTTCATCCGGAGATGCTCGATGGAGATGCCGCGGAGTTCCAGTTCCCGCCGGTCGCACAGGATTTTCACTGAAGTCAGGGAGAGGATAACCGACCAGACCTCCTGTGCATCCGGGTCCTCAAGACTGTACAGCGCATCGCCCGTGACAAAGAATGTAAATACCGGGCTCTCCGTTTTTCCCCGGTGTACCAGGGTTTCGGGATAGAGCTGGACAAAAAAAAACTTGAGGCATTCCTCGATCCACGAGAGCCGCTCGGTGGATACCGCCGTCGAGAGAAGGAAAAAATGCGTGGTCATGGTGCGCCGGGCCCTCTGGAGGGAATCATTGTCGTGTCATCCTGATCTCCCACGTGTCGGGCGATAGTCTCCGCAGATCCGGATCCATCCCGTTGTCGTGGGCCAGACTCGGAATATACGTCGTGGCAGCGGAGTTATTATTGCAGGTAATGATTAATTCATCGGATGGCTTTAAAGCCTTTGCTTCCCTCTCCACGACAAGCAGGCAGTACGGGCTGGTCTTCCTGGTAATATCAAGCCTCTTCCTCTGCATTGCTGGTACATACTTCTTTCTTAGATGAAAACCTTTCATGGAGCCGTATCCTCTACCATTAGCCCGGGACTAGGTATATTTCGCCGCCCCGGATCCGTAAGAAGTAAACCCAATAAGGAAGTACGCCCAACAAGGATTATCATGAGTGAAAAGGTTACCAAAAAAGACTTCGGGAGAATCCGGCCACACTCACAGGATCGCCTGCGCGCAGATATTGTCCTTTGCAGAAAAAATGAAAGCCGCCAGGAGAGCTGTTGGCAAGTACTGCGACTCGTTAAGGATCAAGAGCCTCTGATGCCAGCCGGGCTGTTTTGAATGAGCAGGTTCCTTCATGTCATTGCGCTCAAGGATGCCGTGGCGACGGCTACCCGGATAGCCCCGGCACCGGTTCCGGAGAAGATGCCGGTGGGATCTGCGACCGGACGCGTCCTGGCTGAGGACATACCTGCAGACATGGACATCCCCGGTTTCGACCGCTCTGTTGTTGACGGATACGCGGTCCGATCCGAGGATACGACCGGTTCTGGCGATACAACTCCTGCCCATCTCCAGTGCAGCGGTATGGTCGTCATGGGTTCTCTTGATCCCAACCTTACAGTCACCCAGGGAACCTGTGTCTATATCCCGACAGGCGGTGTCCTTCCCAAAGGTGCCGACGCGGTGGTTATGCTGGAGCATACCGAAGAGACTGCCGATACCGTGCTCGTGAAACGGCCGGTCTCCTACGGGGAAAATGTCCTCCTGCATGATGATGACTTCAGCAAAGGGGAGATCGTGCTTGCTGCCGGCAGAAAGCTCACGCCGCAGGATATGGGATTCCTTGCAGCAGTCGGCTGTACCGAAGTTACGGTTGCGAAAAAGCCGGTAGTTGGTATCATCTCTACCGGGAACGAGCTGGTCCCGGCAACCGCCCGGCCCGGGCCAGGGCAGGTACGCGACGCGAATGCCTCCATGCTTGCCGCGTATCTTGCGGAGTACGGGTGCGAGACATGGCTCTATGGGATCGTGCGCGATGAACGGGAAGCGTTTGAAACCGTGACCAGCCGGGCAGTCAGGGAATGCGATGTGGTTCTCATTTCGGGAGGGAGTTCCAAGGATGACCGGGACATGACTGCAGGTGTCATTGCAGGCAGGGGCGAGGTGCTGGTTCACGGGATTGCGATAGCGCCCGGAAAACCAACCATTATCGGGCGGATCGAAGGAAAGCCGGTCATCGGTCTGCCGGGCCATCCGGCAGCGGCATTTGTTGTGCTCATAGCGGTCGTGACCCCCCTTCTCGACCGGATGCTTGGCCTGAAGAAGCCGGTGCTCCGGGCCACCGGCGCCGTGCTGGGCGAAAGCATCCCCTCCCAGAAGGGACGTGAGGAATATGCCCGTGTCCGGATCGACAATGGTGTTGCGACCCCTCTCTTCGGCAAGGCCGGGCTCCTGAATACGCTGGTAAAAAGCGACGGCTTCGTCCGGATCCCACCCGGCTGTGAGGGTCTGGAAAAGGGAACCTTCGTTGAGGTGATCCTGTGGTGAAGCATTGCCTCGAAGTCATGACCCTTAACGATGTCACTGCACTGCTCTTCCGCGAATCTGCATACGTGGCTTCAACAGATCCGATTTCCCTGATTACCTACGATTTCCCCAGAACTGCATCCATTTGTCTTAGCCTGAAGATCCCCCGGGCCGGTCCGCACAACTTCTAAAAAAAGGTTCGTTTTCCGTGCATTCAGGGATTTACCGGTTTTACCGGGCCTGCTTCGGGGATCTCCTTCAAGATCTCATTCCTGAATTTTTCGAAATGGATCTCATCCAGCTGTTCGGAAAGGAGCCTGCCGCTCCACGCCCGCCGGTATACCCAATCGATGATCTTGCCGATCACAAAGAGGACCTGGTCCTCGGTCTCTACGGTCAGCAACTCCCGTCCGATTTTCGGGTGCCGTCCTCGCCGCCCACCGACTGTGATGAGGAAGTGGTGGTGTGCCGTCTTGAGCAGGTTGAACGAGCAGGATTTAACGCACATACCGCACTGGATACACTTCTCCTCGTTCAGTTCCGAGATTCCGTTCCTGATCTTTATGGCCTTCTCCTTGCAGTAATAGACGCAGGAACCGCAACCGGTGCAGAGGCCGGGAGTGCGGACCGGACGGATCCTCCCGATGACGCCGATCTCGTTGAGCATGGGACTCGTGCAGGAATTCGGGCAGCCTGAAAGGGCGATGCGCATCTTGACCGGCATCTCCCTCCCGAAGAGTCTCTCGTCGATCCTTTTTGCAAGGCTGATGGTATCGATATTTGCGTATTTGCACCGCTCGGTCCCGGGGCAGGAGATGATATTGACGACCTCATCTTTCTCGGACCCGATCGGAGTACCGTTCTTCTCAAGTTGCTGTGAAAGTCTCTTGAGGCGGGAGGGATTGACATGCGGGATCTCGATTGTCTGTCGTGTCGTGCAATGGACCACGCCGCTCCCGTATTTTTTTGCGATCTTCGCGATACCCCGCAATTGCTCGATGGTGAGTATCCCGGCCGGTGCCCTGATCCGGATGGTGGTGAAATCGGGATCCCGTTCGGTGATGACACCGCCTTTCATGTGAATGCCAAAATCTTTCTGCATCTACCAGTATTGAGAAGAAACTGATTATTAATCATAGGGTTATGATATTGCGTGCCGGCGACCGAAAACTCCGGACTGATACTGCTGATTGAGGGAAGATTAACGTAAATGTCAGCCGATCAACGGGGGAAAATCGGTTCTATCCCGTAACGATACGATAAATTCACCGTGAACGCGGAACGCAGACTATCTGGTGTTCCCGGTTGTCCCGCTTCGCCGAAAACTTTTTTTTAGATATATACAAGGCGGTTAGAACCTGCTGGTGTTCGGCTGGTTGCAATTGAGGTGGGAGGAATACCGGGGAGATTCCCCTTGGCATCAATAAGGAGGTTTATCTCACCCATCGGCTTTGCAACTGCCTGATGGGCGATCATCGATCCATTGACATAGACTTCGACCGTGAGCGTGTCTCCTGAGTAGTCCAGCTTCCGCACCGTTGCCTGTATGAATCCGTCACTCCTCAATGTTTTATAGAACTTGTCTCCGGAACCGGAAACCTGGTAAAGATATCCGGGATTGCCCACCGTTCCGATAAATGTGCCGGGATACACAATCCGTATCCAGATACCGCTGGGGGGTATCGTCAGAGGAGTGATCGTTGGTGTTACCTGAACAGTAACCACTGGACTGGTTTCCTGTGTGTGCAAATTGCTGGTGCTTCCGGATGAGAAGGTAGACAGGAAAAATGCTCCCCCTACGATCAGGATCACCGCGATAACTACGAGGACTGCAACCGTTCCAAGTAACTTTTTGAACGGTGGTTTGACCGGATGAGGGATATGTACGCCATCATGCACGGCTGGTTTTGGTTCCGCGGGTTCTCCAGGAATGGTTACACCCGTTTCACCACCAACAATCTCAATGAGAGCACCGCGGTCTTCCCCTTTGCGGGTTCGAGTACGTGTCGGTGTTACCATTTCTTGGGGAACAGCTGCAAACTCAGGGATCTTTTGAGAGGGTGACAAAATAATTTCCGGTTGTAATTCGTCTCCGTCACTTTTTATTGATGCATCATCTTCCGATAATTCAGGGTTTCTTCCACCGGGAGATGCCACATAAGCAGGGGTCGAAACCACGGGCTCATCGCGCGGAATTTTCGCATCCTGGTCAGAAATCAGGGATTTTGCTGCCACAAGGACCGTATCGGCAAAGGAGGTCCGGGAACTGGTCTGAGTCCCGGGCATCAGGTCAGATACCTCTTTCTGTGATTCTGCAGATGTGTGCTCCGCTGAAGATTCAGGTCTTTCTGCCGGAAGACCTGACGATTCAGCGGCAACTGGTGAACCGTCCTCTTCCTGCGTGTCCGAATCTTCTTCTGAATCAGATGTTTTTTGAATCTCTGCACCGGCCCTTTCAGTTGATTCCGAATCGATTGTCTGTTCTCCCGCAGTAGTCCAATCTTTAAAAAGTTCCGATCGTTTCAGGATGGTTGTACCTGATGAAAATTCTGTGTCACTCAGGGAAGAGAATGCGTCCGGTTCATCATGAGTCACGACAACTTCAGTGACTTCTGGAGGGGTTTTTAATACTGAGGAGTGCGGGCGGAGGTGATCGGGAGCGTTCCAGCGGCGGACAGAAGGCCGCATACCTGTGTCCTGATCTGCTGGCATGGAATCTGAGTTGGCACCGTTCTGCCGGGCCGATATTACGAGTTCAATAATTTTCTTTACCCAGAGATCCCGCTCCTCCTTCCGCAGTTCGGCAGGCTGTTGGGAAAATATCAGATTGGTCACCGTCGGCTCATCGGGGCCACCCGTGTCGCTGCAGGAGATGGAGATAACTGGTTCGCCGGTGGGGATCTTCCCGCCTTTCACGGTGAGTATTGTAGAAAAAGGGATCATCTGGGGTTCAAAGCGTGCGTACCGGTTATCAACTAGGATGATACGCCGGGTCGTGAGCATCATGTCGAAGATGGCGGAGCCGACACTGATCTTGGGGGTTGTCAGAATTATCGTTTCACCACTGTTCAGGTAGGGGCCGGCCATGGTACACCTGTCTCTTCTAATTGTGTTTTCTATGGTGATATGCTTTTTAGGTAAAGTCTGCTTTTTCCGTATCTGTATGATATGGCATCTGTTTACAGGATATTAAAATTCAGAAAGAAAGGATGAATAATAGCCAGCTTCCTGTCTTTGTGACGATCGTTTATTGATGGGATTTGGATATTGTAATGTATACTTTGGTATCGATAGACAGAGCAAGATACGAATACGAATAATAAGGATTAATGCGAAGTGAAGTTTTTGAGAATGGCCGGACAGATCTGGAATTTTTTTAGGCTAGATCTGGACAAGCCAATAACCTACAAATTAAAATTTTTTAAATGCTGCCGAATCGCCAGCTAGCTTACTGACGCAGGGAATATTTTTGAGAGTCCGATGATGAATATCCGGTAGATGAGAAAATAATTCCCCGGTTCCAGTTCACCGGGGAATTCCCCCTGAGTCAAAATACTGGTTAAAGTATGTGTGTGTATGCGTCCGGTTGGTGCGTGTTTCCAAAGGGACAATAATTATGTTAGACATCTCTGTTTATAATATTTTTTATTTAACTTCATATAAAAATTAATTTAAATTACTTAATATGGGTGTACCTGGCCCTGGAAAATTCTATATAAAAACCGAATACACGGAGAGCTGAAAGACTATTTTGATTTGAACACGCTACCGTATCGGTAATTTCCGGTATAGCTTTCTGTTACCGATATGTATTTTAAGAATGAACACAATGACCAAACCTAATCACGCATTGGCGTGTTAGAAAGTACCGGAGATGTTCGTGTATGAAAATAAGTGCAAGAAACATATTGAAAGGCAAAGTAACGCGGATCATACCAGGGAGTGTAAACTCGGAAGTCACGCTCAAACTTGCAGACGGATCGGAGATCACATCCATCATCACAAAGAAATCCGTCGAGACACTGGGTCTCGCCCCCGGTGTTACCGCGTATGCGGTTATCAAATCCAGTGAAGTGATGATCGCTGTCGATTGATTACTAACTCCCTGTTTTTATATTTCCGAATACTCTTTGTAAGATTTTATTTCTCAAAAAACTGAAATATTAATTAATTATAGTTATCAATTTTAAAAGTTAAATGAAAATAGTTTTACGTAATAAGGATCTATAGGATTGCATTCAAAGGAATGATACTATGAAACGGTCATTGAGTAAAAACAGTCTTGTCCTTATCGGTATCGTATGCGGACTCCTGCTGGCCACGGCATTCCTCGCAGGCTGCACCTCCACCGCCCCGCAGTCCCAGACCCCGGTAGCAACACCGGCCCCGGTCTCTGCAACACCTGCCCCAACGCCCCAACCTCTCGTGACGACAGCTGCACCGGTGTCAACACCGGCTGTTGCTGCGACCACGGGCACACCCAAACCTACGTTTACCCCGTCTCAGGGCAATGTGGTGGCGTACACCGCAGCCTCTCTTAGCGGGGTCTCTCCGAAGCTTGCGTCGGATTTCGAAAAGATGTATCCCGGAGACCAGGTCGTGTTCAACCTCGACGGGACCCAGGCGCTTAAGACCCAGGTCGAGAACGGTGCCTATGCAGATGTGTTCATCTCCGCCAGCAACACCTACACAAACACGCTCAAGGGAGAGGGCTATTTCGTTAATAGTACGGTGCATCCTCTTACATCAAACTATGTTATCGTCATCCTCCCTGCCAGCAACCCCGGTAATATCCAATCCCTGGCCGACCTGGCAAATCCCGGGGTGAAGATCGCGATGGAGGACAAGAGCGTCCCGGCCGGTACTGCCACCGTAGCAGTGCTTGCCAACCTTGCGAAGTCCACCTATAACGCGGACTGGAACGGCTCCGTTTTCAAAAATGTGGTCACGTATGAGACCTCGGAACCGGCTGTTGCGACCAAGGTCTCACTCGGTGAAGCGGACGCAGGATTCGTGTACGAATCCACCTATACGGCAGCGCCCAAGAACACCTACCTTGCCATTACCATACCGAAGAAAGACAATTATCTCCAGACCTACACCATTGGTGTCCTGAAAGGATCCACCAGTACGGGTGCATCTGCGGATTTCGAGAATTTCATGCTTTCTGCCTTCGGACAGCAGGACCTCAAGGATTATGGGTTCCGGCCCCTCTGAACCTCCTGATTTTTTTATCCGGACTTCTAGTACATTGGACATAACCGGTTCCCTGTCATGAAACCCGCAGGTAGTATTCCGGAACAATACCGGCGCACCGTCACGTACGTGGCCGCGGGTGTCCTGATCCTCTCCGTCACCCTCTACCTTGCTTTACCAATAGCAGCGTTATTCCTTCGCATCACACCGGATCTTTTCTTCTCGTCGCTTTCGGATCCCCAGGTGACCAGTGCGCTCTGGCTGAGCCTTTTCACCTCGGTCATCTCTCTAGGAGTCGTGATCCTAGTCGGCACTCCCTTCGCATATGTCCACACCCGGTGTTCGTATCCCGGGAAGGTACTGGTTGATACCCTGATCGATCTCCCGCTGGTTCTCCCGCCCGCAGTTGCCGGGGTCGCCCTGCTGGTCCTCTATGGGAGGGCCGGCCTCGTCGGACGGTATCTCAGTATGGCCGGCATCTCTATCGCGTTCACCACGCTGGCCGTCATCATGGCGCAGATATTCGTCGCATCGCCGTTTTACCTGAGGCAGGCCAAATCGCTCTTTGAGCAGTTTGACCTGGCTTACGAACAGACTGCACGAACGCTTGGAGCTTCCCCCCTGCGGACCTTCCTGGCCATCACGTTGCCGCTTACTGCAGGTGGACTGGTATCCGGGGCTGTGATGACATTCGGGAGGGCCCTTGGAGAGTTTGGTGCCACCATCATGTTTGCTGGCAACCTTCCCGGTGTCACCCAGACGATGCCGCTTGCGGTCTACGTGGGTATGGAAAGCAATCTCGCTTCCGGTCTGACCATCTCTATCCTGCTGGTGATCATATCCTTCGGTATCATGATTGCGGTCAGGCTCCTCTCTTCAAAAGAGGTGCAGCATGCTTGAAGCAGTCATCACAAAAAAACTACGGGATTTTACCCTGGATCTCTCCCTGAAGGTCAATCCCGGAGAAATTTTTGTGCTCATGGGAACCAACGGGTCAGGAAAATCAACGACCCTCAACATTATTGCAGGCCTCCTGTACCCGGATTCCGGCTGCATCCGTCTCAACGGAACTCTCTTCTGTAAACCTGCAGGACGAATCGATCTGCCGATCGAAGATCGTCGTATAGGGTATGTCTTCCAGAACAGTGCCGTGTTTCCCCACATGACCGTGCATGAGAATATTGCTTTTGGCCTCCGGGTCCGGAAATTTTCCCGGCAGGAAATTGCAGAGCGCGTGGAGCACCTGACCGTACTTATGGAACTGCAGGACCATGCCCAGGTAAAAGCCGGGAACCTTTCCGGCGGGCAGAAACAGCGGGTGGCGCTGGCACGCGCTCTGGCAATAGAGCCGTTGCTGCTGATGCTTGATGAGCCCTTCACTTCTCTGGATGCTGAAAGCACCTGTATCGTGAAAAACCTTACGCGATCGGTTGTTGCAGAGATGCAGATCCCCTGCATCGTTGTTACGCACCGGGTTTCGGATAGCCGGGACATCGGCGATAGAGCCTGTATTCTCAGCTCCGGGAAAAAAGAATGGGAAGGCAGACCGCACGATTTACCCGATGAGCTCTCCTCGTGCAAATGTGAATTATGTTCAGGATAATAATTTACGTGCCGGTTGTCTGACTGGCAGCCACTGACTGCGCTGCTTTCAGGTCAGCATGGATGTCGACCTCACCGTCGGGAGTTCTTGTCGTACCGCTTTTTATGAGGTTTCCATTGTTATAGACCTCTATCGTGAGGACATTTCCTGAACTGTCCAGCTTCTGGATTGTGGCCTCCACAACCCCGTCAACTGTCGGAATCTGGTAATACGTGTCCCCGGAACTGGCCACCTCCCTCATCGCTCCAGCAGTCCCGACAGAACCGGTGAAATTCCCGATGTAATTGATCCGTACCCAGACCCCGGTCTGGGGAACGACCCTTTGCACGGGGGTTGGAACTGTTGGTATTCCGGTGGTGGTTGTCGGCTGCAAGGTTACTGCTGCTGCGGGGATTTCCGTACGAACCGGAACAGGTGTTGGGGTAGAAGCAACGACCGGAGTCGTTGCCGGCGGTGCGGGTACCACGGTGTGGGCAATAAGTCCTGGGGCAAAGAAAACCACGCCGCAGACAATCGCAATGACGAAGATAGCGATTGCGCTTACAGCAATGATCGTCCGGTTCCTGGAGGGATCTTCAGGTCTCGGTCGTTTCGGTACGAGCGGGGGATTCCTGTATTTGTCCGGGAAATCCTGACCGGAACCCTTTTCACCGGATTCTCCAGCAGAGAGGAACCCCGGGATCCAGGGCGGTGCCAGATCCATGGGTTGTGCGCCATGACCTTCCTGTGAGATCACGCTGAGTTCCTTGAGTTTTGCGGCCCATGAATCGCGCTCACCGGTTCGTTTTGTCTTGGGTTGCTGGGCGAAGACAATCCCCAGTGTATGTCGTGTATCTCCCTGCGTGACGACCGTAAGAGAAAGGACCGGGTTGTTGCCGGAATTCTCCCCGATGATAACCGTCTCGATTGCAGTAAAGGGGATGTCATGCGGTCGGAACTGGGGATGACTGCTGTCTACAAGGATAAGACGTTTGCCGGTAAGTATCGCTTCGGCGGGAATCGTATTGATAACAATATTGTGCGTTGAAAGGAGGATGGTCTCATCGCTGCTGAAGTAAGGGCTTCCCATATCACCACTGGTTCAATATGCGCAGTATGTGGCAATATGCTTTTATGGTGCATCCCGTTTTCTCTCATACGGATAAAAACAATGATGGAAAACCGGTCTTTGTGCAGATAGAGGACCATTCATCTTCATATGAATGCCGTGATCGGATCACGCTACGAAACCTTAACGTGTCATGTTGCCGAAAATATTGGAACTATGTGGAAGGCAGTCGAGATCGATGCATGGCTTGGGGCACGGAAGACCAGCCTTGAGGATGCGCGAAGTACCGTTACCGGGATCATCGGGAGGGTACAGAACGAGGGCGATGCCGCGCTCCGGGACTTCGCGAAAAAATACTGCGACCTGGGTGATATCGCAGTCTCCGAAGATGAGCGTGAGGCGGCATATGACCTCGTCGATACAAAGGTTGTTGAGAGTCTCATCGAGGCCGAGGCCCGTATCGAACGCTTCCACGAACGCCAGCGCCCGCGTGATCTCTGGCTTGAGGAGATGGACCCCGGCATTGTACTGGGTGTCAAGACAACGGCGCTCAACCGCGTGGGGATCTATGTTCCCGGTGGCAGGGCAGTGTATCCCTCTTCTGCCCTCATGTGTGCCGTCCCCGCCCGGGTAGCGGGTGTACATGAGATCTGTGCCTGCTCACCGCCCCCTATTAAACCCCTGACTCTTGTCGCTCTCGACATTGCCGGGGTCACAGAGATTTATAATGCGGGCGGGGCCCAGGCAATTGCCGCGATGGCCCTGGGTACTGAAAGCATCAGCCCGGTTCAGAAAATTGTCGGCCCAGGGAACATCTATGTCACCCTCGCGAAGATGATGCTGCGGGAGAAGGTTGAGATCGATTTTCCTGCGGGCCCGAGCGAGATCGGTATTATAGCCGATGAAACAGCCAGCCCCTCGATTGTTGCTGCCGATATCCTCGCCCAGTCCGAACACGACCCGAATGCTGCCTGCATCCTGATCACCACGGATCCCGGTCTGCCGGAGAAGGTGGGACGGGAAGTGCAGAAGATGCTCGGGGCTGCACCGAGAAGAGAGATCATCGAGCAGTCGCTGAAAAATTCCGGGTATACCGTTGTCGCCGACCTGGAGGAAGCAATCGCGGCATCGGATATGGTGGCTCCCGAGCACCTGTCGATCCAGGTAGCCGATCCCCTGTCGGTAGTTACCCGGGTAAAAAATGCAGGTGCCATTTTTGTCGGTAAGTATTCTGCTGTAGCCTGCGGCGATTATGCAGTCGGAACCAATCACGTTTTACCAACAGCAGGATATTCAAAGATGTATTCGGGTCTTGATGTGCAGCATTTCTACAAGTCCGCAACTGTCGAGATTCTCGACCGGAACGGTCTGGAATCTATCGCAGATATTGTCGAGAATATCGCGGAGGCAGAAGGTCTCTATGCCCACGCGCAGTCTGTGAGGGTGAGAAGGGGACTGTGATTTTTTTAAAAAATTCTAACATGTGTTAGTAAATAAATTGCAGTAAAAAAATAATTCTTGGAAAGAAATCTCCTCTATCCTTTGTCCGATTAACTTCATTTTTAATGTAGCAAATTTGAAATTTTTAATTTCTGTATTTCAAATTTGTCCTGTCTGGCAATATTTTTTGTGATCCGGCCGGTCCGGCGATCCGGTCCGGAGGATCCGGCGTTTTCTGATTTTACGTAGTTATCGTCATTAAATTTCATTTCGGTTTGCTCTATACTAACCGAAATAAAGCATTAAATCATGCATTACTGAAAATTTCCGTATTTTGAAGAAATTCTGCCCAACTCGATCCAGTTCCCGGTGCCAGTCCCCCCAGAAAATTCCGGAGATTTTTCCGGAAGTAAAATCTAATGAAGAAGTTTGTCCGCGCGGATAATCCGCTAGGATCGCTTTTAATTGTTATTAAAGGAAAAACTAAAACTCAAAACTTTAGAGAACGTCCCATCCTAAAATTTCCGGAAAATCCGGCCCGGATACCGTATCTAGACAGGCAGACATATTCAGATCTCTTCATTAAAGATGCCCGGGAAATATTTCAGTATCCGGTCCCGTTCTGAATCCGTTATCTTGGCTTCTCTGGTTTGAATTAAACGCTCTAAAATGAATTCTCTGGCCGTTTCCTCGCCGATAATCGTGCAGAGGCTAGATTCACCCCGCTTTATGGACCAATGATGGAGATAGAAGTATACTGTTCCACTTGGTGCCCTGTGCGCGAGGAGATCGGTTCCATTGGGAACCCGGTCGCCGCTATCTGACGAATGTCGCGGTGACTGACAAAGCACCTCATCCGTTAGGGGATTCAACGATAAATTCCATCTTTCCGAATCCATATTTCGCAATCTTTCATTTCGCATCACACAATATTAAAGATTTACTAACATCTTACTAACATCCGATAATTACATAGGAATTTACTTGAATCTTATATAAATGCCAAAAAAGCACGGAAAGCCCCAGGAACAAATTTCCTATCATTGTCCTCCAGAAATACTAAAACAAATTGAGGAGGCTGTTAAAGAAGGGGGTTATTCTTCTCGATCTGATTTTATTACTGTTGCAGTTCGATTTTATTTTGAGAATAAGGATAAAAGGCTAACTGAAGAAATCAAAAAATTCCTAGTTTCGGAAGAGGGTGAGGAACATATTATGACGATATTTAAGAAAGTCAATCCAAAACAAAAACGAAATCGTTCCAATACGGATTAAATTTACATCTTGGATTTTTTTTCTTTTAATTGTAATTAAAGGAAAGATTTATCTCCTGTTTCAATCCTTGTTCTCGTGGATGTTTCGCTCGAAGTCACCGATTCCACCGCCCAGAAGTATCTGAAAGACAAGTTTCAATCCTTGTTCTCGTGGATGTTTCGCTCGAAGTGAACCCATCTGCTCCAACCGATCCTCTCATCATGGAGTTTCAATCCTTGTTCTCGTGGATGTTTCGCTCGAAGTGATCGCAAATGTACGCCTGTCCGCCATGAAGTTGGTTTCAATCCTTGTTCTCGTGGATGTTTCGCTCGAAGACCGTATTGATTCTGTGAGCTCCGGAGTACCTACTTGTTTCAATCCTTGTTCTCGTGGATGTTTCGCTCGAAGCGCTGGTTTCTCTGGTTCGGCCCGGGGCTGGAGGTGTTTCAATCCTTGTTCTCGTGGATGTTTCGCTCGAAGCGCGGGCTTAGAGGACGTGCTTTTCTTCTTGCCCTTCCGAGGTTTCAATCCTTGTTCTCGTGGATGTTTCGCTCGAAGCTTCAACAAATATGTTGAGGTGTCTGCTATACCATGTTTCAATCCTTGTTCTCGTGGATGTTTCGCTCGAAGCGGATGCTGTCGATTTTCGACATCTCTCAACTCAGTTTCAATCCTTGTTCTCGTGGATGTTTCGCTCGAAGGAAAACAAGTGAGAGAGAAGAGGTGAAGTAGATGGGTTTCAATCCTTGTTCTCGTGGATGTTTCGCTCGAAGCCAATCGTTGAGCGTAAGCTCCTCGGTCTGGTTGATGGTTTCAATCCTTGTTCTCGTGGATGTTTCGCTCGAAGGAAGGCGCGGGGGTCGGTCCGGAAGACCGGAAAAGTTTCAATCCTTGTTCTCGTGGATGTTTCGCTCGAAGCAAATCAGGCAAGAAGATCTTGGAAGAGAACTCCGGTTTCAATCCTTGTTCTCGTGGATGTTTCGCTCGAAGCCGGTGGGCTAAGCTCTCCGTCAGCCCGATCTTTTGGTTTCAATCCTTGTTCTCGTGGATGTTTCGCTCGAAGGTAGCCTGTCCCCCGAACTCCCGCGCGATATAGTCAGGTTTCAATCCTTGTTCTCGTGGATGTTTCGCTCGAAGCTATGCGTATAGGAGAGCGGTGAAAGACACATGCGTTTCAATCCTTGTTCTCGTGGATGTTTCGCTCGAAGGTGTCGAAACTTTGAACCATGAACGCATCCGACTAGTTTCAATCCTTGTTCTCGTGGATGTTTCGCTCGAAGCCGTGGTGCATACGCTATGATCGTGCGAGGTGGGAAGTTTCAATCCTTGTTCTCGTGGATGTTTCGCTCGAAGGTTCGCTTCGAGCCACGAAAAACCCGATGTCACGAGGGTTTCAATCCTTGTTCTCGTGGATGTTTCGCTCGAAGATCGCAGTCGAATCCCCATCTATCGTCGTAGTGAGTTTCAATCCTTGTTCTCGTGGATGTTTCGCTCGAAGGACGTGACGCTTAATATAACATTATAACATTACTCGTTTCAATCCTTGTTCTCGTGGATGTTTCGCTCGAAGCCGGTACACAGAGTGCACACTCCCCTTGATCCGGGTTTCAATCCTTGTTCTCGTGGATGTTTCGCTCGAAGAGCGATTACGTTATGAGCGGCAAACGGAAGGATTCCGGTTTCAATCCTTGTTCTCGTGGATGTTTCGCTCGAAGCGCCGGCAATACCGACCACCAGACCGGTCGTGCCGTGTTTCAATCCTTGTTCTCGTGGATGTTTCGCTCGAAGACACGAGTATACCGGCCACTCTGCACAAGATACGGTTTCAATCCTTGTTCTCGTGGATGTTTCGCTCGAAGGCAATTCGCTGCGCAGCCCGTCGAGCCCAGGTCCTAGTTTCAATCCTTGTTCTCGTGGATGTTTCGCTCGAAGTCCCTCAGGCCCATCCGGTCCCTCAGGTGCTACCGTTGGTTTCAATCCTTGTTCTCGTGGATGTTTCGCTCGAAGCAAATCTTGCCGGGGCGTTTACCCCGGGGTCGTATGGTTTCAATCCTTGTTCTCGTGGATGTTTCGCTCGAAGCACCACCCAAAGAGTCGTTCCGTCGTCGGCGATTTGTTTCAATCCTTGTTCTCGTGGATGTTTCGCTCGAAGGCAGATGCGATTTGCCTCCCGGGCCGACCGGGATGAGTTTCAATCCTTGTTCTCGTGGATGTTTCGCTCGAAGGGACGGGTATGCAGATATCTCTTTCACACACCCAAGTTTCAATCCTTGTTCTCGTGGATGTTTCGCTCGAAGATCTATCAGGTTCCGTACGTGGGCTCGACCCTTAGTTTCAATCCTTGTTCTCGTGGATGTTTCGCTCGAAGTATAACATAGGAAATTAAATTATAGACAAGATTCAAAAAGTTTCAATCCTTGTTCTCGTGGATGTTTCGCTCGAAGTAGGGCTGGGGCACAGACCTGCAATCCGTTAGCGACGTTTCAATCCTTGTTCTCGTGGATGTTTCGCTCGAAGCAATCCTCACAACGCACATCCTCGACTATCTTCTGTTTCAATCCTTGTTCTCGTGGATGTTTCGCTCGAAGTGTTCTGCCATAAGGGGAGTATTGTACTAATTAACTTGTTTCAATCCTTGTTCTCGTGGATGTTTCGCTCGAAGTCGACGAGTGGTTCGGATGAGCCGAAAGAAGCGGCAGTTTCAATCCTTGTTCTCGTGGATGTTTCGCTCGAAGTTCATTGACCCGTGGATTCCGGGAAACGTTACGGGTTTCAATCCTTGTTCTCGTGGATGTTTCGCTCGAAGCGGGTTGTCGTTCGTGATGAAGCCCTGGAAGGTGTGTTTCAATCCTTGTTCTCGTGGATGTTTCGCTCGAAGCGGCATTGTAGGCCGCGTTTGCTGCCGCTGCGTTGGTTTCAATCCTTGTTCTCGTGGATGTTTCGCTCGAAGGCTAGAGGAATCAGAAGAGGAGTAACGGATGGCTGGTTTCAATCCTTGTTCTCGTGGATGTTTCGCTCGAAGCATTGTGTTAATCGGCATACACCGGAGGAGATTGGTTTCAATCCTTGTTCTCGTGGATGTTTCGCTCGAAGTCTTTCAGGTACAAAATTGGGGCTTGTATTAGGGAGTTTCAATCCTTGTTCTCGTGGATGTTTCGCTCGAAGCCAACTTTGCTGGCACAGAAGATATCAACATTTCAGGTTTCAATCCTTGTTCTCGTGGATGTTTCGCTCGAAGGACATCGGAAACGTCAAAAAGGAGAATATGATATGTTTCAATCCTTGTTCTCGTGGATGTTTCGCTCGAAGCTAACGGGGTGTGCATTAGTACAATCCATACCGCCCAGTTTCAATCCTTGTTCTCGTGGATGTTTCGCTCGAAGCTATTTCGGCATCAACCTGTATTTCGTCCGAGACAGTTTCAATCCTTGTTCTCGTGGATGTTTCGCTCGAAGATGCTGCATGGGCGGCAGCGGGTTTGCCATGAGAAGTTTCAATCCTTGTTCTCGTGGATGTTTCGCTCGAAGATCATTGCGCAGGGGGTAGAGGATTTTTGTGTTGTTGGTTTCAATCCTTGTTCTCGTGGATGTTTCGCTCGAAGTTTTAGATCGTCATTCGTGCCCGCGTATTGGGTGAGTTTCAATCCTTGTTCTCGTGGATGTTTCGCTCGAAGACGAGGGTGCCCATTTCTCGAGATAGGATTTTGTATAATGTTTCAATCCTTGTTCTCGTGGATGTTTCGCTCGAAGGCGATCACGCAGTTGTATCCATCATCGGATTTCTGAGGTTTCAATCCTTGTTCTCGTGGATGTTTCGCTCGAAGTGAAGACCTCAGACGGGTCGCACCCCCCGATTGTGATGTTTCAATCCTTGTTCTCGTGGATGTTTCGCTCGAAGGCTGCATTCGCGTGGCCAGCGGGCACGACTATTCAAGGTTTCAATCCTTGTTCTCGTGGATGTTTCGCTCGAAGGAAAGATTGGGCGTCGGCAGCTGCAAATGCCGTGAAGTTTCAATCCTTGTTCTCGTGGATGTTTCGCTCGAAGCCACTACACAATAGGCTTTAGCGGGTATGTATATAGTTTCAATCCTTGTTCTCGTGGATGTTTCGCTCGAAGCTTCGAGATGGTCGACGGTGCCTTCTTTGTAGCCTGGGTTTCAATCCTTGTTCTCGTGGATGTTTCGCTCGAAGGAAAATCTCGTATTTCGTGTCTCTGTCACAACGAGTTTCAATCCTTGTTCTCGTGGATGTTTCGCTCGAAGTGCTCTGTAGCCTATGGGGTGGGAGGCCCTGCGGGTTTCAATCCTTGTTCTCGTGGATGTTTCGCTCGAAGAAAATTCCCGCCTGCCGGTGGTACTTCGGTCTGGAAGTTTCAATCCTTGTTCTCGTGGATGTTTCGCTCGAAGGCCGCGAAATTTCGCGTATTTTTCGCTTAATTGGGATTAAACTGCTTGAATTTTCCATACGAATTTCTTCATGCAGAATTATTGATTCCTATTTAAAGATAAGAATCAGGTGCAGATCGGTGCGTAACAGCAGTCGATGCACTTGTTTTTGTATTTGCCCTTGTTTGGATAAAATCCTTTGTCGATGATCTCAAGAATTTCATGGATTATCTCAAGTCCGCGTTCAAAATCCTCGTCAGAGAATTCGACCGTCTCGATGTGATTGTTGCTCCGGGTAAAACAGATGAATCCGCGTTTCACATCCATCTGATAATTTTCTCTGATCATGATTGCATGAAGTACTAGCTGATATTTATAAGTCTGGAAGATCGTGTCCTTGAACTCTGCGAATTTATACTCAAACGGTGCTGCCGTACCGTCGTCAAGGAATAACACTTCATCGACAATTCCCTTGATATGATGCTGCTTGGATGCGATGAACACGTTGATCTCTTTTTTCACCGCGCCAAGTTTCTTCCGAAGGTACTCCGGGTTAGCAATCATCTTCTCTTCATGCACCTCGCGCCCTTTCATCACCTTGAACCGCTTTTCTTCATGCTGGGGGATATCAAGACAGTGCATGTAATAGATGAACCGGGGGCAGAAGAGATATTCGAGCACATCGGAGATGGTGATGATCGTTTCGCTTTCGGTCGGCATAATCAGAAAAATTTTGTGAGCAGTACGTCACTTACCAGTTTCTTGTCGAATGCCTGGCCGAGCAGTTTCACTTTCTTGAACGAGGTATCATCCATCGGAAAAACATATACGGAATCAACTTCGGGATCGATCTCCTGCTCGCATTCCAGCGCGAGCGAATCGCGTTCGTTCGAGTTCAGGTTCCCGAGAAACACGCTTTTCTGTACGCGGTATAATCCTTTGTTCAGGCAGATGCGGACAATATGGTTCCGTGTCTTTGTTTCTGCGATATCATACACCACCCAGACCATCGTCATTTTTCCCGCCCTATTTGATCAGTTTGTTCGCGATCGTGTGGCATTCCATCTGGATCGTATTCCGGACCTTCACATTTCTCCCCTTGTAATCGATCTCACGGTCGAACATCTCGTTGACCGCCCCGATTAACAGCGCCTTGCCATCTTTGTTGAGGTAAAATCCTCCTGGGACCGGATCAAAACAGTTCTCGGAGACCTGCCGTTTCATGAACAGGTTGATAACCGTTTTGTCGATATAGGTGCGGAACAGTTCGATCAGGTCAAAGACAAAAGATCGCTTGTTGTAATTGTCGGTATGAAGGAACCCGACATAAGGATCGAGCCCCGCGATGATGCAGGATCGCTCGACCTGCGAGTAGAGAACACCGTACCCGTAGTTCAGCAGGCAGTTGAACCCGTCCCGCGCAGGGTCTCTGCTGCGTCCCTTGAACTTCCACGTTTCTGGCATGATGCTGTTGATCGCATCGAAATATGCCTGGGAAGCCATTCCTTCAATACCCATAATTGACCCGCGCTTGAAATCCAGCGTGCCTTTCATGGCCTTGAGGGATTCGAGCAGGACCTCAAGCCTTACGATGTACTGTTCAAGGGCATCTTTCTGTTCGGGCCGGTTCTTCTTCAGGTCCTTGAGAAGATCGATCTGGTCTTCGATCTTCCGGGAAATCCATCCCCGTGCAAGATAAAATCCGGTATCCTCGCCAGCAGCTTCAAGCTGGCGGCGGCGGATCAGCGTGGTGCTCCCGAGCTTGGAATGCCACACGCGCCCGAACGGGTTGCCGTGATAATCAAGGAAAATGATGTCGATGTTGTTCTCGATAGCGAACTGGATCGCGTCGGTGGTGATGGTGGCTGAAGTAGTGATGAGAATACTCTCGATCTTGTCAGCGGAGACTTCGAAAGTCTTCTCGTCGGTTTTTACCAGAAAGCAGTTATTGGATTTTTTCAGGTAGGAGCCCCTTGTGTTGATGACGAGCTGCATGTGCTGCCTCCCTCATTATTTGCTTTCAGTTGTTGTACAGCACCAAAACCGCGCGAGACCGATTTTCCTATGCCAAGCAGATCCGGTATCAGGAAATTGGTATGGAATTTCCCGGAAAAGACCATGACGCTGACATCCTTGAGCCGGTCTTTTTGGAAACGGACATTAGTATCGCATTTGATCTGGCCCGGCACATCGTAGTTGAGTGATTTTGCCATCGATAGGATGTTGCCGGTAAGGATCTTCCGCATGAACTCATCCCGCTCTGGTTTTCCTTTGAGCGTGTAAAATTTCCGGTAATTCTCTTGGTTCAGCGCGAGCCATGGGGTCATGAACACGTAGGAATGGATCTTATCCGAGATGCCAAACTCTTCATCTTTCAGCGAGATGCCGCGCTCAACGATCTGGTATGTGTTCTCACCCAGACGGATTTCCTGATAATCATTGAAGATCTGTTTGAGGACTTCCGCGCCTTCGTTGATGCCAATGACAGTCGGTACGTTTTCGATCATCTTGTACTGCACTACGGGATAGCGGTAGATGAACTTGTCTGCGTTGTGCTGGTGGAGCTCGGTGTATTCGGTGAACTTGGTTGCGAAGAAGCCGCGAAGCTCGTGGGCGGAGCCGTAGATCGGGCGGGTAGAACCGAGGGTCAGGGTGAAGGTGTGGAGGATCATATAATCATGCTCGATACTTCAACATCAACGGCAAAAGTTGCACCGATATCTGAATCGTAATTCATCTCGCAGAAGGTCATATCATCGACCACTTCTTTGTGTTTCCGGACATACCAGTACGGCATCTTCACTTCGTAAAGGCGACGATGCGATGGAGGGAAATGCGCTTCGGTAACCAGTCGTTTGAATTTGGTAGGGATGACCGGCACTTGAAGATATTCCTCTTTCCGGGTCTTATCCTCAAATTTATTCGGGTTATCAAAAATTGCCATCAGAGTGTTCTGGACTTCTGAGTATCGTTTGCTCGAATTGATAAAATTCTTCGATTTTTCGATCTCGGTACCCGAATAAACCTGCTCAACAATCGAAATCAGATCCGATTCGGTCAATTCCGAATACGAGTTTCTGAAAATTTCAAAGGATCGTGCCAGCAGTCCGGAAACATCTGGATCATAGATCCGTTCGGAAGTCTTTGATGCTGGGAAAATGTAGATCCAACTATCGGTTTTTGTTCGCCGTCTGTTCACCCGGCCAGCTCTTTGGACAAGTGCATCCGGGGGGGCGCATTCGGTAAACATTACATCAAAGTCGATATCAAGGGAAACTTCCACAACCTGTGTCGCGATCAGGAGTTGTGCCTCATCGATTTTTGCTTCTTTCCGTCTGCGATCATCGAAGGTGAACTTTGAGTGATAGCAGAGTGGCTTGAGGTGAGAAAGCGCCTGATACAATTCCTGGCATTTCAGTACGTTATTAACAACAACAAGAGTTTTTTTCCCGGCATTCACCGATCGTTCAATGTCGGGAATGGCATCATCAATGGATTTCTCACACGTCCGATACCGGTTGCGGCATGATGTGAGCAATGTTTCATCTCGGATTATTTTTACGTCCGGCAGTGTTTTAGAGAAGAGATCGAGTAAATACTGCGGCAGAGTTGCGCTCATCAACATAAACCGGGTGCCGAGTTTTGAGAAGTGTTTAAGGGATTCAATGATGAGCCCCAGCGTCCAGGGATCATACGAATGAATCTCGTCGATGATCACAACGCCGTTTGCAGCATTGGCTTCGATAAGAGTCCATTTACCGGTGTTGAATCCGGCAGCAAGGAGTTGATCGACGGTTGCGACTGTGGCTGGTTTGATGAATGACTTGTCGAAGAGAACCGTCCGCCCTTCTCGATCTTCTTCTTCATTCTCGCGCATGAACGTTGCAGTTGAATGAGAAAGCCCCACGTTTCCTTTGCCAAAATAATCTTCAAGTCTCAGGAAAATACTATTGGCGGTTACCATCGTCGGCAAGAGGTAGATGAGTTTGGCGTCCTTCATCTCGCTGATATTATAGAGCGCCCAGAAAAGCGCGGCCTCGGTCTTCCCGCTTCCCGTGGGGGCTATTGCAATAATATGCCCTCTCACATCTGCACATTCCTGCTGGAATGGTCGTAGTCCTGAAAAAGCGATCTCTTTGTTGATACAACGCTGCTCGATCTCCCTGAACAGATCTTCTCCGTTGAGTTCGACTGAATAAGGAATATCCCTGCCAGCTGATCCTAACCAATCCGAGTAATGGAGAATTGCTTTCAACAAGGAATAGATCGTGCGGTTCGCGTCTGTGTTTTGCTCATCTTCTAAAAGTCTGCTGAACTCGGAGTAGTTTCCAATAAATTTGCTCGCTTCTTTATATGGATTGTATTCATGAACAGGTATTTTTGGGAAGTAGTACCCTTCGCTTCTGAAGATTTGCTCCGCGAGTGCTAATGCAGACATCATCCCCTCTTTGCAGATCTGAGGTTTATCGCTTACCTCTTCACGATGAAAAGAATCAAGGGAAGGATCAATTCTCTTATGATGTCCCAGAACTGCGAGAGCTTCAAGCGGTAATTTTCCCGGCAATAATCCACCTTCACGAGCGGATAAAGCGATGGCACCCCGCATTACAAAACAAAATGATTCCAGTTCGTGACGGTAATTTTCACGATAGTCAAAACTTCGTCCCTGCTGTATCGCCTTCATCATATTCTGGAAGGGTTCGATATTTTTCCCGATATCGTGAAGGACAACAGTCAGAAGAGAACTTTTGAGGAATCTCTCTTCACTGAATCCATAATGTTTGCCGAGCCGGTTGATCAGATTCTTCTTCGCATATACTGTGGACTTCCAGGCATGATACGCAGCGTTGATATGCTCTTCGTATGTCTGATCAGGCTTCGCCCAAAAAATGGTTGATGTCATTGGAGGACAACCGCTTTTCCATCGATGCAGTAGCCGTCAAGAGGTAAGCTGAATGTCACGGGTGTACTGATAAATGTGAACGGTTTTCGCTCGATGACTCGGCGTTCTTCTCCTTTGAATTCAAACTTAGTTGGAAGCAGAAATACCTGAGGCGTGAAGAGTGTCTGGGTGATCGGAACCTGTTTCAGATCGATATCATGTTTGTAGAATCTGGACATATCCCCGGGCACGAACGTATTTCTGAAACGGTTGATTTTTTCCGGTTTCAGTGATTGGATATCAGATATGGAACAAATTTTCAGAAGATCGTCGCTGTTTCCGGCAGTTAAGGCGTAATGAGGGGAACTGAATGCATTTTTTAACATGTCTAATGGTTCTGTCTTCTCCGCAGCAAAGAAGAAAGTAAAGTCGTTGGAATACAGAAATTCGCGGATCAGAATGCTATATTGCCTCCTGTTTTTGATATCATCGAGTGTGTAGCTCTTTTCTTTTCCGGTTAATTTCCGGTAATTCCATAGGTCTTTCATTATTCCTTCATGGGTTCCGTAGACACTGACGAGGATATTGTTCGTATCGACAAACGCATGAGCTTCATCCAGACGCAGCCCTAAGGCGGCGCCGATCATTCCGATAATTGTAGTTTTCGGAGGAAGGGGCAGGGTCTGATGGAAGGTATGCGTCTCCGGGACTCTGAAGGATGCCGTGATCGCCTTTGCAGTGATCGAGAAAGAGAACATATTCACTCTCTCATTCAGGTGTAGTATTCATTGACCCATTTTGCCATTTCATCGAATGCGTCACCAATAGATTTTGCACCATCGGGCGTTCCCTCAAAGAATCCCTGCCGCATGCCTATAGTGGAAGCCACAACTTCCGATTCGTAATCCTTGAGGGTTTCCTTAATCATACCAGTATTGAGTTTTTTTCCGTCAACCTGGACGCTCTCAAGGAAGATCGGATTTTTCGTTTTGAGCATTGCCGCCGCAACAAATTTCGGAGCAATATCCGCGAGGAACCGGCTCTGGCGCCCTGAAGCCCAAAGGTTTTTAATTGCGTTGAGAAGATCCTTGACCCGTTGAGCCTTCTCTTTGTTATTTAGTTCTTTATCGAACCCGTCTCCGGACCCGACGCGGTCGAGTTCAATGAGGATTGATCCCCGGTAAAGGCCAGAGTGAATTTCCGTCTCGAAAATGTTGGGATCTCCCCCGGCTTTTGTTCCCATGTAATTTGTCCCGAAATCAAGATCGCCCTGGTAGGGATTGAGTGCAACAAGCGGTGAGACGCGGACAACTGAAGTACGCTTCGTTGCCTTGCCTTTTTTCCCTGCCGATGCCTCCTCAGTTCCCATATAACCGAAGAGATCATCATCGATATAGGTGGCAGGTTCTTGTTTTGTAGTCGCTGCACCCTTGGCTATTTTCGCCGCCTCTCCTTCGGATAATGTGCGCCCCAGAACTTCCAGCTGATTTCGTAGCGCCCTGCGCACAGCTTGGGATGAGACATAGGGATAGTCTTCTTTTCCGACTTTGATCTTCTTAATGCTCGATATGTTATCCGCTTCCTTGTCCGAGCCATTCAATGATGCGAATGAAACTGGTGTCAGATATGTCAGGGTCAATGCCTTTGTCGATTTCATTATGTTGCCTCCGTTTTGAGTTTGTCTTCTTTGCCGGGTACCGCAGGGTTTCCTGCATTATACGTGTTCAATGCCGCGATCATGCAGAACTGTTTGAACTCGGCGAAGTTCTCTTCCATGCTCTGGCCTTTGTTGTAAAGTTCTGCGCTTACCCGCGTACCATATTTCATCTGAATTCGATTGATCTCGTTCAGAAAATCTTCGGGTTTTCGTGTTTTCCTCAACCGGAAAAGATCGCCTTTTCCTTTTTTTCCACTCGGTGCGATACTCATTCCAATTGTCTTTCCCACACTTACTGCGATGTCAATTGTTTCCTGATTCATAGTACTACCGCCTTCTCTGATGATCTTCTCATATAAAATTACAAAATCGGATAATGGTTTGATATTCTGGGTTTTTGACTTGTTAATCCTGAAAATGTGTTGTTCGATCAGGGCAACAATGCTCTGTTTTTTCAGGATGCTTTCACAAACCCGGTTTCTCAAAATCGTTTTGCTCTCGTTTTTCGGCTGATCGAAATCCACGAGCAGCGTCATTACTTTTTTGATATCAATCCTGTTCCGTTCAAGATAGTCCAATAATCGGAAAAGATATACCGATTCCTGGAATGACCAGATCATCTTTCCCATCTGGGCGTCACCAAGAGATTCGGTGTAAACGACGAAAAAGTCAAGAGGGGATTTATTCAAATTTACTTCAAAGAGTTTTTCATAATCCAGTTCGTATTCATCTTCTTCAGAAGACGAAGAGATTTTTTTTGTAAGAACAACGCGATACAACGAATAAAGAAACGAGAAGAATTGTTCGTATGGCCTCTGGATATACCCTCCAAGTTTATTTTCGAAATTCCGAAGTAAAGTGGGATCTTCTTTCTTGCCCGCTTCTAGGCTCCGGAAAACATCATTCATTTTTTCAAGACTTGACGAGTAAGGGAAATAGATGTGATAGGTACCATTATTCATGATGTAAAAGCCGGTTACCGGGACAAATTTTCCAACAAAATCACATTTCCAGCAGACTTTCTCCGGATTACCTGCTGCTGAATTAAAGGAAAGAACACCGGAAGACCCGGTAATCATCGGGAATACTGTTCCGCCAATTTCACTCAGAGATGAAGAGGATTCTCCGCACAGGAAGCAATTTCCTTTAGGTTTGTCATTTTTAAGTTTGACTTCAACTTTTGGCTGAAGCGCATTTGGCCCATCAAGGAGCAAACCAGACGAGCCGATTTTTAATTTATTTTCCTGAAGGAAAGAATTGAGACGCTCCTGAAGTTGCCGGTAGTTTTCTGGAAGGATCCCCTTTTGTTCCTTTGTTTTATCATATTTTATTTCACCTTTTGTCGGGCGTGGGGCTTTATTAAAAATCAGGCCTGCAATACCCATTGATTTTACTTTGGGGAACCGGACAAATTTGTCAGATTTTGAATCGAAATAGAACCCTTCCTTCTTTTCAATCTGACTCTGTGAAGAAGTATTGTAATAGCGTTCAAGCAAAACACTGTAGGATTTTTGCAATAATAAGTGCACATTTTTTTCAGTACCTTTGAATGACACGCCCGAATCATCTAGTTTGATCTCTACTCCCGATTCATGTGATTGCTCTTTCTGGACAATCCGATAGAGCCCCAATAGACCGGCATCCATCCAGAAATGATTGAGTTTTGGAAAAATAATTTCAATAATGGATTCACTCAAAGAAATCACAATCCTTTTAGAATTTTTCAATTATACCCGCACATTTATTCAACAACCATCCGTTCACTGTACCATACGATAAATATAACGAACCGTACCGTGAAAGTAAAAACTTTTCAATAGAGATCTTTATCTTATTTCGGAGAAAGGAGAAAATTATATTATAACTCTCATTGAGAAAACTTTGAGAACCAAACGATAAACTTTTGATTTTGCAGAATTCCTTAATAAAATTTTTACGGTTCTGATACGTTAGGGGTTGGTAATCGATTTTCACCTCGTTAAAAAATACCCTATCAACTACCGATTTACCAAAATTTATGAGGATTACTGGGTCCTCAAGTCTTCTTTCGAGTTGATTGTGTCTATCGGTGATGGGGGTATACTGGACTTGCATTTTATATGGCACCGTTTGCCAAATATCTCTTTTAATTTTGGATAAATCTCGGTCTTCCAGTTAGAATCTTTCGACGAAAAAAACATGGCCTTTCCACAAACGGAACACGAAAGAATGAACTTTCCTTCATTCTCCATTTCCTTTATCCTTCTCTCTAATTCCTTGTTTTTTGAATCTAGTTCGAACGCCCATTCTTTACAGGCATCATAATTATTTGCCAATTCTGATATTTCCTGTTGGGGGGCGATTTCACCATTAATAAAATTAGCTACCCACTGGGAGAGAGGTTTGCCCGATTCCTCTATAATTGCATCCAGTTTTTCCTTGTCTGGTCGTTTCAATCGAAACGATGAAGCAGGATGATTCTCCCGGTACCGCTTCTGCGAAGGTAAATCACATCTTTTCATAATTGACCTCCTGGATTCCGAACATGAGTTTGCAAGTTGCATGCTGCATAGCGATCTCTGTAACAATCTTCACTGCGGTCGGCATAGCGATCCGTATAGGAATCGATATGTGGTGATCTGCACTCTGGCAGTGCGATTTTTGATTGCCCAAGGGCGACACGGGTAATGACAGGTAATACGTCGTATATAACCGTCGTTCTCCGTATCTCTCCAATGTGTAAAATTGAAAAGAAAAGACGCGGATCTTCACGTTCGGATACGGTCAAAGACCATTCGATCACTCCCCTCTGCGATTCCAAGGGTCTAAGGTTTATACAAGACATTACCTCACATCCTGAGGAAAGGGGGAGCATTCATGGCCCCCCGCTTATCTGGTCGTTTTGCTTTACGCGGGTTGAAGACCGCATCCCAGGCAGTTTACAGGAGGCTTTGCTTCCACTCCCGCTCCGGGGCATCTGGGTTCGGCCAACCGCAGTATCCTGTTTCGTGGTCTTCACCGGGGGAGACTGGGGATCTACAGGCTGCGGTTGCGGGGTCGCAGCGATGGGCAGGAAAAGCACACTGCCTTCATGCTCGACTCGCTTGACGCGCATGGTTTCACCATTGTTCCGGCTCCAGACCTCAACACCGTCGCTATCGGGTGTTGGTGAACCCCTCGCCTCCGATGTTTGGGAGGGGGTATCGACCGGGGGCGTGGGTAATGAACTGACGGCTTTTGCCGCCCCTGGCTTGAGCACTTGTGTGCAGAGATACCTACCGGGGTCCGTTGGATGCTTCCAGCACGCCATAATAACAGGTTCCTCCGTGTTCTCGTGCGGTACGTCATTCCCCTCAGATGGGGAGGGGGAAGTTGACCCATTTGGGGTCTCGGGGGCATCTTGCTTGCCCGAAGTAGATATATCCATTTTACTCACTCCTTCAGTGTTCTCTCTCGTCAGACTGCGTATCGTCGGACACGAGCTGGACGAAGCCGTCCCGCACCATGACCTCGCACAATGCCCGGTAGAGTAACGGAAGACCTTCTACAATGTGGCGGGGAATCTGGACCGGGACAACGTCAGCCGGTTTTTCTCTCCCTCCACCTTTTTCTTCCGGTTGTCGGCGCCTCACGGAGCCCCGGGCATTGGTTCTCGTCATATGGTCATCCACTATCAGGCCGGCACTTCGGTGCCGATTCACAGTCTGACGATTACCTATTAGTCGTACCTTCTATAAATTGTACACTCAGATATCAAATATTTGTGATGATACACATAGTTTAAGTGTGAGTAACTACTATTACTTCTCATGCCACCGGATAAAAGAGAGGAAGAGATGCACCAGAAAATAGTAAAATTTCTCCGGAGCCGCCATCAACCTGCCACGAAACAATATGTCTGGAAGATAATCGAGAGGCTGGAGCAGGAAAGAATAAAAAACATTCAAGATAACGTGAAAAAGTCAGAGATAGGGTGGGTCAGGGTCAGGACACTTCTGGATGATCTCGTAGGAAAAGGTGACGGCAAAATCGAAAACGCAACAACGTTCTACCGGCTGCTTCACGATCTTTCAGGGGAACGACTCATTGATAAACGAGTTCTCAAGATGGCTAAAGAGAAGGGTCCTAAGGCAACTTTTTACCGGACGCTATTTGATTATCAAGAACGATGGTTCTATTCGCGCGAACTTTTGGAGAAATCAATTGACGAATATGAAGTATATATTCGTGATTTATTCGAACAGTTTATGATCGCCCAGGATCTTCTCACGGAAATGGGCTGCGTGAACCCCCACGAAATAATTATTGAACGGTTTACCCGTCTGAGAAAGAGGGAACCGTTCTACATCGTGCGCCGGGATCCAAATCTCGATCATGAATTTATGGAACAAATAACGCAAATTCCCGATCAGGAAACTCCCAAAAGGAGTCGGATATATGGGCCGAAGAAAGTGGAAGCTCTTATTTAGCGTAGCAGTTTCCCGGATGATTCAATCCGCGGTACCCCTATTTTGTGCGACGATCTCCGCGATAGCCGCGAGTTGCTGAGGGGTAAGGTTCAGTGCAAGGCGATTGAGTTTATCCATGGCCGCGCGCTGTTCTTCTGATGTCTGCTCGATCAGTTGCAATCGCTCCTGAAGTGCTACGTTCTGTTCCTGTATTACCGTCATCTGATTTTTCAGGTTCATATTCTCGTTTATTACCATCACCAGGGTATCAGCGTGCTTTTCGGTTTTGGCGGACTGTTCCGCCATCTTCTCCTTCAGCTCGTTCTCCAGTTCTTTTACCTGCTTGCTGCCGGTGATGGAGACCATGTGCATTGCTTCAAGATACGCAGCAGCAACGGTTTCCTCATCATATCGCCTGTATGAACCTGATAAGTATGAAGCGTGACCGGCTAAAAATTCCGGGATCTCCTTGCTGATAACCAGACTCATCTGGGACAGGAAAAATTTTCGGAATCCGTGAATCCTCAACTGGTTCCGTCCTGTCACATCGTCTTTTGTCAGTTCCCCGCTTGCTGCCAGTGCATCATTCCACCATGCTGTAACGCTTGCATCGCTGAACGGGAATAGGCGGGTATCCCCCGCACTCTTGACGCTGGCGAGCCCTCTCTCAATCAACTTCTTACTTTTGGCATTGCACATCGTGATATATTGTGGACGTACCTTTAACCATGCCGCCGTCGCTGCCGCCGCTTCGTCGCTGATAAATGTATATCGCTGTTGCCCGTTCTTTGTGTTCTCCCCTCTGAAAGTCATCTTTACCGGGTGGCTGTTAAAATCCACATCATTGATACTGACGGACAACATTTCATTAAGGCGGGCTCCATTTGATCCCAGGCATAAAAAGAGGGCCTTTCCCTGTATCGTGCAGTGCTGGAGTGCTGCGTTGATGATCCTAGTGTTTAGCACTCGGTCAACCGTTGCCGCGCTGCCCTTCATGGTTTCCCTCCGTATGTCCTGACTGGTACCCTTGCTGATGGATATCCCATGATAAGTCATTGCGTACCTGGTCAGGGTCATTGCTTGTTTTGCTGAAAGTGCAGGTCTCGTCTCAATCAGGTGTTCAGAAAATCGGATAAAATCCGCATCGTTGTCACGCTTGGAAATCAAGTACATCTCGAAAAGTGCATTATAATCCGGCGCAGGAATTTTCCCCGATTTTATATCTTCACTTTTTATCCCATAGATGCAGCGCAGGAAACTCTCTATGGCGGTTTTGTATCCCGCCCGGCTGCTTGCATTACTGTACCCTGCCAGAAACTTTGCCAGTTTTGGTACTGTGGTTTCCCCCCTCTGTTTCTTCTCCGCCTTCTTTGCCATGCAGGAGTGTACGCGATGTGAGAATATAACTGTTGCGCGAAAATACTAACACTTGTCAGTATTTATTTTAAAAAATTATATTAATGGAAAATTGACCCGCTGCTCCCCCTCACGCCAGCCCTGCCCCCGGCGCGGGGGCGTTTGGGATGTCCTCTTCAGAGATTGTAAGGCTTCCCGAAAGTTGGATATTTTTTTCATCGGGTGTTCGCTGGGGAAAGTCTTGGATCATGGCATCGTTCCGGATCAAGGTAAATGCGCAGCGCAAAACCCGGAAGGAATCAGTAGTCGCATCAGCGAGGACTGATTTGAGAAGGTCAGACCTTCGAGAGCTGAGTGGTTTGCCAGAACCACGAAGCAGAGAAGCCATTAGGCTTCGAGTCGTTATGCGCGTAGGGCATCGCTCCGGGCCGGTAAAACCGGAACCCGTTGCCACGTTTCAATCAAGGGTTGTTCAAATTTTTGCTCTGTAGAAAACCCGTCAGTATCCATTTTTTTGTAAACCATCTAAAGAAGCTATGAGTGTGACCCCTCTCTCCCCCAGAGGGGGAGGCAACCCAAGGGGTGCATCTCCTTGACCCCCACCTATCCCACCTATTATTCCTCCATTCTCTCGAGAATTTCTCGCTACCCTTATGAGTGACTATCATATTATGGGGGATTTCCTGGCAGCTGGGGCGAAAGCAGCGATTGCCGTAGCCCCCAAGAGCGTCAGAATATCGTTCCAATGATTTCTACAGAGCACAAATTTTTTCAATTAAGGTTCAATGGATCCGGAACTGTTTTTCAATCACGATTATGATCGCGTTGAAATTTTTTCAACCAAGGTTTGATAAAAAATTTCAATATGAGTCCGCTCAAAAAAAAAATAAATCAAGGTTTACCTGAAAAAAGTTAAACATGTGTAAACAAATCAGGAAAATCATTTCCCATCGGAAGACCCTATACGGATCCGGTTTTTCAATTAAGGTCTGCTGAAAAAATGTTAGTCAGGATCCAGTTGAAAATTTAAAATCAATGTTTGATTGTTCCGGATCAGTTCTTCGATTGGGGTCATGACTGCGATGAACGAATGCCTGCCGATCTCAAATCAGTACGGTGAATTTTCGATACGTACATCATTGTCACGCTCTGGTCAGAACTCGACGACCATCACGGCCTCCTCTTCCTTTTTCAGTTCTCCTTTGAGATGTCCGGCATCGAAGTCATAAGCGTCCGCAGGGTTGTAATCAGGGTACAGTTCGCATTTGTCGAGGATATCGACAAACTCTTTCAGGAAAATGCGGGGGATTACATCAACCCTTCCCCCGAAACGCGTGGTGATCTTCCTGATCATTGCCCGGATAAACCGGTGAGAGACCCGTTCGCGGTCGGGTTCGCCATAAGCCTGGGCATAGACATCAATCACTTTGATTGCTACCAGTTCAAGCTTGGCGGTATCAAATTTCGACAGAACAATCTGGGGCTGGCGCGGATTCCTGAACGAATCGCTCTGCACCACGCTGATCCGATCGTAAAGCGGGGGGATAGACCGGATACCCCGCGAACCGTCAAACAGTGCCGGAGTCCCGGTAAACAGGAAATAACAGCGGGGCATATCCCCGCTGTCAAGGGCATCGATGATCCGGACCAGCGTCTGATACCCTTTCTCCCGCTGGTTCCTCTGCAGGCCCTGGGTTGTCTCCAGTTCGTCAACAGCGATCGCGAGCCCTTTGTAGCCCGCCCCATGAATGATCTCCACGAGACCCCGGAGAAAAATGAACGCGAGGGTATCATCGATATCCCCGCGTATCCCTGCTTTCTGCTTGAGGTCCCTGCCGATGTTCGGTTCGGCTGAGATCCATCCAAGTGCAGACTGGGCGAGCGGGAAATTACCCGTATTGTTTGCTGCATAATATGCACGCAGGACTGCTGCCAGGGCCGAATTCGTCTCGGAAATACCTGAGAACGCTGATTCAATCTCCCGTTCTGTGGCAGACTCAAGAGCTGCATCCTCGCAGCTGCTTCCGCTGACGGACAACATCCGTTCCTCAATGGCATAAAGCCAGTTGTCGACAATGGTCTTGATCGCGTGCTCTTCTTCATTCGTCCCCAGGTTTGCGCAGATCTGCTGATAAACGCCCCTGAGTTTGTGAAGTGGTGCTGAAGCCGAGACGACGACATGGGTAGTAACAAAACCTTTGTTCCGTGCAATCTCAAGGGCCCGGGCAACAAGGAAGGTCTTGCCGCTGCCATACTCCCCCCGGATAAATTTTGTATCGCCACCACCCTCAGCGACAAAGGCCAGCTGCTGGTCAATCACGCTCTCTTCGATTTCGAGCCCTACCGCGATACGCTCCAGTCCGCCTGCCGGTACCGTGCCCCTCCTGAGTGCATTGATGATGTTGATGCTCTCAAGCTGACTACGGCCCATCCGTTCAGATTCCGGTATATTCATAGACCTCTCCATCCTCACCAACTCCTTTCTTCTCGACAAGAGACAATCCCTGGGATGCAGCTTTTTGAACCAGTTTATTCACGATCCCGGCGACCCGCCGGGTACCCAGGACTTTACGCAGCTCCATCTCGCTCGCCTTACGGTGCGACCGGAGAAACCCGATAATCTTCTGCTCTTGGTCAGAAAGTCCGAGCTGGTCGAAGACTGCCTGTGGTTCTGCGAGCTCCCGTGTATCTTCCTGTGGAGTGTGCATGATCGGGTGGTCGGCAACAGATTGTTCCTTGCAGGCCCTGATCAGCTGGAGGTAATTTTCGAGACGGATGTCACGGGCATATGCGGGCATGACATCCATCCCGCAGAGACAGTAATACTTACAGTGTGTATAGTCAGTCTCTTCAAGTGCATTGGTTGCAGCGATAAAAAAAACAACGGCAAGCAGCTCCATTCCTTCCGAGTTCAGCGTGCCCCTCCTTTCCCAGAGTCTTCTGATCAGCTGTTCCATCAGTCGTTTCATGCAGGACATCGGCCCTTTTTTATCAATAACGACTGCGGCCACCCGTGTAAGGTCTGTCCCTTTTTTTACATTGGACAAGATGTACAGCATCACTTTTTCGCACTCGCGCAATTCCCCGTTATCTGACAGGAATTTCGCGTAATCAAGTCCGCCGCTTAAAAAATCAGTCCTGTACGCCCGATAGTACCAGGCCCGGGCCTCGCTGGTATTTCCCTCTTCCTGGTAGAACCGTGCTGTCCCGAGCAGGCTTACTACGTTGATATCACGGGTAACAAGGTCGAGGAACCGTCGTGCGGCTTCGTCTGCCGGAAGACTTTTTTTCAGGTACTGCCGGTATTTGCTGATCACAAGGCCGAGGGTATCAGGATCATCCCTCGTGCCCTGTTCCTCCCGGATAAGCCTTTCACAGGCCAAAAGAGCGTCCTCATCCCTTCCCTGCGCTGCAAGAAGGTCACATTCGACCAGACGGTACTCCGGTTTTCGTGTACAGGAAAGAAGGGATTGCGTGGCTTGCAGGGCTTTGGCATATTCCCCGTTCGATTTCAGGAGGAGGATGTAATCGCAGAGGATATCGCGGTCAGGGTTGTCAGCAATAACCGACGAATAGGCATCAAGGGATGCCGGGACATCATACCCGGAGAGAGCGGCCAGGTACTTGCGGAGGATGGAGATATCCTTTGTCTCACGATAGATCGCAGATGCAGACTCGGCGGCAGCACGGCAGTTCCCGGTTTTTGCCAGTGCATCGACATACTCGTGACTCTTTGGCATGTCCGCGCCTGCCATGGCGTGAGCTGCCAGAGCTTCTTCAGCCTCATCAATCTCGATGAGCACTCTCATCAGGTTCTTTATGTCTTCAGGTCGTTTTACCTGCCTGACCAGTCTTCTGAGGACGGGCAGGGCCCCCCGGTAATCCCCATGCGTCAGGAGATACCCGGCATAACTTCGCAGGGCATCCTGGTTGGTCGGGTCCAGCCGGACGGCAGTTGCATACTCGCCAATTGCCCCCTCATCTTCCCTCTCTTCCAGCACTTTTGCCAGATAGCTGTGAACGTAGGAAGAGTCCGGCATCTTCCGGGCAAGGTCGCGGAAAGAGACCTCAGCATCCTCATACTTCCCCGTGTAATAGGAGTTGGTTGCGGCAAGCACTTCGATATCGGGATCCCTGCCGCTCTCCAGAATTTGAGTGCAGGCCCTGAGGGATTCCTGGTATCTTCCGTCTTCAAACAGGCGGAATGCCTCTTTTTTCTGCTCTTCCCGTGAAGAGGGGATCATGCACATACCCGGTGAAATATGAGCATGAGAAGTCCAAACAGCATCCTGATCATATCACGTTTCTGGACCCGCGAGTCTCCTTTATTCTGCCATTCGATGGGAATTTCCATGATACGGGCCCCGTTCTTTTTCAGCCTCCAGAGGAGTTCGACATCGAACTCAAAACCCGTCGAGTACATCAGCGGGAGAATTTCATCGATAACCGGTTTTTTGAATACCTTTGCCCCGCATTGCGTATCGTGAAAGTCAAGGCCGAAAAGGATCCTGATGATCAGGTTGAACATACGGCTCTCGATCCTCCTCATGAAGCTCTGGCTCACGGTGAGGGTCGATCCCGGAACCCAGCGGGAACCGATGACACAATCGCTTTCTTTTAAGCAGGAAAGCAGTCGCATCATCTCCCCGATGGTTGTCGAGCCGTCTGCATCGAAATAGCCCACCCGGGATGAATGTGCCGCTTTCAACCCTGCCATCACGCCTCCTCCTTTACCCAGACGGTGATCAAAACGGAGACACCGGATAGCCAGGTCCCCCCTTTCGGCCGCAATCCGACCGATGATATCTGCCGTGCCATCGGTACCATCGCAGACAACGATGAGTTCACCTTCAAAATGCGGTATCCCATCGAAAAACAGGGTAATCCTCTTCTCCTCATTATAAGCAGGGATTACGAGGCTGTACTGGGGGCGGGGTGTCGGTGTCATGATCTCAGGGAGCCTGTCCTGATGAACGTCACGAAGTGTAACCTGTTTCATGACTGATCAGGTGTGTTGTTGATGCCGTCTGAAGCCAGAACCCGTGATACGGCATCTCTGGTATACTACTTTTTGCGGGATGCCCCAATAACATTACTGGTGTTTGCCGAGATGCTGGGCAAGCATGGTACTGGGACGGTATTTTTCCGCCATGGCAAGCGCGGTCTCACGAAGTGCGTGGTGTTCTGCGAGACAACTTGCCGGAGGAGCGGATTTGTGGAGGATTGCCGAGCTGTTCTCGGTAATCTGGATGAGTTCGGTCGCTATGACTGCGTTGAGCCAGACAAGGTCGGCAAGCATTTCTCTGGTTTCCGTATCGTGCATACAAAAACTCGTATGTTGTTGGATATAAGCCTGAGGAAATCCTGTGCGTGAAACTCCTTCCAGTACCTGGGTGACTTGTCTGACAGGTAAACAAACGGGGCGGAATATTCCCAATGCCTGTTGGCAACGTTAACGCGGGAATAGTGGCAATTTGCTAAAAATCCGGTGAGAACCCGTCATGTCGTTTCCGTACGAAGCCGGCAGAGAAGTACAGCAGATTTTCGGCTTGGTATAACCGGAAAAAGCGTCATCGCCCCAAAAATTTCCCGTCGGGTACCTCGTCTTCCGCACCGGATCCGGGTTTGCGGGATGAAGCCGGGTTAGATCAAATGATAAAACCTGATATATTCCGGGCCATGATGGTGTGAACTTCAGGGTTCAATTATCCGGGATTTTGAACAATACTCAGACCGCTGCGATACTGCGAATATAATATCCCTTATTGACATTTTTCTGCGTATAAACGCCCTGCCCGGGAACGATGTACGGCTGCAGGGAGACAGATCTGCCCGGGTAACGTCAGGAAGGAAAACCCGGCCGGATATCTGCTTTTTCTGATAAGGGCGGGTTGTCAGGAAGAAGAAATGGAGGAATCATGAAGAAAATAGTGGGAATTTTTAGTTGTATCATGCTGGTACTGATGCTGGCAACTGCTCTTGTGGCAGCAGACGACAGTACCAGTTCAACTACCAGCAGTATCAGTTCCAGCAGTTCTGCCAGCAGTACCAGTTCGGTAACCTCAACAAGTGGCGTATCCGTTGTCACTGTAACGAATATCACCACGGATCCCGAGGTTTTTTTCCCGTATGAAAAAGGTTCGATCACGGCGACGCTGACAAACTCGGGCGATACTGCTGTTGGCCTTTCCGGTGAGAACCTGCTCAGTGAAAAAATCTGCATCATAGATAAGAATACCTGGAAGACGATGGATTATATCGGGGCCGGATCCACCATGACCTACACGTTCCCCGTAACTGTTGATGCCTCTGACGGAACGTATTACGGTCTCTTTACGGTCTCCACGAAAGATGGCGGATCAATACACTATCCTTTTAAGGTCAAGGTGGATTCGCGGGAGATCAAAACTATCATTGAGGACAAACCCGATTATTTTTCCGAATCCAATGCAGGTTGCGTCAATGTGACCGTCATAAATCTGCGGGACGGTGCAATAAAAAATATCCTGATCACCCCAGAGGGTTCCGGGTTCACGACGAGCCCGGCACAAAAATATGTAAGCTTACTGGCAGCACAGGGGTCTGTCACAATTCCGTTTGAGATAACGCCCAGTATGGCAACAAACGTTACGTTCAACGTCAGTTACCAGAACGGGGATACGACCCTGGCATCGGACGTGGTTCTTCCCATCACGCTCGATCTGGATAAAACCGCAGCGTTGCCCGTGGTCAATAACGTTGCACTCGTCTCCAAAGGCACCTATTACGATCTTACCGGCGATATTACCAACGCCGGTATCACCGATGCGAAGGGACTCGTGGTCTCGTTGGGATCCCCCGCAACGGGTACGGGAACGTACCCGGAATACGCTATCGGAAGTATAGCATCCGATGATTCCGGAAGTTTTGAGCTGACGTTTACCAGCACGGATCTCACGTCAGTTCCCCTGATTATCCACTGGAAAGATTCGGATGGCAATGACTACCACATCATAAAGAACCTTAATCTCAATTCAGTATCAGGTTCCGGTGCGGCAAGTACCAGTTCCACGACCTCAGGTAGTTCCGGTATCTCCGGCGGCCCCTCCGGCACGGGAGGCCCGGGCGGGGATATGGGAGGCCCCGGAGGTAGCACCACCAGCTTATTCAGCAGCAAAGGTAACGGGATCAGTTCGTTTTACCCCGTAATTGCCGGTGGTATCATCCTCGTCGCTGGTCTCGTACTGTGGAAGAAGCGGAAATGGCTCTCTGCAAAACTGAAGAAACAATGAGAGGATCGGATATGGCCGATACCCCCCTTATCCGGCTCGCAGATGTATCGAAAGTGTACCATCTCGAGGCCGGTGACTTCACTGCGCTCGATCATGTCTCGCTCGGTATTATGGAAAACGACTTTGTCGCGCTCATGGGACCTTCAGGTTCCGGTAAATCGACCATGATGAACCAGCTGGGGATCCTCGATGTTCCCACTTCAGGAGAGCTGTATATTGCCGGGAGGAATGTGGCCACGATGACGAATCTTGAACGGACCCATATGCGCCGCGACACCATCGGGTATATCTTCCAGAAATTTTATTTAATCCCGCTCCTCTCGGCATTCGAGAACGTGGAATACCCGCTCATCCTGAAGTACAAGAAGAGGGACACAACCGGCAAAGCCACGGCCCTGCTCGAAGCAGTAGGGATTGACAAGGAAATGAGTGCCCACCGCCCCACCCAGCTCTCCGGTGGTCAGCAGCAGCGCGTGGCCGTGGCCCGCGCCCTGGTCAATGAGCCGAAAATCCTTCTTTGCGATGAACCGACGGGAAACCTTGATCGCAGGACCGGTTACCAGATCATGGATATCCTCTGCGGCCTGCACAAAGAGGGAAAGACGGTCATCCTCGTGACCCATGATCCAAAGATCGCGGAATATGCTCAGCGCACGATACGGCTTGAAGACGGGAGGATTGCAGAATCATGAGAGATATTTTCTTCGATCTTTCGGTCAGAAGTGTCCGGCTGAATTACCTGCGTTCGATCTTAGCATCCATCGGTATTGTTATTGGTGTGATCGCCATCTCCACGATGGGGATGCTCGGGACCAACATGCAGCTGGAGACAAAAGACCAGCTCTCAGCCGGAGCAGATACCATTGTTATCACGCCGGATGCGGTCAGGATGGGTCCGCCGGGATCCGGTACCACTTCCCCCACTGCTTCATCGGTTATAACCAAGACGCAGCTTCTTAAAATCAAGCAGGCTGCGGGATCAAATGCCAGTAGTATAATCCCCGTTTATTCGACAAATACGGAATTCACGTTGAGTTCTATCCCCGGCAGGGGCATGATATACGGGATCGATCCCGATCAGATTACCGAGTTCCTTACGATTGAGAACGGGACAAACATTGTTGGCGCAGATGATGCTCTCGTGGGGTCTACTATTGCTACCAATTTTAACCTCAAACTCGGGAGCATGATCAAGGTAGGATCCAGTACATCAGGATCCCGCTCGGAGGTCAAGGTCGTCGGGATTCTCAAGGAACGGGGACAGGCAGCGGATAGCGTCAGAACCGACAACGCCATCGTTGTCTCCAAGGACTGGTATGTAAAAGAGTACGGCGGGAAAGATGAGTACCCCCAGGTAAATGTGATCGTGAAAAACGTCGATAACATAACAGGTACCGAAGAGCTGATCACCGCGAAGCTCAACACCAATGCAAAAACTCCCGTTGTGCGGGTTTCGGATGCAAGTACCCAGTTGTCCAGCATCACATCGACCCTGAGCACGATGACCACGTTCATTCTTGCGATTGGTGGCATCTCGCTTCTGGTCGCTGCCACGAGCATCTTCAACGTAATGATGATGTCGGTCACTGAGCGGGTGCAGGAGATCGGGATCCTGCTCTCCATCGGGACAGAAACCGGGGAGGTACGACGGATGTTCCTGTACGAGGCATTCATCCTTGGCATCATCGGTGCCGGTCTGGGAGGAATCGGCAGTCTTGTCATCGGGTATTCCGTGGTAAGTTACATGATCGGTACGACTGAGTATTTCTTCCTGCCGGATAGCATCGTCTACATCCCTGCAGGTATGCTTATTGGTGTGGTCGTATGTATCATATCAGGGCTTTATCCTGCCTGGAGGGCTTCGAATATGGACCCGATAGACGCCCTGAGGAGCGAATAATAGGAAGAGCATCATGACACGTGCAACTCTTTCCATCCGACAAGAGGCGGTTCATATGTAATCATCATTTTTCCGGGCAGGATATCGGATGCAGGTAACATTATACCTGGCTGACGGTCATCTGGAGCAGAATTACCTTGGTAAACGGTATTGTTGCGACAGAGGAACCCGGAGACGGCACAAGGAGTGTGATTGAATGAGAATAGCGCAGGGGATGCTCACCCGGAATTCTCCCTGACGTTTTTCCATCCTGAATACATGCGTTCTCAATTGAGCAAAAGCCAATACGACTGGCCAGACACTTTGCAGGTTTATCACCACCGGGTCTTACTACAGCATGCATGTTTTTCCATTGACTGTCACCCGGGATGAAATTCCCTCACGTCCGGTTATGTATGTCTGGTTCGTACTCATCTCACAAGCTATCAGTGGAAACCTGCAGTCCCTGTGCCTTCCCTGTTCTCACTCTCTGAAATGGAACATAATTCCCACAACAAGGATAAGCACCGTGATTTTATCACCACGATCAACCATTTTTAAAAATTGTCTGTTATACTGATATCCGGTGAACCAGTGAGATATGAGATACGTATACCTGTCTGGTTCAATTATCCCTCGTCACAATTCATTATATCACTCACCTCATACTCCGAATATATACCAGCCTGGGATTATCGTTTTACAGGATGATCTGCCTGAACCGGCAGTCATCGGAAAAGGAGGTGCTCGCCAGGACGTGAGGTTACAGGTATAATGAAGACCTTTACCATGACTGGAGTCTCCAGCGATGCGCCAGGGATTATTGCAGGCCCTCATCGCAGGCGGCACCAGCATGATTTTGTGGGAGACCTCCGGCGTAAGGGAGATCAGCACCCGTACCCGGGGGATGTATCGGAACCGGCAGGACGCGATGAATGCGCAGATAAGAATTGCCAGGAATCCCAAAAACCAGGGACACCGTTGAGGTGGATATGTGATAAACCTCCCCGCAGGATAGGGCGGGCCGGCTCTCAAATCCGTGCTCTCCAACCGGAAACGGGAATGTGGCGGCACCCACAACGCGCAGCCCGCCACCCGGATTGTGCAGGGAACATCTATCCCCCTCATGCCCTGGCATCGCCCTCTCTTTTTCATCACGCTTCCCGGCGAAGGCAGTAAAACGGGGTATTGTATCTGATACGATCGGAGTTGTTGCATGAAACCGGTTTCATGCGGGTACGTCTGGCTTGGGGGCCAGTCTGTTGATAATATTCACCAGCCGGTTGAATAAATGACGATCTTTTTCCATTATATCACTCCCCTCATGCTTTGAATATAATAGGGCCCGGGAGGATCGTGATGGAGGATGATCCCAATGGGGATCATTCACAGAAGGATGATAGTGAAAAAGTCAGGAATGCCTGGAGCTCTCAGCCATATGCCCTCGATAACCGAAAGGATCACGCGGCTGGCTGCAAAAGCATACGGCTCTCCAGGTAACGACCCGGGTCGGGCCGATAAAAAAAGGAAATATCCGGTAACGTGTAAAAATTGTGCACATCATGATATTTCAGGAGAAACATCCCATGAAAAAGAGCAGTATTCTCATGTTGATTGCATCAGCAATCCTTGTAACAGCATTGATCACGGCCGGTTGTACGCAGGATTCCGGAAGTTCTTCAACTCAGTCTTCAGGACAGTCTTCAGGACAGTCTTCAGGACAGTCTTCAGGAAGTTCAGTATCGACGCCGTCTGCAGATCAGTCTGCAGCGCCCTCCGGAACACCCGCCGGTGGTGCAATGATGAACGGAACGGCACCCTCCGGAACACCTCCCGGTGGTGCAATGATGAACGGAACAGCACCCTCCGGAACACGCCCGTCAGGCACACCGCCATCCGGTGGGATAGCCTCCGGTACGCCCCCGTCCGGTACACCGGTGTCTGGTACGTAAAGGAGAGGTCCCAAGAGAGAACGCAGGCAGACAACCCGGTAAAAGAGCGGGCAGGGTGGAAATGACAGGTTTGAGGAAATGTTGTTCCGGTTAAGGTTTTTGAAAACCACCAGAAAAAAACCACGATGCCGAAGATGCAGCCCCGCAGACCCGGCCTGACGTGTCCTCCGGATCAATCTAGGGACATGTCCATTCTTTTTGGACATTCAGAGAGAGGCGGTCCCTGGCAGGATACTGGTACACAGTGTTATGCCATTGGCGTGGTATCTTGCTGTTTCCGAACATTCAGGTAAAATACCGGGATTTTCCGGTTTTCAAAAAAACATGTACCGGACAATGGGCAGGATTTTTCAGAATATTGCAGGAGCCGTATTGTCAGCCGGTTTATTGTGCATGTTCAGCCCGAATCTCTGTATTATCGGCGGTCCGGGTGCGTGCGGATAGGTGCCGGCCTCCTCTTGGCGGAAAAGCGGGGCAGGGATCAGAAATCGCCCGCAGAACCCCCTGCGTTTCATGGCACGTGCAATCAGGATTGTAAAGACAGATCCAGGCTGTTGAGATCGGAAATAAGTTCTACAACCGAAGTATACCGTTCCTGGGGTTTCTTCCGCAGGCATTTTTTGATAATGTCGAGGATGGATCTGGAATTCCTGTCGTTCAGTTCCGGGAACACCGGGTCTTCATGGAGGATTGACTGCGTCACCTCACCCATGCCATCGCCTCTGAAGGGTACCTTGCCATAGACCATCTCGTAGAAAAGGACCCCGAGCTGGTAAATGTCTGTCCATTGGCCGGAATCCCCATAGATATTCGGTGCAAGCTGTTCCGGCGCGGCATAATCCATGGAAAAACTGATAGCTCCCGTCTGTCTGGTGTCCGCGAGGGCCTTTGCAAGTCCCCAGTCCGTAATCTTCGGAATACCTTCAGGTGTTATCAGAATATTCTCCGGCTTGATATCACGGTGGACGATCCCACGATCGTGAGCATACCGCAACCCTTCGGCAACCCCAGAAATGATTGCGGCCGCCTGGTTAATCCCGAGAGGAAATTTCATGGTTGCCAGGGACGACCCGATATACTCCATTTCGATGTATGGCATGGGAAAGACGTTTGCTGCGTATATCCCGACGATGTTGGGGTGGTGGAGCCCCTGCCAGATGTGGAGTTCCTTGGTAAACTGCGTGCCGGTCACCTCGTCAAACCGGATCGGGACCTTAATCGCGATCTCCCTCCGCTCTTCCGGATCCCATGCCCGGAATACCCTGCCGACCCCGCCCTCGCCCATATATTCTGCCCCGGGATATTTTTTCTCCAGCTGGGGCGGGAGGCGGACTGCATAATAGGGTTCGGGGGAACCGGCGCTCTCGTCCCTGACGGGACCGGGTTTTTTGACGAGGGTAATGTTCCGTGGTGACGTGCCAGGCACATAAGCTGCATTCCCGGCAGGCACTCCCCGCTTTCGGGTCCGTTCAAACCAGATACCCGCTCCCGCTGACAGGATGATGGCAACCGGGATGATCCACCAGAACTGGATCAACGTGACGAGAAGCGGGGAGGGTGGCCCGGCGGTATTCGCCTGCCCGATCTGGGGCAAATTACCATATCCTGCCTGCACCGGAACCCCAGGGAGTTGCTGGGTACCCGGCTGTCCAGCCGCCGAAGTTTCCGGCGGTTTGACAAGCTGGTCCATTCCTGTTATGTTTACCAGGCCTGCGGATCTCACGAGCGTGTAGGATTCCGGCCCGCTCACAAGGGGGGCGCGATCGACGATTGGTGTTTCCCCGAGCGAGACAGGGAAGCCGTTTATCGTGTAAGGCGTATCCCCGATCCCATCGCCATTGCTGTCGGCACCTGTATAGCCCGCCCATGAATTCCCGATCGGGCCGGTAATATCGCGACCGAGGTACTGGTAATCCTGGCGGCCGGAGAACCATGCATTATCGTTTGACTGGCTGGCGACTTCATCGGGATTGTCGAACCGGTTCAGAAAGAACGTATTGGTGTGGGAAAAACGGTCGACCTCAACGCCGATACTGTTGTTCACGAACGTGTTGCCTGATATGATGTTGTTTGCTGCTGCTCTCAGGCCCATGCCGTGATCAAACCCGTCGATAGTTATCGCACTGATCCGGTTGTTGTTCGACTGGACGAGAAGCCCGTACTGGGCATTCCCCGAAAGATTTACCGCGTTCAGGGTAATTCCGTCAGCTGCAAGAACGATCCCTGCACCCGGTCCCCCCGCGATAATTTCTGGCGGGTTTCCGGTATCCAGCGCACCGAAGACGATCGGGCGGTCGATCACCACGTTTTCGTAATATTTCCCACCCGCGAGAAAGATACTGTCACCGTTACTTGAACTGTTTATCGCGTCCTGGATGGAACCGGCACTGCTTTTCCCGTCATATATGAAAACTTTGGCAGAGACCGGCGATGCTGCCAGAAGGATAACCAGGATGGAAACGGCTGCCAGGGTGGAATACCTGTTCACCATTGCCAGCCGCCGAACTCCGGAAGCCCCCAGGTCCGCCATCAGACTTCACTCATTTACGACGAAGAGGAACCGTGCTGAACTGTCACCAATCGCGAGATCGATGACATCCCCGTTTTTCAGCCCGGTCCTGCACATCGGTGCGATCAGCTCAGCGTTGACATAGGTCCCGCTTGAGCTCCCACGGTCCTCGATGAACCATTCCTTGCCCGTCCGGGAGATAATCGCGTGGGGCTTGGTTATTCTTGTCACCACCACGTAATTCTCAGGAAGGACGATGTCTCCCTCCCTGGCATGGCCCGGGAAATCCGGGTCGAACCTCCCGATGCTGACCCGGTCCTTCCTGATCAGAAATGTCCGTCCTGCCTGGTCACCCTCCACCAGATGGAGGGCCGGAAAATTCTGCCCCGATTCCAGGAGAATTGCTTTCCGCACCGGTTCAATACGCGTATGGATATCCCCGTACCCCATGGGAATGTTGACACTCGAAAAAACGCCCAGGTTCCTGATGAGCATCTCGAGTCCGCCATCGACGAGGGAAAATTTCCAGACCGGGTGGATACCCTTTGCCGTCTCCCTCCCGAACCCCGCTTCTTTTTTCACGAGACCGATCCGGACGAGCTGGTCTATGTGTTTCTTCGTGTTGGCGTAACTTGTGGTGATACTTGAAGCGATCTCGCTGATCTCTTTTGGCTGTTTCTCAATGACTTTGAGTATCTTCAACCGGATCGGGTTCGACAGGACTTCCAGGTACTCTGACAGTTCTTTTAAAAATACAGGATCTGTCGAGATTGATACCGTCTCTTTATCGGTCATGAAAGAAACCCCCGGGGGAAGTTCATATGCACACAGGAATATGCCGGGTGCTTTATCATACTATCATTGCGTGTGATAAAATATGTTGGTATCTTTTTACCGGCACGAATCGCTCGAACTCTTTTTCGGAGATATTTCCGGGCCTGGTCCGGGCACAGGGACAATCTTAATCCTCTCAGACCAGAAACCTCCTAGAATGACCATGTCATATCTGGACAAGATCAAAAAAGACGGGAAATATGCAAACCCTTTTTTTTGCCTTATGGGGATTGAAGTGGTGAGTGTGGAGCCGGGTAAATCCCTGCTGAAAATGCAGGTCCGCCCCGACATGCGTAACGGGGTCGGTTGGCTTCAGGGGGGAATGCTCGCGGCTATTGCCGACGAGGCTATGGCACTGGCCCTCTATCCTCTCCTGTCGGAACAGGAAGGAATTGCAACCATCTCGGAATCAACGAGTTTTGTCAGGGGGGCCCGGGACGGGGTGATTTTTGCCGAAGGGAGAGTGATCAGGAAAGGGCGCCGTGTCGCATTCACCGAAGGTGAAGTCTGGGCAGACGATGATAAGAAGACCCTGCTCTCCCGGACATCGGCGGCATTTGCGGTTACAACAAATTCGTAAAAAATAAGAAAAATTTATTCTTTCTCACTTATTTTTCTTCTTTCCTTTCTCTTTCTTTTCCGGTTGTTTCTGTTCAACGGGCCGGTGGTATTTGACGTACCAGATGACCCCGGCTGCAGCGACAACCAGGACAACGATCACGACGATCATCGTCGTATGCATTGAGCCGGCAGCAGCCGGTTGGGCCTTAACCAGGCCGGCCATAGCCGCAGAATTGCCTGGATCTGTCTGGTTTGCTGCAGTAAACGAATCAACTGCCTCCTGGAAACGTCCCATCTTGGAGAGGACATTTCCTCTGTTGATCAGGGCGTTCGTGTCATTCCGATCGAGGCTGATTGCCTGGTCATAGGCCGTGAGGGCATCCTGGTTTTTGCCGAGCAAGAAGAGTGCGTAGCCCTTGTTGTTCCAGAGCATGCTGTCATTGGGATAGAGTGCGAGCCCCTGATCAAGGGTCAGGAGCGAATCATTGTACATCCCCATCTGGATCTGGGCAAAGGACTTACCCTGGTACGTATAGAGGAGGCCACCTGTTACTTTAATCGAGCTCGTGTTCGACGCAAGGGCCTGGTCGAAAAAGGTAATCGCCTGCCCGTAATCTCCAGATGAGAGCAACGTTACCCCCTTGTTGTAGAAGTCTGTCGCGTTGTCCGTCCTTGTCGCATTCGCTGCGGCAACCGGGTACACCAAACAGAAAAATAATGCTATTACCAGAATGCCGGTAATCTGCCCGAATTTCATGGTTACCGGTTTGGGTTTTTCCATAAATTAATGTTGCTTCAGAAGCCCCCGTGCCGGGAATGCAAAAACGCGAAGGTCTGCGGAACGTATCCTGCCCGAATCTGCCGAAAATCGTTTTTCGCCGCGATAAGATAACACTAATAGGTATTGTGAGCAAATTGTAAAGCAATCGGGGAGTCACTGTGAAATACATCATTATTACCGGCGGTGTGATGAGCGGTCTGGGAAAGGGCATCACTGCAGCGTCCGTTGGGCGCATCCTGAAGAACAGGGGCTACCGTGTCACGGCAGTCAAGATCGATCCGTACCTCAATATCGATGCAGGCACCATGAACCCGGCACAGCACGGCGAGGTGTTCGTACTCAAGGACGGGAGCGAAGTCGACCTCGACCTCGGCAACTATGAACGGTTCCTCGACATCGAGCTCACTGCCTCCCATAATATCACCACCGGGAAAGTGTACCGCACGGTCATCGATCAGGAGCGCCGCGGCGATTTCCTCGGAGAAACGGTGCAGATCATCCCCCACATTACCGACCAGATCAAGAAGTGCATCCAGCAGGCTGCAGAAGAGGAATTCCCGGACGGGACCAGGGCAGATGTCTGTCTCGTCGAGGTCGGCGGCACAGTAGGTGATATTGAGAGCATGCCGTTCCTTGAGGCCATCCGCCAGATGCGGGGCGAGCTGCCCGCCCACGACTATGTCCTGATCCATGTCACCCTTATCCCCGAAGATACGATGGGGGACATGAAGACCAAGCCGACCCAGCATTCAGTGAAGGCGTTACGGGAGCTGGGCCTGCATGCTGACATCATCGTCGGCCGGAGCGAGAACCCTATCGGGGCAGGCACGAAACGGAAGATCTCGGCGTTCTGCGATCTCCCCCAGAGTGCGGTTATCTCTGCCGCAACCGTCCCGGATACCTACGCAGTCCCCATGGAGATGGAGAAAGAGGGCATTGCCGATGTGCTGACCCTCCACCTCGGGCTGGACAAAAAGGAGGCCGATACCAACTGGTACCGGCTGGTGACCAAGGAGTACACCAACCGTGTCACGGTTGCGATCGTCAGCAAGTACGGCATCGAGGACGTGTACATCAGTATCAAGGAGGCCCTCAAACATGCCGGGAGGGCGCTTTCCACGGAAGTGAAGATCGCGTGGCTGGATGCGGAACGCTACGAGCGGTGCCAGCTCAAGGATTATGACGGCATCCTGATCCCCGGGGGGTTCGGCAAGCGGGGTATCGAGGGAAAGATCGAGGCGATCCGGTTTGCCCGCGAGAACAATGTCCCGTTCCTCGGGCTCTGCCTCGGGTTCCAGCTCGCAACCATAGAATATGCCCGGAACAAGGCAGGCATTGCGGATGCGACCAGCGAAGAATTCGGCGACGGTTCTCATGTCATCGCCCTCCTGCCGGAACAGGAAGGGCTCCACGAACTCGGCGGGACGATGCGGCTTGGCAACTATACTGCCGATATGCGGGAAAAAACCCTGGCGCTCAAATTATACAACGAACGCCAGATCACCGAACGGCACCGCCACCGGTATGAGGTGAACCCGGAGTACATCGCCCGGCTTGAGAAGGCCGGGCTTGTCTTCTCGGCTACCAACCGGAACCGGATGGAGTGTATGGAGCTGCCCGGCCACCCGTTCTACTTTGCCACCCAGTTCCACCCCGAGTTCAAGTCCCGCCCGACCCAGCCGTCCCCCCCGTACCTCGGTTTCGTGGAAGCGTGCCGGGCGAACCAGAGGACAAAATAGGGAGAGATCCATGGTCAATACGGAGAAATTTATCCGGGAATCCATCGACGAGATCATGGCAGCTGCCGGCGATGACAGGGTCGTCATGGCCCTGTCCGGCGGTGTCGACAGCTCGGTCTGTGCGGCGCTTGCGGCCCGGGCAATCGGCGACCGTCTCATCCCGATCTATATCGATACCGGCCTGATGCGCAAAGGCGAGACGGAACGGATCCGGACGATCTTCGGTACTATCCACCTGCAGGTCGTGGATGCGGGCGACGAGTTCCTTGAGGTCCTCCGGGGAATTAGCGATCCCGAAACCAAGAGGAAGGCGATCGGGGAACGGTTCATCCGCGTCTTTGAACGGGAAGCACGTAAGCAGGGAGCAAAGTGCCTGTTGCAGGGGACCATCTACCCGGACAGGATCGAGAGCGAAGGCGGGATCAAGAGCCACCACAATGTCGGCGGGATGCCACTCCACATGGAGTTCACGAAGGTGATTGAGCCGATCCGGGACCTGTACAAAGACGAAGTGCGGGAAGTGGCCGGGGCCCTTGGCCTGCCAGGGGAGATCCAGCACCGGATGCCGTTCCCGGGGCCCGGGCTTGCGGTACGGGTGCTCGGGGACGTAACGAAGGAAAAGGTTGCAGTCATTCGGGAAGCCAACTGGATCGTCGAGGACGAACTTGTCGAGAAGTACCGCCCGTGGCAGTGCTTTGCGGCTCTCCTCGGGCTCGGTATCGGAGTCAAGGGGGACAACCGGATCCACGGGTGGATCGTCGCGATCCGGGCGGTGAATTCACGGGACGGCATGACCGCGGACCCGCTGGAAATCCCGTTCGACCAGCTGGTGAGAATCGGGTCGCGGATCACGTCCGACATCCCGAGTGTTGCGAGAGTGGTGTATGACATCACGGCGAAACCGCCGGCAACAATCGAATATGAATAATTGACAGACAAAAGGGAAAAGAAAAATCCGAATGCAACATGGGGTAACAATGGACACAACACGCCAGTATAAGGAGCTTGATGAGTGCTATTACATGCCCGCGTTCTCCCGGGATATGGCCATCGTCCGGGGAGAGGGGACAAAAGTCTGGGATGCAGAAGGAAATGAGTACATTGACTGCGTGGCGGGCATTGCCGTCTGCAGCACCGGGCACTGCCACCCGGCAGTCGTACAAGCGATCTGCGACCAGGCACACCGGCTGATCCACTGCTCCAACCTGTATTATGTCCCGCACCAGGGAGACATGGCAAAGAGACTGGTGGAGATCACCGGCATGCACAAGGCCTTCTTCTCCAACTCCGGGGCGGAAGCAACCGACGGGGCCCTCAAACTGGCCCGGGTCAGGACCGGAAAGAAAAAGTTTGTCGCCTTCACCCACGGGTTTCACGGGAGGACGGTAGGTTCTCTCGCCGTTACCCACAAACCGTCGATCCGCGAACCGTTCGAACCCCTCGGGCTGATCAGGACGTTCGTTGAATACGGGGACGTGGACGCGCTCAAAAAGGTTGTCGACCAGGATACGGCCGGCGTGATCGTGGAACCGATCCAGGGTGAAGCAGGCGTTATCATACCTCCCGACAGTTTTCTCGAGGGCATCCGGGAAGCATGCGATACGACCGGGGCCCTCATGATCGTCGATGAAGTGCAGACCGGGATGGGGCGTACAGGAAAGTGGCTCGCCATGCAGCACACGAAGGTGACCCCCGATATCGTGACGCTTGCCAAGGGAATTGCAAGCGGTTTTCCGATGGGGGCGCTCCTTGCCCGCGAAGGCATTGAGTTCAGGAAAGGCGAGCATGGAAGTACGTTTGCCGGGGGGCCTCTTGCCTGCTCGGCAGCACTTGCCACCATCGGCGTGATCGAGAAGATCCTTCCCGAGGTAAGCCTCAAGGGCGAGCGTTTCCGTCAGGGGCTCAAAAAATATCATCCCCGCATCCGGGGACTGATGATCGGCATCACCGTCGGGGATACCTGCCCGGATATCCAGAAGAGTTGCAGGGAGGAGGGGGTGCTAGTCAACTGTGCGGCGGACGGCAACCTGCGGCTCGTCCCGCCGCTCACGATCAGCGATTCAGAGATTGACCGCGTGGTCAGGGTGATTGATGGAGCACTTGGTCAGATCCTGCTATAAAAAGAAGAGCGGATACGTCTTCGCGAAGAAAGCGGAGGATATTGCGCGGGAGTACCGCCTCGGGCAGATCGCCCGGCTTGCAAGCAACGAGAACCCCGAACCTCTATCGGCGGCCGCACGTGTGGCGGCAGAAGAAGCACTCCTGAAGGTGAACCGCTACCCGGACGAGCGCGTGAACGTGCTGATGAACGCGCTCAGGGCGTACTATGGCGATTACCACTTTGTCACCGGCGTCGGGATGGACGGGGTCATCGAGACCCTGATCCGCACGCTGGTGGAGCCCGGGGAGGAGGTGGCAATTGCCACGCCGACGTTCTCGTTCTACGCCCTCGCCGCCATGGGGCAGGGTGCCGGTATCATACCCGTGCCCCGCGAAAGGGACTTCTCGGTCGACCCGGAAAAACTGATCCGTGCAGCCGGACCGGCAAAGGTTACCGTCGTGTGCTCTCCGAACAACCCGACCGGGAACGCAACCCCTGTCGAAACGGTTGCAGAGATACTCGAAGGGATCGAAGGGGTCCTTTTCCTCGACAATGCCTATATTGAATTCTCGGACTGCGATTATCTCCCGCTGATGAAAAAGCACGAGAACCTGGTACTCGGGAGAACGTTTTCCAAAGTCCACTCGCTTGCCGGGCTGCGCATCGGGTATGCGTTCACCCCGCGCTGGCTCCCGCCCTGGTACCAGCGTGCCAGTACGCCGTTCACGGTAAATTCCGTATCTGCTGCTGCCGCGGCCGCCGCACTTCCGGACAGGGACCACGCAGAGCGGTATATCGCTCAGGTCAGGAGATGGCGGGAGAAGTTCACGGAAGAGGTAAAATTCCCGGTCCTGCCATCCGACGCGAACTTCGTCATGGTCGATGTCAGGCCCCATACCGGGGACCGGATAGCAGAAGAACTCGCCCGCCAGGGGGTCGTCGTCCGCTCCTGCCGGAGTTTCACCGGACTGCCCGATCATTTTATCCGGGTGAGTGTCGGCGAGGACTGGGAGAACGAACGGTTCGTGACGGTGATCAATTCGTTATGATGTGCGGCATCACCGGCACGCCGGGCACCGGAAAATCCCTTGTGGGTATGGAACTTGCAGAGCGCGGGTATACCGTGGTCCATCTCACCGATACGGTCGGGCCGTATGTGGTCGGCGAGGATGAAGAGCGCGACGCCCAGGAGATTGATACGGATCGGTGGGCAGAAGAGTTTGTCCCGGTCGACGGTTTCGTGGAAGGCCACTTTGCCCACCTGCTGCACTGCGACCGGATTGTCGTGCTCCGCTGCCATCCCGATGAGCTGAGAGCCCGGCTGGCCCGGCGCAAGTACCGGGAAAGGAAGATACGCGAGAATGCCGAGGCGGAAGCGCTGGATGTCTGCCTCGTAGAGACCGTTGAAGCGTATGACCCTTCACAGATCCTGGAACTGGACACGACCGGCCGTTCGGCCACGCACTGTGCTGACCGGATCGAACAGTTCCGGAACGGGGAGATCCCGCCGGACTTTGGCCATATCGACTGGTCGGGCTATCTTGAGGGACTGCTATGACCCTTGACCAGTACCGCTCCCACGCGAAGGTCTATTTCGACCCCCTGGTCTCGATAGCAATCCGGTGCAGGCTGACACCGAACTTCTTCACCATCGCAGCCCTTCTTGCCTCGGCTGTTGCAGGGCTCTTCTTCTTTTTCAGGATGGAACTGTGGGCGATCGTCGCGGTCGCCGCAAACGCGCTCTGCGACGCGATGGACGGCGCCGTTGCCCGCGAGATGAAGGTCCAGAGCAAACGGGGAGACTTCCTCGACCATGCCGTCGACCGGTACGCGGACATCTTCATCATCACCGGGATCTTTGCCGGAGGGCTCGTACCCTGGCAGATCGGGGTTTTCGCCCTGACGGGGGTGCTGATGGCATCGTATCTCGGGACGCAGGCGCAGGCGGTTGGGGTCGGGCGGTACTACGGGGGGCTGCTCGGGAGGGCGGACCGGCTGGTCATGATCATGGCCGTGGGTATCATCGACCTGCTCGTCCCGCTCAGTTTCTCCGGCATCTCGCTCCTCGGCTGGATGCTCATCCTCTTCGGCCTGTTCGGGCATATCACCGCTTTCCAGCGGTTCGCGTATGTCTGGGCGAAGGTGGAATAATGTATTTCCCCGCGTTAATTCAAATTTTTTCACGGCCACTGTCTGTTTTATCACAATGCAGACACATTTTTCCGGAGAGAACCCGCCCGTTGTTTTTTCCCCGGTATTTCAGCGGTCTTTCCTGCTGGCTGCACACACCATAATTCCGGCCTGTGATCATCATGAATAGCACCGGATCCTGTAACCGGCCGGATGCTCCAGCATACGTAAGTGCCGGATTTTCGGGGTGTTTTCAATCTTCCCGGTTCAGGCACGTCCGGGCGAGGGGGTAATCACCGCTAATGGGATCGGATCCTGGCAATCATCTCTCTCTTATTTTTATGAAGAGCCGGAATATTGTTATGGGCATAGTGTCATTTTGACCACCACCTTTTTCAAAATATTCGAAAGAAAAAATGGATAATCGGACAACCAGAATAATTTTCAAAAAAGTGAATCATTGATGTGAGGCAGGGTGAATTCAGAGTTCGTACACTGAATCCGTTCTATCGCAATTTTGGGATGCCCGAGAGGCGAAGAATTAATCGTCTCATTAGCGAGGATTAACCGGAAAGAATTGATCAGAATTCATTGACTAAAAGCAGGTTGCGAAGCGACCTGTGAGCCCCGGGAACATAACGATCTCAAAATTCTTTTTAAAAGATCCGGCCCACTCATTCCACCGGCGTCATGACACGGCGCAGGCGCTCCTGAACGAACAAGCCGCCAAGGGCGAACGAGTCAAACGGGGGTGTGCAGGACCGGATCCCCCGTTCCGGCGAGAACATCACCCCGATGTCGAGATTGTCTGCTGTCAGGGCCCGGGTAAGGTACTGGAGGTCCTTCTTTATCTGGAGATCCTGGTCGTCCCTACCGTTCATGTTCATTAGTAGTTTGTTCGATTTTATAAATTTTCCGATTCCTCGAAAATCATTTTAAATTGACTGAATGACAAAAACAGGTTATTATCAGCGGATTCCGGGGTTTTCCCGGCAGCGGGTTACCGCTTGCGGCCGTTGCGGCGAGACTCCTTTTTCCCGGCTGAGGGTTTTGTCTCCCGCTGCAGGTCTTCGCTCTCCAGTTCTGCGATTATGTCAACGGGATCCTCCATCGTTCCGGTTAGCCGGATGACCTCGAGCAGCCGCTCCATCCCGATGAAATGCTCCGCCATGACCCGTGCGAGCGGCGTCATCACCAGTTTTGTCCCGCGTTTCTCCACAAGCCGGTGGGCAACAAGTTCCGGCAGCACCGGTTCCATGCTCCCGACCATCAGGCCGTTGATCCGGTTGATATCGGCTTCCTCCCCATCGCAGGCAACGGCGTTGGCCACATACTCCTCGGAGCTCTTCTCGAGGTCGTGCTCGGGGGCCACCTCCTCCATCTCGCCTTTCAGGAGCCGGATCGCCACCTCTTCCTCAGTGAACGGGTTCTCGCGGGAATAACTGCCGCCAGGTTCGGCGAGGATCACCACGCGGCCGAGGTCGTGGAAGTCCGGCCTCCCGGCCCTTCCGCCCATCTGGTTGAACTCCTGCACCGAGAGCCAGTCCCTGCCCATGGCAAGCGCGTCGAAGATTACCTGCGAGGCCGGGAAGTCGACGCCGGCCCCGAGCGCCGCGGTCGTCACCACCGCCATGAGCTTGCCCTGCGAAAAGCGGGTCTCCACGTCCCGGCGCTCCTGCGAGGTGAGCCCGGCATGGTACGCCGCCGCCCGTATCCCGAGCGCCTCTGCGATGGTGTGGCAGCGGGCCCGGGCGTTGGTGAAGATGATGGTCTGGCCCCGGTAACCCTTGGACGACGTCCGCTTGTACTCTTCGGTCGTCATCTGCTTGATGGTCGGGATCTTCTGCTTGCGCTCGACAAAGAGAAGGTAGCGCTCCAGTCCGACGGGCCGGTCCGCGTACTGGACGAGCGTGCAGTCCAGTTTTTTCGCAAGAACCTTCGGCGACCCGATGGTGGCAGAGAGGTACAGGAACTGGGCCTGCGGGGCAAGGTACTTGAGCCGGGCGATCATGCCGTCGAGCCGGTGCCCCCGGTCGTTGTCCTCGAGCATCTGGACCTCGTCGATCACCACGGTCGCTATGTTCTTCATCTTCTGCCCCCGCCGGATCATGTTGTCCACCCCCTCGTAGGTGCCGACGATGATGGGCGCCTGCGGGTTCCGGTCCCCGACCTTGCGGGTCTCGGGGAGGTTGAGCCGGCTCGTCCCGGTCAAAAGCCCGGTCCGTGCAAATTTTCCATACCGTTCGGTGAACCGCTCGTACTTCTGGTTTGCCAGCGCCACGAGCGGGACCAGAAAGAGCGTCCGCCCGCGCCCTTCGAGATAGTTCTTGATCCCTGCCATCTCGCCGATGAAGGTCTTGCCGCTCGCCGTGGCCGCAACGACCAGGAGATCCTTCCCGAACAGCAGCCCCGCCTCAACGGCGAGCTGCTGGGCAGGCATCAGCTGCTTCACACCGGCCGCATCGATGAACTGGCGGGGGAGGGGCAGTTCCTCCACCGGGGAGGTCGTCATCACCGGGTGGGGTTCGAGACGGTCGAAGAGCGCCGCCTCCATGGTCAGTTTCTCTGGCTGGAGGGTAGCGAGCACCCGGTCGAGGTTGCGGAACTGGACGAGCAGGCTCTCGAGGTGGCTGATACCGTCCCGCCCCAGCCTGCCGAGGTGGGAGACCTCCCGGCGCAGTTCCCGGCGCCCGCAGTCGAGACAGATCCGCTCCCCCTTGCCGAACACCACCGTGTTGTTGTCGTCGAGGGGCGTGTATTTCTCATCGAGCAGGCACATGCGGCAGGCACTGACTGCCCCGGCCCTGACCTGGAAATCGTGGAGGAACAGCTCGAACTTCGGGTCGCTCCTGACCATCCGCACGTCGGATTCGCGGAGGTTTGCGACAAGGTCCTTTGAAGGGGTGTGCTTGTACTCTTTCTTTCCGCCCCACTTCACGCGGTACTTGGTCGGGCGGGGGCCCCTCGGGGTCTCCATCAGGTCGACATACCCGGCCCCCCGCGTATTCCTGCCATCGACAAAAAGGAGTTTGTAGTTGCCCCCTTTCTGGGGCTGGATCAGGATCTTCATGGGGAGATCAGGTCATGGATCACGTAGGCGAGTTCCACGCTCTCCAGCCTCTTGAGGAAATCGGTGAATTCCTCGTCCACGATCACGATCGCGCAGTCGATCCCGTGGAACGCCGCCTCGATGACGCCTTCGCGGGCGCCGAAGAACATGTCGGGCTTCCTGCCCGCGGATCTCAGGGCGATGCAGGCCTCGAGGCCGACAGCGGCGACCATGCCTGCCGATCCGGTAACTTCCAGCAGCTTGTCCCGCCGCACCTTCCGGGAGCCGCCGTGCTGGATCCGCGGGACCTTGCAGACGTGGACGACCCCCTCGTGGTGGTCGATGATCCCGTTCAGGCGGGCTACTCCCACGTCCTCGCCCGTCTTCGCATCCGCCACCACGCTGCCCGTGGCCGCAAGGGGCTCCTTCCCGGCGTAGAGGAACCCGGCCTTCATGTACACGCCGACCTCGTCGCCAGCCTTCAGGTCCTCGGCGGCAATTGCGGTCCAGACCGAGACCTGCTGGATGATGTCGCGCCGTATGTGCCGGGCATACGACTCGAGGGACTCGGCGTTGGCGAGCACCCATTCGATGCCCGACTTGGTCACCTCGTAATTGCCCCTGCCGCTGGCCGAGACCATCCCTTCCTCCACGAGCTCGCGGATGTACTCCGAGATCGCCTGCGGGGTCACGCCAAGTTTCTCGGCGATCTCCTGCTGGCGGACCGCGGGCTGGTGCTCGGCGATCTCCACGAGGATCTGCATGCGCGAGACCTCGCGCTTGCTGCGCAAAATAGAATAGAGGGGGTCCTTAGCGCCCGGTGTCAAGCAGTACCAGTCCCTGTCCCTTCACGTCCATGTGGGTGATCCGTTTGGCAAGTCCTTTGATAAAGACGGAGCTGACGCCGAATTTCCGGGAGAGGTCGTTGATGGAGCTGTTGCCCTTGCCCAGTTCCCCCTCGATCTGCTCCACGACATCGCGGAGGTTCTCGTCGTTGGAGAGCGAGATGTACAGGATATCGGAGAGGTCTGCGAGGTTGCACTGGAAGTTCGCGCGGAATTTATTGTAGGTCGCCCGGAACTCTTTTTCCGGCTTGGCGCCGGGCTTTGGCATCCGCCACTGCTCCTCGACAAGATTTCCCTTCTTCAGGATCTGGAGGCACAGGGCTACGCTGTCATCATTGACCTGGGCCCTGATCTCATCTTCGGTCAGCCACGATTTGTTCAGGAGTTCGTAGACCTTCTTGAACGTGGGGTCGTTGAACGTCATCAGGAGCGGAACTAGCTCTACGGGATCGTTTACGATTCGGATATGGCCCGGCACAGTGAAAACCCTATACTTATATCGTGCCGCGAATCAATAAAATTTTGCGACAGCATCATGCAGCAAAAGGGCAGAATTACCGTTCGCGGGATCGTTCAGGGTGTCGGTTTCCGCCCGTTTGTTTTTGCACAGGCACAGGCGTTTTGCATCTCCGGGACTGTCAAGAACCTCGGCAGTGAAGTGGAGATTTATGCGAAAGGCGACCGTTTTGAAGATTTTCTTGCCGCAGTCTCCCGCGGCCCCCCGCTATCCCGGATCGATTCCGTTGAGGTTGAGGACACCGACCGGGAGATCCCGGACGGCTTCCATATCCTGAAGAGCGGGACCGGCTCGTTCAGCGGCATGATCCCGCCCGACATCGCGATCTGCGACGAGTGCATTGCCGACATTTTCGAGCCAGGCGGAAGATACGAACACTACTGGGCAACGTCCTGCGTGAACTGCGGGCCCCGGTACAGCATCATCCACGAGATCCCTTACGACCGGGAGCGGACGTCGATGGCAGCGTTCCCGGTCTGCCCGGCCTGCGGGAAGGAGTACGGCGACCCCGGCTGCCGGCGGCATCACGCGCAGACCATCGCCTGCAGCACCTGCGGCCCGGGACTGGAGCTCCTCGACCGGCTCGGGCAGCGGGCGGACTGCCCCGACCCCGTGGCGAAGGCCGCCGCCCTGCTCGACTCAGGGCACATCCTCGCGGTGCGGGGCGTTGGCGGGTTCCACCTCGCCTGCATTGAGGAATCGGCCGGGAAGCTCAAGCAGCGGCTCGGCAGGATCGAGCAGCCGTTTGCCATCATGGTCCGCCCGGACCATATCGATACGCTTGCCCGCGTTTCGCAGGAGGAGCGGCTGCTGCTCGGGGGCCAAGTCCACCCTATCGTCGTCCTTGAGAAGTGCGACCCGACGGCGCATGCCACGATCAGCAACCTCCATACCATCGGGGCCATGCTCCCCTATACCGGGCTCCACCACCTCCTCTTCCGCCACCTCGCCCACCCGCTCTTGATCATGACCAGTGCCAACATGCCCGGCTACCCGATGATAACCGACATCGGCCACGCGATGGCGAAGCTGAACCGGGACGCAGACTATTTCCTGACCCACAACCGGACGATCGTCAACCGTTGTGACGACTCGGTGGTCCGGGACGGGTACATAATCCGCCTCTCGCGCGGGATCGCCCCGAAACGGACCGCGATCGATCTCGGGAAGCACTGCATCCTCGGGGTGGGCCCCGAGCTGAACGCGAACGCCACGATCTACCGGAACGGGTTTGCCGTCACCTCGCCGCATGTGGGCAATGTACGGAACCCCGCAACCCTTGAGTACCTGCAGGAGACCGTGCGGAACCTCCAGCGGGTTCTCGGCGCACGGTTCGATGTCATCACCCACGACCTCCACCCGCAGTTCCTCTCCACCCGGTTTGCCCGCGAGATCGCCTCGGAACACGGCCTTGAACTGGTACCGGTGCAGCACCACCGCGCCCACATCGCCGCCGCGACCACGGGGCCCTGCATCGGCATCGCGATCGACGGGGTCGGGTACGGGGACGACGGCACGGTCTGGGGCAGCGAGATCTTCTCCGGGCAGGTGCCGGACCTGCGACGGGTCGCCCATCTCGAAGCGGTGGGAATGCCGGGCGGCGACCTTGCGACCCGGTTCCCGGAGCGGATGCTCTATGGCATCCTCCCGGACGAGGAGGTGCTCGGGCTCCTCTCCCGCCGCGGCTGGCCGGATATCGAGCTGGGCGTGCTGAAGAAACAGGTCGACATGGGGTTCAATGTCGCGATGACGACGAGCACCGGCAGGGTGCTCGACGCCTGCGCCGCACTCCTCGGCATCTGCCGCGAGCGCACCTATGACGGTGAACCCGCGATGAAACTGGAATCGGCCGCCGCCCTCGGGGTTGCCGAACCATGGAATCTCACATTCTCCACGGGTGACGGGTGCGAGGTGTTCTCCACCCGTGCACTCCTGCAGACCGCGCTGGAGAAGGTGCAGGCAGCACCGGCAGGTGACCTGCGGGCGATCCGCTCCACCGCCGCTTCGTTCCAGTTCAACCTCGCCCGGGGGATTGCCTGGATGGCCGTCCGGGCTGCCGGGCGGGACGGCATGAAGACCATCGCGCTGAGCGGCGGGGTCGCGTACAACCACGCGATCCGCGAGACGATCCGGCAGGAGATCGCGGCGCAGGGCTTCGACTGCCTCATCAACGCGGATTACCCGCTCGGGGACGGGTGCGTCTCGTTCGGCCAGTGCGTGTACGCCGGGACGTTCCTGAAGAAGAGGGATTGACGGGGAATTTTGGGGTTGAGGAAGCAGTTCCTCATGTATTTGATGGGGGCTGATGCCCCCATACCCCCGGCCATGATAGACGCCGCCGCCCCCGGCGGGGCGCCCCCGCGGCGGATCAGTAACTAGAAACAAATTTTGGGGAAAAAAACTCATTGCCCCGCCGTGCTCGAAGAACCTGATGGTTCTTCTCGACTTCGTAGTTCTGACGAACCACTCATTCCTTGGAGAGGACCTGAGGCGGGGAAGCCTCACGAATATTTCATTATCTTACGATTTTCATCATTCAGAAGCGAACGCATAGGTTCATTCCGTTTTTACAATGCCAAATATTCAACACCTGCTGACATTACTTGAAATAATTGCACCCACTCCACTAAGGTAACCAAGGAATCATATGCGGAATTAATGAACGGACGTTCATTCGACTCCTTTATCATCCAAAAAACAAAATCATGAATCAGGAGCAATGGAGCCGTCCGACCAGATCACCAACCAGGAAAAGAAGATAAAGGAGCTCGAACAGGGCCTCAACGACCTCCGGCAGGGTCTCACCCTCGTCCGGGACTATTACCGCGACCTCGAACCAGTCTCCCGGGAGCAGGACGCAATCGAAGCTGTCGACGAACAGGTCACCCGCCAGCTGATAGACGAAGATATCGAGTTCGAAGGTATCTGGAAGTTCCACGAGGACGCCCTCGTTCCCGACCCCCTTGCCCGGGTGCCACTCGGGGAGATGTACGGGGCGTTTGTCCGGTACTGCGAAAAGAACGGGAGGAGCGTCGTTGACCAGGACGCCTTCGAGTTTGTTTTTGAACGCCTGGAGAATCCGAAGCCGGAGCTCAGCCGCGGGGAGTGGATCGGGTACCGGCTCCGCACGGACCGGGGCTGACCGGTGAGAGGACCCGGCCCTTTTGCATGAGCCACGTCAGGATTACCCGGGAGTCCGGGATCCCTCTCGTCGGTTCGCTCTACTTCGGCATCATTGACCGCGGCACGAGCCTCCTGCAGGTGCGCCCGAGCTGTGGCTGCAACCTGAACTGCCCGTTCTGCTCCGTGGACGCAGGGCCGGCCACGCAGACCCGGGCGACCAGTTACGAAGTCGAGATGGAGTACCTGCTCGAAGCAGCGGAGGAGATCGCCCGGTTCAAGGGGGCCGGCGTCGAGTGCCACATCGATTCTCCGGGCGAGCCGCTGATGTACCACAAGCTCCCGGAACTCGTCGCGGCCCTCCGGCAGATCGACAGCGTGAGCGTCATCTCGCTCCAGACCAACGGGACGCTCTTGGACGATGCGAAGATCTCGGCACTTGAGTCGGCGGGGCTCGACCGGATCAACCTTTCGATCCACGCGCTCGACCCGGAGATCGCGAAGGTGCTGGCGGGCGCTGACTGGTTCGATATCGAAAAACTCAAAACGGCGGCAGAAGCGGTCGCCCGGAGTGAGATCGACCTCCTGATCGCCCCAGTCTACATCCCCGGTATCAACGATGCCGAGATCCCAAAACTGATCCGGTATGCGCAGGAGATCGGGGCCGGCAAACGCTTCCCCCCGCTCGGGATCCAGAAGTTCGAGCGCTACAAGTACGGCCGGACACCGAAGGGGGTGAAGGCCCAGAGCTGGTGGCAGTTCTTCAACCGGAGCCTGAAGACCTGGGAGAAGGAGTCCGGCCTGCGGCTCAGGCTCGATGCGGAAAAAGACTTCGGCACGGTCAGGCGCCCGTTCGTCCCGCTGGCTTTTAAAAAAGGAGAGAAGGTGACCGTCGAGGTCCGGGCGCCGGGCTGGATCCATGGCGAGATGCTGGGCGTCGCCCGCGACCGGGTCGTCTCCGTCTTCAACTACCCGAAGGAGTCCGGGCAGGTCCGGGTGAAGATCGTGGCAACGAAGCACAACATCTACGTCGGCGTGCCCGTGTAATTCCCTCCCGGTCTAAAAATCGTGTTTTCGCCCATATAGACCGGTGCTTCCTATGCTTATGACTGGGGGCGAAGACGGGGCATGTAATTTTTCTAAAAAACGTTTTCTTCTATCTCGCGTACCAATAAATTTTGATATCGTGGAGTTCCGGATGATCCTTACATCCTGCAGCATGAAGTGCTGTCTCCAATCATCGCTTCGAAGTCCGTAAGCACGGCCTGGATCTTCCCCGGGACATCGATGAAGTCGATGATCACCGGCAGGTCGGGTGAGAACGGGAAGACGTCGGGAGCCCGATGGTTGTTTTCGTGCCCGAATCCACCCGGACGACCCATTCTCTTTCACCGTCCGGCCCGGCAAAGCAGCTGTCAGCCGCAACAAAATCTGATACAACTATTTCCTGATCCCACTGTCCTCCCTCGATCTCTAGGTTTCATTATCCGGTACCGGATTAATCCGGCGTTTTCTCCATACTATCATCTTTTGCCTTCTTCAGGGTCTGGGAGAGTGCTATTATCCCCGTTGTGTCCCCCAGCCCCATCGTATTGAGGACGGATGATGGGACGAGTATCAGGACGGAATTATTGGTCTTCAGTCCCTCGTACAGCATATTCATGCCCCGGAGGTGGAGGGCGGTCGGGTTATCCGCATATGTTTTTGCAGCATCCTCAAAGCTCTTGGCAATCTGCCGTTCGGAGTCCCCGAGGATGACCCGTGCCTGGCGTTCGCGCTCCGCCTGGGCCTGCATCGACATCGCGTTCTGCAACTGGATCGGGATAACGACGTCGCGTATTTCCACAGATAAGACATTAATCCCCCACCCTTCGATCCTGCTCTGGATTGTTTTCTGGAGTTCGTGGTCGATTGTCTCTCTCCCGGCGAGCATGTCCGCGAGGACAGTTTTCCCTATGACATCCCTGAGAGCGGTCTGGGCCGCGAGGAGCACCGATTCGCGGTATTCTTTCACCTGGAGCGCTGCTTTTTCCACATCGTAAACCTGCCAGAAGAGCACCGCGTCCACATTCACCGGCACGGTATCCTTGGTGAGGGTCTGCTCAGCGTTGAACGAGGTCGTGATCACACGGAGGTCGACGATGTACGGGACGGTATTGAGGAACGGGATAAGGATGATTAATCCGGGCCCCCGTATCCCGATGAATTTTCCGAGAAACAATACCACGATCCGTTCCCATTGTTTGACAATCCTGATGCTCAACGCAACAAGCACGAGAACTACGATCAAAATTACTGCAACAATCATGAGGGTGAATGCATCCATCTTTATTTCCTCCCGGAACTGTCCGTCCGATGGCCGTCACACGACAGTCAACAGAGGATATCTGCCGGAGTATATATGCGTGGCGATAGTTCCACGCGGGCCAGGTCCTGATAAGGTATCGCGGGGTGACCGTCTTTCCCGCTGGTAAAAATTCCCTGCCGGCCCTGCTCCACACAGATCGTGAGACGCCCCCATGGTGGTATCACGGATTGTTTGAAATGCCCACGACCGGCCTCACGGGAAGCAGAGGGAAAAATGGGTTGGATGCTCCCGCGGGCTCAGCGATCCAGGATTTTCCGATGAAAAATCTCCTCCAATTGATCCTCATCGAAAGGAGGATTCAGTCCCCGCCGCCAGGGACCCCCGGTTGCGGGGATCCCAAAAACGGGTAATGCAGGACAATCGCTCAGCACTGGGGCGGGCCACAGGAAGCGTGAAGCGGCAGGTGACGGTGGTGCCTGCCTCTCCCTCCGGGCCTCCCTATCTGCACTCGTGCGCGAGATCCAGGTCTGGGCTGACGTTGCACCCGTTCGGGCAGCTGAACTCGGTATGGTAGTATACTTCGCCGACAACCGGCTTCACCGGAGAATAAAATATGGTGCCACAGATCTTACACTGCAGTTCGCCGGAATCCGGGTTGATGAGTAAAGTGGTCATATGGGACATGGTTTTCTCATTATCTCCCGTCAGTCTGCCGGTCTTCAATGCAGTTTCTTCCGGGGAGAACATTCCTGTTTGGAGTTCCCGGATCGTTCCGGAAGATATGGTGCAATTGTTACCGGTTGACTCTGAGTAAAATAAAAAGTGAGACAATATATTACAACCTCTTTGAAATTTTTAACAACGTTATAATCCCCCGGATACCGGAACTGGTCCGGGCCCGTTTGGTGGATTTTTATTACGGACCGTCGGAGACAGGTGAACATGTTGAATGAAATATCCTTGAAATTGTCCGCAAATTGAGATGTCTCATTCTACCGGTATGCCGGAATTAAAACAAATTGTAAAACAGATTTCGACGGATTATAATCCGGGCATGCGAAATATTCCGGAAAACAGGACCAATAAAACACTATCAAAAAGTCGAAGAATTCTGAGGAGTTCTTCTCGTCTCTCGGGTTCTGATGAATCGGCCGAAATTCGAAGATTTGCTGCGCAAATCTTCTCTTCCTCGCGGTTCTGATGAGCCACTCGGATTTCGAAGAATTCTGACGAAATTTTCTCAGATATCAGATTTAGACTGAACATTCTGAGAAGGGGATAAAAAGAGAATTCGAAGATTTTCTGCGGAAATCTTCTCTTCCTCCTGGTTCTGACGAACCAGTCGGATTTATCCGAACAGGGCACCGAGCCCTGCCATGCCGCTCTCTTCGTCTTCTTTCTTGTGCTCTTCCTTGTGCTCTTCCTTGGCGGGTGCTGCTGCGTGTGCAGCTGCGGGTGCCGCTGCGGCTGCAACGGCAACCGGTGCTGCGGCTGCCTTGCTGATGGCCTCCTCAATGTTGACACCCTCGAGGGCGGCAATGAGTGCCTTGATCCGTGACTCGTCTGCTGCTACACCTGCGGCGGTCAGGACTGCCTTGACGCCGTTCTCATCGACCTTCTTGCCTGCCTTGTGCAGGAGAAGTGCTGCATAGATATACTCCATTTGATTCACCTCAACTCTATCAAAATTTATTTTACCAGGGTCTTGAGGACCTGGCCTTCTCTGTACGCTTTACCGATAATCGCATCGACAACGTCTTTCTCGTAAACGCTCGCCTCGACCGCAAGACCGCGTGCATCCCTGACCGCCTTGATCAGGATCGCATCCATCGAGTCCTTCGTCGGGATCGCTGCTTCAATCGAGAGGGCGAGTGCCTGCCTGGCTGCGAGCTGGATCTGTCCGAGGATGACCGTCTCGTCGACCGCGAGCACGGACGGCTCGTAAATGCTGCCGTCGTGGAATGCTGCCTGGAGGGCAAGCCCCACGTCCATGGGCTTGATGTCGAGCTTGACGAGCACCGCGGCAAGTTTTGCCGAGATGACCCCGCCCTTCTTGACGACGGTCCTGGTCTCTTTGATCTTGACCTTGCCGCTCTCAATAGCCGCGGGGATTCCGGCCTGCTGCAGTTCACCGACAATCGGGCCCGGCTTGAAACTGGTCGGACCGCCCGGGACGACGATGTCCTCCGGCGCTTTCTCGCCGGGCTTTGCCGCCATCTTGGTCTTGGTCTTTTCCAGCTGCTTGTACAGCCTGAACGGGTTATCGTTGGTGAAGATGATCGCCGAGTGACCGGAGATGAACTTCGAGAGGTTCTTGACGTCCCCTCCGATCTCCTCGAACGCGTGTTTGATCAGGGTGTTCCTCGTCACCTTGATGACAGCCTTGCCCCGCAGGTTCCTGCGGATCTGCTGCACCTGCTGCGCCGGGATGCCGTACATGTCGACAAGCCCGATCAGCTTGTACTGCTTCGCATTCTTCTTGATGTCAGCGACCTCGTCCTTCTTCCACGCGGGAAGGTGGTGGGTGTATAACGCCATTATTCCAGCCTCACTGCGGGACCCATCGTGGTCTTGACAAAGACGGAACGGACGTTCAGGTGACCCTGTTCAAGGACAGACTCGATCCTCTTGACGATCGTCTCGATGTTCTCAGCGACCTGCTCCGGCTTCATTGCCGTTGTCCCGACCTTGGTGGAGAAGACCGTCTTGTCCTTGGTACGGATCTTCACCGAGTTGCGCAGGCGCTCGACGATTGGGCGGATATCCTGCCCGCCGGAGATCGGCATCGGCATCCTGCCCCTCGGACCGAGCCGGGGACCTAAGTACCGACCGACACCGGGCATGACCCCTGTCTCTGCAAGGAAGTACCGGTACTGACTGGCAACTTTCCGTGCTTCGCGGGGCTGTCCGCCGAGCCGCTCAACTTCTTCAGGGCCGATGATCAGGTCGACCTTGGCATCCTTTGCCTGCGTGACGATATCGCCTTTCCCGATGACACAGATACCGATCTTCTCGCCGGTACCGTGGGGGAGCATTATCGTCTCGTCGATACGATTCTTCGGCTGCGCCATGTCGATATTCTTGAGATTGATGGTAATATCGATGCTCTCAGAGAACTTACGCTTAGGCGCCTTCTCAATCGCCGTTTTTACGGCTTCCAAAATTCTGGTCCTGTCAACCATCAGTTTCCTCCATAGTTCTGCGACCGGACCTATACCCGATCTCCTATGGTTTTCTCACTCTTATTTCACGAGCACGCTGTCGTACTTGCCTTCATTGATGAGGGCGAAGACATCCTTTGCCTTCTTGCCGTCAATGGTAACTCCCATGCTGACGCACGTGCCGACGACTTCCTTTACGGCAGTCTTCAGCTCGTAGGAGAGCATGCCTTCGAGTTTCATGTTGGCAATCCTGACAGCGGCCTCGAATGGCAGGTTCCCTGCCACTTTGACGTTGGGCTCTGCGGATCCTTTCTCGATACCGGCCTCTTTCTTGATGAGCGCCGTGGTTGGAGGAATACCAACCGTCACCGTGAACGCCTTCTTCGCGTCGACTTCGATCCTGACCGGGACCTGCATTCCGTTGAACGAGGCGGTCTTCTTGTTGATCTCGTCGACTACTGCCTTCACGTTGATACCGAGTGGTCCGAGCGACGGTCCAAGGGGTGGACCTGCCGTTGCCTTTCCGCCGGGTACTAAAACCTCGACCACTTCTGCCATAGTCTTTGCACCATGCCGTCCCTTTGTTCAAGGGGTTCAAGCTTGGGTCTGTAAATATTGATGCCAAGGGAAATAAAGGTGATCTTGGAATGAAGATAAGATCAAACTTCTGAATCAATGAGTTGAGCGTAACACCTCTTCAATAGTGTAATTACCTAGACAATCAATGATCACAAATCATGGATATTTTGGAGAGCAGCATAAATCGAGCTATCCATCTATTGAAAACTCCAGTAAATTATGAAGATTACATCTCGATTAAAATCAAACCAATTCAAGGAGGATGCTGTTGTTTCAATTGTTGGCCAAAAACATGGGCCCGTATCAACGACTATATCTACCCCCTTGAGATACGAGATGAAGGTGATGTGTTACTTGAAACAAATAATGAAAAATTTGTTTTAGAATGTCATGAGAATGGCCCGGAAATTATCACTTATCTTGAACTGGGGATATCTGCTATTGGTTTAATCATTACTTTGTTAAAGTTTCTGCAAGATGATAATAAGGCGCCGGCGAAAATAAAGATCCTAAAACGTCGTTTAATTAAAGGTCAAATCGAAGAAGAGGAACTAATGGAAATCGATTTTCCTCTTTCTGACATGGTTGTTGAACGAATTAATAAAAACTTAGAAAAGGCACTCAAACGAAAGAAGAAAATTTAATGCTTGATCTTCCTCTCTCTTTTGGCTGTCTTTGCAGATGGATCAGTTGAATGATTTAGTTTAGTTTCGTGAACGGAATCCAATCCTGGTAGAATCGATGTCAGATCAGATTCAACATCAATCCCATATGTAACTGCAATCTTCGCGATATGAATTCCAAAAACTCCACGCATTTCACCGATGAAGCAATGCAACTCCCAACGATTGTTAAAAGACCGATGGGAACAAAATGGCATCCAATCATTTTCAACTCCCATTCTATCGAGATATTTTCTACAAGCGGCTCTCATAGCTCGAAGAGACATTGAAAGTTCACTATCTTGATCAATTTTACCGATTCTTTCGGTTAGAAACACTCTGATTTGCACCACAGAATCAATACAATGTTCTGGCACTTCAATTTCGCACGCATTATACAGCACGCGTCGATCTTCCAAGAAAGCTATTACTTCTCTGGCATGATCTCTTTCCGTATTATCAGGATTCCAAGAAATTCCAAAAATCGGGGTACTGATTCCAGTGATACGTTTCAAAATTTCTTTGGAGTTCATTAACTGAAGATGTGGATTCAGACATTATTATTTTGTGGGATCTCTTCAGCAGATCAATCAATGATACATCTTATCAACCTCCTTGCCCAGCGAGGCCCCGACGAGGCGGCCGAGCGACCCCCATCAGGGGGTGGGAAGACTCGCTAGGCATCTGGGATCGTACAATTCTTTATTCCGGCACCCCCCACCCCCCCCGTCCACAACATTTGTACCCGTGCGACCCCCCCCTCTTCTCTCAACCATACCCGGCCCCCACTCTCAAGATAATTTTACACCGTAGAAATGCAAGCCAACCAGCCATAAATCCGGTTCAAAACCGGGAGGGGGCTTGGGGGGTCGCATGGGTACAAATCAACATCCGCGGCCCTTGGACCTTGCCGGTCCTGGCCCAACAGGCATCGTTACGCCCCGGAATTTATGTCGGAGATTCCACTGGAAGGCGGGGCATCGTTTATGCGCTGGAATGATCGGGCCAGATCGCAAATGTACCCCCACGACCCCCCACGACTCCGCAACGTGGGGGATGCATTCAAGAAAAAATTTACAAATGCCACCGTGTCCGGTACGCTGAACAAATTCTTTCCAGCATCTTCTGATACTCAGTATCGATATCGATACCCAGATTGTTCTCCCGGGCAAGGAATGGAGGATTCACATTATCAATGAACACCGGGATGAAGAGGATGTAGTCATAACCTTTGACATGCGTAAGCCCGATCTTTCGTGTGGGAAGAGCCTGGAATTTTTGCATCGTCAGCGCAGGATCGTTCGCCCTGTTCTCACTGATATCTTCCGGGAAATCATCCCATAATTTCTGATCGCCCGAGGATAATCGCAGCACAACCGTATCCTGGAATTTGCGTGGTTTTTTCTTGAAATGGGATTTGACGCCATCGGGGACATTGAGTACACGATCCGCCAATCCGATCATAACGGTTGCCCCCATGATAATCTCGGATTTTATCCCATGGAGATCCTGAAGGACCTCATAAAGATCATCGAATCTTGCATCACGGTTCCGGTGAGCGGTAATGACCGATTTATTCTCGATGCAGACCCTGACTTTCTGGAGATCGGGATTGCCGGAAGCATCCGGCTCACCGATGAGCAGGTCCATCTTCCTTCCCCTTTGAGTAGGAGATTCGACATTCAACCAGTTTTTTACGATGTGACTATTGATGTCTTTTTTCAGTTCCGGGCATTTCCGCATCAGATCCCGGAAGATTCCCCGGCTGACAATATCCGAATGCATCTGCTGACGATGATTGTGATAGTGTTCTGAAACGATATTATCTATCACTTCATCGAAAGGTGTTTTCATTCTATCATCCGCTTATCCGGCGATCTCACCGGAATCTTCAGGAACGAGAAGATCGGTAACTTTCTCGCTTGACAGCCAATTATTTTCCAGAATGTTGAATGGAATCGGGATCTGTTTCAATATTGTGCTTTGCAACCGGAGAAATCCGTTCGCTGCACGCTGGCAATTCGATTCCAGCCATAACCGGACCTCACGAGAATTGAGATATTCATGTAATGTTTCGAGATGGTCCGGATTCTTTGGTATGATATAATAGACAGAATGTCCCGGGACTAACTCGCCGGAATAATCAATCTTGAAGAATGGCTTTTCCGTGATATCCTTACAAAGAATTTTTCGTTGCAGGATCTGGGCAAGAGGGGGATTTTCATGAAAGGCATACCAAGGTTTTTTTGCAGTACACGTCCTTTTCAGCAGACGGGTGCGATTTTCCGGTATCAGTAGGAAATTTTTCAAGGCACCGAGCTGGTTCTCCGGAATTAATTTCCCACTCAACTCATAGGGGGTAATCATTTCAAGATCCGATTGGATCTTCGAAGAATTGAATGACAAATCTCTCCCTGTTATCGTAGGTAACGCATACTGTTTCAGCTCCGCAGGGATCTCTTTCTTTTTGCGGACATAGACAGCGTCCGCCCCGGTTGCGACTCCACAACTGACACGAAGACACAGATCTCCAAGAGTACAGTAACCAGCTTTCTTTCCGGTTTTTCCGTAGATCGCTGGGAAGGCAGATGTCCCGTCTTCAGGAATCTGAACAGCTTTTGTACGGCCATCCCGGAAAATTATCGTGGTTGGGACATATGATTTCTTGTGAGTTATCGTGGTTACTGCCGGGTATGTAATAAGATTCCCGAATGACTGTTCATGGATCAGATCGATCTCATTGATGCAATATCCCGAAAAGAGGATCCTGAGCTGCGACGCACTCTTCACCGAGAGATATTTTTCCGGTGTTATGAAGACGAGCCTCCCGTTTTTTTCTAGGCAGTGGAGTGCCTGTTCGAAGAAGAGGAAGTAGAGATCGAACCGTCCGGTTGCCGAGCGGAATCGCGTACGGTATTCTTTCTTTTCCGGTTCGGTTAACCCGGTGATGGGAACGTATGGCGGGTTTGCGATAATAAAATTAAATTTCCTTTCGGGCGCTCGCAGGAGAAAATCTTCGTGCAGGATTTGTATTGAAGGGAGTCCGGAATATTTTTCATACGCGACAGCGATGTGGCGGGGATCGGAATCGATACCGGTAATGCGAGGGAGTTCTCTGTTGTTTTTATCGCACCACCGGATTATCCCTTCGATAAACGCCCCCCTCCCGCAGCCGGGATCCAGAAGAGTGTCATCCGGCTCCGGGGGTGTTTTCTCAAATAATTTTGCCACCATGAGATCGACTACTGACGGAGGCGTCGGGACAAACCCTTTCATGAGAATTTCCTATCCATATCTGAAGGATCGGGAGTATTAAGGCTATCGGAGTGAAGGGCGAAAGTAAACACGTATCATATCGACCACTCTTTCATCAGGCTCGCATCGATTCCTAAAAAGGAGCGGGGTATACTCACTCCGTTGGTAAGGGGCTATTGAGATACACAAATCCGGCCCCGTTTTGACCCCCGTTTCCCCTTTCCGGCACCTTCACCATGTCAGTTTCGCGAAAAACCATGAGAGTTTCCATGCATTCACAGCGTGAATTTCCCCCATTTTACGTCGTAAAAGTGGGATGTCTCAGACCATGTTAATATGGGAGAGTTAGGACGCACGATCTCCACCAAAAACATATTCCGGACAATGCCCGGAAAACTGCCAAAAAACACCCTGCAAAAAGCCTCACGTATCCCCATTTTTCGGGCCAAAAAATGGGTCCAGACCCAGAAGGTCGATCCGGGCTGGGTTTCGCCTTCCAAAAGGATCTATTAGCGCACATTTTCCTGCCCGAATTTTGATTTGTTTGGCGTAAAAACTGCAAATCTCTGTTTTTTCAAAAACCCGCACCGGAATTCCCCTGTTTTTGCACGAAATTCCGGAAATTATTCTCCCGGGGAGGCAATCCGGGCTCGTACAATGCCCGGATTTGAGGTTGAAAGATGATGTCCCGTGCGGGGGTGTCAGAAAGGTGGTATCATGCAGTTTCCGATGAAATCCTGTCATGTCACCCAAATTACCCCATCCGAATCACTTACAATAATTTCCCGTATAATTCCGGACCGCGATCGACAACCGCAATAACCATGAAGGCCGGAGTGCAAAAGAGAATATAAGGGAGACAACATGAAAGATTCCCGGACATTTTCACCGGCATTCACCTACAGCCATGAAATGGTGAAACGGCTTGCGGCAATTACAGCAGCCCGGGAAGTAATCCTCCATGCGCATCTCGTCCCGAAATGGGAAGTCTCAATCCGCAGGGAGCAGCTGGTCCGGGCTGCACACGCCTCAACTGCAATCGAGGGAAACCCGCTCTCACTCGAAGAAGTGAGCCGGCTGGCGGAAGGCCGGGACGTAATGGCGGCCCGTCGGGCGAAAGCTGAGGTGCTCAATTACCTGCGGGTGCTGGAACATATCGATACCTACCAGAACGGCGGGAAAATCCTGGAAGAACATATCCTCGCGCTCCACCGCGACATCACGCAGGGGACCCTTGACAACCCGGCAGCCGAGGGGGCGTTCCGGAAGGTCCGGGTCGTTGTCGGGAACCGGCATACAAAGGAAGTTGTGTATTCTCCACCACCCGCAAAAGAGGTTTCTCCGCAGATGGCCGCCCTCGCCAGCTGGCTGAATTCCGATGAGGCACACCAGATGCACCCGGTCCTCGTCGCCGGGATTGCTCACTACGAACTCGTGCGGATTCACCCGTTCGTAGACGGCAATGGGCGGACGGCCCGGGCCCTTGCCACGCTGATCCTTGCGATGCGGGAGTTCGATATCAAACGGTTCTTCACGCTGGATGATTTTTACGACAGCGACCGGCCGGCGTACTACGCAGTGCTCAAGGCGGTGAACGCAACCTACCCGGATTGCACGGTCTGGATGGAATACTTCACGGAAGGCGTAGAGATCTCGCTGCACCGGGTAAAGGAGCGGGTTCTGCTGCTCTCATCCGATGAGCACCGGAAGGCATCTGGTGGGCAGGTGGCTCTGTCCGATCGGCAGATGAAGATTATCGAATATATCCATGCCCATGGATCGGTGAAGAGCGGGGATCTGATGCGGCTGTATGGCATTTCCCGTCAGGCCGCGGGCAAGGAACTTGCCGGGATGATAGAGCGGAATCTCATAAAAACTGAAAGAAAGGGACGTGCCACTCAGTATGTGATGGTATAACCTGTCAATCTCTCATAATTCTGGGATGGAACTGCCCTCAAAAAGCCCACCGGATTTTCTCCATGGTTGTCGATTTGGTTGTCGATTTGGTTGTCGATTCATAATAATTATGAATGAAAAACTGATCCGGGGCTGATGCTTCAAACCGCAACCTCGATGATCCGTGCCCCTTTACCGGGAATGACATCCTCATCGGGTTCGAGATAGAGCGAGGCCGCTTCCCTGATATTCTGTATGGCCTCCCTGATAGTCCGGCCCTGCGAGATGCAGCCGGGCAGGGTGGGCAGGGTGACGACATACCAGCCGTCTTCGCCTTTCGTGATCACAACTTTGAGGTTCATCGTCCGCCCCCTGGTCATTGTACTTATCCGGACCGGCAGGGGATAATATGAGGGATTATACCATACTCGGTTCGCGGGAGAGAAATCAAAAAAGCACGGTGGTACATTAATCCTTTCCGAGAAATTTCCCGATAATAGTCCGGTACCGGTCCTCCCGATCACTGAGATCGTGCTGTGTTGTTCCAAGATCCCTGAAGATCGCCCGGAGTTCTTCTTCAACCATGGACAGCTGTTCGTATGCAACACGAAGCTCATCATTCCGTTTCTCCAGTTCCAGTTCTGCAGTCTTCCTGCTGGTAACATCTTCGAGTGATTCAACGGCCCCGATGATATCCCCCTTCCGGTTTTTAATGAGCCCGGCAGTGAAGTGGAGCCATTTTCCCCCCGCACCCATCTGGGGGAAGAAATCCGTTGCTTCATAGGCATCGTTGACAAGGACAGATTTCGTATATTTGTCCTGATAGTATTCCGGAATCTCATCCTTTACGTTCTCGACAAGAAGATCAGCGAGGCATGGACGTCTGGTGGTGTAGAAGGCCCTCCATTGCTGATCTGTCCCGATCACCTCATCTGCCGCTATACCGCTGTATACTGCAAGCGCACGGTTCCAGTAGAGGATCTTATGATCGCGGCCAATCACGAATTGCGGTATCGGGGATTCCTGGATGATCGCATTCAGAGTAATCTCCTTTTCTTCAAGCGTACGCTGGCTTATCGCAAGATCATCGTAACTTGTCCTGAGCTCTTCTTCTACTGCAGTCAGCTGCTCATATGCCGCGCAAAGCTCATCATTCTTTTTCATGAGTTCCAGTTCTGCGGTTTTCCGATCCGTGATATCCCTGCCAACCGACTGGTATTCGACAAGGGTGCCGGACTCATCGAAGATTGCCCGGTCACTCCAGTGATGATACCGGAAAGAACCATCCGGCATAATAACACGGTGCTCAATTGTTCCTATGGGGCTGTTCCGGGTCAGTGATGCGAAATGCAAGCGGATTCTCCCGGCATCATCTTCCGGTATGTGCGGAATGAACCGGTAACCGATGGTTCTCTCCCGTTGTATCCCAAAATACCGGCAATATGCATCGTTCACAAAATTGTGGGTTCCATCCGGTCTGAACCGGCAGATGAATTCAGTCTGGTCCTCGACAACATTCCGGTACCGTTCTTCACTTTCCTTCAACGCTCTCTCCGCATGTCGTTTTTCAACTGCCAAGATAATTTTATGACTGAGTTCCCGGAATTGTGAACGGATCTCTCCCCCTTTCTGGACATAATAATCCGCGCCTGCATCGAATGCCTGGATAACAATCTCTTCCCGTCCTTTACCGGTAAAGAGAATGAACGGCAGATCGGGATACAGGGAACGGACGGCTTTCAGCAGTTCGAGTCCATCCATCTCCGGCATCTGGTAATCGGAAATCACCCCATCGTAATCTTTCGTGCGGAGCAAGCCGAGTGCATCAGCAGAAGACGGTGTGGTTTCGACATCAAATGCACCCTCGCGTTCGAGGAATTGTTTTCCCAGATCCAGAAGGGCTGGCTCGTCATCTACATAGAGAACGGAAACACGATTGCAGGGCACAGGCACGTCGAACACCGGGGAAGATGCAGGGAACCGTCAATTCATACCATGCCGATCATGATGCCCGGATGTCGTGGACTCTGATAATCCCTGGATATTCCACAGGCAATTTATCGGAATTGGATTCAAAGGTCATTGGATTCCGGTTCTTTAACAAAATTTGGTTATTTATTATATAAACTTTTTTACATTTGGTTATCAAATACCTGTACAAATTGCCCCCGGTTGGCAATGATTATTTCAGGGAACAGGGGATTACTTCTATTGTTTATCCTGTATCTTCCCGACGGACCATTGACGGGGGGGGAGTATTCTGGACGAGGAATATTACCATCAGATAATCGGCCTCTTAAGGGATGCGCAGAAGGGTCTGACTATCGAAGAAATTTCAAAAAAACTGAACCTGAGCAGAATTACCACGACAAAATATCTCAATTCCCTCTTCGTTGCCGGCCAGGTGAATATGCGAAAGCTCGGCCCGGCGAAAGTCTATACCCTCTCGACAAGACTCCCGGCCGAACAGATCCTCAGTCAATCGTCGGATCTGATCCTTATCCTTGACGAATCGTACACCATCAGGAATGTCAGCGAATCCTTCCTTCTGGCATTCGGGATCAGGAAAGATGAACTGGAGAACCAGAATGTCAGCACAACCATCATCGGCCCCGGTCTGATCGACCGGATCCGGGACCCCGTACGACAGGCAATGGCGGGGAAAGAGGCCGCGGTGAATGCATGGATCCCGGTACAGAAAGAATGGAGGGCATTCCGCATCCGCATCATCCCTCTTGCATTTGGCTGGGGAGACAAAGGGATCGCGGTCATGCTGGAAGACCGGTCTGAGGAGATCATGGCACAGGAAGAGAACGCCCTTCTTGCTGATCTGCTCAACGAATCCCCGGCTGCCATTACCGTCTCCGATTTCGAGGGAAATTTTCTGTATTCCAATGAAAAGAATCTCGATCTTCATGGATATTCGCAGAGCGAGTTCCTTGATCTGAATATCAACCATCTCGACATTTCCGAGTCTGCAAAACCCATTGATGAACGTCTGGAGGATCTTAAGAGATCCGGTGAGGCGTCATTTGAAGTAGTCCATATCCGGAAAGATAGCCAGCAAATTCCCCTCGAAGTCCATGCAAAGATCGCCCGATGGGGAGACAGGGATGTGGTTATCGGCATTGCCACAGATATCTCCGAACGAAAACGGTCGGAGGCTGCGCTGAAGGAGAGTGAACGCAGGTTTTCCGACATCATCGATTTTCTCCCCGATGCCACGCTGGTCGTGAACCGTGAGGGCATCGTTATCTCCTGGAATCGCGCCATGGAAGAGCTCACCGGTGTCAAAGCCGGTGATATTGTGGGAAACGGGGATTATGCCTATGCGACTGCCATGTACGGGGAACGCCACCCGTTTCTTCTCGATCTTATCTTCCATGATGTTCCGGACGTGCGGAGGCACTACCGGCACCTCCGGAAAGAAGGCTGCACCTTCACAGCAGAAACGGCCCTTACTCCTCCCAATGCCGGAGAACGGATTGTCTGGCTGAAAGCATCTCCTTTGTTTGACAAGGACGGCAGGATTACCGGGGCTATAGAGTCCATCCGGGATATTACCGAGCGCAAACGGGCAGAAGAAGAATTACGCGAATCGGAACAGAAATTTGCTACCGTCTTCCAGAGCAATCCGGTTGCTCTTACTCTCGTATCGGCAACCGATGGGGTATTTGTCGAGGTTAATACCACGTTCTCGGTACATACCGGATATGCCCGGGAGGAAATAATCGGCAGGACGTCAGAGGAACTGGGAATTTTTGCTGATGATGATGCATATGCACAGATGGTCTCCCTGCTCCGGGACCAGCGTCCCATACATGGCATGGAATTACGGTGCCGGATAAAAAGCGGCGAGATCAGGACCTGCCGGTTTTCCTCCATTGGTATCATGATGGGCGGCAGGCCTCACATCCTTTCTATGGTAGAAGATATCACGGAACGCAAAAAGGCGGAGGAGGCCCGGTTGCAACAGACCCGGGCGCTTGCAACACTCAATACCCTGGCAATTGAGCTGGCATCGATGCCATCGGGTAAGGCTGTTGAAAAGACAATTTTAAAAACACTTATGGAGATGTCTGGCGCTGTTGCGACGTGGTTCTCCGACTATGATCCCGTTGACCGGACGCTTCGGGTAACAGATATGGAGATTGCGCCGGGCATGCTGGAAAAAGTCGTCAAGCTCCTGGGGAAACGACCTTTTGATTTGCGGATGCCGGTGAGCGATGAGATGTACCGGGAGATTACCCGGGATATCATTGGGAAGAAAAAGACACTGACCGAGGTCAGTTTTGGGCAGATCCCGCCACTTGTCAGTAAAACCATCCAGAAGCTGGCTGGCATCGATCGATTGATCGGAATAGCATGCGTTATCGAGGGCCAACTGTACGGTATTTCGATGCTGGCAATGAAAAGCGGCCAGCTGGATCCGTCAACCGAAATTCTCAAGTCGTTTTCTCATATTGTTGCCGTTTCCCTCCGCAGGAGGCGTGCGGAGAATGCCCTCCGGGAGAGCGAGGAGCGCTACCGCCTTATCCTCGAGAATGCAAACGACGGTATACTGGTCAATGAAATGACGCCGACGGGGCCGGGAAAATTCATCGATGCTAATGTTCAGGCATGCCGGATCCTTGGCATGAGCCGCGAAGAGATGCAGGATGTACGCCTTATCGATCTCGACACACCCGAAATGAAAGAACGATCTCATGAGATTTTCCAGGAGATAGTAAGAAACAACCACGCTGTTTTCCAGACCAATTACCGGACAAAAGACAACCGGGAAAAAACCATTGACATAAGTGTAAATCTTTTCGATCTCAATGGGCGCCCGACCATGCTCTCGGTAGTCCGCGATATCACCGGGCGCAAGGCCACGGAGTCTGCGTTCCGTGCAATGGTCACGAGCATGGTGGGAACGACGGGTATGGAATCGCTGGACCGGATAACGGAGAGCATCGCTGCCTGGCTGGGGGCGGATTGCGTCATGATCGGTGAGATTACGTCGGATCGCGAACGCGTACAGATGCTCTCCATGCTCCTCGACGGTAAAAAAATTGTGGATTTTTCCTACTCCCTGAAAGGCACTCCCTGTGAAAATACCGCGGAGAAAGGGTTCTGTGTGTACCCGGATGAGGTCCGCAGGCTCTTCCCGGGTAGCCGGGATCTCCGGGAGTTCAATATCCGGGGCTATGCCGGGACACCGCTGCGCAATTTCGAAGGGCAGGTTGTCGGGGTTCTCTGTATTTTGACGCGGAAGCCTCTCAATTTGCCACCGCAGGCCCGGGAGATCATCGAGATCATCGCGGTAAAAGCGGCTGCCGAGATCGGGCGCAGGAATGCATTGGACGCCCTGAACGAGAGCGAGAGGAAGTTCCAGGCCCTCTCCAGGAACCACCCGTGACCGGTTGCGATCAACAGCGTCCCGGATAATGAGTCCCTTGATCTCAATGCAGAGTTCCTAAAAGAGCAGCAGGCAAATAAAAAAAGGAGGGGAAGAACCTGTGAAGGACACCGGCTCCTACACACGCTTCAGCGTGTCGATCGCAGCGGAGTGCGGTGTGGCATCGTGCAGGTACGTGAGCTCGATCTCATCCTTCGAGAGGACCTGGCCGGTCGTGTACCCGTTGTCCTTTTCGGCCATGGAAAAACTCCTGCCGTCACGGGCGATCACGCCAGCCACACCAACGGATTCCTGGATGCCATTGATGGTAAAGACAAGCCGGCCGTTAAAGAGCCGGTCCTCCTGGCCGGTCACGATAAACTGCATCGTAGCATTGGAATAATCCGAAAACCCGACACCCTCATCATAGCCTTTCATGGGACCGGACCACGTGCCGGTCAGGTCCGGGATGACCGGCGCAGAGGAAGTGGTCTGGACAGCGGGAGTTGGTGCAGGGGCAGAAGACGTACATCCGCAGGCAAGGACGGCAAGAACAATGATCAGGAGACAGAGAACGGATCTCATTTGTGAGGATATCCTGCCGATGACAGATAAACGTGATGCAATGGGTACGGCCCGACCACCCATCCCCGGGACTAGTTGTTCCCATAAAGACGAACACCTAATCACCTGCACAATAAATTTTTTGCGACACCGGGGGAGGGAGATCGGGTACTTTTTCCTGACATAATCCGAATAGTAACTATGCTCCTTGTTGCCGCCCGGTGTCATGTCCGCCCGGATCATTGGCAGGACTTTGTTCATCAGGTAGACCGGATTATCCCCCTTGTCCGTGCAGAGCCCGGATGTACCAGGTATGAACTCCATGCAGATGCCTTTGAACAGGGACTGTTCATCTTTTGTGAAGAGTGGGAGAGCCGGAAACACCTTGATGATCATATTGCCACCCAACATATGCAGGATCATTTTGCGACGTGTGCCGGGTGGATGGCAGCACCAACCGAATTGACCGTGTATGAAGTATCGGGGCTTCGGACCGTGGTGTTACCGTAATCCGCAGTGACAACACCGGATCGCGTAGTATCCGGATTGTGTCCAATCCGGTACCCCCGGTTTTTCCACCAGTACCATCCACAACAACCGTTTTTGCACCATGCAACGGTAAATCTGTTTCTGCACGAGCGCTTTGGGGGACACATCCTGAGGGTAATAGCAAAAATGGATCGGCCATGGTTCCGAATCATCAGTCACGACCCCATCCGATCCCCCCGGGTGAACGGGTAGGGCAGCGTGACATGCCCTTGTTCCTATGTCAACACGCTCAGAGACAGACTCATATGAATCCCGATCTCCAATACTGTACGCATGGAGAAGAAGATCGTCTTCGCGTTATTGTACATCCTGGTATTTCCTGCCCTCATTCTCGTCCTCTCCGGAGATCTTTTCTGGCCTCAGGGCTGGATCTTCGGCATCTGGTTCATCCTTCTCTGTTTTTCGACAATCCTGTACCTGTACCGGAAAGACCCGGCCCTGCTTGCGGAACGGTTCAGGAGACCCGGTGCCGGCAACCAGGAACACTGGGACAGGTATGTTGTCTATGGGATCGCGATCGGATTCATGCTCTGGATTGTCATCATGCCCCTTGATGCAAAACGGTTCGGGTGGTCCCCCGCATTCCCATTCTGGCTGAACGTTTGTGGGGGAGCCGGGCTGGCCGGATCGTTTTTCCTGTTCTTCCGGTCATTCACCGATAACACCTTCCTGTCCCCGCTAATCAGGCATCAGGACGACAGGCAGCAGCGGGTGGTGTCGACAGGAGTATACGGATTTGTCAGGCATCCCATGTATCTGGGAGCGATCCTGATGTTTATCGGGGCGCCCGTGCTGCTCGGCTCATTCTTCGGTCTGCTCGCGGGGCTTGCCCTGACCATCCTTCTTATGGCGAGGATACTCGGGGAAGAAGAGATGCTTTCCCGGGACCTCGAAGGCTACCGGGAGTATACCCGGAACGTCCGGTACCGGCTCATTCCTTTTCTCTGGTAGCGGCAAATTTTTTTTTAAATAATACACCATGTATGGTGTGTATTTTTACGGTATTCAATCATGTTCGTCTCATAACGAGCAATGCTGCGCCAATTATCGAAATAATCCCAATTTCAATTCCTAATAACGATGATTGAGTGGGTGTATCGGTTGGCCAAGCGGTGGGAACAGGTATGGTAGTTGCCTTACATCAGTATAATTCACGGACCCGCACAGTCGGTATCGTTATTTCGCGCCGAAAAAGCGCCGAAAAAGAATTGTAAGTTCAGTTCAAGTAAAGAGCATCAGATTGGTAATATCGTCTTTCAGGTCGCCGGAGCAGTACTCTATCCCACCGACAAGCGAAGTGACCAGCCGGGGATCAAAGTTTCCTTTCGTGTACAAGCAGGTCATATTCTTCCCTTCCAGCATCGTCTTCATCTTCTGCATCTCGCTCTGGTTTAACCGCACCAGCGTCTTTGTGAAGACACAGTTGTCGGACGAGGTATACTGGAACGTCCCGACCGCGTCGGTGATGGTAACGGTCGTGTCCGTGCAGTTCTTGGCTGCCGCGATGAATGCAGACTGCTCCTGGACAATGGCATTCTGTGACGCCGAATTCGGACTATTCGAAACGCATCCGGCAAAGAGCGTCAAAAGAACGAGCCCGGAGAGGAACATGGCGGTCATTTGTAGGGTATCTTTTGGTCTCATCTCTTTCATGGCAACCTCACCGCGAATAAACCATCTGGTTCACCAGATTGCCATCCTTTACCGCTGTATTCGGACTGACATATATCTCGAAATTCCAAAGGTTACTCAAAAGGGATGGTTCGGTCGATGTCTGCGGTAAACTGGTGCCGTAGACATTCTGGCTGGCACTGGGGAGGTTATTCCCGATCGTTGCGACGAAATTACTGTTACCCGGGCTCGGGTAATCGTCGAGGTTGTTTCCTTCAGCAAAATCTCTCTTGATTGCGTCCGCCTCATTTCCGGCAACGTTGTTGTTCAGTGCGGTCTTCGCATAACCGATACCAACCGCGAGTTGACCTTCGCTCTTTTTCAGTTGTGCCATGTCCCAGTTTGCCTGGAAATTATTTGGATCTTTTACGAGGACCATCTGGTACCCGTTTTCGATCTCAGATCCCATGGTCTTGATCTTGTCCTTGTCCTGATTAAGCAATGCCCGGTCCTGGGTAATATCCGGAGGTTCGTCCAGGTACTTCCCCGTCAGACGATAATTCAGGTTGCTCGCTGCGTTGAAAGCATCGATATCATGCTGAAGTCTGTCCCGCTCGTCGCAGAGGGGCAGGTAGTTGAGGAGCTCGGCATGTGGACCGGCCAACATCGAAGCGTAATAATCAACCGGGGTCGGAGAAACCACAGGAGTGACCTCATTTGACCCCGGGCACCCCTGGCTGTTTGTCCCGCTGAACGAAGTTGTGCCGGTACACGCGCCAACCGTATCCGGGCCGGTGTAATCCCAGCTGTATTTCCCGGTAAATGCAGAGCAGTCCGTGGTAAAGAAAATATCATATGCCGACAATGTTGACGATCCCGGCGGATCGGATACCGTCCTGCCCGGTATGTGCAATATGTTTCCGGAAATAAATGTTCCCGTGGCAGGTCCATGGCCGATATCGCCCATGACTGCACTCGTGAGATTATGCTGGATTGAAACAGAACTCTGGGTTGTGGTAACTCCTCCTCCACAACCGGACTGGTCTTCCGTGATCGTTACCATCCACTGGCTTGTCCCGCTATAGGTATTCCAGCTCCATGGCGGGGGAGTGGTTTGAGCGGCAACGGGGACCAGGAAGAACAGGATTATAATAAATACCAGGGCACACTTGGACATACACATCTGTCCAGAGAACTCCATTGTATATATGTATTCCCCCTGAGGGGGCTGTTGCATTACCGGGACTTAATGAAAATGATAGCGTTGTGACCCGTTCCTATTGACGGTGTAAACGTCCCGACAACGCAACAGAACCGCTGCTTCGGGTTGTATGTCGGTTCTTTCTTTTTTTAGAAATAACAGGAACCGGACTGTTTCTCTCTTTTGCACATCGGTTAAGAAAGGTACCTGATTATTCTTTGCTGCTTTGTCCTGCTCGCAGAATCGGAGGGGTCTCCTTTGGTCCCGCGTGATCATGCCCGACCAGCCAGATCCTGCCGATCGGTCACAACCCCCTCCCCTCTCGGGTCTCCGGCGAAAGCCCGGCCTGCCACCATTCTTACCCCATCCGACCCCCCTCCCGCATTCAGCTCGCCAAAGTCCAGCTTACACACAAAATTCACGTCGTAAAACCACACAAAAATCCACAAAATACCTGCCCAAAACTCCAGGGGATCTGGGGGGTCGGGCGGTGTACTTTATGAAACCAGGACCATGAAATGATCCTACAAACCAAAAAATTTCTGACGTGAACTTCCGGGACAAGCCTTTCCACAGGGTATCGGCATGTACCCTCCCGACCCTCTCCCACCATCAAACATGCAGAAAACCGGTCGGAATATTTATCTGATCACAGATGTATTCTCCCGCCATGGCATACAACATGATGGATTCTATGTGGGGCGGAAACTATGGTTACGGCTACGGTTTCCCGTTCTTCGGCGTGGCTATGATGCTCTTCTGGCTGGTCGTCTTCATCGCGATCGCGTATCTCGTGTACAAGGACGCAAACTCGCGGGGAATGAACGGGCTGCTCTGGTTCATCCTGGTCATCATCCCGATGATCGGGATCGTCTTCCTGATCATCTACGTGATTATCCGGGAGACCGGTGCACATAAAACGGTTGAAGGTATCAGGACGCCGATGGATATCCTTAAGGAGCGGTACGCGAAGGGCGAGATCACGGGCGAGCAGTTCCAGAAGATGAGCGAAGACCTGAAAAAATAATCCACTTTTTTCGCTGATCAGGAAGAGCACCCACCCGCGAAGCGTCCTGATAGCAAAGCCGGAGATTGTCTTATGAATTCTCCAGCCTTCCCTTTCCCATAGAACGGCAGGCTCCTCCCAGATCTCTCCTGTACAGGCTCCGTTTAGCCCTCTCCGGAGGTACGAGAGGCAATAATTCGTCAAAATGAGGCAATGATTCATGCAAATCCGGCATTCCGGCCGACTGAAAACCTGAGGCAATAAATAGCAGTATTTGGGTGCACGATCCCGCCCCATAACATATTTCAGATAATGACTGAGTGACCAAGGAAAATCACCCTGAAAAAAGTCGCCCGTATCCGCATTCTGGGGTGCGATTACTACCCGCAGGGTAGTAAGAGCTTGAGAAGAATGCGTTAGCATTCTTCGATGCCGAAAAACGGGTACAGAACCCGAATCGATCTGGGCTTGAGTTTCGCCTTTCAAAAGCGTACATTAGCGAACATTTTCCTGCCAGAATTTTGCTTTGTTTGGCGTAAAAAAGGTAAATATGTGCTGTTTCAAAAACCCGAACCGGAATTCGCATGTTTTAGCAAGTAATTCCGGAAACCAACCTTCCGGATGGGCAAACCGGGCTCGTAACGGGCCCGGATAAGGGGTAAAAGGATGATGTGCCAAGTAGTGGGTGTCAGATAAAGGGTATCGTGCGGTTTTTGATGAAATAACGGCCCGCCACAATATTATCCCATCCGACCCCCTCCCTCGCATTCGGCCTGCCCGGAAATGAAGGGCACTTCCCAGGAGGGCGGGGAGCCTTTGCGTAGGGTATGACACACCTCGCGATCGTTTCCTGAACGGTCACAGGAACTGTTCACCATAGGAAATTACGGTCTGCAGGGTTTTCAGCCGTGCATACCATTTATTACCGGATTCGACAACGGTCCAGGGAGCGACGGGAGTATTTGTACGGGCGAGCATTTCATCGACTGCCTCATCATAGAGATTCCACTTCTCATGGTTCCTCCAGTCCTCATCCGTGATCTTCCACTGTTTCAACGGATCCTTTTCCCGCTGCCTGAACCGCCGGATCTGCTCATTTTTATCGATTTCGAGCCAGAATTTTATCAGCCCTCCACCGTCCTCCACGTACGTTTCTTCCATCTCATTGATCTCGTTGTATGCCCGTTTCCACTCGGTCTCGGAACAGAAGCCTTCGATCCGTTCGACAAGAACACGCCCGTACCAGCTCCGATCGAAGATCGTTATCTGTCCCCCTCCCGGGAACTGCCGGACAAACCTCCAGAGATAGTGATACTCGTTCTCCGCATCATTTGGCCGGGATATGGGAATGACATCATACCCCCGCGGGTTCATGTGCCGGACAAGGCGCATAATGTTGCCTCCCTTACCTGCTGCGTCCCACCCTTCATAAACGATAATAAGGGGGATCTTCCTTTTGTACAACCGGTACTGGATTTCCCGGACCTGCTGCTGGTACATGATTAAATTTTGTTCGTATTCAGGCCGGGTCAAGGCAACTGCGGGAAAGGATTTACGTTTGACATCGACTTTCTTTGGTCTCGTAATATCGGAATTTCCATTCTTTTCTAAGGCATTTTTATCTGATGCTGCCAGGTTTTTTTCCAGTGTTTTTATCACTGCTGAAAAGGCCTTGAGAATCGTGTAGTTCCTGTCAGTGGCCTCAATTATCATCCACGGGGCGTAAGGGCGGTCGGTCCCTTCAATATAGTCCTCAATAACAGGAAGATAACTGTCATACTGGTTATGAAAATCCCAGTCACCTTTGGTGATCATCCACGATGTCAAAGGATTTTGTTCACGTTCATCCAGGCGTTTTTTCTGCTCTTCCTTGCTGATATGGAGAAAAAATTTAATGATGATGGTTCCGTCATCAGCCAGCTGGCGTTCGAACTGGTTGATCTGCGACAGGGAGTGTCTGACTCCCCGTTTCCACTCGATTCCTGAAATTATCTCTGCAAGTGAGCGGCTGTACCAGCTTCGGGCAAAGAGGGCGATGCGTCCTTTTGCAGGGATCTTTTCCCAGAAACGCCATAATAATGGCCGGGTCCTCTCTGCGTCGGAGGGTGAACCGATCGAGTGCAGGGAGAATCCACGGGGATCCAGGAACTGGATGAGTTCGTTCATCACCATTGTGATGCCGGAGGCATTCCAGCCTTCAACGACAATTATTACCGGTATTTTTTTATCCCGTAGATCTCTCTGAAGAATTCCCAGCTGTTTTTGCATTGGTTCAATATCCTTTTGAAACACCTTATCGTCAGTCTTTTTTGCCAGATCAAACCGTTCAAACATCAAAAGGTCCCGTCCTTGTCATCATCAATCAGGGAAATTAAGAAAGAATTCCCGATCAGATAAAACTTACGTGATGTACCTGCCACTCTGGTATTTCCGGAGAGAACGGAGAATTTCATGGCCGTAGCTGGCAGGTTGTGGCACCCATTCTGTTCTCTGGCTCTTGGTTAACAATCGGGCAAAAATTCCGGGGGGAAGGATTTCCTCCGGGTGCCTTCGTTTGGTGTTCGGCACATATCCGACAAAATCCCGTCGTGCCACCAACTTTACTCCATCCGACCCCTCCCAGGTGAATTTCCTGTCATAAACCAACACCACCCGATACGCAATCCTGGGCCGGACGGGTCGCCAGCGGCAACATGTCCCCGATCCCGTTGCTGCTTCAAAGAGAGCTGCTGCCCACACGTGAGGGTATCGCACTATCCGGCGGATAAAAACGCTTTGACCGCAACGGACAAAACTATTGACCTCGTACATTCTTCCATCAGCTTTTAAGGACGTGTTCATGATTACAAGCAGCTGGTTGCATTCTGATCTTGAGAAACGAAAATCAGATACGCAGGGCTGGGGGATCTTTGCCAGAGTGGATATCAGAAAAGATGAGAGGCTGGCAATATTCGGGGGGAAGATCATGCTGATCGATGAGATGTACCAGCTTCCTGCAGAGATGCAGAGATACACTATGCAGATCGAAGACCGCTTTGTCCTGGGCCCTGCCGGTACTGTTCCGGAAGATACGGATTTTTTCAACCACAGCTGTGACCCCAACAGCGGTTTCAAAGGCCAGGTTTTTCTGGTTGCCATGCGGGATATCAGAGCCGGTGAGGAGATCACCTTTGATTATGGCATGACCGTTTCAGAATCGGTGGGAAGCGATATGATCTTTGAAATGGATTGTGCGTGTGGTTCTCCCTGTTGCCGGAAAACGATAACGGAACAGGACTGGATGCTTCCCGGATTACAGGCTCGTTACAAAGGCTATTTTTCACAGTTTATCCAGGAAAAGATAGAGGAACTGAATCGGAACAGTTTTGGGGAACTGACAACCGAGGAAGTTATTATCCCTGACGATAAAAAAACAGAATTGCTTGTCCCGTGATGCATCAGTCCGGGCAGCGGAACTCTGAACTACCAGAACCAGATTCCACGGGTGCGGCTGCCTGGGTTGCTGGCGAAATCCCGGTGTAATTTAGGAGAACGGAACCTTGGGCGATCCTGCAAACCAATAACTTCCTGATGTGAACTTCCCGAACAAACCCTTCTGCACGGGATCGGTCTGTACCCATCTGACCCCCCCAACCCGGACCAGATACACGAATCCCGGATGACCGGCAGGATGCAGGGATGGTGCAGGCAGCACGGACGTGCCGGTACCCGCGTTTCCGGTGTTGCCGGCTGACACCGATTGGGAAGATATGCCGTACCGACCCGGACAGGATCTCCGCCCGGTTGAATTACCGGTCCACCAGTTCAGCGATAATACGGGATTGCGGGGATCTTTTAACGATTCACCTTTTTCACCGGAGCACACCGGAAAATCTTCCGGCAGGCAAACGTTTATTGCGGTTCGCTTCGTGAGAGTGTGTTCATGGCACCCTCAGCACGGGACCGGTTCCGGGCTTTCCTGCAATCAGGTGCCCTGAAGGTGGCACTGGTCTACCTTGTGATCGGTCTTGCCTGGATCTTTTTTTCCGATAACCTCGCTTTTGCAATAACCGGCGGATCGGACGCGTTCCTGCTCTACTCGGAGCTCAAAGGGTTCGGGTTCATTATCGTCACGACACTATTGCTCTACGGTCTCATCCATTACTTCACGGGTGCATCAGAAAAACAACAACAGCTGCTGTTCCAGTACGAGACCCGGTACCGGAAGCTCTACGAGAGCATGAGGGATGCATTCGCAAGTGTAGACATGGCAGGCCGGATAAAAGAATACAATCCTGCGTTCCGGGAGATGCTGGGCTATTCCGATGAAGAGCTCCGGGGGTTCACCTACCGTGATATCACCCCGGAGAAATGGCATGAGTCCGAGGAGAGGATCCTGAAAGAACAGGTCCTGCTGCTCGGCTATTCTGATGTCTACGAGAAAGAATACCGGAGAAAGGACGGGACGATCTTCCCCGTGGCATTACGCGCGTTCCTTCTCCGGGACGATACAGGACAGCCGGCTGGTCTGGGGACTATCGTCCGGGATATCACCGAACGCAAACGGGCTGAGGAGACGCTCCGGGAGAGCGAGGAGAAACTCCGGCTCTTCATCCGGCACGCGCCTGCCGCCCTCGCCATGTTCGACCGCGATATGCACTACATTGCGGCCAGCCGCAGATGGATAGCGGACTATCATCTCGAAGACCGGGAGATCCTTGGCCGGTCTTACTATGAGATCCTTCCCGAGATCCCGGACTACTGGACGGCCGTACACAGCCGCGGCCTTGCGGGCGAAGTTGTTCACGCCGATGAGGATCGGTTCGTGCGGGCAAATGGAACCGTCCAGTGGCTGAGCTGGGAGGTGCGCCCGTGGTTCACAGCCGACAACACGGTCGGCGGAATCGTCATCTTTTCCGAGGACATCACCGAGCGCAAGAAACAGGAGCAGGCCCTGCAGATCGCGAACCAGAAACTGAACCTGATGAATACGGTCGCGTGGCATGACATCTACAACAAGATCTCCGGACTTCGGGGATATGTCGAGCTGAGCAGGGAGCATATCACCGATCAGAAAGCTGAGGAATTCCGCACCCGCGAGGAAGAGATCCTCAAGGTGATCCAGCAGCAGATCCTGTATACCAAGGAATACCAGGAGATCGGCCAGCAGCCCCCCCGCTGGCACCGTCTCGGGAGCCTCCTGGACACCATCCGCAGCACGGGTCTGGCAGGATCTGTCCGGATCACGAACGAAGCGGAGAACCTGGAGATATACGCAGATCCTGTCATCGAAAAAGTGTTCTGGCACCTTATCGATAACTCGGTAAAGCACGGGAAAAAGGTTACAGAAATCCGGATCACCGCCCGTGAATCTGCATCCGGATGCACCCTGGTCTACCAGGATGACGGAGTCGGGATTCCGGAAGACCGGAAACATGACCTGTTCACCAGGAGTTTTGGCAAGATGACCGGGTTTGACCTCTTCTTTGTCCACGATATCCTTGAAATCTATGGTATGAAGATTGATGAGAACGGAGAGCCGGGTAAGGGGGTCCGGTTCGAGATCAGCGTGCCGGGGGGACAGTACCGGTTCACCCCTCATTAAGCTGAAATTCTGTCCGGGAAGGCTCATACCGGGAGCTGCGGGGTGGGGCACGGACTGAAGGAAGCAACCAGGGATTTCCGGACCAATCGATCCCTGCCACCAGTTATTTGATTTTAAAAATCAACAACAGTACTGCATGCACACGAAGGTCCCGCTTAGTGAGCTCAACGACCGGCTGAAGCGTTTCCGGGTAAGGATGGACACTGTGAACCCCGGCTGGGAGCTTGCGATCATCTCCAGCAACGTCAACCTCTACTATTTTACGGGGACGATGCAGGACGGGATACTGCTCATCCCACGCCAACGTGAACCTGTCCTCTGGGTCCGCCGGAGCTTCGCACGTGCAGTGGACGAGTCCCGTTTCCCGCAGATCCTCCCGATGCAGAGCTACCGGACAGCGGCAGAAGCAACGGGTGCGATTCCCAGGACCGTGTATCTGGAGACCGAACAGGTATCGCTCGCCACGTACCAGCGGCTCCGGAAACATTTCGCCTTCAGCGATGCAAGAGCAGTCGATGGCGTGGTGGCAGACATCCGCTCGGTCAAGAGCCCGTACGAACGGCAGCTGATGGAGCAGGCGGGCAGCATCCACCGCCATGTCCTCGAGGACCTCGCCCCGGGTATCCTCCGCGAGGGTATAAGCGAGGCCGAGTTCTCGGGCGAGCTCTATGCAGTCATGGTGAGGGAAGGCCACCACGGGATCGTCAGGTTCGGGATCTCCGGGGCCGAAATCATGCTGGGGCTGATCGGCTTTGGCGAGAGTTCCATCTACCCGACCTACCTCGACAGCCCCGGCGGCAACGCCGGGATGTCGCCTGCCGTCCCGCTGCTCGGCAGCCGGGAGCGGAAGCTCAAGAAGGGGGACCTCATCTTCTGCGACATCGGCTGCGGGTATCACGGCTACCACACCGACAAGACCATGACGTACGTGTTTGGCGGGACGCTGCCGGACGAAGTCATCGCGGTCCACCGGCGGTGCCTCGACATCCAGGACGCCATCATCCCCCTCCTCAGGCCGGACGCGGTTCCCTCGCAGATCTACGAGACGGTAACGGCCGATCTCGAACCTGCGTTCCTCGAAAATTTCATGGGGTACGGGGACCGGAAAGTCCAGTTCCTCGGGCACGGGATCGGCCTCGAGATCGCCGAGAACCCGGTGATCGCCAGGGGATTTGACACACCGCTCGAAGAGGGGATGGTCATCGCTCTCGAACCCAAGAAAGGGATCAAAGGGATCGGGATGGTCGGAACCGAGAATACCTTCCTCGTCACCCCGGGTGGCGGCCGCAGTATCACCGGTAGTCACCCCGGCCTGATGCCGGTCGGGTGAACATCTGCTTTATTTTCAGACAGCCAATGCGCCATTGAAGCTCCCTCGCTTCCTGACAGGGGGACAGGGTGCTATCCAATAACATTTCTGTAACTTTCCGGTTTTTAGGGGTTCAGTTCCCATAGTCAGGTATGTCTGTTGAAACAGATGCTGTAACAACGGTTGCCGGGCTCATGGCCCTGGCAGCACGGACCGCGCCCAAGGCGGTCGGGATCGATTCGCTCACCATCGAGATCGTGACGGGCAAAGACCAGGAGAAGATCGGGGAGAAAATGATCCGGATCGCTGCCGAAACCGGCATGGATTTTTTCCGGATCAACGGCGAACAGGTCAAAGCCAGCGATGCGATGGTCCTTATCGGAGTGAGCGGGGAGAAGAGCCTGGGGCTGAACTGCGGCGGGTGCGGGTATGCAAGCTGCACGGAGATGGAGAAAGCCTGCACGGCTGCAGGATCCCACACGACGGATTATAAAGGTCCGAACTGCGTCTTCAAGGTCACGGACCTCGGCATTGCGGTCGGGTCGGCGGTGAAGACCGCGAGCATCCATAACGTGGACAACCGGGTCATGTATACCGCCGGTGTTGCCGCACTGAAACTCGGGATGCTCAAAGAGTGCAGTATCGTGTACGGGATTCCCCTGAAAGCGTCAGGAAGAGATATTTACTTTGCCGCCACGATCGAGCACTGAACCGTCACCCGCGGGCGCCGAACAGATTCTCCGGCGCCAGAACCCCCTTTTTATTCAGGACTGCAGTGTCCTGTCCGGGGAATAGGTCCGGGCTCATCCGGCTATCCGATCCTCTCAGCCGCGTCCGGGCAGAATTCCGTGACCCATGTGCTGATGCTCTCGAGGATGGGGACGAGGGCTTTGCCGGCACCGGTCAGACAGTAGTCCACCCGGGGGGGAATTTCAGGGTGCAGCGTGCGGATGACGAGGCCGTCCCGTTCCAGTTCCCGCAACTGCTTTGCCAGCATACGGGGGCTGACATTCTCCAGTATGTCCCGCAGTTCATTGAACCTTGGCTTTCCCTCCCCGATATGCCAGATGATCCGGGCTTTCCATTTCCCGCCCATGATTGCGAAGGCCGCCTCGATCTCGCAATGGTAGGTGCAGGTTTCACGCGTTCGGTTCATGTTACCTGGTAACAATATGATAACTGATTCCTATAATATACTGGCTATTGATATTCTACCGGGCCGGGATGTACCGGACGAGGTTACGATGAAGGTCATTGCACTGAACGGAAGCCCGAACAAGGACGGAAATACGAGCCTGCTGATCCGCCATGCGCTCAGGGAGATCGAGAAGGAGGGGATCACCACCGAACTCATCCAGATCGGCGGGAAGAACGTCCGTCCCTGCACCGCCTGCTGGAAATACTTCGAGAACCGGGACCAGCGGTGCGTGCTGGAAAATGATATGGTGAACGACTGTATTGAGAAGATGATCGAAGCGGACGCGATCATCATCGCAACGCCCACGTATTTTGCCGGCGTGACACCGGAGATCAAGGCGTTCATGGACCGCTCGTTCTTTGTCGCAAAAGCCAACGGGGACCTCTTCCGGCAGAAACTCGGGGCAGGGATTGCGGCACAGCGCCGGGCCGGGGCGGTCTGCGCAGTCGACACGATCAACCATTTCTTTGGTATCAGCGGGATGTTCACCGCAGGATCGCGGTACTGGAACTTGGCGATAGGGCTCAAGCCCGGCGATGTCGAAACCGATGAAGAGGGCGTTGATACGATGCGCCAGCTTGGCCAGAATATCGCGTGGTTCGTCAAAAAGACCTACAAAAAGTGAGTATCCGGAGATATCCGGATCTCTTTTATCGGGAGTATTCTACCAGGGTATCACATGATCTGTCCAATCTGTGACTCCTGCCAGTCGGGGCATTGGTGAGGGTAATCATCGCACAGGGCAAATTGCAGATCTTCCGGGCGTCCCCATGGTGCGGATCCGGGCCCGACACTGCCTCAGAAAGATCGGTAATGTTCATCCTCAGGTCGCCTTCTCAATCGGTATGTACGGAAGGAATGACAGGAGATCGGACGTGAGCGTGTCCATCCCGGTCCGCTCCATGAACCGGGCGGTCCGTTCGTGCGGCTTTGCATGGCTCCGGTAATACCCGGCGAGCCGCTGCGCACAGTCCAGCGCTTCCACCGCTGACAGATTCCGGGCAACCATGTCCCCGAACCTCGGCCGTGTCCCGCCGTTCCCTCCGAAGAAGATCGTCCACCCCCGGTTCGTCCCCATGATCCCGATGTCCCGCGTATGGCTTTCGCCGCAGCAGCGCGGGCACCCGGATACCCCAATCTTGATCTTCGCCGGGAATGTCTGGTTCCTGAACTGCTCTTCGGCAGCCAGCGCAAGCCCGACGGAGTCCTGGTTGCCGTACCGGCACATGTCGGTGCCGAGACAGGCCTGTACGAATTTCACGCACGGGGCAGTCTCGGGTTTTGCCAGCGTCCCCAGTTCATCGATGACCTTCTGCACGTCGCCCGGTTCAAGGCCGGCAAGGATGATCCGCTGGCCGGAGGTGATCTTGAGGACCGGTACGCGGTACTTCCTCCCGATCCTCGCGATCGTTTCAAGATCGTCCGGCGTGACTATTCCCGCTGGTGTCCGTGTTATTACCGCATAGCATCTCCCGTCCCGCTGGAGTATCGCGCCTCCTTGATCTGCCATCCACAACAACTCCCGTGGAGAGTGTTGTACCGTGCCGGATTATCTTTATTGTGCCCGGGGGCGGTTCCGGCGCGTTGTATTGACTTTGTGATTTGGTTCGTAACGGAGAATAGCGGGGAGAGTCACCCTGGTCCGCCAGGATCAGTCAGATATGGTCTAACCTGCGGGTTCAACGTTTCGCCCCGCATTTTTACACGGAACACTGCTCCCATTTTATGAATACATAAGCTCCTCCGGGCAACGGGTGATCAGGGTGCGAACAACACCCGGGAAGACAGGTGACAGAAATGAAAAACACCAGGATAACAATGCTGTGCGGCTTCTGCATGATCTGCCTCGTTGCGGCGATCATGCCGGCCGCGAGCGCTCTCGGGAACGGGACTTCATGGAACGACAACCCCGAACATATCACCGCGATGCAGGCAGGCGTGGCGTACGCCGGCGCAATCGGACAGGCACAGATGGACGGGGCGATCAGCTATATCGGTACCCTCAGCAATGGTGCCGGGACAGGCCAGCTCTCCTCTCTTGAATCGCAGTTCACCGGCACAGAGTCCTCGGTGCAGTCGATGACCGCCGCTGATCAGATCAAAGCCGCGGAAACGCAGATGGGTGCAGACCGGAAGGAGTTCATGAGCACGGCAAGAGGATCACTGAAGGAGTACAACGGCACCGGAAAGGCCCTCCGCGAGAGCGTCAACGCCTCGGTCATGGCACAGTCAACTACGATTCAGGACCTCAAAAACACGTGGTGGACGGACCGCGGGACCGCCCGGATGGATGAGTTTGCACACAACGATCAGGAACGGAACAGCGTGCTCGCGAAACTGACGGCAAGAGGTGTCGATGTCTCGCAGGCACAGGAGGTCGAAAACCAGATCCAGCAGGAAGGCACTGCCCTGAAGGCCGCGTTCGACAGCCAGGACGGGAAAGCAGTTCAGTCCGCAAACCAGCAGCTGGCGACGTTGTGCAGCCAGTTCCGCGATATCGTGAAAGGCTACCGGACTGCCCACCCTGCGGGGGCAACGGTGACACAGACCGCTACCGTTCCTGCACCGGCCTAACCTTTTTTATTGAGACCAATCAAGGATAGTCCAATTCTGACTCCGGTTTTGGCTCCTTCTCGGACACGTTCAGTTCCCGGTGCACGGTCGTTCTGCACCGGTTACATGAAAAAGAGATAAAGTATTACCGGTCGCTGAACTTCTCGACGACCCGGACGTTGTCGCCCCGGACCGTGATCGGGATCGGGACCACGCTCTCGTAGAGCTCGACCGTGATCTCTTCCTTCGCGGAGTCCACGCGCTTGACCACGGCTTTCTCTCCCTTGAAGGGCCCGGCGATCAGCTCGACGATGGTGCCTTCCTCGATGCCGGAGACGACAGGTTTCGGGATGAGGAAGTGGCCGACCTCAGCAAGGGTAGTCTCGCCCTTGATCACCGACCGTGCATGGGCAACCTTCTCCACGAGCTGCTCGATCCGGTTCATCTTCTCAGGGGTCTCCACGAGCACGTAGCCCTGCAGCTCGTTGGGCACGATAATGGCCGTGACCTTGACGTCCGTTGCCTTGGTATCGATCGCCTTGAGGATGTTGTCCGCGACCGTCCGCTCCTGCTTCGATGTCGTCTTGATGGCAAATATCCGGTTGACGAATACCTCAGGAGCTGCGGGTGCCACCGCGGGGGCGGTACTGGGTGCTGGACTGGTTGGCTGTGTCATAAGCATCGGGCCGGCCTAGAATCCCAGCAGGGCCTTGTGAACGAAGAAGACATAGATGATGAAACCGATCAGTCCGACAAGGAGGACACCGGCTGCCGCAACAGTCGCGATCTTGGTAAACTCTTCCCGGGTGGGGGTGCGCGCGAGTTTGAGCACCCGCAGGTATTTGCGGAGCAGCTCCTCGTGTAATACGTCTGTTTTGAAGTCAGGCTTTGAAATTTCCATATCCGCTCACTTGAGAAAATCGATCTCAAACTGTTTCTGTACTTTGGGGGTAAGCTTCTCATTACGACCATATATTTGTGGCGACCGTACGCCCGTGACCACCAGCAGGGTGCGCATCTTGTTTTCCATCCCCGGGTCGATCTGGGCACCCCAGATGATACGCGCATTCGGGTCTACGCGGTTGTAGACCTCCTGCACGACACCTTCCGCTTCTTCCATGGTCATGTCCGGGCCGCCGACCACGTTGACGAGCGCGGCGGTCGCGCCGGAGATATCCACGTCGAGGAGCGGCGAACGGATCGCCTTCTTGACCGAATCTGCCGCCTTGTCCTCGCTGTCGCTCTCGCCCATGCCGATCATGGCCACGCCGCCGCGCTCCATGACCGTGCGGACATCGGCAAAGTCCAGGTTCACGAGCCCGGGCATCGTGATCAGTTCGGTGATTCCTTTGACCGCACGCATCAGGACCTCGTCCGCGACCTTGAACGCCGCATAGAGCGGGAGCTTGGGCACGACCTCGAGGAGCTTGTCATTGGGCACAACAATGACCGTGTCCGCCACGTCCCGGAGGCGTTCGAGGCCTGCCTCTGCATTCTCCATGCGGATGGCACCTTCCGCAGCGAACGGCAGGGTGACGATCGCGATCGTGAGGGCCCCTTCCTCCCGGGCTGCCTTTGCCACGACCGGGGCCACGCCGGTCCCGGTGCCACCGCCGAGCCCGACCGTGATGAAGACCATGTCGCAGCCGGAGACCACGGCACGGATCTCCTGCTCGTTCTCGAGGGCAGCTTCCTCGCCGATCTGCGGGATGGAGCCGGCCCCGAGGCCGCGGGTACGCTGGCGGCCGACGAGGATCCGCTGGTCCGCGTGGGTGCGGATCAGGTGCTGGGCGTCGGTGTTGATGGCGATGAGCTTCGCACCGTGGATACCCTCTTCCATCATGCGGGAGATCGTATTCGACCCGCCGCCCCCGCACCCGATCACCGTTATCTCCGTCTTGAGCTCGGCAAGGATCTGGTCAAGGTCTTCGTTATTCTGCGTGGGCGATACGGTCTCGTCCCTCGCCTTGGTTAGTGCCTCTTCAACAATTGACCTCATGGAAACTTCTCCAACCCCGGGATATGGATGTCAGTCTCACTGCAGGAAGATACCATGTCGGGTGTGATCACCCTGCCGTTGATCTCAATAGCCTGACCTGCTGAAAGGCGTTGGTAAAAAGGTCCGGGTGGTACCCCCAGTTCGCGCGCTTTTCCGGGGTCAAACCGTACCTTGGTTATGATCAGGTGATCGCTCTCCGTTGCAGTGATCTCTTTATTACGTATGATTTTTACGCACAAGGTATTTAAATCATGTATTATCCGCGAAGAATGTTCCTCATACGTGATAAATTGAGGAAGCAGTCGATTTGCGGCCGTGGAAATGTGAACGACCGGCAATCTGTCGAGATCTTTTATCAGCCCCGGCTCGTCCGATTTTGCTGTTTCTCCAATTAAAACCGGATTTGCCCGGACAAGGGTGAGTTTTCCGGAACCTGAAAGGTCGTGGACATAGCAGCGGGCGCCCGGGGAGACTGCACCGGCCATCTCCCTGGCGGCACAATACGTCTCCCACGAGAGGCGGCCGATGGCAGCAATCTCGCTCCCGGACAACCGCGGTATCGCGAGCTCCGCCAGCACCCCGGACAACCGGCCAATGTCTTCGCGGGCGAGCGCTTTCCGGTCGATGTAGGCCGCCACCGCCCCGCTCTTCTCTATCATGGCAAGGACCATCTCCTTATTCAGTGCAGGTATCTCGCGGGTGTGGGCGATGTGGCCGAATGCCCCACGGGATGTGAGGGCGATCTCCGTCTCACGGGCCGCGTAATGGGTCCCGCCGAACCCGATCAGCGGTACCGGATCGATCGGCACGGCGGAGAGAACGCTCTCCGCCACGGCCCGCCCGGCGACCGGGTCGGTCCACTCCTTCTCGGTGCTCCCGATCTCGACAAAAAAAGAAGGGAGCGCGAGCGCAGTCGGGCCGTGGTGGGTCACCTCGTACGAGACCCGGTAGCCCTCCGGGCAGTGCCGGGCGAGCGCCCGGAGCGTAGCCTGCATCATCGCCGGGGCAGCGGGTGCAAGCGTCCGCGGCTCCCCGCCGAGTTCCGCCTCCCGGAAGTTCCCGGTCACGTGGACGGTGAGGACGGGGACCGGGTTGACGCTCGCGTGCCGGGAGAGGAAGATGACGAGATCGGCATCGCACCCTGCATCGACCCGGCCTGCGTGGATCAACCGTTCCTCCACGTCGATGAACTCGTAGGTACGCCCCGGAGTCTGCCCACCAAAGCTGCTGCTGTCGAGCAACTGTCCGATATGGTGCCGGATATTCTGTCCCGCTTTGTCCTGCCGGGAACTGACGAGCGCGACCTTCATTGATCACTACTTTGCGGTACATTTTCAATAAGTCTCTCATGGAATTGCACATAATTTAATGAGAAAATTCCGTTCTGGAGAAATATTGGGTCTATAGAACTGCTCAAAGATATACTACGACGCTTTTGGGGATGTCGACATGACGGAGTCATGGAGACAAGAGAAGAACGCATCAGCGTTCTTCGAATAGCCTGCCACCAGAGCACAGCGAAGATGCTCTCGTATCTTCTCGAATCTGCCCTTGCCCAGGGCAACGGCAGATTTCCCCCATATTGGGATAGTTCCTCAGAAGGTTGATGAAAAATCCTGAAAAACGGAGAGATTTAAAAAGGGGGTCATGGGGATCCTCCCCTTGCATTGCCTCCCCCTACTGGGAGACTGCTGTTCGAAGAATTCTGACGAATTCTTCTCCACTTCAAGGTTCTGATGAACCTTTCAGATTCCCGAAGGGAAGAGCAGGCTTGAGAAGAACTCGTCAGAGTTCTTCGACGTGAGAGAGGAGGTCACCCTCATGACAGTCGAAGAACGCGAGGGAAACCTCACACACAATTTCAGAAAATCCGGATTTTCCGGTTGTAGATCTTTCATAATTCACGGGTAGTAAACACTATACGCAAGTACACAGAACAGTGTTACCATGGACGCCAAAAAAGTGGAGAAGATCTTCATTGAGGAGGGGATCGACCGGGAGATCACCTGCCCGCAGGCATTTGCCATCGCGGAGAAGCACAAGATCACCAAGCGCGAGGTCAGCGATTACTGCAATTCCCACGACGTCAAGATCCGTGCCTGCCAGCTGGGCTGCTTCAAGTAACTTTTTTTAAATGAACGTTCCAGCCCCGCACGCATCCGCTCCGCAGGGAAAAGGAGCTGGTGAGATGAGCTGCTGCTCCGGGGCATGGTCCGGGTTGTCCGTTGGCCTCAGGCAATCCCGGTATGTTCCGGGCACGGGCAGGGGGCACCCCTGCGGAAGCGTGTACCCGCTCATGGCTCCATGCCCTTGGCCTTTTTTTAGCCCTTCGGGTGGCTGGCCTCCCGTGCGGCCCGGACCGCCATCCCCACCGCTTCTTCCGGGGTGGCGCACGGTATTATCCCCGGGATCTTCCAAGTGGAGAGACCGAACACCGGGCGCTCATTCTTCAGCGCAACCGCGATCTCCGACAGGGTCCCGTAACTCCCGCCGATGGCGATCACCGCATCCGCCGACTGGGAGACGAGCACGTTCCTCGCGTGGCCGAGCCCGGAACGGATGACGATGTCAAGGTACCGGTTGCCATGACCGGTATCCGGCACGATGCCGACAGTCGTCCCGCCCGCCTTCTGTGCGCCTCTGCACGCCGCCTCCATAACGCCGCCGAGTCCCCCGCAGATGAGTATCGCGCCGGCTCCGGCAACCAGGCTTCCGACGGCATGTGCAGCCCCGGACTCCTCCGGTGTGGTATCGGCAGCACCAATCACCGCGATCTGCATGTAGGTAACCTTGGGCCGGCACCACATAAAACCAGATACTGGCTGGGTGCCAGGTCCGGATACATCCCCCGCCAGCAGTTTTTAAAAAGAACAACCGTGAGCGGAAGATGACAGCACCCCTGAAAACGGCGGTACGATTACCGTTTCAGCACGCACGAGTAGGCCACATCGGCGCCCGACATCATCTCAGGATAGTAGCGGGAGACGTACTCCTTGACCATCCGCCGGGCGGAGAACCGCGGGGCGTTGCTCTTGATCGATTCCTTCATCATGCTCACCCAGCCGTGTGGGATACCGTCAAGCGCGGACGAGTAGTAGAGCGGAACGACCTCGTTCTCCAGCAGGTTGTAGATGGCCCGGGCGTCCTCCTCATCACGGTTGTCAACAGCCGAATCGCTCCCGAACGCCCAGCCGTTCCTCCCATTGTACCCTTCCAGCCACCAGCCGTCGAGGATGCTCAGGTTGATCACCCCGTTCAGGGCGGCTTTCATGCCGCTCGTCCCGCTGGCCTCCATCGGAGGGAGCGGGTTGTTGAGCCAGACATCGACGCCGTGCACCAGGTACTGGGCGCTCTGCTCGCTGTAGTCTTCCACGAACGCGATCCTCCCCTCGAACACGGGGAGTTGTGCGATCTGGTAGATCTGCTGGAGTACCCGTTTCCCGTCATCATCGGACGGGTGGGCCTTGCCCGCAAAGACGATCTGGACCGGCCGCCAGCGGTCGGTGACGAGACGCCGGAGCCGGTCCATGTCAGAGAAGATCAGGCCCGCCCGCTTATAGGTGGCAAATCGCCGTGCGAACCCGATAGTGAGGGTGGAGGGGTTCAGGAGCAGGCCCCCGGTGACCAGGGTACGCGGGTCCTCCTGCCCTTTTGCCCATTGTATCCGCTTGCGCTCACGGATACGGTTGATCAGCTTGATCTTGAGGTCGAAATGGAGGTCCCAGAGCTTCTCGTCCGGGATCTCGTCGATGAGGTCCCAGATGGTCTCATCGTCATGCTCCTGCTGCCAGTTCGGGGTGACGGGGTAGACGTACGTGTCGATGAGATCCTCGATCCTCGGGTTCATCCACGATGGAAGGTGGACACCATTGGTTATCGCATCGATCGGGATGCGGTCATAGGGCAGGTCCTTCCAGAGGTTCCGCCACATCTGGCGAGCGAGTTCCCCGTGCCTGCGGGAGACGGCATTATGGCAAGCGGAGAGGCGCATGGCAAGGACGGTCATGTTGAAGCCTTCGCCCGGGAAGTCCGGGTGCGCCCCGAGACGGAAGAAGGTCTCCCGGTCGATCCCGAGCGCCGGGTAATAGGTGCTGAAGTAGCGGTCCATCAGCTCTTCCGGGAAGACATCGTGCCCGGCCGCGACGGGAGTATGGGTGGTGAAGACCGACGTGACCTGCACCTGGCAGAGGGCCTCCCCGAACGGGATCCCCCGCTCCACGCGTTCCCGGATCCGTTCCAGCAGGGCGAAGGCCGGGTGTCCCTCATTGAGGTGGACGGCACTGTACAGGATGCCGAGCGAGTGCAGGACCTTCCGGCCCCCGATGCCCAGCACGATCTCCTGCTTTAACCGTTCCTCCCGGTCGGACGTGTACAGGTTCGAGGATATCCGGCGGCTGGCCGGGTCGTTGAGGGGGATGTCGGTGTCGAGGAGGTAGAGGGGAACCCTCCCAACGTCCACTTTCCATACGGCAACCGAGATCGGGGGCTCGATATAGGGAACCCGGATCACAAGCTGCTCGCCGGATTCATTCAGCACGCGCTTGACCGGTGCGGCGTCCCGGTCAAGGGTCTCCCGGATCCCTTCCTGCCAGCCGTCCGCCCTGATATGCTGGTGGAGGTAGCCCTCCGAGTACATGAACCCCACGGCCACCAGCGGGACGCCAAGGTCGCTGCACTCCTTGAGAAAGTCCCCTGCAAGGAACCCGAGCCCCCCGGCATACATGGGAAGGGAATGGTGGAGCCCGTATTCTGCCGAAAAATACGCGATGGTGAGGGTGCGGCCCTCGGGGTACTGCTCCCGGAACCAGCCGGTCCTGGCGTTCATGTAGCGCCGGAACCGGTTCATCACGATCTCGTACCGGCGGAGATATTCCGCATTCTTTTCCGCGGTATCAAAAAACTCCACAGGGGCGTCCCGGAGCATCCGCACGGGGTTGTGGACGCTGGTCTTCCATGCCACCTGGTTCAGCTGCTTGAACAGGACGCGTGCCTCGGGGTGCCAGCTCCACCAGAGGTTGTACGCGAGCTCGACGAGCCCCGAGAGCCGCGGGGGGATGTGGGTAAAACGGTTGTCAGGTCCGGACACAACAGTTGAGCGCTCTCTCTTCTGGTGCCATAAACGTTTGGATAGGCGGGGTATGCCCTGGCCTCAACCCGCGGGTCTGCCCGTAACGGGCTTTTCCCATTAACCGCGCCGGGCTGATACCGGCATGGCCGGTCCCGGATGCGAGAAAAACTACTTTGTGCCGGGGCGCCAACATGTGTCCATACGTTTCAGGCATCCCGCCATCGTACAGTGAGGGGTCTTGTGAAGGAAGTCACCGCGAACTTCAGTGCAGAGGAGATCGAGCGTGAGGTGCAGGAATACTGGCGCACCCACGACACCTACCAGGCGGTCAGGAAGCACCGCAGCACGGGAAAACCGTTCTTTTTCGTGGACGGCCCGCCGTATACCACCGGGCACATCCACCTCGGGACGGCATGGAACAAGATCCTGAAGGACAGCATCCTGCGCTACCACCGGATGGGCGGCAGGCATGTCATCGACCGTGCTGGGTACGACATGCACGGGCTGCCGATTGAGGTGAAGGTCGAGCAGGCCCTCGGGTTCGCGTCAAAAAAGGATATCGAGAAGTTCGGCATCCAGCCCTTCATCGAGAAGTGCCGCGAGTTCGCGGTGACGAACAAGAAACTGATGGATGACCAGTTCGCTGCCCTCGGCGTCTGGCTCGATTTCCCGGGAGCATACCAGACCGTCAAGCGGGAATATATCGAAGCGGCGTGGTGGACGCTCGCCCGGGCCGAGGACCGCGGGATGCTCGAACGCGGGCACCGGGTCGTGAACTGGTGCCCCCGCTGCGAGACGGCGATCGCGGACGCCGAAGTTGAGTACTGGGACGAGAACGACCCCTCGGTCTTCGTCAGGTTCCCCCTCAAGGGCAGGACGAACGAGTTCCTCCTCATCTGGACGACAACGCCGTGGACGCTGCCGGCAAACGTCGCGGTCGCGGTGGCCAGGGATTTCGTGTACGCAAAGGTGCTCGCAAAGAAGGACGATAAGGAAACCCTGTTGTGGATCGCAGAGCCGCTCGTGAAAGCGGTGCTCAAGAAGGGGCGATGCAGGGATTTCACCCTGCTTGAGACGAAGAAGGGTGCCGAACTCGCAGGGTGGCAGTACGAGTCCCCGCTCGCATCCTGCGTCCCGCTCCAGCGGGAGATCAGCCACAAGGTCGTGACCGCTGACTTTGTCGCGCTCGAAAACACCGGCATGGTCCACATTGCGCCCGGCCACGGGTGGGACGACTTCGTGCTCGGGACCAAAGAAGGGCTCGCCATCGTCTGCCCGGTGGATGGCGCAGGAAGGTTCCGGGATGAGGCAGGAGAGTTTGCCGGCCAGTACGTGCGGGACTCGAACGAGAACGTCCTTCAGGCTCTGGGCGATCACCTCTTTGCGAAGGAGACGGTCACCCACCGCTACGGTCACTGCTGGCGCTGCAAGACCCCGATCATCTTCCGTGCCACCTCGCAGTGGTTCCTGAAAGCCTCCGAGATGCGGGACCTGATGCTCTCGGAAGTGGAGAAGGTGACGTGGTACCCCGACTGGGCGGGAAGCGCACGGTTCTACGACTGGATCAAGGAGGCACGCGACTGGTGCATCTCCCGCCAGCGCTACTGGGGCATCCCGATCCCGGTCTGGGTCTGCCCGAAGTGCGGCTCGTACCGGGTCATCGGCACGATCCGGGAGCTCGAGGAGCGGAGCGGGAGGCCGCTCGAAGATCCCCACCGCCCGTACGTGGACGGCGTGACCATCCCGTGCCCGTGCGGCGGCACGATGAAGCGGGTCGAGGACATCTTCGATGTCTGGTTCGACTCCGCGGTGGCCTCGTGGGCCACGCTCGGCTACCCGGGGAAGACGGAGGACTTCGAGAAGCTCTGGCCGGCCGATTTCATCACGGAAGGGCAGGACCAGACCCGCGGGTGGTTCTATTCCCAGCTGGGAGCGAGCACGATCGCATTCGGAAAGGCGCCCTACAAAAGCGTCTGCATGCACGGTTTTGCCCTCGACGCTGAGGGCAAAAAGATGTCCAAGAGCCTCGGCAACGTGGTGAACCCCACGGACGTGATCGAAAAGGTCGGGGTCGACGTCCTCCGGCTCTACGTCCTCTCCTCTTCCGCCCCGTGGGACGACCTCAAGTTCAACTGGGAGGGCGTGGGCACCATCAACCGGGCGGTCAACATCCTCTGGAACGTGTACCGCTTCCCGCTCCCCTACATGATCCTCGACAGGTTCGAACCGGCCTCGAAGGACGGGGTCTGGGACGATGCGTACATCAGGGCGCACCTCCGGCAGATGCCTGACGAGGACCGGTTCATCATCTCCCGGGTCAACTCTGTCGCCGCGCTCGTCGATGCCGCGATGAAGGAGTGCCAGCTCCACCGGGCCACCCGCGAGCTGGTCAGCTTCATCCTCGAGGACCTCTCGCGCTGGTACGTCCAGCTCGTCCGCCCCCGCATGTGGCTCGAGGGCGAGTCGGAGCAGAAGGTCTTCGCGTACGAGACGATCTACTATGTCATGCGCCGGCTCAGCCAGCTGCTCGCCCCGTTCTGCCCGCACATCACCGAAGAGATCTACGGGAACCTGCGGTGCCGGAACGACCCGTCCAGCGTCCACCTCCTCGACTGGGACGCCGGCGAGCTGCTGCTCGTGGACAGGGCGCTGGAAGAGGCAGTTGGGATCGTCCGCTCGTTCGACGAGGCATGCGCCAACGCCCGCCAGGCCGGCAAACGGAAACTCCGTTGGCCGGTCTCCGAGGTGGTCGTTGTGACGGACTCAGAGCCGGTGAAAGACGCGATCGAGCGCCTCAACCCGGTCTGCATGGACCGGGCAAATGCCCGGAAGGTCTCGGTGGTCATGGGCAGGTGGGAGCGGATCGGCTGGCACCCGGAGCCGGTGATGAAAGCCCTCGGGAAAAGGTTTGGTAAAAATTCCTTCACGGTGAAGTCCCTTATCGAAGCGGCCAACGGAAACCTGCTCAAAGCGGAGACCGGTGCCGGGCGAACGGTCATGCTGGGCAGCGGGGACAACGTCTTCGAGATCGGAAGCGATCACGTGACCTTCACTGAGAAACTTCCTGAGGACATATTCTCGGCCCCCATGACCGATGCGACCGTGTACGTAGACGTCTCCCTCACACCCGGACTCGAAGCGGAAGGCTACGCCCGTGAAGTGATCCGGAGGATCCAGGAGACCCGGCGGCAGCTCGACCTCGCGGTCGAGGACTTCATCAGCGTCGAGGTTGCGGTGAGCGAACCGCGGGTTCTCGCCCTCCTCCTCGACAACGAGATCGTAGCGATGATCAGCGATGAGGTGCGGGCAACATTTTTCGGGTTCAGCAGGGACGGGACACAGCCGGACCCTGCCCGCTACACGTCCGTGAAGGAATGGGACGTCGAGGGCGTGGCGATGACGATCGGGATTGCAAAGAAGGAATAAAATCCTGTCTGTCTCTTTTTTATTGGATATTCCGTTCTCTGGAATTTCAAAGCCTGGCGGTCGGGTACCGTCATGAGTCCTGCACAACCCGGGCCCGGGTAAAGGGGCAGGAAATTCATCGTTCAGTCCGGCATCATTGCCGGGTTCTTTGTGAAAAACGATGACATGCATGCAGAAAAATTTACGGGATTTTTGTTTGAGTGAACCGGTCTTCCGGTCGAAAAGAGGGAATAGAGGTGAAATGAATTGAGGTGAATTTATTTTGAAGCATCCGGCCGTCCGGTTATATGGGTGGCAGGTTCTGCACGATACCCTGGAGGATTGCTCTGTCGATTTTCAAGAATACCGCCCAGTCAATCAGTTGATCACCTCCCTTAACAGGTTATTTGATAATAATCTTTCAATGTATTTAATATTTTTGATTTTTAAATATCGTCAAATTCTTGTCTGAATTTTGATTAAATGCATATTATCAGCGCTATTCAAAAATTTATGACGGTAATCACCTGGCATTTCATTTCTGGCCGCTTCAGCAATCGTGACAGGAATAAGGCCCGGAAGAACCGAAAGGATCCTTCGAGGCGGAGGCATCTATCCTTGCCGGGGAGATCGAGCCATCTGCCCCATCGTCGAAACGGATCTAAAAGATGATAAAAAACCTGATAATACGATTGAGAAAGACTACAAAAATCAGCCAGTTGAGATCAGCTTCTTCAAAAATTCCTTCCCTTCCGGGCTCGCGAAGAGCGGGAGATCGTAGTCCACGGTCACCGCACTCCGCTCCGTGACCACGCTCTCCTGCGTGACGGGATTGAACCCTTCCTTCTCCGTGAGTTTCTTGTAGACCAGGACCCCCCTTCGCTGCCAAGCCGGGGTCAGGGCGAGGTTGAATCCCTTTGTATGCATCATCTCGTGGAGGTCCTTTGATGGCAGTCCTTTGAGCTGTGCCGCAGCCTCTTTTGCGCTCAGTCCCTCTTCGATCAGTGCCTGCTGGCAGTAGCCGTTCAGGTGATTGCGCCACGCCTCGTTCTGCCGGTCTGCGAGATATTCCATCGCGTACTCCGGTGTTGCCGGGATAACGCGGGCGTCGAACGAGAGGATGGACGTGCCGCCAAGGGCGAGGGTCAGGGAACTTGCGGCGAATGATGCGGCCACCGAATCGATCTTCTCCACCCGTGCGCTGAAGGGAAGGCGGCTGAACCAGAGGTTGATCTCGTCCGAGAAGGTGAAGGCAAAGTCCGGGTTGAGCCCGCTCTCAGAAACCAGCGTCGTGCAGGCCGTGACCATCGAGTTGTTGAAGAATTCGTCGAAGGGCTTCTCGAGCCCGAGGTTCTCCACGAGCCGGTGGAATGCCCGGCCGTCAAGCCGGACAAAAACAGGAGGAATGGCGGAGATGGCTGAAAATATTTCCCGGTTTTCCATAGGATGACCATGCGGGAGTACAGGACAATATGGATGGGGTCCCGCTGTTCCTCGTCCGCTGCGTTACTCTTCCGCGCTTCCGCTCGTGAAAGCCCCGGGGAGGTGGCGGATCAGGACGATGTCGTCGATTGCGCTGATGATGCGGTACGGGATCTTAAGGCCTTTGAAGTTCTTCATCTCGAAGAGCTCCTCATTGACCTTTCCCACGACGATAGCTTCAATCTTTTTCTGGTCCACGTCAATGACAACATCCTCGACTTCGCCAATAAACATGCCTTTGTCCGTGTAGATCTGGAGCCCGAACAACTCGGTAATCTGGGTTTCCATCGTTATCAGATGAAAGTATATACTTAAGAGTTAAAAAGATAATCCTTTGTTATGGACGGGTCTTTTCGGATCGGGCGCTTATTTGGGATTCCGATCCTGATTCACTACACATTCCTGCTCGTCATCCCCCTCTTTGCCTGGATCATCGGCAGCCAGATTACGCTGACCACGGGTATGCTTACCGAGGTGTTCCAGGTGCCGATCGATACCTCGCTGATCACGGCAGGATTTATGCCCTATATCCTCGGTACGATCGTGGCCTTCGGCCTCTTTGCCGGCGTGCTCGTGCACGAACTCGCCCATTCCCTCGTTGCAAAAAGGAAAGGGATCGCGATCAACAGTATCACGCTCATGATCTTCGGCGGTATTGCCACGATGGAAGAGGGTGTGCCCGACCCGAAGATCGAGCTCCCGATGGCGCTCGTGGGCCCGATCGCAAGCCTCGTGGTCGGCATCGTCTGCACCGGGATCATGTATGCGGTCCCGTCCCTTTCCCTGAGCCCGGGGACCGCCGGTGTGCTGGTCTTCCTGTTCGGCTACCTCGGCATGCTCAACATCATCCTCTGTTTCTTCAACCTCCTGCCTGCATTTCCCATGGACGGGGGCAGGGTACTCCGGGCATGGCTTGCCAAGCGGATGCCGCTTCACCGTGCAACCAAGATCGCGGCCGACGTGGGCAAAGGGTTTGCCATCCTGTTCGGGATCATTGGCCTTTTTGCCTTCTCACCGTTCCTGATCCTGATCGCGCTCTTCATCTACATCGGGGCAAACATGGAGTCAACGGCGATGAAATACAGCCACCTCCTGCAGGACGTCACGGTGGGCGACATGATGAGCAGGCCGGTCACCACGGTCCCCCCCACCATCCCGGTGAGCCAGGTGATCGGGATGATGTACACGAGCAAGCACCTCGGCTTCCCGGTTGTCGAACGGGACACGCTGATCGGCATGGTCACCCTCGCCGATGTGAACCGGACATCGTCGATCGACCGCGAGGCCATGCAGGTCCGGGACATCATGTCCCGCGACCCGATCACGCTCCCGCCGACCGCTCCGGTCATCGATGCCCTGCGGATCATGTCGGCACGGAACATCGGCAGGATCCCGGTCGTGCTGGACGGGAAGATCCTCGGGATCGTGACCCGGACGGATATCCTCAAGGTGACGGAACTGAAGCAGATCTAGGCTCATGGGTAATCTGGATAGGGATCGGACCTGGCACAGAGAAGATCTCTTCCAGCAATATACTATTAGTTGTAAAAAATATTTCAAAAAATATTTAAATTAATGGAACGCTCTTTGTTTATAATGGATATGAGCGGAAAGCCTCTGACAGATTGTCGCGATTTTTCCACACCGTTTATCCTCGTGTCGGCAGTGTTCTTTGGCCTGTATATTTTCCCGGCAGCGGGAATTTTTGCTGATATGATTCCGGGAACAAAGATGCTCTTTTTTCCGGAGTCCGGTTTCATGTATATTTTCAATGGCACATTTTTCTATGCAGTCCTTATGATCGTCTCGTTTGCCGGGAGTGTCCTTCTGGTCAGGAGGATGAAGAAACGATCCCTGCGCTGGCCGGATGGGCTTCCTCTTTGTTTTGTGATGGGTATCATTGGCGTCCTGCTTGTCATCTACACTTTTTATGAACCTTCAGACCCGGCGAGAAGATCCCTGATATCCGCAATCATCGGAGCGATACTCGCGTACGCGGCGCTGCCTGCCTGTGCGGCATATTTCCTGAACTATTGGGGAAAAACCTGTGGCAATATATCCGCTCCGATTATCAGGGTATCATCAGCGATCGGGATCGTCGGACTTGCTTTTTTGGTCGGTCTGCTTTGGTACATGATTACCTATGTCCCGCCTCCGACATCACCGTATCATGACAATTTCATGAACTTCAATCCGGCCGATGTGCTGATAATGCTCGTTGGTCTCTTCTACGGGGCAATTTTACTGCCGGCCATTGGCTTTGTCTTTATGGCACGCGGATTGGAGTACCGGAAGATCCCCCCGGAACTGGATCCTGAAGACCATGCCCTGATTATACCATGATACCCCCTGACTATATCATGATACCATATCCCCCTTTTTTACTGTTGACAATGCGAGCATTGAGTAAAATGAACCTGGACTACTTTTTCAGAATATGAGATGGGAATCAATCGTCGACGTCCCTGCAACCTTCCGGTACGCTTCGAGCCCGGTAAACGGACGCTTTGCCAGTACTGCTGCAACCCTTTTCTTCCCCACACCCGGCAGCCACCTGATGGCAGACGCCGGCAGCGTGTTTATCATCACCGGCACCGGCAGGGCCGTGAGCGACCGCATGCCCCAGTCCACGACCACGGCATCGGTCACGGTTCCCCGCTCAAGACTGAGGGGGATGCCGACGAGGATGGGATACGACCCCATCTGGCGCCCGAACGAGAGGTTCCCTGATACCTCGATCCTCACCTCGCGGAGCACGGTGCCGATGGGGAAGACCCGCTGGAGCATCGGGAGGTCGATCTTCGTCCGGACGAACTCCTTGAACACCCGGAACCGGCGTTCGTATTTCCCGAGGGTGTTGTTCATGAAGGCAGGGGTGCCTTCAAACGGCATCACCTGCCGGATATTCACCCGCCGGACGGCGAGGCCAGCGTCGCGGACCCGGACGAGGAACTGCTCGTTCAGCTCATAAGTCTTCACGGTCTCTCCGGCAAGGCCGCAGACGAAGTTGAGCCCCGGGAGGAGCTCGGGCACGTTGTCCCGGCGGCCACCCCCCAGCTCGTTGACAACCCGGATCGCCCGGAAGACCTCATCCGGCCCAGCCTTGAGATTATTGGCCGCAACAACGGCGGGATCGGCCGTCTCCATCCCGAACGCCGCTACATCCCCGGGGGTATGGTGGCGGATGATCGCCCGCAGCGCTTCCTGGCTCTCCTCCTCGTGCCGGGCGATGGTGGCCGGGTTGGTGTTGTCGATGTGGAGCGTCTTCAGATCCGGGGCCGCAGCACGGATCGAGGAGAAGAGTTTCTCGAGCAGGTCGGGGCGGGGTACGGGGTACTCTCCGGCACCGGCGCCGTAGGTGAGGATGTCCGGCTGCCGTCCGACCCGGAAGTGCAGGGCGCCGCAGGCATGGAGCGCTGCAACTTCTGACGCGATCCTGCGGATCTCCCGGTATTTCGGCACCCCGTAGAACGGCTCGGTGCAGAACGAGCATCCGCCTGTCGCCCCGTGGGCGCAGCCCCGGGCGGTCTCGAGCTCGCACATCACGTACGGGTAGTCCGGGTGCTGCCGGATGATGCTGCTCCCCGTAACACTCCACGGATCGGTACGCGAATAGTCCAGCATGCCGTCCGGATCATTTCCGGCGAGATAGTTGTCGAGAGCGATCGCCGGTTCGCCGGTCAGCAGGGCATCGAACCCGGCAATCACCTGCCGGACCGCCCGCTGCCCGCCTTCGGCAGCGTACCCGAACCCAATCGGGCCTCCGACCAGTTTCTCCGGCCCCCTCACCATGTGCCCGACCTGCTGGATCTCGGTCAGCGTTGCCGGTGTGCCGCCGAGATATTTTCCCGGCACAGTGACACCCGCGATCATCACGAACAGATCGGCCCGGTTCATCCTGTTGACCTGCTGCGGGTCGGAGCGGAGCTGGTCGATGGTGAGGTAGCTGACTGTATACCTGTGCCCGATGAGTGCCCCCGCCACCGTGCGGATATAGGGCGAGAGGTAGGGTGGGACGCCGAGGCACGCGGGCTCGTCCACGTACCCGTCGAGGATGAACGCGTCCGGGCTCATACACGGTGGCCGATCAGGGCGAGGAGTTTCCGGGCCCAGAAGAGTTTGCCCCGCTTGAGCGGGTCGACGTTCCGGTCATCGAGATCAAAGCCGGCAAGCGTGACGGAGGAGGCCCCGAGCTCGTCTGCTGCAAACACGGCCCGGTCGCCGTCCGTGAACCCCCCGAAGTTGTGGACGTGCGGGAGAGGAGTGGCCTGGGTGGTGGCCACGAGCGGCCCGGGGAACCTCGGCACCCAGTACTTCAGGAGCGGGATGTTGTCGCCGTGCGCATGGACTACGACGATCGTCCCTTCCCGGTTCAGTTCAGGGAGCCGGTCCGTGGCCCCGTCAAGATCGGTGAAGACCGCGTCAGGGCGGATGCCATGGGTATCGAGCACGTAGGCAGCGGCATCGGCGGCAAAAACGATCCCCCGGACTTTATCGAGCTCATCTTTCAGGCACGGGGCGTTCCCGCAGACGGTGACATTGTTACCGCAGGTGAGAGCTGCGAGGGAGAGGAGGTTGTCCCGGGTCATGAGCGAGGCGAGGAGCCGGGCTGCTTCCTCGTCCCCTGCCCGGTCGAACCCGAAGTAGTCGAGGATCTCAAGGTAGTGGGGCTCCCACAACTCGAAATTCATGAGTGCCTCATGAATTTCTCGATCCTCAGCATCTGATGATGCTTCGGATATTCGAAATTCATCGCTCCGATCCGAAGTTCTCAGGCCCCATTCTTTTTGCCCTCGTTCTCCAGCCCCACGAGGTTCTTGAACTTCTTGAGGATAGGCTCGATCACGATCTCGAGCAGCTGGGCCTTGTTCTCCACCCTGCCGAAATAGTGGAGCGGGAGGGTGGCGGCGGCCATGTTCGGGTGGCCGCCCGCGTCGCCCATCTCCCCGAACGCCTCTGAGAGCGCATTGCCGATGTGGAGGCGGATGTCGCGGTTTCGGGCCGAGATCACTATCGCGTTGTCCGTGATCCCGTAGACGAGCGCCGTGTTCACGCCTTCGAGCGTGATGAGGAGGTCGGCCGCCTGCGGGAGGGCATCGCGGTTCATCACGTACCCGACGTTCGCGAAGAGGTACCCGCTCTGGACCTTCCGCTCGTGGATCGCCTTGCCGATCACGTCGAGCGTCTCCTGCGACATCGATGGGGACATGATCTTGTCGAGAAGGTCGGCATCGGTCAGCGGCAGGAGGAAACCCGCGTAGTTGAGGTCCTGCGGCGTCACGTTGCGCGTGAACTCTTTGGTGTCCGTGCGGATTCCGTAGAGGAGGGCGGTCGCCACCCGTTTGTCGACTGGCACATCGAGTTCCTGCAGGTACTGGGTCATGATGCTCGCCGTCGCCCCGACCCCGGGACGGATATCGACAAACATGCCCTGAGACGCCACGTGCCTGCCCTCCTTGTGGTGGTCGATGACGACATTGATCTTCGTCTGGGGCGGGATGTCGTTGTTTGCGCCTGGAGCGGAACAGTCGACGATGGCGAGGTAGGTGCACGCCGAGAGCGCCTCGGGGGTCAGGTGCTCCATCTTGATATCGAGCAGGTTGACGAAGGTCCGGTTCTCCTGGTGGCCGATGTTGCCCTCGTAAAAGATCCGGGGTGTGAGGGTTTTGGGGTTTGCATGCTTTGCGATCTCCGCGAGGGCCATGGCAGAGGAGATGGCATCGGGATCCGGGTTCTTGTGGGTGATGATCCCGAACGTCCCCTCCCAGCCGGCGAGCATGGTGAAGAGCCGCTGGGAGATCCGGCTCGAGTGCTGCTTCCGGATCTGGAGGACGGCGGAGCGGGCGACCACTTCCTGCGGGTAGAGGACAAACTCTGCTCCGGCGGCTGTGAGTTTCTGGCCGCTCACCGGGTCGATGGCGCGGGCAACGATCTGCACTGACGGGTAGCGTTTCTTGATCGTGAGGACGGCCGTGAGGTTTGCATCCGGCTCCCCGGTCATGACGAACGCGATCTCGAAGACGGGGAGCCCTGTGAGGAGGTCGGGGGACGTAAGGTCACGCTGGTAGGCGTCGTATTTCTGGTCGCGGAGGTGCCGGACCCGCGATTCGTCTCTGTCCACCATCACCACGCCCTCGTTCTCCTTTGCCAGCTCGAGGATGATGTTGTAGCCGGTTGTCCCGCACCCGAAAATACAGTATTTTGCCGGTCCCGACGGCCCGAGCGGGGTCTCCTGAAGCATGGTACAGAAGTGTACATTGCAGGAATATTAAGGGATTCCAATGGAAACGTCAGTATGCGATTCGGCCGGTCGAAGAACTCTGATGCGTTCTTCTCCTGGGTCGGGTCTGAAGGCCCTCACCATTCCAAAACATTTATTCGGCATTATCGACCACATTATTAGGTCTAACTGGCTTGGGTCTGTAGCTTAGTTCGGCATAGCGGCGGACTCTTAATCCGCAGGTCAAGGGTTCAAATCCCTTCAGGCCCGTTCTCCTGTTTTTTGTGATTTTAACCTAGCCAGGTTTCCGTTCCGGACTGGATTGATCAACGATATCATTTTAGACAACAATTCCGGCCGGTAGCCTCACCCCTGCTCCTTCCTGATTATGGCGTCGTGGCCTGCGCACTGACCGGTACCAGCCCGGTGATGATCAAAGCAAAGCCGCCGGATACAAAAGTACCGATCACGTTCAGGACCGGTCCTGTTTTTCCCACCGGTGTGCAACCCGGCTCTGCAACTCGGAACATTCATCGTTCATCAAGACAATTGCATCTTCCAAAGACAACCTGCATGACGCACCGCCCGGGGCCCCGGAATGTTTTCCCTCCTGTATGTTGATGACGAGCCGAACCTGCTCGAGATCGGCCAGATCTTCCTCGAGAGTACCGGTGAGTTCAATGTCAGGACCGTTCTGTCGGGGGAGGAGGCACTTGCCGAACTGGCCAAAAACCCGTACGATGCCATCATTGCCGATTACCAGATGCCGGGGATGGACGGTATCGAGCTCCTGAAGAATGTACGCCGCTCATTTGGAGATATACCGTTCATTCTCTTCACCGGCCGGGGGCGTGAAGAGGTGGTCATCGAGGCGATCAACAATGGCGCGGACTTTTACCTGCAGAAAGGTGGCGACCCGGATGTTCAGTTCGCTGAACTGGCTCACCAGGTACGGCAGGTCGTGTCCCGGAGGAGGGCAGAACAGGCGCTCAGGGAGAGCGAACAGAGCCTGAAGGCAAGCGAGGAGTATCTCAAGCGCATTTTTGGAGCCGTACAGGCAGGAATCGCCATCATCGATGCAGCGACCCACGAGATCCTCGATCTCAATCCTTCGGCGGTCAGGATATACCGGGGGAAGAAAGAGGACCTCATCGGGAAACCCTGCCACCAGTTTATCTGCCCGGCTGAGCAGGGAAAGTGCCCGGTTTCAGACATGGGCCAGGCGGTGGACAACAGCGAACGTGTCCTCCTGACCGCTGACGGGTCCAGCGTATCCATCATCAAGTACGTCGTCCCGATCGACCTTCAGGGGCGAGCCTGCCTCCTCGAGACCTTCATAGACAACACCCGGCAGAAGCAGGCGGAACAGGCACTCCATGAATCAGAGAAAAGGCTGGCAGAGATCATCGACTTCCTTCCCGATGCTACGTTTGCAATCGATACGAGCGGCCATGTCATCGCATGGAACCACGCCATCGAAGAGATGACCGGCATATCCGCGGCAGACATGATCGGGAAGGGGGACTATGACTATGCGGTCCCGTTCTACGGTGTCCGGAGGCCCATGCTTGCAGACCACCTCCTCAGGCCGGATGACGAAGCGGAAAAGATGTACATCTCCATAAAAAAATCCGGCAATACCCTGACCGCGGAATTTGACAATGCGGTCCTGAACGGGCACCGTGTCGATCTGTGGTGCAAGGCACGGGCGCTCTGCAATGAGAAGGGTGAAGTTGCCGGCGCCATCCAGTCCATCCGGGACATTACGGAGCAGAAACAGACCGAGGACGAACTGCGGGTCGCAAACGAGCAGCTGGTTGCGGCCGAGGAAGAGCTCCGCGGCCAGTACGAGGAACTCGTGAAGAGCGAGCAGGAGGTACGGAAGCGGCAGCAGCAGCTGGAGGAGATCGCAGCCAACGTGCCGGGGGTTATCTACCAGTTCTTTGCCAGGCCAGACGGGAGCATGGGGCTGTCGTACGTGAGTGCCCGTTCCGGGGAGATCTTCGGGGTTGACAAGACTGTCATCGATTTCTTCCAGTGGTTTGTAAGCCATGTCCATCCAGACGACCTGCCGGGGTTCATGGAGACTGTCGCTCACGTAGTGAAAGACCCTGAAAAGTGGAATTTCGAGGGGCGGTTCGTCAAACCCACCGGAGAGACGATCTGGTTCCAGGCCATGTCAAGCCCGGTCGTCCATGGAAACGAACTGATATTCTCGGGAGTCATCTTTGACATCACCTCGAGGAAAGAGAGCGAGTCCCGGCTGAAGGAAGCCTATGAGCAGCTTACCGCGGTGGAAGAAGAGCTCCGGCAGCAGTATGAGAAGCTGGCACATAGCGGCGAGGCACTCAGGGCAAGCGAGGAAAAGTACCGCTCCCTCGTCGAGACGACAGATACCGGCTACGTGATCATCGATGATGAGGGGAAGGTGCTCGATGCCAATGCCCGGTATGTCGCCCTGACCGGCCATACGGATCTTGAAGAGATCCTCGGGCGAAGCGTACTTGACTGGACAGCCTGTTACGAGAGGGAGAAAAATACCGCTGCGGTACAGCAGTGCGTCCGCGACGGGTTCATCAGGAATTTTGAGATCGATTATGTGGATGCCGTGGGGCATATTACGCCGGTCGAGATCAATGCAACGCTTATCCGCGAGGGCGGGATCGGCCGGATCATCACCCTGTGCCGGGATATTTCCCGCCGCCGCGCCATTGAAAAAAACCTGCAGGAGAGCGAGGAGCGCTACCGGATCCTCACGGACTTTGCATTCGACGGTGTTCTCATCCAGGACTTTACGGGGAAGATCCTCTACGTGAACCCAAGTATCCTCCGGATGTTCGGGATACCGGACCCGGCTCTCGTGATCGGGAAAAATATCCTTGATTTCATCTCACCGGAATACCATGATACTGTTATCCGGGACATGCAGAATGTCATCTCGGGAACCGACAGCTACCTCCAGACCTACCGGGCGTGGGCCCCGGATGGAAAGGGCATCTGGATCGAATCGATCGGTACGAAGATCCAGTACCAGGGAGAGCCGGCAAATATTGTCGCTCTCCGGGATATGACCGGCAGGAAGCAGGCTGAAGAAGCCCTCCACCGGGCCAACGAGAAACTGAACCTCCTCAACAGCATCACCCGCCACGATGTTGCAAACCAGCTCACCATCGTGCTCGGGTATACCCAGCTCTCCCAGCACACCAGGCCCGATCCTGTCATTGCGGGGTTCCTTGCCAAGATCGAGAAAGCAGTAAGCATGATCCAGCGGCAGATCGAGTTTACGCGGACCTACCAGGAACTGGGTGTCGAGACCCCTGCATGGTACCGGATCGGGGATGTTGTCAAAGCCGCTGAACCCCAGAACTTGGCCGTTACCTGCTCCTGCGGGAGTTATGAGATATTCGCCGACCCGATGCTCGAGAAGGTTTTTTTCAACCTCTTCGACAATGCGGTCCGGCACGGGCAGCGGGTGACAGCAATCACGGTCAGGTGCGGGATCGAGGGCGAGGAGATGGTGATAACTGTCCAGGACAACGGCATCGGGATCCCGCTCGACGTGAAACAGAAGATCTTTGAGAAAGGATATGGCAAGAATACGGGGTTTGGCCTCTTCCTTGCCCGGGAGATCCTGGCCATCACCGGTATATTCATCCACGAGACGGGGACCCATGGCAAAGGCGCCCGGTTCGAGATCACGGTGCCGAAAGGAGCGTACAGGAGCGGGAAAGAACCCCGGTAACTGACGGGAGACCGGCCGGGTATCCGGCGAAGGGGATGAACCATTACCACTCCCTCTCCGGGCCGGCCCCGAAAGAGAGTGATCTCCGGTACCGGAAGCCGGCCCGGACAGAAACAGAAAAGAGGAGTTACTTCTTTTTTCCTGCGCCGGCATCGTCCCGGATCAGTCTGCACTTGTTCACGCATTCCCAGTTCTCAGGGAGGAATTTCCCGTCAGGCCCCGCTTTCATGACCGCGTGGCGCCGTTCACCGCAGACAAGGCACTCCATGAGTCCTGTTGACTCATCTACGATCTTCATGACATGGTCTTTTTTTGACATCTACCGGATTTCCGGCGGCAGGCATGATAAAGGCATGGATCGGGACGCCGGAGGGTTGCCCCTCAACGCTTCGCGGAGGTAACCATCCGTCCTCCGGGACCAGGCCCTGATACCTGAACGGGCTACGGAACCCGGCTGCGCGCTGACCGCTGGATATATCTTCCCCGGAAAAAAAGATCCCACCGGATATTTTACCATGAAGTTCCACGGGAGTATGACGGAAAAGAACCTGCTTGCGGCATTTGCCGGTGAGTCACAGGCACGGAACCGGTACACGTTCTTTGCAAGTGCAGCACGGAAGGAGGGCTACGAGCAGATCGCGGCGATCTTCCAGCAGACCGCAGAAGAGGAGAAAGAGCATGGGAAACTCTTCTTCAAACAGCTCAAAGGCGGCGCGGTGGAGATCACTGCGGCCTATCCTGCCGGTGTGATCGGGACCACGAAGGAGAACCTCGCGGCAGCAGCCGCGGGCGAACAGATGGAGTGGGGCACGCTCTACCCCGCATTTGCAGCGACCGCGAAGAAAGAGGGATTCGGGGAGATCGCCTATCTCTTCAAGATGGTCGCGGAAGTGGAGGTCCACCACGAGGCGCGGTACGTGAAACTGCATGCGAACCTGGTAAACGGAACCGTCTTCAAATCCGAGATGCCCTCGAAATGGTACTGCCGGAACTGCGGGTTTGTCCATGACGGGAAGATCGCACCTGCGAAGTGCCCGGTCTGCGATCACCCGCAGGTGTACTTCGAGCTGGTGGCAGAAAACTACTGACTCCTTTTTCGAAATAAATTCCGATACGGGTACCGGTTTTCCGGTTTCCTTTCGCGGGCAGGATCCGGCCCGGCAGGGTATCCGCGTGTTTACGTGATCCAGCCCATCCGCACCCACCGGTCATACTCCATGGTGCGGAGATCCTTGTTCTCTTCCACGAGCGTCCGGAAATATGCCCGGTTGTCTGCAAGGATCGCCTCCTGGCCTGGATCAGAGTACCCGACCGAGATCGCATCCGCGAGCTTCCTGCCGAGGGCCCGTGCTGCTGGCTCGTGTGCATCCACGGTCTCCGGGTTCCCGCCCGTGGCAACCCTGAGTCCCCCGACCGAAATCACCCCCAGATAGTTCTGGACATGGTTCATGTACGAGACCACCTCGTTTCCGCCGGATTCGTGCGTGGTGGCGACCGAGCACCCGTATTTTCCGGAGAGCATCTGGTAGTGGATCGCGTCCGCGAGCCGGTCGAAGAAGACCTTCATCTGGCCGGAGACATTGTCGATATACACCGGTGATGCGAAGACGATTCCGTCCGCTTCCTTCATCCTCTCAACGATGGCCAGGACATCGTCGTCAAATACACATATCCCGTTGAACGAGCAGCCTTCGCAGGCCGTGCAGGGTGTGACCCGGTAATCGCAGAGGTCGATCATCTCCGTCTCCGCACCGCCCTCCGCGGCTCCTGCGAGTACAAAACCGGCAAGTTTTCGCGTCATGCTCCGGATCGTCCGGGGGCTTCCGTGAATGGCGAGGATCTTCATGGTATTCCTGCTCAGGAGATGGGGCGGCAGGAGTTAAGAGGGAGATGGAATACTCATTCTCATGAGAACAACCGGGCGATCCCTTCAACCGTATCGAAATCGGTATCGAACGAAGGATCCGGATGATCTTCTTCATCCTCATGATGTGGACGGAGACTGCATCCTCACCCGAACCGGTACCCGCTGTGCACGAGCCACGCGAGTCCCAGCAGGATCACGACAATGATGAGTGCAGTGATCTTCAGGTATGGGATCTCCCCGGCCGCTTTTTTCACTGTCCCGCGCCGGGGTTCTGCGCCGCCCCCTCCGGTTGCTGTCACCCCGCCGCCCCGGCTGTAGTTCATGCCAACCGCAGGCCGGGGTTTTCTGTTCCAGCTGCCGATTCCCGTACAGGCATGGTTTGGCGGGAGCCGGCAGTCAGCACAGAATTTTCCCCCGCAGTGCTGGCAGGTGTACGGCAGTGCAGTCTCGTTGCCGCAGTGATCGCAGCGCGTCATAAATTTCCCTATGATGTTCTTCGGATAAAGTATTCTGCATCCTGCCACCCGGGTGGGCGGGATGGAGCCGGCTGCCCTCTCCTGGTCCGGGGTGATCCGGAAGATCGGCTTCCGGTTCTTCCGGACCTGCTGTACCCTGTTGCAGAAACGGGGGCTTCCTGCGGGCCGCTATTTTGCAGGTTCTCCGGTTCTATTTTGAAGTTATTTTCGAAAAATACTGGCAATTTTCAGGATTTTCCTTGCGCGTGGACAGCATTTCCTGTGCAGCCGGAGAATGGGATCGCCGGATTGCCCAACGGAGAGCGTATCGGCCTTATTTGAGTATTATTCCCGGAGACCCTAGCCACGGCCTCCAGAGGGTATCACGATCCCCGTTTCCAGGATCTGCTCTGCCGGACCTCTGCAGCTGCAACCCAACCCCTTATGCCGTACCATGCCGGATATTTATCCATGGGGCAGTACGTGAAGGGCGATGTCCTCCTCGCTTCCGTTGCACTGGATGACCGGACCGCGCCAAAGATACGGCCGGTGGTGGTGATCCTGACAGAAGAGCCCGGCAGGATCCATATCCTGCCCGGTCAGCAGCAAGCCGCCGTCCGATGCGCCCAGCCTGCCACTCTCCATCGACGATTTTGCTACCGGGGGTCTCGACATCTTTGACGAGAGTTACGTGATGACATCACGGGTAATCTGCCTCCGGAGTGGCGCGGTGATCGGCAAAAAAGGGCGGCTCACCACAGAATCATTTGCGGAGATCACCGCACGGGTGCCGGCAGCCGTGCTTCCCGGCCCCGCAGCGGCCCGGCGGCCCGGCAGGTCCCGGAAGATGCAGTGAACAGCGGATCGGTCCGGAATTTTTTTGTTTTTCGCGGAATGGGCAGTGGTGCATCAGCATCCTTATTATTTCCCGTGATAAGGTTCTTGGGATGGACATCGCAGAGGCAATCCGGGAGATGGAGGCACAGGTGGGCAGGATCTCGCCCGTCCAGAAATTTCTTCTCGGCACGGACGGCTCGGTCACCCAGATCCTTGAATCGATCACCGGAAAAAAAGTCGTCATCAGGACTCTCGTTCAGGAGATCGTCCCTGCTGATGGCACTGCTGCCGGCAACCTGAACATTGCCGAGGGCGACCCGGTCAACTTCCGGATCGTGGAGATCTCAACGGAAGAGAGCGGGGAGGTGCTCATCTACGCGATATCCCACACGCCCGTCCGGCGTCTCTCCCCGGACTTCAAGGACGACCTGATGAAGGCGGACATCCCCATCGGAAAGATCATCAGGCAGCACAACATCGAGGCACGGCGGGAGATCCTTACTGCCCGCGTCCTACCTGCCACGGAAGAGGCCGGCAGAGTATTCTCCATCTGCAGGAACGAACCGATCCTCTCCCGCCAGTACCAGATCATCCACGGCGGCAAACCGCTCATCTTCATCGAGGAGCAGTTCCCCTACAACCGGTTCCTCGACCAGCGGCGGGTTGTCGTGAACACGCCCTCGCGGATCCACGTCTCGCTCATCGACATGCACGGCGGATCGGGCCGGGTTGACGGCGGCATCGGCATCACTCTCGACGAACCCGGTATCATGCTGGAAGCAGAGCTCTCCCCGGTCCTGACCGTGTGCGGCTGTGACCCGGTAACGCGGGAGCGGATCGGACAGGTTGCAGCGGGCATACTGCAGGACCTGGGGCTGGGCGGAAGCGTTGCGATCACGGTCAGGAAGATGTACCCCTCCCATATCGGCCTCGGGAGCGGGTCGCAGCTCTCGCTTGCTGTGGCACGGGCGATCGCCGAGCTCCACGGACGGCAGCTCACCGCACGGGAACTCGCCCGGCTCACGGGCCGGGGCGGGACCTCCGGCATCGGCACCGCGGCATTCGACCACGGGGGGTTCATCATCGATGGGGGGCACCGGTTCGGGGCAGGGGGGGAGAAATCGGATTTCCGCCCGTCATCCGCTTCGCGGGGTGTCAGCCCCCCGCCGGTTATCTTCCGCCATGAGATGCCGGCCGACTGGAAGATCCTGCTCGCCATCCCCGACCTCCCGGCCGGCGCCAGCGGGGGCCATGAAGCGGATATCTTCCGGCGGTTCTGTCCGGTCCCGCTCGACGAGGTCCGGGCCCTCACCCACGAGGTGATGATGCGGATGCTCCCCGGTATTGTCGAGCGCGACCTCGACCTTTTCGGCTCCTCCATCAATACCATCCAGGGCCTCGGGTTCAAGAAAGTCGAGCTCAGCTTTCAGTCGCCTCTTGTCACCGGCCTTCTCTCTACCCTGCGCGAGGGCGGCGCTGCCGGGGCAGGTATGAGCTCGTTCGGCCCTGCGGTCTATGCCCTCGGGGATACGGGGATGCAGGACCTCGAGCGGGCGGCACGGACATTCATGGCAGAGCAGGCCTGCGGCGGAACGACCCTTCTCACCACGGCCCGCAACCACGGCGCAATCGTCCGGGTTGCGTGAGGTATTTTTTAAAAGGATCTCACAATCTGCTGTATCCCATCACCATCCCCGTTCCCGGTTGCGCCGGGTCTGTTCAGCATTATACCTGCAATCGGGGGACTGCTTGGATTGCGGATCCGTTTTCCGCATATCACGAACCTGCGCCATTTTCCGAACAATCAACACAGTCGGGATGTCCCCTTTTTATCGCATGGATTCTGGTTCAGGGATTTGTCACGTGAGAGAAGTGCCCCGGTAACTTTCCCGTTATGCACACGTGCCATACTTTTGTTGAACCGTGCATCTGTGAATGGGGGATCGGTACCGGGTGCCTGACCCGCTGCACTCACCGTATCCTGCACTTTCCTCGTCGGAACAGGGTGATACCGGGGGTATTCCAGAGAGTGTCGTTGCTGGATCCGGTTCAGAGATCTGCCTGGAACGGGGGGTGCCTCGTCCATTTTATCCTGCCCGGCGGGTCTGGTTGCCTCACGGGACATGGACAGATCGCAGGTGACGGGTCAAAGGTATTGTCTCATGGGTGGTGAGGAGTGCCGTTGAAATCGAGGTGTCGGCGGGGGAACGTGATCGAATCCATAGCTTCAAAACACGGGCCGGGCAGGGTCCTGTTCAGTCAGGTATATTACCAAGAAAAAAAATAGGGAGTCGATAAATAGTTCTCCGGATCGTTGAGCTGATGAAAGGTTTCCTCCAAGCCTGTATCTTCCTGCTTGCATTCACACTGATGATCGGCTATGTATCGGCAGAAGTGGCTTACTCCTCCCCGCCGGCAGTGCCTTCCCCGGCCGGGGTGCGTCCGACTTCTGTTGCCGTGGACAGCGCAGGCTTCATCTATGCAACGGACGGGTATACCAACAGTATCTGGAAATTCACTCCAAACGGGACGTACGTGACACAGTGGGGTGCCAGCGGTACTGGCAAAGGCCGGTTCCAGTATCCTGAGGGCATAGCGGTGAATGCAAGCGGCTCTGTCTATGTCGTTGACACCGGGAATAACCGGATCGGGGAGTTCATGTCAAACGGAACGTACGTGACGCAATGGGGTGCCGGAGGTATTGGCAACAACCAGTTCCTGTATCCTGATGGGATAGTGGTGAACGCGAGCGGCTCTGTCTACGTCGCTGATACTTACAATCACCGGGTCCAGGTGTTCACACCGGACGGAACGTACGTGACGCAATGGGGTGCCGGAGGTATTGGCAACGGCCAGTTCCTGTATCCTCAGGGCATAGCGGTGAACGCGAGCGGCTCTGTCTATGTCGCTGATACCTTTAATCACCGGGTCCAGGTGTTCACGCCAGACGGGACGTATGTGACGCAGTGGGGTTCTGGCGGTACTGCCAACGGCCGGTTCTGGTATCCTGATGGGATAGCGGTGAACGCGAGCGGCTCTGTCTATGTCGTTGACTGGGGAAACAACCGAATCCAGGTGTTCACACCGGACGGAACGTATGTGACGCAGTGGGGTGCCGGCGGTACCGGCAATGGCCAGTTCGAAAATCCCGGGGGCATATCCGTGGACGCTGATGGCAATGTCTATGTCGCTGACTGGGGAAACAACCGGATCCAGGTGTTCACACCGGACGGAACGTATGTGACACAGTGGGGTGCCGGGGGTACCGGCAATGGCCAGTTCGAGAATACCGGTGGTATTTCAGTGAACGCGAACAATTATATCTATGTCGCTGGTTAGAGGTACAACCGGATCCGGGAATTTTTCCCCTCACTTCCGGTCGCCTTATTCACCGCAGACCTGACGGCAGGCGTCGCCCCACTGACATTTCATTTCACTGATGCCTCCACCCATTCACCGATCATACTCGTGATACCGGTTCTTGCTCTCATCAGGTATTTCGGATAGTGGAAACGACGCCTGTGAATGTGATCTTCGGGCATTTCTCCCGGAGTCCTGTGGTATCGTCCGGTTCACTCTCTTTTTTTGATACGACCATTTGTCTTTGTGGTACGTTTTGCGGGTTTTTGTCTCGTCTTATATCGCTTTTTTATGGTAGAGGGGGAGATCGTTTCCAATGTCACTGTTTGAAACGGGGAGAACTGTTCTTGTGTGTTGTCGTGACGTTGTGATGGAATCTGCGATGGAGAATATCCGGTCACATTACGAAGGTGCGCCAGAACCGGTAAATTTATAGGTTCCTTTCGGCACGGTGAACTCGAACTGTGCCCCGTTCCCGAATCTGCCCGTTTCCGCAATTAAGATCCCTGTTATCGAGAGGATTTCCCGGGAGAGGAAGAGCCCGAGCCCGGTATCCCTGCCGAAGTTCTGTTCGAAGATAAGCAGTTTATTCTCATCTGGTACACCCTGGCCGTTATCCTGCATGAAGATTTTGAGACCGCCATCCGTCTCACGGCAGGACAGGCTGATGCGGGTCACGTCGCCGCCATGCCGGAGTGCATTGTCAAGCAGGTTGTAGAATACTTTCTCAAGGAGCGGATCCGCAAAAATTTCGTACCCGTCTGCCGGCAGATCAAGGGAAATATCGCACATCAGGAAGTTATGCGTCGCATGCAGGAAGACCTCTCTGATGTTCTGCCATCGGGGTTCTTTGACGCCAAGGTGCTCGTACTCCTTCGTAAACCCGATCTGACTGTCGATCGTTTCCGCGGCTCTTAAAGCGATACCGATTAATTTCCGCGTATCCAGATCCAGAGGATCGGTATCGATGAGATCGAGAGCACTCCGGAGCGCAAGAACCTGGTTCCGGATATCATGCCGGGTGATACTGAAGGGGAGCTGCAGCTTCCTGTTCATCATCCGGAGCGCCTCTTCGGCGTTCTTCTTCCGGAATTCATCCTCCATGGCCTTACGTTGTTCCACGGATCTCCGGATTTTATGGGAGAGTTCGGCGAACTGGGCAACCGGATCGCCGCCTTTCTGGATATAGAAATCAGCACCGTTCTTAAATGCCGCAATTGCGATCTCTTCCCGTCCTTTTCCCGTGAAGATAATGAACGGGAGCGCCGGGTGTTTTTTCCGGAGACGTTGTAAGAATTCGATGCCGTCCATCTCCGGCATCTGGTAATCGGAGACAACCGCATCATAACCTCCACTCCTTAAAGTATCCAGCGCTTTTCCGGGTGAGGGTTCTGTACTTACCGAAAATTCACCCCGCTGCTCAAGGAAAAGTTTGCAACTTATGAGGAGAGCAGTATCGTCATCTATGTATAATACGGAGATCGTAGCAATTCATGACCTGTTATCGTGTAATTTTTTTTAACAAATGAATAACCTTGGTATATGCGATTCAGGTGCGTTGTCGTGGCATTGACAGGGAACCCTGAGAACCTGCTGCCCGGGGTTTCAGAACGGATGGGGTTCTTCAGGAACTATTTTGGAAGACGATATGAGAGTCCTTGACGATGCACCGGAACGCCGCACATGTTCTGATACGATGACGGGACTTTGGAAAAGATACTTCGCTATGGACCAATTCACGAAACTATGGTAAGAGGCAGGAACTGAACCCAAAAAAATTAAATTTATCCTCAAATCCACCAGAACAACCCGGTGGTATTTCGTTCTGTGGCAGTAAGATTTGCAAGCCGGTCCTGCTCCTGCTGCAGCACCGTGATCTGTTCCTGCATTGCCTGCTCGACATCGGGTTGCAGGGTGGAATTCTGCATCAGCTGTTCGAGAGTCTGGATCCTCTGCTGGTTCAGTGCTACCTGATCATCAATCTGGTTCGCGGCCGCCTTGTCGCCACCAAACATAAACCGGAAAAGGGAATTTCCGTTCTCAATCCGCTGTTCGAGAGGCGTGATGTTACTCTCCGATGCATTGATCTCATCCGCGATCCCGACAACCCGCGGGCCGATCTCCCCGGTAAGGTTCTCCATTGCCATCAGTGAATGAGCGGCGATCTGGACATCATACCCTTTCATGAGATGCTCCCTCTGCACAGCTGTAAGATTGGCAATCTGCGCCTGATCGGTCCGACGTTCGGCCTGGATCTGCGCTCTCAGGGCCGTCACATTGTCGGCGAGCGCGATCCCGCTCTGGTGGAAGTATGCCAGCATGCCCTGGTGCTCCTGCTGTATGGCCTCATAGCCGGCGGTCAGGTTTTCGTACAGGTTCTCCCGCGCCTCATTCGTAGTTGTATCATTGTTTCTGAAAGCCTCACGATTCTCCTGGAGATCCTGCTGCAGAACCTGCCGCTGATCCTGTACACCTTCATGTCCCATCGTCAGGTTTTCACGAATATCCTGGTGCGTCTCCATAACGTCCTGACGGATATCCTGGCGTTGTTCCCGGATGGTCTCAGAAGGAACAACCACATCATGAACATCAGCCATGATTCCGTGTCCCTGCTGGTTATCCTGCAGGTAACTATCTTCTGACGCCATGCCGACAGGAGCGGCCAACGCGGCAGTGACACAGAACAGCGTGAAGATAATGACACTTGCAATGAGTTTTTTCATGGATCACCCTTTAGCACTCAATGAGAAAATTTTTCTATAGAAGTTCATGAACCTTTTGGCTTTGCAGAACCGGTATTGACCTTTAACCGGAACCATGAACACCTGATAGCCCGGATCGGTCCTGAGGCGTTGGGCGAAAAAGGCCGATCGTCCTCCCGTTCTGTTTCACATCGGCAACCGGCCCGGGCGGTCCAGCATACCTGTTTTCTTTATTCTCTTGAAGAACAGACATGAAAAAGGAGCATGAATCCTGTGATTCCTCATTCTGCAGGCATATGTCTTCGGATAATCTGCGTCTCCAAAGCCTGGAAATTTACGTTACCAGATTCTGCTTCGCGTACTGGTACACCCCCTTTCGGTCGAAGGCATTCAATACGATATAGTTGTGGATCTGCACATAGTTCTGGTACAGGGCAAGGGTCTGCCGGTAGCCGGCAAGTTCTGTGTTGTAGGCTGTCACAAGCGCGTTGTGGGCCGATACCTGTGAATTATATCCCCGGAGGTCTCCGCGGCTTCTCATCGATGTCATCTGGACCTCAAGGCCGCCGATCCTCGCTTGTTTTGCATTGAGATCCTGTGCGCTGGCATTCAACTGCGGCTCCAGCTCTTCGATCCGTTTCTCAGTGAGGGTTACGGAGTCTTCAAGAAAGCTGGTCTCGTTTCCACTCGTGTACTCTTTTGTGCCATCACCGATGGGTATCACGAGTGGATCGGACCGGAGTACCACTCCTCCTGCAAGGGTTGTTGTCGGGACGCCTACATAGGAGTAGACGGTCGTCTCGACGAACGCATATCCGGTGTTCTTGTAGAGGGAGTTGTCCGACCCGACACCTACGGCCATGTGATCTTCCGGACCAAACGAGAAGAGAGCGACCCGGTAGCCTTCGTGTGAGAGCAGGCCGGCGAGAAGGAGGCTCTTATCCTCGCAGTCCCCGGCACCGTCCATGACCGTCTCGATGGGGTACCTGGCGGGAGTATCCGTATTTACCTCATACTGCAGAGACTGGACGTAGACTGCCATCAGTTCAAGGTATTCATCATCGGAGAGACCGTTATTCACCCGGATCTTGTTGAGCTCCCCGGTGAGGTCACGGTAGAAATCATCCTGTGCAGGGTCAGTTATCATGGCACGATAACTGTCGGCAAGCCAGGTGTTCTCTGACACATTCCCGTACAGAGTTATTTTCTGGTCAGCCTGTCGGGCTCCCTCGTAGACCGAGTTGTTGATCGGGACTGTGACCACGAGCGTGGCACCTTCGAAGGGAAAGGAATGGTTTGCCACGAGCTGGGGGAATGTCTCGGCAACGGGATCGATATGTGGAGTGATAACCAGGTCTTTTGGACCGAGAAGACCCCCGAAATATATGGATGATGCTGAGAAAACAAGGATAAAAACGATGCCGTAAAAAAAATACCGGGACGGTTTGCTCATGAAGATTCTCTCCCGGAAAAGATTTCGCCGCTCCCATTCCTGAGGAGACGGGGCGGGTCACCTATCAAACCAATGATCCGTAAGGGACGGCTGCCGAACCTGAATGCCTTGGTGTTCACAGGATATCCTGGTATGATAAGCGTTGATCCCTGAGAGAGATTAAACGTCTCTTCATGCCAGGTAAAGACTGATACGTTGACCGGGAAAATCCGGTTCCATCCCCCGGTGTTCCTTTTCCGCGTTCTCCACCCGGTCTTCATCTGGCCCTTTTCTTTAATTCAGATTAACTGAATTTGGGCTTTGGTGAAATCCTCATATTAAGCTACCCGGGTTGTTGCTTATCAACATCAGTAATGGTTCTGCTACGTCTGCGGTTGATGACTGATTTTTCACCCTGTTAAAGTTATCCCGTCAACCGCCGATGCAGCAGCACCAGGAAGGCAATTGAAAAGAATGCCCATTTTACCGTTTAATGTAAATTTTTTGTCCGGGAACAGGACCGGAATTTGGAACAGTTGACTGAATTTTAAACGCTTTTATACCAATGTCCGGTCATGAAAACCGTCTCCGGAAATTCCGGGTCAGATTGTGAAGAGTTCCCGTTCCGCAGTGATGGAGAAGAGCCCGGCCCTGACAGCGGCATCGATCCAGCCGTGGCCGTAACTGAAACAGGCAAGGGCATCTTCAGGCAGCCCCTTCCGCAGGAACCCGTCACCCTGGTGGGCATACACTGCAGCGATAAAGAGGGTCCGTACGGCAAATTCGTATACCGGGGCTGAATGGTCCGGGGCGCATCGGACCGATATCCTTGCGGTCTCAAGCAGTCGCTGGTAGCGCAGGGTCTTCTCCCTCAGCCGGTCGCCCTGTGTTGCGGGAAGGATCTCGCAGGCTTCGGAGAACGGGCAATCCGCTTTTCCCGGACCGGCAGCCAGCAGCCCGTATGCCACGCCGAAGTGCAGCCAGCCGAACCCGTACCAGCAGCTGGCGAGGGCATTAACCGGATCACCGGAGTCGAAGAATGTCTTCCCGTCGCTCTTATAGGCTTCCGCCATCATCAGGACAGACGCTGCAGTCCGCCCGAGTGAACTCTCATCAGGGACGAGGATGCGGGCAACGGAAAGAGAGCGTGAGAGGAGAGCCTGGCATTCCCGGAGCTTCATAGCCCTCCAAACCTCTCAAGGTATTCCCGTTCCATGTCATGCAGGCCCCCCGGGACGACCAGGATATGGAGCGGCGGGCCAAAATCTGTCGCGGTTATCGTATCTGCCGGTCCGGCCCTGACGACCGGTTCATCCGAACCGGCCCGCGCAATGCCCACGTACAGGGGAATCGTGAGCTCTTTTTCCTCCGCCATACTCTCCAGAAGCGAGACTGCCTCGGGCACGGTCATGTACCGGTCATCTTGGATATCAAGGTACACAAGCGTGTGCAGCCGGAGCGCCCGGTTCTGCAGGATCACGTCGATTGCTGTTGTCGGAGACCAGTTCTTCTGCGGGAACGGGACGGAGCAGGACTTGCCGAACCGGTAGTTCTGGAGCCCGGTGAGGCCGCAGACCGCACTGGAGATGGAGGAAGCATGTACGATCCCGGTCTTGATCCCCCTCTCTGCAGCCCGGATCCGGAGGTCTGCATGGGTGGTCGATACCATCGGGTCCCCGGCACAGAGAAACGCAACGTTCCCGTTCCCTGACTGCTCGAGGATCGCATCGGGGTGCTGCTCCACGTCCTCACGATAGAGCGGGTGGACCGGTTTTCCATAGTACTGTTCGAGATCTTCGCGCGATGACCCCATGAGCCGTGAGGTGTAGCATTCAAGGTAGACGTAGTCTGCATTCCTGATGCAGTTCAGCCCTTTTTCCGAGATATCGTTCTTATCGTACAGTCCGAGCCCGATGAAGGTCAGCATGGCCTCTCCATGATTTCAGGAGACACCCCTTGTCCCCTGCAATCCCCGTTTTTCTAGGATACCGCCGCGATAGAATCCACAAGCGATTCGACGACGAACCGGACATCCGGTTTTCGTATCGCGGAGATCGCAAATACCGGGATATCCGTCGGGATCCCGTGGGACTTCCTGATCTCCTGCTCGTCCATGCTGCCGGGCAGATCCCTCTTGTTGGCGGCAACCACGAACGGAATCCTCCGGCACGTTAGCTTCTCGATGAGTTGCCGGGCGCACGGAAGCAGGCCCGCTCTTGTGGCATCGATAACAAGGACTACTCCCATGGCATGCCTGAGCGAAGGCAGGATACGAGGATCAAACGCGGTATGCCCCGGTGTCCCGTACAGGGTAATACCAAAGTCATTCCAGTGGAGCCAGCAAAAATCGATCTCTTGGTTCTTCCCATTCCTGCAGGTTACTCCGGTATCCTCCTGTCCTTCGTTCCTGCATGCACTGGTGACAAACGTGGATTTACCGGAACCGGGGGGCCCGGTCACCAGGATCTTCGGGACGTACGGGACGACACGACCCTCTGAAATAGTGAATGGGACGGAACGGCAATAGTGCGGGGACCAGGACGTATGGACAAGGGTGAAAAAGGTGAACTGCGGAAGCGGGTGGAGCGACGATCTGGCCCGGAGTACAAGGTCAAATGAAAACTCACGTACAAACCGTTCCAGAAGCGGCGCACCCTCGAAATTCAGGAGTTCGAGAATACATGTTGACGTTCCTGAATCCTTTGCCGACTCAAGGATTTCCAGGCCGGTTTCAAGGCCGAAATCCTCATAGAGGAGGTCGAAGTAGGCAAAGATGACCTCCACCGGGTTGTCCCTGCAGACTTTTTGTATTCGTCTCACCCATTCACGTTTTCCTGCCTCCTGCGAAGGGAAGATTCTCTGGATTCTTTCCCTGTCAAAGGTGTCAAGAAATACGGGTTGTTTTGGCGCACAGTCCAGTCCTGTGCCATGCATCCGGGCAGCATCATTCCCGAACGCATCAGCTGTTGTGTGGGGGAGGATCACGAGGCAGGATGCCCCTTGTGCAAGTGCGGACGAGAGTGCCGAGATCATGAAAAGCCGGCCGTCGACACCCTGGTCAAGACTGTAGAGCACCCTGCCGTTCTTGGGAATTCCTCCACCGACCATCTCGTCAAGGCCGTTTATTCCGGTCGAGATCATTCCAGGAGAGTCACCTGGCCTTTGGTAACGGTGAACTTCCGCCAGTCCCCGCTGACGCCGCGGATCCCCTGGATCCGCAGGTAGCTGATGTTATGTTCGAGCTTGACTTCAATGACACAGTTCATCAGCTGTTTGATCAGGGAGAGCGTCTTGTCATCGAACGATTCGCTGTTGAGCAGGTAGATGCCGACCCCCTCGATCTTTTTCAGCTTGGCGATGAGGACATGAAGGAACTGGTACAGGACCTCAAGCCTGCGGTACATCAGTAATGTTGAAATTGAATTTACGCATAACCTGATTGGAGGAGGAAAGAGGCCCGTTTCGCCCTCGGAAAAATCCCCCTCGAAAATAGTCTCGATCATGTTGGAAAATTTGATGCCGATCCCCGTGAGGTCCGTAGGACTTGATACGAACATCATTCTCTGGGTATCCATGACCCCCGGTGTCGAGCTCTTGGTGATAGCGTCAATGACGCCGGTGAACCTCTTGTCTGCACCGGCGAGCTTGAACGCGTCGATCACTTCGGCAGCACGTTCGTTGGTGGAGAGGACGATTGTGTACTCTCCCTGCAATGGTTTTGCAAGGGCATAGGCGAGATGATCGGCATAGCTCATGGGTGGTGCCAGGATGAGTACATTGATCCCTGCGTCGAAGCCTCCGCTCACCTCGTCTATGAGTGCGATCCCCGTCTTATAAGAGTACATTTGCTGGTGATTATTTCGTCAGAAGGTTTATAATGGCTCCTATTTACCGGCAAGGGAAACCGGGGTAAAAATGGCGATTTTCGCCCCCGCCCCCGGTTGCCGGAAAATGGCCGTTCTGGCGGATACGGAGGAAACAGACAGGACGCGGACAATGGCGGATGAATGCAGCGGACACTGCCTGCCTCCGGACATGACGTTTATGGTTTGGGTGATGGGCCTGGCCCGGGCCGGTATCCCGACCCTCAAGGATATTTACCTTTGACCGTCAATAGGTGGGTAGAGATGATTTACTGGCTCTACGAGCGCATGCTCATGCGACGGATAACGGAACTCCCCGGGCATGTATGCTTCATGATCAGCGGGCAGGACATGGCCGATGCACCAGGGAACCTCTACAAAGTCACGTCGTGGTGCAACGAGATTTCGGCATACGTATCCCGGTGCACTTCGCCGCCCTGTCCGGGGATCCACAGCCTTGTCTTCCATATTGCTACACCCACTCCTGAAAACCTTGAGTATCTGGAGGAAATCCGCAAAATCGGTACAATAGCACATCTCGCCGTGCATGTCGGTGACAGGGAGGAGATTACCGGAACAGGCATGGACGTTGTTGTTGCCGCTGGTAAAAGCGGCAGGGAAGAGATTACCGGGTGCATCAGGAAAATGGCAAAGGACAAGGTTCCTCCGGATTCTGTCAACGAAAGGCTCATCGAGTCCTGCCTGACCTTCCAGTACACCCCCGATGTTGTCATCAAGAGCGGGGGGGATCACCTGACCGATTTTCTGATCTGGCAGTCGGTGTACTCCGAGCTCTTCTTCTCCGATGTTAACTGGAAATTTTTCCGGAAAGTGGATTTCCTGCGGATCCTGCGGGACTATCAGTCGCGGATACGCCGCTTCGGAAGATAAAAACGAGGCGCTGGAGAAATCATCGGCTTTCCTCATGGATGCTCTTGGGGGAGACTGCTGTTCGAAGAATTCTGATGAATTCTTCTCTCCTTCAAGGTTCTGATGAACCTTTCAGGTTCCCGAAGGGAAGAGCAGGCTTGAGAAGAACTTGTCAGAGTTCTTCGACTTGAAAGAGAGGGTCACACTCATAACCATCAAAGATACAAACGAATCACACGATAAAACAAGGTTTCTACAGAGCTAAAACGATATTATTTCAGACGGATATTCACCCAGGACGGGACACCACCGTCTGCGGTTCTCTCCTGGAGTGCAAACTGGTTTTTCAGCGCAACCGAAACCATCTTCCGGTCAGGGACCGGTGTTATCTTCTGCTCACGGCACCAGCGGCCGAACGCCTGGTACAATTCATCCTTGGAGATGATGGCGTCATCAGCCTCGATACGTGCTATTTTTGCGGCGACAAATTTTTTCAGCGCCCCGCCGGCTTCACGCTTTTTCGGGACCCCTTTCTGACTTTTTTTCAGCGAACCCGGACTTGGCAACGCGGACAACTGACGGGCATCTTTTCCGGCATCCGGCACAGGCGGCACTGGTGCCTCCGGTGCAGATTTAACTGTCGGCTGACGTTTTGATCGCATCGCCTTTGTCACTGCGGACGGGTCGTCAGCGTTTATGACCGGAGCCCGGGATACCGGCGTGATTTTCGGAGCGTCACCCTGCGTTCCTGCAACGGGGCTCTCCACAGCGATGATGACCGGCGGTGGGACCGGTTGTCTGCTGATCTGCTGCTGGCAGTAATCGACGCCGACCAGATCAGCCAGTGCACGGTTGCATATATCAGAGATATCGAGACCGGCTTCATCCGCCGGGAGGAAAATATCCTCCCTCACGGCTACGGTAACATGGCGCCATCCTGCACCCGGTTCCTTTTTTCCCGTCATGGCCCACCATCTCTTGATCTGTCCGTCAAAAGAAATATAGTACCCGATCCTGTCGTGCGGGAAGACCCGCTGCGTATTCAGCAGGGTTTTTCCGAGACGCGCTGGTCATAGATACGGATGGCCCGGAGAAGATCGATCTTCCTGAACAGCGGCCAGTACGGGGCACAGAAATACACTGCCGATTCATGGCCGTTTGCAAGCCAGGGCAGGAAATTTGAGGTGCGGTATTCGTTCCCCGTCCTGATAATAAGGTCGACAGGAGGGATCCATTTTCCACCATGGAGGTGGCGCTCGACCATCTGGACATCGATTGCCTCAGGGCTGATCTGCATCTCCGCAACCTCTTTGAGGATCTGCCGGGCAGCGAGTACGATCTCATTTCTTCCGCCGTACGCAAGGGCGATATTGAGATAGAAGCCGTCATGGTCTTTCGTGGCTTCTTCCGCTGCGTCAATTGCAGATTTGAGGTCATCGGGGAGCATCGATCGGTCGCCGACCATCTGCACCCGGATCCGGTACCTTTTCACCCGTTCATCGGTGACCACGCTGGTGAATTTCTCCCGGAACAGGCTGAAAAGATGATCGATCTCCTCTTTCGTCCGGGAAAAATTTTCCGTTGAGAACGTATAGAGACTGATGTGCCTGATACCCAGTTCATGGGCCCAGTCAAGCATCTCTTCGGTCCTGTCAGCGCCGGCCCGGTGCCCCCCCGCCGCATCGATGCCAAGGAGTTTTGCGTACCTGCGGTTGCCGTCCTGGATGATGGCGATATGATTGGGTACATGCCTGCACTGGATGCGGAGATAGCGCTCGTACACGGGTTCGAGGAGATTGCGGAAGATCATACGGGCGTCACCTCCACGATCATCCCTCCGTTGGGATATCGCTCGAGAACGTATTTTTTTCCGGGAACCTCGTCTGCATATTTCTCAAGCAGCCACCATGCCATCTCAATCCGTTCACCACAGTCCTCGAAACTATCCGGCTCCATCTTTTCCCGGCAGAACTGAACCGATGCCTGGTGGAGTTCCGGCAGGGGCTCAAGGACCCCATACACGATGGTGCCGTCATCGGTGATCTCATCGAAAGGCCGTGCTGTGTTATCCGCTACCCGTTTCAGCCGCTCCCTCAGCTGCACCGAATCCTTGAACGCGGATGAGCACCAGTGCACCTTCCCGTGCCGGCAGAGCTCCGCTGCCCAGCCCTTCGCCCCGTCAATGGCATTGTGCAGCTCGTCGGCAAGCTCGTAGCCCCGCTCCCGCATCTGGGATGCGTTGGTCTCGCCCCATTCCAGCTCATTGACATTGAGAAAGTCAAGGAACGGGAGTGCGGCGATGAGGAGCTCGAGCCCGGGAAGTGCCGGGACTTCGATCCCGATATCGAATCCCATCTCCTTTGCCCGCTGTGCAGATCGGATGAATTCTGACTCGAGGATCGTTTCCCAGCACTCGCGGGGTGGGTGGAGCCGGATCTCATCGACGAGCCCTGTCATCTGGCCGAGCTCGTCGTCCGTGGGAGCTTTTGCGGTATACAGATGGATCTGGTGTTCCGGGCCGAAATGACCTTTGAGCATCCGGCAGTACTCCGTCACCCTGTCGAGGCAGAGGAGCGGTTCGCCGCCCGTGACGCCGGTCCCGAGGGCACTCATGTTCTCTGCCTCCTCAAGTATCTGTGACGGAATGTCGACCGGGTGCTCATTTGCATACACCGTGTCGGTCCCCTTTCTCTCAGAGGAGAGCGGGCAGTACCAGCAGGAGCGGTGGCAGCGTCCCGTAACAAAGAGTACCATCTTCGCGCCCTGGTGGCAGAGAATGCAGCCTTTTGACAGCGTCACGGTTTGCACCTGTTTCCGAACCGGAAAGCGGTCGGTCCTGAAAAGTAATCTTACTATTAGGTGTCCGTAATTCAAAACCCTTCTTAGGCCCGGCTGCCGCTCTGTAGATAAACGTGCCTAAGAATAATTCATCAGAATTCTTCGACAGCGGAGCCTTTGTTCGAAGAATCCTGCGAGTTCTTCTCATGTCTCATCTCTTCGAGATTCGACAGGCCGAAGTCTCCGGGGGGATCTGAGTGAGCAAGTTGCATCCAACAGACGCGAGATCCTTCGTAGTTAGAATGGGACAAGACCCAGCAGTATATCCTGCCGGCAGAGTGTCTACCTGAATATCCGATGGATTATGTACTAACATCTTTATAACCTAGACAATACACGAGTTAATGGATTATGAGAGATGGTGCTGCAGGGCAAAACGGGGATTATGCTCTGTCTGAAGTGATCGGGTTTGTCCTGATCATCGCAATTATCATAGCAGCGTTCTCGCTCTATCTGACCTATGGCGTCCCGGCCCAGGGACGGGAGAACGAGATCGTCCAGATGAATGCCGTGAATGACCAGTTTGTAGATTATAAAATCGGACTTGACTCTCTGTTCACCAATAATAAGGTGGGGACAACCGTGAGCAATTCCTTCACCCTCGGGACCGAGGGAGGGCATACTCAGGGGACGATGAGCGTTATCCCGATTATGAGTCCGGTAAAATCCACGGGTATTCTTTCGGTCGACCTGAGGACCACGTATCCCGAGACCCTGGATATCACATCCCAGTCGCTCATCCTGAACTCCCTGAATCTTTCAGCACGTACTTCGGTAGATCTTCCGACGACTGCCAATTACACGCTGGACCACGTATATGCCAATATCTCAATCCCCTCGTCATTCGTTCTTAACCGTACTGGCAATTTCGGCTTAACCGTAAATACCACCCGGTGGGTCGCCACCGTCAATCTCACGCCCCAATCGACACTCTATCAGTGGTACAAAAGTGTAAACTCCCAGACTCCCCAGGTGAATCCTTGTGGACCTCTCTATGTAACAAACCCGAACCAAAATGGAACTGCAATTCAAACAGTTGAACCTCAATTTCTTGATGCCGTTTGTCTCGTACCAATGAACGAATACAACTACACCGGCACGGATCTTACCATCAGTATCACCAAGGGCAACATCATCACGATGACAAAGTATCCCGTGTACAAAAATGTCGTTCCCGGCAACACTTATTCTGTCGACCTGATGGACAGCACGTACGGGCTTAATTCGGTGACGGCAGCTTCCGATTTCATCAATCTGAAGGTTGATCAACCCTTGTCCCCGGTGACCGGGAACGGCAATATCACCTACAACTTCATTGAAGAACCGTATACGATCACCCCTATCCCCCTCGGGGCAATTGAATACCAGGCACAGAACAATTACTGGATTTCGCAGGATTATTATTACCAGATGGGGGGAGTCTTCCTCTCCCAGATCCAAGGGAACAACACCTACAAGCTACCCCCGGAAATCTCATTCTCCACCGACGAGTCGAATCCTGCACATAAGATCATCACGGTGAATATCAATGCAGTCAGCATTACCGACCCGTATGGCGGCAGTGCCGTCGGAGGCAACAGCCCTGTCCAGATCAAGACAACCCTTGACTCTGTTTACCCCTTCCCCTATGCGACAGGAACAGCCAACACGAGATGGATCCGGATCGGCATCAATACTACCGATGACCAGGCACGGGCGATGTGGACAAATTATTTTAGTTATTCCTCTCTGGTCGCCGATCTGCCTTCCAGCACGGTCATCGGAAATACCACGACCGAGAGTTTTATCAACATCTCCGGCTTTGGTACAGACACCTATGGCATCAACGTGATTGCATCGAATGCCACCTATACCGCAGCAGTTTATGGCGTGGGTGGATAGCCGGTGAACCTGACCGAATACGAAAACGGGTTATCCGATGTCTTTGGCGCAATGCTTTTGATCGCCGTTGTTGGGGGTGCTGTTGCACTCGTCGGTGTTGCGATCCTCTCACAGCCGACACCGGAGACTGTCCCTTCGCTGAATACGGATATTACCCTTGTCAACCGCACGATCCTGATTACCCATAACGGAGGTGACACACTCCAGAGAACCGGGATGTCTATCCTGGTGGACGGGGTCGATCGTACGAATTCATTCAGCCTGATGAATGGAGGTAACTGGTCCGGCTGGGCAGTCGGGGACACGCTCATGTATCAGGTGCCCGATAGCCGGTCTTTGCCGAGCTCCATCGAGGTAATATATACGAGCGGGTCATCCAGAGACGTTGTCCAGTCATTAAGAGTTCCCCCTGCCACGACACCCCCGTGACCTCCTCTTCCGGTCATCCATTATTCAACGGCTCACCGCCAGGCGGTTTTGCCCTTCTCATACTACAATATACCGATACTTCAACTTGGCCGGGTACCCCCCCTGAATATTCCGGTCTCCCGACCGGCTTCAGAACCAAAGAAAAACTAAAGATAGCAGAATGCCTTAACATAGCATAACGGTCAATCGGGGAGATGTACCGCATGCAGCAATCGAAAAAGACCAGTACCCGTGAATCCGGCGTGTCTGAGGTTATTGGCGCCGTCCTGCTCATATCGATCGGGGTTACTGCTGCTGCAGTCATCGGTGTCGCAGTACTGTCTCAGCCCACTCCCGTGAACGTCCCTGCTCTGGATGCGATCATCTCCAGTGTCGGGCACACGATTCAAATCTACCATAACGGGGGGGATACGTTGCAGAGTGCAGCTATACAGATCCTTGTCGATGGAACGGCGGAACCATTTCAGAAAGGGACGGATTCTTCATGGCAGTCCTGGTCCATCGGCGAGACACTGACTTATGTTGACCCGAACCCGAATGGAGCGAAAAGCGTACAGATCGTGTATACCGGGGCTTCTTCGCCTGCCATATTGGCCTCTGCGTATTTTGGCCAGAATGGTATGCCCCTTGCTTCCCGTACCATAACGGCAACGGCCGGAACTGGAGGAACAATCTCCCCCTATGGCACAGTTGGTGTAATTTACGGTGACAGCCAGCAATTCAATATCACCCCCAACACCGGCTATCATATTGCGAATGTGGCAGTTGACGGCAGTTCGGTAGGGGCCGTACCAGCCTATACATTCCCGAGTGTCACATCAGATCATTCGATCTCGGCAACATTTGCGATTAACCAGTATACGATAATCCCGTCGGCTATAGGCAACGGGGCAATAAACCCCAACACGCCACAAACGGTGAATTACAGTGCCACCCCGTCATTTACCTTCACCCCGAATGCCAATTACCAGCTCAGTTTTGTAACCGTCGACGGGTCGAATGTCACGCCTTCCGGGAACAGTTATACCTTCCCGCCGGTGACAGCGAACCATGCCATATCGGCAACGTTTGCGATCCAAACCTATATGATAAATGCCACAGCCGGTTCCAACGGAGCGATCTCGCCATCCGGTATGGTCAATGTAAACTCCGGTGCCAACCAGAGCTTCACGATAACCAATAGCACCGGTTATTCTATTTCCAATGTCCTTGTGGACGGTGTGCCGAACGGTTCCATTTCAGGTTATACCTTCACCAACGTGCAGGCAAACCATACGATCTCGGCAACATTTGCGGGTTTGACGTATACGATAAATGCCACAGCCGGTTCCAACGGAGCGATCTCGCCATCCGGTATCGTGAACGTAAGCTATGGTGCCACCCCGACATTTACCTTTACGCCGAACACCGGCTATTATCTTAGTACAGTAACCGTCGACGGGAACCCTGTCACGCCTTCAGGGAGCAGTTATACCTTCCCGCCGGTGACGGCGAGTCATACGATATCAGCAACGTTCGCCATCAACATGTATACGATAACTGCCACAGCCGGCCCCAATGGTGCGATCTCGCCACCCGGTATCGTGAACGTAAGCTATGGTGCCGGCCAGGGCTTCACCATTACACCGAATACCGGTTTTTATACTGCAAGTATCCTTGTGAACGGCATTCCCGTTGTTGGACCGCCGGAAAGCGGCAATCCAGCGTACACGTTCTCCAATGTCACGGTGAACCAGACGATCTCGGCAACATTTAATGCGACCCAGACCGTAACCGGCATCTCACCGGCCGCCGGCCCGCTAGGCGGTGGAATGGTAGTCACCATCTCCGGCAGCGGCTTTACCGGGGTGACTGCAGTAAGGTTTGGCGGCAATGCAGCAACCTCGTACACGTTTACCAACGATACTTCGATCAAAGCGACTGCCCCGGCGGCCGGTTCAATCGGAACCGTTGACATCACCATCATCATTAACAATATCGTCTCAGCGACGTCATCAGCTGACAGATATACCTATACAACCCCGCTCACGGCTATCGGTGCGATCACCGGCACGACTACGGTCGGTAGTACGCTGACAGCCGGTGCACTGACGCCATCGGGTGCAACTGCAACCTATCAGTGGCAGTATTCTACCTCACCGACTGGCACATATACAGCCATCTCGGGAGCAACAGGGAGCACCTACATAGTGGGATCAGGTTATGTCGGTGATTACATCGAGGTTGTCGCAACCGGAACGGGCAGTTATACCGGTTCAGTGACCAGCGTGGCGTCAAGCCAGGTAACGGCCCCGCTCACGGCAATAGGAGCGATCAGCGGCACGCCTCAGTTCGGTAGTACGCTGACAGCTGGTGCACTGACGCCATCGGGTGCAACCGCGACGTATCAGTGGCAGTATTCTACCTCACCGACTGGCACATATACAGCCATCTCGGGAGCAACATCTTCCACGTACACCGTGGCTGCAACGTATGTCGGTGATTACATCGAGGTTGTCGCAACCGGCTCGGGCGGCTATACCGGTTCAGTGAACAGTGTTGCATCAAGCCAGGTAACGGCCATTACGATAACGGCAATAGGAGCGATCAGCGGCACGCCTCAGTTCGGTAGTACGCTGGCAGCCGGTGCACTGACGCCATCGGGTGCAACCGCGACGTATCAGTGGCAGTATTCTACGACATCGGGCGGTACGTATACAGCCATCTCGGGAGCAACATCTTCCACGTACACCGTGGCTGCAACGTATGTCGGTGATTACATCAAGGTTGTCGCAACCGGCTCGGGCGGCTATACCGGTTCAGTGACCAGTGTTGCGTCAAGCCAGGTAACGGCCATTACGATCACGGCAATAGGAGCGATCAGTGGCACGCCTCAGTTCGGTAGTACGCTGACAGCCGGTGCACTGACGCCATCGGGTGCAACCGCAACCTATCAGTGGCAGTATTCTACGACATCTGGAGGTACGTATACTGCCATCTCGGGAGCAACATCTTCCACGTACACCGTGGCTGCAACCTATGTCGGTGATTACATCAAGGTTGTCGCAACCGGCTCGGGCGGCTATGCCGGTTCAGTGACCAGTGTTGCGTCAAGCCAGGTAACGGCCATTACGATCACGGCGATAGGAGCGATCAGCGGCACGCCTCATGTGGGTACTGCACTGACGGCAGGTGCATTGACGCCCTCAGGTGCGACCGCTACCTATCAGTGGCAGAGATCTCCCACATCAGGCGGTACGTATACAGCCATCTCGGGAGCAACATCTACCACGTATACTCCGGTTGCCGGTGATGGCGGCTACTACATCGAGGTTGTCGCAACCGGAACGGGCGGTTATACCGGCGCCGTCACCAGTGTATATGCAGGACCGGTAACGATAGTCCCGGTCATCCAGACGTTCACCTCATCAGGCACATCGACCGTGCCCCAAGGCGCCGTTAGCGTTCAATACTGTGTAGTAGGAGGCGGCGGTGGCGGAGGGCATTACGGTGGCGGCGGTGGCGCTGGCGGGTTCTTAACCGGCACATTAACAGGTAGTTTATCCACTTCTTATACGGTAACTGTTGGTGGCGGTGGCAACGGGGCAACAACTGCAACCGCTGCTGGTGCAAGCGGGATCGCCTCTGTATTTTCAACTATTTCCGCGGCCGGCGGTGGTGGCGGAGGTACCAGCAGCACCACTGCTTCGGTTCATAACGGAGCAAATGGAGGTTCCGGTGGTGGTGGTGTAAGGTCAGGAAGTTCTGGCGGAACGGGCACATCGGGTCAGGGAAACAATGGTGGAGTGGGAAATACTAATGGAGGCAATTATCTTGGCGGCGGTGGCGGTGGCGCCGGTGCTGCTGGTAGTGCTGCAACTACTACTGTTGCCGGTAACGGGGGCGCAGGTAGCACATGTCCCATTAATAGCGTAATTTACGCCGGAGGCGGCGGTGGCGGCGCCGATTCTACGCATACGGCTGGTGGTGGCGGTAGCGGTGGCGGCGGCGCCGGGTCCAGTTTTGGTGCCGGTACAATAGGAACAGCAAATACCGGCGGTGGCGGTGGCGGTGGCAATAACGGTGGCGGTGGCAACGGGGGCGCTGGCGGCTCCGGTATCGTCATCCTCTATTACTCTTAATCCCCGATACTGGCTGGCTGATGAACGGATAGCAGAGAGAAGACTTCATCTGCCAACCAATATCTGTACGGGTAACCCGCCCGTTTAACGCCGGATTTTTCGGCTCTGAAAACCGGGCATGAACCTATAACTCCGCAATCATGAAAATCGTTCATTTTCGAGAGGTCCCCCGCATCAGGGCCACTCCGAGACACGGCGGCGAAGGGAGGTTGAACCCGGGGTGGCGGCATTAACTGCCGCAGCCTTCTAGCGCGTCTGTACGTAATACCGATGATTTCTACAAAGCCGATTTTTCCTGGAATAATCTCCGAACATTAATCTGATTCTGACACTCCCGGGGCCATGCGCCAGAATGACGGATTATTGGGGCTTTCGAATAATCCATCGCGATTGGAAAACCAGCCTCTCGTGCAAAATCCTGTTAAGGATGATGGAACGCTCTGCACATCCGAACATGTACAAACACTCCGCTTATAGCGTCGTATGGATCTCCGCTATGCCCCGAGGTGTGGATGTATTACTGGAGGTGACGAGTGTCCCGCCCTTATAGATCTGGATACTCATGGTCCTGACGGACCCATCCCCTTTTTCGATGAACCCGTCGATCGTTCCGCTGCTCATGTACATCTGGTAGAACTGATCACCCGAACTGTTCACTTCCCGGACCATCCCGTTCGCGGCGATCTGACCGGTAAAATTCCCCGGGTAATCGACCAGCACCCAGACGCCGGTTTTGGGAATAATGTACTGGGCCTGGAGGGAGAGCGTGGCTGGTGCGGTAGTTGCCACGGGCTGGAGAGTCGCGATCGTTGTGGGAGCCGGTGTCGTGGTGGTCGTGGGTTTCGTAGTCGTCTGGCGGGGGAGGGACGGCTTTTCAACCGGCCCCGGTATCAGCATGATCATGCCCCCGATACAGATTCCGACGATAAGAATCAGAGCAACGATCGCAAGAAGCGGCGAAACCGGTGGCGGTTCTTCCGGAAGGGGATTTTTTGTGTTCCGGGCTATGCCATAGATCGTCCATTCCGGGACTTCAGGGCGGCCCGAAGGAATGTCGACCTCTCGTGTACCCGCATCCATACTCTCCTTCCTGCTGAGTGAAGGGAACGCGGCACGATACGGTTCCAGCCTGACCGGAACCCCGTGATTCCTGAGGATCGCGATGCATTTGTCACGGTTCTGGACATCCATGCCGGTAGCCAGATGAATAAAAATGAGTTCAATCTCGCGTGTTCTCCCTCCCCCTGAACCGACCGTGAGCTGTATGACCGGTTCACGCAGCCTGTTCGTCCCTGCAACAGCGAGCACGATTGCGGCATAGGGGATATTCTCCGCGGGATTTCCAGAATCACTTTCCACAAGGATGAGCCGGCTGCCGGTGAAGGTTGCCATGTAACCGACACCGCTGATAATGAGTTTCTGGGTTGTGTGAATGACGGACTCATCGCTGCCCAGGTTCAGGTTATCCATAGGACCACACAGGTGTATATCTGTAGTTACTGTATGTCTCCCTCATAATAATCCCTACAGGTTCCTGACGGAATCAACCGGACCGGCGCCCGTAACCGGTTGCCAGCCCCGGTATCCGTATCTCCGTATTCCTGCTCACGAGCAGGTTGTACGCATCGTGTCCCGTGTTATACCGTACCAGCACATTCCGCAGTTCGAGGACCGTTCCATAGGGGGCGGAGGTGATCAGGTCGTTTTTTGGTGTAATGTGGTACGAAGGCAGCACAGCGTACACCGGTGTCCTTGCCGTCCCGTCGCAGATCTTGAATACATGGCTCCGGGCATCGCCGAGTTCCCCGCTCATCTTCAACCCGGCAACATTGACCCGTTTTCCTACGTGCAGGTGGATCCTGGACAACCGCAGGAATTTTGATCCCGGGGAGATCTGGTAGGTACTCCGCCGCTGCCCGTCCTTGCGCAGGACTGCATAACTGTACTTGATGTCCGTATTCACGTACCGGTACGAGTCCTCGCAGCGGGCAAGCGCCTCCATCACGGTTGTCATCCTGATGGCTGGAGCGGACTCAAAACTCCAGCAGCGGGGGGCAGTGCAGGGAGTGCCCCAGATGAATGAGCACGGGGCGTGGATGGAAAGGCCGTATGTTGCCAGCGCGATCGTAAGGGATCGCATCCGTTTGGCGTTCTCCTCGTCGGCAGGCTCGACGATGAGGACAGAACCCTCAGGTGCCAGCCGTTCTGCAAGCCGTGCAACAATGCCGGCCCGTGTGTCAAGGGTCGAATCCGGTAATTCATTGAGGACATTGGAAAAGATCAGGAGATCGATCTTTTCAGGGACGTCAGAGATATTCACGTCCCTGAGATCCGCTTTTATCGGCGGCATGATCTCAACGCCGGCGCTTTTTTTTACAAATTCTCGGGCCAGAAACGTGAACGCTTCGAGATGTTCTTCCGAACGCTCTACCGACCAGACGGTTGCCCGGGCACCATCGAGCCTTGAGTAGAAATCAGCGATGGCGAGCGGGACGACCCCGGGCCCGGTCCCGGCATCGAGGATGGTCATGGTATTCTTCAGCAGGCCGTCCCGTGCGAGCATGGCGAGAAGACGTTCGGTCTGCATGAGATAGACCGGGAAATGATATGCCAGATAGCCCAGAACACTGTATCCTTTGGTGTACTGGAGGGAACGTTTATGGGATGGTTTCCAGTAATCGTCCTTCTGCGCAACGATCGCCCTCCGGAGCCGCTCAAGAATGACCGGATCCGTCCAGTCTCTTCCCACTTTTTTTGCCAGGTAGCACCCGATGCCCCGATCAAGGGCTGCAGGGATTGACCGTGCTGTAAAAAATGCTTCCGTCCGCTCCTGCTCTTCCCTGTTCAGGAGGTACTGTTGCGGTAGAACTATCCGCGAGATCTCGACATCACCGGCGTTCTCTTTTGCCGTAAGACCGAGTCTTGTAAGTTCTGGTCTGATGATGCCATATATCCGGCTGACGGTCATTGGCTCATCAAAATACGCTGTAATCTCCGACAGGGAAAAAACCGGTGTTGTGCTCGCCACATATCGTACGGTCGAGAGGACCTTTTTCTTGTTCATTGCCTGCCGGTTACTTGGCCACGGACGATATTACATCTTTGGGAAGACTGTAACGGCCGGAAGGGCCGTTACAGGCTTGAGAAGAACGCGGGATCGTTCTTCGAATGAAACAATGGTTGACAGGATGGCCGGAAGGGCCGTTACCGGCTTGAGAAGAACGCGACCCGTCCATGAACGATAAGCGGGTGATCCGCCCCCTTTTTGGACTCACCGGATAAATCCATAGTGTTGTATGGCAGGCGCACGTCCTTCCCGGTGTTCGTTTACCGGCATCTCTCGTTTTTTTGCTGAAAAGAGGATAGATGCCTTCGTAATCGCCGACATATCTGCGATTACCGCACAGGAAGGTCGTCACCCCCGCGATATTCTTCCCTCCTGTCGGACGATCATTCTTTCGGTGCAGTGATGACGGACAGGTACTTCTTCGGTACCCCCGGGGAAAAGAGAGAGGAGACGAAACGCTTGAAGGAGGTGCTCAAGTCGGTTCCGCTCGCACTGAAGGACCGGCTTGAAAGCGAAGGTTCCTCTTCGGTAGCAATTCTCCCGTCCCTGCCACTGAAGGTGGAGGGTGGCACGGTACGGGGCCTTCTCTCCTTAAAGCACTGCGCGAGGGGGGATGCCGGCCTGGGAACGATTGGGGGTAATACGCTGCCCATCAATCCCGAATTCGGCAACTGGCTGGCGCTGGCTGCGGTGATTACTGAAAGGGAGATCAAAGCATCCCCGCCCCCGCTTTCCCCGCCGGAATGTACCCGGTGCAACCAATGCGTTGAAGCATGCCCGGCCGGGGCGATCCATGAGGGTTTTGTCACCATCATGGCTTGCCGGAATCTTATGGACTATATCCCCTGCCCGCTGCTCTTCCCACTGGTCAGACACACCTTGCAGAGAAAAAAGAGTGCCCGCATCACGACCGCGTTCCTGAACAGGTTCGGTTCCCTGGTCGGGAATCAGGTGACCTGCACAGCATGCATAACTGCCTGTCCGTACTTCCATAAGCAAAGAAGGTGATTACTGGTCATGCTCGATCACTGTCCCGGGGCTGCCAACCTGCGCACGCCTATGCTCTCAATCAAGAAGTGCCCCCAGTGCGGCGGGGAAGTCGAAATCTTCTCAAACGACATATCGGTGAAGTGCAGCACCTGCGGTTTTGTGGTCTACAACGATATCGAGTCCTGCGTCCAGTGGTGCAGGAATGCGAAGGAGTGCGTAGGGGAAGAGATGTACAACAGGATCATGGCGCGGAAGAATGCGAAGGCGCAGAAATAGGATTTGGGTATACTTTTTCTATCCCGCCTCATTCCGGAGTGGTCCTGAGATGGAGGAGTCTCGTAAATATTGACAGATAGTATCATTTTAGGGCTCGTTAAAAATCCTATTTCATCCTGTAATTCGTATATTATTTGTCAGTTATGAGGGTGACCCCCTCTTTCAAGTCGAAGAACTCTAGCGTGTTCGATCGAAGACCTACGGTCTTCTCCTGTCTCAAGTCTGATGACTTTCGACAAGAGGGAGTTTTTCCACACTCCCTCTGCCACATCTCTAATGAGATGCGGCATTCTCCAGCCTGCTCTTCCCTTCGGGAACAGCAGTCTTCCCGGAGGGGGGCAATGTAGGGGGAGCATCCCCTTGAATCTATGAGAGGTCTTCAGACCTCGAAGAGGAGAAGATTTACGAAGTAAATCTTCGATCCCCTATTTTTCAGAGGTTTTTCACCAACCTTCTGAGGGACTATCGCATTATGGGTTGCCGCAGCGGCGGGGGGCTGAGGTGCTTTGCCGAAGCCCCCAAGAGCGTTAGGAGAGTTTTCTGACGATTCTTTCAGAAAAAAATGGGCATATTACCAAAGACGAATTTACGGAAGTGCCAGCATCCGCTCGATGGCGCCCCGGGCACGGCTGGCGATCTCTTCCGGCACGGTGATGCGGGGCTGGAGGGTGGCAAGCGCGTCCCGGACTTTTACCAGATCGGTTTTTTTCATGTTGCGGCAGAGTGCTTCCGGGGAGAGGGGGTAGCAGCGTTTGTCTTTACACTCCCGGGCAAGCCGGTGCAGGATCCCGACCTCGGTCCCGATGATGAACTCGTGTTCTTCCGAACTGCAGACATGCCGGACAATACCTGAGGTGCTGGCGACATGGTCCGCCAGATCGATGACCTCCGGGCGGCACTCGGGATGAACCAGGAGGACTGCGCCCGGGTGGGCATCGCGTGCTTCCCGTACCATTTCCGGCGTGATCCGGTCGTGAACGATACAGAACCCTTCCCAGGGCAGGATCTCTTTTTTGGTGAACCGCTTGGCATAGCGCGCGAGGTTTTTGTCCGGAACAAATATGATCTGGTCCTGATCCACTGAATTGACAACCCTGATGGCATTCGACGAGGTGCAGCAGATATCGCTCTCAGCCTTCACCTCCGCGGTCGTGTTCACGTAGCAGACGACGCCAGCGTCCGGGTACCGGGATTTCACGAGCATGAGCTCTTCAGCCGTGATCATCTGTGCCATCGGGCAGCAGGCGTCCTCCGCGGGAAGCAGTACGGTCTTTTCCGGTGAGAGAATAGCTGCGGTCTCGGCCATGAAGTCCACACCGCAGAAGACGATGACCTCACCTTCCATCACGGCGGCAGCGCGGGAAAGTTCAAGGGAGTCACCGGTCAGGTCAGCGATATCCTGAACCTCAGGAGGCTGGTAGTTGTGCGCAAGAATGATCGCGCCCCGCTTCTCCCTGAGCCGGAGGATCTCTTCCCTGATGTCAGTCCTGTCCTTCACGCTCTCAAAACTCCTGTATCCTATTCATCGCTCCTTTTTAATCAAAGCGTCGCTGCCGGTGGGGGTCCAGCTAGTTCGTTGACCAGACCGGATATTTATCCGATGAGCCTGCCCAGTACCTGGTTAAGCGTATGAAGATCATTTTTCCGGATAAGACAAGCAGGGTGACCGAAATCACCCCGGTGACGGTCGACGTGCTCCTGCAGGATCTCGGGATCAACTCCTTTGAGGTCCTTGTCTTGCAGAACGGGAAGCTTGTGACGGAAGATGCTGTCGTGGAGAACGGTGACGAGATCCGGGTCATCCGGATTGCCCACGGGGGATGAGGGTTGACCCGCGATCCCCTGCCCGGAAAAACTCCTCAGTGTTCGATCTGCAAGGAGCCGGCCGCGTTTCAGGACAAAATAACCGGCCGCCACCTCTGTGGGAACCATTTCATGAGCGATCTGGAACAGAGGGTGGCAGAGACAATCCGGTCCCGGAAGATGATCCTGCCCGGGGACCGGGTTGCAGTTGCCTTAAGCGGGGGTAAGGACAGCACGGCACTCCTGATGCTCCTCTGCAGGCTCCTCCCGGCCTGGGATGATGTCCGGCTCACTGCCATCACCATTGATGAAGGTATCCTCGGATATCGCGAGGATACCATCCGCTCGGCCGAACGGCTGGTCGGGAAGTACGGACTTGATCATATCCGCATCTCATTTGCGGATCTTTTCGGGGGTTCGCTTGATGAGATCCTCAAAGACCGGCAATCCGGGGCGTGCAGTGTCTGTGGTATCCTGCGGAGGAAGGCGCTCATCGTCGCAGCCCGGAGAGCGGGGGCAACCAGACTGGCGACCGGTCATAACCTTGATGACGAGGCGCAGTCCGTCCTGATGAACCTGCTCCGCGGCGACCTGCCACGCCTGGTACGTGACAGCAGCCATAATTCTTCCGGGCAGTTCATTCCAAGGATAAAACCCCTGGGCCTCGTATCGGAAAAAGAGATTGCAACCTATCTCATGCTCCAGGGTGCATGGGTGGATCTCCCCGAGTGCCCGTATACTCTCCATGCCCTGAGGAGGGAGGTGAGGGCTATGCTCTCCACGCTGGAATACCAGTACCCGGGAACCATGCTGCACCTCATGGAGAGCAAACGAAAGATCGAAGGGTATTGCGGTGAAGAAACCCTGGCCGGACCGATCCGTTCCTGCCGGGAATGCGGTGAGCCCTGCAGCGGCGAGATCTGCCAGTTTTGCCAGCTCCGGCAATCACTGGGCCGGTGACGGGTCTGGTTCTGTCCCTTCAATGCGGTACGTGTGCGTGTAGATTACCATCTTCCCTCCCCGGGCAAACCCGACCACGGTCAGCCCGGTCTTCTCGGCCGTCTCCACGGCGAGGGTTGTTGTCGCACCCCGTGAGACGATGATCGGGATGCCGGCGATAAGACATTTCCGCACCATCTCGGACGAAATTCTCCCTGATACGATCACGTACGTCCGTGAGAGGTCAATGCCATTCCGGAGGCCGTAACCAATAACGCGGTCGAGCGCATTGTGCCGCCCGATGTCCTCGGAGACCGCAAGGATCTTCTCCCGGTCCAGCAGCGCAACGATGTGTATCCCTCCCGTGGTGACGTGGAGCTCGGAGTTCAGGACCGCCTTGACGGAGTTCCAGATATCGGCAGTGCTGATCGTATAACCGGAATGGATCTTCGGGAGTTTTTCGGTGTCGATATAGGACGTGCTCCCGCCGCAGCCGGAGAGGATTGTCTTCTTGGGGCCGAGCACCTTGAAGAGATTCTTCGTAATGACGCTCATCCGGTTCTTCTCGATCTTGATCGACTCGATCTCATCAACGCCTTTGATGATCTGCTCGGTGAAGAGGTAGCCGGTCACAAAGTCCTCGAGCTGCACCGGGCTCATCATCGCGGTCATCGCATGCCGCCCGTTGACGAAGAGGGCGAGGGGTGCCTCCTCGATCACTTCGTGGAAGCCTTTTTTGGCTTTTTCGCCATCGACCCGGATACAGGGCAATCGTCTGAACATGATATATTCCGTAAGATAATCCTCCGGGGAATGCATCAGCATTGCATTATTTCAGGACTTCATCCATGCTGCCGCTGCGATAGCCCTCGAGGTCGAGTGTGACGTAGGAAAACCCGATACCCCGGAGTTTTCCTGCAATGGTGCTCTGCAGATCCAGTATTTTTCCCATATCCTCTTTATGTACTTCTATCCGGGCAATGTTCCCGTGCATGCGGACCCTCAGCTGACCAATCCCCAGTCCTGCCAGAAAGGCTTCTGCCTCTTCGATCCTGCGGAGTTTTTCCGGGGTTATGGGGTCTCCGTAGGGAATACGCGATGATAAGCAGGCAGCCGACGGTTTCTGCCAGACCGGGAGGCCGCACGCTTTTGCGATGGCGCGGATATCCTGTTTGGTTATTCCCGACTCTATGAACGGGTGGAGGATCCCCTCCTCGGTAGACGCGGTGAGGCCCGGGCGGTGCTCGCCCATGTCCGAGACATTGATACCGTCCGCAATACATGCAAGGCCCAGTTCTCCTGCCCGTTTCTTCAGGTACTCAGCTGAGATTTTCTTACAGTAATAGCACCGGTCTGATGAATTTTTACAGAATTCTTCATCATCCATCTGCGGGACGCGGATGATATCGAGCGCGAGTCCCAGTTCTCCGGCAATCTGTTCTGCCTGTTCCACTGCTGACCGGGGAACCACGGGACTGTCAAGGAGCACGCAGCGGGCTCGCTCTCCCAGTACCTGCCGTGCAAGGGCTGCCAGGAGGGTGCTGTCGACTCCCCCGGAAAAGGCTACGAGCATCGAACCCTGTTTACGGATATTCCCAAGGAGAACCTGTTTTTTTTCTGAAACGCTCATGGTGTCATCACACGCGGCAAAACGGATGGGAGGAAAGAGTGGATTTATGAACCGCACCGTTCTCTGGATGGTGCGTCTGAGGAGCTGCCGCACTGGCTCTCCTCGCCTTCCCGCAACTGGTGGCAGATGTCACAGGTGCGCTGGACGAGGTTCACGTTCCTGCCGTCCCTGAGGTCCTGCGCCAATTGCTCGATGGACTTTTTCACCTCATTCTCAAATTCGATCCGGTACCCGCGTTTCCCCGACAGGTACTGCGACACTGCGGAGGGTGCAATCTCGAGCATCCGCGCCGCTTCCACCTGGGAGACGCCGCACTTGACAAGCTCCACCGCGATTGCCGCCCGGATTGCGGGCAGGACATCCCAAACGATCTTCTGGCAAGGAGATTCCATCACAACACAACCTTTATGTTGTTACAATCCCGACATAATAGATTGCATTCACAATTGTGAATTTGTCCTGACAGCAGATAAATCCTGCCCTTTATTCCCGTCCGGTAGGGATTGCATTCCCCGGGAGTCCCCGCAAGGCAGCGGCCGGAAAGGTTGCTGGTCACGGCGCCAGCGTGTAGGGAAAGAATAATCCCGTGAACGGCGCACATAATCAGGTATACGGAGAAGAGCATGGGAGAAAAACGCCTCGTCTACATGGATCACTCGGCGACCACGTACACCCGGAAGGAAGTACTGGACGCAATGATTCCCTATCATGCGGAAAACTTTGGCAATCCCTCCTCCATTTACAGCATCGCACGCGCTTCCAAAAATGCTATTGACATTGCCCGTGCGCAGGTCGCAAAGGCGCTTGGCGCAGACCCGGAGGAGATATACTTCACCTCCTGCGGGAGCGAATCCGACAACTGGGCCATCAAGGGTATTGCATTTGCCAACCGGAAGAAGGGCAACCATATCATCACCACCAAAATTGAACACCATGCCGTTCTCCATACCTGCGAGTACCTGGAAAATCAAGGTTTTGCCGTTACCTATCTGCCGGTAGACAAATACGGGCTTGTCGACCCTGCGGAACTTGAAAAAGCCATCACGGACAAGACTATCCTCATCACGATCATGTATGCCAACAACGAGATCGGCACCATCGAACCCATCGCTGAACTGGGGGCAATTGCCCGCAGGCACAAGGTGTATTTCCATACCGATGCCGTTCAGGTCATCGGGAATGTTCCGGTCGACGTCAGGGCCCAGAACATCGACCTGCTCTCGCTCTCCGCCCACAAGTTCTACGGCCCGAAAGGTGTGGGGGCCCTCTATATCCGGAAAGGGGTAAAGATCGACAACCTGATCCATGGCGGAGGTCAGGAGCGCCGGCGTCGTGCCGGTACGGAAAATATTGCCGGCATCGTCGGGCTTGGAAGAGCTATCGAGTTTGCAACGGCTGATATCGAGGGACATAACCGGCGGATCCGGGCAATGCGGGACCGTCTTCTCAAGGGGATCGTGGAAAAGATACCGCATGCCTACCTCAACGGCCACCCGGAAAAACGGTTGCCCGGGAATATCAACATCAGTTTCGAGTTCATCGAAGGCGAGTCTATGCTCCTCTGGCTGGACGACGAAGGGATCTGTGCCTCGACCGGCAGCGCCTGCACGTCAGGATCCCTCGAACCCTCGCACGTCCTGCTGGCGACCGGTCTCCCGGTAGAGATATCCCACGGGTCTCTCCGCCTTACTCTCGGGAACGTGAACACGGAGGCAGACGTGGATTTCGTGCTGGATGTGCTTCCGAAGGTTGTATCCCGTTTGAGGGACATGTCTCCCTTGTACCAGAAGAGCGGGAAGGAAGGAGGCTGCAATGTACAGTGACAAGGTCATGGACCATTTCAAGAACCCCCGCAACGTGGGCGAGATAGAGAACCCTGACGGAGTCGGGGAAGTCGGGAACCCGGTCTGCGGGGACATCATGAAGATCTTCCTGAAGATCGAGAATAATATTGTCACCGATGCAAAATTCAAGACATTCGGGTGCGGTGCTGCAATCGCGTCCAGCAGCATGGCAACCGAACTGGTCCGGGGAAAGACCCTCGAGGAAGCCTGGGAGGTGTCCAACAAGGCGGTGGCAGAAGCCCTCGAGGGACTCCCGCCGATCAAGATGCACTGTTCGGTGCTTGCGGAGGAAGGTATCCACAAAGCAATCAACGATTACCGGAAGAGACACGGGCTGCCCGAGTGGGAGGAGAAGAACCCTCATTCCCACGACCACGAGGAAGATCTGACCTGCCAGCATTAGCTCCGGATCGGCCTGGAGGCAAAGTGCCGCGGTCCGGAAGGGAATTTTGCAGAATATCCTGATGAAGCCGGGGATCAGGAAAAATTTGCCGAGACGAAATTCAATAAATAATCCTCCCGACAATGATGAAACTAAGTTTCCGGAGAATGAACCGGACGCCCCGCCCGGACTAATTTCGGACACCCCGGCGGAAGTTAGGTGATGCATGTTATCCCAACGTGAACTCGACAGGTACAAACGACAGATCTTGCTCTTCGGTGAAGAAGGGCAGGAAAAGCTGAAAAAATCAAAAATATTTATCGCTGGCGCCGGGGGACTGGGCTGTCCCATATCCATCTACCTTGCGGTTGCCGGCGTCGGAACGATCACGCTCGTCGACATGGATGTCGTGGACCAGACCAATCTCAACCGCCAGATCCTGCACTATGACCGGGACATCGGGAAGAAGAAGACCGTTTCTGCAGAAGAGAAGCTGCGCGAGATCAACCCGGATATCAGGGTGAAGGTCATCGATACCACCATCGACGAAACGAATGTCCTCAGCCTTGCCGGCAGTGCCGATGGCATCGTAGACGCGATGGACAATTTCCCCACCCGTTACCTCCTCAACGAAGCGGCAATAACAAAGAACATCCCGCTCTTCCACGGCGCGATACGCGGGTTATACGGGCAGGCAACGACTATCATTCCGGGAGTGACTCCGTGTCTCAGGTGTATCTTCCCGAGCGCTCCTCCAAAGGAAGTCTTCCCGGTGGTGGGGGTGACCCCCGGGCTCATCGGGATGGTGCAGGCAACAGAAGTACTGAAATATCTCACCCACGAAGGCAGGCTCCTGACAGACCGGCTCTTCCTCTGGGACGGCTTGGAAGCACGTGCGGAGGAGATCTGCGTTGAGAGAAACCCGGCCTGTCCGGTATGCGGCGGGAAGAATACCAGAAAGACAACAACGGAGAGAAAGAGATGACAGTCAAGGTACGGTTTTTTGCCCGGTTCCGGGAACTGCTCGGGACGGATATTCTTGCAGAACCAGAGAGTGGAACCGTCTTTGCGAGTCTGGTAAAGGACATTGCAAAGAAGAACAGGGAAGGATATGACGCCATCTTTGACGGGAACGGCAATTTCCGGGAGTTCGTCATCCTGATGCGGAACGGGAAGCGGCTTGAGGCGTCCGATGCAGTCACGCTCACGGTGACAGATGGCGACGAGATTGCGGTATTCCCCCCTGTCGCCGGGGGATGAATAACCGGGGTATCATGATTGCCATCCAGCACGAAGATGTCGATATCGGCAGGCTGATCAACGACGCGAAGCGGGCGGGTACCGGGGCCGTTGTCGTGTTTGACGGGGTTGTCCGGGATGATGATATCCGTGAGATGGAGCTCGAGGCGTACGAGGAGGTCGCACGCCGGGAACTCGAGAAGATTGCGGAGGATGCAACGAGGCTCCATGACCTTTTCCATGTCGATATCATTCACCGGATTGGCCGGCTTTCGGTAGGAGAGAACATCCTTATCATTGTCGTCAGTGCCGGCCACCGTCCGGAAGCGTATGCGGGTTCACGCTACATCATCGAAGAGATAAAAAAGGGCGTGCCGATCTGGAAGAAGGAGCTGACCCGGGATGGAGGGCGTTGGGTGCCCGGTGAACACCCGCATGGTTCAGGAAAGAGTGAGTAGATCATCGTGTTTTTTCGATTTAGAGTTCCTTCGTAATCCTTTGGGATGAACGCCGTAGCAGTCGAAGAACTCTGATGAGTTCTTCGCCACTCACAGGTCGCTTCGCAACCTGTTCTTAGTCAAAGAACTCTGATGAGTTCTTCCTCGGCCAATCCTTCCTGATGCGACGATTGACTCCCCGCGGTGGGGATCAGTGACTGAAAAAAACTCCTTGCCCCGCCGTGCCCCGTAGGGGCCCTGAGGCGGGGAGCCGTCGCAAATATCGATCTTTTTAGTAACTTTCATTATTCAGGTTCAATTTCGTTTCTCATTATTTCTAAAGAGCCGAACCTTTTCATCGTTTAAAAAAATCGTAACCTGAGACAAGATCTGTGGAATGCACCACTTCCCTGCTTTCCTATCTCCTCGTGATGGTCAGGTTCACCCGTTCAAGGGCGAGAGCTGTCTGGTTGGCAAAGGCGGTCAGGATCCTTGACTGTTCAGGACTAATGAACCCGTTCAGTTCGGTGGGCTTGACACCCATGATGCCGACGACCCCCTGCGTGCCCTGGAGCGGGATGTACCGCAGCCGCGATCCATGGAGGGTGTCGGTATCGTAACCGGCAACGGCCCCGTGCTGGTACGCCCATGTTGCAACGGCAATGTCATCCCCGTCGAGGACCAGCCTTTCGCTGGCCGAATGTACGATCAGGCGGTTCTCCCGGGGAAGAAGAAACACCGAATCCCACTGGAAGATCTCGGTGATATGCTTCCGGACTGCGTTGATAATTGCGTCAGTCGTGACAGCCACCGCGAGGTCTTGGGAAAGGGCATAGAGCGTGCCGGTCTCTTTTTCCCGGATCTGGGCGGCATCGGCGTGTTCGCGGGCCCGTGCAACGAGAAGGCTGACCACGGCGCCGACAATAATCATCCCGGCAAACGTGATCAGGTATTCCGTGTCCGAGATCCTGAATTCCAGGTGGGGGGAGGTGAAGAAGAAATCAAATGCGAGGACCCCGATGATACTGGTGAAGATGGCGGGGCGGAGCCCCCTCCGCCACGCGACCGCCACGACAGCCAGAAGGTAAAGCATCGCAAGGTTCGTCGGTGATATAACCCAGTGGATCAGCCATCCGATGATGGTGACACCTACGACCAGGAAAAAGCTTGCCATGTAGTCCTTTGGCGGGGTTGCCGGGAGAAGCGGCTCCATCTCCACCGGCTCTTCCTGTACATCCTTGCCGCTGCTGATCACGTAAACATCGATGGGGCCGCTGTTGTGGATGAGCTGGTCGACAACCGAGCCAAAAAGATACTCCTTCCACCGCGCCCGGAGGGTCTTGCCGATAATGATCCTGGTCACATTGTGCCTGCGGGCATAATCAAGGGCCGTTGACGCTACGTTGAGCCCGAAGACGGTGGCAGTCGTGGCGCCGAGTTTCTCCGCGAGCTGGAGGGTGCGCCAGAGCTGTTCCTTCCCTTCCTTGGAAAGTCGGTGGTGGGAGGGGGTTTCGATGTAGATCGCGCTCCACGAGGCATTCGTGCGGTCAGCCTGGCGGCGTGCAGTCCTGACAAGCCTCTCCGAGAGCGGCCCTGGTCCGATGCAGACCAGCAGGTGTTCGCTCGCGGCCCATGGGCCGGGTATCGCCCGCGTCTGCATGTAGGCGAGCATCTGGTTATCGACCCGTTCCGCGGCGCGCCGGAGGGCCAGCTCCCGCAGAGCGTAGAGGTTACCCTCGTTGAAGAACTGCTCGATCGCCCGCTGTGCCATGTCAGGGACATACACTTTACCTTCCCTGAGCCGCTGGAGCAGTTCCGGTGGGGCGAGGTCAACGAGCTCGATCTCGGCAGCCTCGTCGATCACCCGGTCGGGAATGGTCTCCCGGACGATGATCCCGGAGATCTGGGCGACCACGTCATTGAGGCTCTCGACATGCTGGACATTCAGGGTCGTATAGACATCGATCCCCGCGTCGAGCAGTTCCTCGACATCCTGGTAGCGTTTGGGGTGGCGCGACCCCGGGGCATTGGTATGGGCGAGCTCGTCCACGAGCACGAGCCCCGGATGGCACTGAAGTATCGCGTCGAGGTCCATCTCCGGGATCCTCACGCCCCGGTATTCCACCTCCTTCCGGGGAACTGCCTGGAGGCCTTCTACCAGCGCTTCGGTCTCCGGCCTGCCATGAGTTTCGACATAGCCGATCTTTACATCAATCCCTTCGTTTTTTCGGAGGTGCGCTGCTTTCAGCATCTCGTAGGTCTTGCCAACGCCAGCGATGTATCCCAGGAAGATCTTGAGGCTGCCCCGGTGCTTCTGCCGCTCCTCGCCCTGGACGTGGGCGAGGAGGGTGTCCGGATCGGGGCGGCATTCTAAGGGGACGGCCATGGGTAGCGCGTCACACTCCGGGCAGCATCAGCAGCATCAATGTACTCCCAGCACTATCAGAAGCATATCAATGATCTTTATTCCAATGAACGGGGCAATAAGCCCTCCGACGCCATAGATGAGGATGTTGTTGCGGAGCGCCTCTTCTGCCGACATGGCCCGGTATTTTACGCCCCGAAGGGCGAGCGGGATGAGGAGGACGATGATAATGGCGTTGAAGATCACCGCCGAGAGGATACCGTTGTGCAGCCCGAGCACATTGAGGGTGGCAAGGGAGGGATAGGTGGAGGCGAATGCGACCGGGATGATGGCGAAATACTTCGCTACATCGTTGGCAATAGAGAACGTGGTCAGTGACCCCCTGGTCATCAGGAGCTGCTTTCCGATCTCCACGATCTCGATCAGTTTCGTGGGATTGGAGTCCAGGTCGACCATATTTGCCGCTTCCCGGGCCGGCTGGGTGCCGGTATTCATCGCAACCGCGACATCTGCCTGAGCGAGCGCAGGGGCATCGTTGGTGCCGTCCCCGGTCATCGCGACCATCCTCCCGCCGGTCTGGTACTCCCGTATGAGTTTGAGCTTGCTTTCGGGCGTGGCCTCTGCAAGGAAATCGTCCACCCCGGCTTCTGCCGCGATGGTTGCTGCGGTGAGACGGTTATCCCCGGTAATCATGACGGTTTTGATCCCCATCTTCCGGAGCTGGGCAAACCGCTCCTTGATGCCTCCCTTGACAATATCCTTGAGATGGATCACGCCCAATGCCTGTCCGTTACGCGTCACGACGAGGGGAGTACCCCCGGCACGGGAGATGGTGTCCACTTCCTGGCGAAGATTGCCGGAGACGGCTTGGCCCTGCGATTCAATGTACCGGAACATGACGTCTGCAGCACCCTTGCGGATGCGGAGTTCTCCCTGATCAACCCCGCTCATCCGTGTCTGGCTCGTGAACGGGATGAACCGGGTATCAGTACCGGCATCTGTGGACGCGACCGACCGGCCGCGGAGATTATATTTTTCCTTGACGAGCACAACGATACTCCGGCCTTCAGGAGTCTCATCGGCGAGGGAGGCAAGCTGCGCGGTTTCGGCCAGATCCATGATGTCGCTGTTGTCTACCGGGATCAGTTCTACGGCCTGGCGGTTGCCGAGCGTGATGGTTCCGGTCTTGTCCAGCAGGAGGACATCCACGTCACCGGCAGCCTCGATGGCCCGGCCTGAAGTCGTGATCACATTGCGCTGGATCAGGCGATCCATACCCGCTATGCCGATCGCACTGAGCAACCCGCCGATAGTTGTCGGTGCGAGGCAGACGAAAAGGGCGACAAGGACCGTGATCGTCACGGTAGTGCCCGCGCCGGCAGCCCCGACACTGTATTTCGAGAAGGCATAGAGGCTGGCGGAGACAAGGATGAAGACGGCGGTCAGGCCGATGAGCAGGATATTGAGGGCTATCTCGTTCGGGGTCTTCTGCCTTTTTGCCCCCTCGATGAGGCTGATCATGTGATCGAGGAACCCTTCGCCCGGGTTCGCGCTGACCCTGACAACGAGCCAGTCGGACAGGATCGCGGTCCCTCCGGTGACCGCACTCCGGTCCCCGCCGGATTCCCGGATGACCGGCGCGCTCTCCCCGGTGATGGCGCTCTCGTTGACGGATGCGATCCCTTCGATAATCTCCCCGTCAACCGGTATCGTGTCGCCTGCCCTAACATAGAAGAGATCAGACTTGCGCAGCGTGGAGGATGAGACTTCAATATAATCGAGGGATGACGGCTCCCTCCCCTTGGTGATCACGTGGCCGGGATGCAGTTTTTTTGCTGCTGTGTCCTGCCGCATTTTACGCAGGGAGTCGGCCTGTGCCTTTCCCCTGCCTTCAGCAAGGGCTTCGGCAAAGTTCGCAAACAGTACGGTGAACCAGAGCCAGGCCGAGACTGCGCCGATGAACCCGGCCGGGGCTTCCCCCGCTCCGGTGAGTGCCTGGAGCCAGAGCAGGGTCGTGATCACGCTGCCGACTTCCACGGTAAACATCACCGGGTTCCGGATCAGGGTGCGGGGATCCAGTTTGATGAATGCATCGAAGACCGCCCTCCGGTAGAGACCCGGGGTATCATAGGCATTTCGTGTCTTTCCATGTTCAGACATGGATGATCCCCCCCGCGGCCATATTCAGGAATTCTGCAACAGGCCCGAGCGAAAGGGCGGGCAGGAAACTCAGGCCCCCGATAATGAGAATGACAAACACGAGCCAGATGATGAAGAGCGGGCGGTGATCCCGCAGGGTGCCTCCGCTGACCGGGACTATCTTCTTGGTGACGAGCGCACCGGCAAGGGCGAGGGTCAGGATAGCCACGAGGTACCGTCCTACGAACATGGTGAATGCGGTCGTAAGGTTATAGAAGAGGCTGTTGGCATTGAGCCCGGCAAAGGCGCTGCCATTGTTCTGGGATGTGGACGAGAAGGCGTACAGGATCTCGGAGAACCCGTGCGGGCCCGGGTTGAACGCCCCCGCTTTGCCCGGGTCAGTCAGTACTGCAAGGGATGTGAGGATGAGGATCAGGAAGATCGGGACGAGAATGATGATGGTGGAGAGCTTCATCTCATGCTGTTCGATCTTCTTGCCATAGAGTTCCGGGGTCCGGCCGACCATCAGGCCGGCAATGAACATGGCGATGATGGCAAAGACGAGCATGCCGTAAAGCCCCGATCCCACTCCGCCATAGACCACCTCCCCGAGCTGCATATCGAACATCTGGACCAATCCGCCAAGCGGCATGAAGGAATCATGCATCGAGTCGACCGCCCCGCAGGAGGTCACCGTCGTGACCACTGAGAAGAATGCCGACGGGACGATCCCGAACCGGACTTCCTTGCCTTCCATGTTCCCTCCCGGCTGCGCATGCCCGGGGTCCTGGTCGATGCCCAGTGGCGTGAATGCCGGGTTCCCGCCCAGCTCCGAATAGATGGCGATACCGGCAAGCGGCAGGAAGATGATAGTCATCGCCATCAGCAGGGCGATCCCTTTGCGCCCCGAGCCGATCATCTTCCCGAAGGTGTAACAGAGTGCCGTGGGGATGAAGAGGATAGCCAGTGTCTCAAGGAAGTTGGAGAACGGCGTGGGATTCTCAAGTGGGTGGGCGGAGTTGGCGTTATAGAATCCTCCCCCGTTCGTGCCCAGCTGCTTGATCGCGATCTGGGATGCCGCCGGCCCGAGCGGGATCGTCTGGGTAGTGACAGGATTCCCGTTGCTGTCATTCACCGGGTCGAGGAGCGGGACGGTGACCGGGCCGCTGAAGGTCTGGGGGACCCCCTGCCAGACCAGCACGAGCGCGATCGCGAGGCAGATTGGCAGCAGGATCATGACGCTCCGGATGAGGAGCACCCAGAAGTTGCCGATGGTGGTGCCCGATCGCCGGGAGAATGCAAAGATGAGTGCTATCAGCACAGCCATGCCTTTTGCCGCAGACAGGAAGTTCTGTACGGCGAGCCCGGCCATCTGGGTGAGGTAACTGACCGTGACTTCCGGCACGTAGGCCTGCCAGTTCGTGTTGGTGGCAAAACTGACTGCGGTGTTCAGGGAGAGGTCCCATGGCACCGGCCCGAGCCCGGCGGGATTGAGCGGGAGGTACTGCTGGACGAGCTGGAGGAGGAATACGACGAGGATACAGGGGACCGTAAAGACCATGAGGGCGATGGCAAACTCCTTCCAGTCCATCTCCTCAGTCCCGTCCACACCTCCCAGTGCAAGGAATTTCTGTTCGACAAAGTCGCTCAACGGTGTCAGGAAATTGGGCTTCCCGGTATAAACCTTCGCCATCCATGCCCCGAGCGGGACGACGCAGAAGGCAATCACGATGATAAAGAGGATCAGCTGGAGCCAGTCTGACATGCGCATGCCGAACATCGGGGTCTGGAAATATATCTGGAGCTGGGTGGACCATGACAATGGCTGCGATGAGACGGTGATGCGCCCTGCACTGAGGTCATCGAGCGCGAGGTTCAGGGAGAGGACGTTGACCCGTGGCTCACCGAAGATTCCGAACTGTCGGGGTTCGATCTGCTGCGCGACCAGCGCATGGACATCCTGTTCGCTCAGGTTCCGATCCCGCGCAATGCGGGGTACCTGGTACTCTGCGGCAGCGATCGATATGTCCGGGTCAAGGCCGCTTGCGGATGCCGTGACCAGATCCACGGGAATCGCCTGCACATTCCCGGGGTCTGCGGCATGGAGGGCATCGACACGGGCTTTCACGGCATCGATGAGCGCAGGATTATTCGGCCCGAGATTCGAGCCTGACGATGCTCCGGCATTATAGGGGAATGGTGATGTTGCCGAGGGGCGGCCCCAGAAGTATTCCGGGGAATCAAAAGGCTGGCCTACCAGTGCCGAACCCACAACTTTGCCGTTGTGTTCGATCAGGTTCCCGTTTGCCTGGACGGGAAAGATCATTTGTGCGATGCCGGTGACAAACAGGGGGTACACGATCCCCGTGACAAGCGTGAGGAGTAAAAAAATGACGATTGCCGGTTTGATCTGCTTTCTGATCATGGACTGAATGGTGCCTGTGGTCATAACGTGACCGCCTTTCTGGAGATATGCCCCTGACCCTGGAGTACGGAGCATTCACATTACCAGCGTGCTGGTTTTGAGTATTTATGCCCATTGAAAACCATGGTGGTCCCGGGGATCTGGTGAAACAGAAAGATATGACGAAAAAAATCCTTTGGGTGGAAAAGTACTTCCAGCTATTCTTTATATAAAAACTTGTGACCGCGCGGAATTTTCCGGGGAACAGATGCTGATGCCGCCGAAATTTTCCCTGCGAGGGCTCTGCCCGGATGCCATCACTTCTTCGTATGACCGGGGATCGTTTCAAGTGCTGTCATGAACCGGTCCCGGATCTGTTCCGGGCTGAGCGGGATATTCGGCACGTCGCGGTTACCGGGCTGTATACGGGCATGGATAAAGGAAGGCCCGCCCCGGGCAGAAGACCCGATGGCCGCTTCCAGTTCCCGGGGTTCGTGGACGGTCATGCTCTGGTTAAAACCTGCGGCTGTAGCCATGAGGGCGAGGTCAGCCGTGTCGCACCCCGGGCGCGGCTGGTTGCCGGTACTGCCGAAGACCCCGTTGTCAAGGCCGACGACCGTGAGATTCTCCGGTGCTGCCGCCCCGATCACCGGAAGGATGGAGGAACCAAGCAGGCTCCCGTCGCCGTCCAGCACGATAACCTGCTTCTCCGGCCTGACCGTGGCAATGCCAAGCCCGATTGCCGAAGCCTGGGTGTAACTTCCCAGCATGTAGAAATTTCCGGGCCGGTCCCGTGCGGCATACAACTCTTTTGAGGGCACACCGATGTTGGAGACCAGCACCTCTTCCTCCACGCGTGAAGCGATCGTCCGGATGGCATCGAACCGGGTCATCAGCGGTGTCCGCCAGTTCCTTTCATAGCAGATCTTCGATGGACGGGCGCCCCGGGGAACTGCGCAGCCCGCAGTACAGGTGCTCTCCCCGATACACCCGGGCGGGACAAGGATCACGTGGGGCGACCGGTTTTCGTATGCGGAGGAGATCGCATCACCAATCTCCCGGGGATTGTCCGGGCCCGAAAGGATGGTGAAGGGGATCCCTGCGGCCGAGAGAATGCGGGGGAGGGGGCGGTTGAAGGGGACCTGTGCCGGGATGGCCTCGCCCTCCCCTCCCCGCCAGCTGGCAAGGATCGGGAGCGGGAGGCCGTACGTGGTCGTGAGGGAGAGGATCGCGTTCAGCATGTTCCCGAGGCCGGAACTCTGGAGTGCGATCAGAGGGCGGGCCCCCGCGAGGAATGCCCCCGCGGAGATCCCCACGCCGTCTTCTTCCCGGGTGAGGCCGATGTGCCGGAATTCTTCCGGGAGCCGGAAGAAGAGTCCCCGTGCCTTGTCACAGGGTATTGCAGAGACGAGATCGATCCTCTGGCTTTTTAATTCGGCAATGACCCGGTCTTCATCCATAGCGTGAGATCCACTCCCTGAGCCCGGCCACGAGTTCGTCTCGCGATTCACCCGGAAAGACCGTGGCGGAAGGGCTGATCGGGTAGAGCGTAAAATCTTCCCGGATCCGCTCGTATCCTCCGCCCGTCAGGTTCAGGAGAATATGGTCGCCGGGGCCGATGATATCTTTTTCCACTGCCTGTACGAGCGCTGCGGTGGCGATGGCAGCCGCGGGATCGGGATCGATCCCCACGGTCTCACGGATCAGCTTCTCCGCATCCGCCCCCTCCTCATTCCTGACGCCGTACATACGTCCCCGCGTCTCCTGGAGAGCGTCAAAAAGACCGCCGCGGATACCGTACGGCGGGTTCCGGTTCGTCAGCACATCGGACATGACCTTTCCGATACTCTCCGCCGCGTCGGGCATATCCTCCGCGGGGACGATCTCGCGCCGGTGTGCCGCCCAGGCCGAGACCATCGGCGTAAAGGGCTCATTCTGGGCCAGGTGGAGCCGGGGCAGCTGCTGCCCGTATGAGCCGTCGCGGATGAGCCGTATCGCGGCTTCCCACGCGGCGATCGCCCCGGTACCGCTCCCCACCGCCTGGAAATAGTGACCAGGGATCCTGCCGGTGGTCGCGGCGGCATCGAGCATCACCGTGCCCATCCCGTCCCGCCGGGCCACGTTCTTCGCCCCGCCTTCCGGTATGCACCCGGGGACTGCGGCGAGGGTGGTGCTGACCGCGATCGCATCCGAATAGTCTCCTCTCACGGCGACAAGGAAGATATCCTGCGCCGGCTCCGTAGTCCAGAGCCGGGGAACCGCTTTCTCCGGGATCACGATAACGACCGGCCGCCTGCACCGTGCCGAGAGTTCCGCAAAGGCCCTGCCGGTATTGCCGGCCGAGGCGATCACCGGGATCTTACCGCCAAGTTCCTGCAGCCGCTGCATAGTGGGCGATGCCTCAAGTTCCTTGAAGGAGCAGGTGGTGAGGTCCGCCCCACGTTCGGGGAAATAACCGGAGAACGAGATGGAGAGGCCCGGGAGCCCGAGCTCGCGGGAGAGTCCCGGATCCGTGAACGTGACCGGCCCACCCGACGGGAGGAGCGGGGCGCTGACCGGCAGCCATGCCAGGTAGCGGTACATGCCTTTGTGGGGTGCGAGCCGGAGTTTCCGGGTGCTGTACTCGGTCCGGAGCAGCGAATCATGCCGGTGCGGGCAGGAGAGGAGGGAGATGTCATCCACGATCTCGTTCCCGGCAACACACCGGACCCGGTACTTGGGTATCATGGAACGTGCTCACAGGATCCTGATATCTTCAAGGCGGACATGCGTGCCCTCCTCCTTTTTCAATACCATGTTTACCACGGCGGTATGGGAGAGGTCCATCATGCAGTAGCCGGGAAGGAACCGCTGGCGGAGGCCGAGGGTCGGCGGACGGATGATCGTCTCGGCAATCCCCTCGAACGCGTGGACATGGTAGGCCTGCACGTCGTGAGGTTTTTCCTTCCGCGCTTCCAGCGGTCCGACCGTATGGCACTCCAAGACTCCCGTGACCGGGTTGGCAGAGAGTACCCTGAGCGCGTGATAGACCGGGCAGCCGGGTCCGGCAGGACGGCCGGTGACGAGGTCACCCTTCTGAATGTCCCATCTCTCCACAAGATCCGCCCGGAACGGGACGATAAATTTGCGTGCCGAAGGTTCACCGGGAAAAGCCCGGAGTACGAAGTCATATTTTGCGCCGGTTACATCGGTTCCCGTATAGGTCGTCTTTTCACCATGTGCACCCTGGCCGATCGTGTAAAATGTGCAGTCCTCATTGGTCTTATTCTTCTCCCTGACCGCCCTGACAAACTCGTCACAGCTCGGCAGGCCGCAGGCCCCGCAGTCCCTGCCCGGGGGGACCCATGCCATGGTCAGTCACCCCGGTAGATATTGTCAGCCTCTTCCAGCGGGCGGATCACACCGAAGTGGTGCTGCCACCCGATCTCTTTTTTCCCGATACAGATCGTGCAAACCCCGAGGGGTGGGGTCCCTCTCAGGGTGATCGCGGCTGCATCCGCAATATCCGGATATGCCGCGATGGCCCGCATCAGGTACCGCATACCTGTTCCCTGGATTGCGTTGGTCTCGATGATATCGATGCCCGGGGTGACCATCCTGATGCACTCCCGGAACACTTCCTTCTCCGCCTGGGAGACGAGGTCTGTCTTGGTCACCACCGCCACATCGGCAAGGGCGATCATGGGGGCCATCTTAAGGGGGGAATTGCTGCCGGAAATTGCTGAGAGCACGGCAATGCCGAATGCCTGGGTCGTGTAGGGGGTACAGCGGAGGCAGAGCCCGGCGCTTTCAATGATGAGGATACCGGCATTGAGGCCCTCTGCCCAGCTTATCGCATCCCGCATGATCATGATGCCCATATGGTCGGGACAGAGATCGCCGGAGTAGACTTTCCGTGCCGGGATACCGAACTCTTCCCTGAGTTCGTCGTCCTCGAATGCCCGGACAACATCGATCTTCAGGAATACCGGGTTCCGTGTCGTTAAAAATTCACGGACGATCTGCCGGATCACCGCGGTCTTCCCCGCACTCGGCGGGCCGGCAACGATGACGAGTTTCATGCAGGGATGACCGTCATGTCCCGTGCCAGGATATCATCGCTGATCAGTTCCCCGGCCCGTATCTTTTCGCGGAGATCCACGAGGAATGCATCGATGCCGGAGATATGGGTGATCATCTCCCTTTCAGCGTCCTTTGGTTCGAGGACGCTCACAACTGCCCCGCGTTTCATGACGATCCTCCGGTCGGTGATCAGGGAGAGCAGGGGATCGTGGGTGACAAAAATAACCGCCTTGTTGTAATGTTTCAGGCATCGGATGACTTTTTCCTTGAAGATGCCGGCGTTTTCCACTTCATCGAGGAGCAGGATGGGGGTCTGGCCGATCATGATGGCGTCGGCGATGAGGAGTGACCGGGTCTGGCCGCCGGAGATGGATGTCATCCGCATGGACCTGTCGATCTTCTCCCCGGTAAATTCATTGGCAAGCGCAACCGTACGGGTGATAAGCTCCTGGGCGTCGGAATCCCGTGCCCGTATGTGAAGTGCGAGGAAACGTTCTACCGTCAGATCGGCAATCACGCGGGTATTCTGGGTGATGAGGGCGATGGGTTTTTTTGCGGGATCGCGGACCATGTCATCGGCCGGGGGTGCACCGTTTATCAGGATGGAACGGCCGGTGACGGTATCTTTCTGGGCAAGCACTTCGATATCGTTGATGAATGCCGATTTTCCCGAACCGGTCGACCCAACGATGGAGACCGTGTCCCCTGGACGGAGGGTTATCCGATCAAACCCTTCTTTCTCACCGCACCGGTCGGCGCCGGGAAGGATCGTAAGTTCGGAAAACTGAACGCTCTGCATACTCAGTATGATTGCACCTGTGCTGATATAATTTTCCAATTTGGCAGAATAATTATCCTTATAGTAACAATTATTATCTCCAGAGTATCACTTAAGGGTTAATATGCTATCAAAGAGGATTTTCGAGACGGATTTCACCACGGCCCTGAACGAGGAGCTGGAACGGAAGAACCTGACCGTCAGGGACCTCGCCGAGCTGACCGGCATCCCTGCCTCGACGCTCTACAAGGTTACGGCTGGCGAACGGGACCCGCGCCTCTCGACGATAAAAAAAATTGTCTCGGTCCTCGAACCCGGGCACGACCGGTTCATCGCGATCATCGCCGCCCGTTTCCTGCTCGACAACCTTGAGGTCCGCGAGACGGACGTCAACGGGAAGTCCTTCAGGATCCGGGGATATTCCGCAAATTCCCTTGAGGAGTGCATCATCGCGGCGGCCCGTGCGGAAAAAGACGGGGCGTCCGGGATCGTCTGCGCACCTATCCTCGCTTCCATTGTCGAGAAGATCGTTGATATCCCCGTCGGGATGCTCCGCCCGGAACTCTCCGTGGTCAGTGAAGCGATCACCACGGTCGCGAAAAAGATAGGGTGAACCATGCCACAGGAACCCGCAAAGATCAGAATTGGCCACCTCTCGACGATGTACCATACCGCATTCCTGCTTCGCGGAACGGATCTGCTGGAACGCCAGGGTCTTGCGGCTACGTGGACGCTCTTCCCGTCCGGGCCGGATATCATCAACGCGATGCAAAACGGGACTGTCGATCTCGGGTATATCGGGCTTCCGCCGGTGATCATCGGGATCGACCGCGGCCTCTCCCTTGCCTGTATCGCGGGAGGGCACGTGGAAGGGACGGTCATGATAGCCGGCGCCGGGATTCGCACGCTCGGTGAGTGCTCAGGCATGCCGGACTTCCTCTCCCAGTTCTCCGGGAAGGCGATTGGCACTCCGCCGAAAGGTTCCATCCACGATGTCATCGTGAACGAGCTGCTGCGGGAGCACGGGTTTCATGATATCACCGTGAAGAACTATCCCTGGGCTGATTTTCTGTCCGATGCAATCGAACAGGGGGAGATTGTTGCCGCTGCCGGGACCCCGGCCCTCGCGGTGACCGCCCGGAGGTACGGCAGCGCTCGCCTCGTCGTGCCTCCGGACCGGCTCTGGCCGTTCAACCCGAGCTACGGGATCGTGGTCATGCGACGGATGCTGGAAAACCGGGACCTGCTCTCGCGGTTCCTGTCAGCCCACGAGGCCGCGTGCGAGATGATCCGGAATGACTCACCTGCTGCCGCCCGTATCGTCGCAGATACTACCGGCATGGTCGATCCGGATTTTGTGCTGGAGACCTACCGTATCTCACCGAAATACTGCGCTGCCCTGCCACCGGAATACATCGCATCCACGATGAAATTTGTACAGACCCTGCAGTCGCTTGGGTACATCTCCCGGGCCATCGGTGAAGAAGAGATCTTCGAACGGTCGCTCATTGAGGCCGTCCATACGGGACCGCACCACTACGATGCGGGGATCTCCGGTTAAGCCGGCGTTATGATTTCTTCCAGTTTTTCCAGCCTCCGGCAGGCCTCTTCAAGTGTCCCGTCCTTCTTCGAGAACGTGAACCGGAGTTTCGTCTCCCCTCCTTCATGGTAGAATGAACTGCCCGGGACTGCGGCTACGCCAATCTTCCCGATAAGGAACCGGGCAAATTCCGTATCGGTCATGCCGAAGCCGGTGATATCCGTGAAGATGTAGTATGCGCCTTCCGGCAGCTGGCAGGAAAACCCGGCATTCCTGAGGCCGTCAAAGAGGATCCTTCTCCTGCGATCGTAATCCTGTGCCAGCCCGACGTAATAGGATTCCGGCAGCATCAGGGCAGCGACACAGGCACGCTGGAGGGGAGCAGGGGCACCGACGGTCAGGAAGTCGTGGATCTTCCGGATCCGCCCGGTCAGCCCCTCATCCGCAAGGGCATAGCCGACGCGCCAGCCGGTGACGCTGTAGGTCTTGGAGAAACTGCCGATGGTGATCGTCCGGTCCCGCATGCCGTCCAGCGACGCGAGCGACAGGTGCCGGTGCCCGTCATACACGATATGCTCGTAGATCTCGTCCGTGATGGCAACAGCGTCGTGATCGATGCAGAGGTCAGCGATGAACGAGAGTTCCTTTCTGGTGAAGACCTTGCCGGTCGGGTTGTTGGGGGTGTTGAGGATGACTGCCCGGGTCCTCTTTGAGAACGCCTCCTTCCACTTCTCCTCGTCGATGGAAAAATCGTCCTTCAGCGGGACAAATCTCGGGACGGCTCCGGAGATCTGCGCATCCGGGCCGTAGTTCTCGTAGAAGGGTTCCGGCACGATCACCTCGTCGCCCGGCTGGATGACGGCGAGCATCGATGCCATCATCGCCTCCGTCGACCCACAGGTGACCGTGATCTCCGTCTCGGGATCGAAGCGCATCCCATTGAACTTCCCGACCCGTTCTGCCAGCGCATCGCGGAGATCCTTTGCCCCCCAGGTGATCGCGTACTGGTTGATGTCGTCGTTCACCGCATTGCATGCCGCCGCCTTGAGCTCGGGCGGGCAGGGGAAATCGGGAAAACCTTGGGCAAGGTTGATCGCGTTATGCTTCAGAGCGAGCCGGGTCATCTCCCGGATCACCGATTCGGTGAAATTGTCGGCCCGTGAGGGCCGGGTGGAGAAGTATTTTTTTACGTTGGGATCTGCTGGGGTATTTCCTGTGCCGGGCCCGGTCTGCTTCATGGTGATCAGATTGGCATGCAATGAAATATAGTGGGAGGATCCGGCAGGAGATGCGGGACGCGCTTTCTCTGTGGTCGGGATCTTCAACCCGGACGGTCTTTAAATAGAGTCACGTACCCAATAAGCAAATTTTATTTACTTAAGGCAAGTAAATTTGTTCCTGTATCATCATGCACATCATGGAAGGATTTCTGCCCTGGCAGTGGTGCGTCTTCTGGTACCTTGTATCGGCGCCGTTCATCATCTACGGGGTTTACCTCCTGGACCGCCAGGTTAAGGAAAACCGTGAAACACTCTCACTCCTTGCCGTGTCAGGTGCTTTCATCTTCCTTCTCTCCTCCCTGAAGATGCCGTCTCCCGTTGTGGGAAGTTGTTCCCATCCCACGGGCACCGGGCTCTCGACCGTCCTCTTTGGCCCTGTTATCACCGGTATTCTCAGCCTGATCGTGCTCATCTTCCAGGCGCTCTTCATGGCCCACGGGGGGATCACCACGCTCGGCGCCAATGTCTTCTCTATGGGAATTGCGGGGCCGCTTCTCGGGTATGCTGTGTACCGGCTGGGAAAAGCGGCAAACCTGAATATTTTTATCAATGTGTTCCTGGTGACGGCGGTCGCGGATCTCTTCACCTACGTTATCACGGCAATCGAGCTCGCTGCTGCATTCCCGGCCACGCACGGGGGGTTCCTGATCTCCTTTGAGACCTTCTTTGCGATCTATGCAGTTACGCAGGTCCCCCTTGCGATCCTCGAAGGCGTGCTTATCGCGCTCGTCTTCAAGTACATCATCCAGAGCCGGTCAGATATCCTCGTCAGACTCAAGGTACTCACGCCGGAGCAGGTCACAAAAATCCTGGAGAGTTTCTCATGAAGTTCAGGTTTCTCATGAAGTACAAACTCGAGATCATCTTTGCTGTCGTGGTCGTGGTCTTTGCGGCAGTGTTCCTCGTCCAGAATGCCCATATCCAGGAAACCGCCAGACCCGGGCAGGAGACCTGGCAGGGATCCGATGATATGGGCAGCGCTGCAATTGAGGCCACGGGATATCACCCCTGGATATCCCCCCTCTGGACACCCCCCAGCACGGAAGTCGAGTCCCTCCTCTTCAGCATCCAGTCCGGGCTGGGGGCGCTGGTGATCGGATACTTCTTCGGGTATTACCGGGGCAAAAGGGAATGTGCGAAATCTCCATAAACCTGTCATCCGTTGATATATTGGCATCCGGGGGTATGTACTCTCCATGACATTCATGGAAGGGAACCTGGATTACTACGCCCAGTCAAACGCCTTGCGGGACGTGAACAGTTATCTCAAACTCGTCCTCGGCATGGGGGCCATATTCATCTGTGTTGCATCCCCGGGCCCGCTGGCTCCTCTCTTCATCCTCGTCACTCTCTCCGCAATTACCCTCGTGTTTGCAAAGATCCCGGTGCGGGTTTACAGCGAACTCCTGCTGATACCCGCAACATTTGTCGGGCTCTCGGTCATCGTGATATTGTTTCTGAGCGGCGGGGGAGAGCCGCTCCCGGCCTTTTCCATCGCCGGTTTTCCGCTGACCGCCACGACGGGCTCCGCAAACCTCGCGCTCCTCGTACTGGTACGGACCTTCGGCGGGATGTGCGGGCTCTTCTTCATCTCCCTGACAACGCCCATGGTCGAGATCTTCTCTGCCATGCACGCGCTGCGCGTCCCGCCCGTCCTGATCGACCTCTCCATGCTGATCTATCATTTTATCTTCGTCTTCATCGGCCAGGCCATCGCGATCCACAATGCCCAGACCATCCGCCAGGGATATACTTCGTTCAGGCGATCGCTGAACTCAACGGCGATGCTCGGCGCCATGCTCTTCATACGGGCGTGGAAGGAGGCAGAAGACCTGGTCATAGCGATGGACTCGCGGTGCTATGACGGCAGACTGGAATTACCGGGGCACCAGAACCCCCCGAAACCGGTTGCAATCGCGTCCACCGCAGTCTACCTGGGTCTCTGCATTACCGTTGCGATCATGACTAGCACAATAGTGCCTTTCAGGTGAACGATGACAACCCTGCTCGAATTCGACGATATTCATTATGCCTACCCGAACTGCCCGGCATCGCTCTCCGGTGTAACATTCTCGATAGAGAAAGGGGCCCGGGTTGCCCTGGTCGGCCCCAACGGTGCCGGGAAGACCACCCTGCTCCTGATGTGCAACGGGGTTCTCGAGCCCTCGAAAGGACGGGTGCTGCTCGGTGGCGAACCGCTCCGGTACGACAGCCGTTCGCTGCGCGAGGTGCGCAGGAAGGTCGGGCTGGTCTTCCAGAACTCGGATACCCAGCTCTTCGCACCGACGGTATACCAGGACGTGGCGTTCGGCCCCCTCAACCTCGGCATGACACCGGGCGAGATCCAGGCGACGGTTGCCCGATCGCTTGCGGCCGTGGGTCTCACCGGGTACGAGAAGCGGCCGCCCCACCAGCTGAGCGGCGGTGAGAAGAAGCGGGCCGCGATTGCCGGGACCCTTGCGATGGAGCCGGAGGTCCTCATCTTCGATGAACCCACCAGTTCGCTCGACCCGGCCGGTGCCGCTGACCTCATGGAGCTGCTCGATGAACTCAATATAAGGGGGACGACGATCATCATCTCGACCCATGACGTGGAGCTCGCGTACCACTGGGCGGACCAGGTCATCCTCCTGAACAGGGGGACCGTGCTTCATGCCGGCTCTCCTGAAGAGGTTTTTACCAACACGGCACTCATTGCTGCTGCCAATCTCCGGATGCCTGCGGTGCTGGAAGTCTACACGGAGCTCGTCTCGCGGCAGATGATGGAGAAGACGGAGTCGCCAAAGTCTGTCCTCCAGCTGGTCAGTTCCCTCGAACGGAGCTTCAGTAAACCCCACGCGGGCAGGGCCCTTGGGACCATCACGGTCTGCGATGTGGACGCGACCGGTGCCGGTGAGATCCTGGCGTGGATAGCAGATCACCCGTCGTACAGGTGCGGGGCAATGGGGACCCGGGCGAAGAACCTTGCCGAGCGCGAATCGATATCGCTCGATTTCACGTACGGCGTGATAGACAAAAGTATCCTGCGGGCACTCGTCGGGGAATCTTCGCTCCTCCTGACCCCGGGGTCGATGGTGCCGCATGTTTTCCGGCGGGTCGGGACGTACTGCCGGGAGAGCGGCAATACCATCGCGGTGGTCTCCCTGGACACTACGAACCCTTCCCCAGACCAGGCCGGGTGAATGAGGAGGTGAAAGAGCATGATCCTCACTGTTGAAGACCATGAACCCCGGGAAGATACCGGGCTTGATCCTGGCCATCTCCCCGGGCATGATCGTGGGGATGACCATGACCATCACCACGGCCATGCCCACACGCATGGTGTTGTCGATCCATCCGTTCTCAGCACCGAACGGGGGATCCGGGCGGTCAAGTGGTCGTTTGCCGGCCTGTTCATAACCGCGACCTTCCAGTTAATCATCGTCTCGTATTCCGGGAGTATCGCACTGCTCGCCGACACCATCCATAACTTCGGCGATGCGTTCACCGCGATCCCACTCCTGTTCGCGTTTCTGCTGGCCCGGTGGAAACCGACGAAACGGTTCACCTACGGGTATGGGCGGGTCGAGGACCTCGCGGGCGTATTCGTGGTCCTGATGATCATGGTATCGGCTGTTGTGGCCGGGTACGTCTCTATCGACAGGCTCCTTCACCCGCAGCAGGTGACGTTCCTCTGGGCGGTAGCAGCGGCAGCACTGGTCGGGTTTACCGGGAATGAAGCCGTGGCCCGGCTCCGCATCCGGGTGGGAAACGAGATCGGCAGTGCAGCGCTTGTCGCGGACGGCCAGCACGCCCGGACAGACGGGCTCGCGAGCCTTGCAGTCCTGATCGGTGCAGCCGGGGTCTATCTCGGATTCCCGATTGCCGACCCGGTCATCGGTCTCATCATCACGATCATCATATTCTGGATTGTCTGGGAGTCGGGAAAGACGATCTTCACCCGGCTGCTTGACGGCGTCGACCCGGCGATCACCGACGAGATCCGCCATACTGCTGAGTACGTTGAAGGAGTGATGGAAATTACCGATGTCAAGGTCCGGTGGCTGGGTCACCGGCTCCATGCGGAAGTCAATATCACGGTCGGTTCATCCCTTTCCGTGGAAAAAGGCCACGCGATTGCGAAAGAGTTCCGGCACGAACTCCTTCACCACCTCCGGTATCTTTCGGATGCCACCATCCATGTCGATCCGTCGACTGCCTCTGGGCCCGATTATCACGATATTGCGGAGCACGACCATGACGGGCTGCCTGAGCATTCGCATTGAATCCGCCAGAGGATGGGACCTGAGTGAAACAAAAGAAACCCGGGGAGAGCAGATGTATCATTTTTATGGAGTCAGTCCCGATCGCGCATTATAACGGCCGTGCTGAATGAGATGGCGGGAAACCCGGTCCATCCCGGTTCCTTATCCCCATCGCCCGGTTCATGGCTGCCAACTGCGGGTTCTATAGTGTCGCCTGGACCGTGGACGGCGATCCGAGCTCGGGGACTTCGAGTCCTATCGTTTCAGAGAACCATTCTGCGACCAGCCCGCGGTGGCAGTGCATCCGTTCCTTCTCGAAGCAGAGCAGGATGACATCATGACCTGCCCCGGCAATGTCCAGGTCCCGGAGGATCTCCTCGGGATCGAGGCCCGAGAGAATTTCCTCCCGGTACCTTCTCTGATATTCTTCCCAGTCCCCGAGTTTCAGCATCTCGGGTTTGGGGGCGAGCCTGAAGTATCTCCTGCCGGTATACCACCGTGGCGGGAAGCGGGCTATCGAGACCGCACCGGGCTCCCGTGCACTCCTCGCGAAGTAGCTGGTCTTCAGCATCCTGAAGGTATTTCATTGCCGGTCGGGAATATGCTTGCGGAACTCTCAGGCAGGTCTATCTCCTGTTGCGGACCGGGAGAGAGGGGGTACCCACCCATTCCCCTCAGCGAGGGTGGGGAGGGGGGTGCCCCTTCTACTGAGGGAGGGGCAAGGGGGTGGGTACCCCTCTGAGCACATGAGGGGTGGGTACCCCCCCTGCCCGATACCGGCCCGTAAACCGGCCTCTCCGACGAGAACTCCATGAGAAATCACATCCAAGTGTATGTAACCGGAGAGGGGTAGGTACCCCACTCACTGAGGGATGGGTGGGGAGGAGGGGGGTGGTCTGAGCAAAGAGGGGCAGGGGGGAGGGGTACCCCTCATTGCATGGGACAGGGGGGTACCCCCTCAGTCAAGGTGGGGTGGGTATCCGCCCTCCCCCTTTCATCCGGGCCGGCAAAAAACAGCCTCTGCCGTCGGACGTTCCATGGGAAGGGTAGGTTCTGCCGTTGTCAGACAGGAGAGGTAGCTACCCCACCCTCAGCAGAGCGGGGGGTACCCCTCCCATGCCCGGAGGGGTGGGGGGTAGGGGGAGGCCTCCTCTATGAAGATGGGGGGTGGGCCCCTCTGCTTGGGGTTGGCATTGAAGGCAGTTGTCAAGTATTCTTTGACTACTAATCCTTTCTCCAATTCTCTGTCATTAAAAAAATATTTCTGAAGTAGAGGCTGACATTTTCTGTTTTGTTGTCTGGTGGAGTTCTGCGATAACTATCTGTGTGAGCCAGACGGTTCCTTCGTCAAGCCGGACTTCAATGCGACTCATGTTCTATCAGGGGTTCACTTTCACTCTGCGCATCAGGTAATTTGTTAATTATATAATGGTCAGGGAGATATGACAATAATTCTCATATTCTCATGAAAATGAGCATTATTGCAGGAGAACAAATATGGCAAAGAACACAGACGAAGGTTTTCGAAGAGGAACTGTAGATGATCGGAGTCAGGTTCTCAATCCAAAGACCGGACAGTTTGTGAAACGTGACACAAATACCGGCCAATTCATGGATGTAAAACAGGATGGTGCCCCCTTCAAGGGTATAAGAAAGGAGAAATAATTTTTCTCGTCGTCGGACCCTCTTAGTATTACCTACAAAATAAATGAAGAAATATCAACCGTATCGAATTTAAAAGCAGTATTATTATATCCGGAGCCAAATTGACAATTATGACGATCCAGTTGAATGATGAAAAAATTGGATCATTATTGGCGGAGAGAAAATTACTTCCCGAAGACTTCCTTTCACAATTGAAACCAAAATCAAAACATGGGCATAAAGAGTACGAGAAAGACATCCTTGGAGAGAGTGGATCGAATTTCCGTTTAATCTTCCGGCAGAGCGAATTGAATCCACTGGACTTCTCGGTTATGCTTGTGTATCTCCCGAAAGGATCAAACCAGCAGTTCCGCCTTCGCAGGTATAATGGAAAAAGTCATGAGCATGGCAATCATATTGAGAGAAACAAATTTTATGGGTTCCATATCCATACAGCGACCGAACGGTACCAGCAATCCGGCTACCGGGAAGATACCTACGCAGAAGAGACAACCCGGTATGCAGATTATCATGGTGCAATAGAATGCATGTTAAAAGAATGCGGGTTTATGATCTCTGCGAAGAATCGTAGTCTGTCCCAATGGGGGATGAGTTAATGTCGGTCAAGGCAATCATCCAGAATTTCCGGCAGAAAGTGTGCGATCAGGTACGCGTCGAAGCCGAAGGTGTCGATCGCTATCATGTATTCACCCCTTTCCTCTTTGAAGACGGAGATCATCTCGTTGTCATCCTGAAACAGGAGAACGGGAAATGGATACTCTCCGATGAGGGACATACGTTCATGCACCTTACCTACGATCTTGAGGATAAGGACCTGCGAAGCGGGGGGCGGCAGAAGATCATCTCAAATGCCCTCGCTGCATTCTCGGTTGAGGACAGGAACGGAGAGTTGATCCTGTCGATAGACGACGATCAATACGGGGATGCCCTCTACAGCTATATCCAGGCACTGCTCAGGATTTCGGACGTATCCTATCTCTCACGGGAGCGTGTCCGCACCACCTTCATGGAAGATGTCCGGGAGTTCGTGAAAGAACAGATTCCGGAGGAACGTGTCCAGTTCGAGTGGCACGACCCCACCCATGATCCTGACAGCCGGTATACCGCCGATTGCATGATCGAAAGTCCATCCGGCCCTATCCTCATCTATGCCCTGCCAAATGATGACCGGGTGAGAGAGGCAACCATCAATCTTCTCATGTTCGAGAAGTGGGGCCTGAAATTCCGGTCCATCGGCATCTTCGAAGACCAGGAAGAGATCAACCGGAAGACGCTTGCGAAGTTCTCTGATGTATGCGAGAAACAGTTCTCCAATTTCCCCGGAAACAAGGACCGGTTCCTGAAATACGTGCAGGAGACCGGGGGGATGGCGGCGGGGTAGGTTTGTCTTCTTTTCTTATACACATTATCAAAATATGTGTGAAACTTTTCTTATTATCCATAATTCCGATTATTTTAATTGTAAAATTGAATTTTGATGCAATTCTTCCGATTGTGGTCTATTTACAATTTTTGTTAATCTGGTGTCAAGCGGAAATTGCCTTAAAGCAGCATTATCTTTTTGCAGTCCAATTTGAGCCGACATTCATTACAATTCAGACAAATGATTTTTTGTCGCCACCTTCTCAAGATTTCGCAATTACCCTGAGAATTAAAAATACGAGTTCAAATCCTGCATACAGTGTAGCGGTAACTCGGGTGTTAGACCATAGCATTCCAATAATGCCAAAAGAGTGGGAAAATAAAATTACTCGTTCTCATTGGATTAATTTAGGTCCGAATGAAGTGAACGTTCTTTGCCAAATTACTGATGTTGATTATTTCAGAAATAAACAAATGGAGATTTTGTACAGAAACCAATTTGGGGACTTCAGAGAACTTATCCTATTATTTTCAAATGATACGTTCATTTTAGTACCTCATGTAGTTAAGGAAAAAGGTTTCCTATTGAACACTTTTAAGGAAATTATTGAACTTCCGGATTTGTTGTTTTTGAAGTGGCGATTAAATCACTAATCTCATCCTGAACAATTTTAAACGCAAATAAGAACAGATTTTCTGCATCCGGTTCTGTTATCGTCTTTCCCGAATGTACAAAATCGTTTCTTTTTTTATTATATTCGGTTAAAAAAGAATATTCTTGAACACCCAGATTTCCGTTGGAATAGAGCAACTTCAACTTGTGGCTATTTCTCTCTTTATCAGGATCTTTATTTTTCCCTTGTTTTCCTGCAATTTCCTTTTTTTCTGACAATAATATTCTGAATTTTTTCGAGATATATTGCTCGACTATCAACCAACAAAAAATATAAGCTTGGGAGAACTCGGAATTTTTCAGATGTGTATTGCTTTCAAGTAAAAACAATAATGATTCATTCAAATTCTCATTGCGGAAAACTATCTCTGATACTTTGATAATTTCCTGCATTTTTTCAAAATTAATTTGTGTTTTCTTTATCATTGCAAAGAAATTCGGGGCCTGTCCAGTAATTTTGGATATTTTCCTACTATATGATCCAAGTGACTGGCCTAATGGTACAAAGTCAAATGGGGGGTCTGTACTTAATACATCTGATTTTCTTACTGAAAATGCCTCAATCCCATACAGAATAGAAATCCCAAAAATCGTATTGATGATTTTTATCGCTTCTGCTTCGCTTTCACCCTCGATAATTACCAAACCGTACCGGTCATAGAACCCCATTCGACCATTGAAAGCAAATCCATATTCATATTTTGGGTATTCCATGTTCGGACCAAAAATTTTCTCCCTAAAAGGTAATTCGACATTATCCCCAATACGCGCACCAGGACTGTAATAAGACCCGAAAAAATTTCTTCTCTTTATGTATTTTTCGGCAGTTTTTGATTGCACAATATCTGGAATTAATCCTCTTTTAACAGATTCTGCATACTGCTTTGCAGATTCAATGAAACTTTTCTGATCTAATTCAGCAGGTGGCAGATTTGCGATATTTCCTTTGAAAATTGCGCAATAATCAATTTCACCCATCGCTTGACTAAAGATTAAACCTGGGGGAAAAGATTGTGATACGGTTTGCCGAATCACATCTAAAAAAGTTGAAAAATGACCGGCAAATTCGTCAGAATATTTATGCTCTTTATCCCCCACATCGGAGGGGAAGGGCCAATTGTCATCCGAATGTGGTGCCTTTCCTCTCCATCTGGGTTCGTCCATTATTTCAATAACTCTTTCGACAATTTGATTGGCATTGTACGGGCCATTGATTATAATCTCTTTATCCTGCCGATTGGGATCATGGAGCAGAACAAAAAGCTGGAACTCGGACGGTTCAGACACCCAAAAAATCTCAATCTGGCAGGGAACTGAATATAATGTATTTTGAGCGATATACTTCCGTTCTACATCATCAAGTTGATCATATTCTTTCCTGAAATCATCGATGATTTTAACTAAATATTTTTTTAAATATTGGATCTTTGATTCGCTTTCCATGGTCCATCTTTTTATTCCTTAGAATTATTCTCGCTCGATTTTTCTCTTCCTTCCACAATCCCAATCTCCTCCTCCGTTAGCCCATACAATTCGTACACCAATGTATCGATGGAAGCATCCGTCGCCTCGATCTGCCGCTGGAGCAACGTCTTTTCATGGTCCAGTTTGGCGTCTTCCAATCGATTAGTTAAATCGAGCATCTGTATGACTAGCATAACCATGCGATCATGGCGAGTCATGTCTGTCGGATCTGCAGAGTTGATGGTGCGTATGGGGAGTTTGGAAATGTACATCGGTTTATATTCGTAATATCCACCTTGTTTTGTTGATGAAATAGCATGCATCACAAAATCTAACACTTTTGAATTAAGCAGACCAAGTAAGTACCAATCTTTTTTAGGAATGATTGTGGTTTTATCACTTGAATAAAATCCAGCTCGGTCGAAGGAATAAGAAGCACTTTTTACAATGGCGGGAATGACAATTTTAGGTTTTTCGAACTCTGAATGATAATTTGAACCAAAACGTTGAAGCGCATACCACTCATATCGAATTCCTGTCTCGGCAGTATTTCGCGCAGCCAACTTATCCTTATATTGTAAAAGATGATTGTAGATTGCAGGATATTTTGTTTTAAACTCTTGTTCAGCTCTTTTGGATGATCCCATGATTGATTGATCTGTATGCAACGGGAAATGCCAGGGGATATACAGTAAAAATTTTCCGTACTTCAATAAGGAGTAACGTTTTATATCTCTGCCGCTCACGAATGGCTTTATCACTTCAGAGCTTTTTGGATCTTCTTTAATAAGACGATTTTTTGTTTCTACATCAATAACAAAGGCTTCATTCAATCCTGTTTTAAGTCCATAATAAATCGCACCCTCTACATATTCTTCAAGCGATCTTCCAGTAGTTTGTATTTTTTTCAGGAGTTTTTCCGTCCCCTCATTCCCAAGAGTCCATCCTTCTTCTGTAAGATTATTCGGATTAATCGAATGCCAATGCTCTTTCACGTATTCATCAAGACTCGGGAAATTGAGGGCATTAACATTTGTTACACCGAATTCTCTTATTAACTTCTCGTTAGAAATCCGAATTATACAAGGATAGGTTATCGCCGTTGTAAATACCGGAAGATCTCCGAAATCGACAATTTCTTCAATTTGTTTTGTGAGCAAAAATTTTCGGAGTGGTTTTCCATAATTCGCCCGCATCCATTTATTCGCTACAATATAGGAAAATTGACCCTTCGGGCGTGCGAGTGCCAATCCTTTTTCGATGAAGTATGCATACAAATCGGCCGTACCCTGATAAACTTCAAAATGGGTCTCGAAATATTTCTTCTGTTCTTTCAATGCCTCTTGCCTGAGATACGGCGGATTCCCAATCACCGCATCGAACCCGCCCGCCTTCATCACATCGGAAAATTCCCGATCCCAGTCGAATGGTTTTATTCGCATAAATTCTTCAGAGGTCATTTCCGGAGTCAGGATATCCGTCCCGATCAGCGAGTTCCCGCACTTGATATTCTGGTGCAGCGAGGGCAGCGCCCGCTCAGCAAAGAGCTTGAGCTGCTTGTCGATGTTCTCCTCGTTCTCCTCTTCGAGCACTTTCAGGAGGAGCGAGAGTTTCGTCACCTCGACTGCCTGCTGGTCGATGTCCACGCCGAAGATGTTGTTCAGGAGAATGCGTTTCTTCTCGGTAGTCGTAAGCCGCCAGTCGCTCCGGGTACGGGTGGTGTCGCCGCTTGTGCCGGCCTTGAAGATCGGCAGTTCGACTTGGGCGAGGTGCTTCTTCCCTCGCGGGGTGGCTTCGGGCAGGAGGGCGAGGACGGCCGGATCGGTCACAGATTTCTTATCGATGAAGACCGGGACGAGGTTCTCGATATACCAGTCGCGGTGCCGGTCGAGGAGGAACTGGTAGGCGCCGATCAGGAACGAGCCGGAGCCGCACGCAGGATCGAGAATTCGGAGCTTCGACCACTCTCGTGGGGTCTTTTCCTTCAGGAGTTCGCCCGCCGTGTGCTTCACGATATATTCCACGATGTATTGCGGCGTGTAGAAGACGCCGCCGGCCTTCTTGACTTCCGGTTTGTATTCCACCTTGGCCTGGTGGCCTTCTGTGAGCCGGATCACCTTGCCGAGGAACTGCTCGTATACGTGGCCGAGGATCGCCGGCGGGATGACTGAGAAGAGGTACGGTGTCTCTGGGTAGTACAGCCTCCTGATGATCCCTTTCAATATCCTGTCGTCGATATTCAGCGAAAGTGAAAGGGTATCAGGCATCTCGTCCCAGTCCGGTTCTTTCTCGAAATGAAAGATCCCGGAATTATACTTCGCATCCGCCAGCCGGAAGATATCGCAGAGCCGGGCATAGACATGCTCGCCTTCAAGCAGTTTATGGAGGGTCGTGTACTCCTCGATGCCCCGGTCCTCGCAGATACGTAGAAAGATGATCCGATCGATCGTCCGCTGGACAACCGTGTTCAGCTCATCCACCGAGAGCGCGGAGTTGCGAAGCGCGATGTTTTTTGCAAGAGCATCCCGCCACGTCTCGATCTCGGTCAGGATATCATCATCCACCGTCGCCGTCCCTTTCTTCCCCTTTTGGGAATCGGCATACTTGTCAAACGATCCTTTCAGGATACAGTCCTGCGAGAAGACCGAGACTAAGTATTCCCACTTCGCAGGAATCTCCTTGTACGTGAAATACTCGATCCGCCCCTTGGCGGCATTATCCCCATGCTCCGGTTTGATGGTGCAGTCATAGATTGCCCACTCTTCGAAGTTCGTCAGGATGGAGAGCGGGAGTTTTGCGTTCCACGCGTACCTGCGCAGCTGGAGTGCCGAGTCCGCATCATCCTTGATGCGTACTGACGGTTTCTTGGTCTCGACAATAAATTTCCGGACACCCCCGATGCGGAACGTATAATCAAAAAACTGTGTCGTCCCGCGGATCCGGATCGGTTCCCCGTGCATCACTTCGCGATACGCTTCCGAATGACCCTTATTGTTGTTGACATCCCAGCCTAATGCATGGAAAAACGGGTCGGTAAAGTCCTGGCGGAGCTGGGCTTCATTGTATTTCTCCTGCCCGCGGATGTAGGCATCGCGATGGAACGTGTACTTATCAACAAGGGGTTGGATCGATTCGGGGACTGCCATTGATAATGTGTCACTCTCCATCCCGTTAAATATGTTCTTTCCGTGCCCATTTCAATTTCATTCCGGTCCATTCGATGAATCTCCCAGCCGAACCGATCCTGTCCCTCAGCCCGGATTGAAGTACACCGGTTCGTATAACTCGCATCATCATAGTAATATATATGTGATTTTATCTTTCGTTTAGGTAATCACAAATGCCACACAACTTCTGCACCCCGGCACCGGCGAAGACCCCGGGACCCGGCTCCTTCCCGCACGAAGCGGAGGGTGTCACGGATTTCCCGGGCTTTGTTCCGGTGCCGGCTTACGCAGTCCTTGGTGTACTCAATGTACTCATTTCGGTATTTTGTGGGATCGCTGGTACCGGGATATCTCCTGAAGATGCCCGGATAGATACTCTTCTGCCTGCTGGCAGGAGCCGGATCATTCTCCCGCCATTCCTGCGCGACCCGGGAGGATTCCCATGAGGTATTCATATTCGGAATCCCTGGTAAGGACCGGCAGAGAGAACCCGTTGTGGAATGTCCCGGCCATGAGCCGGAAACGAATCGGACACGAATCCGAATTCGAGGTGGACGTTTTGGAAAGAAAAATTATAAGCCAACCGATGAAACGGTCAACGGAACAGGAACGTATCGCACTATCAGGAGAGAACACTCCGGCAACGGAAGCGACAGTCATCATCCACGAGATCGATGGAGATGAAACGCCCGGTTGCCGCGAGGCATATCTGAGGAGTACCGGGATCATCTTCCGGGCCATGCGGTTGCTGGAAGAATGGAAGTACCTCCCGGCACAGATCAGTCACTGCCGGATCCCGGTCGACATCATCGCGCTGAGGAAGGACGTGACCCTGCTCATCCAGGTCATCTATTCACGAAAGCCGGTATCCAATGCCCGGGTCCTTGTCAGCCACTTTGCAGAGAAGATCGACAACCTCCGCACGATGGGAACCACGAGGCAGTTCAGAAAGATGATAATGGTCTATTCCCGGCTGTGCGGGTGGAAGTATTACGAAGTCCTGCCGGGCGGGCTGATACCGGCATGGGCACTTCCGGCGCTGCCGGAAGAATAAATCCTTTTTTTCCGCGGTAAAACCCACAGGACACAAATCCGCAGTCTCAATAGCAGTGAATCGCTGGACCGGCTGTGTATATGCCCCGGATTACCACCCCCACGTTTATCCGATATATCTCCACATCCAATACTGTATTGTCAAAGGGCGCCCCGAGACACCAAGGAAAAACAGGGTTCAAAGGAATCTGACGGAATCGAAGAGCTCTGATGAGTTCTTCTCATCATTCGGGTCGGAGAGGTTTCCGGTAAACCTCGACGAAGAGAAGTGAGGCAAAAAGCCGAACTTCGAAGGGAGGCGTAAGCCGACTTTCGACTTCCTTACGGATCCTCAGGAGAAACCAAATATGGCAGATTTCGTTCAAAGTACGAACGTAAAAAGTGCAGTTCGCAAACTCGCGAACCCGATTGCTGACGTGGCCGCGTTCAACACGCTGGTCCAGTCAATAATCACCAGCAACCCGTTTGGGTGTGTATCGTATATGAGCTCGGGCGTCAACCACCCGCCCGTAGAAAAGTCCAGGGAAACCTACACGGCGAAGTTCGTGTACCAGGACACCGACGCGAAGAAAATCGGAAGTGGTTCGGAAAGCTACAACACGATCGCCGGCTTCAATGCCGGGATCACCGCGGTGCTCGCAAACACTGCAAACACCACGGCCCACGGGGGCACACCTGTCCACGATGTGGGATCGGACACTTTCTCGGCAACCCTGAAGTGCCACGACCCCAACGGGGAGATGTACTTCGTGAACTTCTCCCGCAGCCGGGTCGTAATCTCCTCGTATGAGGACGACTCGATCCGCAACCGGATCGAGACCTGGGCAGACGGGGTTACAGCGTTAGCCTAATCCCGAAGGGAGGATGGCCCCCGGGGGAGGAACCCCAACGGGCCACTCCCTCTTACGGCTATCCCCCAGAGGAGGATGGTTATGGAAACAACCCTCTCAACCCTGCTCCGCACCTTCTGGTGGGGCGTGCTCCACGCAATCGGTATGTTCGATCTCGCGGAGCTGACGAGCACCGGGAAGGATACTGACCTCGCGGAACAACGGGCCTGGTTCGGGCTCGGGGAAGTCTGCATGGCCGGCGTCCTCGCAGGGATCATCGCGGTCCCTGCCGGGATCTGGTTTGCCGGGCGGACGGAACTCCCGCTCGCCTTCATCGGCGCAGCGGTCCTGTTCCTGCCGCTCTTTGTCTTCCTGCCCCGGCTGGTCCGGTACGTGATGAACGCGGACACGGATGCCGTGCTGGACGCCTTCGGCAAAAACGAGCAGGTGAAGAAAGTCTTCTGGGCCCTCTTCGCCGCGACCGCCGCCCTCGTGCTGGCGCAGGTGGTCGACCCGGCCACGGCACAGAAGATCGTCGGGATCATCACGGGATTGATCCCATAAGCAGAGGCAGGGCCATCCCCCTGCCGAACCTTTTCTCCGCATTATATCATGTCCGGCAATGAATACCTCAAAAACAAGAGGGAGTTTTAATCATGCAGGTATTCGACAGGCCGGGCCCGGTGAACACGGACCGGGTCGTACAGGTTGTAAAGGATTCCGCGGCGCTCGCCGACACGATCGTTGTAGCCTCGATAACCGGCGAGAGCGCACTGAAGATCGCGAAGGCAGCAGGTGCGCGAGACGTCGTCTGTGTCACCTGCCCCCAAGGGATGGCATGGGAGGTGGACGGGATGACAACCGGGGTCTTTGCCGATATCCCCGAGCTGCGGGTATGCCGGGACCGGTGGATGGAAGAGGGGAGGGAACGGGTCCCCATGGAGATCCCGGAAGAGGCCAGGATCCTGCTCGACGCGGCGGGAGTGCGCGTGATCCGCGGGACGATCCCGTTCTTCGGCCCCAGTTTTTCGATGCGGGTCCATCTCGGGCATGTCTCTTCGCTGGATATCATGGCAAAAACCCTCGAGCTCTTCTCCCCCGGCACGCTCGTCGGCATGGAGTGCGTACTCATGGCAGTCGATGCCGGGGTGGTCCCGGAGGGGATACCCGTCGTCTGCTGCGCCGGTACCGAACGCGGCCTCGATACCGCGTGGCTTGTCCGGAGCGCCGCTTCGGCAAATATCTTCCACCCGGAACGCGGGTTCCGCTTCATCAGGATGCTGGCAAAACCTGAGATTGCCGAAACCCCGGGAATCGGCATCGGATATATCCGGTGACCGGAACTATTCCCGAAAACAGGCCGTCTTTTCCTTACCATCCAGTCTTCCCGGGGCCTGCCGCGGGGTACGGCCGGGCGCCGGCAGGGTTACTCCCCGCATTCCCCTCCGCCGCGCCTGACGGTCGCCCCCGGCACCTTTCCTGAAAAATTTTAAAGTTCCGGACCGTTCAATGCAAACGTGCAGTTCAGCTGCTGCAAGAGGCAGGAACCATGGACGATCTGATGAAAATTATACAGGAGAGGCATTCGACCCGAATATTCTTCGATCCCCACAGGCCGGTGCCGGAACGGGAGGTAAAAAAGATCCTGGAAGCCGGCCGGTGGGCGCCGACTGCCCACAACATGCAGAACTTCGAGATCATTGTCGTCGATGACAGGAACGTCCTGGACCGGCTGGGGGACATAACGACCTATCCGTCCCCGGACTTTATCAGGGAAAATTATGAGCAGTTGTCGATGACGGAAGAGGAGTTGGTGCAGAAAAAGGTCGGGATACTGGGGATGCAGTTTCCGCCGGCATGGCGGGACAAGGCACAACTTGAAACGGCGATGAAAGATACGACTCCCGGAACCCTGAACGAGACGATCAAGGGAAGTCCGGTCATCCTCGTCGTGGTGTACGATACACGGAAACGGGCCCCGGCATCAGAGGGAGACAGGCTTGGGATACTGAGTCTTGGCTGCCTGATGGAAAATATGTGGCTCATGGCCGGGGAGCTGGATATCGGGTTCCAGATAATGAGCGCATTCAGCGGTCCCGTCCAGAAGGATGTAAAGAAGATCCTGAAGATACCGGAGCATATGGCGGTATCATTTGCCGTCAGGCTGGGGTACCCGGCTGCACAGGCAGACTATCTGAGGGTGCGCAGGGACAGCGCATCGTTTACGCATCATAACAAGTACGGGACGATGTGGTAAATCCGGGACCCTCCCCGCCCCGGCAGGAATGTATACAATCCCGCACGTGCAATCCGGATTCTGGATATCAGGGAGGGACCTGACGCGGTGAGCCGCGGCCACGTGTCCCCCTTGATGAGAGGCAGGTACCATGAAGATCGGTGGCAATACGGTTTTGATCACCGGCGGGGCGACAGGCATCGGCCTCGCCATGGCCGGGGAGTTCGTGAAAGCGGGCAGCGAGGTCATCGTCTGTGCGAGGACGGAAGAGCATTTACAGGAAGCAAGAGCCAGGCTGCCGTCGCTGCACACGAGAAGGTGCGACATAGCAAAAGAAGCCGAACGCGAGGCACTGTTCGCGTGGGCGGTTACCAACTTCAAGGACCTGAACGTGCTGGTCAATAATGCGGGCATCCAGAGGATGATCGATTTCAGGAAAGGGACAGCAGACCTCCTCAGGCACCGGGGGGAAGATGGCGAGGACGAGATCGAGGTCAACCTGAAGGCGCTCGTGTATATGACCGCACTTTTTACGCCTCACCTGATGACCCGGAAAGAAGCGGCGATCGCCAATATCTCTTCGGGACTTGCCTTTCATCCGATGGCGCCGCTTCCCGTGTACTGTGCGACCAAGGCGGCCGTCCACACCTTCAGCCTGGCACTCCGGCAACAGCTGGAAGGCACCCCGGTCAAGGTCTTCGAGCTGATACCGCCCATGGTGGACACGAACCTGGACAAGGGCGCCCGGAAAGCCCGGGGACAGACGTACTTCGGCCTCACTACGGCCGAATTCGTCATACCGGCCATGAAATCGTTCGCAAACGACGAATACGAGATCCGGGTCCCGGACCCGAAACTGGCAGCCATGACCGGAAACCGCCTGGGTGGGCCGTAACCTGATCCGGGGGGATGAATACCCCTATAAATGTGGCCGGCACCGGTGTGGGGCGACTGCCATGATGAGAACATTAAGCACAGTCCCGGGCTCACCGTGGCAACCGATGACCTGACCGTGGCTATCATCTGAAAAAAAATCAGTCGTTGATCTTCTTTAACAGCCACGCCATGTTGGCGCCAAGCGTCCGCATGGTCATCAACCCTTCCTCATCGCCTTTTGCATCCTCCGGTCCATGTCCTCCTATGCCGATATTCCAGTACGACGAGCCGGGGACTACCATCTGGCTGATGAAGAAGAAATGGTTCATCGTGTCAAACGCGTGAATGGCCCCGGCACGGCGGACAGCAACCACCGATGCCCCGACCTTGCGCCGGAACATGTCCTGGTTTGCCTTTGCCACAAGGCCGGCCCGGTCGATGAGTGCCTTCATCCCGGTGGACACATCGGCAAAATACGTAGGCGAGGCGAGGATGATCCCGTCGGCATCCAGCATCTTTTCGATACAGTCGTTGAGGATATCATCTTTTATTCCGCACCGCTTGTCCTGGTTCGTGAAGCACGTGCCGCAGGCATTACAACCCCGGATCTCCGTTCCTGCCAGCTGGACAAGCTCGGTCCTGATACCTTCTTTTTTCAGTTCCGCAAATACCGCATTGACAAGAATGGCGGTATTGCCGTCCTTACGGGCGCTGCCGTTGAATGCAACAACGTTCACGATCAGTTCCTCTTTGCATTCTTCCGGCCGGCACCTTCCTTGACCGCTGCAACGGTTATGCTCGTGATGCTGTCCTGTAGTGCCTCACTGATTTCCGCCAGTTCTGCCGGGTTTTTGTCTGTCGGAAATCCAAGGTCCCTGATCGCGGAAGCGAAGTCAATGGGGGAATCTTTTACAATCTCAGCCTTTGCGAATCCTGCAGCCCGGAGCATGGACAGGTACTCCTCTTTCATGAGTGCCCCGGAAATACAGCCGACATATGCGGCCACGGATTTCTGGATCGCTTCGGGAAGAGGTCGTATCATAACCGTATCGGATACCATGAACCGGCCGCCGGGTTTCAGGACCCGGAGCGCTTCTGCAAACACCCGGCCCTTATCCGGCGCCAGGTTTATCACGCAGTTGGATATGATGACATCAACGGAGTTGTCATCGACCGGCAGGTTTTCAATCTCGCCAAGGCGGAATTCGACATTGGAATACCCGCCCCGCTTTGCATTGGCCCGTGCCCGTTCGATCATCTCCGGTGTCATATCGACACCGATTACCCTGCCGGCAGGGCCGACTTTTTTTGCTGCAAGGAACGCATCAAAGCCCCCGCCCGATCCAAGATCGAGAACGGTCTCCCCTTGTCGGAGCGAGGCGATGGCAACAGGGTTCCCGCAGCCCAGGCCAAGGTTGGCGCCGTCCGGTGCTGCAGACAGGTCATCATCGGAATAGCCGACTTTCCGGGAAGCGTCGGAAGCGGCAGAGCACCCGCATGAAGGTGCAGGGCCGCAGCACGATCCGCCAGTCCGTGCAATAGTCCCGTAACTGTTCCTGATCTCATCCTTGATTGTTTTTTCACTCGTGGGTTTCGTTTTCATGATACATTCCCGAATTCGGATATCCAATTTTTCCGGTCATATCCAAATCACAACTTGATGTGAGCTTTCAGCATATTTAAATTTATCAGATTAATCAGATGCGTAAGATTATGCTGAAAATATTGTATGTGGACAGCGTTGTGGACAAAAAATGCGATGCAGTTCCGGTTGTAGTTCAGACGCCGCTTATTCTGGTTTTTTTACGGGTTGATAATTAGGCATGAAAAAAACCTGGCATCCGTATTTTTTATTCTGATTTTTCTGAAGAATTAAATAGGTATAAAATAATCAGTAGTGAACGAGACTATGACGAAGAAAAAAGATGTTGTCCCCCCCGGAATTTCCGGAGATATATCCTGCGGATGTGATGTCGGATCGGTTTACAAAATGGAGGCGTTACTGAGTGTCGATGAACGCGGCCAGATGGTACTTCCCAAAGATCTGAGGGAGAAAGCAGGTATACGGCCGGGGGATAAACTTGCATTGTTCACCCTTGAAAAAGAGGGAGGATTCTGTTGCATGGCACTCGTGAAAGCAGAAAACCTGAGTACCCTGGTAACAACGATTCTCAAGCCTCTTGGCGAGAATGTCCCGGAAAAATAAATTTCTGCGTTTTTTCCTGCCTTCTGTTTTAAAAATTTTTCTTCCTCTCATTACGATTCCAGTCAGTAGAGGTTTTGATTGGTCAGCGGTTGGTCCGATCATGAGGTATGAAGTGTCGTGGAATGCAGGATCGTTCAATAACCGTTAACGCATCAATATCCGTCAATTATACTCGTCAGTTCCCCTGAATTTTTCCTAATGCTTCGGCTGCCTTCCCCCGCGTTATTTCATCCTCATCATTCAACGCCAGCCTGAGTGCGTCTACTGCCGTTTCTGATTTTATCTCACCCAGCGCCCATGCAGCCCCATGCCTGACATAGACATGGTTGTCTTTCAGGGCCAGAATAAGCGGTCCAACAGCCTTTTCCGATTTGCGGTGTCCAAGAGCCCCGGCTGCGGTAGAACGGACGATTTCATCAGGATCTTTGAGTTCCTGAATCAGTTGATCAATGGATTTTTCTGCGGGAATATCTGACGGTACTGTTGTATCCGTTCGGGCGTGTTCGACCTTTTCGTGGAATGGTATCTTTGACTTCTTTTTACTTTTTGAGACCATAATGTATCACAACCTCTTGCTGGAAATTCCCTGATATGACGGATATCGGGATATGGTATGGAAGTTTTCCGGTAATTTGTGCGGACCTGAACTGTCATATCAGGGCAGAGCATGTGGATATCTATCAAAGGTATATTTAGAGATTTGCAGCCAGCGGTTCTGGTGCATTAACGAGACTTAAAGAAAATGACCTCGTCGTAATCGATACCGGCATAGTATTTAAAAAGTCACGACAATGCACCGGAACCGCCTGTCCAACCGGAGCGTACGATATCAGCCGGATCGGGTGATTACGAATTGATAGAGAGTATTACACGTTTCCCCGTGCGGCAATTGCAGCCCCCAGGGCACCGGTGATCTGAGGTTCGAAAGGGACATAAAGGGTGACACCCAGCTCCTTTTCGAGTGCTGCTTTCATCCCGGCATTCTTCGCCACCCCACCGACGAACGCGATACGCTCCTTCAATCCCATCCGCTTCGCCATCACCACCACCCGCTGCGCGACGCTCGTGATGAGGCCCGCCGCGATGTCCTCTTTGGTGACGCCCCTCGCCCGGAGCGAGATCACCTCTGACTCTGCAAATACCGTGCACATACTGGTGATGTCGGCAGGGTGGCTGGACGCGAGCGCGAGACCGCCGAGGTCGGTTATCGGGACCTCCAGCGCCTTTGCCGTATATTCCAGGAATTTCCCGGTCCCTGCAGCGCACTTGTCGTTCATGAGGAAGTCCGCGACTCTCCCCTCCTCTACCACGATGACCTTGGAGTCCTGGCCACCTACATCGATGATCCCCTGAACCTCCGGAAAGAGGAAGGATACTCCCCTCGTGTGCGCCGTAATCTCGCTGATCGATGTATCTGCAAACGAAATGGAATTCCGGCCATACCCCGTAGCATATACTTTCCCGACCTCCTCTCTCCCGGTATCACAGCTCGCAAGGAGCTCGTCGAACATAGTCCGGGCAGCGGTGAGGAAATCAAACGCGGTGCCGCCGATCCGGTACCCCAGGATCTCCCGGTCCCGGAGCAGGAGCACCTTCGTCGTGGCGGCACCCGCGTCGATCCCCGCGGTGATCACACGATCATCTCCAGGAACGCGTCGACACGAATCCCGATCTGTTCCATGTCCGAGTCCCCGTAGTCAGACTCGATCGCAAGCAAGGGAATTTTCTCCTTCTTCAGGGCCCTCTGCACCCGGAGGCGTTCGATATTGTAGGCATGGCAGAACTGCAGGGTGTAATATACCACCCCTTGGACATCGTATCGTTTCGCGAGATCCACGATACGGGCGACCCGCTGGTCATTGGGTGTCATGCAGGCACAGGGGATCTCCAGGTACCGCTCTGCGAGGGCTGTCCACGGGTCTTTATCCTCTTCCACAAGGTCCCAGAACGACCTCGTGCCGGTACAGCTCTCCTCAACCACGATCACCCCGCCCTTCTGCTCGATGATGTCCGGCACTTTCGTATTTCCTGCCGCCATCGGGCACCCCGAGATCATGATCCGCGGTCCTGCCCGGGCGTCCGGGGTGGCGTGCTCTATCTCATCGCAGAGCTGGCTGACTCCCTGCCTGAACTGGTCGGGAGAGAGGAAGAACTGCTTCTGCATCACCCTGAGGACTTCGGATCCCCTGATCGGGGGCGGGTCGCGCCTCCTCAGCTCGAAGAGCCGGTGGAGGAGCCGTTTTGTCTCATTTGCCGACCGGATCTCCCGCCTCAGTGCATCGTTGCTCACACCATTTCCGGTCAGGTCCTCCATGAACTTCCCGAACTTCCGGAGCTCGGAAAGAAAGTAATTCAGGGCCTCAGGGCTTCCGGGTTTCTGCGGGAGGTCCATGATATAGGTAGGCAGGTAATCAGGGAGGATCTCGTACATCTTCTTCTTCCCGTCGCAGGTCGCCTCTGCAACCACCACATCGACCAGGGGAACATGAGGGCACGCCAGGTTTCCCCCGCAGCATGCATCGACCACCGCCCCGAACGAGGACTTGATCAGCGGACATATGTTCCGTGGAAGCGATTGCTCTGCCAGGGGGATCGTATCGGCTCTTCCGCCACAGAGCACGATCCGGTCGGCACCCGCTGCAAAGATGATCTCATCCGGAACATAGAGGCAGAAGGTCCCGACGATTTTTATTCCCTTTTCCCGCTCTTCTCTTAGCTGTGCGATACGGAGCTCGTATGAGTTCGTAAAAAAATCGAGACCCTGGAGAGAGGATGGCATGGAGCTTCGATATTCATTTTCATCATGGATCTATTCAAATGTGCCGTCTCACATTCGTTGTTTTCAATAAGAACTGCAGTCCTGCAATATGAGTAGTCCGGGAGCTACCGTGGAGTTGAGGCAGGAACGGGCAATTTCAGGAGTTTCACGATGCTGATGTACGCTGTCGATTTGTCAATCCTGCTTATTGTTATCAGCTCGCCGGGAGGAGCGCTTGGTAAAAAATCAAGGACATGGCTGATCTTTCCTGTCATTCCCCGCAGCCGCCGGAGCGCTTTGGGGTGCATCCACCGCTATAACCTTCGCTCTTCTCCGGGCCACAGCCCCCGGCATCCGTCACATAATCCCGGACCACCTGCTCAGCGACTTTGTACGCATACACCGTGAACATTTCGTCTGGCACCTCATCGATCCCGAACGGGATGGCAGAGGACTCATAGAGTGTGTCAGCCTGTACAACGACCGGCTCGAGGTCCGGTAAAACCCCTCTCATCATCCGCGACGAGCAGTTGATGAAGCAGCCCTCGATTGCGATCACCTTCTCCGCGCTGCGCACCAGGTTCCGCTGGCCGGTGTCCTTCGTGAACGCACCGCCTAGGCAGATGCGCACGGTCTCATCGCGGGCCAGCCGGTGGGCGACCATGTTTGCTGCCCGGCGGGCCACCTCGCCCCGGGAGCATGCCCCCTCGCAGGCCAGCACCGCAATCTTCGGCGGGGTCGTGGAGTTCTTCCCGGCATAGTCCTCGCAGGCCGGGCACTTCCCGGTCACTTTTGCGATTCTGATAGTCTCGTAATCCATGGTTTCACACCCGACAAGCCATAATCAGTCGAAGGTCGGCATTGCCTCCCTTCTCCTCATCGGGATTTTTATAAACCCCTCAGACTTGGAGGAGGAGAATGCTGATGGTCATCAGACCTGAAGCAGGAGAAGACCTTCAGGTCTTTGACCGAACGCATCAGCGTTCTTCGACCTTCTGCATGATACGTGGGAGCGGGTGCGATATATATCCCGGAACCGGATTTCAAAAAAGGTTGAAATCCGGCACAATGTTCGCAGGCCCCTCTGTCAGGATGAGCGGAGAGAAAAGGTCCCGTGGTGCCTGCCGGTGATCACCATGAAGACGCACCAGAAAACCGCAATGACAAGCGGATATACGACGTCCCACCCGACAAACAGGAATATGGTGCCTGTTAGGAGGAGGGAGATGATGCTGACGGGTACGCCCCATCTGCCGCCACGCAGGAGGACAATGCCGGCAGCACAGCCGCCGATATAGGTCAGAATGAAAGTGCCGCTTGGGATCTGGATCAGCGTGGAAAGCGAAACAATCCGGGTACTGAATACGAGGAGGAGGATTGCAAAACATCCCGTGAGGAACAGGAGACCCCCGAGAGGGGTATGGTATCTCCGCGACCTGCGGGCCAGCAGCCGGGGTGCAAACCCGCCGTTGGCAAGCGAACACGCGAGACGGGAGGCGGCCCCGCTGTAGGCGATCACCGGCGCCATGCAGATGAAGAGGGCTGCGATACTGGCGACGATTGCGCCGGCCGGGCCGTAGCTGTGCGTCCCGACAACTACGAAGGCCGTGAGGAAATAGAGGATGCTGATGATCAGGGCGGCGATCAGGCTCCCCCGTATCGCGTCCCGTTGAGGGTCAACAAACTCCCCGGAGATATGCGCAACGGCTTCCCAGCCAATGAAACACCAGAACAATACGGCGGAGGCATGTCCGACGCTCTCCCAGCCGGAGGGCATAAATGGCATGAAATTCGCCGGCTCAATGATGGTAAAACTCCCGGCTATGGTGACAACGAGGACGATGATGATGGTCAGGACAACGACGACCTGGACCTGCCCGGTCATTTTCATCCCGATGTAATTGACGAGAATACCGGCAGAGAGGATTGCCGTCGCAATCAACAGGCGGGCAGTGTCCCCGAGACCGGCCGCTGCGCAGATATATCCTGCTCCCGTGAGTGCGGCAATCGGGGCTGCGACAACAACCGAGAGGAGGAAGAACCAGCCGATCAGTGAGCCGAGCTGCGGGTTGAAGGCCTTCGTGACAAACGAGGAGACCCCTCCGGCATCGGGATACCGGGCAGACAACAGCCCCATCGTCAGGGCCATCGGCACGACAAGGACTACCATCAGGCCCCATGCAACAAGGGATGCCGGCCCGGCGAGTTCGGCTGCAAGGCCAGGGAGGATCAGGATACCCGAGCCGAGAACTGCGCCGGTATAGAGGGCGACCACCTGCGGTAACCTGAGGACACCCTTTGTCTTCAGAGAATCCTGCATCGCCACCTCGCCGTCTCCTTGCCCCGTTTTTGCATTCTCCGGTAAACCGGCTCCCTGTTCTTACAGGGAAAATGACGTTTCATCATATATATCCCGGGATTGGATTTCAAGAAATCTGGAAAACCGGTTGCAGGTTTCTCCCGGTATCAGAATGCCCGGGCAATGTCAGGCACGCCCGGCGGGATCGTATTATTTTCTCCCAAATCCATGGTGTAGTATGGCAACCGCCCGCTGCTGTCCTGCCGACTGCGCCCTCCGGAGCGACTGGGAAGACGAGCTCCGCTCCGAGAAGGAGATGCTCTCGGGAGACTCTGTCGCCGAACTCCTAAACTACATGAAACTGCTCGGCCACCCGCTCCGGCTCAATATCGTCCTGATGCTCCTGAAACGGGACCATTGTGTCTGCGAGTTCTGGCATGTCTTAAAAGAGCCGCAGAACCTCATCTCGTATAACCTGAAAAAACTCAAGGACGGCAAGCTTGTCGAGTCTTACTACCGTTCGAACCACAAGATCTACAAGGTACGTGCAGGGGCAGAACCGGTCCTCAGACGGATTCTAGGAGATCCGATCAGGTGAAAGCAGATGGATAAACCCGTCCGACATCTCTCGTTCCTTGACCGTTACCTGACGCTCTGGATCTTCCTTGCCATGGCAGTCGGTATCGGCATCGGGTATTTCTCGCCCGCAGTACCGGCACTGATCACCGGCCTCTCGGTCGGGACCACATCAATCCCGATTGCCATCGGGCTGATCCTCATGATGTACCCGCCGCTCGCGAAAGTGAAATACGAGGAACTTACGAAAATATTCCAGAACGCAAAAGTCCTCGGGCTCTCGCTCATCCAGAACTGGATTGTCGGGCCGGTGCTGATGTTTGTCCTTGCCGTCGTCTTCCTCCGCGACCAGCCGATGCTCATGTACGGCCTGATCCTCGTCGGGATCGCCCGGTGCATCGCAATGGTGATTGTCTGGAACGATCTCGCCGAAGGAGATTGTGAGTACTGCGCCGCAATCGTGGGACTGAACTCGGTCTTCCAGGTCTTCTTCTACTCTGTCTATGCCTGGTTCTTCATCACGTTCCTGCCGCCTCTGCTCGGCATCGGGGCCGGCTCAACAGTCTCGATCACGATCGTCCAGATTGCCGGGAGCGTCTTTATCTATCTCGGCCTCCCCTTCATTGCCGGTATGGTCACCCGGTACGCGCTCCTCCGCGTAAAGTCGAAGGCATGGTACGAGCAGGTGTTCATCCCGAAGATCTCGCCGATCACGCTCATTGCCCTGCTCTTCACGATCATCGTAATGTTCTCCCTCAAGGGAGAGTACATCGTGAACGTTCCGTTCGATGTGGTACGGGTTGCGATCCCGCTGCTCTGCTACTTCGTCATCATGTTCTTTGCGAGCTTCTGGATGGCCCACCGTCTCGGTATCGACTACCAGAAATCCGCTTCGCTCTCCTTCACCGCTGCATCCAATAACTTCGAGCTTGCGATTGCCGTTGCCATTGCCGTCTTTGGTATCGCATCACCGGCAGCATTTGCCACGGTTATCGGCCCTCTCGTCGAAGTGCCGGTGCTGATCGGGCTGGTGAACGTCTCGCTCTGGCTCAGAAAGAGATGGTATGGCGGAGAGTGTGATGCTGCGTGCAGCCCGTCGCTGAGGTGAAATACTACTGGTGTCATCATGAAAAAGAAGATCCTGTTCATCTGCACCCACAACTCTGCCCGCTCACAAATAGCAGAGGGGTACATGAAGGCAAAGTACGGTGACCGTTACGAGGTATACAGCGGCGGGACCGAACTAGGCCAGGTCCACCCGATGGCAATCGCGGTGATGAGCGAGATCGGGATCGACGTCTCGGGCCACCGCTCGAAGCTCATCGACGAGTTCTACCGGAAGGGGATCGAGACCGTAGTGACGGTCTGCGATTCTGCACAGAAAGCATGTCCCTTCTTCCCGGGTTCAAAGGAAGAAATTCACCAGAGTTTTCCGGACCCTTCGGCATTCACCGGCACCGATGAGGAAGTCCGGGCCGGGTTCCGGCAGGTGCGGGACGAGATCATCCGGTGGATCGATGCGACATTCGCGGAAGACAAGACGCCATGATTGCATTGCGGAGTCCCATGGACCCATAATGACCAGTACTATGTGCGGGAGACCCGGTGTTCTCTCACATTCCCGAATGTGCGTCCTGTTTTCCGACACTATCAATTTTTTCTGGTTGTTCGTCGGCAATGAAAAATCAACAATGAAAATTCACAGGAAAAACCTTAAAAAAATGGCGGATACGGATGCGGAGGGTCATGACAGGGAAATAGTTTGGATCTATGGATCTGCGGGAGCAATTGGGCGCATGACGTATTGCCCCTAGTTCCCGGAAGTGTCCGCCTGTTGGACAAAGGATCTGATACCTATATTCACCATTGTAAATCTTACCGCTGCCCACGGTTATTCAAGCAGAATTAAAAACGTGGGAAGTGTCCTTCGGCACGACAACGGCTCAGATCTGCCGGAGACTTCCCCGCTGTTTCACGAACCGGTCCCAGTTCCACGGCTCGTCCAGCACGTTCACGGTCACGTGTTCGATGCCGCCGACGCCGAGCGCCCTGCGCTGCACCTGCCCGGAGAGGTGATCGGAGAGGGGGCAGGCCTTGCAGGTGAGGACCATGTCGATCACCGCACTGGTGCCTGTCACCCGTATCTCCTTGATGAGCCCGAGGTCCACGATATCGATGCCCACCTCGGGATCGATCACTTCCTTCAATGCATCGCGGATCTGGTTCTCACAGAAGAAATTCTGCTGGACCGCAGAGGAGGCCGGGCCGGGTTGTGACTGCTCGATGGTCCTGAACTTCTCCTCGAGCTGGTTCTGCCGGTCCAGCAGGCGGCTCACCACCCGGAGCATCGGGTCTGGCATGACCTCTTCGACCATTTCCGGTGACCCGGGCTCCGGCCCGGCGATCCTGCCAGGGACGCCGACAACCGTTGCTCCGGGCGGTACGGACCGGACCACGACCGATCCGGCACCGACTTTTGCCCCCTTCCCGATCCGGATCGGACCCAGGACAATCGCACCGGAACCGAGGATGACTTCGTCCTCGATGGTCGGGTGGCGCTTGACGTTCTCGAGCGCCGTGCCGCCCAGCACTACGCCCATGTAGATGAGGACGTCGTTGCCAACCTCGGCGGTCTCGCCGATGACGACCCCCATGCCGTGGTCGATGACCACCCGCCGGCCCAGCTGTGCCCCGGGATGGATCTCGATCCCGGTCAGGAAGCGGCTTATGTGGGAGACGAACCGGGCCCAGAATTTCCAGTTATGGGTCCAGAGCCAGTGGGCCCGCCGGTGGAACCAGAGGGCATGGAGCCCGGGGTAACAAAACAGGATCTCGAGGGTGGAACGGGCGGCGGGATCCTTGGAAAATATTGCCCGGATATCTTCCCGGAGGCGGTCAAAAACCATGGCAGTCTCACTTATTCCACAAAGAGGTCAGGGATACTTAAGTAGCGTTCACCCGTGTCCGGCAGGATAACGACAATGAGCTTGCCCTTATTTTCCGGACGTGCTGCCACCGCAAGTGCCGCATAGGTCGCTGCACCGCTGGAGATCCCTGCGAGGATACCCTCTTCTTTTGCAAGTCTTCGTGTAGTCTCGAATGCATCCTCATTTTTAACCCGGATGATCTCGTCCACCAGGTTGCGCTGGAGCACCTCCGGAATAAAACCCGCGCCGATTCCCTGGATGCGGTGCGGGCCGGGGGACCCGCCGGAGAGGACCGGTGATGCATCGGGTTCGACAGCAATTGCGCGGAACGAGGGTCTTCTCTTCTTGATCACGTCTGCGATACCGGTGATCGTTCCTCCCGTCCCCACACCGGAGACGAGGATATCCACCTTCCCGTCGGTATCACGCCAGATCTCTTCGGCAGTGGTCTTCCGGTGTATGGCCGGGTTGGCCAGATTGTTGAACTGCTGGGGAATGTAAAAGTACTTCGGGTTCTCTGCTGCCATCTTCTCGGCCCTGCTGACAGCCCCTTTCATCCCTTCAGCTCCCGGTGTAAGCACCAGCTCCGCGCCGAATGCCTTTGCAAGTTTCCGCCGCTCGACACTCATGGTCTCCGGCATCACCAGCGTGAACTTATACCCCCGGGCCGCACTCACGAACGCAAGCGCAACACCGGTGTTGCCGCTCGTCGGTTCGAGGATGATCGTATCCTTTTTGATCAGTCCTGCAGCTTCTGCTGCATCGAGCATTGCAACCCCGATCCGGTCCTTGACACTACTCATCGGGTTGAATGACTCAAGCTTGGCAAGCACCGTTGCGCCGGCACCGCTGGTGACGCGGTTCAGCCGCACGAGCGGGGTGTTGCCGATCGTTGCCGTGATATTGTCATAAATCTTTGCCATACTGTTCCCTCTATGAATCCAGGGATTTCCCGAACGAGCCGTCGGGATCCCGGAAGTTCACAATTGTTAATTGTCCGGGCCTGATATTTTATACCTTGGTTTCCAGCAAAAAACCCGGTCTGATAATCTGAAATCTCTGTGATAAGATACCATTGGGAATACAAGAAAATAGCGGCAAAACCTGACGCAAAATCAGGGTATATTACCTGGACTGCCTCATACTCTGTGTTCACAATTGTGAACAGGAAACAGCCATGAACACACACCACGCGAATATCGCAGGACCCGCAGCTGGCCCGGACGTACCCGGTACCCCTGCCCGTGCTTATCCCGGCATACGGCTGGGAAGGCCGGTGGAACGGTTCAGCGGTATCCGGAGCTCCGGGCAGTATTGTCGCTCAATGGAGCTGGCAGGAACAGGCCCACACGTGACTGCACTCCGCATAACCCGCGGACGATCTGCAGTCGATGGTATGCGTTCGTGATGATCACGTCCTGATTCCACGTCCTCGCACCCGATCCGGCGGCACCAGACGGATTCACACACCCGTTCTGGTTACTACCCATACCGGACATATCGCCTCATGCAACACAGCATGCACCCGCTGTGATGCCCGGGGGGAGTCGACAATCCCCCGGTTCAATACTCTTCTTTCCCGCAGATTGCCGGAATACAAGTATTTTTATGGCACCAGCCTGAGAATGTTCACAATTGTGAAAAACTGGTCTCTGTCGGCAATGGATTCCTGCTCAAGGTGAAAAAATGCAGACCCCCACGTCAACCCGCAACTCTTTCCGGACGTACATCCTGTTCGTCTTTGACGGTAATCTCATCGAGCAGACCTCATCGCCGGGTGCTCCACGCAGCTGGCATTCGCGGGAAAAATGACTACCCTGGCAGGACATCACAGCCATCGTCCTCTCCCCCAATACGGAACTGGCACGACGGGCCCCGGGACGGGTGTGTGGTGAATGCACCGGATGGCTGAATCTTCACAGTTTTTAGTTTTTACCCTCGTCAAAATAAAAAAATCCGGAAGCGGCGATCCACCTTGTTCGAAACGACGATTGCTTTTCTCATCGCAACCGGCATCGGCCTGATCGCCTCCATTATCGGGATGGGAGGCGGTTTTCTCTATGTCCCGACACTCACCCTGATCTTCGGCTTTGACCAGAAGATGGCAGTGGGTACGAGCCTCGCGGTGATGGTTTTTTCATCGTCTGCGGCCACGCTCGTTTACTGGAAGCAGAAGAAAACCCTGTTTTCAGTTGCCGCGCTCCTCGTCCTGCCCGCCATGATCTCTTCCATGCTCGGTTCTCTCATTACGTTATATTTCGATGCGAGAATCCTCGTCATCCTTTTTGCCATGGTACTCATCCTTATGTCCCTGCAGATGCTTGTTCCTTCCCTGCGCTTAGTCCCGGCTATCACGGTCGGGCCATCCTTCGAAGTGAGCCCTTCAGGTTCCGGAAAAAATGGCGGACCTGTCCGGATTCCCTGCATTCATCTCATCATATGGGGGGCTATGGGCGGGCTGGTGAGCGGGATCACCGGAACCAGCGGCGGGGCGTTCTTTGTCCCGGCACTTGTGGCCATCGGCCTCCCGGTACATTTTGCGGTTGCGACATCTCTCCTTACGATCATCCCTACATCGATCACCGGTGCCGCAACCCACGCAGCACTCGGACATATCTCCCTGCCATATCTTATGGTATACGGAGCAGGAGCGGGTATCGGTGCCTATGTGGGAGCGTCTCTTGCCCCGCGCATCCACGCCGATCATATCAGGAAATTTTTTGGTGTCCTGCTCATCATCATCGCGCTCCTGATGATCCAGCAGAAAGTGCTCGGTGGCTGAACCTATGCGCTCACCTGGAATGAAGTGGCCTCAGTGTGCCCGGCAGTATAGTTGCAAAACATTAACAATTGTGAATTCCTATACTACACCAAGACATCCTCAGGGAAACCAACCCTGTGTAGTTTGTGAGGATGGCAGGAACTTGAATTCAGAGGATTGCCTGAATGCCTATGTCCGAAAATGACCAGGATACCCATATCATCGAAGCGGTGGGACGATCGAAAATCGTCATAAAAGACGGAAAAGTGACCGAGGTCTCCGGTTCACGGATCCGGCACTGCCCGCTCGCGAAGAAATTTGCCCTTCCGGTCGACGATATAACCCCGGATGCAGTACGAGCGAATATCGAGCACCGGATGGAGTCATGGGGCATGTGTCGCTCCCACCGGAGCGTCTGCGGGAGAGCAGAATTTGTCGGGTTCGGTGCCTCGGAACTGATCGGCAGCGGCCTCTCCTCGAAGAGCCTCGATGCCGCAGTCCTTGCCTGTGACGGTGCGGGGACGGTTATTGCCACCTCACCGGAACTGGTCCAGGGAATCGGCGGGAGGATGTCGGGACTCGTAAGTACGTCGCCCCTGAAGGATGAGATGGACCGGATAGAGCAGAACGGAGGTTTTATTCTCGACCGGACAACGGCAAAAGTAGACCAGGTACTTGGCGTATCGCGTGCATCTGCGCAGGGGTTCCGCACGATAGCGGTAACCGTTGCTTCCGCTGATGACGCGGTCTCGATAAGGAAAGACCACCCCGACGCGTTCATATTCGGTGTCCACCTCAGCGGAATATCTGAGGAGGATGCTGCCCGGATCATCTCTGTCTCGGATATTGTAACGGCCTGTGCCTCAAAATGGATCTGGGAACTTGCGGGTCCAAGAGCACTCGTGCAGGCCGGGACCGCGGTGCCGGTCTTTGCCCTGACCCCGCAGGGAAAACGTCTGATCCTTGAGAAGATTGAGAGGACGGACCGCCCTGTCCTGATCACCGGATCAAAACTACCCTCGTATGGCCCCGAAGTCCCGCAACCCCTGATCTGATGGAAGGAAAATCCGGTTTACTCTATGACGATACTACCTGAAACGTGGAACCCGGGAGATATCAGCGGTGTATCGAGGCAGGGATACTCACCGTTTTTCATCGCAGGACTTCCGTTCGTGACTCCTGCTCCAGGATGCCTTCGTGAGGTTCCATGATTCCCGATGATATCCGCAACGATTTCCCGCTCCTTTCAGAAGTCTGTTACCTGGACAGTGCAGCGACGAGCCTCTCGCCGGAGCCTGTCCTTGAGGCGATGCTCGAGTACGAGCACCGGTTCCGGGCAAATGCCGGCCGGGGCGTCCACCGCATTGCCCAGATGGCCTCCCAGAAGTACCAGGATGCCCATCAGAATGTCAGGAAATTCATTCATGCACAAGAAGGAGAACTGGTCTTCACCCGGAACTCGACCGAGGCGATCAATATGGTCGCCTCGGGATTCCCGTGGCAGAATGGAGACCTGGTGATCACCACCCTCCTTGAGCACCACAGCAATCTCCTCCCCTGGATGCGCCTCCGCGACCGGCAGGGGATCGATCTCCGGCTGATCGCTCCTGCACAGGACGGCACCCTGGACCCGGCTGCCCTTGAGGCGGTCATCACGAGGAAGACCCGGCTCGTTGCCCTCACCCATGCCTCCAATGTGCTGGGAAACGTAGTGCCCGTCCGGGAGTTTGCCAAAGTCTGCCAGGATTACGGGGCGCTCCTCCTCGTTGACGGTTCCCAGTCGGTACCCCACCTCCCGGTGGACGTGGAGCGCCTGGGCTGCGACTTTCTCTGTTTCTCAGGGCACAAGATGCTCGGGCCTACCGGTACCGGGGTCCTTTTTATGAAGGAACCCTGCCTGGAACCTCTCCTTGTCGGAGGAGGGAGTGTGGATAGGGTCACCGCTGCGGGATACACTCTCACGGAGGGGTACGAGCGTTACGAGGCAGGGACCCCGAATATCGCAGGAGCCATAGGCCTTGGCCGTGCTGTCGGGTACCTGGAAGCGCTCGGAATGGAGGATATCCGGCACCATGAGCAGCAGATCACCCGCCGCATCATCGACGGCCTTAACGGGATCGGGAACGTCCAGGTGTTCGGACCCGGATCGGCAGGGAACCGGATCGGGGTCATCTCGTTTGCAATCCCGGGCCTCAACCCGCATGACGTCGCCGTCATGCTTGACGGGGAAGCGAAGATCATGGTCCGGTCAGGCCATCACTGCTGCATGCCCCTCATGGAGCAGCTGAACATTCCGGACGGGACGGTCCGGGCGAGCCTGCACTGCTACAATACGATCGAAGATGCGGAACTGCTCGTGGATACCGTCCGGAAAATTGCAAGGGACTTCTGAAAGGCTGAAGACCGGGGATTACACGATGTGTGGTAGGACACGAGGTCGAAATGTATCACCGTACTCTGCCGTTGTTCACGGGTTACCGGGAAGGAAACCCTGCGTTCCCGTCATCCTTCCCGGGGAGGAGATGATCGGATGAAACCTCCTGAAGAAGATGATGCCGGGACACTTCCGGATTCTTATAACCGGGACCGTTACTGCCGCCAGACCCTCCTCCCCGAGATAGGGGTAGAAGGGCAGCGCAGGCTCAAAGAGAGCCGGGCGGTCATCGTCGGGCTTGGGGCCATGGGAAGTTCCGCGGCGAATTTCCTGGTACGGGCTGGGATCGGCCGGGTCGTCTTGATCGACCGCGACCTGGTGGAACTGCACAACCTGCAGCGACAGATCCTGTACAGCGAGGAGGACCTGAACCGCCCGAAGGCTGTCGCTGCCGCCGGGATCTTGCACAAGATCAATTCTTCCGTCGGGATCGAGACCCACGCAGAGGACCTGAACCTCTCGAATGCCGAGAAACTCATCACCGGGGCGGACGTGGTACTGGACGGGACCGACAACCTCCAGACTCGTTTCCTCATGAACGACGTCTGCGTAAAGCACCGGATCCCCTGGATCTATGCCGGCGCGGTCGGGACAGGGGGAATGGTGATGCCCATCCTGCCGGGCAGGACCCCTTGTTTCCGCTGCCTCGTGCCGTCGCTCCCCGCCCCCGGCATGCTGCAGACGTGCGACATCGCAGGGATCCTGAACACGATACCCGCCCTCATCGCCTCCTTCGAGTGCACCCTTGCCTGCGAGATCCTTACGGGCCAGTTCGGGACCGGGGATGGGACCTCGTACCTGGTCCATGTCGATGTATGGCGTCAGACGTTCGACCGGATTGCGGTCGGGCGACGGGCGGACTGCCCGTGTTGCAGCAGGGGCCGGCTGGATTTCCTGGATCCAGTATCCCGGGAAATGATCACAACCCTTTGCGGGAGAGATGCCATACAGATCACACCGGCGGCCCCCATGGAGATCTCTCTTGAAGAACTGGAGACCCGGCTCTCCCGGCTCGGCGATGTGCGGTTCACCCCGTACATGCTCACCTTCAGGTCAGGAACCGGGGAGATCTCCGTCTTCCGGGACGGAAGGGCGATCATCAAGGGCACCCGGGACGAGGCCACGGCCCGCTCGCTCTATGCACGCTACATCGGATTATAGGTCAGATACATCTGCAGTATCCGGATCGTGTCCGCCCGCGCGCTCTCCGTCCCTACTTCCGGTGTTGCCTTCCCGGCACTCCTGAATCCCGGTGCTTCCGTATCGCCGGTGTTCCTTCCAGCCACCCGGCTATGCGCCCGGCCTGCCCGGAGGCAAGTTCCTGCGAATCCGTCTTGAGGATGAGGCGCCCGTCCTTATGGATCGAGACCTCGCACCGGTCGTTCACGATAAGGAGGATACCGGCGTGGGCAACGATCGTGCAGCTTTTTTTCAGGATCTCCTCGCAAAGGTCGAGGTCGAGACTGAACCGCTCCCGGGGAATTGCCTCGAAAGCGGCCGATGTTTTACAGGGCTTCAGGAGAGAGTACATGCATCCCCGCCAGAGATTTTTCCACGAGAGCGTCGATATCAATTTTTTGTTCGTCAGCGAGCACGTCCCCGAGCCTGGCCGCCGTCGAGGGTTTCTTGGGAACGATAGTGCAGCAGAGGCCCGGGAGGGTGGAGATCTCATACGTACCGATCCTGCGGGCGATCTCAATGATCTCGACCTTATCGAGACCGATGAGCGGGCGGATGACCGGGAGCTTCGCGACCTGGTTCACGACATTGATGTTCTGGACGGTCTGCGAGGCCACCTGCCCCATCGACTCCCCGGTCAGGATCCCGACGGCCCCCTCGTTTTCCGCGATCCGTTCCGCGATCCTGTACATCATCCTCCGGCAGAACAGGCAGTGCAGGTGACGGTGGCAGTTCCGGGCAAAGGCGATGTGGCTGGGCCCGTGGGGGACTACGCAGGTCTTGATCGGACTCCCGGTCAGGTCCCGGAGGTGGCGGACCAGGTGCAGGGCCTTATCCAGGTTTTTTTCATCGGTGAACGGGCGGTTGTCCATATGGAGTGCGACTATCTCGACCCCGCGACGGATCATGAGGTACGTTGCGACCGGCGAGTCGATTCCCCCCGAGATAAGAGATACAAGTTTTGCCAAGGTTCGCTCTCCTGCAGACAGGAACCGGTATTCCCGCGGACATATTCACGTGACGGGGTAGCCTCCCGGAAACGGAAAGGACGGCATCCGGACCCATCGTTTCCGATCTGCGGTCCGGCACCTGATGGGTTATCCAGTACCGAAGGGAAGTTCACAATCGTGAATTATGCTAGTACATCACTGTTGTCCCTACATATAGTTTCTGCGTGGCCCCCGGGAAATGCAGGATGACCGGGGTGTCCTGGTAAGGATAGATTTACCAGAGGGGGTGGGTGGAGATGCCCGCGGGACGATCGGCATCAATGACGGGGAGTTCCATGTACCTGCTCTGGCTGGTATTGTGCTCCTGACGATCCGGCAGAGAGACTGGTTCAGATTCTGCTCTCTATTCAACAGATACATGGCACCATGACCAAGGGACTGCAGTGCTCATACTTCCCCTATGATCTTCCTGAAATCCACCATTCGCCCGGGGTCACCCGTTCAGGTTCCATTCGCATGTTTCGCATCGATGATCGCTTGTATCTGGGTTTTTCCCATTCCCTGCGCATACAGGCCCTTTACTTGGAGCGTGTCATCGACACACATCTGGCAATATGCCCCATGGGATTCATACTCCCCGTCCTCCTTGATAAAGCAGTCCAGCAGTCCGCGTTTGTGAATTCTTCCGTTATGGGCCATCTGCATGCAGCCGCAATAGCATGTGATGCCGTCCAGTTTCTCCGGGTTATCCCGGGCAAAGAGATATGCCTCTTTGATCCTGTCGCTTGCAAGAGCATACTCCGGCAGACCGGAACTATCCGGAGAAGATTGCGTACCCTGGGGCAGGAACACGATCATCGTCACTCCTGCCAGCGCAATGATCATCAGGATACTTATCAGGTATTTTTTGTCCATGATACTGACCTCTTTTCCCTTATCCCGCTGTTATCCACAACAGTGTGGTAGTTACGACGAGTGTTGCGGCCATCAGGATCATTCCCTGGTAGTCAAACAACCGTCTCCCCCGTTTTGCCGTGATGGAATCACTGATAGTGAAGACACCCGCGATCAGGATTGTGCCAACGACCAGGCCGGAGAATAACCTGTCGAGGCCGAACGCTTCCATGCCAAGGACACTATGGTAGTCCGGCATCGATTTCACCACCCCCGTATTCGTAATAATTCCTGCGTAATACAGGGGAATGGCAAGTGCCAGCAGGGAGATGGCAACGAGCAGGGTTCCCTGAAGGGGAAATCGGATCCCCCTTTTGATGAGGAGCCGGTCGATCCATAACGCCGAGGCAGCAACAAATGCCCCGAGCCAGAGCCCGACAATAGCGTCATCGACCCCGAACGCCCGCGCGACAGCAACCCCGGCTGCTGCGCCAGCTGTACACAACGGGCAGTGAGCTGATACCGGCGGGATAACCGCGGCGGTCACGAGCAGCAAAACCGTAAAAATGATTAATGCGGCCTGATGACGGATTTGACGATCTTCCGGTGTGAGTGTCTGAAGCGTCATGCAAATACCCCTATGGGTGCGGATCCGTGCCGATCCTCCGCCTGCTGCCTTTCTGCATAGCATCCTTTCCCGGTAATTAAACCTCTTCTCACCAGGTTATCTCCCGGTCAATTTTCACGAGGTTTGTGAACGGAGAGGGAGCAGGTCCTGCCACAAGGCCAAGGATTATGTAGTAACAATTGTGAATTTTGATCAGGTTTATGATCCGGAAGAGTGCATGCGCTGTTCTGTTCCTGATGCTTGCGATGGCAGCATCTCCCGCTGCTGCATCATCCCTACCGGCAGGGGCGACCATGATGCCCATGAACGGCGGATCCGGGCAACGCGACGGGCAGCCCGCGGGCTGCAACTGTCAGGTGCCCGTGCAGGCATCGACAGCTCTGCCAAGGGGCGACCCCCTCCCGCGTACGGCCGGGGAGGCGGAACCCTCAACCTGCAATGGTCCGGCATTTCCAATACCAAACGGTGCCTTGAGTACGACCAGCAGGGTCTCCGGTATCCGGCGGATCTACCCCAAGAACGTCCTCGATCATCCTGAACGGGCGGCAGTCTATGCGGCTATTGTCACCCGGCCCGGTATTGACCTGGCAGCCATCGCATCGGAACTGGGCATGAACCGCGAGACCCTCCGGTATCATCTCGACCAGCTGGAATCCGCAAGCCGGGTCATCGTGATGCGGGACCATGGGATCGTCCACTATTACGAGAACCACGGACGGTACACCCCCATTGAACGCAGGGTGCTCCAGCATCTCTGGAACCCGACTGCAGAACGGATATTATCGCTCATTTCCAGGATGCCCGGGATCACGCAGGCCGGGGTGGCTGCCCACCTTGCGGTCACTGCGCCGACCGTGCGGTGGTATATACGAAGGTTCCGGGCTGATGGTATCCTTACTGAACAGCATGAAGGACGATACACCCGGTACACCCTGACCCCTGAAGCCTGCCCGTTCATCCGGGATAAGGAAACCGATGCAACCGGTGCCGTAGTTGTTGTCTGAAGGCTTCCCTTCGGTATGAGTGGAGCCCGCGTTTTTGTGTGGTTCCGGAGCCGGATATCTCCTTTTCCGGGATCAGAGGTGGGGGATTCTGCCGGGTTTTTTCCTGTACCGGACCTCGCACGCTTCATGGTGTACTGGGGGATGCCGGGTAAAATAAGGCATCAGGTCTGGATGCCGGGGTGGCGGGATTGTCTGCTCCCGGGAGCGGGCTTTTCATCCGTGAGAATGGATGGTTTCCGGAATCTGCCCGATGATACTATCGGAGATCAGGGCGTTTTCGATAGTACCGTAAAAAATTGTGTGGCCATTCAAGCCCATTCAAACACAAAGTCTGTTACCGTCTTTTTTATCCCCTTGACCTTCCTCACTTCACTCAGCGTCTTTGTCACGATCTCTTCATAACTCTTGCCTTCAACCGATACCAGGAGATCGTGCGTTCCTGTTACAAAGTCTGTGCTCTTTACCCCGTTGATCTTCTTCAGTGCAGTCTTTACTTCCTTCTCTTTTCCGGTCTCGATATCAATTTTCAGATATGCTGTTGCCATTGAATTCAACTCCGTTTGTTGTACTACCTATTATGCCGTGTCAAAGATGATCAACGACAGACGATCTTGACTGACTCCCAAAGAACCTTCCACGGTAATATCATTCTGGACGGGACGGATTTATCCTCGGAGATCTTTGAGATTCTTCAAAATCCTCAACAACGTTATCGGACTCCACGGTATTTACCGATGGAGAAATCCGCAAAAATGGCCTGAAGTGTTTGGATAATGAAATTGGTACTATCGACGCAGCGACCTTGTTGGCAGAGATCGGTAATTTCTGATATCTTCCCGTTGGGTGGATCAGAGCAGGCGGCCATTTCTCATTTTTCAGCCAATCCCGCCGGGTTTTACAATGTCGTCTGGACCGTGGAAGGCGATCCCAGCTCAGGAACTTCGAGCCCAATCGTTTCAGAGAACCATTCCGCGACCAGCCCGCGGTGGCAGTGCGTCCGTTCCTTCTCGAAGCAGAGGAAGATGATATCGTGACCTGCCCCGGCAACGTCCAGGTCCCGTAGGATCTCCTCGGGATCGAGGTTCGAGAGGATCTCCTCCCGGTACCTTCTCTTATATTCTTCCCAGTCCCCGAGTTTCAGCATCCCGGGTGTCGGGGCGAGCCTGAAGTATCTCGTGCCGGTATACCCTCGGGGCGGGAAGCGGGCTATCGAGACCGCACCGGGCTCTTGGGCACTCCTCGCGAAGTAGCTGGTCTTCAGCATCCTGCAGGTATTTCACTGGCTGTCCTGAATATTTTTGCGGAACTCGCATGCGTCTCTTTCTCCAGTCGCGGCCCGGCAGGAAAGGGGTACCCCCTCTCTCTCAGTGATAGGTGGGGAGGGGGGTGGTACCTCCACTGAAGGAGGGGTAGGGGAGGCAGGTACCCCTCTCAGCACAAGTGGGGTGGGTACCCCCCCTGACCAGAATCTGCCAGGAAACCGGGTTCTCCGACAACAACTCCACGCGAACCCGGACATGTGTGCATGCAACCTGAGGGGGGTAGCTACTCCTCCCACTGAGGGACTGGTGGGTAGGAGGGGGGGTGGGGGTGGTCTGCACGGCCGGCATTCTCGCGGGGATCATTGCGGTCCCCGCCGGGTGCTGGTTTGCCGGGCGGAAGGAACTCCCTCTTGCCTTCATCGGCGCAGCGCTCCTGTTCCTGCCGCTCTTCGTCTTCCTGCCCTGGTTGATCCGGTACGCGATGAACACGGACACGTACGCCGTGCTGGACGTGTTCGGGAAGAATGAGCAGGTGAAGAAAGTCTTCTGGGCCCTCTTCATCGCCACCGCTGGCCTTGTGCTGGCACAGGTGGTTGACCCGCTCACGGCACAGAAAATCGTCGGGATCATCACAGGGATGGTTCCGTAAACAGAATGGCAGGGAGTGATCTCCCTGCCCCAATCTCTTACGATTTTGATCTGACATCCCAACCGGAACCCACAGTTCCCGCATATTGATCGTGTCCCGTCGGACGGGGAATTTTATTTATTATCAAGGGTAATAAATCAGTGTAATTTTTGCCGCTAAATTATACCTTATATGCATAAAAGCCAACATGTTATACCAACCATGCAGACAACAATAGACCGCGAGAAGCGCCGGGAATACCGGCAGAAACTTCTCAACAACCTTTCCGCCATCGTCACCGCGGTTGACGAACTTGACAGGGCGGCAGCTGAAGCAAGGAACCACCTGCACCTGCACGACCGGTTCTTCTTCCAGCATGCAGCGAACCTCACTGAATATGAAACGTATGGCACAAACGATGATCTGGTTGAACTCTATCTCGATACAACCCAGGTCCTCGGCCGGCTCGAAAAGGCCCGCGCTCACATAACCGCTGTCTGCAGCCTCATGCAATTCTATGATTATTCGTCGAATGCCATCTTTCAGGAATTTGCAGCGAGGGAGGCGGAACACCTGTGACCTACGGGACCCTCGGGTACGGGTTTTTCCGGGATACCGTCCAGTTCCGGCGAAAGGTCCTGTACTGGCATATCATACCATCCTGCACGGAACTGGGATTCAGGAGCCCGGGGATACCCGCTCCTGAATCCATGGCATCCTTTGCAGAAGGCAGCCGGATACAGGACCAGCTGATCTTTACGGCATCCGCTGCGGAGATGGTAAAATGCAGATCCCCGGCCTGATGGCATGCACCCTGCTGAAAATCGCTGGGCATTCCCGGATGTTTTTTATGCGTATGCCCCCGGAATTTTCGGGATCTTTAAAATCGTCAGTTCCCGCCGCGAATAAACAATCTGTTCCGGGGAATTAAAAAAGAGGTTCCCCCATCCATATCAGGTCAGCAGCACCCGATCAGCCCGCGACACTGCCGGTCCTGATGCCGGGTACCGGACCTGCACGGGGAAGAACAGAAACACCCGGGATCCCCCTTCTCACAGCGTTCCCAGTGCCTGATCGAGATCCGCAATGAGATCGTCTGCGTTCTCGATCCCCACGGAGACCCGGATCAGGGCATCGCTCACGCCCACGTTCCTGCGTTCTTCCTGAGGGACGGAGGCATGCGTCATCGTCGCCGGGTGCTCGATCAGGGACTCGACGCCGCCGAGGCTCTCCGCAAGGGCGAACAGGTGCAGGTTGCGGAGGAATCTCTTTGCCTCCGCTTTCCCGCCCTTCAGTTCAAAGGAGAGCATGCCCGAGAACCCGGTCATCTGTTTCCGGGCAAGTGTGTGCTGGGGGTGCGAGGGGAGGCCGGGATAATAGACTGCGGTGACGTTCCTGTGCGCTGACAAAAACCCGGCCACGGCAAGCGCATTCCTCTCGTGCCGCTCCATCCGCACCGCCAGCGTCTTGATCCCCCGGGCGACGAGGAAGCTGTCGAACGGGGAGAGGATCGCCCCCGCCGTGTTCTGGTGGAAGCGGAGGTTCCGGAAGAGTTCCTCATCGGATGTGATTAACGCCCCGCCGATCGAATCGCTGTGGCCGTTGATGTACTTGGTCGTGCTGTGCACTACGACATCCGCACCGAGCGCGATCGGCTGCTGGAAGTACGGGCTTGCAAACGTGTTGTCCACTACAACCAAAGCCCCTGCATCGTGGGCGATCCCCGCGATCTCCCGGATATCGCAGAGTCTCAGCAGGGGGTTTGTCGGCGACTCAAGCCAGACAAGTTTTGTCTCCCTGCGGATAGCCGCCTTGACGTTCTCCGGATCTCGGGCATCGACATACGAGAAATGAATGCCATAACTTTCCTGGAAGACCCGGGTGAAGAGGCGCCGCGTCCCCCCGTAGAGGTCGTCGAACGCGACCACGTGGTCTCCCGCTTTCAGCAGGCTCAGGCAGAGCGTGGTCTCGGCAGCGAGCCCGGAGGAGAACGCAAGGCCGTACCGGGCGTTCTCGATCGCTGCCAGTTTCTTCTCGAGTGCAAACCGGGTAGGGTTCCCGCTCCGGGAATACTCAAAGCCCCCGGTCGGCTCATCGACATCCCGCCGGGCAAACGTCGATGCCAGGTGAACCGGGACGACCACATCCCCGCTGGGGTGTCCGGTGAAATCCGGTTCCTCGCCGGCATGAATCGCCTGAGTATCAAAACCCATCTCAAATCACATCCCCAAATCCGTTGGTCTTCATCCATTCATCGTTGAAGATCGTGCTCAGGTAATTGCGCCCGGTATCCGGGAGCAGCACCACGAGCAGGTCATCTTCGGTAAGCCCCTGTGCAACCCGGGCTGCAGCAGCAACGGAAGCTCCCGCTGTCCCGCCGACGAGGAGCCCCTCCTCGCGGGCCAGCCTCCGCGTCATACGAAAGGCATCTTTGTCCTCAATAACAATCACGTCGTCTACAATGCCCAGGTCCACGGTCTTCGGGATGAAATCCTCGCCGGTCCCTTCCACTTTGTAGGGATGGGATACCTGCTCCGTCCCGTAAAACACGTGGTGGTAGATCGAGCCTTCAGGATCCACCCCGATGATCTGTATATCCGGGTTCTTCTCCTTGAGATAGCGCCCGGTTCCGGAGATCGTCCCCCCGGTCCCGATACCGGCGACAAAATGGGTGATATGGCCCCCCGTATCCCGCCAGATCTCCGGGCCGGTGGTGGTATAATGTGCGCCTGGGTTGTTCGGGTTCTCAAACTGGTTTGGTACGAACGATCCCGGGGTCTCCCGCGCCACGCTCTCTGCAACCTTGTAATAACTGCGTTCATCTTCAGGGGGAACGTTGGTCGGCGTCCGGATCACGTCCGCCCCGTACGCCCGGAGCAGGATCTCCTTTTCCCTGCTCATCTTCTCGGGCATGGTGAAGATCACCTTGTACCCGCGCGAAGCCGCGGCAATTGCCAGCCCCGTCCCGGTATTTCCTGAGGTAGGTTCAACGATCGTTCCCCCGGGCAGGATATGCCCGGCCCGCTCTGCCTCGGACACCATGTTGGCAGCAATCCTGTCCTTGACGCTCCCCCCGGGATTGAGGCTCTCCACCTTTGCGAGCACCAACGGCCTTATCCCGGCCGGCATCACGTTATTGAGCCGGACGAGCGGGGTGTTCCCGATAAGTTCTCCGATATTCTCATAATATCTCATCGTCGTCCTCCTGTTTCTTCTCGCTCCATTTCTCCTGCTTTGTCTTGGTGCAAACCCCGTTCTTGGGGAAGATGCAAGTGCACGGGACTTCCTGCTTCAGCCAATAAAAAACGTGGTGGCAGGTGTCCAGCGGGGCAGTTACTGCCGACAAGCGGGAAACGGAGAGGGAAGAGGAGATGAAAAAAGGGTGTCGGAACCACCGTGACGGCTGGGTATGCCCGTTGCAGCGGCAGCGAAGCCACGCATTATAAAGGTAGTAGTGCCGGGAATGCCATTCCCTGTTCCCGGTCCGGTCTGTGCAGGCATCATGTTCACGATCGTGATTTTTGGTTACTACATGTTCACCATGGGGTTATAAAAATGTAGGGATTGCGGTGATTCCCAATCCCCCTCATGCGTGGAATGGGTGAAGGTAGCGTCCGATGGAAATGATGCCATTCCCCGCGGGAGATTATCTTGGATATCGCCTGAGAAATGCAGATGATAGTATTAATAGGAGAGATATCGTCAAATACTGCCTGTATACGAGGTTTTTAATCGCCAGAATTATTTATATTCTGGAGGTAATGGAAGTGCACGGCATGAGGGTGATCACCCGATCATCACCGTCGACGTCCGGCATACCGTTGCCGGGAAGTTTCCGTTGCTTCAGAACCATTGAGGAGACAGCTGAATACGTCGGATACGTCCGGCACGATGGTAGAATGGATGCAGCGATCCGTTGGTGTGTGGCGCAACGAGAAGCAGTAAAACAGGGCCGGCGTGGCAGAACGGTTAATGCCTTCGCCTGCAGAGCGAATGTTTGGGGGTTCGACTCCACCCGCCGGCGTCCGATGCAGAGAGACTGATACCATGGAACTTTACAGTACGTTGTCGAGAGCAGTAGAACCCCTGGAGACCCTTCACCCGGGCCGGGTGTACCTGTTCGTCTGCGGTCCTACGGTCTATGATTACTCGCACCTGGGTCATGCAAGGACGTATGTAGTTTTTGACGTACTGGTAAAGTACCTCCGGTGGACGGGAAAAGAAGTGTTCTATCTCCAGAATATCACGGATGTGGACGACAAGATCATCAACCGTGCGAATGCAGAAGGCGTATCCCAGAATTATCTCTCGAGAAAGTTTGAGGCCGAATACCTCCGGGACATGCGCTCCCTGGGAATAGACGCGGTGAGCTACTATGCGCGTGCCACTACTCACATACCGGAGATTATCAATCAGGTAGGGCGTCTGCTTGCGCGTGGTGTGGCATATAGTACAGATTCCGGGGTCTACTTCAATGTGGATACCTTCGGGCGTAACGGGGAACTGTCCGGCCAGGACGGGACGAAGCGTGTCAGCCGCGTGACGGATAACTCAAAGAACAACCCGCTCGATTTTGCGCTCTGGAAGCTCGGGGAGTACGGCGAATATACTTGGGACTCACCGTGGGGCCGGGGCAGGCCCGGCTGGCATATCGAGGACACGGCGATATCCGAGAAGTACTTCGGGCAGCAGTACGACATCCACGGCGGGGGGCTGGACCTGATCTTCCCCCACCACGAGGCGGAGATCGCGCAGATGGAATCCCTGGAAGGAAAGCACCCGATGGTCAGGTACTGGCTGCACACGGGATTCCTGACAGTGAAGGGAGAGAAGATGTCCAAGTCCCTTGGAAACTTCATCACCATCAGAGATGCGCTCCGGACCTGGAACAAAGATGTGCTCCGGTATTTCATCCTCCTCTCCCACTACCGGTCACCTCTACAGGCAACCGACGAAGGAATCGGGAATGCGGCCCGGGCACTCGAGCATATCCGCGCTGTTGCACAAAAAGACAAGGGAGAGAACCGTAAGGGAAGGAAAGCCTTCACCGACGCGATGGATTCGGATCTCAACACCCCGATGGCACTCGCAGCAATCCAGACCCTCGCCGCGAGCGGGGATATTGCGGCCTTGAAAGAGTTCGGCGCGATACTCGGGATCAATTTCCTGCGCGAGACGAGTGCACCCCTGAGTGTCCTCCACGATATCCGGGCAGAGCTGCGTGCCAGGAAACAGTTTGAAGTTGCCGATATGATCCGCGAACGGATGGCCGCCGCCGGCATTACCATCACCGATGCGCCCCTGTGAGCGTTTTTCAGTCAGGGGATTGCAAATTTCATGCAGGAAGGAAGGGCGGATTACTTATCCAGCCATTCGTTCCGTTCAAATTCCGCCCTTGTTATCACGGTCCCGATGGTAAAACGGGGTTCTTTTGCTACTGGCGGTTCAACGGAGGGGGACGGCAGCTGATCTTGGGTTTCAGGGGGGGTTGGTATTGCAATCATGAGGAGTTCCTCCCGGGCGTACTCTTTTGCCCGACTGGTGAGTAGTCACTATCGGTCGTTTCGGTATCGGCCGGGCACGCATATGACTGCACATCGGTAAGCCTCCTGGTGTTCAGTGATGGAAATTGTTCCTCTGTCGGTCCCTCGCGTTTCTTCAGGCTCATGGGGGTCATCCGGAAAAACCGGGTCGGTCCGCCTGTCAAAAAATCCGGACGGGTGCCAATGAACCGCGGTAGTGTGGATACGGTATCTCAACTCTTGGAGGTCCGGGGGGATAAGGACTTCAAAACAGGCAATGCTTGCTCAAAAAATGACAGGAATGATAGGGACCGGAAAACCCGGGTCCTCCTGAGGTTGACGGCAGGAGGGGGCACCCATGCTCAGGATTCAGGAGTTCATCAGGATTCCACGGTAGGATGGGTAACCCGGATACGTTTTTACCGTGGACGCAGGTGAACGCGTGCGTCCTGGTAATGAGTACACTTTTCCGGAGCCCTGCAAAAACACTTGTGGCAATATACGGCGTTCCCGTCCCGGAGGGGCCCGTAGAGCCGGTACCTGCGCTGGCTGTGACGCCTTACGGATCGCAGGGACATACATAGTGCTTGGGGTGCACGCTATAATAATATCAGGAAATGAGCAAAAATTTCCTTCACATCCGAGCTTTCAGGAGAGAGATTCCCCTGGTCCGTAATGCAAAATACCGATATCCATCCTTCATCACCTGCCCGTGGAACCGGGAGGTCTGCCCGGACCCTGGTCCGGAAAAAAGTGTGGATACCCCCTGGTGCATCCTCAGAACGGAGCGACAATTGCGCTCAGCATATCCTCGATGAGTGTCGTTGCACCCCGGTAACCTGCATATCCCCGGTCGAGCACGACCCGGTCGGTCACAGGGAACGATACGCTCAGCCTCCATGCCCCGATCCCCCCTGCCGCTTCCTTGTCGAGAGAACTACCCAGGATAAATGCGGGCTTCTCCTTCTCCACCGCGTCCCGGATCTTCCACGAATCGGATTCATAGATGATCTTCGGGGTGATCCCTTTGCCGAGGTTCAGGATATCGTGGAGGGCTGCCCGGTGCTGTTCGGGAACCTGGTCCGTGACGACCGCAACCGAGGGGAGCCAGCCGATGTCCTGTACCAGGAAGCGGTTCAGGGCCACGGCATAATTGGCATCGCTGATCGTTGCAAAGTGCAGCTGGACATCGAAGTCCACGAGGAAGTCCGCGATCCTGTCGATGTACTGGTAAACCCGTTCCTCCTCCCGATTCGTAACTGCGGTTGTCCTGATCTTGAGAGCAGCGCCAACCTTCCTGACGAACGCGTTGGTAGTTGTCACCCCTATCGGCAGGGGATGCACGATATACGGCGTCCCGAAGCGCTCCTTCAGCCGCTCTGCAACGGAGACCCCAACCCATGGCGAGAGTACGATGTTAAGAGCCGCAGCACCGGCTTCTTCCACCGGAAGACCGTGATGAGGCGAAGGTGCCGGTATCAAAACCGCATCTGGTGGTATGGGATTTTCGTGCCTGTCGGACGCATGTGGAGCCGCATCATACAGCAACCACCTCCCTCTGTGGCTGGTTCAGGCCGTAGAGACTCTGGCGGGCGTCAATGAAATAATGACGCTCGATGAGGACCTTTTCTTCCTTGAGCCGGTTCAATGCGTACCGCACGGTCCGGGACGGCAGGGAGGTCTCGCGGATGAGATCCTTCTGTGTCAGCTGGCCGCCGTGTTCAAGCACTTTGTACACGAGCTTTGCCGATGGAGGCAGGTGCCCGATGTTTCTGGTGTTGTTATTCTCGTTTGTGTTTACGACAAAAACGATCCCTCATAGTGGATCACCATAACAACATGGCAATTCACAATTGTTAAGTATTTCGGTTCTCAGGATCTTGTCCAGCTCAGGGTTCACAGGCTGAAAACCAGATAATATCGCATTTTTTAACCATTTGCCAATAATTCTGGGTTTTTCTGGGTGTGAAGAACAAATCTGTAATTATGCATAGGGGTTATAATAGATCCCCTTCTCATTCCCGGCGCGCATCTATAACATCTTTGTTGCCCGGTTGAAGCAGTGGCATTGCGTGGTTATCTAGCTCATTATCTGGCATTGTGCGTCATGGGGGCACCATCCCGGGATCCGGTCCCGGGCAGAGGCTGAATCTTGTCCCATCAGGGAATAAAACAACGGCATTCCCCGCCGGGAAAAACCATAGTAAAGACGATTTCTGCGCCGGATCCTGCGGAAAATGGATCGTAATGACATGATCAAACGTTGGGGACGGTCCCTGAAATATCACCATGAACGAGCAAATATCGCCCTGTTCGTACACCAATCGGAGAGTTCCGTCAATAGTTGCCGCAGAGTAAAATGAGGTTCCGGCACGATCTGACACTATTGTATGGCTTCTGCCAAGAGCTTACCATCTTTAATAAGTTCCCAAGGTAAGCAATTTCAAGCATGGACGCCGGTAACCGCGTTCAATGAGTATTTTTCCCTTCTGGTAATAGAGAGGCAGGAATTATACTTCCTATTTTCTGATAGAAGCACTGATTCTGAACGCCGCTTCGTTTCCGTAAAAACCCAGATTATTTTTTCACATGCGGCATATTTTGCCCCAAGGTGCAGCATTATTGCAGGAACAGGAGAAATCCACATTGCATTTTCATCAGAAAAAGGACTTATGAAAGAAAACGGCAGAGAGTTCAGGAATACCAAGAGTTATCGCATCTGGATCGACAAAAACGGAACCGGGCATATACGAATAGTAAAACGGATCAACTTCAGCACATTTATTTCACTATGCCGTGAAACATACCTCGCAATTGACCGAACTACGGATTTGTCGATCAGGATCATTATCTACGTGCCGCGCTCGCTTTATGATGTAATGTCGGAAAATGTGCGGGAATTTATTATGTTCTGCCGATCCTGCACGGATGCAGTCTTCGAGCTGAGTGTAATCGGGGAATAATATGGATTTCCTGTATATCCCGGTTCAGCAATCCCAGTTTCAGTCCCGCAATTTTTTGCGGCAAAAAATGCCCGTAAATCAAACTATTAATAACAATTTGGTCAATGATAGAATGCATTGTCACAATTGTGAACATCATTGCCAAGGTGGCGGAGTGGCCACGCGGCTGACTGCAGATCAGCTACATCCCGGTTCGAATCCGGGCCTTGGCTCTTGGAGAGGTGTATCAACACCTCGACAATGAGAAGAACTGCGCAGCAGTTCTTCGAATTGAAAGAGATATTTGAGAACCTCGAAGAAAAGAAAAAGTGCTCGAAACATCTTCGGACTCCAAGATGTGTTCCAACACTTCGAAGGGGAGAAGAGAGGCTGAAAACCGTGTCTTTGAATTCTGGTAATTCAGCCTTGAGTGAAAAGCTCATCCTTCCCAGGAGGGTGGTTAAATGGACCGGGGCATTACTGCTGAAACAAAAGCTCTCCTGATCAACATCGGCAGTGCTGATATTGATCCCTGCCTCCTGCCTGCCGGTTTCAAAACAACAGCGACCGCGGGGCCAGGCGCTGGCGGGACCTCGTTTTTCATCCGTTCGGGCGACCATCGTGTCCGGCTTTCCATAAAACCGGACTCACCTCTTAAGGTAATCCCATGGAAAGAGGGGGTTGCGGTGCAAAAGGAAGGGCGAATCATAGCCTATGGTACATTGGAACTGCCACTCTGTCACTGCCCGGAACAGGCCTATATTACGGTCAGTGAGCGCTGCATCTTCGATTGTAAATTCTGCCCGGTCCCAAAACTGAACGGCCATGTAAAGACGATCGAAGAAATTATTACCTTGGTTGAACAGGCTCATGCCTGCGGGAATCTGCGGGCGATCTCCCTGACCAGCGGGGTAGCCGAGTCTCCTGAAAAAGAAGCGCGGTACATGACAGAGGTTGTACGATGTCTTGCGGAAAGATTCGATTTACCCATCGGTGTGTCAATCTATCCTACTGCTACCTCAACTGAAGATCTCCATAATGCAGGTACCGTTGAGATCAAGTATAATGTCGAGACCATGGACCGTTCGATCTTTGAAAGGGTCTGCCCGGGGCTATCTCTGGATTACATTCTGTCTGCGCTCGAAAACGCAGTCAGGGTATTTGGGAAAAACCGGGTCTCCTCCAATTTCATTATCGGCCTTGGTGAGACCGATGAATGCGTACAGGAGGGGATCGAAACGCTCACCGGAATTGGAGTCATCCCAAATCTCCGCCCGATCTCGCCGCACCCCCTGAGGAAAGGTGAGATTGTTGTGGAACGCCCGTCTCCCTATCGTCTCATGCTTCTGACACGGCTCAACAAATCCGCGCTCGAACGTCACGGGCTTGATGTGAGAATGGCACAGACCATGTGCCTTCCCTGTACCGGTTGCGATCTCACCCCCCAGCGGGACCTGTAAGAACCGATAATTTTCTCTTATTTCCATCGGGATCACTATTTTTTTTACAACCGGATCTTCCCTCTCCTCTATTCCGGAGATCAGGAAAAGTTTGCCGGTAAATTATCCTATAAATAATTCCTGTGCCAACGATAGTAGGCGATGTCACCATTGTGAACATCCGTGCCAATGTGGCGGAAAGGCTACGCAGCTGACTGCAAATCAGCGTATCCCGGATCGATTCCGGGCGTTGGCTCTACGAGCGGTTCGTCAGAACCGCGAGTTAGAGAAGAAGTGCATCAGCACTTCTTCGATTTTGGAGAGGTGTATCAACACCTCGACCATGAGAAAATTTACGAAGTAAATCTTCGACTTTCAGGAAGATATCGGAACCACGAGGAGGAGAGGATGACTCCCGCCTCGTTTTTCGCTCAACGCTTTTCTGCAAATTTTTTGTCCGTGACCTCCTCCATTACCTGTTGGCGAGGTCGGTCTGCCTTTCTGGATTATCATTCCCATAGAAGACTTAAGAACCTGAAAAGAAAGAAAATTCACGACGTAAAAACAGGATCAGGAAAATGCTGCCGATTGGAGAACTATTATATGGTCACGATTGGTATCTAGTATAGTTGAATTCACAATCGTGAATCACGACGTGCCAATGTGGCGGAAAGGCTACGCGGCTGACTGCAGATCAGCGTATCCCGGTTCAATTCCGGGCGTTGGCTCTTCGAAAGAAGCAGGAGAAACACCATGAGTATCAGGATCCAGAAAACATTCGAAGCACTCTTCGAGCTCGAGGAGATCCGGGGGCTCTTCCGCGAGGCCCTCCCGACCGGGTTCGACACGGAAGAGGAAGCCGCGTTCAGCCAGCGGATTGCTCGGCTCAAGGCAATCATTGCCGACCTCGAAACCGGCACCGGCACTCCTAAGGTGACGAAAATTGCTGGCAACTTGGATGTCAGGTCGCGGGAGGAACAGTATATCAACATCCACCCCATCCAGGCCGCGGGGAGGCTCACAACGGAAGCACGCAAAGCCATCATCTCCTACGGTGACGGATACTCAACCTGTGACTTCTGCCGGAAACCCTTCAGGCTCGATAAGATCACCAAGCCGGGCATCGCAGAATTCCACGCTGAACTTGCAAAATGGCTGAACATGGACCAGGCCCGGGTCGTACCGGGTGCACGCCGAGGGTTCCAGGCAGTCGCAGGGACGCTGGTGGAGAAAGGCGATAGCGTCATTGTCTCCGCTCTCGCCCACTATACCGAGTTCCTCGCCGTGGAAAATGCCGGAGGAATAGTCAAGGAAGTGCCGCTGAACGCCAACAATATCGTTACCGGTGAAGCAACGGCACAGAAGATCGAAGAGGTCAAGCGGGAGACAGGAAAACTCCCGGTGCTCGTCATGATCGACCACTTCGACTATCAGTTTGCAAACGAGCACGAGATCAGGGAGATCGGAAAAGTTGCACACCAGTATGACATACCCTTCCTCTACAACGGGGCGTATACCGTCGGCGTCCAGCCGGTAGACGGGAAGAAGATCGGGGCAGACTTCGTGGTCGGCTCCGGACACAAGAGTATGGCATCGGTCGCACCGTCCGGGGTACTTGCAACGACCGATGAATGGGCGCCAAAAGCGCTCCGTACCACCGCGATGGTCGGCGACCTCACCAAACGCAAGTTTGGTATCAAGGAAGTGGAACTGCTCGGATGCACGCTGATGGGCGGGACCCTGCTCTCCATGATCGCATCGTTCCCGACCGTAAAAGCCCGGGTATTGAAATGGGACGAGGAAGTGAAGCGGTCCAACTACTTCATCGACCGTCTCCTGAAGATCTCCGGCAGCAAGGTGCTCTCCGAGTACCCGCGAAAGCACACGCTCACGAAGATCGACACCACCGGCAGCTTTGACACGGTTGCAAAGACCCACAAGCGCCGCGGGTTCTACTTCAGCGACGAACTGTCGTCCCGCGGGATTGTTGGGGAGTTTGCCGGTGCCACCAGGACCTGGAAACTGAACACCTACGGCCTCAACGAAAAGCAGATCCGCTTCCTTGCGGACGTCTTCACCGGGATCGCGGAAAAATACGAGATCTCCGTTGCGAAGTAAGTGCGGCAGGACAGATTCACCGTTCGCTGACCAGCGGACCATCAGGACACATCATGACAAGTAATATTCCGGGTTTCTTAGCAAAGATCAACCCGTTTCGGAAATCAAAAAAAGAACACACGGAAGAAGAATCCCCCCAGAAAGAAACAGCAAAGGAATCCATCATGTCAAAGAAGAAGTTCAACCTTGGAACCCTCGCCCTTCATGCAGGGCAGGTCGCCGACCCCACTACCGGGTCAAGGGCAGTACCGATTTACCAGACCTCCTCGTACGTTTTTAAGAATGCGGAACATGCAGCGAACCTGTTTGGTCTCCGCGAGCTCGGGAACATCTATACCCGTCTCATGAACCCGACCACGGACGTGTTTGAGAAGCGTGTTGCAGCCATCGAAGGTGGCAACAGCGCGATCGCAACGGCATCAGGCCAGGCCGCGATCACTTACGCGCTCCTGAACATCACCCAAGTGGGTGATGAGATCGTCTCCGCGGACAACCTGTACGGCGGTACGTACGAGCTCTTCCACTACACCTTCCCGAAACTCGGAAGGCACGTGATCTTTGTCGATTCGACAAAACCGGAAGCCTTCAAAAAGGCAATTACTCCCAAGACCCGGGCAATTTATGCCGAAACCATCGGGAACCCGAAGCTGGATGTCCCGGACTTTGAAGCCATCGCAAAGATCGCCCATGACGCGGGAATCCCGTTCGTGGTTGACAATACTACCGGTATCGGTCTCGTGCGCCCGATCGAACACGGCGCCGATATCGTTGCCAACTCCGCTACCAAGTACATCGGTGGTCATGGCAACTCGATCGGTGGAGTGATCGTCGATTCCGGGAAGTTTGCGTGGAACAACGGGAAGTTCCCCGAGTTCACGGAACCCGACCCGAGCTACCACGGTCTCAAGTACTGGGACACCTTCGGTAACTTCGCAACCTTCGGCAACGTGGCCTTCACCTTCAAGATCCGCATCTCCCTCCTGAGAGATACCGGTGCGGTACTCAGCCCGTTCAATGCCTGGCTCTTCCTCATCGGTCTCGAGACCCTCCACCTCAGGGTGCCCCGCCACTCGGAGAATGCCCTCGCGGTTGCCGAGTTCTTAAAGAAACACCCGAACGTTGCATGGGTCAACTATACCGGACTTCCGGAACACCCGAGTTATAAGCTCGCCCAGAAGTACCTCACCGGGGGATACGGTCCTCTTGTCTCATTCGGAGTCAAAGGCGGGGAGAAGGCAAGCACGAAGTTCATCGACAGCCTCAAGCTCTTCAGCAACCTCGCCAACATCGGGGACTCCAAGAGCTTGGTCATCCACCCGGCAACCACGACCCACCAGCAGCTCACGCCGGAAGAGCAGAAGAAGACCGGAGTCACCCCGGACCTCGTCCGACTGTCCATAGGAACTGAAGACATCGAAGATATCATCGCGGATCTCAGGCAGGCCCTCGAAGCCGGCAGCTCGTAATCGCGTATATTAAGGACCTGCCAGAGAACGTATTACCATGAAGATATCTGTTGGCTATCCCGGCACAAGATTTGAATTTGAAGGCGCTTGTCGATGATCAAAGGATCAGTTGGGATCGTAACAACCAGTTTTTATCATCATTCAGCCCCGCTCCCGCTCGAGAGCGGGGAGATCCTCCCCTCACTTTCTGTTGCCTACGAGACCTATGGCAAACTCAACAAGGACAGGAACAACGCAATTCTAATTTGCCATGCCCTTTCAGGTGATGCCCATGTTGCGGGATACCATGTGGGAGAGAAGAGAGCCGGCTGGTGGGATGCCGTTATCGGCCCCGGAAAAGCCTTCGACACCGACCGGTATTTTGTGATCTGTTCAAATATTATCGGTGGCTGTAAGGGTTCGACAGGCCCGTCTTCGGTCAACCCTGCAACGGGAAAACCCTACGGCATAACGTTCCCGGTCATCACTATCAGGGACCTGGTGAATGCCCAGAAGCTGCTCATCGATCATCTCGGTATCGTCCAGCTCTATGCGGTTGCCGGCGGATCGATGGGCGGCATGCAGGTCCTGCAGTGGACGGTCTCGTACCCGGTGACGGTCAAAAAAGCGGTCGTGATCGCCACGTCGGGATACTCGACACCCCAGCAGATCGCCTTCAATGAAGTGGGCAGGAAAGCGATCATTTCCGATCCGCACTGGAACCATGGTGACTATTACGGGAAGGCGCTCCCGATCCACGGCCTTGCCCTTGCCCGGATGGTCGGGCATATCACCTACCTCTCCAACGAGTCCATGCACGAGAAGTTCGGGAGGGCCCTGCAGGGAAAGGACCGGATCGGGTTTGACTTCTCCACGGATTTTAAGGTCGAGAGCTACCTCCACCACCAGGGGGACACGTTCACGAAACGGTTCGATGCCAACTCCTACCTGTACATCACCAAGGCGATCGACTATTTCGACCTGACAAAGGACGGATCGCTTACCACGGGGCTTTCCGGGGTAAAAGCAGCGTTCCTGGTGATCTCGGTATCCTCCGACTGGCTCTACCCTCCGTACCAGTCGCAGGAGATCGTCTCGGCGCTGACCGCAAACGAGGCCGAGGTCCATTACTGCGAGATCCGCTCCAACTACGGGCATGACGCGTTCCTCCTGGAGTCCGGCCAGATCAACTACCTGGTGGGAAAGTTCCTCTCCAGCACGGTTGTTGGCGATCTCATGGTCCGGGAAGTCCAGACAATCGAGGAAGGGACGACGATCGCCGTAACAGCCCGGCGTATGATCAATACCGGTGTAAACCACCTGCCGGTCCTCTCGAGCGGGGGACAGCTCGTGGGAATTGTCACCTCATGGGATATCGCAAAAGCGGTTGCATCCAACTTCCTCTGGCTGGACGAGATCATGTCCCGCAACGTCATCACTACGACTTCCGATGAACTCATCGAAGAGGCGGCAAAGAAGATGGAAGAGCACGCGATCTCGGCACTGCCGGTCGTTGACGGGGAGAACGGGGTGGTCGGGCTGATCACGAGCGATGCGATCAGTATCCTGGTCGGGAGGGGGAACCCGTGAGGATACTCTCGATCCATGTAGACTCCATGTGGTACCATGCCACCCAGAAGACGAAGATGGCAGAGCCTGCCGGTACCCGTGAAGATACGATGAAGAATTGCGTTGTCCTCTTCTGCTGCGTGGAGAAACTGGATGAGAAGAACCCGGCGCATGTGATTGCAAGCGCCACAAAAAATGTGCTGGTGCGCCTCTCCCGGCTGAAGGTGGACCGGGTGATGATCTATCCGTACGCCCACCTCACAACAGCTCTTGGATCCCCGCAGGTCGCCCTCTCGATCTTACAAGGGCTCGAGGAATCCCTCAGGAAAGAATCAATCGACGTAAAGCGGGCTCCGTTCGGCTGGTACAAGGAGTTTGATATTCATGGCAAGGGACACCCGCTTGCGGACCTCTCCATGACGATCTGCCCGTATGAGGGGACGGAATGCGATTTCACGTGTCCCTATTGTCACCACCCGATAAAGGAGGCGGACATGGAGCACGCCTGTTCAGGTGCGGCTGTGTGCACTCCCGGGAAGACAGCGACTGGTGAGAAAATATGACAACGGAAGAACCGGCACAGCACAATATAAAGAACGCGATCCTCCTGCTCGGGTGCCCCGAGGTCCCGGTGCAGATGGCAATCGCGCTGCACATAGCGTACAACCTGCAGAAGCGGGGAACCGAAGTTCTTGTTACGGGCAACCCTTCGGTGCTCAACCTGCTCAAAGTCTCGGATCCAGAGAAGCATTACATCCCGAAGATGATGGTGCTCGAAAAATGTATCGAAGAGGTGGTCGGGAAGAAGCGGGACTGCGACCTCTGCGTGGTGTTTGCGCACAACGATGCAGCCATCCAGTACGCGGCGACCATGGGTTACCTTCTGCCGAAGAGCAGGCTCGTCGTGATCGTATTCGGAAGAACCCCCGAGGTACTTGAGGAGACGATCACGTTCCCCTGCGAGAAGATCGTCGACAAGGCGGTCCACAACCCGATGCAGCTGAAGATGAAGATCAACGAGGTGTTCGGATGGGCTGCATCGAGAACCTGAAGTACGAGATGATCCTCCCGCTCGGCGCCTCCTTCAGGGAGTGCCGGGAGTACGTGGAGAAGAATTTCAGCGAGGTCTGGTATGTCGATCCCGGCTACAAGATCTTCGACGAATACCTCATCGGCCTCCCCCCGATCGCCCTCGGGCTTGACAGCGGAAAGATCGTCTTCCCGTACACCAAACCCTGCCACGGCACCTATCTCCTGGGGATCGAAGATGCCGACGAGGCTGACCGTGTCAGGAAAACGGCAAGAAAGAAAAAATAATCCTCTGGTGAAATGACGTCATGAAAAAACAATGGCTTGTGCGGTATTCTGAAATTTTCTTAAAGTCAGATCCGGTCCGGAGGCAGTGGGAGAACGTGCTCATTGCAAATATCGTCGAAGTGATGCCCGGCATCCACGTGCGGAACGAACGGGGCAGGATCTGGCTTGACGGCGACGTGAAGCAGGAACTCCTGAAGAAGATCTTCGGCATCGTTTCGTTCTCCGAGGTGGAGCACATCAATCTCAGGGAGATTGCATGGTACCTTCCCGATTACTGCCGGCGGCACGGCCTGAACGAGGCAAAAACGTTCGCAGTCCGTGTCAGGAGGGTGGGCAAACACACCTTCAGTTCCAATGACAAGGCGATCGAGTACGGTGACCTCCTCCGGCACGAGTTTCCCCACCTTAAAGTGAACCTTGCGACACCCGATAAGGAGATCCATATCGAAATCCGGGCAGAAGAGGCGTATCTCTATGACTCCGTGACAAAGGCGGTCGGCGGCCTCCCGCTTGGGGTCGAGGGGACGCTTGTCGCCCTCGTCTCCGGGGGCATCGACTCACCGGTCGCCGCGTGGATGATGATGAAGCGCGGGTGCAGGATCATCCCGCTCTTCGTCGCGCTCGATACCTTCCTCGACGAGACTACTGTTGCCCGGGCACAGCGGGTCGTGGATGTCCTGGCAACGTACCAGCCGGGCATCAGGCTGACCGTCGTCCGGGACTCGTACCTTGCGGCCGCAAAGCAGGAACTGGTCAGCAGACACCTTGAGAAATACACCTGCATCTTCTGCAAGCGGAGGATGTACAGGGTGGCTACAGCATTTGCACGGCAGGCAGGTGCCAAGGGGATCGTTACCGGGGAGTCGCTTGGCCAGGTGGCCAGCCAGACGCTCGACAACCTCCTCGTCCTTACAGATGCAGCGTCCGACGTCCCGATCTACCGGCCCCTGATCGGGTATGACAAGGAGGAGACAATGGCGATCGCACGCGGGATCGGGACATTTGCCGAGTCTACGTCAAAGGCATCCGGCTGCAAGGCGGTGCCCGTCGGCCCGTCAACAAAAGCGAAGCTTGCGACCATCCGGGAGATCGAGGATACCCTGGAAGCGACAAAAATGCCGCTGCCGGTATGATCCCGGGCGTATCCTGCCGTGCGCGGGGATACATAAAACGTTGGTAGTTTCCCTTCGGATGTACCCGGATCCCATCATTGTGGGATCATGGGAATATTCAATTACCGATGTGATGAATTTTAATTATGGAAAGAAGTGAAATCTGGATTTTTTTGGTTCTCATTCTCGGATTTTCCTTCGCTGCCGGGTGTACCGGGTCCCCCACTCCCGGCCAGGTAAACCCGGCTGAAACAATCCCTGCCGCCCTTCCCATCACTCCGCTCCCTGCTCCCTTTGTTGTCACGACCGCAGCCTCCACGGAACTTGCAGTCATCCAGTCCAAAGGTGCCGGGTTCAACCCGGGCACAGGGTATACGTTTGAGTATCCCGGGAATATAGCGGTTGTGAACGGGGTGTACAATTCCGTCGGGATCGTGATCCGGTATTCCGACGGCATGGAATACCGGTTCGATGCCAGGGGTATGGGCGGGTCCAATGTGACGTTAAAACCCTATAATATCTTCCCGTCGCCTGCCTACCGGGGCCAGTACCCGACGAATTTTATCATACTCGATGGCATGAGATACTCGACCATCCACCAGTACAACAATGGCGCCGACTGGTGGGTTGCCACATCGGACACTATCGTGGGGCCTGACCAGGCGCCCCTGCATTCATCCTGAAATGGGTCCAAATCTCCCCCCTCTTTTGTTCCTCTCCATGCTGATAAGCCTGCTACTACTCGCGCCAGGAGCACCTGCCGTCATGGCAGGCAAAAAAGAGATCCGGTCATATACCCTGTTGTTCCGGCGTCCGCCCATAGGGGCAGACATAGAGACAGAGGCCGCAGACCGGCGGGAGCCCCGATCGTTCCCGTTCCCTGAAGTACTGGTCGCATGCCATCGCATCGAACCGTGCCTCGCGGGGTTCGTCCCGGGAGAACGGCCTGCCAGTGAATGCATGTACCGGGCAGATATCCACACAGGCAGTGCATCTTCCGCACCGGGGTTCCATGGGCAGTCCGGAGGGCGCCAGCGGGGCATCGGTGAGGACCGAGACCCAGCGGACCCTCGGGCCATGGTCAGGAGTCACGAGCAGGCAGCTCTTCCCGATCCACCCGAGTCCGGCCAGGTTTGCAGCGAGTTTCTGGGAGAATATGCCGGCAATCTGGTCGTCGCTTGTCCGTTTCGAGGCCGGGACAGGGAAGGCCCGGAACCCTTCCCGCTGGATGGCGTTTGCGACCTGAAGTGCCATCTGGTCGAGGGCCTGGTTGACCACATCATAGGCGTGGTGACGGTACAGCATCGCACCGGCGTCGTCGTTCCGATCGGGAAGGAGATCGACGAGGGTGTCCAGAAGCCTGACACCCATGGCCACGGCACGGGGATAGTATGCGACCCGGCTGCCGCCCTGCATCAGGATAACGTCATGCGCATCGGTCAGGTCGGCAATCCCGTAGTAATCCGCACCAAGCGATTTCGCAAGGGTTTTGATCCTGCCTTCAGGTTCCATGGGGTCTCTCCGGGAGATATGCGTCCTGCGGGATTTTCAGGTTTATGGTCGGAACTTCACGCAACGAGTCTCAGTTCGTATCCCGGCAATGGCAGGACTGCACCTCAACGTGACCGCCTTTAATGCCGGTATCAAAAAATGGAAATGAAGACCGGTCCTCCGGCAGCAGGACCGGGAAGAAACCGCCCGGTAACCTGAAACTGCTGCCGGATCCCGGCACCGGGTAAATCCGGTCAGAGAATTTTTGCTCCGGCAGTCGGGCCGGGCTTGCACTCGAAGACTTCCGTGATCTTCACGATGACCAGCGAGCGGGCGGGCAGGGCCGGGTTCTTCTTGTTGATCTTGTCCTTCATCGATTCATAGTCCGGCCCGCTTGTCCTGATGGATGCCACTCCCTTGATCTGGAAGCACCCCTTGATCTCGGGCCCCCAGACATACAGGGCGATCTTGGGGTTGGTCCGTAAGTTCGAGAGGGTCTTATTCATGAAATTGTCGGTGATCCAGAGGGTCTCGTCGTCCACGAGCTCGACGATGGCGATGGGGATCACGTTCGGCGTCCCGTCCTTAGTCGCGGTCGCGACGGGGAAAACTTTCATCTTGGAGACTGCCTCTTTCAGTTCTGCAGTTAGCTTCACCATGGTACCTTCACCATCTTTCCGTCAGGATTGCGTTCGTATATACTTTGCTGTTGATGGTGCTGTTGCGTTGTCGGGACCTGATGAAAATGATATCGTCGTAGCCCATCGGTGTTGAGACAATTTAAACGTCCCGACAACGCAAAACCTCATTTCCGTATATCATAGAATATAGGGAATCAGGGCTTTTACATCTCGTTTGAATTGAATATATTCCTCACCGAACTTCTCTAGCAGGATATCCTCTTCCGCTTTTATCTTCAACCAAAGTCCGATAACTATGATACCGACTGCGATGAACGCCACCAGTTTACCAGTTACGATCGCAGACCCCGCGAATGCTACAAGCATTCCGGTATACATCGGATTCCGAACGATCCGGTATGGGCCGGTCCTGATGAGATGGTGGCCGGCTTTGATCATTGGCATGCTGCTCCAGAATTTCCCGAGGTGGATTCGTGCCCAAGTGGCAAACGCGAGGCCGGCGGTGGTTATAACAATACCCGCCACTCCACTCAGCACGGTGTCGGGAATGACCCGAAGAAGAAGGATGCCGGGTTCGAACCGCTGGATCACAATTATTGCGATGATTGCAAGGACAAAAAGCAAAAATGATCGCTGGATATACCACTTTGAGATCCGTTCGGTCTTTCCACCGTACACAAAACCGAGTGAAAAGATGAAGACCAGAAAGACGATCCATTCTCCGGCGATTATGTAGAGTACAGTATCCATGATTTTCTCCTGTTTATGTGAATATCTTCCGGACCGGAAATTTTGACGTACCTGATGCCGTTACCTTCAATTTTTTATGAACTGCTCCTAGAGTATCTCACGGTGAGACGAAATAAAACATCTGCGGGCCGGCGAACCCGGTTATCGATCAATGCTGCAGGAGGTACGTGGTGTCAGGGATCCTCATGTATCAGGTCCGCTTCAGGGTATCCTGGTGCCTGGGTCCTGACGGGTTCTGCAGTTGATGACCGTATTTCACCTCGATGAAATCTACGATCAACCGCCAACGCATCGTCATCCGTTGTTTGGTCCTGATAGGCTGGTGGTTGTTGATCAATTTTTCACCCCGGTAAAATACCCGATCAACCGTCAACATACAAGGAACCGACAAGCAACAGAACCCTGTCCTGAATAAAATAAAAAGAGATTATACGGTTCCGGCACTCTCATAAACCTGGGTGTAACACCGTGCCTCGAAAACCGCGATGATCGGGATGACGATGAGCAGGATGATTCCTGCAAGAACAAGTCCGACGATTGGGAGGGCAATTATCAGTGCTGTGAGAATGGCCCAGAGAATGAGAACCGGGATACCGACAACGATGGTAATGATAATAAGTGCAAGAATATACGAGAGCCAGCCGATCTTTTTTATGGTAGCCATAATCTCACCGAAATTAAAGGCCTCGGCAAAGTTCCCGGTTCGTGCAAAGCGGATAATCCCGATGGGCGCAACAAGGGCGATGATGATGGCGACAAGAATCAGGATAACCGCAAGGATACCGGCACCTGCAAGGGCTGTCATCATTGTTGTCGGGTGGCTCCCCATTCTGGTCACAAAGGCTGCACCGATAATAAGGAATTCTAATATAATTATAGGGATTGCATAGATTATCCCGACAATCAAGAGGAGAATTCCATCAACGATGAGCTTGCTCCAGCCGCCCACTTCGGGGGCGGGTCTGGTTCCCCGGTATACGCTTATGATATACCCCATCAGGGGTATTGCCAGGATGAGCGTGGCGATCATCAGGAGCAGCCAGGTGTTCACCTTGTCGATTATACCCTCTTTTACATAGGTAAAAGAGTCCCCGATCATAGTTCCGTAATCCATTTCATTCACGCTGAAAAGTCATAGTACGTTTCTTATGATAAAATAGGCGCTAAAATTGTTGTTACCTTCCTTTTATGTGCAAAAAAATATGGGCTCTATGGAAACGCAGTTTCTGATAAGTTGACGGGACTTTGTGGAAAAAATTGGAGAAACGGGAATTTTCACGACATAATGATTTGCCGGAATAATCCTGAGTCCCGCGAAGTTATCAGCACCGCATTCCGAAATCCTCAGGTATCAATCGCCCCTGAAATGCACGTATGAGATTACCATTAAAAAAGTGGGGATGGTTCATTGGCTGCGAATCAGGCACAGGTACCAACTATTCCAATCTCCTTTTTTTTCACGGTTAACAAGGTGTTAATCTGATGAGTTCTCCGGTTTATCCCCACTGAAACGACAATCAATTCCCTGCCGCCGGGGGATTTAACAAGGGTCATGGGGGTGCTCCCTGCGTTGCCTCCTCCTCTGGACAGAGAGGGGCGGGGGTCACCCTCCCAATGGAAGGAATGGGATTGCCCCCGATCGCTTCTCTTATCTCCTGACCAGATCCATTTCTCTGTGTGATGCGCGAGCCGCCGGTAAAAAAGATCCTCTACTGGTGTGAACACTGCAATGTCCCCCTGATCGCAAAGAGCTGTGCGTGCGGGAACGAGGGAAATAAGATCGAGCTCCTGCAGCCCTATGATCTCCGCCCGGCCCTTTCCGCGGACAGCGCCCTGATCCGGGACCTCGTGCAGGAGCAGTTCGGTGACGTGCCGCTTTCACGGGTCATCCTCCTGAACAAGACCGGCGGGACCGACCGTGCAGACCTCGTGATTATGAACGGCGAACCGTTCGGGCGGCTCACCTTCGATCCGGTTGCACGGAAGTTCAGCCTTGATATTGGACCGGAAGCACTCCCGTTCATCCTCCCGTATATCACGAAGGGGATCGTGGACCTCGACCTCTGTACCGACATACGGAGGGAACCGGGCCGGGTCGGGGGGAAACGGATCCCACTCAAAGCCCCTCTTCCGGACGGGTCAGTGGTCGTGAAATATAAAAACCGGTACGGGACGGGCATGGTGAGGGACCGGACTGTCAAGGTCAGGGAGCTCAACCCTGTTGTCACCCGCACCCTGCCGGATCCCGGCTGGGATGAGGTCATCGAGAAGAACCGCTACCACCTGAAAAACCTGGAACGGAATGCTGTCCGGACCATCCGGCAGCACATGAGCGACCGCCCCACGGTCAATGTCTCGTTCTCGGGCGGCAAGGACAGCACCGCGGTCCTCCACCTCGCCCGGAAAGCCGGAGTCACCAAAGCATTTTTCATAGACACCACTCTGGAGTTCCCCGAAACGCTGGAATTTGTCCGTTCGCAGGGAGTGGAGGTTATCGAAAAGGCCGGTGACTTCTGGCAGGCCGTGGAGAAGGCGGGCCCGCCGGGAAAGGACAACCGCTGGTGCTGCAAGTTCCAGAAGCTCCGCCCGCTCAAGCTCTACCTCGCGGAGATCGGTCCCTGTGTCACCGTGCAGGGGAACCGCTGGTACGAGTCATGGAACCGGGCCGGCCTTGAGGAGGCGAGCCAGAATCCCGACAACCCGCTGCAGCTCAACATCTCCCCAATCCGGAACTGGCGGGCCCTCGAAGTATTCCTGTACCTCTGGTGGCAGAAGGCGGAGATGAACCCGCTCTACGAACAGGGGATCGAACGGATCGGGTGTTTCCTCTGCCCTGCCATGCTCGAGAGCGAGTACGAGATGCTGCGGGTCATGCACCCGGAGTTTGCCCGCTGCTGGGATGCATTTGTCGAAAGATGGGCGGAGAAGAAGGGCTTCCCGGAAGCCTACTGTCGCTGGGGGCTCTGGCGGTGGAAGGCCCTTCCCCCCAAGATGCGGGAGCTCTGCGCCAAAAAAGGCGTCGCGGTCAACGACGACTATACCCTCCGCGGAGTGCCGCAGGGAGAAAAGAAGCATGAAATGGTTGATATTTCAGGAGAGAGAAGATTGGACAGGAAGATGACGGGACAGACCGGGCAGGACTATGCCGTACAGGAAATCCGGAAAGACTTCCCGCTCGTTTCCGAGATCGTCTATTTTGATAATGCAGCCACCAGCCTCTCCCCTGAGCCCGTAATACAGTCGCTCGTGGAGTTCGAACACAACTACAGGGCAAATGTCGGGCGCGGCGTCCACCGCCTCACCCAGATCGCATCGCAGCGCTACTGGCATGCCCACGAAAAGGTTGCCGGGTTCATCGGGGGAAAGAGCGGGGTTACGGTCTTTACGAAAAACACCACCGAGTCGATCAACATGGTCGCTTACGGCCTTCCCTGGAAAGCGGGAGACCGGGTGGTCACCACCATCCTCGAGCACCACTCGAACCTCCTGCCATGGTATAACCTTGCCAAACGGGGAGTGGGCGTCGATGTCGTAGGGATACGAGACGACTACTCCATCGACCTGTCTGAATTCGAAGCAGCCATCACCCCGGAGACAAAACTCGCTGCCGTTACCCACGCGTCCAACGTGCTGGGCGTGATAACCCCCCTTGCCGGGATCGCGAAGATCTGCCGGGACCACGGCGTCCTCCTGCTTGCCGATATGGCCCAGACCGTCCCGCACATCCCAGTCGATGTATCCGGGATCGGCTGCGACTTCTGCGCATTCTCCGGCCACAAGATGCTCGGCCCGACCGGTACCGGCGTCCTCTGGATGAAGGAACCGCTCATCGAACCCCTGCTGCTCGGCGGGGGCGGGGTCGAGACGGTGAAAGGCAGGGAGTTCGTGCTGTCCGAAGGGTACCAGCGGTATGAAGCCGGGACCGGCAACATTGCCGGAGGGATCGGCCTCGGGGTAGCGGTGGATTACCTCCGGGCGATCGGGATGGACAAGATCCGGAGGCATGAGCAGGCCCTGGCCACCCGGATCATTGAAGGTCTCCGCGGGATTTCCCGGGTGCATCTCTATATCACAGAACCGGCGGACCGCCGGGTCGGGGTCATCTCCTTTGTTGTCGACGGGTTCCATCCGCACGAGGTGGCCCAGCGCCTTGACGAGACGGCCGATATCATGGTGAGGTCCGGGCACCACTGCTGCATCCCCCTGATGGAACGGCTCGGCCTCCCGGACGGGACGGTCAGGGTCAGCCTCGGGCCGTACAACACTGCTGAAGAGGCGGACCTGTTCCTTGCGACCATGGAAGAGATCGTCAGGTAGTCCCCGTTCAGTCCTTTTCACAACCGTTGCCCCCTCCGGCAGAGACGTTATTATCATGATTTATAAGAACAGACCGATATAGTTCTGGTACCATAAGGGGGCAGTTCTGCTCCCGGTCCTGAGTGACCTGCCATGAAACCAAAACACCTCGCCGATATCTTCGCCCTGGTCCGCGAGAGACGGCCTCTCGTGCACCATATCACCAACTACGTGACTGTGAATGACTGCGCCAATATCACGCTCTGCGCTGGCGGCGCCCCGGTCATGGCCGATGCACCGGAAGAGGTGGAGGAGATGGCGGCTGTCGCAGGGGCGCTCGTCCTGAATATCGGGACCCTCAACACGGCCCAGATCGGGTCCATGCTCCTTGCCGGCCGGATGGCAAACGAGCGGGAGATCCCGGTCATCCTCGACCCGGTCGGGGCCGGCGCCACCCGGATGAGGACAGCGTGCGCCCGGCGCCTGCTCGACGAACTGGAGATCGCGGTCCTCAAAGGCAATGCCGGCGAGATCGGTGTTATCGCAGGGGCGGAAGGGAGAGTCAGGGGGGTCGACTCCCACGGCCTCGAGGGCGATCCGGTCGCCGTTGCCAAAGGCCTGGCCAGGTCCCTTGGGATTACGGTAGCAGTGAGCGGGGCCACCGATATCGTGACCAACGGCCGGCGTGTCATCCTCGTGGACAACGGCCACCCGATGATGGGCAGCATCTCAGGTACCGGCTGCATGGCAGCGTCCGTGACCGGGACATTTGCCGCGGTATCCCATGACACCCTCGCAGCGTCAGTTGCCGCTTTCGCCGCGTTCGGTATTGCCGGGGAACGGGCGGCTGCCGCATCCTGCGGGCCCGGTTCGTTCAAGCAGGCCCTCTTCGACGAGCTTGCAGCCCTCGTCCCCGCGGACCTCTCGTCCTGTGCACGCATCCGGTCACCCTGAGTCCCCTTTATGAAATACGAGCTGTACGTGATCACGGACGAGGCCCTGTCCGGCGGACTCCCGCACGAGGTCATCGCGGAACGGGCAGTCCGCGGGGGTGCCGACGTTATCCAGCTCCGGGACAAGTCCCGCAGCTGCCGGGACCTCGTCCGTATCGGGAGGCGGATCCTTTCCGTAACCGGCCCCGCCGGTACCGGGTTCATCGTAAACGACCGGCTTGATGTCGCCCTCGCCTGCGGGGCAGACGGTGTCCACCTCGGCCAGGGGGACCTCCGGCCCGGTGTCGCACGGCAGATCGCCCCGCCCGGGTTCGTCATCGGGGTCTCGGTCAGCAGCGTTGAGGAGGCAGTCTCGGCCGAAGAGGAAGGGGCGGACTATGTGGTCATCAGCCCGGTCTTTTCCACGGGTTCGAAATATGACGCGGGGCCCGGGCTCGGCCCCGCCCTGATCAGGGAGATCCGCATGAATGTAACGGTCCCTGTTCTGGCTATCGGGGGCATCGGCCCGGAGAATGTCTGTGACGTAATCGATGCCGGCGCCGACGGGGTTGCCGTGATCTCCGCGGTGGTGGCCCAGCCGGATATCACCGCGGCAGCCCGCAGGCTTGCGTCCCTAATCGAGGGGAGGAAACGGGCGGGGGACGCTGACCGGAAACGGCAGTCATGAACCCGAAATGCCGGATCCAGAAAAAGATATCGCAGTCTCAAAACAATATTTAATAAATCTCCGGAACCATGTTCAACAACGCATCAGGAAGCACGAGCTGATCAGGACATGAAGACCATATCATCGCAGACCACATTCTGGCTTTCCATCACGGCACTGCTCACGATGGGGATTATTCTCGTCTCCATCTTCTCCTTAAAGAACGGCTATTACAGCATCTTCCCGTATTTCTATATCCTCCCCATCTTCCTGATCGCATATTTCTCCCCGCGATACGCCGTCTATTTCACAGTCCTCCTCGGCTGGATATTCCTCGGTCTCGTCTACCTGTACGGGTCGCCAGACATCCAGCTCTACGGATCGAGCATCGCCTTCTTTTACGTCTTTGTCTCGCTTGGCATCGTGATCTCCGCCTTCTCCAGCCAGCTTGTGCAGGAGAAGAAATACCGGGATATCGTTGAGAACTCGCAGGCCGGTATCTTCACCTTCAGCCCCGGGACATCCCGGATCCGGGAGTCCAATGCACGGGCTGCCGGCATTCTCGGCTATTCTCTGGAAGAGATGAAGGACCTGGAAATCTCGGCGCTCTGGTTTGACGCGGACCAGGAGAGCAGGTTCATGAAAAAATTACGGCAGGACGGGAAGATCGCCGATACAGAGATTGCCCTGCGAAAGAAGGACCGGGCCGTGATCTGGGTACTTGCCACGGCATCCCTGATACAGGACGGGATGGCAAACTGTTCGATCGCTGATATCACGGAAATGAAACGGATCAAGGACGAACTCATCGAGTCCGAGCTCCGCTACCGCACGCTCTTTGACGGGGCGAGCGATGCGATCTTCCTCCATGACCTCGATGGCAAGATCTTCGAGACGAACGTGATCGCCAGCCGGTACCTCGGCTACACGAAGAAGGAGTTCATGCAGATGAGGCTCCACGACCTGGACACGCACCCCGAAACCCTGCTGACGCCGGAAAAGGTGCAGGTCCTCCTCTCCCGGGGCCACCTGCTCTTTGACACGGTCCAGAAGAAGAAGGACGGCACGACGGTAACGGTCGAGGTCAGCAGCCGCATGACCGAGTACTTCGGGATGTCCGCGGTCATGAGCACGGTGAGGGACGAATCGGAGCGGAAATACTCGTGAGGCAATCCGGTACCTCCACGGGCCGGGATGACTATACCGAAGGGTGACGGCCGGTGGGTACATGCGCATGTCAGGATATTTTCTTTCAGCTGAACAGTGGAAGAAAAGCCGCCGGGGGGACTTGAACCCCCGACCTGCTGATTACGAATCAGCCGCTATACCGCTAAGCCACGGCGGCGCGATACCTCACAATATCGGTGTCTGCGCTAATAAAATATGTGTATCGGAAAACGGTGGGCGAGCCGGCGCGATACCCTGCATACCTGATAAAAATCTCTCTTGTTCTCCCTGCCGGATTACGAATACCCGCTCAGCGCAGTGACGTTCTCCTTTCCGGCATTTTCCTTCGGGGCGATAGTCCCGAACTTGGCCTCGTAGTCTGCGACTGTCTTGGTGAGCACCCCGAGAAGGTTCTTGGCATGTGACGGCGTGATCGAGACGATGGCTTTTGCCCGCGCCTGGTTCACCTGCGGGAGCTGGTGGAGGAACATGAACGTGAACTCGTCATCTTTGTACGCGATCTGGATCATGTTGCTGTAGACCGGGTCGAGGGTGGGCGGGATATTGACCGAGATTTCCTGTTGTGCCATGGAGATCAGGTATGCCCTGCTGCGAGATAACAGTTGATATTGGGGGGCGGGAAGGGCATCTCTCCCGCTCGAAGCCTGAAGGCTTCTCGACCTCGTGGTTTTAACAAACCACTCGGCACTCGAAACCTGATGACTTCTCGACCTCGTGGTTTTAACAAACCACTCGGCACTCGAAACCTGATGACTTCTCGACCTCGTGGTTTTAACAAACCACTCGGTTCGGCAAAACTATAACCCGAATTGCTTCCCAGATTGGATGAGGAATCATCCTGATGTCCCATGGGGAACATGTGACGGTCTCGGCCCTGGTGCGGGTTCACGCCTGCCCGGTCCGCTATTATTATGAACGCAACGACCCGCTCGCGGAGTCCGACCGGTATGCGGTCTGCAAGCAGCTCTCGTACCACCTCGGGAACCCGCTCGACCCGGAGGCGATCTGGGGCGAAATTTTCGCTGTCCGCCCGACCGTTGATCCGGCTCTCCGTGAATTCCTCGCCTTCTGTATTGCCTCGTGCACTAAGTCCGAATGGAAACCTGCGCGGGAATGCGATGTGAAGGTAGTGTCAGTAAAGCACGGAATCGTCGGGATGATCGACCGTATAACCCAGGACGGGGCTTTTTCCATCGTCCGGGCCGCCGGCGCCATGCCGTTCGGGACCTACGCGGCCGACCGGCTTCGGGTTGCGGCGCTCGCGCTCTGCCTCGAGGAGATGACCGGCAGGATTGTCGAGGGTGGATGCGTGGAATACATCCCGGACGGGGTCTCGCGGTACCACGCGGTCCAGCCTCGCGACCGGCGGCAGGTGATCGCTGCCCTGCACAGGATCCGGTCCATCCACGACGGCGAGATGCCCAGACGCCTGCTCAATGCTCCCTGCAACCGCTGCAAATACAAGGAGCGGTGCGAGAGCAGCGGCGGCCACCGGCTCAGCGAGTTACTCTGATGGAATTCCCTGCACCGCGAATGCGGGGGTGGCAGGTGGCAGCCGGACGTCTCTTTCGGATCTGGTCGTGAACCCGTCTCCGGTTTGGAAAAAAGATTTTTTTATCGTTCGTCAGATGCGACGGTATTCCCCTTTTGGGACATGGATCTCGAAGCGTGCCCCCTTCCCGGGCAGGCTGGTCTCCTTGATGATGATATCCGTGGTATACAGGATCTGCTTGATGAAGAAGAGGCCGTAACCGACATGCCGCCCGTACTCGGCAGGGAAGAGGGCTCCTTTCTTGTCAGCGGGGATACCGGCTCCGTCATCCTCGCAGACGATGACGAACTTGTCCTCTGACTTGCGATCGTAGAACCGTATCTTCGTCAGCTTCTCGCCGCCATGTTTCAGGGCGTTGTCGATCATGTAATAGAACGCTTTTTCGAGAAGCCGGTCAGCATAGATCTCCACGTTCTGGATCTCGACCTCGACAGTGACCTTCCCGAGCTGCACGCCAACCCGTGCCCGCATGATGGTGTCCACAACGTTCTGCCATTCCGGCGGGCTGACACCGATGTCCTGGTATTCCTTGATGAACTTGATCTGGCGGTGGATCCGGGTTATCGCGGCCTGGATCTTCAGGATATTGGGGGTCTTCTCGGCATGCTCCAGATCACCGGAGAGCTCGGTCAGCTCATCGAGAATGTCCTGCCGCGTCACACTGTTGAGGAAGGTGAGTTTCGCGTTGGTATGGTTCAGTGCCCTCTCGAGGCGCCCGTGCTCCCTCATCCCTGCAGCAAGGATATGCCAGAGCTGGATCGCGAAGACGGCAAGGGCGAAGACGAGAAAGATGCTGACCACGAGGAGTTCGTCCAGCTGGAAGGACTCGAAACCCGAGAGGGTGGCGACAAGGTTCTCGGCAAGGTTCAGCCGTGCCGAGACGAAGAAGACGAGAACAGAAAGAACAATAATTACGGCAAGGCTGGTGATCACCCTGAAATACGGCAATCGTTGTTTTTTAATCGAATCATCGCTCATATCCGTTTTCCTGTATCAGTTGTATTCTCCAATCAGACTTGAATATTGCGGAAAAAAGGCGGCTTTTCGCGAAGGGTCTCCCGGGTTATCCGACACGGAAAACAGCCCCGGTACCGGCATCCCCGGTTGTTCTCCGCTCCGCAGGATCCTCCGCTCCGTTATTCCTGGGCGTCCATACGGCCGTATCCCCGGGGTTATCCTTGAGCCCCCCACTGGTCTGTACTTTCCTGATCCCCGGGTGTTCCCTGCATTCGGCACTTTCACAGTGCGCATTCCTCCTCCTTTTATGGCTTCCTCAACAACAATCAGATCCGCAGAAGAAATAGGGGCGAATCACATGGGAGCACAACGGATCGAGAGTGGCACCCCGGAGGGTGACGCGCTGGGATTTTCTGAAGATCTCTTCTCCGGTTGGCTGGAGGTGCGGGACGACAACCGGCTCTACCTCCACTACATCATCTCACGGCGCCGTTGCGAGGGCAATACCCAGGACCTGATCCGGACCTGGCTGTCTATCGGGTACGATGTACGGGTTGTTATGCCCCGCCCCATCATGCAGCACATCCTCCGGAAGTTCCGGTTCGTCGCGTCCCTTGAATACCTTCCCCGCCAGTACGAAGACTGCATCGAAGTCTGGTACCGGCCGAAGATCCCGGATCATCCCTTCCTGAAACGTCATGAAGTAAAGGTCGCTGCCCTTTCCTGAGTGCGCGTGTGCAAAAGTATCCCGCACTCAGCAGTCAGAACTGATGTCCCAGGAGGGTCTTCGAGACGATATACTCCCCCCTGGCCTCCCGGGTCGTACCCACGACCAGCCAGAGCTCGGCGCCGTGGCGCTCGCAGACGCCGCAGGCCTCGATGGTCTCTCCGGCGAGCGCCTGCCCGCTGTAGGTATGGGTGAAGGAGAGGACCCGGGAGACCGATTCGTGCTCCACCTCATAGACAGCCGGGCTGTCGAAGGCAAGCGACGCATCGGTCACGTCTGCTTCGATGGTCATCTTCCCGATGACTGTCCCCTTGCCTGCAGGGGCTCTCCGGATCTCGTCGTAGGACCGGGTGTAGAGGATGTCGAAATAGGTCCCCCCGATCTGCCCCCGGTTCCACTTCCGCTGTTCGTGGAGAACAAATTCCTCGTAGCTGATCTCGGGTCTGCGTTTCTCGTACACCTTCCTCCACATCGGTCCGGAGAGTTTTTTGATTCTGCCGCTCCGGATTCCCTCCCGGACCCGGGCCTGCGCCTCGAACCAGTGCCTCCCGTACACGACCAGATCGATGTCCGAACTCTCGTTCTCGAGACCGCAGAGGAGTGAGCCGGTGCACCCGACAGTACCCGCCGGTAGCGAGAAGAGGCTGACGAGTTTCTGCACTCCCGGGTGGGCAGCGGCGATCCGCCCGATCTCGTGATCGGGTTTCAGTACCCTCTTCACGTCCCCGTGAGGGACGTGGTGGAGGAGCCCGGCATACTGCGGCTTACGGCGGGAGATGAGGTCATAGGCCTCTTCAAAATCGTATTTGGTATAGTGCCTGCCTTCCGCATTGACCCGTTCACCCTGCTCATCAGGGACGTACCTGAGCACGCACCCAATCCGCTCATCGTTGTCATACGTGGAGACCGCGTAGAGCCACCCGTCTTCATCTTCAATGAAATCGCGAAGGCGGACAGGTCTCGGCATATCCCGGCCTCAATTCCCCGAGAGGAACGCTTCGACCTTGTCTGCCATGGCCCCCTTTCGCACGATTGTCCGTCCCGTGAGATCGACCACCGTGCTCGGCACCCCGGGCAGCATGCCCCCATCGATCAGAAGGTCCCTCGGGACCGTGCACTCGTCCGGTGTCCGGGGGTCCTTCGATCCGTGGAGGTTTGCGCTCGTCGCCGTTATCGGGGAGTCGAACCGTTCGATCAGCCGAAGCGCGATATCGTGGGCAGGGATCCGGATGCCGATCATGCCGGTCCCCCCGGTGAGGATCTCCGGCACGCAATTCCGGGCGGGGAGGACGACGGTCACCGGCCCGGGGAGGAATGCCTGGATGAAATCCTCCATCCACGGCTCGGTGCGGGAGACACAGAAAAGCATCTCAAAATCCGAAACTGCGATGGAGACCGGCATCGAGAGCGGGCGTTGCTTTGCCTCGTACACCCTGAGGATGGCCTCATCGGAGAACGCGTCCGCCCCGAGACCGTAGACCGTCTCCGTGGGATAGACCACGATCCCGTCATGCATCAGGAAGGAGACTGCCTTTTCGATGATGTCCATCAGAACTCACGCCCGCGGACGCGGTTGATATCGAAGACAGCCTTGCTGGAGATGTGCATCACGGCAAATACGCCTGCCTGGATCGGGTCGGTGACCACGAGGTCGGCGTGGTCCGGCACGGTTCCCGCCATCCTGAGGGCTATCACCGGGATCCCCGCTTCCCGGACGCGGTCCACTGCCTTCGAGATATCCCCCCCCATGATCGAACCGGCCAGCACGAGAATGGACGCCCGGGGCAGGCGTGCGACTGCGTCCACCGCAAGCGCGAGCGTCCGTTCGCCCACGAGAGGGATGGTGTCCACCGAGATCCGCTCGCCGCGGATGTTGTGCCGGTCTGCCTCGTTCACCGCACCGAGCGCGACCTGGGCAACCTGTGCCCCCCCGCCGATGATGATCACCCGTGACCCGAAAATATGGCCGAACGGCTGGTAGGATCTGACGTCCCTGACAGAGGCGATGCTATTCAGGTCACTGATGAGGCGGTCGTGATCGCGGACCTCAGCACTTTCGTATTCAAAATAGAGTTCAGCAAGGCCGATGTACGGCCCGGAATCGAAGACTTCCTGGTTGATCATCACGATGTTGGCATCGTGATCGGCAACGATCGTGGCGATGTCCCGCAGGACGCCCCTGCGGTTTTCCGCTATGATCCGGATTGCCGAGCGCTCAGGTTCAGATTCCATGCAAATGATGCGATAACCGGGGATCGAACCCGGGTTAGAAGCTTGGGAAGCTCCTGTCCTACCGCTAGACTATTATCGCACGGTGATGTTGCTGTTCTCTTATATTGCGTGTTTTTAACATAAATATAGTGTTTTTTAAGGATTCCCATTTATACTCGAAAACCCGGCTTTTATTACAACTTGGGTTTTCTCAAATAGTGTTAACACAGCTACTTCTTAAATAGACCAATCTCCGCCCCTTTTGAGGCTACAATTGGTCATAATTGTTCTGTTCAACACTATAAAACCAAGCTGGGACCCGCCCCGGTCCTGGAGTTGGGCGCGGGAAGAAAGACAACAGCCGGCACGATCTCTTTTGTTTTGGCTCTTTTCGATATTATTAAGAAAACCGGGACAGAGTACATACACGACAGTCCTTTTCAGTCCCCTTTCCGGCAGGACGACAGGGAAACCCTACCCGCAAGCCTGAAGGAGCCCCGCAGCTCCTGCAGCTCCCGGGAAGTCAGTACAGGAGAATATCATGACGCTACGGAAATTTCTCATATACCTCTTCATCGCAGTCTGCCTGCTGGCCATCGTGCCGCCGCTCCATGCTGACGACAACCAGCAGGTGAACGTGATCTACCAGAGCACGTTCTCAACGGATCCCCGGTGGATCACGAACAACCCGTCGACCGATTACTGGGACCCGAACCGGGGGATGTACCATTTTTCCATACAACCAAGCACGGGCGCCTATGCCTATACGGAAGTCAACTATAACGGGGGCCCGTTCACGCTTGAATACGATGTCATGTTCACCCGGATCGACGACGGTGCAACCTTCCGCCTCGGCTTCTCTGGAGCAGAGATGGACCCGGGCAAAGGCCCCAATGTCCTGACAGAATTTACCAACGCCAAATTCGGCCAGATCATGTGGCTGCACATGGTCACGCCCGGCAACAAGATGGTCGAGGTTGACAGTCAGCATGACGATACCCTGACCAGCGGCACCATCGCGTACGAGGGGCCAACTGCCAAATACGAAGTGAACACGACGTACCACGTTACCGTGAATTATGATAACGTTACGAATATCCTCAGCATGAGGGTAAACGATAGGAATACCGGAACTGAGATCTGGGGCTATTTCATCAATACTATCGACCCGCTGTACGGGATGGACCGGATTTACCTTGGTTCAATAGGCGATTACGGGCAGATGTACATCTATGCCGAGGGATACATCGACAGTGTCCGCCTGACCACTCCGTCCACGGTTACGCCGGTGCCGACATTCGCCGCCACCCTGACTCAGACCCCCGCTCCCGGATCGGCCCTGACAAAGGTGACGACCCATAAACCGACTCTGACGGTACCGACGCCATACCCGACGGCCACCCCGCAGTCCCCCTTGCCGGGAGTCCTTGCCATTGCGGCACTCGGTATTGCAGCCCTCTGCAGCTGGCTTCTTCCGGTGAGAAAGAAATAACTTTTTCCCGTGTTCCCCCATTTGAAAATCCCGCCGGGCCTTCGGCTGAGGTATTTTTCCCGGTGTGTGCAGCACCGGATTTATCCGTACGGTCCGAGGAATTGCCTGATGACAAACACTGCCGGGAACGGAAGGGTTCAGGTCAGCGGTTTACAGCCATTCTTTTCACCGTGACCGGCGCCGGACGATCGTAAAAAAAGTGGAGACTTTGCATGTATGACCCGGCAGGGATCTTTTCGTATCCCTCCCGGCCTCTGGAGAGAGAGATTACCGCGGATGTACGGGGCGATCTTGGTGTACTGCTGGCTGATTTCTTGGCCCTCTGCAGCGAGGAGGGGGAATGTACGTGGGCGGTCATCGTTCAAACGGGCAGGTGACTTCTGACGGGGAATCCCGTGCTGTCCATGGCGGCAGGGTCTGCGCTGCATCCACCAGGGTCCGGTCCTCGAGCGGAAACAGGAGCAGGAGGATGAGTGAGAACCCGATGATGATCTTGCCTGTGTCCATGTCCATGTCCCCCTTCTTGCGGTTCCTGGGTCGGTGACACTCCGAACTGTGCTCGTGCATCACCTGCTTATACTTTTTTTCTGCTCCTGCAGATAAATACCCCAAATCGTCCTGGTTTGTTGGTATAACCGCGGGGTTCAACAGAAAACCACGGTGGTTATCCTGTGAGGAGGTAATATAAACCGTCATGACCCAATCTTCCGGTGACTACATGGTGACACCAACAGAGAGAATCCGGATGGGGTGCTATGGATTCCGCGGATAAGTCTCCCACGATAATTGTCCATGAAGGAGCCGATTCGCTGGAGGAGCTCTCGGAATATCTTGATGTGCTCTCGAGCAGCGCACGGCTCAGGATATTGAAATTCCTCGGGAAAAAGCCCCGCGACGCACGGGCGATCTCAAAAGAGATCGAGACGAGCTATGAAAATACCAAAAAACATCTCGACAGGCTCCTGAGTATAGGCGTCATCAAAAAAGAGGCCGGCCTTGGCGCCCCGACGTCCAAGGGAATACACCCGGTCTGGGAATATTCTCTCGTCCCCGGCGGGATGGAAGTTATCGTCAGGAACCTCGGGCTCTTCTCCAATACCCGGGTCCAGGTCGTGGGAAGCGAGATCTCAAAACGTCTCGGCGAAGTAAAAGGCACCCTCTCGAAGGAAGTGCTGGGAAATGTCCCCGCAGCAATCGTGCTTGGCGGACCTGACGACGGGAAAGTATTCTCACTGCGGGACAGCACAGTCAGCATCGGCAGGAATGACCCGGAACACGCCTCGTCATACCGCCCTGATTCCGATATCGTCCTCTCCGACAGTTACACTGCCGTGACCCGCGTCTCCCGCCCGCATGGCAGGCTCGTACATGACAAAGGGACCTGGTTCATCGAAGACTGCGGGAGTACCGGCGGGACCCAGCTGAACAACACGAAGCTCGAAAAGAATGTCCGGACCCCGGTCCGGGATGGTGACCTCATCGAGCTCGCAAAAGGAATTTCCGGCGTGAAACTGCTGCTGATCCTTCCAGGGAATAGCTGATGTATCCTGTCTCCGTACCCGGAACAAGCTTCCCCGCTTTTCATGCCGCACCGGCACCCACGACCTTCTGACCCCCCTGTGATCCCGATGCGCCGCTTTCTCCCCTCCCTGCTCATCATCGCCCTTACCCTTGCCTTCCTGTGCTTGCCGGTCACGGCAGCAGAACACACCGTCGCCCCATCCGGTGCCGATTTCATCACCATCAAGGATGCGATCGACTGGTCTGCCAGCGGGGACACCATTCTGGTAAAAAGCGGGACCTATACGGAGAACCTGAAACTTGACAGGCAGGTCTCCCTGATCGGTGTTGATACCGGAGGCGGAGCCCCGGTGATCGAGACCGGGCGGGGAGATGCCATCACGGTCCTTGCCAAAGGGTGCACCATCGAGGGTTTCACCGTGCAGTCAGGTACCTCATCAGGCGGGATCCGGATCATGTCGGACGGCAACACAATCCAGAACAATACCATCCGGGACACTGCGCAGGGCATCGCAATTGTCTCGGGCGGAAAAAACACTATCACCGGGAATGAGATCTCCGACAGCAACAAGGCAGGCATAGCCCTCGAGTCCTCCAGCGGGAATCTGATCGAGAAGAATGTCCTGCAGAAAAATACTGTCGGGATCTCCCTGGACGAAAGTTCGCTCGCAAATTCCATATACCGGAACACGTTCGTCAATCCTGAAAACGTGGTCTCGAAGAGCCCTGATTCCGTATGGAGCTCTCCCGCCCCGTTCACGTATACGTATCTCGGCCTGATGGAAGAGAGCCGGATGGGCAATTACTGGAGCGACTATTACGGCCAGGACAAGAATGGCAATGGCATCGGGGATACACCCTATGTCATCAGCCTTTCGGCCGGCAGGAACGGTCCGGGGGGGGCCCCGCAGGATATCGTTGATTCGTTCCCCCTGATGGACCCGCCGGAATATTATACCGGTGTTGCCCAAAGTTCAGCGCTCATGCCCATCGTCCCTGCCGCCAGTACGTTCCCTTCAGAGAATCCCTCTGCGCCTGTTCCGGCAAGGACAACGGCGCCCTCAGCACAGGGCCAGTTCCCCTTCGGGAGCGCCGGCCTTGCCGTCTCCCTGCTTCTGGTTGCGGCAACAGCCGTGGGAGTGTATTTCTTTGCCCGGAAAAAGGGGGGTACTCCTCCCGATGCCCGGGTCCAGGCAGCTTCCACGGTAACCCGTGTGCTCAATACCGTGGCCAGGCGCACCCGTTCCCTGCTTACTTTCCCCGCTGATAGGACCATCCACGTGGACGAGACGGCTTCATCACCACTCCCGTCCGCAACCGACCAGAAGAATTACTTCCCAAAGGAACTTGAGAACAAGTATACTGGTATCAGGTTCGTGGGGCGTGGCGGGATCGCCTGGGTCTTCTCTGCCTGCCGCAAATCGGACAGTGTCAGAGTGGCGGTCAAGATCCCGATCAGCTTTGACGAAGTGACCGGGAAGTGTTTCCTGAATGAGATCGCGGCCTGGGAGACCCTGCGGCACCCCAATATCGTCGAGGTGACCGCAGTCAATATCCTGCCGGTCCCCTACGTGGAGATGGAGTTCGTGGCCGGTTCGCTCGAGGGGGTCGGGAAACCCATGCCGGTCTGGAAGGCGGTCCACCTCATCACGGGAGTGGCTGAGGGCCTGCGTTACGCCCACGGGCACGGGTTCATCCACCGGGACATCAAGCCCCACAACATCCTCCTCACCGAGGAGCTCGTGCCCAAGATCACCGACTGGGGGATGAGCAAGGTGCTTGCGGCCGACGTGAAAAAGTCGAGCGTTGCCGGGTTCTCGCTCTCCTATGCCGCACCGGAACAGGTCTCCCCGTCTGAGTTCGGGAGGACGGACGAACGCACGGACATCTACCAGCTCGGCGTGGTCTTCTACGAACTGGTGACCGGGTCGATCCCGTTCGGCGGCGAGAGCATCGTGGAGGTCGGAAATGCCATCCTCCGGGAGACGGCGGTCGCCCCGAGCGAGTTCAACCCCGAAACCGAGGCCGTGGAGAAGATCATCCTGAAGTGCCTTGAGAAAGACCCGGCTCAGCGCTACCAGTCCACGGCAGAACTCCTCGATGCCCTCCACGGCTACCTCGACGAGGACGAGGACTGATGTACCGCTCTGCTGCCGGTAACGGCTATCGAGGATATGCGAATGAAGGTGGATGGTTGTGACGGATAACGGGAAGACCTACGAACCCGCCACCTGCGGACACTGCGGGGGGGAGGGCTGCATCTACTGCAGCAGGACCGGGACCGTCCTTGTCGCCGCCCCGAAGAGGCCCTGCCGGCACTGCGAGGGCGTGGGCTGCATCTACTGCGGGTTCACCGGCTGGGCTGAGCCCAAGGGAAAATACGACTGACGTTCAGGTCCGTTCCAGCTGGCTGCAGAACTTACCCTCGGTCCTGCGGGGGATCACGCACTCCTCGTACCGTTTTGCAAAGTACCGGTCGGTCATACCGGCGGTGAAGTCCCTCACCAGTTCGGCAGGCGTTGCAGACGCGAGATAGCGGGAACTGGTCCAGCCTGACGCGATAAAATCCGTAAAGATCCTTGCGCTTTTATCGTCCCTTTCGATATCTTCGAGACAGGATAAGAACAGGGTTGAGTACATCCGGCGGATCTTGCCCCGTTCCGCGGTCAGGACCGGGTTGTCGTAGATCCGCTCCCTTGAATAGGTACGCAGGGCGATCAGGGCGGACTCGACGTCCCTGCTGTAGGAGATGTATCCCTCGTTCTCGGTCTCGCTGTTCTCCAGCAGGTCGTAGATCAGGGTGTTGATGATCTCACGGTTTGTCCCGCCGAGGACCTCTTTCGACCGCTCCGGGATCTCCTCGCCGGCCCCGATGAGGCCAACTTCCCGGGCATCCTGCAGATCGCGCCCGATATACGCGATGGTGTCGGCGAACTTAACCACGCATCCCTCGAGCGTCATAGGCGAGCGGGAGCGCCTTCCGTCAGCGTTGTCCTGCACTTTCTTGTCGAACGCGAGCCAGCCGGTACCGGGCTCTGCCCGTATCCGGACATCGTCGGCCTCGCCATTGTGGCAGAGGACGCCGTCCAGCACCTGCATGGTCAGGTCGCAGTCCTCGATCTGGTCGAGAAACCGGACGCTCTGGACGTTGTGGAAGAACTTCCCGATCCCGTGCTGCCCGCATATCTCAGAGAGGCAGGACTCGCCGAAATGGCCGTAAGGGATATGCCCGATATCGTGGCCGAGTGCTATCGCTTCGATCAGGTCCTCGTTGAGCCGGAGGCACCGCCCGATCGTCCGTGCAATCTTCGAGACCAGCTGGACGTGGATGACCCGGTGGGTGATGTGGTCGTTCTCCACGAAGAAGAAGACCTGGGTCTTGTCAATGTACCGCGTGTACGCCCGGGTGTGGATGATCCGGTCTGCATCGCGTGAATAGGGGGTCCGGATATCATCCGGTGTCCGGTTGTGCCTCCGGACCGCATCGGCGCCCGTAGTTGCGAGCGGGGAGAGGAGCGACTCTCGTTTTTGCGACATAGCCTTGATGGAAGAAGTCAGTCCCGTATCAGGCACTCGTGTCCGTGACGGTTTTTTCATGCCGGAGGAGAGTCAGTGCCGGGGGGTATTAAGGGTGGTGCCGGAATGAAAAGGAAAATAAATGAAAATGGTGGACGTGGGAAAATTTTGCACACATATATATCGAAGATTCAGATGGTTTATCGTCCAATACAAGATAATTGTAAGGATGTGCTTTTCAGAGAGCACTCGATATTCCGCCAAAACACATTATTCAGATATTTCGACGAGATGAGTACACTTACATTTCCGATACGATGAACGCCGCCGCCCCCGACGGGGCGCCCCCGCGGCGGATCAATTACCGGAAAATTCACCAAAAAATGAGGTTTTTGTGTGAACCACCGTGCCTCGGAGAGGCCCTGAGGCGGGGAGACCTCGTAAATCCGGAAAATTTTTAAAAGGTTTTCTGGTTTGCAATTTACCTCCCGTAGGTGACATAGGTCTCCCCGTACTGGACGACATGTCCCTGCATGGCCCCCGCCAGCTGGTCTTTGGTCGCCCCGCCCTTCAGCGGCAGTTCAGCGTCCAGCCCGTACACCTTGAAAAAGTAGCGGTGGGTCTGCCCTTTCGGTGGGCAGGGGCCGTTGTACCCGATCCTGCCGAAGCTGTTCTTCCCCTGAACCGCCTTCATGGGGAACGTCACTTCCGGGGTCTTGGGGATCTTCTCCGGGATGAGCCTTGCCAGTTCCATGTTCCACGCGATCCAATGGACAAACCCACCCCCGCCGGGAGCGTCCGGGTCGGTGAGGATAATGGCAAGGCATTTCGAAAGTGCCGTGTTCACTCCGCCGACCCCGATCTCCGGCGACCGGTCCTCGCCGTCGCACGTGTAGTCGCTGGGGAGAATTTTGACTGAAATCGTTATTTTTAGTTCTTCCATTCCCAAACCTCCGTTACAGGCAATAAGCACGGATATGCTCTTAAACATGACGTTTGGGACAGGCAGCCGATCGCTATCGCGAACAGACGGCAGCAGTCTCTCCGAACTGAAGGACATGCCCTCTCATCGCGGCGACGAGTTCGTGCTTGTCCGAGCCGGGGGCGAGGTCAAGCATGGCATCCAGCCCGTAGACCTTGAACTGGTACCGGATCATCTGCCCCGGTGGCGGGCAGGGGCCGGTGTAGCCGACAGTGCCATAGTCGGTGGTGCCCTGCACAGCAAGGACCGGTACAGTCACGACCCCTTCGTGGGGGATGCCGGCCGGAATGACCGGCTGAGCAGGGAGGTTCCAGCAGATCCATGGCGTGAACGAACAGCAGGACTTCTCGAACGGGTTGAAGACCATGACCGCGACCGAGGCTGCATGCAGTTCCCTCAGCGTTATCCGCGGCGAGAGGTTCTCACCATCGCAGGTGTGCGTAGGGGGAAACTCCAGGAAGTCGAGCACGGCAACAAGGCGCTCCATGAGAACGACCATGACCCAGGAAGATATGAAGGTTCCTTTCCTTCACCTGCCACCAGAACCTTGATGTCCGGGAACGGAATGGATTTGTGTATGAATATTGCAGAAGGATTCCGCACTCCGTGCAAACTCCGGCCAACCGGTGTGATCCGCTCGCCGTTCCGCGGCGGGGGAAAGCCCCCCGTCAGGGAAGGTTTTCGGACAGGGAGCCGCCCATCGGGATACCGCCGGAATTTGCCGACGGCCTGCTGGACGTGGGGAAGCATCCCTGCCTCGTCCTGCTCTACTGGCCCGGCCGTGCCGACCGGTACACCCTTTTTGCGATATCCCCGGGAACCGGCACAGAACACGGTGTCTTTGCCACCCGATCCCCGGACCGCCCGAACCCCCCCGGCCTCTGCGTAGCCGACATCGTCAGGAAGGAAGGCAAACGGCTCGTGGTGCGGGGCTGCCTGACGGGCTGGACGGGACGCCACTCACCGGCATCAGGCCGTATCCAGCTGAATCGACTGCATCCCGGACTGACTCTGCAGCCTGACGGGATGCCCCGATCTCCCACCTTTATTGTCTTGCAGGGACAACTGGTGAAAGTACAGATTGGTTTTTTGTGAGGCATCCTGATGGCAAAGAGAAATTCCCAGAACCAGCAGCCGGATGAAACGTGCGAAAAAGAGTGCTCCAGCTGTCCGACTGCCGGCACATGCCCGTCAGCAAAGAGCGGGGCGGCCGGCCTTCCGCCCAAGGCAGAGATCGACGTGAAACACGTCATCATGGTCCTGAGCGGGAAAGGAGGGGTCGGCAAGTCCACCGTATCGGTCAACCTTGCCTACGCTCTCTCGAACCATGGCAAGAAGGTCGGGCTCCTCGACCTCGACATGCACGGCCCCAACATCCCCAAGATGCTCGGGATCGAGGACCACAAGCTCCAGGTGATGGGCGACCGGATCGAGCCCGTCCATGTCACCGGCATGCTCTCGGTCATCTCGATGGCGTTCCTGCTGCCTGATACCAGCACTCCTATCATCTGGCGCGGGCCCATGAAGATGGCCGCGATCCAGCAGTTCCTCTCCGAGGTCAACTGGGGCTCCCTCGACTACCTCGTGGTCGACCTCCCCCCGGGGACCGGCGACGAGGCCCTCACCATCGCTCAGCTCGCCCCCAATGTCCGGGGAGCGGTCATCGTGACCACCCCGCAGGACGTAGCCACGCTGGACGCCCGCAAATCGGCAAAGTTCGTGGAGAAACTCGGCCTCCCCGTCATCGGGATCATCGAGAACATGAGCGGCATGCTCTGCCCCCACTGTGGTGGAGAGATCGACCTCTTCGGCAAGGGCGGCGGGAAGAAGATCGCTGAAGAGCTCGGTATTCCGTTCCTCGGAGCCATCCCGATCGATATCGAGATGCGCAAGGCCGGGGACGAGGGCCGCCCGTTCATCATCCGCCGCGGCGACAGCCCCACGTGGAAGAGCGTGGACAAGGTCATGGAAGAGCTGATCCGGGTTGTCGAGGGATAAGATGGACTTCCAGCGGGTCCTGACCGGCAAGGAAAAGCCGCTCCCGATCTACAAGGGCGTGGTGGCGTGCCTCGAGAACCCGCAGGTGTTCCCCGACCTCCTCGAACCGATCTACCGGGAAGCGATGGGACTTGATGACGATACGCTCGACCGGTTCCGTTTTTCCTTGATGAGGCTCCAGCTGTATGCCGATATCCACCGGAACGAGGACCTCGAGAAAGCGATGTACATCAAGTTCGTCGCGCAGGTCCTCGAGAAAGTGATCTTCGGGTCGCTGATCATGGAGCCCACGGAGCCATCCGCGGACTGACTTTTTCCTCCCGACCAGAAAGCACTTATCGGGGAAAATGTGCATTGGTGATACCTATATGTGCAGACCCGATCAATACTAGGAAAGATACCATTGCCGGGACGGATCATTCTACCGGCCCGGATGAATACCCTACGTCAACCACGACCGGAGCTACCATGACATCACGTATGCAATCCCCTCACACGACCTGTCCGGGGTGCCAGGAAGAGGTGTTTCTCGACGAGCTCGTAGGCGGGAAATGTCCCCTGTGCGGCTGCTCGCTCGAGGAGTTCGACGAGTCGTTCGGGGAGTACGAAGGGATCCTCGATCGCTCGGACCTCTCGTGGCTCATCTTCAACTACTTTGTCTTCAAGAAATTCGTCGACCTCGGGGTTCCCCCTCACCAGATCATGGAGTTCGTCTCCACCTATGAGCAGAATGTGGAGAAGCCCCCCGAGGAGTGGGACAAGACCGGCTTCGTGCTCGAGATCCCGATGAAGGCGCTGGCCCGTGTCATGCCCAAGCGCTGCTCGAAATGTAACCGCTGGTTCTTCCGCGGCGGGAAAAAGCAGATCCGGGGCGACATGCGGAAGACAGCCCTTGCGATCGAGTACGTCTGCGACCGGTGCTGAAACCCGAAACAGACGTTTATATTTTTTCAGTGCCGGTAGTCCAGCTCCGTGACATTGCCGGTCCGGATATCGACCCAGCCGGTCGCGGCCGGGAGGGATGCGTTCGCCCGGATGATGTCGTCGTCGAAGACCACCTTCCAGCGGAGGGGGATGCTGCCCGGCCGCTGGATGATGCCGGGAGGGTGCCGGTTCTGCCAGAGGATCTCCTCCGAGAGGATACGGATACTCGCCGTGGACCCAGGAGATACGTTCCCTGCTGCCCGGATGACGGCGACCCCGGCATCATAGCTCGTCAGGGACGGCCCCATGGTCTCGGCGAACGAGTAGTCCTGCGTTGTCCAGAGCTGGTCGTACCCGATCACCTGCCCGCTGACAGCGTCGACAGCCACCATGAATCCGTCCTCGTCAGTGGGGTACCCCGAATATATCCGCCTGTAGGTGAAGCGGTACTCCCCTGCGACCGGGCTGGCCGCAGTCCCCCATGGCTCGTACCGGGATACCGTCAAATTGACGGGATGGGCGCCGATCGTGTGGTCGGAGATGTAGCTGCCGGCGATATCCTGCGCCTGCTGCAGGTTGAAAACGGGGATTGCCGGCCTGCCGGCGGCAGGGACCGTAAGGGAAAACGTGGCGATCCCCCCGGACGTGGCATCCATGCTCCCGTTCAGGAGTTGTGTATTTCCGGAAGAGAGAGTGAACGCCCAGATCTTCCCCCGCTTGGGATCATCGCTGTACCGCACGTCAACCCTGTCCGGGTTCAGGGAGGGGAACACCGATCCCGCGATGAATTTTGCCTGTCCTGCCGATACCGGTGAGGTGTCCTGCCCGGGGGTCCAGGACTCACCGCTCGCGGCATCGATGAACTCCGTGGACTCGTCCCCGGCTCCCCCACTGACCGGGCGGATGACGAACCCGAACAGGGTATGGCCTGACATAGTGGAGAGGTTGACGCTGAGGATGGCGAACTCCTCCGCCGGGTAGGATCGGCGGAGTGCCACAACCGCGTCTGCGAGGGAGATATTCCCGGCAGAGGGCTGCGATGGGACACCGGGCCCGACGACAAAACCCGGTGCGGGGGTCGCCGTGACATTCAGGACAGGGGAGATGGTGGCCGCGGGAGGAGCCGGCACGGTCACAGGCTGTTGCGATGAGAGTGCCGGTACATGCACCCAGCCGGGGGACGGGACGCCGGAGAATAGAACTGCCGCCGCAATGATAGCGATGAAGATACCGCCAAGGATAGCCCGCCTGACGAGGCGCCGCCGCCGGTTTATCATAACTTTCTGCCGGTAGCGCTCCGGCAGGTATGGCTTGTCGAAGTCTTCGGAATCCCCGCTCATCGCTGCCGCCCCATGCTTCGTACTACCATATTCCCTGCAGGGGTTAAAAAGACCGGGCTTACCGCCCGGAAAAATACGGGATGCCCCATGATAGCGGGCCGGGCATGGTCGGGCCGCCTACTTCGAGTTCGAAGATCCTGACCGGCGCCGGGGCAGGGCGAAACTGCACCGGTACCGCCGACTCATTCAGGATACCGGCGCTTATATTGAGGTCCGGGCCGCCCGCCAACTTTTGCATCCCCGTAGTGCTACCTTGTCCCGCTCCAAGGGCAGCAGGCACCGCCACGAGACCTATCGCCATAAGGAATGCGATGATCACGTGGGCGGGCCCCGCCCCACCTCTCCCAATACCCATGATTGTTCCCCAGCAGCTGTTCGGGCGACATGGCCAACAGGTTTGTTGTCGGAAGATCTTCGCTTCCCGTGTCCGTTCCGCCCGGGGCACGAAACGGGTGGGTCGGGTCAACCCCGCTCACAGGTTTTCCAGTGCCCGGAGGCTCTTCATGACCCCGTCCAGCGTCCTGACCTCGATGACCGCAGTCGCACGTTCCCGCTGCTGTGCAGCCATTACCGCACGGAAATCGATCGTGCCTTCCCCCACGGGGCTGTGGGTGTCCCGCCTCCCGTCGTTGTCGTGGAGGTGCATGTGCACAAACCCCTTATCGAGGAACCCCGCGAGGCAGTGGTTGAGGTTCGCATGGCCGGTATCGAGGGTGAACCCGCTCCCGTCGATCAACCCGAGGTCCTCCGGCGTCCGGAGGTTGAAGAAGTGCATGTCTCCCATGTTCTCGAACCAGAACGTGACCGACCTTTCCTCTGCTGCCTCCCTGAGCTCGTCGAGGGACTTCCTGAACTGCCGGTCGGCCTGACCGCGCTCCTGATCCCAGGCAAAATATCCCGGGTGGAGGACAACGGCAGCGCCGATCTCTGCCGCAACCGCGAAGCAGTCGATCATGACCTCCACGCTCGCCCTGCGGATGGACTCGAAGAGGGACGCGACATTGATCCCGTGGTAGGGGGCGTGAAAGACGAAGTCCCCGGAATAACTCGCGAACAGACCGGGGTCGTCCACGAAATGCGGGCCCTCGTCCATCACCTCGATGAGGGTGGTCATGGCGGAGAGCCTGTCCAGCGCAACGGGAAGCGGCTCCTCAAGGAGGCAGTAGGTCGAGATCCCGATCATCATGAGCGGTAGCGTGAGACGGGATAAATAGGTATGGGAGTGGGCAGGGGGGTACCCCTCCCATGCCCGGTGAGGTAGGGAGAGAGGAACCCCTCTGAAGATGGATGAGGTACCCCCCCTCCAGTCAGGATGGTGCGGGTTGGGGGGTTAATACGTCCTGCCGACCAGCGTCGCCTTCCCCGGTTTCCCGCAGACGATGCAGCACCCTTCCGTGCAGGTGATGTATTCCGAGCGCACGTCCGTCCCGAGGATGCTCGAACTGGCCTTCTCCTCGATCGCGTCCCCGCAGCCCCGCTGCCCGCACCAGTGGACGACCGCAACTTTCCCGTCATTGAGGGCGGCTACGAGCGCCTCCATCGAGTCCACGGTGCAGAGGTGCGACTGCGTGTGCTCCTCCGCACGGGCCCTGATGGCAGCGGTGATCTCGGCGAGCATCCGGGTCACGCCGTCAGTGACGGTCGCAAGCTCGATCTGGCTCTTTTCACCGGTCCGCTTCACGGCCATCACTTTCCCGGCGTCCAGGTCCCTCGGCCCGAGTTCGAGCCGGAGCGGGACGCCCCTGAGCTCCCACCAGTAGTACTTCGCGCCGGGCCGCATGTCGCGGGTGTCGGTCTTCACCCGGAATCCTGCGGATTTGAGGTCTCCCTCCAGCTTCTGCGCAGCAGAGAGTACGTCTTCATGCCGTTTCCCGATTGTGATCGGGACGATGACTGCCTGGACCGGTGCAACAGCGGGAGGGAGGATGAGCCCCTTGTCGTCGCCGTGCAGGCTGATGAGGGCCGCGATGCACCTCTCGGAGATCCCGTAGCAGGTCTGGTTTGCGAGCCGCTGCTCACCGTTCCGGTCCTCGTACTGGATCGAGAAGGTCTTCGAGAAGTGGGTGCCGAGGTGATGGACGGTGCCGATCTGGAGGGTCCTGCCGTTGGGCATGATCGCGTCGACCGCGATCGTGTAATCGGCGCCGGGGAACTTGTCCCAGTCCGGGCGCCTCGAGATGGTCACCGGGATGCAGAGCCCATCGTAGAACTCGCGGGTGAGGGCGATTTCGTACTCCACCTGCGCCTCCGCCTCGTCCCACGTGGCGTGGACGGTGTGCGACTCCATGAACGAGGTGATCTCCCGGAGCCGGATCAGGGGGCGGGTCTGTTTTGTCTCGTACCGGAATGTATTCACGATCTGGTAATATTTCATCGGGAGGTCGGCGTGCGAGCGGAGCCAGAGCGCGTACATCGGGTAGATCGCGGTCTCGCTCGTGGGCCGGAGGGCGAGCTTCACGTCTAGCGGGGTCGTCCCCCCGTGGGTCACCCAGTAGACCTCGTCCTCGAACCCCTTGATGTGCTCCGCCTCCTTCATGAACTCCTGCTCGGGGATAAGCAGCGGGAAGAGGGTCTCCTGGTGGTCCCGGTCCAGCAGGTCGCGGAGCCGCTGGTACACGAACTTGCGGATCGCAAACCCGTACGGGTACCAGACATAGAGCCCCTTGACCGGGTAACGGACGTCCATGATCCCGGCACGCCACAGGAGATCGTTGAACCATCCGGAAAAGTCCTGTTTCAGCGGCAGGGCGCCCGCATCGTCGTCCATGAACAAAATCCTCTAAGCTACTAGATGTATGACCACCGGCGTAATAAATGCCTCGACGCACGCGGCAACGGCAACGAGCGGCAGGACGTACAGGAGGAAGGTCCGGGCATATTTTCCCGCATCGGCTGCAGCGTCCCCGCTCCCGTACCATTCCGCGGTCAGGGACTGGGCCAGCAGGATCCCGAGGGCCCCGGCGATGATGAAGGCCGGGATCTCGAAGATGCCGTGCGGGAGGATCGCGGCGGCCACGAAGAGCGGCGAATGGTCAAGGTGCACGATCTCCATGATAGCACCGATCACGATCCCGTTCAGGCTCATGATGAAGATCGTGAGGATGCCAAAGGAAGCTCCGCCAAGGAAAAGGAGGATGCAGGCCTCGAAGTTGTTTGCGAAGAGCTTGAGGAACATGTCAACGCTGTCCTTGGTCGACATCTGCCCGGCAACCTCTTTCTCGAACAGCGTCATGAGGTTCTGGCCGATCGCGGGGTTCTGTGCCGACCCCAGCCAGCCGACCGTAAGCGTGGTAAAGAAGAGGAGGAATGTGATGATGATGGCATTCGTCAGTGCGGAATTAGACATAAATGACCATCCGTACCATGTCCCGGATGCCAGGCGCGAACCCGACCACGATCATCGCGAGGAGGACGAGGTGCCAGAACGCGGGGTTCGCCTCTTTCCGGTACATCTGCATGATGTAGATCGCCGGGAACAGGACCGCCAGTTTCAGGGGGAACATGATGAACGCGGTGTGGGCCCAGTCGATCAGGGCCGACCCCACCACATGCTGTTCGATATAGTGCACCGAGGGGTGGAAGTCGATGCCGTAGCTGGTTGCGCTGGCGTCCAGCAGCTGGCCGAAGAGGAGCGTGATGTAGAGCGGGTCGGTTACGTACTCCCAGCGCAGCAGGTACCGCATGCAGGCAAAGACGAGAAGCGTCGATACCGTTGCCATCAGCAGGATGATCGCAAGCACGACGAGGTCGATCCGGGTATGGGTCGTTGCCCACGCGATGAGCACGAGCGCCGCACAGAAGATTGAGAAGATACCGATACCGGCATAGACTTTGAGGTAACTGTCGCACAGGCCCTGCCGCTCGAGGGAGCGCGAGAGGAGGAGCATCCCGAAGGTGTAAAAAAATATCACGAAATAGATGAACGGGGTGACGATCGCGAACTGGATATCCCCCTGGATCATGTGGGTGTCCTGGACCACCCTGAGCACGCCGCCGAAGATTATATAGGGGATCGTGGCCAGCACGAACGGGCCGTCAAGGGGGAACCCAGACTTCCTGAACCAGCGGTAGAGGAGGTACACCGCTACGATGAGGATGAGCGCGTAGGTGATGGTCTCCACGGTATTATAGGGCTGCTCGTAGCGTATGGGATCAATGTAATATTTGTAGAGGAAATCACTAATCATCCATGAGTACAATGAGCGCAGATGCAATAAAATTACTCAAACCCAGGGTCTTTGACAAGTCCAAGTGGATGCAGCTGCCCCGCGACGTGGTGATCGGGCACGATGTCTTCGGGCAGCTCCCCGCGGTCTGCAACGACCTGAAACTCGGCCGCTCTGCGCTGCTCGTCTCCGGCAGGGGCACGATGGGGCTGGCCGGCGAACGGGTCAGGGCCGTCCTTGCAGAAAAGTACGAGGTCACCCCCTACCTTGCCGGGGAGATCAGCGCCAGGGTCATCAAGGACGCGGAGAAGGCGGCATCCGGCATGGACTTCCTGATCGGGGTCGGGGGCGGAAGGGTGATCGACACGGCCAAGATTGTCTCGTACAACCTCGACCTCCAGTTCATCTCGGTCCCGACGGCGGCGTCCCATGACGGCATCGCATCCGCCCGGGCCTCGGTCCCCATGGAGGAAGGCCACTCGTCGCTCGAGGCACAGCCTCCCATTGCCATCGTTGCCGACACCGGGATCATCGCCTCCGCTCCGCACCGCCTCCTCGCGGCCGGCTGTGCGGACGTCATCTCCAATTATACCGCTATCCTCGACTGGGAACTTGCACACCGGGTGAAAGGCGAGCCGATGAGCGAATATGCCATGGCCCTCTCGAAGATGACCGCCGAGATCCTGGTGAAGAACGCCAACCTGATAAAACCGCACCAGGAGCAGTCGGCATGGATTGTGATCAAGGCGCTTGTCTCCAGCGGTGTCGCGATGAGCATCGCGGGCTCGTCCCGCCCGGCGAGCGGGGGGGAGCACAAGTTCTCCCATGCCCTGGACCGGCTCGCACCCGGGAAGGCGCTGCACGGCGAGAGTTGCGGGATCGGGACGATCATCACCATGTACCTCCACGGGGGCGACTGGCGCAGCATCCGCTCCTCGCTCAGGAGCATCGGGGCGCCGGTGACGCCAGCGGAGGTCGGCATCGATGATGCGACCGCGGTCGAGGCCCTCCTCATGGCAAAGGATATCCGTCCTGAGCGCTTTACTATACTCGATATGGGGCTCACGCGGGAGTCGGCCGAGACCCTCGTGCAGATGCTCTACAAGGAGTGAGGTGACGACTGCATGGCAGAATCCAAGACAAAGGTGACGCTGGTGGGGACCGTGCTCGCAAAGCAGGGGGTGGAGTTCATCTATGAGGGAGAGGTCGCTGCCTGCGACATCTGTAAGGTGAAGAAGGCCTGCCACAACCTCCAGAAGGGAAGGAAATACCGGATCGTCTCGGTCCGGACCACCCACCACGAATGCAATGTCCACCTGAACGGTGCGACTGCAGTCGAGGTGATGGAGGCCCCGGTGACGATGCTCATCAGTCCCGAGATGGCGATTGTCAACTCCAAGATCAAGCCCGAGCTCTCCTGTTACAAGAGTGACTGCCGGAGCTTTTCGCTCTGCCGCCCCGACGGTGTGGTCGAGGGAGAGAAGTACGTGGTCACCGAGGTGCTGGGCAATGCCCCGGACATCTGCGAGAAGGGGCGGCCCCTGAAGCTGGTGGAGATCCGCCCGGCGTAAGGATAAGGATTGGAACCAGCATTCTGTTTTATTCATTGCATTTTCACCTTCCGTTCTATGCCGGATAATGGACACGGAACTCGTGAGATAATCCAATCCCCTGACACGCCCTGGGGTTGCGCCTCCGGTCTGCCCTTCCTGCCGTGGCGCCCCCTGTTATGAAAGTGCCGTATCTCCTGAATCAGACCCGGTAATCCCCCCTTCCTGTCATTGTCCGGATCCGGTTTCCGGGCCGGATTTTTCCGGCAGCCTGATGGGCAGGAGGGGCCCGCCGGTCCGGCACCGCGGGGTCCTGTTATTGTTTGACGAAACTTACAAATAATCCCGGCTACCATTGCATTGCATTACGGGGTGCGTCTGTGCAGGGGAGCGAAAGTTACCGGTACCGCTGGGCAATTCTCTTCGCTGCGTTCGTCGCCGGCATGGCCGGGCCGATCGCACTCTTTGCGATGCCGCCGCTCTTCCCCGTCCTGACCGTTTTCCTCGGTGTTTCCCTCTCCGATGTCGGGTTCGCCACCATGACCGGTTTTGGTATCGGTATCTCGATCATGGCGATACCGTTTGCGATCCTCTCCCCCCGGCTCGGCTGGAAATCTGCAGGGATCGCCTGCCTCGGGACGATCCTGTTCGGCACCATCGTCACGGCAGGGTTCCCGACGTTCTGGGGGATCTTCACCGGCCGGTTCATCACGGGCCTGGGCTTCGGGATGGCATTCACGTGGCCGGTGAGCGCCCTTTCCATCTGGTTCCGGAAGGACGAAATGGGCCTTGCGACCGGGATCTGGTCGACGACACTCCCTGTATCAGGGCTGCTCATCTTCGTACTCGCCCCGGTCCTCATCGCCTCGTACGGCTGGATGTCGGTCCTCTGGTTCTCCTTGCTCTTTGCGATCGCGTCCCTCGTCCTCTGGGCGGGTCTCGCAAAACAACCGGCGGACGACGGAATGCGATCCGGGGGGTATTTCGCCGATGAGCGGGCGGCCTGCCTCTCCCATGACTGCCTTGAGTCCGTGTTTCTCGACCGCGAGATGTGGCTCGTTGCTGTCGCATGGTTCGCGGTCAACTATTATATGCTCGGGATAACGTCGCTCGCACCCGCGTATTTCACGACGGTTCTCGGGTTTGATCTCTTTACGGCGTCCGTGCTTGCGATCCTCCCCGTCTCGATGATCATCTGGGCAGCCCCGGTCACCGGCATGGTGTCGGACAGGTTCTGCACCCGGAGAACCTTTATCCTTGCATCGATGGCGGCGGGGCTCCTGCTCTGCGCGGTGATCTTCTTCCTTGGCCGGGGTTTCCTGCCATGGGCACTCTTTTTTGCCGTCCTCGGGATTGTCTGGGGGATGACGCCGGCAATGGTCTTTGCCTCACCCCGGGAGATCGTCGGCCCGGAACACGCCGGTCCCGCATCCGGCATCCTGAACCTGATGGTCGGGCTCGCCGCCCTTTCAGCTCCCCTGATCACCGAAAGCCTCGTGCCGGTCATCGGGTGGCAGGGAGCGATGGCAAGTACCGCGCTGCCATCGGCTGCGGGCGTCCTCGCGATGGTGAGGATAAAAAGACTGAGATAAGAGGGAGGTGGTTCTGACAGTACTACGGACCTTCAAAAAATTGCCAGGTCCGGAAGTGGTTGAATTTCCTTCTTTGGAACATCCGCCTTTTTCGTTCACATTCTTTCACCGAAAGGGAAATGTATATATATTTTCTAATTTTAGTATATATTTAAGCAATAAACTCTATTCACATCATGCAAGCCGTTGAACGCTGGACACATTTGACCCACTGGGATCTTGCCGATGTTGCAGCTCTCCGCAGGGGCCTCTCCCGGCCCCAGCGGAAGATCCTCAGGCGGAGTGTCCTGGTGCCCGACGGCTGGGGCATGCTTGACAAGGTGCGGCACTATATGCCGCTCTGTTCCTTTTTTGCCGGCGAACTGACGCGGGACGCGATACGTGAGGCCGGTACTTCTGCCCGGGAGACCGGCGCACTGGTGAAACTCGGCCATGCGATGCACTTCCTGCAGGATGCGGGCAACCCGTGGCATGCCCTCCCGCTGCTGCCGTTATGCCAGAAGAATCATTCCGTTTATGAAGACTATGTAGCAAGGAACATGCGGGACGGGTTCTGCTTCCGCCGCGCCCTCCAGGATATAACTGACGGGCGGATTCCTCACCCGGAATTCACACAGCGGATCGGAGATGGCGCCGCGCACCTTGCCCGGCAGGCCGTAAAAGAATTTCCGTTCCTCGATTCATGCATCCGCACCGACCCGGCATGGAGGGAGAGCGAGGAGGTCGCGGCAGTCACCCTCTCAATGCTCACTGCGTGCATGCAGATGTGCGAGACCCAGATCCATTCGTTTACTATCCGGGCGCCATCGCAGGAACCGCGGCCGATCCGCCTTCCGGTCGCGGTGACCTGGACATTCCTTGGTTCTGACAGGCGAAGGCTCGCGGTATGATGATCCGGTGAACCTGGTGCTCCGGTATTCGCCTAATTCAGTCCCTGGCCGGCCCAATGGTCCCGGATGACGATCATTGCACCGGCAATGAAGAGGGGCAGTGCAGCCCAGAACTGGTTCCCGAGTGGATCGGCAAAGAGCAGAAGGGAGACAATACATCCGATGAACGGGGCGGCGGCGTACACGGCGCCGGCCCGGGCCGCACCCATGGAACGCAGTGCCGAGATGAGCAGGACAAGGCCCGCACCGAAGGAGAGAAAACCGGTTACCAGGGCAAACACGATCGGCATCCATCCGGGAAACGGCTCGTGGAGAAGGAAGACCAGCACCCACGCGATGCTCCCGCCGCACAGCCCCTTGACCACGACGATCATACCCGGCCGGAGCGCTGAGACACGCCCCATGAAATTGTTGTCCAGACCCCACAGGAGACAGGAAAGGATGATACCGGCAGCGCCGATTGAAAAATCAAAGATACTGCCCCCGTTCCAGCTCAACAGGACACTGCCGGCGAGGATTGCGGCAAGTGCGACACCGGTTCTCCGGTCTATCGGTTCGCGAAAGATCAGGTATGCAATAAGTACCGTCGACACGATCTCGAAGTTCAAAAGTACTGACGCAGCGGCTGCAGGAGTCACGGCAAGGGAAGTAAACTGCACGAACGGTGCGACAAGGCCGCCGATCACCACCGTGCCTGCCAGCCAGTACCGCTCTCTGCCGCGCAGGGATGGGAGTGCCAGTCCGGCAAAACCGGGTTCGCTCACGGCTAGCCAGCACAGGACCCCCCCGCCGGCACCCAGCGAGAGGAGTGCAACGAGGAGGATGGGCGCGATTGCAGAGAGCAGTACTTTCAGGACGGGTGTGGTAATCCCAAAGAGCACGGCTGCCGCAATAATTGCGGTAACAGGGTCCCGCATCCACGGTCGGCTGGAACCATTCATGATATATCAACGGTATCTTCGGTATACTGTTTGTTTATTTCAGATTGTAATTGTGCCCTACTCTATGTTTTCGAAAGTGTATATATAGTTCAAATAAAAAATACTGTGATACGCCTCTGACCGGTTTTGCCGATGCGGGATTAGCCAGCGATACCATTGAAAGGAACAGCGACGAATGGGATCAGTATTTGTTTCACCACTGAACTGGGGACTGGGCCACGCATCCCGTGACGTACCGATCATCAGGGAACTGCTCTCCCACGGGCATGATGTCACCATTGGAACCAGCGGGAACGCCCTTGCGTTTCTGAAAAAAGAATGCCCTGAATGCGGGTTTATCCCGTTCGAGGATTACCCCATTCCCCACAACAACGGCAGGATCTTCCTCCCGACGTATACGGCGTATATACCCCGTCTTATCGAAGCGTACCTGTCGGAACGGAAAAGAGCAGAGAAGATATTCTCGGAAAATGCGTTCGATCTCATTATCAGTGATTCCCGTTCCGGCGTCTTTTCGCGGCAGGTGCCTTCGATCCAGATCACCCACCAGTTGCAGCAGAGCCTTCCCCTGATCGCGTGGCCGCTCGAACTCCTCGGCGTCTGCGTTCAGGCCGATGCCTTTTCCCGGTTCACTACGATTGTCGTGCCTGACAACACCCCGGACCGGGGCGCTCTTGCAGGAAAACTTTCCCGGACCTGTGTTCCTGCACTCAGCGATCGGATGTATTATTGTGGAATCCTCGCCAGCGTCCGGAAAGAACCGGTGAAAAAAGATATCGATTACCTGATCATCATATCGGGGATGGAACCCCAGCGTACGGCCCTTGAGAAGATCCTCCTTCCTCAGATCCCGCACCTTCCCGGCAGGAAAGTTGTTTTGCTAGGTAAACCCGCAACCGACCGGGTTACCACGCTGGATGACGGAACCGTACTGTACTCCTATATTTCCAGCCGGGAAAAATCGTCGCTCATGTCGCGGGCGCGGTTCATCATCAGCCGTTCCGGGTATACAACCATGATGGATGTTGCTGAAGCCGGACTGGGAAGCGGGCTCTTTATTCCGACGCCGGGGCAGTGGGAACAGGAATATCTCTCAAGGTATTACCGGAACGAAGGATGGTTTCTCTCCCAGAGCCAGTACCGTCTCCGGCTTCTCCGGGATATCCGTCGGGCTGCCAATTTCTCCGGGTTTCCTTCGATGACAACGACTGAAGAGAATGTCCACCGGCTCTATCAGGACGTGTTATCAGAGCATCTCTGATCAGGATGTGCAGGAACTATGCAGAAAAGGTTCGGAAAGAGCAGCATCCAGGATCCGAGCGGGGAAGAACCCGTGGCGCTGGGCTGTCATACCATGGACAGGCTCGCGGTCACGTGGTGCATCGGGATTGGCATCGGGTACGCTTTCCTTGTCTCTTTTATTGTCTGGATCGCGTACCGGTGTCTCCTCGTCTATGGTGCATACCGTGCCGGCAACTACCCGTTCATCCTGACCGAAATGAAAACCGATCTTCTCATCAGTGCAGGATATTTCGGTATTGCGGCAATTCTCCGGAAAGCAGGATACATCTGAAGGCATGGGAAAATCTGTGAATTTGTGTGAAGGAAATCATACCCTGATGTGCGATTGTTGTGGATTATAACGTGCGGATAAGTATACCGGATCCCCCCTACGCGGATCCTGACCGTTGGCGGCTGACAAGGATATGGTAATGAGCTGAAAGATCAGTCGCCCGCTGCTACCTTAACAAAACCAAAATCCCCAGCATTTATCAGGTACCGCCGCCCGATGTACGTGTATGAAGTGGCCGGCATGGCTGAACCGGACGGTCTTTGGCGCCGGGATAGCGAGTTTCTTTGGCGATCTCGGGTACGAGTCGGTGACCGTCCTCCTCCCCTCGTTCCTGATCATCCTCGGTGCGCCGGTCTTTGCCCTCGGTATCATCGAGGGCCTGAGTGACGGGGCATCCAGTTTCGTCAAGCTCTTCTCGGGATATTTCGCCGACAAGCTGGGCAGGCGGCGGGAGTTTGCCCTCGGAGGTTCGGTCGCGACCGCCGTCTTCCCCGCGATCATTGCTATCGCCGGCTCGTGGTACGTCGTGCTCGCGGGGAGGCTCGTCGGGTGGATCGGCAAAGGGATCCGCAGCCCTTCCCGGGACGCGATCCTCTCGAAATCGGTGGAGAAGAAGGATCTCGGCAAGGCCTTCGGGTTTCACCGGGCCGGGGACACGCTCGGGGCGGTCGCCGGGCCGGCCATCGCCCTTGTCCTCGTCTCATCGATAGGTGTCCGGGAGATCCTCTGGCTGGCGGTCATTCCCGGGATCCTTGCGTTCGTCGCAATCTGGCTCTTCCTGCGCGAGCGGGACACTGCCCCGCACCCGCGGCCCCTTCCCCTTGTTGCCTCCCTGAAGGGACTCCCGTCACGGTTCAGGGCGTTCCTCTCCGCGGTGCTGGTCTTCGGGATTGCGGACTTCTCCCAGACCCTGCTCATCGCATTTGCCATCGTCAGTCTCACCCCCTCGCTCGGGTTCATGACGGCGACCGCGGCGGGTGCAGGCCTGTACCTCGTCCGGAATATCGTCTATGCCGGGGCATCGTACCCCCTCGGATCGCTTGGCGATCGGGTTGGGCGGAGGCCGATGCTCATCCTCGGGTATGCCATCGCAGTCGCGACCTTCATCGGTTTCGTTCTCGCCCCGGTGAATCTGGTTGCGTACGGGGTTCTCTTCGCGATGTGCGGGCTCTTCATAGCGGCCGAGGACACCCTCGAAAGCGCCCTCGCCGGCGAGATGGTGGAGGAAGATTCCCGGGCTCTCGGTTTCGGGGCGCTCGCCACCATGAACGGGGTCGGCGATCTCGTATCCAGCGTGATGATCGGGTTCATCTGGACCTTCGTGGGGTACAGCGCCGGGTTCATGGTCGCCGCTGTCATCGCTGCGGCGGGAACGCTCCTCCTTGTCTGGACCACCAGGAACCCGCACGGCAGCGGGCCATCGGGTCACTGACGCGGAGGTCCTGAGAAGGTGATGGTTGACAGGCACGTTTTACTGAGGTGAAACTTTACTGAGGTGAAACTGGAGTCACCAGCCGTAATCCCGGCAGCACCGTTTTTCGATACGACGCTTTTTCCGGTAAAAAAGTGGAAATGATCCGGAATCCGGATCCTGCGAACGGTTACCCTGCCGTCACGTTCTTCTGCTCACCCCTCACCATTAGCCCGATGACGATGCTCAGGATGCCGTAGATGATCGCAAATATACCGAGATAGACGGCAACAAGCACCAGCGCCCCGAGCACTGGCAGGAAGAAGAATACCCCCCCGAGAATTACTGAAAGCGCCCCGGAAAAGCCGAGCATCAGCCGGTGCTTCGTGAATACGGGATGGAAGATTGCGATCGAGAGATCGATAAACCCGAAGAAGAGCATAAGGAGGGCAATGATAACTGTAAGCCCCGCAGCAGCAACCCACGGGTACAGGACGGCCGCGATTCCGACGAGCAGGCCCAGGACTCCCACCACGAGGAGCACGGTCGATTGCGAAGCACCGGCCGGCGTCTTGAGGGCAAGGACCAGCGCGAGGATCGCAGCAATGACGATCAGGATCCCGATGAGGGTTACCACAGCCTGTACCGCAACACCGGTCCAGATCAGGACAAAAACCCCGATGATGAGGGCAATCAGTCCACGGACAATGAAAGAACCCCATTTCACCGGGTGGAATGTGGTTTCAACAATGACGACTTCCTCTGGCATACATTACACCACAAATGTTTCTTTTTTCCTTCCCGGATACATATAACCAGTGCATATGTCTCCAGGCAGGGATAACCGACAGACCCGGTCTCATGCGGATCCCCTTCCCACGGCTTTCCCGACAAGGGCGAGCAGCTCCTCGTCAACGAACGGTTTGTTGAGAACCCCGTCCGGTGCAACTTCGCGTATCCGTTCGAGCATACGCTCCGAGGTATAGGCAGTGACGAAGATCAGGGGGATCGAAAACCGCTTCCGGATCTGCCGGGCAGTCTCGATCCCGTCGAGTGTTCCAGCAAGCCCGATATCCATGAGGATGAGATCGGGTACCGGGGACGTTTCGAGCGCCCGGAGCGCCATCTCCCCGGAGTAAGCCGGGTCGGTGACCCGGTATCCCGCTTTTTCCAGTACTTCAGTCATGTGGAGGGCGATCAGCCCTTCGTCTTCCACTACCAGAATGGTCTCTCCGCTCATGGGTTACCTTCCGTATTGTCCAGCCGGAAAATAAACTCAGTACATTTGTCTGCCCGTATACCGATCTCTGCCCGGAACGGGTGGCGGGCGAAGAAGTTCACCGGATTGAAGCCGGGCGATTGCAGAGTGCCGGTGTCGAATGGTGCCGGGAGCCTGAGACTGCTGTCTGGAATCGTGGGAAGATGGTATCCGTCACTGAGCGTAAGGAAATTCCAGAAAGTATCGTCTTTGTTCCAGGCTGCCACAAGGTTCTCTCGTCGAGGGGCGGATCCCAGTATCGTACCGATATCGGGAAATTCCCCCACCGCAGAACCGGGCTGTTTGTGTTGCACGGGTACTGGACAACCGGAAACAAATCCCCTGTCCGATACCCTCGATGGGGACGAGAATCCGGTGAATTCTGCTCATCCCGCTGCGGGATCCCGGAATGCCCCGGCCGGCACCATGATCTCGAACCGTGCACCGCTGCCAAACGTGCCAGTCTCCCGGATCGTAATGCCGGTCAGGCTGAGGATCTCCCGGGCAAGGAAGAGACCGAGACCGGTATTTTTCCCATAGCCCCTTTCGAAGATCCTCTCCTTCTCCGCATCGGGAACCCCGGTGCCATCATCCTCCCATCGGATCACAAGGCCGGTGGGCGCTGTCCCGGCTGCCACCGTGATCGTCTTCACATGCTCTCCATGGCGAAAAGCATTGTCCAGCAGGTTGTTGAAGACCCGTTCGAGGAGCGGGTCGGCATAGAGCTCCAGATCCCCCAGCCGGAGATCGAGCGCAACACCCGGGAGATTTGCGGTTTTTGCCAGCTGGCGGATGATCGCCTCCACCCGGTGCCAGCCGGGCCGCTGCTGCCCGATCTCCTCGTAATCCTTCGTGAAACTGATCATACGCCGGATCGCTTCTGCAGCCTTCTTCTCTTTCTTCACATACTCTTCCAACCGGGTGCCGGCAACGTCGGGCCCGGACAGTTCGAGGAACCCGTACAGCACGGTGAGCTGGTTGAGGATATCGTGACGGGTGACACTCGAAAGGAGGTTGAGTTTCCGGTGCGCTTCCCGCAGCGCTGCTTCCGAACGTTTCAGGTCCGTTACATCGTGGGCCATTATGCAGGATAACTCAGGGGCTCCCTCCCGGCGGATGATACGGGAGGTGAGTTCAACGTCCCGCAGCGAGCCGTCCCGGCACCGCAACTGCACCTCTCCCGACCAGATTTCCTGCCTGCAGACGGACTCCTCCCATACTCCGGCCCGTTCGTCACGGGTCGCGACGAGTTCGCCAACGGTCATGCCAGAGAGTTCCCCGGGGGTATACCCGAGCAGCCGGATAGACGCCGGGTTGGCTTCGAGGATCGCCCCGGTCCCGCAGGTGACCAGGAGGATGCCCTCCGCAGCACTGTCGACGATGGCCCGATAGTGCTGCATGCTCTCCCGGAACTGCTGGTCGACCTTATGCCGGTGGATCGCCATGTCCACCGCGGCGAGCAGCTCCCGGTCTTTGAACGGCTTAACAATATACCCGTACGACACGGTATCCTTTACCCGGGCGAGCCGCTGGTTGTCGGAATACGCAGTCAGATAAATGATCGGGATATCGGAGTACTCGTGGATCTTCCGGGCTGCCTCAATCCCGTCGATCTTTCCCATCAACTCGATGTCCATGCAGACGAGATCCGGGGGGTCCTTCTCTGTCAGCACCACGGCGTCCTCCCCGTACGCGAGGGTACCGGAAACCCGGTACCCGTTCTTCTCCAGCAGTTCCTTGATCTGGAGCGCGATGAATCCTTCATCTTCTACAATCAGAATCGATTCCCCGGTCATAACGATCTCCACAGGATCCGGGATATGTGTCCACCCGTGCTGCCGGGTCCGAAGCAGTCCTTTCTGCACAAGGTGGAACCATCCGGTGCCGGATTTATGGCCATGCGCGGTTTTTTGATATAAACTTTTCACGAGTTTTCAAATTTTATTACGTAATGCGAGGAGGAAGGATGCGAAAAGAAGGCTGCAGAAAAACGCGGTGCGAACGTCATACCGGTAGCCAACGGCGACGAGGTACTGGCCAGTTATGAGAGGATCCTCCCATCAATGCCGGAGTCAAGAGCGTTACTCGGCAGCACTCATCGGGATAGGATCCGGGGAGTACGTTGCAGGATGAAAGACCGGATGGAAACTCCTGCATGCTGAAATCAATGCTGAAATTGATCCGGCAAAGTGGACGGAGTTGCGCAGGAAATCCGTCCTGCTGATATGGTATCATGGGCGCAGACACAATCGCCAGGACCGGTGAGATAGTCGCATGTGACGCGGAAGTCGCGCCGGCCATGGTCTTTTATAGGCGGGAGCCATGGAAGAAGATGACACGGGCGGATGAAATCCTGAGGCATCCCATGGACCGGGTGCGGCAGGGAGACTTGGTGTCCCGAACTGTATTCTCCCCGCTTCATCCGAGACGGAGGAGCTGGTAGCGATACATATTTTCTTTGGTACCACCGGTTCCAGTGCATATTTGGAGCATCATAGTTTCTGAAAAACGTCAGGTCCGGAGCTGGCAATAAAAAATAATTGCCGGGTCCGGATGTGATAATAAATAATAATTGCCGGGTCGGTTAGTGGGAATTTTGAAAAATTGCCGGGTTGGTCTGGATGAATTGTGCCGGAAAAACCCGGAAATTTCTGTCATTTTATGACGATGGAATGGTCAGACCGTACTGCGGACTTTCAAAAATTGTCAGATCCGGAGCTGGCAATAGATAATAATTGCCAGATCGGTTAGTGGCAATTTTAAAAAATTGCCGGGTCCGGAAGCGGCAATAAAACATAATTGCCGGATCGGTTTGTGGAAATTTTTAAAATTGCTAGGTCCGGAAAAAATTTGTGCGATTTCCTGCGTATAAAACAACTCGAAGCCTGATGACTTCTCTGCTTCGTGGTTCTGGCAGACCACTCAGCTCCCGAAGGTTTGACCTTCCCGGATCAGTTCCCGCTGATGCGACGACTGGTACCTGTCGGGTTTTGCGTAACCCGGTACGTTGTCCGGGAAAATTTCGCGGAAACATTCTGAAATCTGATTTTTGAGAATGATCGCAATGAATATATAGAGTATGCTCGTGTTATTGGCAATCAAATACCATCATGACCCTCAAGACCATTCTGGATTGCACGCGATGCCGGCATATGACCCGATGTGACGCTCATATTACGGGAGGCATTCACAAACACAGGGAAGGACCTGAATCCTGTGAACTGGATCTTCGTCAAAAGCAACGGACTTTGTGAGGCTGTAAAAGTTCCGGCATCTGGTGGTGATGCTGCCGGCCTAGGGGCTGAGGATTGAATTATTTTTTTAAATCCAATAAAAAATGATATTCGGATCCTGCCATCACCCCACCTTTGCGATCTTTCCGCATCCCGGTATTACTTTCCCAGCCACTTCAGGAAATTATCAAGACCGGGCACCAGCGGATGCCCGCCAGTACTTGGCGCCCGCTGGGTCTCGATGATGTAGTTGAGTTCGTTTCCGGGAGTCGTATTGACCGTCTGGTTCGTGTACACAAGATCGGGGACATGCTGGAGTCCCTCGTAATCATAGACCCGCGGGCCGTACTGGTACCTGGTCTCGTTGAGCCACCAGTCCGGGTAGCCGGGGGTCTGGCTGGATCCATTTACAGCATCAGTTACCATCTGGTTGCTGTACTTGACCACAAGGCTGTCAGAGAACTGCCACCACGCGTTCACGGTGTCATCTGCGTTCGTGGTACTATAGCCGGTCAGGTACTTCCGGGCGGCAGCATCGCCATCCGTTGCGAGGATCGCGAGCGCTTTGCTCTCTGTTGCCCGCTGGCTGCCCAGTTCCTTCAGTTCGATCTGCTGCTGCTGTGCACGGATATCCCCGCTCATCAGGTTGTAGTTGATCGTAGCCCAGTTGGCGACAAAATTGAACGCCCAGTATGCCGAATTATGGTCAAACACCGACCGGTTGGTGTTCGAGAACTCTTCCGGTACCGAGGTCACTCCCGCATAGAACGGCATGTAGACGGTCTCTGACGGCGGTGCAAACCCGAACCATGCAAGACCGCCAACCGGGTCCGGCAGCCAGCTGCGGCCCTGCACGATGTAACTGTACCCGCAGAACATCTCCGAGACAGCCCGTGGCCATGCACCGGGTTTTATCTCGCCGGGAGTAAGGAGATCGTGCTTGTCGAACGGGCCTCTCCAGCGGTACGGGTTGCCGAACGGCCCTGCAGCCGGACCGGTCGTCAGGTCAAAGACCGTTCCCTCATAGTGGTCGCGGAAGAGGGCGAATGTGTCGGCTGTGCTGAGTTTCTGGTCGGGTCTGACCGAAAACGGGTAGTCCCGCGAGTAGGTATCATTGACAAACGGGCTGAAATTTTCTGAAGGGGCGATCCGGTGGTACAGGCTCCAGACCCTGGCCAGCGAATAATACGGGTGCGAATATTCGCCGCCGCTGACGGTCTTTAACCAGTCCAGTTTTCCCTGCGAGGGATCCCACCAGCCGTTTGCCTGTGCCGCAGAGAAGAGATTCTTTGAGTACAGAATATTGGGATCGTTCGGGTCGATATCCCGGATACGGAACGTGTTGGCAGCTACGAAGACTTCGCCATCGGGCACTTTCTCCGCAACCCAGAGCCCTCCCGTGCCATCGGGGGTACCTCCCGCCATCTCGATCACCCAGGATTCGTTCGGGTCGGAGACCGGAAGCGTCTCGCCTGTCCCATAGTAGCCGTATTTGTCGATGAGGCTCCCGATAAGCTCGACCGCTTCCCGTGCAGTCGTGGTCCGCTCAAGGGCGATGTTGGAGAGTTCCGAGCTGTACATGATGCGTTTTTTGGCATCGAATGAAGGCTGGACTTTGGTATAATCCGTGCATTCGCCGAACATCAGCTGGTGTTCGTTGATGATGCCGTACGCACCCGTCAGGTACCCGTAGGTATGGTTTACCTGGGGTATGTAGGCGACTGCAGCGTCAGCGTCGGTCTTTGCAGCAGCAGGTTCATCCGATCCGGAGTTCGGGTCGAAACGGACCGCACGCAGTGCGCCGGGCGGGTGATCCGCGGGCGGCACGTAGATGAGCTGGCTCATCTCGTTCTGCACGGAGGGTCCGACGACAGCGGCACCAAAGCCATCGTTGGTGTGCCCCACGTATGCCGAACCGTCCGCCGACGCTCCTTTGGTCACAATGAACGTAGTGCATGCGAAGACCGGCGGGCAGATCATCAGCAGCACGAAGAGGACCGCAGCACCGGTCCACATCTTTTTCTGCACCATGCAACGGGAATTGGAGGGAACTCTGATAACTCTTCTGATCTTTCATCGCAGCCGGAAGCCCGGTACAATCCTGCGAAAACGGGATTATGGTGGCTCACTGGTTTTTTAAAAAACAGCCGGGTCCGGATGTGGCAATAAAAAATAATTACCGGATCGGATTGTGGGAATTCTCACGCGAGCTCTGGCTGCGCTTTAGGCACGGCATCTGGAGGTTCTTCCGGGTGACTGCTGCTCGTCTCGCTGAACCGGGCCGGAACGGGCAGGGGCTTCGGGGAGCCGCAGACACCCATCCGGTGCTTTTGAAAGCGGGACATACATCATGTCACTATTGAGGACAGAAACTTTGGCAAGGAACAGCTCGTCGGACACGCTCGATCCGTCAAACACAAAATATAAGCATAGTAAAACACTATGAGGGGGTAACGGCATTCAATGCCAGTAGGAAGGGGAGGAAGACGATGGTGACACTCACTGCGGAGATGAAAGAAGTATTTGCGAAGAACAAGCCCTATGCCATTGCCACGGCATCCAAGAACGGAATCCCCAATGTTACGCCGATGAGCACGGTGCAGGTTGTGGCTGACGACACGATCTGGATCGGGGACAACTACATGGTAAAGACGCTCGCAAATGTGAGGGAAAATCCCCATCTGGCACTCTATATATGGGACCCTGAAAAGAAGCGTTGTTTCCAGATCAAGGGAACCGTAACGGTGAAAACCAGCGGTCCGGAGTATGAAAAGATCAAGGCGCAGATAAAAGCAAAAGGCCCACAGTACCCTGCAAAGGGATTGCTGATCCTGAAGATCACGGAAGTATTCGATTGTACGCCCGGACCAGATGCCGGGAAAAAAGTTGAATAATTTTTTTATTTTTCAGTTGTACTTATTCAGCCAGATCCTAGCCTCACCAGTTTACATCATCGAAGGCAATATTCAACTCGAACAGGGAATAAGCTTTAATAAAATTTTCGTTTAATGTCCATTAATGGAAGAATGTGGTTCTGTTGCGTCTGTGGTTGACAGGTAAATTTCTTTCGAAATGAAAAATCCGCCACCTGCCGCCAACGCATCAGCACCTCGTGTCCTTACATTTAATAAGGTGATCCACAAAGGGAATTGTAATCGACAGACCTGCGTGTCAGGAAAGAGCATCCACATGATCCCCTTGGAGCCTATAAATCCCAAAAAAGGAGGAGGATTCAGCCTGGTGCTGTGCCTCGTCCCCCTCGTTATAATCGCTCTTATTCTCGGCACCGTTGCTGTCACAGGCTGCGTGCGCCAAACAGTTCCCTCATCCCAACCGGTTAGTGCGGTCACGCCAGAACCTAAGGGTACACCGGCACCAGTCCCAGCATTGTACCAAGGGATGTATGACAGCCTCAAAACTGACATGGACAAGTACGACACAACCCTCGCAACGCGAGACACAGGCGTTAGCTACCCGGTAGTCTTTGGGGCGGAACTCTTGCAGGCGAATGTCAACCGGGGCGACGCCCTCCTCCAGCCGCAAGTGATGGATAGCGTGAGGCTGATGCTGGACCGGTATAAGGCAATGGGGATACAGGGAGTAACCATCCCGATTCATTACCCGGTTTACACTCCCGGCTATCCGCGCTATAATGAATACGCTGAGTTTTACCGGCAAGTCGCAACCGAAGTCCACAAACGCGGGATGGTCCTCGATGTTGAGAACCACATCCTCTTCGCCAACACGGAGTTCTCTCCGGTAAAATGGGACTATTCCGGGGTTACGGCCGACCAGTACAAAGCCGAGAAGCGGGCGATGGTGGAGGCGATCATCAACGACACGCATCCGGAATTCCTTGACATCAGCGCAGAACCCGATACCGAGTATGCCCTCACGCGGTGGAGCTTTATGCAGGGGCCAGCACAGCATACCGAGCTTGTAAATTACGTTCTTGCCGGCCTCGACCGTAAAGGGACGAAGATCGGCGCTGGTGTCGGGACATGGGATTCGGTTGATTACGCGAGAAGCTATGCCGCAAACACGGATCTCGATTTCATCACCATCCACGTGTACCCTGTCTACGGAACCGGGCTTTCCAATATCGACACTATCAGCGCCATCGCCAGGCAGTACAACAAATCGATCGTGATCGATGAGGCATGGCTTCACAAGCAGGCCGCTCCAGTGTCAACTTTCAACGGGATGACCACCTCATCGCAGGCATTCGGCCTCGATATCTTCAGCTTCTGGTCCCCGCTCGACCAACAGTTCCTGTCGACACTCGCCCAATCAGCCAGGGTGAATCACATCGAGTATATCTCACCATTCTGGGGTACGTACTTCTTTGGATATGCCGATTATTCACCGGCTCTCGATGTTATGAGCTACAGTGACAGGGCAAACGCAGTAAATACGATCGCATCGGCAAATATCCGCGACGGCATTCTCTCGCCGACTGGGACATTTTACCATAATCTGATTGAAAATACTACATGAACCGCGATTCTGATACGTTGATGATTGGTAGGGAATTTTAAAAAATTGCCGGTCTCCGGAAAAAATTTGTTGCGATTCCTTACGTGCCAAACGCTTTGAAAAGGTTAACCTTCCCGAATCAGTTCCTGCTGATGCGACGACTTATACACGTCGGGTCTTGCTTCCGTACTTTCGTAGTCTTGCTAAAAAAAATGCTGAGGTTTCTGAGGGTGCCTGAACGTGTTCTGATAAGTTGATGGCAGGTCGGGATTTTTAACGAGGTGAAAAACCGGTAACCGGCCGCTACCTTATCAGAACCGTTTATGAAAAAAATCAATGCCAACAAGACCAGAAAACCTATTAAAAGCGGACAAAAACCCTGTCAACAAAACGGACAATAATCGTGCCACTCTGCAGATACCTAATGAATCACCACCTGAGACCGATCACCGGAACGGTAAAAAAAGGGACATGAAAACCTGATCCGGCCCGGAGAGAAATATCGGCAATCCCCTGTCATCACTCGTGAAGACAACACGGTATAATTCCAACTGGCCGCTCCCCGGTTTATCCCTCCGCATCCACATCGATGACCTGATCCACAAAGGTCGTCAGTTGGATGAGCAGGTCCGGGTCAAGCCCTTTCTCTACGGCAAGAAAGATCCCGGAAAAATTCATCAACCGCAGTTTATTCGTCACAAAGTGGATGAACCGGGTCGTATTCTGCGATGAGATATAGATCAGCATGGCATTGATCGAATCAAAGAGCAGGGAGATCTTCTTCTCCTTGTTACTGCTTAAGAGATCCGTTATTGCAATCCCCAGATCCGTAAGATCTGAAGGGTTGCTGACGAACCGGCAGTTTGGCACCGGCTCGTGATCGTGCCCCATCGCGTATTTCGTGACAGTATCCACCACAAATATCTTTTCCATCGGGATCCCCTTCCGCTCATAATTCTGTTTGAGGATCTCGTAGGGCTGGTTTGCCGAGACCACAAGAATGTAATAATCCCGTGCCTGCAGCATCCGGATCAGCTCGATATTCTCCTCCCGCAGCTGGGCAGCAGAGGCCATGATCAGATACAGGGCATTGTCCTTTAGTTCAATCCGGGAAATCACCACGTATAGTCCCCCTATTCCGTCAAAAATTTCTTGGAGGCATTCGAGATCTCGCCGGAACGATCAACAATCGCCGTGTTCAACTCGATGATATTATTCCGGATCTGCTCCAGGTTCTTTATCTGGAGCCTGAGCTGGAGGGCAATATTCGGGCCGACCACCTCGCCCCGATCGATATCGCTCACCACAGACCCAAGATTTCCTTCCACTATCTCTAGGGGATTTTTCAGCCGCATTGCCGCCTCCTTGATAAACGCGAGGAACCGTGCCTCGCTTTCCTTGAGGGCCTCTTCTGCTTTCTTTAATTCGGTTATTTCCACAACGATAATCCCGATCCCGATGATGGTTCCATCCCCGGTGCGGACCGGGTACAGGTTCGAAAGCCAGTGGCGGATGACCCCGGGACGATCAGGGGATGGGCCCTGCCGTTCGATACCGGCGACCGGTTGTCCGGTCTCGAGCACGCTGGTATACTTGGAACTGACCTTTGACCAGAGAGACGGGACTATCTCTTCGAGGGTCTTTCCCGTACTTCCGTTGAGCGGGATATCGCGAAACTCCGAAAACGGCCTGTTTATAAGGACGACGCGGAAGTCCGTGTCGACAAAACCAAATCCGACCGGTATATTCTCATACAGTGTCGTAAACAACGCATTGGACTTCTCGGCTGCTCTCCTGGCCTCGTCAAGGGCGATCTCTGCCTGCCGGCGCTCGGTGATATCCTGGTTTGCACCGTTGCACCGGCTCGTGCGACCCGTTTCGTCCCGGACTATGCGGATACAGACATTGATGTACCGGATCTCCCCGTCCCTTCGGATAATCCGGTGCTCCAGTTCAGAATGTGTTCCCGGACCCTGGGTCCCCCCGGAAACACCAGCGATCACTGCCTGCACACGCCCGATATCTTCCATGTAAACAAAATTTTTGATATAGTATAGGCATCCCCGGGCATGCGGTATCCTCCTTCCCTCTCTGCGGTTGTTCCATAGAGGGCATAGAACCGATCATTGAAGGTGAACATGTCCGAGGCAACGTCATATTCCCAGTACGCCATATGCGCCAGTTCCATCGAATCTTCCAGCAGGAACCGGTTCGCCTCAAGGGCCGCTTCAATACGCTTGCGCCCGGTCACATCCATCAATGTCTCAACCGCCCCGAGAAGAACGCCGTTGTCATCCCGTACGGGTATTGCGGTAACGTGGAACCAGGTACCGTTTTTTCCGGTATCCGGAAAAAAGTCGACCGCTTCATACGATTCATCCATTATCTGCGATCTGCTGTACCGCCCTTTGTACAATTCAGGATGTTTTTCAATCATCCCGTCTACGAGAAGATCTGCAAGGGTGGGGTGTGATGCGGCATAGAATGCACGCCAGGGTTCCGTGGTGCCGTGCACCTCTGATGCCTTGATCCCGCTTGAGATCTCCAGAGCCCGGTTCCAGAAGATGATCCGGTGATCCGCATCGATCACAAACTGCGGGGTCGGGGAACCATTCAGGAGGGTATCCAGCTGGGCTCTCGTGGTTCTGAGAGTCCGGATCGGGAAAAACGCGATGAACGCTGCGCTGGCACTCACCACCATGATCGTGAGAAGCGATGTCTGCCATAGCCCCCCATAGGGGAAGAAAAGATCCCGGCCAAGTTCAAACGCACCGGTTATGGCGAACATTCCCATAAAGACGAGAATCAGATCCAGGCGGGGATCAAGCCCCGGGGCTTTCCTCCATATACTCTTGCCGTCCATCATTCACACTACCGTTGTACCACGGATACTGCTACAGGTGATACAAATTTCATGGGGAACCTCTGTGTAGCCAAACAGAATCCGGAAGTACTGAACAGAGTCTGCACAGCAGGATATGATAAAATTATGGTTTTACCACCTCACTACCGATGAAGATGCAAGAGGCAGTACGTTTTCCTCCCATTCCCCTCATCCGGGCATGGCTCCGGGCTCCCCTCCGGACCGGCTTGAACCTTCCGGCACCAGGCTCCCGAACCGTGCGCCTTTTCCGGGTTCACCGGTCTCACGACCGTGATTCCGGTGATCGCGGGGATCTCCTGTACCAAAAACAGGCCGGGACCAGTTTGTTTTCCTGCATCCCGTTCGAAGATACACTCGTTATCCTGCGCCGGCACGCCGATGCCGTCGTCTTCCGGTACGATGGGGCAGCCATCGTTTGAAAACAGGCCAGTGACGTAGATCCCGGTAACCTGCTCACCGTGCCGGATCGGATTGTCGTACAGGCTGAAGACCATGTTTTCAAAGAGGGGCCGCTTTACAAAAAATTGGGGCAAAAATAAATACTATTACTAAAATCAATTCGATACCCAATTATTTCATATCGTGCAAGATCATTTTTCATCCCCAAATTTTGTTTTTACTCTCTTTATTCATAGTTCATTTTGTATTCACATTAGAAAATTTTCGAATTAGGTACAATCCCCCCTCTCACCAACAGTTTTCACGTCTTCCTCCTCCCCCACACCCGCTCCGCCAGCTCCACCAGCTCCCCGTACCCTTCCAGATCATGAACCCACCGGGAAGGTATAGCCGGCAATCCCCACCACGCCCCGGCCAGCGCTCCAGTACAGGCACCGACGGTATCCGCATCCCCGCCTAAGTTAATAGCAGACAGCACCGCTTGCTCGAACGTCCGGGCGTTCATGAAGCACGAGAGGGCTGCATGCGAGCACTCGACCGCGTCAAGCCCGGGTACTCTACTATAATGATCGTAACTGCCCAGCACGGTGCGGACCTCAGGATTCGTACAGAGTGAACGGGCGTGCCGGAACGCCTTCGTCCGCGAGACCCCCCGGCACATATCGCTCACCATCACGTTCAGGAATGCAGAGCAGTGGCCGGCCACGGGATCGAAATGCGTGAGCCGCGAGCAGGCGACGCTCACCCAGTACACTTCCGGGGTGGGGTAGAAGATCCCGAGGGGGAACCCCCGCATCACGCTCCCGTTGGTCCGGCTGCCGCCACGGCGCCAGTGGACCAGCCATGCGGCCTGGTGCGGCAGGGTTCCGGATCGCACCAGATTAAAGAACAAAGTTGATGTAGGACCGAACCATTCCGGCCGTACTATATAGCTCTCAGATAATTTTCTGACAAGGTCATTTTCCGAATAGCCCCCGCATGCAACCAGCGATTCCGCGACCGCGATTGCCTGCAGGGTGTCGTCCGTGACTTCCCCTTTTTTCCGGGAATGACGCCCGCCGGGACGCATTAATGTCACCCACGCTTCAGGCTGGGGAGATCCTTCAAGGGGCGCACCCAACGCGTCCCCAATTGCGAGCGCAACAAGGGATCCCACGTGCCGCATCGTTCCTGATATAAATCTCACCAATAAGGTATATGTGTGCAATAAAAAATAGGATCATCTTGGAAAAGGTGATTGTGTGCAAAAGGAAGAGCTGCTTCATTTACATATGCTGATGATTCACATCAAGAAGTACTACGAAGGCGTCACCAACGACGAGATCCAGACCGATCGCTACAACTCCCTGGAGATCTCTCCTGTCCACATCCACAAGGACAAGAAAGCCCACAAGGATGCCCTCCTTACGCTTGGTGACGAGATCGTTTCCCATATCCACCACCGCCCCCTGCCCGTGGTGAACTATTCTCATGAGACTGCATCCCAGACCGTTGCAGCCGAACATTAATTGTCATGGATGAGGTGCTGGCGCTCCGGGAGATGATCTCCCGCATCCTCACCCTGCAGCCCGGTGACGAAGCGGTCGTTGCGGCAAAGATCGCTGTCTGCCGGAAATATGCGCTCGCCGCGGTACCGAAAAATTCCGCCATCCTTGCGGCTGCCCGGCCGGATGAACGGGAGGCCCTGCGGAGGATCCTGCTCGTGAAGCCCACCCGCACCCTCTCGGGGGTTGCGCCGGTCGCGGTGATGACCTCGCCCTGGCCCTGCCCGCACGGGAAATGTCTCCCCTGCCCGGGAGGGCCGGAGCACCCGTTCAGGTCCCCGCAGAGCTACACGGGGGAAGAACCGGCGGCGAAACGGGCGAGGGAGCACGGCTACGACCCGTTCCGGCAGGTCCACGCCCGGCTGGAGCAGTTCGAGATCCTCGGCCACCGGGTGGACAAGGTGGAACTGATCGTGATGGGCGGCACGATGACCGCCCGCCCGGTGGAGTACCAGGAGGAGTTCGTCTCCCGCTGCATCGAGGCGATGAACACCTATCCCCGGGGGACGCCGGCGGAGCTCCCCCCGGATATCCGAACCGTCCAGGCAGGGAACGAGACCTCTGCCACCCGCTGCGTTGCCATCACGTTCGAGACCCGCCCGGACTGGTGCCGGCGGGAGCACATCGGGCGGATGCTGGAGCTCGGGGTGACGAAAGTAGAGCTCGGCGTCCAGCACACGGACGATTCTGTCCTCGCCTTCAACCGGCGGGGCTGCACGGTGGAGGACACCGTGCTCGCCAACACGCTTCTCCGGGACGCCGGGCTCAAGGTGGGGTTCCACATGATGCCGAACCTCCCCGGCTCCACGATCGATGCCGACAAAAAGATGTTCGACACGATCTTTGCCGACCCCAGATTCCGCCCGGACTTCCTCAAGATCTACCCCACGCTGGTCACCCCGGGCTCCGAGATCGAGGACCTCTGGAGGAGGGGGGGGTATGCCCCCTACCCCGAGCCGGAGCTCATCGGGCTGATCGCGTACGCCAAGTCCGTCATCCCCGAGTACACCCGGATCCAGCGGATCCAGCGGGACATCCCGGCAAAACTGATTGTCGCCGGTTCACGGCACTCCAACTTCCGCCAGCTGGCCCAGGACCACCTGAGGGCAACGGGAATGCGCTGCCGCTGCATCCGCTGCCGGGAGATCGGGAGGCTCCCCTCGCTCGCTGAAGCGGAGGTACAGGTGCTGGAGTACGAGGTGTGCGGCGGGAAGGAGCACTTCATCTCCGCGGTCTCCGGTGACTCCCTCATCGGGTTTGCCCGCCTCCGCTTCCCGTCCACGGTCTTCCGCCCGGAGCTGGACGGGGCCGCACTTATGCGGGAGCTCCACGTCTACGGCCCCCTCGTGCCGGTGGGAAAAGACGCCGAGGCCGAGGAGTGGCAGCACCGCAGGTACGGGAAGGAGCTCCTCGCACGGGCCGAGGGGATCGCCTCCGCCGCCGGTTTTTGCTCCCTCGCCATCATGAGCGGGATCGGCGTCCGCCCGTATTACCGGAGACAGGGCTATGAGCGGTCAGGACCATACATGGTTAAGGAGCTGCGATGAACCCGGCCACAACAGAATTCCTGAGACAGCGGTTCACCGAGTATTACAAGAAGACCGTGCTCGTCTCCCCGCCATCGCTGGAGCAGCGGGAGTGGGGGTTCGTGCTCTTCAACCCCGGCGGGGCCGAGATGCGGATGCGCAGGCACGTGGGCTTCTCCGGCAAAGAGGAACTCGACCAGTACATCCGGAACCTCGTCCCCCAGCACACGTACTACTCGACGGCGTACTACGAGAAACCGGACGCGGGCACCATGGCGGAGAAAGGCTGGTGCGGGGCCGACCTGATCTTCGACCTCGACGCCGACCATCTCATGCGGGGCCCCTACGACCAGATGCTGGCAAGGGTCAAAGAGGAGACTGAGAAACTCCTCGCGATCCTCATCGAGGAGTTCGGCATGGACAGGAAGGCCATCGCCCTTGTCTTCTCCGGGGGGAGGGGCTACCACGTCCACGTCCGGGACATCGCGTTCCGCGGGTGGGGGAGCAGCGAGCGCAGGGAGCTGATCGACTATGTCTGTGGGATCGGGATCGACCCGGCGGCGATGCTCTCGGGAAAGACCCCGGCCGTGCCCGGCTGGCCCCGGCGCTATCGCGAGACACTGGCCGGGTACATCCGGTGGATCGGCACGCTTCCGGAGGGGGAGGCGATGGCCCACCTCACGGCACTTGAAGGTGTAGGAAAGGAATCGGCGGCTGCATTCCTGAAAAAATATGAAGAGACCATCGCCGCCATCGAAAGGCACCCGACGAGCATGCTTCTCAAAAACCGGGTCCTCCACGCTGTAGTCAGCCAGGAAGAGGGCGAGTTCAGAAAACGTCTCCTCTCCCGGGCTGCCCTCGCCGACGAACCGGTCACCACCGACACGAAACGGCTGATCCGGATGCCGACCTCGCTCCACGGCGGGAGCGGCATGCGGGTCCAGCCGCTCGAGCTCCGCGAACTCCACGACTTCGACCCCCTCACGGACGCCGTGGTGTTCGGTATGAGGGACGTCAAGGTAGACCAGAAGTTCCCGCTCAGGATGCCTATGCTCGGAAGTACTTATGAGCTCCAAAAAGGCATCACTACAGTACCCGAAGCGGTGGCGGTCTTCCTCTGCTGCCGCGGCATGGCGGAGATCGCCTGAGGAGACGAGATGAAGCTTGACGACCTGCGCAGCACCCTGCTGTCCGAACGCGAGACAGGGAGACTTACAGCAGTAGTCCCGGACATTTTTGAGAAAGGGCACGCGGAACTGGCGGCCATCACCCGGAAGGTGTACGCGTTCGAGGATCCGTTCTCGGACGAGGCCCGTTCCCTCATCGACGAGACCCTCGCGATCCGGGAGACGCTGCAGGACCTCTTTGCGATCCGCTCGCGCAAGATCCTCGCGCTCACCGTCATGCACGCGGAAGGGAGCTATTACGACCGCGAGGAAGTGAAGCGGATGATCCCGTCCGAGAAGGAGATGTTCGAGCAGATCACGGCAAGCATCGAACAGTGCCAGGGCGTCCTCCTGCACAACGTGCCCCACACGCTCCATGCGCTCCGCCATGCGGTGGCTGCCGAAGACGAGGGCAGCGAGCCCGGACCGCAGCAGGAAGAGGAACCGGAGGACCTGCCGCTGGCCGCACCGAAAGGGGCCCTGCCCATCTCCCACCCGTGCGCCCTCGTCCGGGTGCTCGAGGACATGGAGTCGTTCATGGGCGTGGATGGGAGGATTTATACTCTCTCAAAGGGAGATATAGTGACGCTTCCCGAGCGGAATGCTGCGGTCCTGAGCGAGCGCAACATAGTCTTAAATATCAACCTCTGTAAATAATATAAGGTATTCGATTCAGGATTATCGGTGAAATTTTCATGAAAATGCCAGCAAAATTCAACACCTACTGTCCTTTCTGCAGGAGCCACCAGGTTCACGAGGTCGAGAAGGTAAAGAAAGGCAAGACGACCGGCCTCCACTGGATTGACCGCCAGAAGGCGCGGAGAGGTAAAGTAGGCAACATGGGCAAGTTCTCCAAGGTGCCTGGCGGAGATAAGCCGACGAAGAAGATCAATGTACGGTACCGCTGTGTCACCTGCAAGAAGGCGCACCTGCGCAAGGGTTACCGTGTCGCAAAGTTTGAACTGACGGAGTGAGCAGGATGGTAAGCCAGATACGGGAAAACCGGAGTAAATTCTACAAAGTAAAGTGTCCTGACTGCGAGAACGAGCAGACCGTCTTTGAGAAGGCGAGCACGGTTGTCAAGTGCGTTGTCTGCGGGCGCGATCTCGCAATCCCCGCCGGAGGACGCGCAATCCTCAAGGCCGAGATCGTCCAAGAGCTCAAGTGATACCTCCCATGCTCGACAGGGAATGGCCACAGGAATCGGAACTGGTCGTCTGCACCGTAGAGAACGTCAAGGACTTCGTGGCATTCGTCTCCCTTGACGAGTACGGTGGCCGCCAGGGGCTCATCCCCATCTCTGAGATCGCAACGGGCTGGATCAAGTACATCCGTGACCACATCCGGGAGGGCCAGAAGATCGTCTGCAAGGTCCTCAACGTCGACCGGAACCGCGGCCACATCGACCTCTCCTTAAAAGACGTCAACGAGCACCAGCGGCGCGAGAAGATCCGCGAGTGGAAGAACGAGTCCAAGGCCCAGAAATGGCTCGGGTTCGTGGCAGAGCAGACAGGCGAGCCACTCGCCCCGATCGAGGACCTGATCTTCAGGAAGTACGGGGCTTTCTATCCGGTCTTTGAAGATATTGTGATCGACCCCGAGACCACGCTCAAAAAACTCGGCCTCCCGAAGAAGGTCTCCGAGGTCCTCCAGCGGGTGGCAGAGGAGAGCGTGAAAGTGCCCCGGGTCGAAGTGACCGGGCACCTGATCCTCGAGTCCACGAAACCCGACGGGGTCGATGTCATCCGGAAGGCGCTCGAGAAGGCGAACGCCTCGAAGAGTTCAGGGGCGGATATCGAGCTCCTCTACCTTGGGGCCCCGACCTACCGGATCAAGGTGACCGCGCCGGACTACAAGTCTGCCGAGAAGGCGATCGAGAAAGCGGCCAACGCCGCGATCGCGGTCGTGGAAAAAGCCGGTGGCGAGGGCAAGCTCGTCAAGAAACCGAAGTCCGGGAAGAGCCAATGAGCGGGCGTATCCGGCAGTGCATGGCAGACCATATCTATACCCTTTCCCCAACCTGTCCTGCCTGCGGCAGGCCGACATCCGTCGCCCACCCCGCCCGTTTTTCCCCGGAAGACAAGTACGGGAGATACCGGAGGATGGCGAAGCATGATTGAGGACATCTCGGTCCGGTACCTGGAAAGTTTCAAAGATAAGAGACCCGTCGACCCGATCCTGATCGAAGGGCTCCCCGGCATCGGCCAGGTCGGAAAACTCGTGGCCGAGTACATGATCCACATGCTCGTGGCCGAGAAAATCGGGGAGATCCACTCTATCTACCTGCCCCCCCAGGTCATCCTCGACGAGAGCGGGCTCGTCCGCCTGGCCCGGAACGAGCTCTACCTCTGCCAGAGCGCGGAAAAGGATATCGTCTTCCTCGTTGGTGACCACCAGAGCACCTCCAACGAGGGACATTACCTCCTCGCCGACACCTACTGCGAGATAGCAGAGGAGCTCAAAGTGAAACGGATCTACACGCTCGGGGGCTTCGGCGTCGGCCACCTCGTGAACGAGCCCCGGGTCCTCGGGGCCGTGAACCGGGCGGAGCTCCGGGAGGAGCTCGAGACCGCCGGTGTCATCTTCAACCGGGACGAGCCGGGCGGCGGGATCATCGGCGCGGCAGGCCTCATGCTCGGCCTCTCCGCCCTGCGGGGCATTGAAGCGGTCTGCCTGATGGGCGAGACGAGCGGGTACCTCGTGGACCCGATGGCCGCGGCAAGCGTCCTTGCCATCCTCTCGAACCTGATCGGTGTGCCGGTCGATCCCACGAAGCTCAACGACCGGGCGAGCGAGATGGAGAAGGTCATCGAGGGCCTTGTCGAAGGCGAGAAAATGAAAAACGAAGAGCTGAGTTACATCGGGTGAAACGAAGACTGGATACGTGAACCTTAAAAAAAGCAGCTGATGAGACAATCATCTTTAAAACTGAGATCTCTTAAAAAAGGTTGAAAAAATTTTAGGGGCATAATCTTATTTTCTGTTTCCCGGCACAACCCACATCGCCCCGATCCCAGCAAATGCCGTCTTGAATCGTCTCGATCGCGTCCCAACATAGAACAAGGCCGGCAAACCGGATTCCTCACCGAAGGAAAACATGCCCGGCATGATATTGCCGTCAGCGTCTTCTACGCGGCTGTCTCGGGCTCTGACTTCCACAGATCAATCGCTTTCATGGTCCGGCCTGCGGACAGTTCCTGGTATTCCTTCGAAAACCGCTGCTCGACTCGCGTGCGAACGAGCCGAGGAGGCCGACTGTTGCGGCACATTCACACCGCATTCCCGACGGTTTCAAAAATGTGCTCATCACCAGAATGGCTGTCCATCTTTCCTCCCTCCCGCGGTATTCTATCCCGGATCGTGTGAACGGGGATTTTTCGATCTTTTAGCATAATTGACACCCGATTAAAGGATCCCCTGCTCTTAACAATACGCTGGAACGGTCAGGCTGGACAGAGTGAGCAGCTCGTGATCCCGCAGGCCTGAAAAATTGAGGAGGGATCTTTCTGTCAGGATTTTCCTGTCAGACTTAACCTCTGGCCGATCTCACACAGCACATCCGAAACTATCTCCTCGCGGAGAGTGATGTCACTGATCCAGAACCGGATCGAGACCGTATAACCCGAGGGTTCAAGGCCAGAGAGGAGGACCCGTGATGAGAAGTTTCCGGGAAATATCTTCTGCAACGACAACTCGTATTGACGGGACTTCATCACTAGTCCCGGGATTTGTGCCATATTTTCCGGTATGATATTCGGGAGGATCTTCGGATGGGCAGTCAACACTGCAAGGATAGTATCCCGCGCCCGGACAAAGGGAAGAGCCGGTGGAAGTGTGATAGTCACGGGGATCTCGATATACCCTGATTGGGAGTAATTGACAATTTTTGAGGATAGCAAAGAAGCATTGGGCACGATAAACACCCTGCCATCCCGATCTTTTACAATCGTGCGTGTGAATGTCATGTCCCGGACCTGCGCAATACCGGTCTCGGGTTCATTACCGATCTCTATCCAGTTATCAAGCTCAATGGTCCGGTTAACCGCGATGATGATACCGGCGAGCAGGTTTGAGATGATCTGCTGGGACGCAAATGCGAGGGCAATACTGAGGATTCCCAGTGAGGCGAATGTGGCGCTGATATCAAACCCGAGAATGGTGAGGTCGAGGTAGTACAGTCCGATTCCAAAAATTATGTATCCCACCAATCTGGCTGTCCAGCGGGCGACCGAGCGGCTGGATAATCGTGTCAGCGCGATATAGACTGCCTTGTAGCAAAGGTAGGACAGAAAGATAAGTGCGATGGTGGCCGCTGTAAAGAGGATGAAGCTCTCGATGGTGACATTGCCAACGAGGATGTGCGTATCGCTCATACGTATCATTCCACCGTGAAGGGTCAAATAGCTGAGTGAGGGGGTGGGATCGAATTCAGACAGAAATGTTCTGGTGACGAATTCCCCGAACACCGGACCGCTTTTTTAAGACCGGTTCGTGTTCCCGGAGCAGGGCAAGTGCGTTCATCTCTCCTTTCCTGAATGATCGTACCCTCTTAACGTTGTGGTTTTCCCGGGGATACAGTTTTTCTGGGGATTTTTTCCCCGGTCCTTTTTTAGAACAGTCCTTTTCAGCTGACCGCCCGGGTCCCCCGGCTTTAGTCGGGAGAGGAAGTCCTTATCTTACTCCATAGCATAAGCCGGTGCTGCGCATTTTGGATTTGCAACGGAAATTCTGTCATTTAACCTGACCTTTAGTATGTCGGCTATTACAAAGAACGTTATTGACATGGCAACTATCCAGAGGATCACCGGAAGGCTTATGCTGTTCATGAATATGCCATAGTAAGCAAAGGCTATTCCAGCCAGTACTCCTCCCAGTGAGGCGGTTATGACTGCAATGCTTGGCATAAATTTGAAGGCCCATCCCCGCTCCCTGACGTTAAATACGGTCACTTTGTCTGATATATTGAGCATCAGGAACGCTGCAGTCGCGAGACCAGGTATTGACAACCTGAACACGCCAAGGCCAACCGGCACTAAAACCCGCACGGCAGGCTGCGATAACCATGAATATTCTGCCGGCACATACGTATCCTGCGATGCCTGCACCAAAAGCCCTCAGGTTCCCTCCGGGAAAGACGCTCCCTGAAGAGCTCTGCACCGCCATGAAACGGATCGAAGCCTACGGTGTCGTCTATCCCGCGGGGTATTACCGGGCGCTCCTCGAGAAGTACACCCGGGAGGGGGTCCGCTATCCCCACATCCTCATGATTCTCGGGCAACCGCGGATCAGCAACCACTTCTTCTATTCCCGTGCGCTCAAAAGGACCGGCAGGCTCCTCGATTACGGCTGCGGCACCGGAGACAATGTCCGGCAGCTGATCCGGGACGGTTTTCCCCGGGAGCGGATCACCGCGTTCGATATCAACCGGGCGAGCATCGATCTCGGGTTTGACCTGTACCGTGACAAAGAGGAGATCGGCGACCTCTTCATCGTTTCAGAAGCGTTCCCGTTCGGGCCGGCGGAGTTCGATCTGGTGTATTCAGCCTCCGTTCTTCACGTGATCGCCGACGAGGGGGAACTCGGAACGTATCTTGTGAATGCGTACTCTGCCCTCAGGCCCGGTGGCGTCCTCTTTGGTTCCACGCTCGGGCTGGTGGAGGGGGCGGCCAGGTCTCCTGATGAACGGGGGCCGCCACGCGTCATGCCGAGAGAAGAGCTGACCGCTCACCTGAACGGCGCCGGCTTCATCCGCCCTGAGATAGTCCAGCGTTATCATGTCCCGCATCATGTCGCTGACAACAGTGACACCATGTGCGTCTTTGAATTCTGCACGAAAAAGCCGGCATAACCTCGGCAGAGAGCGGCACAGTTCCGGGCAACCCTCCCGCGTGAGAACAGCATGGATTGTCGTCTGCTGACGTTCCGCTTAGGGCAATCCGCCTGGGAGGGAAAAGGGGTCAGGGAAGACCCGTCGCCCCCTCTGGTTTTCCCATCCTAAGCTGTCAGCAGCTCTTCGCATCTTTCCTGCAGCCTGTCGTACAGAATCAGAACCCTATCATGTACCCATACCGCGAGTATACTTCCTTTACGAGGTCGCCGACCTTCGGGTTCCCCCAGTCGTGCATCCATTCCGAGACGAGCGACTCGACCGTGATCGGGATGACGCCTGCCTGGAGCATCCGTTTCACCCCGTACTTATGGGCATCGTGCGTGGAATCGCCTGCAGCATCGATGAGACCGTACACCTCGTAGCCTTCTTTGATGGCATGAATGGCTGTGTAGGCAAAGCACATGCTCGTCCAGAGGCCCGAGACGACCATCTTCTTCCTTGCGGTCTTCTTTGCTGCGTTCCATGTCCGCTCGTCCTCGAAGGCGTCGAAGCTCAGCACCTTCCGGGAGTACACTTCCTGCCCGGGGAAAAGTCTCGTGATCTCGGGCATGAACTCCCCGTTCCCCGACGGGTTTATAGCCGACAATACCACCGGGATGCTCAGGATGCTTGCTGCCTTCGCCGCACAGTACGCGGCATTCCTGATGATCGTCTTGTCACCGGACGCTACACCCTTGAACATCGTGGACTGGTAGTCCACGAGCACCAGCATGCTGTTCTTGTCGTTCAGCAGTTCCAGACAGCCTTTCGGAGCATGTTCCATGGTTTTTTCTCCTCCTTTTGATAAAGTTCTCATCAACAAGAGTCATGATAAACATTGTGAACGGGGCATTTCATATCTCAGCTGTGACAGAATCCCGGCCTGAGGGAACTTCCGGACCGGGGCAGCCCGCTCAACCTGAATGAGTTCGCGGATTATATCGATCCTCCCGGTTCCGGATGGCTCACATTATATCCCGCGGAGGACAACCGGTAGGTAGCCATGTTCGCGAACGCCGACCTCCACATCCATTCCCCGTACTCAATGGCGGTATCCCGGTCCATGCAGCCGGAAAGTCTGATCCGGGTCTGTGTCACCAAGGGCATCAACGTGCTCGGCACCGGGGACGCACTCCACCCGGGATGGATGAAGGCATGGGAACCGTTCCGGGAAAACGCTGCCGGGATCGTCATCGTCCCGCAGGGCGAGGTTGAGGACGAGCGGCGGGTCCACCACGTCATCCTCGCAGAAGACCCGGCACAGTTTGGACAGCTCCGGGACCTGATGGCCGGGAAATGCAGGAGTTTCGAGACGAGCGGCAGGCCCCACGTGTACCTGAGCGGCGGGGAGATTGCCGCCGCAGCCCACGAAGTTGGTGCGATGATCGGGCCGGCCCACGCCTTCACGCCGTGGACTGCGATGTACGCCTACTTCGACCGCGTGGCCGACTGCTACGGGACGCAGCCCATCGACTTTGTGGAGCTCGGGCTCTCGGCGGACAGCTCGTACGGTGCTGCGATCCCTGACCTGTACAATGTCCCGTTTCTCACCAACTCGGATGCCCACAGCCCCCAGCCGGAGAAGATAGGGCGCGAGTTCAACCGCCTTCTCCCAAAAGCGCTCTCGGTAAAGGGGGTGCTTGCCTGCGTGAAGGAAGGGGGCATCGCGATGAATGCCGGGTTCTTCCCGGAAGAAGGGAAGTACAACCGCACCGCGTGTGTCCGCTGCTTCACCCAGTATTCCTATGAAGAGGCCGTACGGTACGGATGGCGCTGCCCGGACGACGGCGGGATCATAAAAAAGGGGGTGTCCGACCGGGCCCGCGAGCTCTCGAAGGGCGGCACGTCCCGCCCCCGCCCTCCTTACCTCCACATCGTCCCGCTCGGGCAGATCATCCAGACCGTGGAGGGTGCCTCGTCGCCGCACACGAAGAAGTGCACGGAGATCTATACATCGTTCATCGGCTCGTTCGGTAACGAGATTGCCGTGCTGATCGATGCACCGGTCGCGGAGATCCGTACCATTCACCCGAAAGTTGCAGATGCGGTTGAAGCCCTCCGGAGCGGCAGCGTGGTCCTCCACCCGGGCGGTGGCGGGAAGTACGGGACATTCTCCCTTTAGGTGAAACTGAATTCTGATACCAGCACCAGAAAGACCGGAATCCAGACAGGATCCGGTCCGGAATGTCATCACAATTCACGACGGAAACTGCGAACGGTACCCGAACCAAATCTTTATCGTCCATTCACCGCAATGTCTGGCTTGTGAAAACCATGGCCAAGAAAACTCTCACGACCGGCCAAGGAGTCCCGGTCGCTGACAACCAGAACTCCCTCATGGCCGGGCAGCGGGGCCCGGTCCTCCTGCAGGACGTCACCCTGATCGAGAAACTCGCCCACTTCAACCGGGAGCGGATTCCCGAACGTGTGGTGCATGCCAAAGGTGCCGGGGCGCACGGGTATTTCCAGGTCTTCACGAGCATGGTGGAATACACGAAGGCAAAATTCCTTCAGGACCCGAAGAAGAATACCCCGGTCTTGCAGCAGACGGCGGTGTTGGAAGGTCTCCTTGCTCAAACACCTTAACCATAGCCCGCTGCTGAGGCAACCGTTAGCTGGGTGGGCAAAGGATTATTCAAAGCACCACAGTGGATGAAATCATCCAACGATAGGAAGTGACCTTATGACTGACGACAGCAAGCGCCCGGTAAAGGGCGGGGTAAACAAACAAGCAACCGGCCCAGGCAGGTCCAACCGGGACTGGTGGCCGAACCAGTTGAACCTGAAGGTTCTTCACCAGCACTCTCCCCTGGCGAGTCCGATGGGCGAGGAGTTCAACTACGCTCGTGAATTCAAAAAAATCGACTTGGCGGCCGTGAAGAATGATCTGCAGGCGCTGATGACCGGCTCGCAGGACTGGTGGCCGGCGGACTTCGGCCACTACGGGCCCTTGTTCATTCGCATGGCATGGCACAGCGCCGGCACGTACCGCACCGGTGATGGTCGCGGCGGCGCCGGTGCCGGCCAGCAGCGCTTCGCGCCCCTCAACAGTTGGCCCGACAACGCGAACCTCGACAAGGCGCGCCGGCTGCTTTGGCCGATCAAGCAGAAGTATGGCAAGAAAATCTCATGGGCCGACCTCATGATTCTTGCTGGCAATGTCGCCCTGGAGTCGATGGGATTTGCGACCTTCGGCTTCGCTGGCGGTCGTGAGGATGTCTGGGAGCCGGAAGAAGACGTCTACTGGGGTTCTGAGAACACGTGGCTGGATGACAAACGCTACTCCGGCGACCGGAACCTCGAAAATCCGCTCGCTGCCGTACAGATGGGGCTGATCTACGTCAATCCGGAAGGCCCGAACGGCAACCCGGATCCGATCGCGGCGGCCAAGGATATCCGCGAGACGTTCGCCCGCATGGCCATGAACGACGAGGAGACCGTTGCGCTCATCGCCGGTGGTCACTCCTTTGGCAAAACCCACGGTGCCGGCCCCGCGTCCCATGTGGGGCCTGAGCCCGAAGCGGCGGGCATCGAGGAGCAGGGCCTCGGCTGGAAGAGCAGCTTCGGCACCGGCAAAGGCGGGGACACGATCACCAGCGGCCTGGAGGTCACCTGGACCCCCACGCCAACGAAGTGGAGCAACAACTTCTTCCGGACCCTGTTCCGCTACGAATGGGAACTGACGAAGAGCCCGGCCGGTGCACACCAGTGGAAGCCCAAGGGTGACGCAGGCGCCGGCACGGTGCCGGATGCCCACGACAAAACGAAGCGTCATGCGCCGTCCATGCTGACCACGGACCTCTCCCTGCGGTTCGACCCGGTCTACGAAAAGATTTCACGGCGCTTCATGGGGAATCCGGATCAGTTCGCGGACGCGTTCGCCCGGGCGTGGTTCAAGCTGACCCACCGCGACATGGGCCCACGCGCACGCTATCTCGGCCCGGAGGTTCCGGCGGAAGAGCTCATCTGGCAAGACCCCATCCCTGCCGTCAATCACAAACTGATTGATGCACTGGACATCCCCTCCCTCAAGGGCAAGATCCTAGCTTCCGGCCTGTCTGTGTCGGAGATGGTTTCGACTGCCTGGGCGTCGGCGTCCACCTTCCGTGGCTCCGACAAGCGCGGCGGTGCTAACGGTGCCCGCATTCGTCTGGCGCCGCAGAAGGACTGGGAAGTCAACCAGCCGGACCGGCTGGCCAGGGTTCTCAAGACGCTGGAGGGCATCCAGGGCGCGTTCAACAGAGCGCAGTCGGGCGGCAAGAAGGTATCGCTGGCTGACCTGATTGTTCTGGCCGGTTGCGCGGGCGTCGAGCAGGCTGCGAAGAAGGCTGGTTACGAGGTGACGGTCCCCTTCACGCCGGGACGCATGGACGCCTCGCAGGAGCAGACCGATGTGGCCTCCTTTTCCGTGCTCGAGCCGAAGGCGGACGGCTTCCGCAACTACCAGAAAACCCGCTATGCCGTATCGGCCGAGGAGTTGCTGGTCGACAAGGCGCACCTGCTGACCCTGACCGCACCCGAAATGACGGTGCTCGTTGGCGGCATGCGCGTGCTGGACACAAATTTCGGACAGACCCGGCACGGCGTTTTTACGAAGACGCCGGAAGCGCTCACCAACGACTTCTTCACAAACCTGCTCGACATGGGCACGGAGTGGAAGGCGGTATCGGACGACGGGGACCTGTTTGAAGGGCGCGATCGCAGGACGGGCGAAGTCAAGTGGACCGGCACGCGTGTCGATCTCATCTTCGGTTCGAACTCCCAGCTCCGGGCCTTGGCCGAGGTCTACGGAAGCGCGGACGGGCAGTTGAAGTTTGTCCAGGACTTCGTGGCAGCCTGGGCCAAAGTGATGAACCTTGACCGCTTCGATCTTGCCGGATCGTAGCATAAACATCTTCAATGGTGGAGAACCTCATGAAGGTGAATAAGGAACCTGGGCAGTGTGTGGCAAAAGGAAGGGATTGCAAACTTTGAACAGTGCAGTGAATGCGCCGCGTATCATCTCGTGGAATATCACGCTCAGGTGCCCCCTGAAGTGTTCCCACTGCTACGTGGATGCAGGAGAACACGAATCAGACGGCGTCCTCTCCACGCAGGAGGCATTTGCCGTCATCGACCAGATCCGGGCTACCGGAACACCGGTCGTTGTGCTGAGCGGAGGCGAGCCCCTCCTCCGGGAGGACATTTATGATATTGCACGGTACGGCACGGGGCAGGGTCTCCGGATGGTCATGGGTACCAGCGGGTATCTCATCGACAGCGGCACCGCGGCAAACCTTAAAGACGCGGGGATCCGGGCTGTGGCCATCAGCCTGGATTCCGACAACCCGGAAGTTCATGACTCGTTCCGTGGCCTTGATGGTGTGTGGGAGAGGGCCGTGGGAGCCTTAGGACACTGCCGCGATGCAGGGATCGCAGTCCAGATCAACATGTCCGTGATGCGGTCTGCCATCAGCGATGTCGAAGGGGTGATCGGGCTTGGGACTTCGCTCGGTGTCCGGGATTACCAGCTCTTCTTTCCCATCCCTACCGGGCGGGCACGGCAGATCGAGCCCCGCAGCCCGGAGGAGTACGAGGAGCTGATCCGGCAGGTCCTCATCCGTTACCGGGACGCCGGTCTCACTATCCGCCCGACCTGCGCCCCGCAGTTCCGCAGGATTGCGGACGGCCTTGGCATCACCAGCCCCGGGTGGGGACGGGGCTGCCTCGCCGGTATCACCTACTGCCGGATCTTTGCCAACGGTGACGTAACCCCCTGCCCCTACCTGCCTGTGAGCGCCGGCAACGTGCGGATCACGCCGTTTTATGAGATCTGGAATAATTCCGTTCTCTTTGCCGCGCTCCGCGATCCGGACCGGCTCACGGGAAAGTGCGGGCGTTGCAGCTTCAGGACGATCTGCGGCGGGTGCAGGGCCCGGGCATACCGACGCGTGGATGCTGCCTCTTCTCTCTGGTGCGACGGCCTGGCCACGCCGGATATACTCAAAGGGGAGATCTGCGGTGAAGATCCGTGGTGCACCTACCAGCCCGGGAGCGTGTCATGAGCGGATCCATCCAGCCGGACCTGACCGACCTTGCCATACTCAACGCCCTTCAGGATGACCTTCCGCTCGTACCCCGGCCATGGAAAGCGATTGCGGAACGCCTGGGAATGACGGAGACCGGGATGCTCGGGCGGATGAAAAAACTGGAGGAAGCAGGAATTATCCGGGGCATATCCCCGGTGCTTGAGTCCCGATCCCTAGGCCTGCATGCCGCGACCCTGGTGGCCCTCCATGTACCGGAAGAACGGGTTGACGAGATCGCGTCCCTGATCAGCAGCTATCCGGAAGTATCGCACAATTTCCAGCGTGCCCATTATTATTCCCTCTGGTTCACGATCGCTGCACAGAACGGGAAGGGCGTCCGGGGCGTGCTGGATGATATTCTCCGGAGGACCGGGATCCCGGCATCGGATGTCCTTGACCTGCCGACGGCTAAAAAGATAAAGATCGATGTGCGGTTCTCCCTGATACCCGCACGGGAGATGACTGATGGACCAGACTGATGTCCGCCTCCTCCGGGAACTGGAAAGCGGCCTCCCGCTCGTCCCGGCCCCCTTCGAGGAGACCGGAAGACGGCTGGGCCTGAGCGGTGATGAAGTGGTGGAACGGATCCGGCTCCTCAAGTCTGCCGGCGTAATCCGCAAACTCCGGGTCCGCATTGACCAGCGGAAGGTTGGCATCACCGCGAACGCCCTTGTGGCGTGGAAACCGGGGGGTGCAGGTGACTGCGACATGGGAAACCTGCTCGCAGCGTTTCCCTCCGTTACCCATTGCTATGAACGCCGCCCGGTACCGGGGCGGTGGGAGTATACCCATTATACCGTGCACCACGGGTACAGCAGGGAGCAGGTGCTGGAAGAGGTCGGGGCCATTGCAGGACAGACCGGTTGTCAGGATTATACCGTCCTCTTCAGCACCCGCGAGTTCAAGCGTGTGCCGAATGTGAGGCTGCGGGAGAACGGGGGGGATCTCCCGTGAACCGGATTACCCAGTGCCTGCACGGACGGGGAACGGTGAGTTCCGTCATCCGGCACCGGCATACACAGGAGACTGATGTGCCCAGTTCCTATCTTGCATTCTCGGGAATGTACCGCCCGGTGGTCTTCTGGAACCTGACGGACCGCTGCAACCTGAGCTGCACCCACTGCTACAACCGATCGGGACCCGGACGCGAGACGGCAGGGGAACTCACGACCGGAGAAGCAGTACAGGTCATCGATGACCTCGCCGGTATAGGCGTCCCGCTCATCCTGTTCTCGGGCGGGGAACCGCTCCTGAGGGAGGATATCTGGGAACTGGCCCGTCATGCCAGGGACCGCGGTCTCAAAATGGCACTCAGCACCAACGGGACGCTGATCACCTCTGACGTCGCTGTCAGGATCCGGGAAAGCGGGATAGAGTACGCCGGGATCTCGCTTGACGGTGCTACGGCAGAGACCCATGACCGGTTCCGGAATTCACCCGGTGCGTTTGGACAGACCGTCGCAGCATTTGCAGCCTGCCATGAAGCCGGGCTCCGGTGCGGGGTGCGGGTCACGCTCACCAGGGAGAACCACCGGGAACTTGAAGCCCTTATCGATCGTGCCCTGGAGCTTGGCGCCTCGCGCTTCTGCCTGTACTGGCTCGTACCCGCAGGACGGGGGATCGATTCCTATTCCCGGTTGCAGCTGGGCCAGAGCGAAGTGACAGAGGCCCTCACCCTCCTCTACCGGAAAGCAAAGCAGACCGAATCCGCACGTATGGAGTTTCTTACGGTCGATGCTCCCCAGGACTGCATCCACCTGCTCGGGTCCATGGAGCAGGACAGGTCTGAAGATCTTGCCGATGCCCGCGGGTTGCTGGCATCCTTGAAGGGCGGATGCAGTGCCGGTACCCGCGTGGCAAATATCGATGCACGGGGAAACGTGTTTCCGTGCCAGTTTGCCCGTTCACCGGAATTTCTCGTGGGGAACATCAGGGACCGCCCGTTCAGCGGGCTCTGGACGGACACGGCCAATCCTGTCCTCGCCCGGTTCCGGGAAAAGGAGGCCCGGTTCGGCGGCAGGTGCAGGGCGTGCCGCTATCGGGAGCTCTGCGGGGGGGGATGCCGGGTTCGGGCACATGCAGCGGGGGGGGATTTCCTGGCGGAAGATCCCTTCTGTTACGTAACCGATGAGAATCTGCACATCCAACCATAGTTCCGACCCTTCCGGGCAGCGCGTTCAAAAGCGGGATCGCGGTACTTACCAATGCGCCAGGTGCGGAGATACGCAGTCCATCCGAAGGTGAAGGATGCAATTGAAGACCTCCGGACCGGCGCGGTAATCCTCCACTCGTACGGCGGGGACGTACTGTTGGTTCCGCCTGTCTACCGTATTCGGAATATGCGCCCTGCGCATCCTTCCGGGCAGAGCATATCTGTCGTGAAAAAAAGAGAATTATCGTTACATATCGAAGTACAGCTGGAACTCCCACGGGTGGGGGCGGAGCCTGACCGCGTCTATCTCAGAGCGTTTGTACTCGATCCAGACATCGATCACATCTTGGGTGAAGACGCCTCCCTCAAGCAGGAACTTGTGATCTGCCTCGAGCGCGTCAATGGCCTGTTCAAGTGAACCGGGGACGGTCGGGAGTTTCTTGGCGGCCTTCCCTTCGAGCTCGTAGGTATTGCCCTCGAACGGCTTGCCAGGGTTGATCTTCTTTTTGACACCGTCGATGCCTGCCATGAGGAGCGCAGAGAAGGAGAGGTACGGGTTGCACATCGGATCGGGCGGGCGGAACTCGATCCGTTTTGATTTGGGATTCTCCGAGTACATCGGGATCCTGACGGCAGCAGAACGGTTCCTGAGCGAGTACACGAGATTGACGGGGGCCTCGTAACCCGGCACGAGCCGCTTGTAGGAGTTGGTGGACGGTGCGCAGAACGCCATGAGAGCGTTGGCATGTTTCAGGAGACCGCCGACATAATATTTCGCTGTCTCACTGATCATGCCGTATCCCTTCGCATCGAAGAAGAGGTTCTTTCCGTTCTTCCAGAGCGACTGGTGGGTGTGCATCCCCGAGCCGTTGTCCCCGAAGAGGGGCTTGGGCATGAAGGTCGCGACCATGCCAAAGTCGCGGGCCATATTCTTGACGATATACTTGTACATCATGCAGTGGTCCGCCATCCTGACCAGCGGACTGTATCGTATGTCGATCTCGTTCTGGCCGGCAGTTGCCACCTCGTGGTGGTGGACTTCGATAGGAATTCCCGTCTCAATCATCTTGAGGATCATCTGGCTCCGGACATCCTGGAGCGAGTCGTGCGGCGGTACCGGGAAGTACCCTTCCTTGTGGCGGGGTTTGTACCCGAGGTTGGGCTGTTCGTCCCGCCCGGAGTTCCAGATACCTTCTACCGAATCCACCGAGTAGAACCCCTGGTTGACGGTCTGGGAGTACCTGACATCATCGAAGAGGAAGAACTCGTACTCCGGCCCCCAGAAACTCTGGTCGGCAATGCCGGTGGACCTGAGATACTCCTCCGCCTTCTGGGCAATAAACCTCGGGTCCCTCGTGTAGGCTTCCTTGGTCACCGGATCAAAAACGTTGCAGATGATCGAGAGCGTGGGTACTTCGCAGACCGGGTCAGTCACAGCGGTAGCAGCGTCCAGGTACAGGACCATGTCCGACTCCTGGATCTTCTGGAACCCGCGGATGGAGGAGCCGTCGAAGCCTATCCCTTCCGACCAGATTCCCGACTTGGGATCGGGAGAGTCGCTCAATTCCGATGCAGGGATTGAGAAATGCTGCCAGAGGCCGGGCAGGTCGTTGAATTTCAGGTCAACGATCTGGATATTCTTCTTTTTTATAAGAGAAGTCACACCGCTGATCTGCTCTTTTGTCACTTCTGTCATTTTTTTTGGTTTATTCGCTTGTGCCATTCTAACACCATCCATAGAGGAACACACTGAAACGGTGCCCAATGCATGTGCAAAATAACCAGGCATGCTAGGTATGCCGTGTCTGCACTAGGAAATATATTTCTATGTATCTGTATTTAAAAACTGTTTATTGAAGAGAAGTGGTCAAATCTTTTTTATGGAAGAAACAATGCCGAAAAAATCTAATTTTCAGACGCTTAATCATGTCCTGCATATGGGAAGCCCGGTGATGTATGGTCAACAGACGCCGGGCTTCCAATAGAAACATCCTTCCCCCAATGTTATAAATATATTTCCCCCTTACTCTTTTGGATCGTTTCCTTCCAGCCGGGGGAGGATGAACCTCACGGTCCCGGCAGTATTTTCCGGATCTGTGCGATGACAGGATATCCGGAACAGTTTCCGTAAATATTAATGAAACAGGAAACCAATATGCTTAGTCAATGCTCAAAGTACATCGGGATATTTGTGGATATTGCGGTTGCTGCGTCTCTGTCTGTTCTGAAGGTGCCCTCGAACTGATCGACGCCTACCTTTCCGTTGAGAAGAACTGCACGAGCTGCGGTGTCTGTGCGAAAGTATGCCCCCTCGGTGCCCTGGAGGTAGTGCATGAGAAATAAGTACGACGTGCTCGTCATCGGAGGAGGCCCGGCAGGAGCGCTTGCGGCAAAGACCGCTGTCGAGAAAGGGCTGACCGCGTGTATCGTCGAGAAACGCCCGGCCATCGGCGCCCCGGTCCGGTGTGCGGAAGGTATCGGGAAGGAAGCCCTCCTCGAGTTCATCGAGGCCGATCCCCGCTGGATCTCTGCCGAAATGACGGGTGCAGGTATTGTTGCGCCCGATGGCTTTTTCATGAAACTTGAGTCAGCGATCGCGGGAAGCAAGGTTGGGTACGTGCTCGACCGCAAGATCTTCGACCGCGAGCTGGTGTGGAGGGCGGCAGAGGCAGGAGCCGACGTAGCCGTCAAGTCCCGGGCAGCAGCCCCGATCCTGGAGGACGGGGTTGTCAAAGGCGCAAAAGTCGAATACTGCGGCAAGGTCATGAAGGTGAGCGCCGATGTGGTCGTTGCCGCGGACGGCGTGGAGTCGAAGTTCTCGAAATGGTGCGGTATCGATACGACTGTCCCGGTCCGCGAGATCATGTCCTCGGTCCAGTACGTCATGGCCGACATCGATATCGACCCCCACTCCACCATCTTTTACCTCGGGAGCGATGTCGCACCGGAGGGGTACCTCTGGGTATTCCCCAAGGGAGCGCGTTCAGCAAATGTCGGGATCGGTATCTCCGGCAGGAAGAGCGGGACAGGACACCGGGCAAAGGACTACCTTGACAGGTTCGTGAAAAAGACCTTCCCAAAGGGAAAGACCATCGAGTATATCCCCGGGGGGGTCTCGGTCTGCCGACCGCTTGACTGTACAGTGGGCGACGGTCTCCTCATTGCCGGAGATGCCGCACGGGTCGTCGACCCCCTGACCGGCGGAGGTATCTACAACGCGATGGTCACCGGCAGGCTTGCGGCAGAAGTGGCTGCAGACTGTATCGGCAAGGGCGATCTCTCGAAAAAAGCCCTCATGGTATATGACAAGACCTGGAGGACGTCCAGGATGGGCAAGGCGATCGAGCGGAATTACCACATCAAGGAATACCTGATAAAACAGCCCGATGAAAAACTCAACGAGATCATCCACTCCGTCTCGAAACTGAACCTCCAGGAGTTCTCCACCCTTACCCTGATAAAAGAGTTAATCCGGATCAACCCGAGACTGGTGCTCGAGCTGGGCGCGCTCGCGGCATCAATCCGCTGATCTTTTGAGTTGTCTGTTCAGGAGCCGCAGGCTCCACTGCCAGTTTTGCGGGGCTCCGCCCTATCCCGCCGAGCCCAACGACGATGATGTACATGACTACCTGTCTCCATCACCGGCATTGAAATAATTTGCGCATCAATTCCTGATCGTGATCTGCGGGGTCGACGAAGCGGGGAAGGGCTCGGTGCTGGGCCCGATGGTGATAGCCGCCGTCGGTGTAGCATCGGAGGACACACTGGCTGACCTCGGGGTGAAAGACTCAAAACTCCTTGCGCAGAAAGAGCGTGAACGTCTCTATTCCCTGATCCGGAAACGGTGCAGGATCACCACGGTGAAGCTCGATGCGGAGGAGATCGATTCTGTCCGCACCCAGATGACCCTGAACTCGGCGGTCGCGAGGGCCCACGCCCGGGCGATCAGCAGGCTCTCGCCGTCCTGTGCCTATGTCGACGCCTGCGATGTCAATACTTTCCGTTATGCCGAGATGGTGAAGAATAATCTCGATCTCGAGTGCGAGATCGTCTCCGAGCACCATGCCGACGAGAAATTCCCTGTTGTCTCAGCCGCGAGTATTGTCGCAAAAGTCACGCGTGACCGGGCGATCTCAGTTCTCGCAAAAAAATACGGGGAGATAGGCAGCGGCTACCCGTCAGACCCGGTCACTATCCGGTACCTGACCGCATACATCGAAGATCACCGCCACCCCCCGCCCATCGCCAGGAAGAGCTGGAAGACGGTCAGCGCGATCCTTGCAAAAAGATCGCAGAGCCAGCTCTTCGATTTCTAAGAGGTCTTCAGAATGTCGAAGGTCGGCTTTTGCCTCCCTTCTCCTTCTCGGGGTTTGATACCCCCTCGAACCTCTAAGAGGAGAAGATTTACGAAGTAAATCTTCGACTGCCGTTGTTCGCACGACCGGTGTAACCGTCGATCCGTTACTGCGGGCAATTCTTTTATTGCTCCGAAAATGCCATAGTTGCTGATGGACTGGATCCTTCCTGCAGTTCTTCTTGTCGCAGCCTATGCCCTCGCTGCGTATTCTATTCACAGGAAAAAACTGTGGCAGGACCATATCACCTTCTATGGGCCGTTCATGGCTGTAAAGACCGACAAGGTCGGGTTTTTTGACGCGTTTATCCGGTTCCGTACTTTCCTGCGGATCTACGGCACGCTTGGCGTCTTCATGGTGGCGCTCGTCTCGGTCCTGATGACCGTGATGCTGGTGTACTCCGTCCAGCATATCGTGGTCCAGCGGCCCCCGCTGACAGCAGCCAACGAACCGAAGAACGTCCTTGCCATCCCCGGGATAAATGACTTCATCCCCTTTACCTTCGCCGTCTGGTTCGGCCTAATCGCCACGATGGTTGTCCACGAGTTCGGGCATGCCGTCCTCTGCCGCGTCGAAGGGATCCGCGTACGGGCACTGGGGGTCCTGCTCGCGGTGATCCCTGTCGGCGCCTATGTCGAGCCCGATGAAGAGGACCAGGAGAAGGCGAAGGGCCTGTCCAAGATGAGGATGTTCGGGGCCGGTATCACCAACAATATCCTCTTGGGGCTGGTCTGTTTTGTCCTCCTGGTCATCCTGCTGGGTTTTGCTGTCCCGCTCTCCACCCCACTCGTCCACGGTGTCTACGTAGACTCCCCTGCCTATACCGCCGGCATACCCCCGAATTCGGTGATCCGGGAAGTGAACGGCATCAGCGTATCGACGACGGACGATGTCGCCCGTATGCTCAACTCGACCCGGCCCGGTGATCCGGTCAGGCTCCTTGTCGAAAACAACGGACAACTAAAGCCCTATACCCTGACGGTTACATCATGGCCAGCAGAGCTCGGGCCGCGGCAGAGCGGGTTCATGGGGGTCTCGTATTATGATGCCCCGCTGGTAAAATCACAGTTCGATCTCCTCCATGGGCCCATCGGTCCCGTCATCCTGCTGGCAGTCCCGATCTATACCATCACGGACCCCGGGCAGTGGAGCCAGTTCAGCCTCCTGACCATCGACACTACGGATGCGGTGATGTGGCAGGTGCCCTTTTCCCAGTTCTGGTTCGTTATCCAGCTCCTCTTCTGGTGCGGCTGGTTCAACGTTGTGGTCGGGACCTTCAACGCTCTCCCGCTCATCCCGCTCGACGGGGGATATATCCTGAAAGAGGGTGTCGACCGGGCGTTCGACCGGCGGGGGTGGTCCCGGTACTCAGGCTACGTGGTCAACGCAGTAAGTTATCTCATGCTTATCGTCCTGCTGGCCGTGGTGATCCTGCCGTACATGCTGAACATGTAGACGGATTCCGGCGGATCGTCGATCCCCGCGGCTTTCCTTTACCCCCGGATTACGGCTCCCGGAACAGGTGCCCGAACTCCTCAGGCCGGTTCAGGAACGCCAAGATCGGCGAGCGCTTTTCAATCAGTTCGTAGAGAGGATCAGTAATTGTGCCAGACTCTCCGGCTATCCTCCCGGCTTTCCGCATTCTTATGGCGATGTGGTCCGGGTAGGCCGGGTTCTTCCTGATCTCGCCGTTCCTCATCTCGAAAAATGCAGCACCGCGCCGTTCCTCGTATCCCTGGTATTCCCCGGCAAACACCGATGAGACGATGTTTGCCATCTGCAGTATTGCAGTATGGGACGGATTGATGGTCACGTGGCCATATCCCGGCGGGACGATCACCATTTCCCCGGCACAGGCGGAGATCAGCACGACGTCGGAACAGTCCATGGTCTGGATCAGGTAGTGTGCCTCGCCGGCAAGTACTTCATAGATCTCAGGATAGCCCGTCCCTGAAGAATTGAGCGGGTGGAAATGCCCTTTTGTCTTGATATATTCCCCGCAGAGATCCCCGGGAGGGATTACGGTGATGTCGAAGCGGATCCGCTGCTCTTCGATCCACCTGCGGTCTTCGGCTGACCGGGCAACATTGCGGTACATATAATAGGCCGGCCCCCTGCAAGGGCAGCCCGGCCGTGCAAGCACCTTTCTGAGCTCGTCCATGTCCCGGACGGCCGGCTCCGGCAGTAGCCCTTTCCAGTACACGGGGACCGGCCGCCCGTGCAGTACTTTCTTTTCAGGGACGTTATCTGCCATTCATTTCCTCCCGCCGATTACGGTCCTGGCCAGTTCGTAGAATTCCGGATCGACCGTCTTCAGGCGTGAGACTGCGGCCTCAAGCGGGACGCCGATGACCCGGTTTCCCTCCAGCCCGACCATCCTGCCGAATTCCCCGTCCTTCACCAGCTTGACGGCAGCGGCCCCGAAGCGGGTCGCGAGCACGCGGTCATAGGCAGTCGGTGAACCGCCCCGCTGGATGTACCCGAGGATCGTGACGCGGGTCTCGACTCCCGTCCTGCGTTCGATCTCCCTGCCGAGAAGGTTTCCGACGCCCACGAATTTCTCATGCCCGCACTCGTCCCTTGCGTCCTCCGGAACCGGCAGGAGACCGATGTCCTCGCGGTGCGCTCCTTCGGCAATCACGACAATGGAAAACTTCTTTCCCGCCTCGTACCGCGCCGTGAGGTTTTTGCAGACCTCGTCCATCGTGAAGTGCACCTCGGGTATGAGGATCTCGTCTGCCCCGCCGGCGATTCCAGCCGTGATCGCGATCCAGCCCACGTTCCGTCCCATCACTTCGACCACGATGATCCGATGATGGGACTCGGCAGTGGTATGGAGCCGGTCTATGGCCTCTGTTACGGTCGTTATCGCGGTGTCGAACCCGATTGAGACATCGGTTCCCAGAATATCGTTGTCTATGGTTTTTGGGATGCCCACAATCGGGATCCCCTGCTTCGCGACATCCCGTGCAGCCGAGAGGGTGCCGTCGCCTCCAATGACAACAAGGGCGTGAATGCCGTATTTTTTCAGGTTATTTTTGATCTTCTGGAAGTCCGATGTGTTTTTAAGCGGGTTGGTGCGCGAGGTGCCGAGAATAGTTCCCCCTTTTGGCAGGATCCCGGACACGGAGAAATCGGTGAGCGGCTCCACATCGCCTTCGATGAGTCCCATCCACCCGTTGCGGATCCCGAGTGTCTCGAAGTCATGTCGTATTCCCGACCGTACGACTGCCCGGATCGCCGCGTCGAGCCCGGGGCAGTCGCCCCCTCCCGTCAGAACGCCAATTGTTTTCATGGTCCGATCTCCCTATTGTTTCCTGCCGTCATATACCCTCATTGTCGTGCCCGGTATTCCCCGCCGCTCCCGCACTGCCTGCTTCTTCCCTTATCATAGACGATCCCTCACCGTTCCTTTCCGTTCAGAGGCAAAGACCTTTTCGGGCTCATCCGTCCCCCCCGTGAGGTCAGCGGCTCGTCTCCATGAAGATGCGGCGGTGAATGATCCGCCAGCAGAGGATCAGCTGGGCCAGGTCGCCTGCCGTGACGTACTTCCGGTTCCTGAAGATGGAGATGGGGTGGACCCGCGTCTGTTCCTCGATGCTGTGCTCGAGTTTTTTCACGACATGGGCACTCAGTTCGCCGTCCATGATCATCCGCCCCATCCGGTGGCCGTTCCGTTCACTCGTGACAAATTCGAGGGAGAAGTTCCGCTCGGACAACGAGAGGATCGAGTACAGGTCAAGCGAGAGGTCGATGTTCCCTATGGTGTGCAGCATTCTGTTCTGGGAGAGCGTGACCCGGTACACATTGTGCTTCCTGCCGAGGTGACGGCCGTAGCCGGAATAATCGATCCCGATCACCGCATCCGCATATTCCTTCTGGGGGGCGATATACCGCTCGTAGTCCGGTTCCCGCTCTGCTATCTCCTTCTCGACCACCTCGCGCGAGTAGCCCCGCTTGACCATGTCCCTGCGGATCTTCCAGTCGTACTTGACCTGTTTTGCCGGGTCCACGAAGAGGGTGAAGTCAAGGTATTTGCGGAGCGTGGGCGTGAAGAATGTGTGCAGCCCTTCAAGGATGAGAATCCTGCGGGGCCGGAAGATGGCGGGCGAGTCGAACGTCCCGGTCGCATGGTTATAGACCGGCTTCTCGATCGGTACGCCGCGTTTGAGCATGATGAGGTCCTGTTCGAGCTGCCCGATCCGGTTGGCCCGCGGGTTTAGTGCGGTGATCCCCTGCTCCTGCCGCCCCGCCCGGTCAAGGCTGTGGTAATCGTCAAGGGTTATCGTGGAGACAAGGTCACTGCCGAAGATGTTCCGCACGCCCCGGGTGAATGAGGTCTTCCCCGACCCGCTGTCGCCCGCGACACCGATCGTGAAGATATAGGGGGATGCTGCGATCGTGTCCTTGAAATTCGGGCGGTGCATGTATGATCATAGATGAATATCAGGGAAAAACCATACGGCAGGCCCGGGCGATCTCTGCCACGCTCCAGGCCTGGGCTATGCAGCCCTGCGGGCGGAAGGGGGGGTCGCCGTCAAAGATCTCGGAGATGTAACCTGCCCCGCCCTCCCGTATGTGTGCCAGAATGGGTGAGAGGAGCGGTGCGATCCGTGCACGGTCCGTGCCGTTCCGGATGAGCGCTTCGACATAGAACCCGGTGAGCCAGGGCCAGACACACCCGTTATGGTAACTGATGTCACCCGCAAAATGCCCGTGATAATGCGGGTCAGCAGGTGCGAGCGTGCGCAGGCCGTACGGGGTCAGGAGGGTCCGTGTGACGGTTTCAAGCGCAGCGGACGCTTGTTCAGGATCGGCAAGCCCGTACGCGAGTGCAATGACCTGGTTCGGGCGGATGGAAGGGTCGGCCGGGTCGATGCGGTCATAGAAGCAGCGATCCTTCTCATTCCAGAACTTCCTGAACGCCTCCTTTGCCGATTCAACAGAAACAGGGGGAATGATCCCCATGGACTCCGCTTCGTCGAGCGCCTGGATCCAGAGGGCGTTTATCTCCACGGCTTTTCCTTCGCGGGAGGTAAAAGCCGTGTCCATCCACGTGCTCTGCGGTATGACCGAGATCAGGTCGTGGTCGAGCGTTGCTACCTTGGAGGAAGGGTAGTTCCCGAGGATCTCTGCGACGACCGGGCGCATGTCCGCGATGAAACGGTCATCGCCCCAGCGGCGGCGGTAGCGTCCAAGTGCATGGATGAACCAGAGCGAGGCATCGCTCGAGCGGTAGTTGTCCGGGAAACGGTTCGGGACGACCCCGCCCTCGGTCTTCTGGGCAAGCCGCCTGAGCACGGCCTGGGCAGCCTCCTTCTTTTCGCGTTCGATCAGGAGCCCGGTCACGCTGATCGCAGAATCGCGGCCCCAGGACTCCCGGAACCAGTGAAAACCGGCAAAGATCTCATCGCGGTGGCAGAAGATATCCGGTGCGGAATCGAGCCATTCGCGAAGGCTGCAGGGAGTACGCACCGGCCCGGCCTTGAGCGGGGACTGGTTGTTCCGGAAGCAGTGCAGGGTGACCGAACCGTCTTTTACCGCGCCCGAAAAATATCCCGGGGAAAAGAGGTCTTCCACCGCCTCGTAGCCCCGTTCCCGTTCCCGCCCGTACCAGACATTCCAGTAAGTGGCCGGGTCATAGGTAAAGGGAATATCCCCTTCGAGGACGGTCTCGCTCCACCGTACACCGCCGTGGCCGGATTCGCAGACCGGGTGGGGATCGCGGACGAGCTGGTCGACCGGTCGGTCGGTGACAAGCGGCCGGACCCGGATCTCAGCTTCACCGGTGACAGCGTAGGTTATGGCGATCCCCTGGCCGAAGGTGATGGTCTTCCTGACCACGGTACCGCCCAGATAGTAGACCCAGCACGGCGGGTACAAGGAAAACGCAAAGAGATGCGCAAGGCCGGAATCACCATCTGTTCCCTGGTACTGCTGCGCCGATATCCGTATGCCGTTCACCAGTTCATCAAAGCCGGAGAGATATACCCTGCCCCGGTGGACAAGGAGCCCGTGATATCTCCGGGTGTTACCGCCGACAGAAGCCGAACAGTAGTCATGTTCCCCTGCCATGAGAAACTCGAGGCTGCGGGCATAGTCCGGTACCTGCAGCTCCCTGCCGTACGAAAGTGTCATTTCCCCGGACCCGTTGTGGCACTGCCGCTGTCAATGACTTCCTGGTACACCCGGAGGGTCTGTTCGGCGATGTGGTTCCAGGTAAAATGTTCGAGTACGCGTGCCCTGCCGTTTTTGCCCATCTTTGCTCCAAGTTCCGGGTTTTTCAGGATCCTCACGACATAGCGGGCAATATCAGACGGGTCGTTGGGGTTGACATGGTACCCGCAGATGTCGTCCCCGGATGGGATGATCTGTTCCCGGAAACCACTCGTCCCCCGCGCACCCACGACTACCGGCTTGGCCATCGACATCGCTTCGGTGCAGACGATGCCGAACGGCTCGTATTTCGACGGGAATACGCAGACATCGCTTGCCGCGTAGTAGAGAATGCGCTCCTCCTCCGGTACCATCCTGAAATGGAGGATTACGTTCCTGCCAAGGTGGAGGTCCCTCACCAGCTGGCTGAGCATCTGCTCCTGGTCGCCAACCCCGAGCAGCACCAGTTTCACGTCGGGGACTTCCTTGATGATCTGCGGCATGGCGAGGATGAGCGGGTCTGCCCCTTTCACCCATGTCAGCCGTCCTATGAAAAAGAGCATGGGGGACGTCCCGACGCCTATTCGTTCGCGGAACTCCTCCACCTCTTTCTGCGGAATCCGGGCAGGGTCGTACTTCTCCGCGTCCACGCCATTGTGGATCACCCGTATCTTCGACTCCGGGTACCCGAACTTCACGAGTTCGTCACGCATGGCGAAGCTGACGGTCACGATCCGGTCGGCGGTCATTGCCGAAAGCCGCTCGATATCCTTGATCGTGACCGACCCGGAAGGGTTCCTGCCCTGCTCGGTGGAATGGAAATGAAAGATCAGCGGTATCTTGAGGTTTCGCTTGGCAATGATGCCGGCAAGGGAGGCTATCCAGTCATGCGAAACGAGCAGGTCGTACTGGCGCTGTTCGTTCCGGACAAGATAGTTCACCAGCTTCGATGCGGATAGGAGGTTGTACAGGACGGTCTCGGCAAAAAAATTCTGGCCGTTCAGGTCCCAGGTCTTGACTTCAGCAGGGTTGACGATGGCAAGGATATCCGAGAACGTCATCAGGCGGGGACGGTGGACTTCCACACCGGCCCACGTGTCGAAGGTCGGGTCGCTTCCGGTGTTCCGGGAAAAGACCGAGATGGAATGCCCCTTTGCAATGAACTGGCGGGTGATCTCGGTAGCATAGGTCCCAAGCCCCCCTCGGAAAAACGGGGGAAATTCGTCCACAAAATAGGCAAGTTTCATGCTACAACCCGCGAATAGGCACCAGTAAGTCTCTGGACTATCGGCCCCCAGAGGAATAGCCGGTCCACTTTGTTCCTGCCGCGTATCCCCAGTGCGCCCGCGTTCCAGGGTTCATCCACCATGGTGCTGATCCCCCATGCGATCGAATCAGGGTCCACGCCGACCTTGATCCCGTTCACGAAGGCATCGATGTTCTCCGAGAGCCCGCCGACATTGGAGGCGACGACGCATTTTTCAGCGCTCCACGCCTCGAGGAGGACGAGGCCGAACGGCTCGTTCCTGCTGGGAATGACGACGACATCCGCGGCGTTCAGCAGGCGGATGTACTCGGAATCCGGGATATACCCGACAAAGTTGACCGGCAGGTCTTTTGCCCGGTCCTGCAGGAACTGCCGCATGTCCCCAGTCCCTGCGACGACGACTTTTGCATCCCCCCGGTGCTGGCAGACTTTCCGGATCGCCTCGATGAGCAGGTCGGGCCCTTTCTGGTACACGAGCCGGCCGATGAAGAGGATGAGCGGTGCGTAGGGGTGGATCCCGTACGAGGCCTTGACTTCGCCGGGATCGATGCTGGCCCGGTACGCACGCGGCACGATCCCGTTGGGGATCACCTCGCACTTCTCCTCCGGCACATTATAGAGGGTCATCACCTCATTTCTGAGGGTGGCCGAGACAGCTGTCACCCGCTTCGCGATGAGCCCGCCGTACCACTCCTTGCCTGAAATCTCCCGGAACTCCCACCAGTCGCCGAACTGGTTGCCGTTCCTCCCGTACTCCGTCGAGTGGTAGGTGAGGATGGTGTTCCGGTCCTGCAGGTAATGGAGGGCCTGGACCGGATGCCAGTCATGGAAATGGAGGAAATCAAACTTCCCCGGGCTGTCATGTGTCCTGAACTGGCTCACCATGGCTTTGCTCATGTCATTGCAGTACTCGACGATGTTCTGGCCGTACGGGCGGCAATAGTGGTACTGGACCCCGTTGATGGTCTGATCGGGGATGGATCCCCGGGTAAAGTAATGGACCTCGTGGTTCTGTTTGACCAGCGTCTCTGCCAGGTTCGTCGCGGCGTTGGCAAGCCCGCCGACGCGTTCCGCGTACAGGGACTCCCAGCAGAAAAACGCTACCTTACATGACTCCATAGCAGTTCTCTCCGCTCTTTTATGACCTCGGTCAGTTCGTGGCGTTCCGTCAGCTCTTTGATGCTCTCCGCGAGCCGGGGGTCTTCCAGCACGTCGTTGATCCACCGGAAGAAGTCCCCGCGTTCCTGGTGGAACGTAATCGAATCTTTCGGTACTACGTAGAGCTGCTCCTCGAACTGGTCGAGGTTATACGCACTGTGCCCGATGAAACCGGTGGGTCCGGCAAAATGGAATGCGAGTTCCGGAGGCAGGGTCCGGAGCGTCTTTGCGGATTTCCTGTTTTTCATCACCCGCATGTTCCTTTCCTCATAATCGGCCAGAACCCGCATATAGGTCTTGAACGCATCTTCTGCCTCGTGGTGGCTGAAGTAGGTATGGACTTCCCCGCACGTGCCGAACTTCGATGCCATGTAATAGAAGTGATCGCTCGTCTGGAGGTAACGCCAGATGGGCTTGTCCACCGCATAGGGCCGGGCTGACTGGACTGCGTGGAATGCTGTCCGCTGCCGGTCGTTTCCCATCCATGCCGATGTGTCCTTCTCGAGATCTGCCCAGGAAATGGTCTCATGCACGTCGATCTTCCCGACAGGGGGATGGTCTGCAATTACCTGCGACGGGAGGACCATCGGGATCCCGCGGGCGCTGAGTTCCTCCGGAAGACTGCGTAAGAAGTTGAATATGCCCGTTTCCTGCCAGAAGTGTTCACCGAACGTCTCGTAGTCCAAGAATACGTTGACCACATCACCGGACGATAACGCGATCCAGTTGGCATAGATATCAGCAGTCAGGGGGTACATGTCCCAGGTGCGGTTGCCAAAACGGAAGGCAATGTCATCGGACAACGTGGTGTTCCGGAGCATGACCGGGATATCCTGACAGCGGTAGACATAATTAGGGCTGCGCCAGCCGAGGACACGGTCTACACCTTCCGTGAATATCCCGGTAAAGTCCATATCCCGGATCGTGGCAGCAACATCGTTGTTGAACGTGAACTCGGTATTTTCAAAAATGGTCGGGCGGACCCTGAACTGGTCATACATGAGGTCGGAATGGAGTTTGACCTGCTCCCGGAACTCGGTCTTGTCGGAAAAACAACTGGCTATGCTGTGGTAGTACGTTTGGCCTATCATCTCGGTGTTCTTGTGCCGTGCGACATTGTCAAAGAGTGAAAGGGTATCTTTGCTCCACTTCTCCAGCTGCTCGATAAGAGTACCCGACAACGAGAATGAGCAGGAAAATCCCTCGTCGAGTTTTTCCAGGATAAGCGCTGTTGCCGGATTGTAGCATTTCTCCGCAACACGTAACAGGATCTCTTTATTAAGCCCGTCAAAATAATGATCGAAGAGATCCTTCTTTTTTATCTTGGGGACGGGCGAAAACAGCCTGTTCAGCCGGTAGGGCTGGTGGACTTCGAACCCTATACAAATTTGAGGCATGATCTTTGTACTCCCGACCGGTCAAGGTTCGCCCTCCGGAACAGCGTCGGGTCCTCCGGAAAACTTCATGGACCTGTATGCCTGAAGGACCGGCCGGCTGCAAAGGAATGCATGTTCCCTGGATAGTATCTGACCCGTGGCGGACTGCGACTTGGCCAAGTATACTAACATCCTGCATATGTAATTTAAACGTTTCGTGTATCTGCAAAAAATATAAACCCGGTCTTTTCAGAATTTTTGGTCAGACAATCAAATTATTTTAACAAATTTCTGCGTTGAATCAATATTTTGCGGCTCTGTAGAAATCCTATTTGATCGTGTGATTCGCTCATGTTCTTCAATGGTATGAGTGTGGCCCCCTCTCTCAAATCGAAGAACTCTAATGAGTTCTTCTTATCCTCGAGGTCCTGATGAACCTCCTCGGAAATCGGAGAGGTTTCTTAAAACCTCGATGAGGAGAATGGTGGCGTGAGCCGACCTTCGACCTGATCGAAGAACTCAGACGGGTTCTTCTTAAGCCTGCTCTTTCCTCCGGGAACAACAGACTCCCCCAAGAGCGCTGAGAGAATTTCTAATGAGTTCTCCAGAGCCGAAAGAACACTATTTTTCTTCCATGCTAGAACGGGTCAGCAACAAAAGCAGCTGAAGAGATCCTGTCCCCCATGCCTGCAGTCCGGGTTACACCTGCCGCGATCATGGCCGGGACCAGAATGATGAAAAAATCCCCGTCCCGGAAGAGGCCCGCTGACCGTTCCTGCCCGAATGCGTGAGGGACCTGCCTGATTGCCCGGATCCCGTCAGGTGAAATGACAGAGCCTTTTCCCTGTGCAGCTTTCGCTGCCTCGCGGGACGCGAAGAGCAGAGCGTTGCGTGACCCGGAAAGTTCCCCCGACTCTTTTCGGTGAATGAGGACATACCATCCAAAGGTATGGACGTGGAGCCGGGCGAGGCCCGTTGCCCTGCAGACTTCCAGTGCGCCTTTCACGAGCCGGGCGGGAGATACATCCCCTCCATCCACAGACCACATCCCGGACGGTTCCAGGTACTCCCCGAGAAGTGCGAGCTCATACTCGTTCAGCCCGAGGCTGTCGGTCTCCGGGATGATGAACCGTATGAACCTCCCGATGATGTCCCGGTCGCGTACGGTCACCCATTCCGTGTGGATCTTCAGGTCCGGGTTGTGGCGTTTCATCCTCCGCAGCTGGCGTGCAGCAGCGGCGAAATCCCGGTCGGATCGGAGGTACTGGTACCCGGAAAGGAACGCCCTGGTACAGCCGGCGATCGCCTCAAGGAACCGGTCCGTGGAACCTTCCGGGACAAGCGCCGATGCCGGTTCGTGGACCGGGGAGACAATAAAACGGTTGTTCCTGGGGACAACCCCTTCGAGGACAGGAATGAGCCCTGGCTGGTATTCAAAGACCAGGTGAACGGTATCCTGACCCCCGGACAGCCCCGTCCCGAGATCGGGGATGATGACCCCGGAACCCAGCAGGATCTCCCGTGTCATCCGGCCCATGGCCGGTGCGGCACAGAGGACCGCGGGCACACCGGCCGATGCGAGGTGGACTGCCGCAATTCCTGCCTGCCCCCCGATTGCAAGGGCACCGCTGCCGGAAAAGAGCCCGGCAAGGCGCTGATACTGTGCAGGGTCCTGTACAAAGAGCTCGTCAGCAGTACAGGTCTGCATGGAATGGAAAAGCCTGGCCCTGACCTCAGTCATGTCCTCACCTGAAAAGAGAGGAGACTGCAGAAGTTCCCGGCTTACCGGTATGATACGGTCGAGGTTGACGTTGAACCCGGTGACCGCACGGTGCAGCATGGGGGGCCTGAGGCTGGCATAGAGTTCCTGCCACGGTTCACCGGACATGGATGGTATCCCGAACCTCCATTTGGTATTCCGCTCATTTCAAATGTTCTCTTTGGGCTCCCCATGGCAACACCGGGCCTGGCCGGACCCAGGCGGGCCCGCTTAACCGGCAGCAATACTTTTAATGGAGATGCCCCTACACTCAATCACTGATGAAAGCCGAGGCAGACAAGTTCAGGAAAGATTTTTCGCATGTCCCGGAGAGGATCTCCGGGCTTGTCGACCTGGCGTACAACCTCTGGTGGAGCTGGAACCCGGCTGCAAAAATGGTATTCAAGCAGCTGAACCCGCAGGCATGGGTCGAGAGTATCCACAACCCGGTCAGGATGCTGACTGAGCTCCCGGCCGAGACTATGACGGTGGCATCAAAAAATCCTCTGTACCTCCGGCATTATGATATCGTGCTCTCCCGCTTCCGGCAGGAACTCGACCGGAAGAACAGCTGGTTCACCGAACATTTTTCCCGGGACCATGGTCTGACCATCGCGTATTTTTCCGCAGAATACGGGCTCCAGCACTCCCTGCCCTTTTACGCGGGGGGCCTCGGGTTTCTCGCCGGGGACCACCTGAAAGAGGCCAGCGATCTCGGCCTGCCCCTTGTTGGCGTCGGATTCATGTACTCGGAAGGATACCTCCACCAGCATATCGGGCCGGACGGATGGCAGGAGAACCGGAAGGAGCTCCTGAACCGGGACTCTGCTCCTATCAAACGGGTGATGTATAACCATGACACCCAGCTGGTGGCCCGGGTGCCGTTCATCGATCCCCCCATCTATATTGCCGTCTGGAGAGTGGATATCGGAAACATCCCCCTCTATCTTCTCGATACCGATATCCGGGAGAATGATCCCTCCAACCGGATGATATCGTACCGCCTCTATACCGGTGATCTCGAACAGCGGCTCAAACAGGAGATTGTTCTTGGGATCGGTGGGAGCTACGTCCTGGATATACTCGGGATCAGGCCTACCATCGTCCACCTGAATGAAGGCCACCCGGCATTTACCCTCCTTGAACGGATCCGGGAACATATCGCAGACAAAATGAATTTTGAAGACGCTTCAAAACGGGTGCGCGAGACCACTGTCTTCACGACCCACACGCCGGTCCCTGCAGGGCATGACGCATTCCCATACGCGCTGATGGACAAATATTTCAACCCGTATTATTCCCTGCTCGGGACCGATCGGCAGGCCGTCCTCCGGCTCGGCTATGCCCCGCAGGACCCCCCGGACATGTTCAACATGACGGCATTTGCCCTCAAAATGAGTACGTTCTGCAACGGCGTGAGCAAAAGGCATGGGGAGGTCGCCCGGGCGATGTGGGCACGGCTCTATCCCGGGACAGATGTCGATACCATTCCCATCCGCCATATCACCAACGGTGTCCACGTCCCGACCTGGCTCGATCCCCGCATGGAACTTTTACTGAACAAATATTTTTCGCCTTCCTGCCCTGACTGGCTGAACGAGCATGACAGTCCTCTCATCTGGGACATGATCAATGAACTACCGGATGAAGAGCTCTGGGCGGTCCATATCCAGCTGAAAAGGAAACTGGTCAACCGGATCAGGGAGCACAAGCGCAGGAAATGGGTGGGGGAAGGAACCGATCCTGTTAACGTCGTCTCGGGTGGTGCGCTCCTTGACCCGAACGCCCTCACTATCGGGTTTGCCCGTCGTTTTTCCACCTACAAGCGGGCGGATCTCATCTTTCAGGATCTGGAACGGCTCAAGCGGATAATAAACAACCGCTGGAGGCCCGTCCAGATCATCTTTGCGGGAAAAGCCCACCCTGCCGACGATGAAGGGAAACGGATCATCCAGAAGGTGTACCGGTATGCACACCAGCAGGAGTTCGGGGGGAGGGTCGCCTTTGTCGAGGATTACGATGAGCAGATGGCGCAATATCTTGTCCATGGCGTGGATGTCTGGCTCAACAACCCCCTCCCCCCCAATGAAGCCTGCGGCACGAGCGGGATGAAAGCCTCCTTAAACGGTGTCCTCCACCTGAGCGTCCTCGACGGCTGGTGGATAGAGGGATATAACGGGATGAACGGCTGGGCATTCGGTGACACCAATAATTCTAAGAACCGGGACTGGATCGATTCCCAGCAGTTGTACGAGATACTCGAACGCGAGGTGGTACCGCTGTACTACACGGTTGCCGATGACGGGATTCCTCACATGTGGGTGAAAAAGATGAAGGAAGCCATGAAGAGCACTGCTCCCGTGTTTTCCGCACGGAGGATGGTAAAAGAATATGTCCGCAAAGGATACGATCCTGCCCTTGCTTTTGCAGCGAAATATGAAAAATAGGGCTCTGTGGAAATAATTATGAATCATCCTGATTCATGTCAGAACCGCGAAAATCGTTCAAAATAGTTAAATTTTGAGAGGATTCCCCGCCTCAGGGCTTCTCCGAGGACTGAGTAGTTCGTCAGAACTACGAAGTCGAGAAGAACCATCAGGTTCTTCGAGCACGGCGGGGCAGGACGGTTTTTGGCAGGTTCAGTCACTGATCCGCCGCGGGGGTGAGTTGAAAATTCTCTTTCAGAGAATTTTTTCCAGCCCAGCCCTGACCACCTGGTCACGGCGAGTCTCCGTTGGAGGCAGCCGAAGGCTGTAGAAAAGTGATAACTTCGACTGATGAGTGGTTCATCAGAACCACGAATCTGAGAAGTTTTCAGACTTCGACTGCGGCGGCGTTCATCGTATCTGGAATATAGAGGTACCTTTGGGAAAGATGAGAAAATCGCCAGAGCTACCTGCGCAGAACAGCGATCTTCGAGCTCCGAGCGAAGCGAGGAGGAGAAGATAGCGGTTCTACCTTCGTAGAACCGCTATCTTCGAGCCGCGGGGGATGCCGGTATCGTCCGCGATCATCTCGCACTTGACGCACATCAGGTAGGCGACCGGCGGAAGGTCGTCATATCCCGTGAGCGATTCATAGTTGGCCATCCCTTTGGAGATGATGATGGTGCACTGGTCGATCGCCCGTGCAAGATCGGGGGGAATCTTCTCACGATCGAGGCCGATCTCTGCGCCGCCGCCCGTGGTCGTCAGGCAGTCGGCCACCCGGTTGAACCCGAAAGCGATAGCGTCCTCCATGGTTGCGTCGTTCAGGATAGGGGCGTCCCGGACCGCGACCGTGACATGCGAGCCGTGTGCCTTCAGGTAATCCACGAGGAGCCGATCGAAGACGATCTCCCCGCAGTTGTCCGTGAGGTATACCACGCGGGAAGAGAGGCCGAGGATCGCTCCGGTGTCATCCCGGTCAAGCCCTTTTGCAAACGCTTCGTCAAAAAACCGGGAAAAGTCAGACGTGACCTCATGGTCCCGGACCGCATAATCGAACGTGTTCCCGATCACTGCTGCCAGGACATGGTCATGGAACCCCGCAAGCCGGTGACGGATCTTCCTGCAGACCCCGAGGGCCTCCGCATTCCCCGCACGTTTCAGTTCCCGGAACGGGTCGGGGTTCCCGATCATCCGGCACACCTCGCGGTGCACGGCACTGGCAATCTGCGGGTGGAGGAGGGGGGAATCCCTCATGGATTCGAGCAACTCCCTGCAGGAAGCAACTGCTTTCTCCGTGCAGGCCGGGTCAGCCGACCCGAGTTCGCACTCAAAGACTACGCGCGACAGCAGGCAGTCGATGCACGTTTCGGTGAGTTTCATGCTATGATAACCACGTTGGTGTAATAATCAGAAAAAACAATGGGGCCACTGAGATTTGAACTCAGGTCAGAAGACCCCCAGTCTCCTAGGATGGCCAGGCTACCCTATGGCCCCGCTCTCGTACTATTGGAGCATATCACTTATGTATCTTATCGTATGCGATGGGGAACGATCCATCTCTGATCAGGTCGGGACAGCGTCAGATCTTCCCGCGCTTGAACTCCTCGACCCGGCCGATGAGGTTTTCCAGCTCGGTATCCGTGATCCTTATCTTTCCCGCAATAGAATCAACCTCGTTCAGCAGCTGGCGTATCCGCACATACATCAGGTAAATGATAAACTGCTGGACAACAATAACGCACCCGAACAGCACCAGCATGTATCCTTCGTATGCCATGGTATCACCTGGAGATGTGTCACCGGAAAACGGCCCGTGCAAGCCGATCGACAAACCCTTCCTGCCTGGAGCCGGGAGATTCGTCCTGGTACCCTACACCGCAGATCTGAGCGGCAATCCGCCGGAATGCCCGGCTCGCATCGGCATTGGGGTACTTTAGAACGCACGGGGTCTTGTACGCGGCAGCCCGCCGTACACTTGCGTCTTCGGGAACGACGTCGATGACCCGGACGCCCAGAACGTCCTCAACACTGTGGGAACGGAGCTCTGTGTGTTCCATGCCGGCCCGGTTCAGGATAGCCCCGTATACGCGCCCCCCCATCACTTCACAGAGGATCTTGGTCTTCAGGGCGTCAGCCATCGAGGCAAGTTCAGGGTTTACGACAAGGATGACCTCATCTGCCACTGACAGGGGTACAACGCCTTCCTTCGAGATCCCGCTCGGTGCGTCGATGAGGAGGTATTCACAGCGGTCGACAAGTTTGCGCATGACGTCCCGCAGCTTGTCCGGGTCGGCCTGCTGGAACCCCTGGAGGGAGATCCCGCTTGGCACCACTTTGACACCTGCCGGGCCTTCATAGATAGCGCTTTCGATATCGGCCTTTCCCGCAAGCACTTCATGAAGGGTGACCGGCACATCATCCATCCCGAGGATCAGTGCCATGTTGGCCATACCGATATCAGCATCAAGGATATAGGTCTCCCGGTTCAGCAGGGCAAGGGAGATACCGAGGTTGACCGTGATGGTGGTCTTGCCCACACCGCCTTTTCCGGATGTGATGGTATATGACCGGATCATCAGAATTCTTATTTTAACTTGTTGGGGAAAAAGGTATTTATTCATATTGAAAGCGTGGCGGGCCCCCACCGGTGGAAATCATCACGTTACCCGGCGGTAATAATTCACCAGATTCCGGAGAGCATCCGGCTGTCCGGGGGCTCCCATGGCCCGGCTGAACCAGCGGAAACGGGATATCCTGCATGTCTGTCATTCTGCAGCTCCCGGCGGGCCAGTAACTATTTTCAGGAATACTCCTATTATTATCCAAACGCATTCATATCAGGACCAAAGGCTCGAGATACCATGAGAAATTGTCCGATACCCAGTCAATCATACCGTTTTTCCCCGAACGGGCGCACCACGAAAAAACAAAAAAACAATATGTATATATGTTGCCATCTGGTATTATCAATTACACAGGGTAGTGCAGCAGGAGCTGAAGCATGTTAAAAGAGAAGATCTCTTCATTCATTGAGAGGATACGATCGATAGATGGGGTTGCAGCATGTGCCCTTGTTTCCCGGGATGGGATAATCGCAGGAAAAAATTTTGACCGTGACCTGAATGAACCCTGGTTCGGGGCCCTTTCCGCCACCATACTTGCATCCGCGGAATCCATCGGGAGCATCGTCAAGATGAAGTCCCTGATGTCGGTCACCGTACGGGCGCAGGACACCTCTATCCTTGTCATGGGGGCTGGCGAAAACTTTCTTATTGCAGCCATCATCAGTGATACTGCAGATCCTGACAAAGTCCATGCTCAGATGCTTGAAATTGCTCAGAAGATTGGGGAGGCGTTGTAATGTATACCATCCTTGTTGTTGACGACAGCCCTTTTATTGTCGATGTGTTCGTCACCATGCTCGAACGGGGCGGGTACAGGACCGTGGCTGCGTACGGGGGTGAGGAGTGCCTGGAAATTTTGAAGACCGTCACTCCTGATCTCATCCTGCTGGATATCATGATGGAACCGGTTGACGGGTGGGAGACCTTGGAGAGGATAAAAGAGAACCCCGAGACCAAGGAGATCCCGGTCCTGATGCTCACCGCAAAACAGCTGACACCGGCCGAAGCGCAGGAGTACGGAATCTATATCGAGGACTACGTCTTAAAACCCATCACGCACCGCGAGCTCTATGATGCAATCGAACATGTGCTCAACCGGCGACAGTCGATCAAGTCCGACATGGACATGGCGAAGCAGTCAGGATTTGATGCCGAGATCATCACCGAATACGCCCGCCTCAGCAAGAGTATTGACGTCAACAAACGCCTCATGAAAATTCTCGAGACCACGTATAATTTCAATGATGCGAAAGTCCGGGTCAGTGACGAGATCTCCCGCGCGATCAAAAGCATGGAAATGAATATCAAGTTCCAGGAAAGCCGCCTGCAGCAGATAAAAGGGGAACTCTCGGGCAGCTCATCTTCAAAATAAGTATCCTTTTCCGTAGTCCAGGCTGACTCCTGAAAACCATGCAAGATACCAGGTAACCGGATTATGAACGTTTATCTGCCGTCCTGTCCCTTCCTGACACAGATCCGGAATGCGTGAGGTACAAAAACCGTGGATGACACAATCCTCATCGTCGATGACAGTCCCTACATCGTGGATGGTCTTGTTGCCCTTCTGAAACGGAAAGGATACAAACCGATCCCGACCCATGGCGGGGACGAAGCGTTATCAGTCTTGACCACGGTCACGCCGGACCTGATCCTTCTCGATATCATGATGGAACCCATGGACGGGTGGGAGACGCTTGGTAAGATCAAGGCAAACCCGGTAACAAAAGACCTCCCAGTACTTATGTTCTCTGCAAAGAAGATTACCCCGGAGGAAGCAGCAGAGCACAGCGTGAATATCGAGGATTTCGTCTCAAAACCCGTCAACCCGGCACAGCTCCTCGAGTCGATCCAGGGTATTTTTACCCGCAGGAGCAATGTGAAGACCGAGGCGCTGGTGGCAAAGGATGCCGGCCTTGACACGAGTCTCATCGATGAGTATTCTGCGCTCAGGAAGAGCATCGATGTTGACAAAAACCTGCTTGTCGTCCTTAAAAATGCAAGCGGCATGCACCTTTCCGGGAAGGAAGTATCAGCGGAGGATATGGCTGCCATCAAAAAGCTCGAAGACAAGATCCATACCGGTGAACTCCGCGTGAAAGAGATCCATGACCGCTTTCCCCCGCCATCCTGAAAGGATCCGGTACTACTGTCTCGACCCTATCTGAAAGTAGACCGTGAGTGCAGAGAGAATCTTTATATAGTTTTCTGGCATTGTTATAATGCTGTACATCTTAGTCAGTACCTGGGGTTCGTAGCTCAGTTCGGTAGAGCGCCTGGCTTTTAACCAGGTGGTCGGGGGTTCAAATCCCTCCGGGCCCGCTGCCACGAGAAATCGTGGGTTTTTTGCGGTGATGCATCTGAGAGGAAATCTATTCATCTGTGAGGGGGTTTTTCATTGAGCACCAAACTGAATGTGTTGAAGCACGTGATGGTGCCAGACCACAAGATCATGAGCGAGGAGGAAGTATCGGAGCTGCTCTCCCGCTACAACATCACTACGGAACAATTACCGAAAATTTATCATGACGATCCTGCAGTGAAGGCTATCGGCGCAAATGCCGATGATGTAATACGAATTATCCGGACGAGTCATACGGCTGGCAGAGCCGAGGCGTACCGTCTCGCGATCAAGAGACCGAAGAAGTAATTCCGGGGTTGGTCAGTCTGATTGACAGAAGTATCTTATCGAGGGCATATTTTTCACGGGAGCATGTTGCGCGCCACCAGCTTGACTCCTTCAATTATTTCCTGAAGCACAATCTCCAGAAAGTGGTAAACGAGCAGCGGGTCATCGAGACCGACATCGAAAACAGGGGCAAGAACAATGAACCGGTCTGGGTTGAGCTCGGCACTATCGAGGTGAAAAAACCACTTGTTCGGGAAGCGGACGGTTCGCAGGGAGAACTCTATCCCAGCGAGGCCCGTCTTCGTAACCTTACCTATGCGGCGCCGATCCAGCTGGGCCTGACCCTCGTGCATGGCAGTGACCGGCAGGAACCGATCGTCACCACGATCGGGCAGCTCCCCATCATGGTCGGATCGCTGGCCTGTAACCTCTACGGCATGGACGATGCACAGCGCGTCGCCCATGGCGAGGATGCGTTCGACGCGGGCGGGTATTTCATCGTGAACGGGACAGAGCGCGTGCTCATGACGCTTGAGGACCTCGCGTCCAACAAGATCATGACCGAGTTCACCGAGCGGTACAATGAGCGCATCTATGTTGCAAAGGTGTTCTCGCAGTTCCGCGGCTACCGTGCACTGGTTGTCGTGGAGCGGAACAAGAAAAACCTCCTCGAGGTCTCGTTCCCGTCGGTTGCCGGGCACCTGAAATTCGTGGACCTGATGCGGGCGCTGGGTATGACCAATGACCAGGAAGTCGTCAACGCAGTTTCGACCGACGAGGACATCTTGACGTTCATGATGCAGAACCTTGAAGAGAGCGAGTGTGACTCGGTCGAAGGCGGCATCATGTACGTGGGCAAGAAGCTTGCGCCGAACCAGACCCGGGACTACCAGCGCAAGAGGGCTGAGTTCGTGCTGGACAACTACCTCCTGCCGCACCTCAACTATTCCCTGCCGTCTAACCTCAAGGAAGGCGACGAGGGCTATCAGGAAGCAGTCCTCTCCGTCAGGCTCGCAAAGGCCCATTTCCTCGGCCGCATGGCAGAGGCATGTTTCGATCTTGTGCTGAACAAGCGCAGGATCGATGACAAGGACCACTACTCGAACAAGCGGCTGAAACTCGCGGGCGACCTGATGGAGGATCTCTTCCGTATCTCCCTCAACCGCCTTACCCGCGACATCAAGTACCAGCTCGAACGGGCGAGCATGCGCCACCGCGACCTGTCCATTGCGACTGCCGTGCGTGCCGATGTCCTGACCGAACGCCTCCTCCACCCGCTCGCCACCGGCAACTGGGTCGGTGGGAGGACCGGGGTATCGCAGCTCCTCGACCGGGTCGACCACATGGCCGTGCTCTCGCACCTCCGCCGCGTGATCTCCCCGCTCTCCCGCTCACAGCCCCACTTCGAGGCGCGCGACCTGCACCCGACCCAGTGGGGCCGGATCTGCCCGAGCGAGACCCCCGAAGGGCCGAACTGCGGTCTTGTCAAGAACTTTGCCCAGATGGTGGAGATCAGCAAGGGTGTCGACGACGAGGAAGAGATCATGCGCATCCTGCATAACCTTGGTGTCGAGCATATCCGGGGTGAGGCCTGATGAAGAAGTCACGCGTGTTCGTTGACGGCGCCCTCATCGGTCTTGTCGACGACCCTAAGGCACTGGTCGCAAACATCCGGACGATGCGACGGCAGGGGGCAATATCCCCGGAAGTGAACGTCTCGCACAAGGAATACAACGGGGATGTCGTGATCCTCACCGACCGGGGCCGCGCCCGCCGCCCCCTGATCGTGCTGAAGAACGGCGAACCGCTCATCACGGAAGAGGATCTCCAGAAACTGGCGAAGAAAGAGACTGACATCCTCTCGTTCGTCCAGCGGGGGATGATCGAGTTCATCGATGCGGAAGAGGAAGAGGACCTCCTCGTCGCGATGAACCCGGAGAACGCGACACCGGGCCATACGCACCTCGAGATCGACCCCTCCCTGATCCTCGGTATCGGCGCTGCCCACGTCCCGTTCCCGGAGCACAATGCAAGTCCGCGTGTCACGATGGGCGCAGGGATGGTCAAGCAGGCGCTCGGCTTCGGTGCAGCCAACATGAAGCTGCGCCCGGATACCCGCGGACACCTGCTCCATTACGTGCAGAAGCCGCTCACCCATACCCAGACCTCGGAACTGATTGGGTCGGACGACCGCCCGGCGGGACAGAACTTCGTGGTTGCCATTCTCTCGTACGAAGGCTACAATATTGAAGATGCCCTCATCTTCAACAAGGCATCCATCGAGCGTGGCCTCGGGCGCTCGCACTTCTTCCGTACCTATGAAGGCGAAGAACGGCGGTACCCGGGCGGCCAGATCGACCGGATCGAGGTCCCCGAAGAGGACGTGGCCGGCGCCCATGGTGCCGACTCGTACAAGAACCTCGACGAAGATGGGGTGATCAACCCCGAGACCGTTGTTGCCGAGAAGGACGTGCTGATCGGCAAGACTTCCCCGCCCCGGTTCCTGGAAGAACCCTCGGGGGAGCTCATTGCGGTCGAGAAGCGCCGCGACACCTCAGTCACGATGCGCAGCAACGAGCACGGTATCGTCGACACGGTCATCATTACTGAGGGTGAGAACAGTTCCCGCCTCGTGAAAGTGCGGACCCGCGACCTGCGTGTCCCGGAAGTAGGCGACAAGTTCGCGTCCCGGCACGGGCAGAAAGGCGTCGTCGGCCTCATCACCCACCAGGAAGACATGCCCTTCACCGAGAGCGGGCTCTCACCCGACCTCGTCATCAACCCCCACGCGATCCCGAGCCGTATGACCATCGGGCACATGCTCGAGATGATCGGCGGCAAAGTCGGCGCTCTCGAAGGACGCCGCATCAACGGTACCGCGTTCAGAGGAGAGAGTGAGGCTGATATCCGCGCCTCGCTCAAGAATCTCGGCTTCTCCCACAACGGGCGGGAGATCATGTATGACGGCATCACCGGCAAGGTCTTCAAGGCCGATGTCTATATCGGCGTGATCTACTACCAGAAGCTCTACCACATGGTCTCGTCCAAGATGCATGCCCGCTCCCGCGGACCGGTACAGGTGCTCACCCGCCAGCCGACAGAAGGCCGTGCCCGCGAGGGCGGTCTCCGGTTCGGTGAGATGGAGCGGGATGTCATGATCGGGCACGGGGCCGCCATGGCCCTCAAGGAACGCCTGCTCGACGAGTCGGACAAGGTGCAGGAATATGTCTGCGCACACTGCGGCATGGTCGCGATGCTCGACCGCAAGCGGAACATGACCCGCTGCCTTGCCTGCGGCAATGAGACCGACATCTACTCGGTCGAGATGAGCTACGCGTTCAAGCTCCTGCTCGACGAGATGAAGAGCATGGGTATAGCCCCCAGGCTGAAATTACAGGACGTGGTGTAATATGCCATCCCCAAAACGAATCGGACAGATCGAGTTCGGCCTGTTATCTCCCAAGGAGATCCGCGAGATGAGTGTCCGGAAGATCATCTGGGCCGACACCTATGATGACGATGGCTTCCCCTATCCCCAGGGCCTCATGGACCTGAACCTCGGGGTCATCGATCCCGGTCTCCGGTGCAAGACCTGCGACCAGAAGGCGAGCGAGTGCCCCGGGCACTTCGGCCACATCGAGCTCGCCAAGCCCGTCATCCACGTGGGCTACACGCGGCTCATCAGGAAACTCCTGCGTGTCACCTGCCGTGCCTGCGGCCGCGTGCTCCTGAGCCCGGAGGAAGTCGAGAAGGTAGTCGGTACAGAGGACGACCAGACCGGTGACCTGCTCTCGGAGAAGGATGTCAAGAAGGAGCGCGTCTGCCCGCACTGCGGCGAACAGCAGCTCAAGATCAACTTCGAGAAGCCGACCACGTTCTCTGAAGTGATGGTCGAGGAAGGCAAGAAGGTGGAGCACAAGCTCACCCCCGCCGACATCCGCGCCAGGATGGAGAAGATCCCGAACGAGGACCTGATTCCGCTCGGTATCAATCCGGACGTCGCCCGCCCCGAATGGACCATCCTCACTGTCCTCCCGGTACCCCCGGTCACGATGCGCCCGTCCATCATCCTTGAGAACGGGCAGCGGTCGGAAGACGACCTCACCCACAAGCTCGTGGACATCATCCGCATCAACCAGCGGTTCAAGGAGAACCAGGACGCGGGCGCCCCCCAGCTGATCATCGAGGACCTCTGGGAACTTTTGCAGTACCACGTGACCACCTATCTCGACAACGAAGTAGCAGGCTGCCCTCCTGCCCGCCACCGCAGCGGCCGCCCCCTGAAGACGCTTTCGCAGCGCCTCAAGGGTAAGGACGGGCGGTTCCGTGGCTCGCTCTCGGGTAAGCGCGTGAACTTCTCGTCCCGTACGGTCATCTCCCCGGACCCGAACCTCTCCGTATCCCAGGTCGGTGTCCCGCGTGCTGTAGCAAACGAGATGACGATCCCGGTCAGGGTCACTTCATATAATATTGAAGAACTCCGGCAGATTGTCCGGACCGGCCCGGTCCGCGCTGATGTCAACTCGCCCTGCGGGGCGAATTACGTGATCCGGCCCGACAACCGCAGGCTCCGGTTAGGTGCCGACAATCTCGACACGGTCGCCGATATGATCGAGCCCGGTTACACAGTTGAACGCCAGCTCCGCGACAGCGATGTCGTACTCTTCAACCGTCAGCCTTCGCTCCACCGCATGAGCATCATGGCCCACCGCGTCAAGGTGATGGAAGGCAGGACGTTCCGGCTCAACCCGGCAGTCTGCCCGCCGTACAACGCCGACTTCGATGGCGACGAGATGAACATGCACGTGCCGCAGACCGAAGAGGCGCGGGCTGAGGCGACCATACTCCTTTCCGTGCACGAGAACATCCTCTCGCCCCGTTTCGGCGGCCCCATCATCGGCGGCATCCATGACCACGTCTCCGGTATCTTCATGCTCACGCACGATGTCCGCTGGTTCACCAAGGAGGAAGCCCTCTACCTCCTCCGGTACACCAGCATCGAGCGTATGCCGGAACCCGGCAAGGTGGAGGATGGCAGCGAGTTCTGGAGCAACAAGCAGGTCTTTTCGGTAATTCTGCCGGAGCACCTCAACATGGTCTTCCATGCCAGTTCCTGCCAGAACTGCGATACCTGCAAGAAAGAGCTCTGCGAGCGGGATGCATACGTCCGCGTCATCGACGGCAAGCTCGAGTCGGGGACTATCGACAAGAAAGCCATCGGGGCATTTGATGGCCAGATCGTCAACCGCATCATCCGCCAGGAGGGCATGAAGCGTGCGGCGAAGTTCATCGACGACCTGACCAAGCTTTCCATCCGTGCGATCATGCTCGACGGGTTTTCGTTCGGTATCGATGACGAGGACCTTTCCAAGACCGAATACGGCCAGATCGATGACGTACTGACCAACGCTGCGCTCGATGTCGACCGCCGCATCAAGATCTACGAAGACGGGCAGCTCGAACCCATGCCCGGGCGTACCGTTGAGGAGACCCTCGAGATGCAGATCATGCAGGTGCTGGGCAAGGCCCGTGACCAGACCGGTCAGATCGCCGGGCGTCACCTCGGTCTCGGCAACAGCGCTGTCGTGATGGCGGTCTCCGGTGCCCGTGGTTCCATGCTGAACCTGACGCAGATGGCCGGGTGTATCGGCCAGCAGTCTGTGCGCGGTGAGCGTATCGTCAGGGGTTATGACGACCGCACGCTCCCCCACTTCCGCAAGGGCGACCGGGGCTCGGACGCCCACGGGTTCATCCAGCACAGCTACAAGGGCGGGCTCAACCCGACCGAGTTCTTCTTCCATGCCATCGGTGGCCGTGAAGGGCTTGTCGATACTGCGGTCCGTACGTCCCAGAGCGGCTACCTCCAGCGCCGGATGATCAATGCGCTGCAGGACCTCAAGGTGGCCTATGACGGCACGGTCAGGACGACCGGCGGCAGGATCATCCAGTTCGAGTACGGCGAGGACGGGACCGACCCGACCAAGAGCGCATTTGGCGACCCGGTCGATGTCAAAGGCATTGTCGAGAGTATCTTAAAGGAGGAGGTCTGAATGGCACTCGCGGAAAAGTATGACAGGAAGATCGAGGCAGCAGCCCTCCCCCAGAAGACTAAGGACCAGCTGAGGAAGTTCCTCGACGGGAAAGAGATCACCGATACCCAGTTCAAGCAGATACTCGAGCGGGTCCTCGCCGAGTACCAGAGCACCCGGATCGAGGCCTGCGAGGCAGTCGGCGTGATCGCCGCCCAGTCCATCGGTGAGCCGGGTACGCAGATGACGATGCGTACATTCCACTACGCGGGTGTCGCCGAGATCAACGTCACCCTCGGGCTGCCCCGGCTCATCGAGATCATGGACGCGAGAAAGGAGCCGAGCACGCCGACCATGACGGTATATCTCGAGACTGAGTACGGCAACGACCGCGACCGGGCCCGCGAGGTCAGCTGGCAGATAGAGGCTGCCCCGCTCCACGAGTTCGGTGACATCACGACCGACATGGAGAACATGCACGTGGTCGTCCACCTGAACACGAAAGTCTGCGACAAGCGGAAGATCTCTCCCCTGGAGATCATGGAAGTCGCACCCAAGAAGATCCGCGACCGCAGGCACTACCGCGATTTCGAGCACGAGATCGACGAACCGGGCGCGACCATCATCTTCTCGCCCAAGGACCGGGAGAGCTACCAGAACCTCTTCCAGCTCGCCGAGCATGTCAGGAACGTGATCGTGCAGGGTATCGATGACATCCTGCGGGTCGTCGTCAGGAAAGAGACCGGTGAGTATATACTTTATACTGAAGGCTCCAACCTTAAGGATGTCTTTGATGTCGCTGGCGTGGACACCACCCGGACCCGCACCAACAACATCAGTGAGATCGCATCTGTCCTCGGTATCGAGGCTGCGAGGAACGCCATCATCCACGAGGCGGTCTCCACGCTCAACGAGCAGGGTATCCTCGTGGATGTCCGCCACCTCATGCTCGTCTCCGACATGATGTGCATGGAAGGCGAAGTCAAGCAGATCGGGCGTCACGGGATTGCCGGCGAGAAGGAGAGCGTCCTCTCGCGGGCAGCCTTCGAAGTGACGGTCAACCACCTGCTGGACGCTGCCGTTGCAAACGAAGTCGATGAACTGAGCGGTGTCACCGAGAATGTCATCGTCGGCCAGCCAATCCAGCTCGGCACCGGTGATGTAAAACTGATCGCAGTCAGACAACACGACAATTAGATCGTTAAACCCGGAAAAATCAGAGGAATTGTAATGGATTTTAATGCTTCACTCAGAAGAGCCATCAAGACAGGAAACGTAATCCTTGGCCAGAACAACACGGAAAAATGCATAAAAGAGGGCAAAGCCCAGATGGTTGTCGTTGCAGGCAACTGCCCGGCAGCCTTCACCTCAAAACTTACCGGTCACGGGAACCTCTTCATCCATACCTTCGAGGGCTCGAGCGTAGCGCTCGGCAAGGCATGCGGGAAGCCGTTTATGGTGAGTACCCTTGCCATCGTGAGCCCTGGCGAGTCAGACATTCTCTCCCTGAAGAGGGCATGATATGGTCGAAGTGAAACTGACTGAAGACTGCATGCGCCTCATCTCCCAGTTCGAGAGCCTGACCGGCGCGGGGAGCCGCGACTGCGTTGTGGACGACCGCAACGCGCGGCTCATCTTCGTGATCAACCCCGGCGACATGGGGCTTGCGATCGGCAAGAAAGGTGCTTCGATCAAGAAAGCTTCGGAAGTCATGGGCAAGAAGATCGAAGTCGTGGAATACAACAATAACCCCGAGCAGTTCATCAAGAACTGCTTCCTGCCTGCCCAGGTCACGTCCATCCTGTTCGAAGGAGAACCCGACCAGCAGACAGCGACCGTCGAGGTCAGGGACGAGGACCGCGGCATCGCGATCGGCAAGGACGGCAAGAACATCTTCAAGGCAAAGAAGCTGGCATCACGCCAGCATAATATCGCCGATGTCCAGATCCTGCAGAAACCGATCGACAGCCAGCCTGCCGACGGGCAGGGCCAGGTATAGCCCAGGTTCTTTCCGGCAGCCTGTTCCTTTCTAGCAAGGCGCGTGTCCCATTTTTAGAGCCCGACCTTCGGATAGTGTCCGAATCAGGCGGCTCCCGTTGTTCACCGGGGTACCTGCACGGTCAGGGACCGGGAGAGTGTCATTTCCCGTTGATCACACCCCAAAACCGGGCTATCCTGACATAGGTATATATTCCCGTTTTCAGCAACCGGTGGTTAAGAGACCCGGGGCTTCCATCAGGAACTCTCAGGAAACAGGAGTTGGACCATGCAGAAAAAGACGGTGAGGGATGAAGAGGTTGGCGGAAAACGGGTGCTTGTCAGGGTCGATTTCAATGTGCCCATGGACCGGAACGGCAAGATCGAAGACGATACCCGGATCCGGGCCTGCCTCCCCACGATCATCTGGCTGATCGATCACCGCGCCCGGGTCATCCTGTGTTCGCACCTTGGCAGGCCCCATGGCAGGGTGGACGAACACCTCCGGCTGGCACCGGTAGCCCGGCGCCTTTCGGAACTCCTGCAGAGACCAGTTGAACCTCTGTCGGAGGCGATCGGACCCGGGGTCCTGCGGGCAGTCTCGGAAATGCAGGACGGGGAGATCGTCTTCCTGGAGAACCTGAGGTTTTACCCGGGCGAAGAGGAGAACAATCCTGGTTTTGCCCGCGAGCTCTCCCGGCTGGCGGATCTCTCTGTCAATGATGCCTTTGGCGCGAGCCACCGGGCGCATGCATCCGTAGTAGGGCTGGCAGCCTATATCCCCTGCGTAGCCGGGCTCCTCATGGAAAAAGAGATAGTGATGCTGGGCAGTCTCCTTGAGGACCCTGCCCGCCCTTTTGTTGTCATCATGGGCGGGGCAAAGGTGGGAGAGAAGATCGGGATCCTGGAGAATATCCTTACCCGGGCGGATTGTATTCTTGTGGGTGGCGGGATGGCTGCCACGTTCCTGAAAGGCAGAGGGTGGGATGTCGGAACCTCTGCTGTGGAACCCGGCACGATGGAACTGGTCGGTTCGATCCAGCGCAGAGCGGCGGCTCTTGGTGTACGGGTCCTGCTTCCGGTAGACGTGGTGGTCGCTGAAAAACCGGAGAGCGGTGCGACTGCCCGGGTGGTGAGGTCTGACCAGATCCCCCCCGGTTGCAGGATCGCGGATATCGGGCCCCTGACCATTCTGGAGTTCACTCAGGAGCTCAGGAGATGCCGGACCGTAGCTTGGAACGGGCCGATGGGAGTATTTGAGATCCCTCAGTTTTCAGACGGGACACGATCCATCGCCACGGTCCTGGCAGGCCTCGATGCCATAACTGTCATCGGGGGAGGGTCCACGGCAGAGGCCGTAACGCAGCTCGGGCTTGCCGGCAGGATGACGCACGTCTCTACCGGCGGGGGGGCGTCGCTCCAGTTTCTTGCCGGGAAGACCCTGCCGGGGATCGCAGTCCTGGTGGACAAGGAATGAGTGACCGGTCCGTGCAAGGCGGGTTACTCCCGATCGGGGAACAGCCGGCGACCTACCAGAATCCTTAAGACACCTTCATCCAAACACCCATACTACAGTGAAATTTTGTATGGTTCGCAGGTACCGGTATCCCGTCCATATCGTCCTCGTTGTTCTTCTTCTTGCCGGGGTCATCCTTCTTGCCGGATGTACCGGCACAGCACCGGATTCCGGTGCTGTCAGAACGGAATCCGGCCTTGTCTCCGGCACCTTCTCTGACGGCGTCCGGGCGTATCTCGGCATACCGTATGCGGCGCCTCCGACCGGTGACCTGCGGTGGAGACCCCCTGTACCGCCCCCGCAGTGGCAGGGTACCCGGCAGGCGACCGCGTTCGGGGCGGCTTGCCCCCAGCTGGTCCCGGCAGATACATCCGCAGAAAGCCTGCCCGGGAATATGAGCGAGGACTGCCTGTACCTGAATGTCTGGACCCCGGCCCGGAGCGGGGACGAAAAACTCCCGGTCATGGTATTCATCCATGGCGGGTCGTTCCTGCAGGGTGCGGGCTCCATGCCGCTCTATAACGGGACAAGCCTTGCAAAGAAAGGTGTCGTTCTCGTCAACCTGAATTACCGGCTCGGACCCCTCGGCTTCCTTGCCCATCCTGCCCTCGCGAACGAATCGCCGGTGCACTCTTCCGGGAACTACGGGCTGGAGGACCAGGCCGCCGCCCTCCGGTGGGTAAAGAACAATATCGCTGGATTCGGCGGGGACCCGGACCGGATCACGATCTTCGGTGAATCTGCCGGAGGTGCTAGTATCCTTGTCCACCTGGCGGGAAACGAGACGCGGGGGCTCTACCGGCAGGCGATCGTCGAGAGCGGTCCCTTATGGACGAACGGGTCCGAGCTGAACATCATCAGCACGAAGGCGGAGGCAGAGCAATACGGCGATGCGTGGGCACAGGGCCTCGGGTATGCGGGCCCGGACGCGATCGCCCGGATGCGGGGTGTAGACGCCTGGACCCTGGTGAATGCAACACCATGGTCTGCGTCGGCGTTCCGGCAGGTTCACACGCTACGGTTCAAGCCGGTCATCGACGGGTGGCTGATCCCGGAGGACCCTGAGAAGATCTTCCTTGAGGGACGTCAGAACCCGGTCCCCCTGATCATCGGAACCAACAGTGACGAGGGTTCCACGCTCGCCACGAATGTCGGGTTGAATGTTACCGGGTACGAACAGTATATCCGGAAGCACTTCGGCGAATATGCACCCGAGGTCCTCCAGAAGTACCCGGCCGCCACTCCTGCGGAGGTCCAGCAGCAGATGGAGCGGATCATGACGGATGTAGACTTCAGCGCCGCGGCTGCGTTCGTTGCCGGCTCCCAGGCAAAGCTGAACCGGAACACGTACCTGTACCGCTTCTCCTATGTCCTGCTGCCGGAGAGCCAGCTCGGGGCGTTCCATGGCGAGGAGATCTTCTTCGTCTTCCGCCCGGCCGCGATTGTGCCGGACCCGGCGGGAGCCAGGGTCTCCGATACGATGCAGGATGCCTGGACCCGGTTTGCGAGGAGCGGCGATCCGGCCGGTGGCAACCTGACGTGGCCGCAGTACACCCGTGAGAACGGCTCATACCTCGATTTCGGGGCAGAACCGGTCGTGAAGGGTGGGTACTGATCTTTTTTTTGTCCGGCTCGTGGATCGTCTCCGGAACCAGGAACCGCCCCGGGCCGGGAGATCACCGTCTCCGCAGGTCACCGAATCGCAAAAAAGGAACGGGCCTGGGGGGATTTGAACCCCCGACATCCGGGTTAGAAGCCCGGCGCTATGTCCAGGCTAAGCCACAGGCCCATGTGACGCCAATAACATTCGTGCTTGTGGATAATTAATCTGCTTCCTGCCGTCCTTCCCCGACCGCCTGAATCTTTTGCCATCCGTTTTCCGGTATCGGATAAATTTGGCAAATTATATTAAGCGTCGTTTATAACGTATTTCCATCAACTCACCATGATGGGAAGTATCGCGATGAAAACTGTTCTTATACTCTGCCTGCTCCTCACGTGTGCCCTGCTGCCGGTGCCCGCGGGTGCCATGGGTAATATCTCCATCACCTCAACACCTCCGGGGGCAACGATCTATCTGGATGGCGTCCCTGCCGGCAGCATCACGCCGGCCACGGTCGAAAATGTTGCCAATACGACGCATACGGTATTGTTACAGCTCTCCGGGTACCAGGATTACACCCAGACCAATCTCCAGGTAAACGACAACCAGACAAGTATGGTCTCTGCTACTCTTACCAACCTGACCAGTTCCGTCTCCTTCTCTTCCGTTCCCGCCGGAGCCACCGTGTATGTGGATGGCGTAAGCAGGGGGACAACGAACATGGCCGGGGTTACCGTCAGTTACGGCAGCCGGACCGTGCTGATGACGCTCGCCGGATATGCGGCCTGGTCGCAGACCCTCCTCTTCAACGGAGCTTCCCAGTCGGTGACCGCCCAGCTGACGTCGGCGGTCACGAACGGGAGCATCTATTTCGAGACAAATCCTGTCGGGGCTGCGGTATACATAAACTCAACAAATATGGGAATTACGGATGTTACCCTGTACAACCTCACACCGGGATCATACCTGTTCCGGCTGCAGAAGAACGGGTACATCGATTATTCCGGGCTTATCACCGTGACCCCGGGAAACACGACGAACTTTTACCGGAAGCTGACTGCAGAATATACGGAAACGACGGTTTTCACGACGATTCCCACGCCGGCGGTAACGGCTGCCCGGACCACCAGACCGTCCACGCTGAAAGTCCCGACACCCTGGCCCAGTGCTACCACCACGCAGGCTTCGCCGATCGGGATCGAAGTCCTTGCGGGTGCCGTAGGGCTCGCTCTCGTCCTTACAAAAAAGATCTGAGCGTTCCCGATTTTTCCGGGTTTCTGCAGGTACTGAGTAAAAATAAGAGCTTTGTAGAAACAGACATGAACCGATCGGGTTCACTTCCGGAACCATGAAACTCGTTCAGTTACGAGAGCTTCCCGCATCAGGGCCTCTCCGAGGCATAGCGGGGCAAGGAGGTTGAACCGCCGCGGGGGCGAGTTGAAAATTCTCTTTCAGAGAATTTTCTCCAGCCAGCCCTGACCATCTGGTTACGGTTGGCTCCCCGTTGGGGGCAGCCGAAGGCTGTGGAGAAGATATCAATCTTCGACTGCGGCGGCGTTCATCGCAACGATAAAGAGAATTCACCTCCCGTGATATCCGAATAATGTGATTTTCATACAAAATCCTATTATCTATTAAATTAGCTTATAATTTCAAGTGGTTGTGAGGATGACCCCCTCTTTTTATTCTCCTTCTTTTCAAAAGATTTTCGCCAACTGCCTTAAGGCTGTCGCGATAGAAGGTTGCCATGGCGGCGGAAGCGGAGGCATAAGATGCCGTAGCTCCCAAGAGTGTCTACAACGGATACCGATGATTTCTACAAAACCAAAATAAGGCCCTGGTGAAAAAGGAGGTCTTCAGCCGGCGTGGTAGCACGAGGACTTGAGGACTTCCACTCCCGTGGGTTTGGTGAGCCCCTCGTGGAAGACCTGCTTGACAACGGATGATGAACAGTACTTGACCTGGACCCGGGCCGACATGCGCTCCCGCTCTTCGTAATAGAGGCCGTGGGAGAACTCCACGATCCGTTTCATCGTGATATTGGTGGAGAGGAGGTACACGCAGATACCGGGATCGCCCGAGGAGAGGTCTTCGATGTCGATCGAAGTCATGAAGATATGGGTGTCAGGGCCCGGTTCGACTCCGGCAATGGTGATGATGTTGTTGGTACTCTGCAGCTCGACCGTCCGTGGCCTGCCCGACTTGAGATCCGTGATCACATCCGGGGAGATACCGGTTAAAGCAGCACATCTCATCGCGATCACCCGTACATCGGAAGGTCTTTTTTCGGGGTCGACTCTGCCTGCTGCTGTACTTCCTCGGCGATCTTGCCCATGCTCTGTTCTATTTCGACCGCCTGCTCGATGAGCGGCTGGACATCGAGCGCAAGGTTGTACATCTTGTTGAGCACCTCGATGGTGGCCGCCGAGGAACGGGGGTCGGGGGCATTGATCGTCTCGCCCAGCAGGCCGACCGCCGGGATGTTCCGGGCCTTGCATTCGGTAAGGATGCTGGATGCGATCCCCGAGATGCTGCCGATCGGCAGGACAAGGGTATGTTCCTGGACCCGCCGCAGTGCATCGGGAGAGGTGGCGACACCGAAGACCCTCTTCTCCGGCTCATTGGTGATGATCCCTGCGATCGTGAGGACCTCCCTCGGCTTGAACGGGGTGAGCCATTCGAGGATGCCGTTTGAGATCTCGTAACAGATCATAGGGGCGATGGGGATATCGGCCACAATGGCAGCAATATTCAGGTCCCCGCTCTTTTTCAGGTATACGCGGACCGGGTCGTTGATGAGCCCCTTATTCATCATCGCAAGGGGCGGGAAGTACTTGGAAGTCATCGATCCGATCAGTTCGAACTCGAGCTGGTCGACCATGTACTGCAGTGCGATCGTCCCGACGAGCCCGCTCCCCGGGAACCCCATGAGGACTGCGGCCCCTTCTTCGGGAAGCGGTTTGGAAAAGATATTGAGTTCCCTGGTCGGCTTTATATCGACGAGATCCTCATGGATAGTGTCGAGCCTCGTCAGGACCTTTTTGCTGTATTCAGTTGATTCGGCGGTCATTAGATTAACATACACCCAGTACTAAAAAAGTATTATGCAAGAATATCCCATCAAGCGCGGGCTGACCAGGGACCTTGAGACCAGGGTTGTTTTCGAACTGAAGAACTGTTTTGGTGCGGAACCGGAAAAGACGGCGAAAGGCTACCGGATACAGGCCGGTGCGCTGAAACGTCTCGACGTGAACGTTGGTGCCGGCGGGAAATCGGTCATCATCGATACGGAGTCCGACATCAGTGCCGCGGATGAGGTGATCCTCGATACCAACAAGCGGTTCCGGAAATTTCTCGATGCCATCACCGGATTTTCCACCAAGGAACGCGTGAAGCGGGCAAAGAGCACGGCCGGAGAATAAGCCCGGGGCCGGGCCCGATAGCGGGGATCGGGATACCAGCAGCGGCACGGCGAGGATTAGAGGGTGCCATCCGGTACTGGGATCGTCTGAGGCACGATGATCGTTGCCGGGATCATCGAACTGATTACCGCTGTCAGCGGGATCGTCAACCCTGATATTTTCAAACGACCTGAAAGAGGGAAGAATCCGGATACTGTATCCCGGTTTTCCGGTATTCAGATCAAAGAGGAGGGATTGGAACTGGCGAATGCCCGTCATAAAAAAATTGGTTGTTGTTAGTGGTTGTGGTTGTCGTTCTTATTGTCGAAGAATTCTTTAACGAGATCCGTCACACTCAAACGATCGTTGTTGCAGTTATTATGACCGTCATTTTCATCCTTATCATAATATCTCCCTTTGTTATTGGTATCGTGCGGGTTTCCGCATTCCCTGTGGATCTGGATGTTGCCGCCCTTCAGAGTGCCCGAAGCGCTGTAACCGTTCGAGAGTTGCAGACTGAAACTGTCCTTGTTGCGGCCGGGGTCGCCGTTGTCAGCAACTACAACCGTGTAGGTGAAGGCTCCTATGCCGTTGACCGTGGCAATGCCCTGGATCTTACGTGTCACGGGATCGATTACGGTGTAAGCCGTAACACTCGTGCTCTCGACCTTCACACCTTTGTGGTCATTGAATGAGACATTAGCCCAGGACCTGTCGTTCCCGGTGCCGGCGGAGACAGCGAAGGTCGCTTTATCATTGATCCATCCACCACCGGTAACGAAATCTTTGCAAGGCTCGGGTGTTGGCGTTGGTTTAGGTGTACATGTTGGTGTCGGTTTAGGTGTACATGTTGGTGAGGGTGTTGGTGTTACCGTAGGTGTAGGAGTAGGTGTAGGTGTTGGTGAGGGTGTTGGTGTTACCGTAGGTGTTGGTGTAGGTGTTGGTGTGGGAGTAGGTGTTGGTGTGGGAGTAGGTGTGGGTGTTGGAGTAGGTGTAGGTGTTACCGTACCGCCGCAGGTCGTGGTTGTGTCGATTGCGTCATTAACCATCGTCACTTCACCATTCAAAGCCAACATCCGGCCCGACACGATTGTAATAGGGGGATTGTTTGCGGCGGAAGTCATGGTAATGGACGTGGTGGCAATAACGGTTCCCAGGAACTGGGAGCCATCGATAGTCGCGGAGGAACCAACAGCCCAATACACGTTCGAACCGCAAGACGGACTGCCGGTGCCGGTGTTGATGGCGAC
>NZ_JBEKLH010000003.1:0-213378 GCF_050010295.1 Methanoregula sp.
TTACACCCGTGCTCCATTTGTAGACGCCCGGGGCAAGGGTCATCCCGCCGATATTTCCGGCACCCAGTTCGGTTGCATCGGGAGCTCGTCCGGCCCCGTTGGTATACGCTGCCTGCATGTCGCTTACGGCAGTAGTCATCATTGCCGGAGTGGGAGGTGTATAATCCGCTGCATACACCCTCCCATTAACCAGCGACGATGTCGCAAACTGGTTCGAGGGGTCCATGACAAGTCCAAATCCCGTCATGTATGTTGCCGCGGCTGGACTCACTCCGATATTGCCGTTAATCTGTGTAGTTCCTGTGGTCGTGATCCCCGATTTCGTCAGAATCGCATAATTGCCGGCCGTTCCAAGATTTACGGGTGTCGCAGAGCCGCTGTTACTCGGTGCTGACGGTATCATCGGACTGGTCACGGTATTCGCATCCAGGGTAACTGCAGTCTGTGCGAGCGCCCTGCCGTTCAATGTTGCACCGGTCTGGAGCACAATTGCGGTCTGATCAAGGATATTCCCGTTGAACACCGATCCCGTTCCAAGCGTCGTCTGTCCGGCGACTACCCAGTAGATATTCTTTGCCTGTGCGCCACCGCTGAGGATGACACGCGTATCAGAGCTGATAACAAGACCTTGTGCGATCTGGAATATCCATACATCATTTGGTTTTCCCGCGAGGGTGACATCGGTGGGTATGGTTACACCCGTGCCCCATTTGTAGACGCCCGGGGCAAGGGTCATCCCGCCGATATTTCCGGCTCCAAGTTCGGTTGCATCTGGTGTCCGTCCGGCCGCTACCGTGTAGGCTGCCTGCATGTCGCTTACGGCAGCAGTCATCATTGCCGGAGTGGGGGGCGTATAATCCGCCGCAAATACCTTCCCGTCAACCAGGGACGATGTCGAGAAGTGGTTCGAGGGATCCATGACAAGTCCAAATCCCGTTATAGCCGTCGCATCGATTGGACTTACCCCGATATTCCCTGAAATTGAAGTTGTTCCGGTAGTTGATATTCCGGACTCCGCCAGGATCGCATAATTGCCGGCCGATCCAAGACCAACTGGTGTCCCCTGCCCCATCACGCCGGGAATTATCGCGGCAGTGATCAGGAAGAGCAGCACAATGCTGAATACAAAGGAGAAACTTTTTCCTCCATATTTTACTATGCTTTTCATTTAAACCTCCATGATAATCACTCTAGATGCCAGTTCGGAGTATATGATTTTTGTCAAAAAGCAGATTTTGAAGCAAATTTTGGAAGGTTGTGCCCGGGTCTGAATTTCAGGCATTGGAGAAAACCCACGGTATAGTAAAAGCAGGGTTTCCGACTCTGTTTTCACTTCAGAGACTATTATACTCGTTGATTGGCAGCATATGAAGCCCGATCCCCGGACAGGGAGAGCCCCCCCTCCCGCCCATCCAAACCTTGTGGCATTGGGCAGATTCTGGTTGTAAGCATCCGCAACGTCAATGATGTATTCTTTTTCTCAGGCAGGACAATCCACTTCCCGGGGGAACACTCTGCCCGGGGATCACCTCATTATGAAAGAGGATAAACCGGTCATGGTACGTTTTTTCATAAGAAGCGGGGATTACCGCATAAAAAAGTGGGGGGGATTGCCTTTGTCAGCAGGTGATGGGCCAGCATCACCTTGTTCGTTCATGGTGTTTTGATTCAACCATACCTGAGATCAGCTTGATCTCATGCATGGTTTCTGGCCATTACAATGAGAGTTACGCTCATTACGGGCTGGTCACCGTATTCCCGTTAAGGGTAACCGCGGTCTGTGCCAGTGCCCGGCCGTTTAAGATTGCGCCATCACCCAGTGAAATACTGGTTTGATCCAGGATATTCCCGTTGAACTTGGAGTTTGCTCCAAGCGCCGTATTGCCGGCAACAACCCAGTAGACGTTCTGTGCCTGTGCACCGCCCCTGAGGACAACGTGCGAATCCACGCCGCTACTGAGAATTCCTGCTATCTGGAATACCCAGACTGCATTCGGATTGCCCTGAGCGTCCAGAGTGACACGGTTCGGTATGGTCACGCCGGTACTCCACTTGTAGACACCGGGGGCGAGAGTCATCTTGTCGATACTTCCGCCGCCCAGTTCGGTGACACCGGGAGCCTGTGCGTTGGCAGTTGTGTACGCTGCTTCCATGTCGCTTACAGCAGTAGTCATGGTTGCCGGAGTGGGTGCCGTATAGTCGGCTGCATAGACATTTCCGTTAACCAGAGGCGATTTCGCGAAGTGACCCGAGGAATCCGCGACGAGGCCAAATCCGGTCATGGATGATGCCGCGATGGGACTCACCCCAATATTGCCGTAGATCCGTGTGTCCTGTGTGCCGGGTGTTGTCGTGATTCCGGATTTTGTCAGGATCGCATAATTGACGGCAGTTCCAAGATTTACGGGAATTCCGCTGGCGCCATTGCTTGGTGCCAGGATCGCTGTCGGGTTGGTCACCGTGTTCCCGATAAGGGTAACCGCAGTCTGTGCCAGTGCCCGGCCGTTCAAGGTTGCGCCATCACCCAGCGCAATATTGGTTTGATCCAGGATATTCCCGTTGAACGCAGAGTTTGCTCCAAGCGCCGTATTGCCGGCGACAACCCAGTAGACGTTCTGTGGCTGAGCTCCGCCAGTAAGGATCACCTGCGAATCTGCGCCGGTACTGAGAACTCCTGCTATCTGGAATACCCAGACTGCATTCGGATTGCCCTGAGCGTCAAGAGTGACACCGGTGGGGATTGTCACGCCGGTACTCCACTTGTAGACACCGGGGGCGAGGGTCATATTGTCGATATTTCCGCCGCCCAGTTCGGTGACACCGGGAGCCTGTGCGTTGCCAGCAGTGTATGCTGCCTGCATGTCGCTTACCGCCGCAGTCATGGTTGCCGGAGTAGGTGCCGCATAGTCGGATGCATAGACATTTCCGTTAACCAGAGGCGATGTCGAGAACAGATTCGAGAAATCCGCGACGAGACCAAATCCGGTTATGGATGATGCCGCGATGGGACTCACGCCAATATTGCCGTAGACACGTGTGTTCTGCGTGCCGGGCGTTGTCGTGATTCCGGATTTTGTCAGGATCGCATAATTGGCGGCAGTTCCAAGATTTACGGGAGTTCCGCTGGCGCTGTTGCTTGGTGCCAGGATCGCTGTCGGGTTGGTCACCGTGTTCCCGATAAGGGTAACCGCAGTCTGTGCCAGTGCCCGGCCGTTCAAGGTTGCGCCATTACCCAGCGCAATATTGGTTTGATCCAGGATATTCCCGTTGAACGCAGAGTTTGCTCCAAGCGCCGTATTGCCGGCGACAACCCAGTAGACGTTCTGTGCCTGAGCTCCGCCAGTGAGGATTACGTGCGAATCTACGCCGCTGCTGAGAACTCCTGCTATCTGGAATACCCAGACTGCATTCGGATTGCCCTGAGCGTCAAGAGTGACACTGCTGGGGATTGTCACGCCGGTACTCCACTTGTAGACACCGGGGGCGAGGGTCATCTTGTCGATACTTCCGCTGCCCAGTTCGGTAACACTGGGAGTCTGTGCGTTGGCAGCAGTGTACGCTGTTGCCATGTCGTTTACCGCCGCAGTCATGGTTGCCGGAGTGGGTGCCGCATAGTCGGATGCATAGACATTTCCGTTAACCAGGGAGGATTTCGAAAACAGATTCGAGAAATCCGCGACGAGGCCGAATCCGGTCATGGATGATGCAGCCATGGGGCTCACACCAACATTGCCGTAGATCCGTGTGTCCCGCGTGCCGGGTGTTGTCGTGATTCCGGTTTGTGCCAGAATCGCATAATTGGCAGCCGATCCAAGATTTACGGAGGTCCCGCTGGCGCCGTTACTTGGTGCTGTCATAACGCTGTTGCTTGGCGCCGACGCACCCGCTGCACCCGTTACCGTGTTCGCGTCCAGGGTAACCGCGGTCTGTGCCAGTGCCCTGCCATTTAAGGTTGCACCCGTGTTGAGCACAATCGCTGTCTGGTCCAGGATGTTTCCATTGAATACCGATCCTGTTCCAAGCGTCGTCTGGCCGGCGACCACCCAGAAAATGTTCTTTGCCTGTGCACCGCCCCTGAGGACAACGTGCTGACCGGAGCTGACAACGAGATTCTGTGCGATCTCGAATATCCAGACATCTTTTGAACTTCCCGAGAGGGTGACATCGGTTGGGATTGTCACGCCGGTACTCCATTTGTAGACACCGGGAGCGAGGGTCATCCCGCCGATATTTCCGGCTCCCAGTTCGGTTGCATCGGGAGCTTGTCCGGCGCCATCAGTGTACGCTGCCTGCATATCGTTTACAGCGATAGTCAGCCTGGCCGGGGTAGGAGCCGCATAGTCGGATGCATAAACATTTCCTGAAACCAGGGACGATTTAGAAAACTGATTCGAGAGATCCATGACGAGGCCAAATCCTGTCATTCCTGTGGCAGCAATCGGGCTCACGCCAATATTTCCAATAATTGAAGTGGTTCCTGTGGTCGTGATTCCTGCTTTTGCCAGAATCGCATAATTGCCTGCCGATCCAAGGTCCACGGCTGATGCACCCATCACGCCGGGAACTATCGCGGCGGCCATCAGGCAGATCAGCGCTACGCTGAATACAAGGGAGAAAATGGTTCTCTCACTTTTTTTCATGCTTGTCATTCTTACCTCCTTGACGATCTTGACAAAGGAGAGTTACCTCCTTGCCGATCTCGACAAAAGAGAGCAAATGATATAATCCATTTGTCCAAATGCAGAATTTAATGCAAATTTTGAAACAATGTGCCTGCGGTTTTCAGAACCGGGAGAAATTTATTGTCTGGAGATCAAAGGGTATCAGGATTTTTTCGGCGTTATTTTTTCCAGGGTTAGTTCAAGGATCCCATTGGAAAACCGCTTTTTACTAAACTTTACTTCGCCGGGGATGGTGATCACTCCTTTATAGGGTTTCACGGTATCAGATACAGCAACAGTAACCGAGGTCGAGTGGTTTTCAAGATCGATTTTGATTTTTTCCTCAGCGATATCCGGCAGTTCGGTAAAGATGCGGAGGAATGTTCCTTCATCAACAATAGTTGTTGCCGGTTCGACAATTTTCATGGGCCTGGTATTTTTAGAATTCCCTGTTCGCATATTCCTGCTCTCTTCCATTGTATGGACCCCGGTATGTTTTCCTGGTTATTTTCGCTCATGCACGTTATTTTCTACCAGCTGTATACCCTAAAGACGATCGGGGTGAACTAGTACCCTATCGCCATCTTGCTGGTTATTTTTCAAGCCGGCTCGTAATATATGACCTTTGTCAGAAAACAGATTTTGATGCAGATTTTGGAACGATGTGCCTGCGGTTTTTTAAAATGAGCGAGATGTACCACCAGGTTATCAGGGTGCATCAGGATCTGGTTTTTTTCCAGGATTTTTTTCCAGGGTCAGTTCAAGGACTCCATCGGAAAACCGTTTTTTACTGAATTTTACTTCCCAGGGAATGGTGATCACTTTTTTATACTGTTTCATAGGATGAGATGCAACGATAGTAACCGAGGTCGAGTGGTTTTCAAGATCGATTTTGATTTTTTCCTCGGTTATACCTGGCAGTTCTGTAAGAATGCGGAGGAATTTTCCTTCGTCAACAATAGTTGTTGCAGGTTCGATGGTTTTTATCGGCCTCGTATTTTTAGAATTCCCTGTCCGCATATTCCTGTTCTCCGTTTCCTGTTTCTATGGGGCCCGGTGTTTTTCCTGGTCATTTTCAGTTATGCACGTTATTTTTTGCCAGATGCATACCCCAAATGATCGGGTGAGACAATAACCGATCAATAGCTGGCATAACAACCAGGTTGAACGGATCGCTGCAGTCTGGCACAGTGATTGAACCTTGTGTACGGGGCTGTTTCGATGTATTTTTACTTTGGAAGATATTTAGTCGTGGATGGCAGCGGGTGGAGCCCAATCCCCGGATACGGGCTCCCTTCCGTCCATCCACGCGTTATGGCATTGTGCAGCTTCTGCCTGGAAGCATCCACAACGTCAGATTGAGGCATTTTTTCTCAAAGATGTCAATCCACCTCCATCGGATAATACTGTGACCGGGGATTACCTCTTTATGAAAGAAGATAAACATGACTGGATTTTGCAAATTTTGTTTCGTTTTTCATAAGAACCCGGGATTGCCGCGTAAAAAGAAGAGAGGAATATCTATGTCAGCAGGTGGAGAGCAGGCACCACCTTGTTCATTGCGGGTGATCTGATTCCTCCCCATTATTTTTATCAGGAATCCCCGCGTTTATTCCACGTTTGTCATATAAGATATGCTGGAACACCTGCTGGAAGTCATTGAGTTTCTGGCTGACGTGTTTTTTTCCTTTTTCGGTAAGACGATACAATTTGGATTTTCCTGATGCTATGATCTCAAGGTACTCGTTTTCCTGAAGATCGTGGAGGATAGTGTAAACCCTTGCCTGCGGAATATGAACATGGTACCGGCGATGGATCTCGTGAACGATATCGTTCCCTGAAATTGGTTTATCCAGAAGTGAAAGGACCACCGGTTCCAGTGACTTTTTTACGACATCATCGATGGTTGACTGGGGGACAACCGAAACAGATTCGGCAGGAAATGTATGATGGGCAAACGAAAGCGTCGTTTCTTTCCCGGTTGATACGATGATCTTGGGGATACCCGTGGCCATGGATTTTATCAGGGTGTGATCAATTTTCCCGATATCTAGGGCGATGATCCCGGATACGGGGATCTTGTTCTCCTTTTTTGAAAGAAGCAGGTTCTTTATGGCAAGGATATCATCGAACTCTTCGGTTTCAGAAAAATCAATCAGGATCTGCAGGGAATCCGTTGTACCTGCATACAGCAGGGATTCAGTGCACTTTTCGAGGACTGGCAGCAGGACAGTAACCTCGTTTCTTTTTATCCGGTGGGTGTAAAGTTTCTTTTTCAGGATCTCTTTTGGAAAATGTTTCTGGAGAGATGACTGGGAATAGGCAAACAGGGTGCGTCCTCCCTTTTTTATGCCCTCTTCCAGTGCAAATTTGAATATTGGTTCTTTTACGACAGGGTCCGCGTACAGGAAGAGAACGATGTCGGTGAAGATATCGGTTAAAAGTACGGTTTTTATTTCCGGTAGATCGTGATAGGAAAGACTCTCCTGTGCCAGATTGCCGGCTTCCGTTTCCGGTGAAATTTTCTCCTGCGCAGATTTTCTTGATCTCTGCTCCTCCTGTTCCACCGCTTTTCGGAACAGTGCCATCTCAATGGCTGCCTTGATCCCCAGTTCATTGAAGGGTTTCACAATATAGCCGTAGGGTCTGACATTTTTTGCTTTTTCAATGATGGTATCGTCAGCATACGCTGTGATAAAAACAACCGGAATATCCAGTTCCGTTGTAACGATTTCTGCTGCTTCAATACCATTCATCTTTCCTGGCATCACGATATCCATCAGAACGAGATCAGGTCGGATACTCCGCGCTTTATCGACCGCATCTTCACCGGAAGCCGCCATGCCTGCAACGCAATATCCCATTGCGCTCAAACGTCTTTCCAGCAGCATCGTGATGATCGCTTCATCATCAACAACAAGTATTTTCGCCATAGGTTATGCCCCATCCGGTATAGCAGGAAATTCAATGCATATTTCAGTACCGCTCTGGCTCTTGACCATAAATGATCCCTTCAACTGGTGCTGCACAAGTGTCCTGATCAGTGAGATTCCAAGACTTTTGGTACAATTGATATCAAAATCAGCGGGTAACCCGATTCCATTATCACGCACCATGATTCTGATCCAGCCGTTCTCCTGCAGTGCAGAGATCTCAATAGTGCCATTTTTTCGCCCTTTGAAGGCATGTTTATAGACGTTCGAAAGGATCTCATTCACCGCAAGCGCACAGGGAACGGCCTGGTCTACCGGGAGAAACACTTCATGGGGATTCATCTTACAGGTGATCTCGTGTCCCTTTTTGGAATAAATACTTGATAACCCGGCTATCTGGTCCCGGATCTGGGCTGATAGACTGATTTTTCCGAACTGTTTACTCTCATACAGCCGTGTGTGGATCTGCGCCATGGTCTGGATTTTGAGCATCAAATCGGTCAGTATGCTGTTTGTTGATTCATCGTGAGAATTCATCCGGGTCATATCAAGCAGGCCGGATATCAGCTGGAGATTGTTCTTGACCCGGTGGTGGATCTCACGAAGCAGCACTTCCTTTTCTGTCAAGGATGCAATAAGGTTTTCCTCTGCATGCCTGCGATCGGTGATGTCCCGGAAACTCCAGACTCTGCCGACCACACTATCTCCGATTTTCTGGGGTTTTGAATAGCGTTCAAAGATCTTCCCGTCGTTAAATTCGATGACGTCAAATCTTTCGCGTCCCGGACTTGACTGGAGCTCTTTGAGATGGGCAAGAAATTCTTCGGGATTTTTGAGTTGCGGCAGGATATAACGGATTATCCTCTCGATCTCCTTTGATTCCAGTAAATCCGGGAGAATACTCCACATATTCACAAAATTCTGGTTATAATTGGTGATCTTACCCTGCAGGTCGACCACCAGGATACCGTCTGCTGTTGATTCAAGCGATGCGTTGAGGAGTGACAGGGTTTTTTTAAGCGATGTATCGGAAAATTTTCGCTGCCGGATCTCTTCTTTGAGAATCACGTTCATCTTTGCATATTCTGCAGCTCGCAGCCGGTACTCGGACTCCATTTTTTTCCGGTCGGTAATATCCTGCCCCTGCGCGATAATGGAAATGATGGTTTTACCGTCAGGTCCGAAAATAGGGGCAGAGTTCCAGAGTACGGTCCTGATTCCTCCATCCTTGTAGAGAATAGGTATTTCCACGCTGTCCCATCTCTCACCATCCATGGTTTTCCGGATAAGATCCATCGTTTCAGTCTGGCATTTCCCGGGTAAGAGTATATCAAACTGCTGTCCGGTGACTTCCTGCGCTGTCCTGCCCGTCAGATGTTCAAATGCCCGGTTGAACAGGGTAATTTTGAATTGCGGGTCCCAGACAATAATGGGGGCGTTGGCAAAGGTAATAAGGTTGTCAAGATATTCCTTTGTTTCACGAAGTTTATCCTCAACATGTGCCTGTTTTGTTACATCATACGCGACTTCCCCGGCACCAACGATAGTCCCGTGGGCATCCCTGAGTGGAGTATGGAGTACATGATAGACTTTGCGGTTCTCACCGGGATCACCGAATTCTATTATCTGGTTCACATGCTCACCGTGCATTACCCTGCTCCACTCATCCACGGCTCTCTTCTGCTCTTCCGGCATTCCTGCGCACAATTCCACCATGCTGGTGCCTAAGGTGAGATCCTTACCGGTGAGCCGCTTAATCTCTTCCTTATAGGTCTGGTTGAAGAAGATATACCGGAAGTCCAGATCCTGAACGGCGATAATCACGTCAGTTCCTTTCGTTACGGCCTCCAGCAACTCGTGAGCCCGCTGAAGATCCTCCTCGCTGTGCCGCAACACATCATCGGCACGCTTTTGTTCGCTGATGTCGTGGCTTACGCCGATGGTCGCGATGAGATTCCCGTTGTCACCGAAAAGGGGGGAGTCGGTGACATAAACGGGAAATTCGTGGCCGTCCCGGTGGCGCACCAGGTATTCCCCGGACCAGATCTCTCCCCTGTCGAGCTGCGCCTGGATCTTCCGCGCATCCTTCTTCGATAATTCCGGAACCACCACTTCGGACGCGTTATGACCGATGACCTCTTCCGGATTCCAGCCGTATGTACGGGTCGCTGCCTCGTTCCAGAATATGATCATGTGGTCGGTGTCAACCGCAATGACCGCGTCCCCGACCGCATCGAGAAGGCGTGCCTGAAACCGGAGCCGCTCTTCGTCCTTCCTCCGGTCAGTGATGACAACGCTGATCTTCGTATCCATATCGGAAGAGAGTGCGTTCATGGAGATGAGGACGGGGAGGGACGAAGATCCCTGCCGGATACGGACCCGGATCTGGCACGCCTTCTTCACTATCACCCTCACTGCCTCTTTGATATCCTTCTGAAAGTCCGGGCAGACGTGATCGAAGATAGACGTGCCGAGCACCTTTTCGGGGGGCAGCTGCACCATCTCTTCAAACCGCGTGTTGGTGAACAGGATCATCCCGGTCCGGGAGAGGGTGAGCGCCCCTTCCCGGATATTATCTATCAGTACCCGGTACGGGTGATCGGCTCCTTCCAGCGTGTAGACCTGCTGGACGTTGTCTTTCGAGACAACGATGGCATCCACTTCACCGGAACGGATGGCTTCGAGTGTCTCCTCGAGCTCGCGAACCTTCCCGCGCAGTTCCCCGACCTCTTTTTTGAGGTTCGCGCCTTCCCGTTTCATGCCGGTCCTCTGGTAGTGTTTTTTGTCATGCAGGGCCTGTTACGATCGTGGGACGAGGTCGAGGCCTACGAGCACTTTCTCCTTCCGGCTCATGTCACCGATGACCTTTCTTAAGGGGAGCGGCAGCTTCTTGATCAGGGTCGGCGCTGCGAGCACGAGGTCGACCAGGTTCTTTGTCCGGTCCTGGTAGATATCGATCACTTCGAGTTCGTACCTTCCTTTCAGGTACTCCTCGCAGATCTTCTTCACGTTCTCGACCGCGATCTGTGACCGGCGGTTGTTGCCGGCAATGTAGAGCCGGAGCATGTAGTGATCGGTCTTCCGCTTCACAAGCGCCGTCTCGTATTCGGCGGTTACATCGCCTTTTGCCTTCTTCTTTGTCACGGCCTTCATATCACGTCACCTTCCGGAGGTCCAGGCCCACAAGAACTTTTTCGGTGTTGGAAAGGTTCCCGATGATCTTCTTGACCGGGGTCGGGAGCTTCCGGATCAGGGTGGGGACGGCGATGATCTGATGGTCCTTCGCGAGCTGCGGGTGTTTCAGCAGGTCGATGACCTCGATCGAATACCTGGATCCGAGGAAATCCTCGCAGATCTTCTTGAGATTTTCAAAAGCGGTCAGAGAATTCGGGGTCTGCCCTGCAACGTACAGCCGCAGGATCCATGTTTCGCCCGCGGGGTCTTCGGTATTCTTCTCTTTCTCCTTCCGTTTGGTCTCAGGGATAACTGGCAACATTTCACCTCGTCTCACTGCGGACATCCGGGTCACCGGTCGACCTGCCGCTGGGTCGCGATGTCCGTTTTGGTCTTCGCTGCCGCTTTCTCGCGGGAGATATCCTTCCCGATGAGGATCTTCATCTCCTCCTCCTCGCGTGCGAACCGTTCTTTGAGCAGCGCGATCTCGTTCTCCATCAGCTTCCGCCTGCTTTCGAGCTCTCGCTTCTTCCGTTCGATCTCCTCGTTCTTGCGGAGACGGTCGTCGATCTCACTGCTCTCCTGTGCCATCCGGGCGGAGCCGAAGAGGACGCCCTCGCTGCCCTTGTATACGTCGAGGAGCTGGATACCCTGATCCGACAGGACGAACTCCCGGAGCTGGTTCGAGTGGGCCATCCCCCGCGACTTGATGATGGAGAACGCACGGTTCCGCTCCCCGTTCCCCTCCACGTTCTTGAGGATGAGCCATGCGTCCATCAGGGAAGACACGTGCATCTCGGTCGATTCGAGCGCATAGACCTCGGAAACCGCGTCGTTCGAGAGGTTGGTGAAGAGGCCGGTTATATGGAGGGACTTGGCAAAATCAATCAGGCGCATCAGCATCGAGCGCACCTGGATATCGTCACCGATGGGATAGAGGTTGGAGATGGGATCCACCGCTATCACGGTCGGCGAGAACTCCGCGACGAGCTTCAGCATCATCGAGAGGTGCATCTCGAGGCTGTACGCCGTCGGGCGGACCGCGTGGAACTTCAGGAGGCCGGATTTCACCCACGGCCCGAGGTCGATCCCGATGGACTTCATGTTCCGCAGGAGCTGGCTCTCGGATTCCTCGAAGATGAAAAAGAGGCACTTCTCGTTGCGCCTGCATGCTGCATCGATGAACGTCGCGGCGATGCTCGTCTTGCCCGTGCCTGCCTGACCGGAGACGAGGATAGAGGATCCGCGGTAGAACCCTTTTCCCCCGAGCATTGTGTCGAGCCGGGGGATGCCGGTGGCAATCCTCTCCTCCGATGCCGTGTGGGAGAGGGACATCGAGGTGATGGGGAGGACGGAGATGCCATCGCTGCTGATCAGGAACGGGTACTCGTCCGTGCCGTGGATGCTGCCCCGGTACTTGACGATGCGCAGGCGCCGGGTCGCGATCTGGTCCATAATCCGGTGGTCGAGAGTGATGACGCAGTCCGCGACATATTCTTCAAGACCATACTTGGTGATCGTCCGCTCCCCGCGTTCGCCCGTGACGACAGCAGTCACTCCCCGGTCTTTCAGCCAGAGGAAGAGCCGGCGGAGCTCCGACCGGAGGATCGCCTCGTTGGCAAAGCCGGAGAAGAGGGCCTCCAGGGTATCGATGGCGACGCGCTTTGCGCCGACCTCGTCGATCATCGTGCCGAGCCTGATGAACAGGCCTTCGAGATCGTACTCGCCACTCTCTTCTATCTCGGAGCGATCGATAGTGATATGGTCGAGGACCAGTTCCTTCCGGCGGACGAGGTCGTCGAGATCGAATCCCATCGACCTGAAGTTCTTCTTCAGGTCGTCGATCTTCTCTTCGAACGCGATGAAGACACCGGATTCACCGTAATCGGTTATCCCCCGGACGATGAACTCCATCGCAAAGAGCGTTTTCCCGCACCCCGGGCCGCCGCTGACGAGCGAAGGGCGGCCTTTCGGGAGCCCGCCACCGCTTATGTCGTCAAGGCCCTTGACCCCTGAGGGAACTTTTTCGAGTTCTGCCGTTCCTTCGTTTGCGGCAGTCTTAGTTTTTTTCATGCTTCCCAGACACCAGCATTATGTCCCTGATGGAACTATTATCCGCACCACTCATATACTAGTGGGGTGGCCCGTCCTTTCCGGAGAAGTGCAGGTGACCGGCGATCCGGAACCGTGCACTGGGCTCACAGGGCGAATACCCGATGACGATTGAGTCCGAAGGTTCCGTGGAAGTCCTCCGGGCATCCGGCACAGACCGTCCGCCAGGTCCGGCCAAGGCTGTACCGGAGACTCACGGGAGATGTATTTTTCGAGCAGAGGTATTATTTCATTCTCCGGAGTATTCTCTCTATTTGCGATCCTCATGAAATTGTGGAGCGGGGCATCATAAACTCATCGAATTGGTGAAAGGTGTACTGGATCATTGAATCTGTTAGTCCTGGATACACCCCAATCCAGAACAGCGTATCCATCACGAGATCGGTGTTCATAAGAGCACCCGGTGCCCGGTACTTCATATCTGCATATGCCGGTTGCTTGAGAAGATTCCCTCCAAAGAGCATTCGGGTAGCGATCGTGTGCTCTTCCAGATATCTGACAATATCGTCACGATTGAACGGGGCATCTTCCCGGACAATAATGGAGAATCCAAACCAGCTGGGATCTGAGTGCGGTGTTGCATGAGGAAGGATCAAATACTCCTCGTATTTTTTTAGTCCCTGAGATAGTACTTTGAAATTCTCTTTTCGTCTCTCAATAAATCCCGGTAATTTCCTGAGTTGTTCAACCCCAATTGCAGCCTGCATATCCGTAACCTTGAGATTGTACCCGATATGGGAATAGATGTACTTGTGATCGTATCCCTTGGGGAGATCTCCCAGCTGCCAGTCAAAACGTTTCCCACAGGAATTATCGCAGCCGGGATCGCACCAGCAGTCGCGGCCCCAGTCGCGGAACGATGCAATTATTTTCCTGAGCAGGGGATCGTCCGTGCATACGGCACCCCCTTCCCCCATGGTAATATGATGTGCCGGATAGAAACTGAAGGTAGAGATGTGTCCGAAAGTCCCGGTGAATTTCCCCTTATACCGGGAGCCGAGGGCATCGCAATTGTCTTCGATGAACCAGAGATCATATTTTTTCACCATGTTCATAATGATGTCCAGATCGGCGGGATTCCCCAGCGTATGCGGGACCATGATCGCTTTTGTCTTGTCAGAAATAGCGTCTTCGATACGATCGGCCTGGATATTATACGTTCCCAGGTCAACATCTACAAAGACCGGTACCAGATTATTCTGGAGGATGGGGTTGAGTGTCGTGGGGAAACCGCAGGCTGTAGTAATGACTTCATCGCCGGGTTTCAATCTCTTTTCACCGAGCTTGGGGGAGGTGAGCGCAGAAACGGCAAGAAGATTTGCGGAAGAGCCGGAATTCGTCAGGAGGCAAAATTTCACACCGAGAAATGCAGCCAGATCTTTTTCAAACCGATCGGCATAGCGTCCGGTGGTGAGCCAGAAATCGAGAGACGCGTCAACAAGGCTGATAAGTTCTTTTTCATCGTAGACCCGGCCGGCATAAGGAACCGGGGACGTTCCGGGAATAAAAACTTCGGACCTCTTTTTCAGGATATGATATTCTTTCACTTTTTCAAAAATTTCTTTCCGCAGATTCTCAGGATCCATATGTCACGACTCCTTGTTGAGGATTGGGTTAATCTTGCAGGATGCAGCGTATGCATCTTTTCGGATTGTATCGGGATCTATTTCGGGGAGTATTTTTTGGTAATATCTGATTAAATCTTTCAATGCTGATTTCATTGGGGTGAATGTCAAACCCGGGATTTCTTCGCTCAATCGCGTATTACTCCCGCTATACTCATAGTTTAACCCTTCATTTTCAACAATAATTTCAGACTTGAAATCTGAAATAGAATTAATGAGTTCCGAGATCGAAACAAGATCTATTGGATCAGGCGTGGTGATATTATATGAAGGATATTTGGGTTTATGGGTCAGGAAATAATCGAGAATTTTAAAAAAATCTTCGATGTAAAGCCAATTGAAGTACACATTCTGTCGTATGGTGATTGGCATAGAGAGAAGGTTTTTTATGATCGCATTTGATACGAATTTGAATTCATAATCCTCGTATTTTCCGAATATCCCGAATAACCGGAGGCAATACATATTTTCTGTTTGTTCGATATATTTTGAGATAAGATATTTGGAAAAACCATGTTCTTCTGTAGGAATCTGGCTCCCGAATTCCTCTTCCGGTATCTTCTGAATATCCCGGCATTTATTGTATTCCCCCCCGGATCCCATATGAATCAAGGTTTGAAACCGATCCTGGTTTTCTGCGAGATTGAAAAACATTCGCATATTTTTTTCAATTACCTCTCCGACTCCCGGTGTCTTTCTGGTTCCTCCGAAATTCGCGCAATGAATTACGCAGTCGATCTCATTTCGTAAGAAAAAAGTTCGCACGTCTTTCTGAAAAAAAAGGTTCAGATCTTTATGAGGCGGGGTAAGCAGGATATAATTATCTTTTAAATGTTCGACAATGTTTTTTCCAATAAATCCTGTGGATCCGGTAATAAAAACCGTTTTTTTATCATTTTTCATCCGACACCACCCAATACCTACGTTGATTTAGTCTCCTCAACCGGATAACGACTAACCTACCGAACACTTAATCTTTTTTCAGGGGAACCATCTGGTTCCAGAGGATAGTTCGTCTGATTGCCATATCCAGGTCAATGGTAATTTTTAATCCAAGCTTCTTTTCGGCTAATCTGGTATCCGGTACGAATTTTGAACTTCTTAATAATGTATCATGAGATAATCCGGTAATAATCTGGGGGGATTTTGGAAATTGCCCGGAAATTTTCTCAGCAAGTTCTTGCAGGGTTACTGCTTCAGGACTTCCCACATTGTAATTCGCCCCGACAGAGCCCTGTACAAGTATGTTCAGCAGCCACCAGGCCATATCGCTGGGATACATATAACTGCGGACCGTCTGTCCGTCCCCGAGGATACGTATCGGCCCGCCAATCAGACCATCCCGGATAAAATTATTAATTGCCCATGGTCGATCCAGGTACTGGTATGGCCCGATGAAAGCGAAAGGCCGTGCATTGACAAGGGGCAGTCTTTGCTGGTTCCGGTAAACTGAACATATCGTCTCTGCCATCCTTTTGGATTCCGGATATGAAGCATTGAAAGCGCTGCAGTCGAGGCCCCCGATAAAGGTTTCGGGAATTCCCGGTATTTCCCAAGGCTGAGCTCCGTATACCTGACCGGAGCTGATGTTCAAAATCTTTTTCACATCCGGTAGTCTGGCCGCATATTCAAGCACAGCACGTGTCCCATTCACAATTACATCGATAGTCCTGAGCGGATCAGAAGCATGGATACGGTTGTCAGGATTGGCAGCGGCATGGATGATCCACGATATGTTGCTGGGAATGTCCGTGAGATTCCGGATGTCCCGTTCGATCAAATCCACATCCTGGCGTGATGCGATGTGGGGGACTCTGTTTTGAAAACTGCCTGCTCTGCTCGATAACAGAGTAATATGGGCATTAAAATCAAAATTATCATTCAAATACGTGATTATTTCCGACAACCAGGTCCCCATGAAACCCGTCCCGCCGGTTATCAGAATACGCTCATCTCTCAGGGGCTCCAGAAGGGATGTCTGGCCTGCAGTGACCCTTTTACAATCTTCTTGGACAATCTCTTTCGGTGTCAGGCTCATGGTTTCTGCCCACCCCTTTTCGCAGAGAGCTCCGAAGCAACTTCAATTATCATGTCTTCCTGACCTGCAACTACCTGGCGGCGACCGAGTTCAAAAAAAACATCCCGTGGATCGACATTATATTCCTTTGAAATTCTCTCTACCGGTTTGGAAAATGCAGAAAATACTCCGGAAAGTCCACTGATAATGCTCAAAGAACGAATTCTCGGAATCTCTTTCATCAGATCCGTTTCAGCAATCTCCGATGCATCGAGTATTTTATAAAGATCAATTCCCGTGGAATATCCAAGTTTTTCTAAAACGGCAACCACTGCTTCTATCTGGGCATTCCCGGCACCGGCACCAAACCCCCGTGCAGAGCCATCGATGATCGTCGCTCCGGCCTGGGCAGCAGCGATCGAATTTGCGATTGCCAGTCCCAGATTGTTATGGGCGTGAAAGCCGACAGGTATATTTAAACTGCCTGCCAGCAGCGAGATGCGTTCGCTTACTTCATCGGGTACATAAGCACCTGCCGAGTCAAATATTATGACCCCTTCTGCACCATACGATTCCATTTTTTGTGCTTCTTCAACCAGCGTCTCTTTTGATGCCATGTGGCTCATCATGAGAACCCCGTAGACCTCTTTTCCCCGGTCCCGTACGAAGTTGATATGACGCTGGGTGAGATCAGCTTCTGTGCAATGGGCAGCGACTCTGACTACATCCACTCCTAAGTCAAGAGCCTTTTTCAGATCTTTGTTGATAGTTGCAAATCCCGGGATAACATGGACGGCAAGTTTAGACCGGGTCAGATTTTTCTTTGCTTCCCGCAGCATCGCTTCATCATCGATTGCACTTTCACCAACCTGCAACGAAGATGCACCAATACCATTTCCGTGACCTACTTCAACGGTAGGTATTCCCGCTGCATTTGCTGCGGATGCATATACGGCGATCTGGTGAGCGGTCATTTTATGGCTTATAGCGTGATTGCCATCTCTTAAGGTTACATCGTGAATTAAAATTTTAGACATGAAAATTCCTCCGGATATTAACTCCCCGGAACCGTTAACGTTTTTCTGGCATATCGTTCGGCCATCGCAATTGCTGCACAGTTGATAATATCCATATTTCCTGCATATTTTGGCAGATAATCCCCCAATCCCTGGACTTTTACCATAATTACAATGCGGTTGGACTCAATTAAGGGAGAAACGAGTAGTGTATATCCCGGTACATATTCCTGGATCCTGGAAACCATGGTATCGACTTCTGCCCTGAGACGTTTCATGTCTGGCTTTTCAACTTTAGCAAAAATCGTGGTCTGCATATCAACACATGGCTGAGCAGGGTTTAATATAAGAATTGCCTTTGTTTCATCACAACCGGAAAATTTTTTTATTCCCTTTTCTGTAGTCTCAACATATTCATCCAGATTCAGCCTTGTTGCCGGCCCGGCGCTCCGCGAAGCAATGCTTGAGACCACCTCAATATATCTGACATTCTCCTGGGTTTTTCCTATTACGTGGGCAATGGGGATGGATGCCTGACCCCCGCAGGTAACCATATTTAGATTATCAAACCGGAGACAATTTTCAATATTGATCGCGGGAATACACATCTCCCCAATACCGGATGGTGTCATATCGATGACTGTTTTATTCATTTTTTTCAGAACAGCCCAGTGTTTCTTATGATCAAGAGCGGAAGTTGCATCGAAGACCAGATCACACGAATCAGGATTTCGTTCTATCGCCTCGATACTGAGATCCGAAGTTTTAACTCCCATACTGTTGGCCTTATTCATCCCGGGGGAATTTAAATGGCGCCCTATAAATAATGTGCATTCAATAACCTGAGAGCGCATGGTTTTAACCAGTAAATCGGTCCCGATATTGCCGCTGCCAAGGATTGCAACTTTCAGTTTTTTCATCTTTCCACCAAGAAGTATCGTTCTGTTCTCCTCGCGCCAGCGAAAATTAAAGTATTTTATCTCTCACGGAATTTTCTAAATATTCTTCTCTCGGTAAAAAAGGAAACATATCATCATAAGGCATTGAGATCATACTTCCATCTTCAAGGATCTTTGAGGCCACTCTCGGGATCAACACCTGATCTGCCGGACTGATAACTTCACATATCATCGGCCCGGATTCGGCGAATATCCGGTTTATCTGCAGGTTCAGATCCCCGGACTGCGACAGTTTCAGGTATTTTATTCCATATGCCATTGCGATTTTCTCCAAATTCGGGAAGCTGACGCCGCTATTTTTATCAGTACCGATATAACGCCCCCCCTGGAAATTGTCCTGGGTTAACCGGATGAGAAGATATCCATTATTATTCAAAACGATTAATTTTATTGGAAGTGAATTATAAACAATTGTCTGAAGTTCCTGAATGTTCATCTGAAGAGATCCATCACCGGTTATGCAATACACATTTTTTCCCGGATTTGCAGCGGCCACCCCAATCGCTGCCGGCATGTACCCCATCGTTGAAAGCCCTCCGGTGATAATGTGGCGTTGACCGTATTTTACCTGAAATGCCTGTGCATATGCATGGAAACAGGACCCGGTATCGACCAGAAAGAGGGCGTCTTCAGGAGCGTTCCGGGAGAGCATCGTGTAGAAATGATAGGAATTTATCTCGCCGGTTTTATTGCCACACTCGGGTAAGTCCACGGGATATTTACTTTTCCAGTTCTGTGTCTGGGAGATCCAGGGTAAATTATCGAATTGAAAATCTGACAGTTCCCTGTTCAGTTCAATGAAAAATGCCTTTGCGTCTGCCTGAATTGCGATGTCAGGAATTATTGAGGGTTTTGAAAGTTCTTTCTCATCGATGTCCACAATTATTTTTTTTGCGTATTGTGCAAAGTTTTCATACTGATAACTGACAAGACCAATTGCCAATCTGCAACCTACACTTAAAAAAAGGTCTGAATTCTGGATGGTGAAATTACTGGCCCGGTCTCCATAGGTTCCGGGTCTCCCCACAAACAGGGGATGGTTGTGATCTATCAAATCCATTCCCAGACGGGATGTCATAACAGGAATTTTTACAGTATCTACAAACTGGTGAAATTCTACTATTGCATCTGCGAGCCGGACTCCCGCACCTGCAAGAAGACATGGCCTGCGACTGTTTCTGATACTGTCAGCGACCAACCGGATCTGTTTCTGAAGATCTGATTTTCCAGGGTCCTGATGTGCCGGGGGAATATATCCTTCAAAGTCGTCAGGGTCGAATGAAGCTCCCTGGATATCAATGGGGCATTCAATCCAGACCGGCCCTACACGGGGGGATTTTGCAAGGTAAATGCATTTTTCGATCTCATATTTTACCCGGGATACATCATCCAGCATTACGGCATATTTAGTGACATTTTGAAAAATTGGCAATGTATTGAACCCCTGAAGGGCAAATTGACGGGGCCCCTGAATTTTTGCCTGGGATACTTTCGACTGACCGGAGACAATAATGCAGGGGGAACTATCAACATATGCCCCGACAACACCCGTGAGAGTATTTAGCGCCCCGGGGCCGGCAGTCACGTATGCAACCCCGAGTTTTCCCGTTGCCCTCCCATATGCTTCTGCAGCCATTACCGCAGCCTGTTCATGATGGCAACACATGAATTTCTGATTTTTGTGTTGCAGCAGTGCATCCGTGAGATGCATTATCATTCCCCCGGCAATTAAAAAAACACATTCTCCGCCAGCATCGTATAATTTTGAAGTAATATAATCAGCGACGCGAATTTTCATTGGATACACCTTATACTTAACACAAAAATGGGTAATCATCTGGTATAAACATATACTCCCTCATATCCCGCTTACAGATTCGTAAAATTTTGAGGATCACAACTTTAATTCCCGGAATAGAGTAGTCATATACGTAGAGATCTCATGGCACACGGCATTTTTGCGATTTTCCAGGAAATGTGGGTGGTTGGATTCAATCTCCAAATCCGATTTCCTCACGAACAATATATAAAGGCCGTTTTTTTGATTCATCATATATCCTCGATATATATTCCCCTATTACCCCCAGTATCAGGAATAACATGCCGAATAAGAATGAGATCACAAAGATGATCGTTGCAATCCCGGGTACTTCCCGGCCGTAGATCAGATATAATGCTATTTCAATAAAAAGAAGAAGAAAAGATAACGCAGATATGATAAACCCCAGAACCGTTGCTATTTTTAATGGGAGATCAGAAAAAGAAAAAATCCCATTTAATGCCAATTTAAATATTGTGATAAAATCCGCTTTCGATTCACCGGCAAATCTTGGCGGACGTTCAAACGGGATACCCGTCTGTTTAAAACCCGTCCATGCTATTATTCCCCGTAACAAACGGTTTGTTTCTCCGATCTGGTTTACCGCTCGTAAGACTTTTTTATCGATGAGTCTGAAATCACTCGCATTCTCGGGCATCGTATTATTCGTCAGTCTGTTAAAAATTTTATAGAATAGTTGCGAAGAGATACGCCTCCCGACAGATATCCCCACCCGCTCCTGTACGATTGCATAGACGATTTCAAAACCCTCTTCCCATTTTTTGATAAGTTCGGGAATTAATTCCGGAATATCCTGCAGATCTGCGCACATTATTACCGCCGCATCTCCCCGGGCATACTGCAAACCGGCAGTTACACCTCCATCACAACCAAAATTCCGGGAGAGCTGGATAATTTTGAATCTGGGATCTTCCGTGTGAATATGTACTAATTTTTCAAAGGAAGAATCCCAAGACCCGTTTTCTACGATTATTACCTCAAAATTGTAATTACTACACGTATTCATTGCGTTCTGGAGCCGGCGTTTGAGTTCATCCAGCACGTCTTCTTCATTGTACGCCGGAATCACGATACTGATTAATTTTTTCATAGAATTATCGCACCTGCATCTTGAAAAAATCCCGGTACCACTCAATCGTTTCTTTCAGCCCTTCTTCATATGCATATCCGGGTGACCAGTTCAACATTTTTCTGGCTTTTTGCGCAGAAAGATATTGATCTTTTATTTCATTTGTCGCCTGGTTCAATACCACCGGTTTTAGGGGACTCTTCATGATCCTCAGAATATCATTGACAATCTCAATAACCGACTTGGGCGATTCTGTACTGAAGTTAAATGCCTCTCCCCAGAACCGTTTATCATCCATCTTTTCTGCCAGATGGAGATAGGATTCTACTCCGTCCCTGATGTAGAAGTAATCCCGCAAAAACGTACCATCACTGCGGATTACCGGATTTTCATTATAATATACCGAACGGATGGTTCCCGGGACAATCCTGTTGTAATTGAGATCCCCGCCACCGTAAAAATTGCCGCATCGTGTCACACAGACCGGAAGGTTATAGGTCTCAAAGTAGCACCGGCATAATAAATCGGCACAACTTTTCGAAACATCGTAGGGATGACGTCCTTCAAGAGGGGTACTCTCGTCATAGGGTAAATTTTTCTGATCCCCGTAGGCTTTATCACTGGATGCAACAACAATTCTCCGGACTGTCGGAACGTTACGGGAAGCTTCAAGAATATTCCAGGTTCCCTCGATATTGGATTTGAATGTGGAGATGGGCCCGCGGTTTGCCGTGGTCACGATGGTCTGGGCGCCCAAGTGGAAAACCGTCTCGATCTCATATTCATTGAGCACACGTTCAATAAGGGCATAATCCTCGATTTCACCCCGGACCGTAGTGATCTTGTTTATTGTCCCGGAACGGTACAGGTGCGACTGAGGTGTCGTATCCCTGATGAGACCTGTGACCTGTGCCCCCCTCTCAGCAAGTGCCTGGGACATCCAGGAACCAAGCAGGCCGGTACAGCCGGTTATAAAAACCGGCCGGTTTCTCCAGAAATGTTCATTTTTCATACCTAGTCCCCTTTGGCAATAAGATCAGCAATTTTTTTCGGTAATCTGTCTGAAACTGAAATATTTTTGTCCAGCATAACTAATTAAGGTAATTAATGGCAGAATTGCAAGTTGCGCAATCTTGGGATTGAAGGTGAAAATGGAGACGCTGATATATAATGTCACCATGTTGGCAAGCAGAACAAAAAGGTATACCAAATTAAATTTTGCAAATTCAAGAATCTTGAACTGTTTTGATTTGAACACCCAGAATTTGTTCCATAGAAAACTGTGGGTTACCCCGATGATATGCGACAGGATAAGCGCGAGGAGATAATAGAAATAATCCGAAAGAATAAAAAATGCGCCGTAACCGACAATAGTATTCAAGATCCCGACACAGGCAAATTTTGGGAACTGATCGAGCAGGGAATGCTTTCTTAAATACTCGCGGATCTGTTCGGATTTCAATACCTGGTACTCCGTTTAGGTATAGTGCGTGGAGAATGGAGATTAATCATCCCATACTCTCCATGGGGCATTCGGGGTTTGCCACAAGGAGTTGAGAAGTTCCAGTTCCCGGTACGTGTCACAGCACTGCCAGAACCCTTCATGGGGGAACATCATGAGTTCATTATCTGCCGCCAATTGTTCGATGGGTTCCTTCTCGAGTATACAGTTGTCATGGTCGTCCAGATAGGAAAAGAAATCCTTCTTGAAAACAAAGAAACCCCCGCTGACAAAACCACCCATCGTTTGTGGCTTCTCACTGAATTGTTTTACACAGTGAGAATCAGTACACAGTTCGCCAAACCGGGACACCGGGTGTATCCCGGTGACAGTCCCGATCTTTCCATGGGACTGGTGAAATGCAAAAAGTTTGCTGATATCAATATCGGCCACAGCATCGCCGTACGTCAGCATGAATGTATCGTCATCGATATATTTTTCAATCTTTTTAACCCGTGCGCCGGTCTGTGATCTTTCACCGGTTTCAGCAAGGGTGACATTCCAGTCGCGCTCTGTGTGGTCATTGTGGAGAGTAATATTACAGCGGTCTCCCAGGTTTACCGTAAAATCGCTGTTCATGACCTCATAATTCAAAAAATAATCCTTGATCATGGCGCCTTTATAACCCAGGCAGATGATAAAATCTTTAAATCCGTAATAACTGTAAATTTTCATTATATGCCATAATATCGGTCTATTGCCAACTTGAACCATCGGTTTTGGCCGGTATTCCGTCTCTTCACGGAGCCGTGTCCCCAGACCCCCTGCCAAGATTACTACTTTCATGAGAAATCCGTGTATAATTAAGAATTTGAGATATTTAAATCGAATCTGTTTTAATTGTCGTGATTTTAGTTTGGATAAACCGGCGTTTATTGTCAAGCTTGAAAAAAGTCGGTCAGATTTTTTCGATTTTTTTTGAATATGTCCCAACCGCTCCTCAAAACAGGATAACCGGAGCCTGCACCGGGCTTCTTCTGGACAGGGTCCGGGCAGTCCTAAAAATAGAGTGGGGAGGGTCTTACAATCATCACGACAAATCCGGCCCTGAATCAGCCCCCGATTTCCCGGTTCGCGATCCCGGTTTCCGGTTCCATAGGAAGCAATGTCCACACCCATGAAAAATAGTGTTTTAATTGCGTTTTTTCCCGGACAAATTGTTTTCCTGGGTTTTTGACCCTGCAAAATAGCGGCCCTGCAGCAGACCCGGAAAACGGGCGGTAATTCAGATCGGTTCCCGGGACGATAGACTACGGAAAGGCCCTTGGCAGCCGTTTTTTGAAAAATGCCGGAAAACACATTATAATCGGGTATTTTTGAGAATTTTCTGATTATATCCGTTTTCGGGCGGTTCAACCGCAGGAAGTCCTTCAGGAAAATATTCACGAACTGAGTCCGACCTGATAGAAGGAGTCACCGTCCAGCCGCAGCAGAGTATAAGCGAAGGATCAGAAAATTATGATTTCAACAGAGCCGACTATACGTATATCCGATCCGATTTTCTTCATTGACCCGCCAGAAGACACCCCCGTGCTCAAGAGCGATACACACGGGATGGAGCGGAGTTCATCATCCTGTGCAACAGGAGACAAATCGGGAAGGGCGAGTTGACTAAATTTTTTAAAAGCCACACGTCGAATACGGTCTCCCGCCCGGGGGATGGCGGGATGGTTCAACGGTCCATACCTCTGCCTTCCCTTGGGCAGATCCAGATGAGGTACCCGCGATCGATTTCAGACAGGCCGGAGTTTGTAACCTGGTACTTTGAGCGCGTAACGCAGTACGATCAGCAGTGCAGGTATTCGTAAAAGTTCTCAGAAAACTCTGAACAGATGAGAAGAGATCTGGCCCCGGGGGACGAATGCGAGGGATGGGATTCGAACCCAAGAACTCCTACGAGACTAGGCCCTCAACCTAGCGCCTTTGACCTGGCTTGGCTACCCTCGCTCTGTGCCATATCAAAGAGGTTGTCTATCTAATAAAATCTTATGTAAGTTGATGCGGGATACGGAAACGAGATCCAGAACCACGCTGGAACGATCTGCGGGATACAGAATAGCTGAACGAATACGATCTGCATCCCCGTTGCTCCAGGCAGAATAAAAAACGCGTGAATTCACCGGCACTGGTGCAGCATGGAGAACATAGATGTATATTTATAAGCGTCATACCCAGTGGTGAGTATGTGGTCAGATATCATCCACGAATTTGCCGACTCGCCCTCGCAGAATCGCGTGGTGAGGTTCCTCTTAGAGAACGGGTTTGGGGTAACGGAAGACGGGCGGATCAGCTGCAACGGGATCGAAGTGCCGGCAACTGCCGTGGCCAAGGTTATCGGTTCCGACCGGAGGGTCGTGGACTCCACCGCGCGGCGCATCCTTGAGCGCCCGATGCTGCGGGACATCTTTCTCAACATGCGGGCAACGCCGGACCTGAGCAGGGTCGCAGAATCGCTGGGGTTCTTTGTCATCACGGTCCTGCCGAAGAATGCCAGTGAGCGGGGCATCGTTGGTGCGGCAGTCAGGGTGCTGTCGGAGCACTCCGTTGCAATCCGCCAGATCTTCGTTACCGACCCCCAGTTTTCCGAAGAGCCAAAACTGGTTATCATTATAGAGGAGTCCCCCCCGGCCGGTGTGGTCGAACAGATCCGGGCGCTGCCTCAGGTAAAACAGGTCATAATCTGAAAAAAAATGCTCTGTAGAAATCATCGGTTTTTATCATACACGCTCTTTTGGGAGACCGCTGTTCCCCAAGGGAAGAGCAGGCTGGAGAATGCAGCATCTCATCAGAGATGTGGCAGAGGGAGTTTGGAAAAACTCCCTCTTGTCAAAAGTCATCAGACTTGAGACAGGGAGAAGACCGTAAGTCTTCGATCGAACTCGTCAGAGTTCTTCGATTTCCGAGGAGGTCCATCAGGACCTCGAAGATAAGAAGCACTCGTTAGAGTTCTTCGATCTGAGAGAGGGGGTCACCCTCCTAACCGGGGCAGAGTATAAGAAAATGATTTAGAAAAATAAGGTTTCAGCAGAGCAGAAAATCCCATCACCGTCTCAGGAATTTGTGAAGGATTGTCATCTCGCTGCCTTTTGGCGCCTTCCTGACGGGAGGCCTCACCGGTCTCTCCTCCTCGGGTTCATCTTCGTCGGATTCCTCTTCCCGGGCCGGCCGGTGTTCATTGGGGGGCGGATCTGTTCTTGTCGCTCTTTTTTCAGGAGTCGTTACTGAATGGCTGGTATGCGGTAACGTCCTTCCCTGGTTCAGTTTTGTGCCACACCCCGGGCAGAAATTTGCTGCATGGGGGAGCTTTTTTCCACAGTTATGGCAGAACTGGGGCGTATCTCCTCCCTCTTCCTGTGCAGGCTTTTCCTGATACGTTTCCTCCACAACAGGACGACGGGAGGAAACTGGTTCGTTCCCGGGCTCGCTATCCTGCAATTGTCGCCGCACAGGTTCAACAACAGAACGTTTCACCGGTTGCGGAGTCTGCTGCGGGAATGGCTTGACAGCCCCTTTCATTGCGACTTTCATGACTGACTGGACTTCGGGCTTTCTTACCGGTTTGACCTCTGAACCCTTGACCGGAGGGATCTCCCGGGTGTATCCCGTGGCAACGACTTTTTTCACAGGTTCAGCCACCTGCCGCACCTGCATCCGTTTTGGAGGCATCACAATTTCAGGCTCAGGTTCCGGTTCAGGTTCCGGTTCAGGTTCCTGCCCGGGCCCGGATTCCGGTTCTGCCTGGGGAACTTTATACAGCGAAAGGAGCCGTTTGACCGGGGGCTGCTTTTCGTGATCCTTCACCGGCTTCCTTGTCGGTTGGAGTTCCTGCTTACGCGCCGGTCTGTCAAACGGACGGTCAGATATCGGTTCTTCCGCTGGCATTGCGGGCTCAGCTGAAGTCTTCCTTGCAGGTTTGTCGGAGGGGTGGCTGTTCTGAAGCAGGGAGATCCATTCGTCAATCTCTGCCGAACGATCCATACCGTTCTGGACAAAGACAAGTTTCATTGTTTTGATCTCTTCATCCGGCGATCGAATGGACAGGACGAGGACAGGGTCTGAGTTTTCAGAGAGCTCGACGATGCTTCCTGCTATCGTATCAAGCGCGACATCCTTGGCGGTAACCTTGAGTTTCTTTTCCTGGGTATCGATCAGGAAGACGCGCTTGTCGGTCAGGTATGCATGGAAGAAAAATTTTTTGACTGATACATTGAGGGAACCGATACGGATCTGTTCGCCAGGCTGAAGGTATGCTGAAAGACCACCTTCCTCTTCATCCTCATTTCCGGGCTCATCTGCATGGTGTTGTATATGCTCTCCCCCTTTACGGACCGGAGTGCCTCCAGAGACAGGCGGTTTGCTCCCTGCAGCTGCAGATTTCCCCGGATGACTGGGTATTTTATTGCCGCAATAGCCGCATTCCACGATATTATCCCGTACATTCATCCCGCAATATGGGCATTTCATCAGTGAGCTCCGATCCACGGTATCCGGACTTGATAACTATAATGTTCTCATTGGATAAGAAAAATTCTCTGATCGGTACTCCTGAGCGTTCTGCCATTTTTTCAAGGGTCATGAGCACCGGTCGAAGCAGCTCCAAGTGTTTCGGCAATGTGCAGACGCTCCTGATCATCAGCTACGCAGTGGAGAAATATCCCGGCATCTTTCTTTCTGGCAACCAGAAGGGAGTTGATCCTGCACCGTATGCTGTCTCCATCGCGATAACAGTCATGCGAGGATACGCGGCCCAGGTACTCATCGATCATCTTCCGGAAGCTGTCATCGCAGCAGCCTGCATGGACAATTCTCCCGTCTTCGACTACCAGAAAGATTCCTTTTTTTCCTGCTTCATCGCATTCCTTCATCCGGAAACTGCCGTATTTTTCATCGCCATAAGGATTGAGGAATTCACGATAGAAGGGGTCGTGCCGTTCCTTGCGTTCCCACAGGAACAGACCGACCCTGAGAGAAAGGTACCGGGAGTATCGGGCAAGGACAGGCTCTTTGAGGTGACGATAAGGGGGGAGTTCAAGAATTTCATGGAGTGACTTTTGTGCCCAGGTAAAAATATCATTCTTCGCCCCCCCGGAAAATATCAGGCAGGCGGGTCTGAAATAGAGGGTTTTCTGGCCGCACTGAACTGCACCGGAACCGTCCTTCATGGGGAGAAAAACCCCGAAGTTGGCCTTTTTGCCCGGTTCATGCAGGTCTTCCTTGCCGGGATCTTTTCTTGGTTTTTGTGAGACCCTGCCGGTATTTCGCGCGATGGCCGACCAGGTCTCAGGCGGATATGTCTTGTCAAGGTTGGATTTCCATAGCGGGTCCCGCACAATGGCTACCGATACCAGGCGGAACTGTTCCCCGGCAGGGACGAATTTCGCACCGCAATATGAACACTCAATGAAATATTCTGTGTACGGCAGACCAAACAACTGCCTGCCGGAGACACGGCTGAGTGATCCGGTCCTGCAGACCGGACAGAGATTCATCCATGATAATGACAGGGAACTGGATCCGGAGTCGGCAACGGTCATAACGGTCTTCAGCGGTTCGGAATACCCATGCCAGGTCCAGGATGGCAGCAGCCGTATCCCCCGGACCTTCCGGTGCGAGCTGAGGTCAAGTACCTCGGTCTTTTCAGCGATGTGGGCACGGCACAATATTTCAGCGATCACCGCGGATGTCGGGCGCCCGTCGATGTTCAGCCGCTGCTCAAGACACCGGTCAAGTCCTTCCGGCATATGGGATGCAATCATTGCTTTTGCTACGATGGCGAGAGTCTTTGAGAATTCCGCGTTGAGGCACTCAAGCGTGATGCCCACCAGTTCCTCAGTCACCCGGACTCCGTCCCGTTCAAATGGCAGTGGTGCTACGTGTCTGTTCACGGCATCGCATGCAAGAGCGCGAAGGTCGCGTGGGATCGGGAAGAACTGCGGCGCTGTCATGTTCGGTGTATTTCTCACGTTTGACCTCCATCAGGATAACCATTCGCCTTGAACAAGTACCTGACAAAGAGATTACCTGGGCCGGACCCGGGTCAGTCCTGGATCCCTTTACAAGGCAATAGAATTAGCGGGTGAAATTAACCTGTACCAGGGAATGTCTGTCATTCCGGAAATCATCTCATATTTCCGGTGACAAATGGAAAAAGACAGATACGCTGTACCCCCACGGGGGTTTCCGGTCCCGGATTGCTCAAACGCCATCGGCAACTATTTAATAACAATTCGTAATATCTAATTTCCAGAGAGATGGAGATATGCAGATCTTGTCGTGTTATGTATCCGGAGTAAAACGATCGTTGGATGGGAACCTATGAAAACGACAGGTATCTGGCTTGTGCTCTTTGCCATCATGCTGTTCATACTCCCTGTGTCAGCTGATCAGACCCCCCCGGTTGCGGCGTTCGCATCAAATATCACCACGGGGCAGGCGCCGATGACGGTTCAGTTCATCGATGTATCGAGCAATGGGCCGTCTTCCTGGACATGGACATTCGGAGATGGAGGAACAGCATCGCTCCAGAACCCTGTGCACACGTATCTGACGCAGGGAACGTACACAGTTTCGCTCACCGTTACCAATGCGGCCGGGAGTAACACGAATACGGTATCCAATTACATTACGGCGAACAAGCCGGTACCTCCGGTTGCCTCCTTCACCGCAAACATAACCTACGGTACCGTGCCTTTTACGGTTAATTTCACCGATACTTCTTCCAATTCTCCATCCGCGTGGGCCTGGTCATTCGGTGACGGTGGGTGGAATACCTCCCAGAACCCGTCGCACACGTACACGATCCCCGGTACGTACACGGTATTGCTCACCGTGACCAATTATGGTGGCAGTAACACCTATTCTGACACGAACTTCATCACGGCAAATAAGGCATTGGCTCCGGTAGTCTCATTCGGCGCGAATACAACCTCGGGAACGGTGCCCCTCGCAGTCGGTTTCACGGATCTGTCCTCCAACTCCCCCACTGCATGGGCCTGGTCATTCGGTGACGGCGGCACGTCAGCCCTCCAGAACCCGGTTCACACCTACACAACCCCAGGAACGTACACGGTCTCGCTCACGGCAACAAATTATGGCGGGAGTGCGTCCACGGTCAGTTCAGGGTATGTGGGAGTAACCGCACAACTGCCCCCGGTTGCGGCATTCACCTCGAACAAAACTTCCGGATCGGCACCTCTTTCAGTAACCTTCAACGACACATCCACCTACTCCCCCTATGCATGGGCCTGGTCGTTCGGTGACGGCGGCACCTCGACCCTCCAGAACCCGGTGTACACCTACACGACCCCGGGAACGTTCACGGTCTCGCTTACGGCTACAAATTATGGCGGCAACAAGAGCGTGACCAAGTATAACTATACTACCGTGAACCCGGCACCCCCTGTCGCTTCCTTCACTTCCGATCTGACTTCCGGACCCACCCCCTTCACGGTGAGTTTCTCGGACACGTCTTCCAACAACCCGACGGCATGGACATGGGGATTCGGTGACGGCACAACATCTCCCCGGCAGAACCCGTCGCACACGTATTCCGTTCCGGGAAAATATTCGGTTTCGCTCATTGCGGTCAATGGCGGAGGCAGCGACTCAGTGACAAAGACCGGGTATATAACTGCTGTTGCGCCCTCAGCCCAACAAACAACAGCAACGGTTTCCCCGACATCAACCGTAGTGAATACCACAACAACAGCCCCGGTACCAACGACCGGCCAGAACGGTCCTGCGTCATCAGCACAGGACATATCATCCTGGGCTCTTCCGGCCCTCATCATCATCGTCATTCTCTTCATTGGTGCCGGAATACTTCACCTGCTCAGGAAAAAACCCGAACAACGCGGACGCCACCGGGGAGGAGACCTCTGAAACTGAGGAGGACCCCTGAAAACCAGGGAACTTTTTTTTAATAACACACTCTTGACTGTGGATGAATCAAAAAAGAAAATTTGGCTGTTAAGGTCTAAATCCCCAAATTTGAACCTCTAAAACAATTGAAATTAGTTCAGAGTATCTTCTTCCCGGCATCGGTTCCGGGCTTCACGTGGTAGACCTCGGCGACCTTCATGACGACCGCGGACTTCGGTGCGAGGTGGGGCCTGACTTCCTTCATCCACGCCACATCCTGCCGGAAGATCTCGTCATTCGTGTGGATGGTCACCGGCCCCTTGATCTGGAAGCCGCCCTTCTCTCCCCACCAGGAGAGGGCCACCACCGGGTTCTCCGCTATGTTCTGCATGGTCTTGTGGAAGTACTGGTCCGATATGAGCAGGGTTTCATCATCGAGGAGCTTGAATGCCCCGATCGGGACGACGTTTGGCACGCGGTTCTTCGATGATGTCGCCAGGAACACGGTCTTTGTCCCGGTCAGCGACTCACTGATCTCCGTTGTCAGTGCGACCATTGCTGTCTTCTCCGGATAAGTATTACTCGACAAAGGGCATTAAGGATTGCAGTATTCTTTTTGAAACTAACCAGATACTTGTGAATAAACAGTTCTAACTTTTTTAAAAAAAAGACAAAAACACCCGGGGCTGCAGTTACCCGGAGCATATCAGAAAAAGATACTCTTGGCAAAAAAAATCAAAATCCTGCCGGGTCGACCGCATCCCACTTTACCTTTGCTTTCCTGACAACCAGCCACGCCGGCATGATGAGGATAACCGATACAAATGCGTAATCCGGACTGGCAAATGCCAGGCCGGTAAGGATCGTGAGGGCAATACCGACAACGACAATATACGTGAAGAGGACTTTCACGTCATATACCAGCACACTGGGGGAGAGCCCGGTAAGCCAGACGGTAACTGCAACCGAATAGAACGAGACCGAAAGGCAGAGGACTGCGGCAGGGATCAGATAGAGCAGTTCTCCGGAAAGGGTCGCGACGACCGCAATAAATACAGCGGGCACCAGCTGCAGCAGGGAAAAGCTGGTGATCTTACTCTCGATCAGCGTGCTGACAGCGACCGGCAGGCAGGCATACGGGCCGAAGGTATCGAACATCGTGACCCATGTGTACATGGTCGACCCGATCACGCCAGTGAGAATGGCAAACATGAACAACAGGCCATGCGGGGGCAGGTACCGCCCGAGCAGGGAGAGGAAGAACCAGATCACGCCGAGCGGGATGAGGAACGAGAAAAGCGTCTGACCGACCACGCTCCCGCTTCGGTACATGTCGATCATGTCCTTTGCGGCAAGCGGCGGGTGGGGGAAGAATGACAGGTTCTGTACAAGAGGTGCAAATGCGTTGGTGAATTTTTTGGCGGGCCCCGAATATTCAGGGCTGAAAAGCATGATTGACGCACCGAAAAGGACGATAAGGATCGCGCATGAAACGAGGAGATTGACCAGCGTAAACGACGAATAGAGCAGGAGCGGAGGGAACAGGAGAGCCGGGTTCATACCGGTTACAACCGCCAGCGTTCCCCACCCTGAACCGAGCACGAGAACGAGCAGCCAGAGTGCACGTTTTGAGCGGGCGTAGACTGCAGAAAGGAAAAATATCACGCACAGACCGAAAAGGAAGGAGAGCGTCAGGGTGAGGAGGAGCAGGAGGGCCTGCAGCAGAGTCACCCCGGTGAACGGGGACGCAGCGATATACCCTAGACCGAAGGGGAAGACCCACAGGAAGAAGTAGTAAACTGTGTCCTTGATGACAAAATTGAGAAAGATGAACCGCTCCGGGAGCGGCAGGCTCCGGGCGGAATACGAGAGGAGGCTTGCCTGCCCGAACCGCCGGTTCATGACTTCGCCTGCCAGGAGCCCGAACGCGCCGACCATGAACCCGAGCAGGAGGAAGTTTGCATGGATGACAAGCGCAAGGTTGCCGGAGGGAAGCGCAGTCCGCATCAGGGGGAGGAGGAACGAGCCCATGAACGCGATCCCGAAGATCATGACCGGGAACATGGCAAAGGAGAAGCTCCCGAACATGGTGGAATGGATACGCCACTCCTCTTTCATCATGCCGATGAACAGTTCAAGCATGGCGATCCTTCCGGACAAGCGAGAGGAAGAAGTCGGATAGGTGCTCGTTTCTCCCTGTCAGCTCAGCAACCGGCCCGGTATGCAGCAGTTTCCCCTTGTGCAGGATCGCAAAACCTGAACAGATCTCCTCAGCCACCTCGAGAATATGGGTCGAGATGAAAATCGTCCTGCCGGATTTGACATACCCCGACAGGTACTCCTTGACCACGTCCTGCATAATCGGGTCGAAGTTGATCAGCGGTTCATCGATGAGAGCGAGCGCCGGTTCATGGATGAAAGCCTGGGCAAACATCAGTTTCTGGCGGGTCCCCCGGGACAGGTCCTTGCAGAGTACATCTTTCTTGTCCCCGAAATCAAGGAAATCAAACCACCAGTCTGCACGTTTCGTCACATCCGGTATGTTCCGGATCGCGCCTACGAAATCCAGGTACTCCATGGCAGTCAGGAAGCTGGGAGGGGTCTCCTGTTCGGGGATTATCCCCACCTTTTCACGGACCTTGACCGGGTTTTGTACAACATCAAGGCCGAGAACCGTTGCTGTGCCACCGGTCGGCCGGGTCTGGCCCGTCAGCATCCTGATCATCGTCGTCTTGCCCGACCCGTTGGGGCCGAGAAGGCCGAACAGGGCTCCTTCCCCGACAGCCAGGGTCACGTGATCGACTGCCTTTACTTCCCCATAGGTTTTCGACAGGTCCTTTGTCTCCAGAATTGTCGTCATGGTGTCATCTTCCTCTTTTTCTTATTCCTGCTTCCTTTCCGTACTCCATCCGGTTCTGCCCGGAGACCGTTCCAGATGATGTCAAGCCCCTCTTCGATGAGGTTCTCCCGCTCGCCCGGGTCTTCCGTGCAGGAGATCCGGGAGCCCAGTCCGGAGAGGGACGTTGCCATCATGCTGAAGATGAGGTGGGGATCGCAGTCCCGGATCACGCCCTCATGGATCCCGTCCGCCACGAGATCCTTCAGGAACAGGAACCGGGACATCCCCTCCTCCTGGGCAGTGGTGGATACAAACGGCGAGTGCGCGAAGAGTTCCAGGAACTTCATCTTCTCCGGGTACACTGCCCCCCACCCAACCGCGTTCCTGCCGATCCGGTGGAGCTTGTCCCTGACCCCGGGTTCCTCTCCGAGCCCCCGGCACATCGCTGCCGCGGCTTCGGCCTTGATCCGGCAGTAGAGTGTATCGATGAGATCCTCCTTGGTCCTGAAATAGAAGAAAAGGGTCCCTGTCGCGACCCCTGCTTCCTTCGATATCATGGATGTCGGTGTGCCAAAGAAGCCCCGTTCGGTGAACAGGGTGAGTGCCGTATCCAGGATCGCCTCCTGTTTGTCATTCCCCTTATCAGGCATGAGGGGTCTCACCGGTTATTGCCCGGCGTACCCTGCCGGCCCTGTTCACGCACCAGAGTACCCCCCGGAGGACCGGCACGGCAACGCCCATCATCCCTTCCATCTCCTTTGAGACATCCTTCATCAGGGATGGGATCGGGAGGTGCTGCGGACAGGCTTTTGCACACTTTCCGCACTGCCGGCACAACCCGGCATGGGACCTGTCACCGATCAGGCCGCCATGTCTCCCGATATACTGGAACTTTGCCGTCCTGTCATGAGGGAAGAGTGCATGAGAATTATAGCTTGCAAAACAACCGGGGATATCAACCCCGGCCGGGCATGGCATGCAATAGCCGCAGCCCGTGCACCCGACCTTCATCAGCCGCCGGTATTCATCCCTCACCCTTCCGATGAGCACGTGTTCATCGCCGGAAAGGGACTCCGGAAGGGCACTGTCTGCAACCCGCAGGTTTTCATCGATATGGGCTTCATCGTTCATACCTGAGAGGACAACGGTCACTTCCGGGTGGTCCCAGACCCAGCGGAGGCCCCATTCGGCCGGTGACCGTCTGAGCGGTGCTTCGTCCCAGAACTTCTGGATCGACGGAGGAATCCGGCCGGCAAGGTTTCCCCCCCGCAGGGGCTCCATGACGATGACGGCCAGCCCTTTCTGTGCGGCGTACCTGAGCCCTTCGGTCCCCGCCTGGTTCTGCTCATCGAGGTAATTGTACTGGATCTGGCAGAACTGCCAGTCATAGGCATCGATGATCTCCCTGAAGGCGGAGAGATTGTCGTGGAACGAGAAGCCCGCATTCCGGATCCTCCCGTCTCTCTTTGCGGCGTCGAGGAATTCGAGGACACCAAGACCACGAAGCTTTTCAAAACTGCTCCTGCCCAGACTGTGGAGCAGGTAGTAATCGATGTGGTCGGTCTGCAGGGTCTTCAGCTGCGCGTCAAGGATACGGTCCATGTCGGCACGCTCGTACACGGACCAGTGGGGGAGTTTCGTGGCAATCCGGACTTTTTCCCGGTAGCCGCCGGCAAGCGCCCTGCCCAAAACCTGCTCGCTCTTCCCGAGGTGATAGACGGGCGCTGTGTCAACATAATTGATACCTCCATCGATCGCGTGCCGGATCTGGCGGGTGGCGCGTTCTTCGTCAATTCCTCCGGTTCGTGTCGAGGGAAGACGCATGCAACCGAAGCCGAGGATAGAGAGGTTGTCACCCGTTTTTGGAACTGTTCGGTAGAGCATTACCAACACCTTCTAAATTGACTAGTCAGTCAGTTATCAGCGTTTATATTTAAAGGTGTGGATATTTTCTACGGGGGTCCCGGAAAAGGGCCTCTTGATGCAAGGGGGTCCCTAAATAATTTGCACGTTTCCAAAGGACCTTTTCGGCAGGGAAAAAATATTCTGTATATAAACTAAAAATAAATTGTAAAACAATTAAAATGGAAATTATTAAAGCGCAAGAAAGGATTGAGTATACTATGGACTGCTGCAATCATCCCAATAAAGAAGCTCAAGGCATTTGCGTTAATTGCGGTAAACCCTATTGTGCAGATTGTCTCGTACAAATAGATGATAAAAACTATTGTAAGGATTGTATCAGAAGAAAGGTAGAAGACAAGACCCAGTATTACCCTCATTCGATGCAACAGCAGCAGCAACAGGATTCTGACGCTTTCCCCAATCTGGTTACACTGGATTTTACAAATCTACATCTCGCATTTATCGCATTGGTATTATTTTTAGTGTCTATTGCCATTTTCGCTTTTTCCGGAGGAAATCTCTATATGGGTCTGCTTGGAACAGTGCTCCTGATAGCCGCACTAGCTGTCGGATTTTATTATGCACTGGTACTGCTCAAAGAAAAAGAAAAAACAAAGATGAAAAATTAGGTTGGAGATATGAATGAAATGCCAGAATCATCCTGATAAAGAAGTAAAAGGCGCTTGTGTTGGCTGCGGTAATTTTTTCTGTGAAGACTGTTTGACCCAGATCCACGGGAAAAATTATTGTAAGAAATGCATTGTTGAACTGGCTGAGAAAACCACGCAGGAAAGAGCAAATCCGCCTGCGGCTCAACCAATCATTATTCAGCAAAACCAACAGCAACAGCAACAACAGCAGCAAAAACCAAAAAAGGATAGTGAATGGGGAACAGTCATCCTTGTCTGTTGTATATTGTTGTTCATCTTTTTCCTGATCGGATGGGGGATGTCACACCACTGAGGTTATGAAAATACCTCATTATTTTCATTTTTTTTCCCGATATAATGAAAATTTTTACAAAATGGGAAGAGCGTATTGGCCCGATGTTATACATAACCATAAAAAAACGAACATTTGGCTTTTGCATCTGCCACCGGAGAAAAGACCGGTCATTTCATTTTTTTGGGCTGGAAAATGTCTTATGTTCCCGGTGTCTGGGATCCTTGATAGGTGGGATATCCGCAATTATCGCAGGATTTTGGGGATTCGTTTTTCCCATCTTCTGGGCTGTCATTTTTGTTATTCCCCTGATATTGGATGGACTATATCAGGCATTTTCCCAAAGGCAAAGTAATAATCTGACGAGGTTTATTACCGGGTTATTGTGCGGATGGGGAATTGTGTTTATCGGAATGTTTTGTGGGGGTCTTATTCATTGGTGATTGCGGTTCAGTTACTTCCTCACATAGGGGGATGAACGCCGCCGCCCCCGACGGGGCGCCCCCGCGGCGGTTCAATAACTTTTCATTATTGGATATAGGTTAAATGAGTAGCGCAAAACCCGATAGGCGTTTTGCGCGTATGGCATCGCTACGAACAAATCAACTATGAGCGGCTATATCTCGTCCGTCTATACGTTCACAGATTTCATTCACGGGAAACAACGGAAGGGAGTCCAAGCGACCCAAGAAGAAAAGCCCTCGCTATAAACCGGGAGATCGGCAGACACACGGCTATCAAAAACCATTAGAATGTCGAAGATGCACAGAAAGAATACACTAAAAAAATGCAACGCGAATATCGAATCCGAAAAAAACAATGCGAAAAAGAATTGAAGAAGAAGAGATTACCGGCTTGCGATGAATAATTATGGAACCTGATGTAATGAATCTTATCGAAGCGATTTCCGTTTTAATTTTTTTCTGCTTCATATTATTAGTATTTGCAAAAATTGTGGGGATATTCGTTCAGCCCCAATCAAACAGAGAGAAAAATCATATTTACGTCATGACCCTCCTTACAATATTTTTTACGGTTATTGGCGTTGTAATGATTCTCGGTTATGGTTTGTTTTCAATTTTATCGAAAGGATTCGGACCAGATCCGTTGACATTTATATCTAGTCAATTAACTAGCCCACAATTTTTAAGTGGACTTGCATTATATGGCATAGGTGTTGCATTGGGTTCATTTACAGAAACTGAAAAAAATCAAAAACAACTTCTCGACGCCATTAAAATGAAAAAATAAGTTATTTTCAAAATATTTATTACTTTATTCACAGTTAATTATGTAATTTTCTAAAAAATTTCAGCACCGGCACCGGAACAGCTCACGCACCATCTCCGGTATTTCGGATACCCGGGACGCGACCGGGACGCCGTGTTTTTTGAGCCGGGCAATCTTCGAGCGGGCATCCCCTTCCCCGCCCTCGACAATTGCACCTGCATGGCCCATCCTCTTGTCGGGCGGTGCAGAAACTCCGGCGATATAGGAGACAATCGGGAGGTCCGTGGCCTTCGCCCCCTCCTCTTCGAGGTTCCCGCCCACTTCCCCGATCAGGACGACCGCCCTGGTCTGGGGATCGTTTTCGAAGCGCTCAAGCACATCGACAAATGTCTGGCCGATCACCGGGTCGCCGCCGATTCCGATGACGGTGCTCTGGCCGATGCCGGCCCGGGTGAGCTCGTCCACTACTTCATAGGTCAGTGTGCCTGATCGGGAGATCACCCCCACATTCCCGCGGGAGAAGAGCCCCGCCGGCATGATCCCCATCTTCACTTCGCCGGGAGACAACAGGCCCGGGCAGTTCGGCCCGATCACGCTGGCGCCCTCCATCCGCGCATAGGCGATCGCTTTCATCGTATCGTGCACCGGGATGTGCTCGGTGATGCAGACGATGGCAGGAATACCGGCGTTTGCCTCCTCCATGATGGCATCGCCTGCCGCAGCGGCGGGGACGAAGATAACGGCAGCACCGATGTCATACTCGCGCATCGCTTCCTTTACGGTATTGAAAACCGGGACACCGTGCACCTGCTGGCCGCCTTTTCCCGGCGTCACGCCGGCAACGACCCCTTTGCCCCCGACCTGCCGTGCGTAGGCATTCATCAGGCCGATATGGAACTCGCCCTGCTTCCCGGTGGCGCCCTGCACGAGGATTCCCGTATTCCTGTCGCCGTAGATCATGCGGTCACCTCAACGGCTTTCTTTACGACAAGTTCCATCGTGTCGAGCATCTCGTAGCCCTTCTCAGAGAGGAGCTTCTTCCCTTCGGCCTCGTTCGTTCCCGCAAGCCGGACTATCACCTTCTGGGGGATTCCTGCGGCAATGATCCCCTTTGCCACTTCATCACATTTCGTGATCCCGCCAAGGAGGTTCACCACGATAACCCTGACCGAAGGCACGCTTGCCACCAGCCTGACGGCGTGCATCACCCGATCGCTCTCGGCACCGCCGCCGACATCGAGGAAATTCGCCGCCCTGCCGCCATAATATTCTATAAGGTCAAGGGTCGCCATCGTGAGCCCGGCCCCGTTCCCGATGACGCCGATCGCACCATCGAGCTCGACATATGAGAAGCCCTGAGTCTCGGCCTCACGCTCGCGGTCGGTCAGGTCCCGGTTTACTTTGATGCCCTGCCGGCCCAGCGCATTGTCGTCGACAATGATCTTGGCGTCGGCCGCAAAGACCCCCTGCGGCGTGGCGACGAGGGGGTTGATCTCGGCGAGGAGGGCATCCTTTTCAAGGAATATCCGGTAGAGCCTGCTGATAACCGGCCCGATCTCCTTTGGCGCGCTGCCAACAAGTTCGCGGATCATGAAGGGGGGGATGTCCCGCATGAGCGGTGAGACCATCACTTTCCGGATCGCACTAGGCTGTTCTTTTGCCGTTATCTCGATGTCCACTCCACCAGCCTCGGTGAAGAGGATAAGAGGCTGCCTGCCTGCCCGGTCAACCGTGATCGAGAGGTAATACTCATGCTGGATGGACAGGCGCTGTTCGGCAAGGATCTCCTTCACGGGCAGGCCCTTGATCTGCTTGGTGAACAGTTCCTGTGCAACGGTAACACCCGTGGCTTTGTCGGCCATCAGGATGCCCCCGGCCTTTCCCCTGCCGCCGACATCCACCTGCGCCTTCAGTACAAACACTTCGCCAAGTTCGTCAAGATAGGGAGCAAGTTCAGCTGCCGACCGGATGAGAAAACCTGCCGGGACGGATATCCCGCTCTCCCGCAGGACCTTTTTTGCCTCGTATTCCCGTAACTTCATGGTGTGTTCAGCCCTTTGGCCAGTTCAATGCCTTTTTTCATCGCCCTGATATTCAGCGCCTCGGTGCCTTTGGGCACGGAGTCGAGGATCGCCTTTTCGAGTGCCGCTTCACTCACCACACGCGTCGATGCCACGAGCGCCCCGAGCATCACGATGTTTGCGACAATGTCCCTCCCGAGCGTCTCTTTTGCCTCCCGGGTGGCCGGGATCTCAAAACAGGTGCATTTCGGCCGGGAGTGGACGAGCGTGGTATCGACCAGCATCACGGCAGGGTCAACCGCGTCGCCACCGTACTTCTCGAACCCTTCCTGCGACATGATCACGTAGATGTCGGGTGTCGCCACTTTCGGGTAGAGGATCGGCGCATCGTCAATGATCAACGCACTCATCGATGCCCCGCCGCGGGCTTCCGGCCCGTAGACCTGGGTCTGCACGGCATACTTGTTGTCGTACATGACGGCGGCCCTGCCGAGGATGACCGCTGAGAGGATGATCCCCTGCCCGCCAAACCCGGAGAACCGTACCTCGTTTCTCATGGCTTCACCCCCAGGGCAGGACGGTTCCTGCGGAGGAGTTCCCCGACGACAAACATATCTGCTGGGATAAGCTCGCCCTGCTCCAGCATCCGGTCGCGTTTTGCTTTCAGGAGCGAGTGCGACCTAAGGTACTCCACGTGGTCCGCGACCTGCCTGAACTTGTTCCTGCGCCCGAACGCGGTCGGGCACTGGACCAGCGCCTCGATGAAGGAGAGCCCGGGAGTCTCGAGACCGGCCTTCACGGCCTTCTCGAGTTCCTTCACATGGTAGGATGTCCAGCGCGAGACATAGTTGGCCCCCGCAGCTATCGCCAGATCGCAGAGGTCGAACGGGGTTTCAGCGCATCCATACGGTGTGGTAGACGAGAGGCACCCCAGAGGCGTAGTCGGGCTGCCCTGCCCTCCGGTCATCCCGTAGATCTGGTTGTTCATGCAGACCACCGTGAGGTCGATGTTACGCCTGCAGGCATGGATGAAATGGTTCCCGCCGATCGCCGCCAGATCGCCGTCGCCCGTGAATACGACAACGTGGAGGTCCGGGTTTGCCATCTTCACACCGGTAGCAAACGCTATTGCCCGCCCGTGGGTCGTGTGGAGCGAGTCCGTGACGATGTAGCCGGGAGCCCGCGATGAACAGCCGATCCCCGAAACAAAGACTGTCTCCTCCTTCTTCCACCCCATCTGGTCGACTGCCGCGAGCGTGCAGTTGATGATCGTGCCGTTGCCACAGCCGGCACAGTAGATGTGGGGGAGACGGTCCTGGCGGAACCAGTCTTCGAAGCTCATCGTCCTGCCTCCAGGGCCGCTGCCAGCTCGGCGGGCGTGTGGAGTTCCCCGCCAAGTTTCGGGATGCTGACAACGGGGACATCCACATGCCGTTCGATCTCACGGGCGATCTGGCCGAGGTTCAGTTCCGGGACAAGGAACCTCCGGACGTTTTTGAATGCAGCCAGTGCCTTCTCCGGGAAGGGCCAGACCGTGCGGAGCCGCAGGAACCCGATATCCTGTGCGGCATGGTCGTGCATGACCTGCTGGACCGTGCGGACCGGCGCCCCGTACGCGATGAAGACGTCCTCTGCATCCGGGTTGATCGCATCATAGTCCGCGATGTCATGGCGGGCGGACTCGACCTTGTCCACGAGCCGCTGCACGAGCGCCGCGTGGAGTTTCGGGTTGGTTGCGCACGGGTACCCCCGTTCATCGTGGGTAAGACCGGTCACGTGGACCCCGTACCCTTTGCCGAACTGCGGGAAACCGGGGATGAGGTCGGCATCCGGCCGGAACGGGGGGGTGCCCCGCACCAGTTCCCGGCGCGGGACGTGATCGACCGTATCCGGGATGAGGATCTTCTCGCGCATGTGGCCCACGATCTCGTCCGCCATCAGGAATACCGGGACCCGGTAATGGTCGGCAAGGTTGAATGCCTTTGCCGTGAGCCCGTACATCTCCTGGACACTTGCCGGGCAGAGGGCGATGATGGAATAGTCGCCGTGCGATCCGAACCGGCACTGCATCATGTCACCTTGTGCGGCCAGGGTAGGCTGGCCGGTCGAGGGTCCTCCCCGCTGGACATTGACGATCACGCAGGGGGTCTCCGTCATTGCGGCAAACCCGATGTTCTCCATCATCAGGGAGAAGCCGGGACCGCTCGTTGCCGTCATCGCCCTCGCTCCGGTCCACGAAGCGCCGATCACCGAGGCGATGCTTGCGATCTCGTCCTCCATCTGGATGAAGACCCCGTTCTTCTTCGGGAGCTTTGCGGCCATGTGCTCGGCAATTTCCGTTGAGGGCGTGATCGGGTAACCGCCAAAGAACCGGCAGCCCGCCGCAAGCGCTCCCTCGGCACAGGCAGTATTCCCCTGCCAGAACTCAAGTCTCGACGTCAATATTCGATCGCCACCTTGTGGGGTTCGTACGGTTCTTCATCAATCCAGTGGATTGCCTGATCGGGACAGGTGAGCTGGCACACGCCGCAGAGCTGCCGCCCGTAGAGATGCCGCAGCCGGCAGTTTGTGCACCGTTCAGGACGGTCGAGTTCGGGCACCACAATGCCACGACGGTTGGGCCGCTTGCCTTCCCGGAAGATCTTATACGGGCAGACCTTTGTACAGAGATTGCAGCCCTTGCACCGGGTCTCGTCAATGGCGAGTTTCATGGGAAATTGAGTCCTGTCGTATTAGATTTCCATTGAGCTGAAAAAAACCTATGTGTTTCAACCCGGGCTGCCCGGGCCTTTCGAGCGGGAGAACTTGCGGAACGCTTCAGCCGCATGCGTCCGGGCAGCGTCAAAAATATCGTTGCCATGAGCATCGATGCCGACCACGAGCGGCAGCCTGTCAAGTTCGATCACCCAGACCGCCTCTGCCATCCCGAGGTCTTCGAAAAGAACACCCTTCAGGGTCATGTGAGACGATGCAAGTGCGGCACAGCCGCCGGTGAACGCGAAATAGACCCCCCGGTTCCTGAGCTGCCCGCGCACGGCCACGCCCATACCTCCCTTGCCAATGATCCCCCGGACGCCCCGTTCGATGAGAAAACCCGAGAGATCGTTCATCCGGGCAGAAGTGGTCGGGCCGGCGGCAAGGATACGGTTGTCCTGGACGATCGGGCCGCAGTGATAGATCACGGCCCCCTTCGGATCAAAAGGGATGCCCTCTTTCTGCATTCGGATATGTGCCTCGTCCCGCGCCGTGTAAACAGTGCCGGAGAGTTCGACCTGATCCCCTGCCCGGAGATCGAGGACTTCGTTCCCGAGAGGGATGTGCAGCTGGACCGTCTTTCTGCTCATCGCTTCACTTCCACGGTTGCATGCCGGTTTGCCCAGCACTGGACGTTCACGGCGACGGGAAGGGAGGCCGTATGGCACCCGGCAGTCTTCACCCTGACCGCAAGTGCGGTCGTATCGCCGCCAAGCCCCATGGGGCCGATGCCAAGCTTATTGACCGAGTCGCAGATCTGCTGCTCGAAGGCCGTCATCTCATCGACCGGGAGCAGCAGCGCTTCCTTCGCGAGCGATGCGGCAAGGTCGAAGGTGCCCCCGATCCCGACCCCGAGGAATACCGGCGGGCAGGGCCTGCCCTCGGCATGGAGCATCGTCTCTACGACGAATCCCTCTATGCCGTAGACATGCGAAGGGAGGAGCATCGCAATCCGGGAGCTGTTCTCCGCCCCGGCGCCCTTGGGAAGCACCGTCACAGTGAACCGCTCGCCGGGCCGGATATGGACTGCCGGCATGCCGTTGCCGGTATTATCCCCGGTATTGTGGCGGGTGATGGGGTCCACGACATTGGGGCGGAGTGGCACCTCTTTTGTCGCACGCCTGACACCTTCACCCACCGCCTCGTACAGGGCGTCTGAAACCGGGACATCCGGTGGGAGGGAGAGATAGACCACCGGTATACCGGTATCCTGGCAGAGGGGGACGCCGAGCTCCTCTGCCAGCCTGATATTCTGCAGGATATTGGCAAACTCTCCGCGGGCGACCGAGTTCGTCTCGGCAGCAGCAGCCCGCTCGATCGCCTGGATTACATCAGGGGGGAGCGTGATGGCAGCTTCGCGGAACGCCCGGAACGTGGCATCGGCAAGGGCTGACCAGACGTGATCGGTATCCGGCTTCTGCATCTATCTATACTGGTGAGCGGGGGGGTAATATAGAGATTGGGATAGACCGCAATTCTCATCGGGAATTGCGGGCTGGAGAAGAGTGCGAGGAATTCTGATAATGAAACATACAATCAACTGTGAATTGGCGAATTTTTTTATTTGTGATTTTTTTTAAATAATACACAATTAACTATAATATTTTCAAAGTAGTTTTACTAGTGCATAATCAAAGCAAAGCGAAGAAAATGCGATTATCGTTAAACCGAAAAAAATAATTGAAGTTAACCTCCATTTTATAGATTTATCATATTTGTTAACATTTTTTATCACGGTATTTTCTAAGGCTTCTAAAGCGTCTTTTTGCAGTTCGAGATAGTTATGTACTACCAATCTTTGCCAAGGGACACCCTCTATACAAAAAGGAATGGGTCGTGATATTACTAAAAAGCCAATAGAAGTCCAAATTGATATAAAGAGCGATATTGGTAAGAAGGACATGCATAATAATAAAAGGAATTTGTCAAACGGGAAATTGGAGAAAGGTATGCCATTAGGTAATACTACCGAAAATAGCGATAAATAGGCTAATACCAATACACCATTCGCAGCTAAAAGAAATCCAATAAAGTTATAATCGCTTTCACATTTTTTTATATGGTTTTTATAAAATCGATAGGTCATTTTTAAAACAAATTCATGGTTTCGCTCTGAATTGATTTTGTTGTCTTCGATAGATTCCATACATTCTTTCTATCCTAATTTAATATTTTCTGTTGGATTCATATTAGTTAAATTTAATTTAGATTTCGATAGCTAATCAAACTGTCAAATAACATTGCTGTGACTTATTCTATATGAGCCAAGGTATTGCCATAATCCATTATCGATATGTAGTCCCCAGCGTGATATTCAAGCATCGCTTTCCACGGTGTCTGTAATGCAATTACATCCCCAAAGTCAGGGACTGGAAGTGTAGTGAAGTATTTGGCTGAAATTTTTTAATACAATCTTCCATTTTTCCAGAAAAAAGGCTTGTCTATTGGTCTTTCATATTTGGCAAAAACACTTTCATAAAGTGCAGGATATTTGGCCTCACTCAATGGTATATTGAACATGAAACCTTCTGGTTCCTCGTCACCTTCGGGATCTTCTTCCAGACCAATGACTATGTAAACAGGAATTCGGTATTGTGCTGCAAATTCTTGATAGCGTTTTAATTGGGCGGGATATGACCATTCCAATTGTCCCTTGTGATTCAGTTTTGTTCGAAATTTGCATTCGACAGCAAATGCTTCTTTGGTAGGAGCATATTCAAAGATAAAATCCGGGTTTTTACTACTCTCAACATATCTATCCGCGTTTGTTTTGAATGAATGTGTTTTCTCTAGAATTTTGAAATATTTCTTTGAAAAGAGACTTTCAACATGGTCCTCAAATCGTTTACCAACTATTTCAGGATCATTCGATGTATGGTAGTCTATTTTGTTGAATACTTCCCCAATTTTGCCGAAAAATCCCATAAATCTCCAATGATTAATAACCAACCGTTTGGCTATATTTTTTATTGATATACAATATAGAGAAATCATCATCCCCCCACAACAAAGAACTGCCTGCCTGTTGCGGCAGTTCGGCTTGTGGGGGTTGGGGAGCGTCACCATCCTAATCATGAGGTTAAACGGATTTCTCTCTGATTGGTTGATTGCTACTCTACCTTTTTCCGGATGTACAGGAATCATTCGATTTGGCACGGTCCTGCCAATAAAAAATAATTCCCACATCCGCACCTGGCAATTTAGAAAAATTCCCGGGTCCGGATCTGGCAATAAATAATAATTGCCGGATCGGTTGGCGGGAATTTTAGAAAATTGCTGATCTCCGGAAAAGAATTTGTTGCGATTTCCTACGTGCAATACCTTCGAAGCCTGATGGTTTCTCTGCTTCGTGGTTGGAGAGGGTTGTCAAAACCTCGACGAGGAGAATCGGAGAGGTTTCCGGTAAACCTCGACGAAGAGAAGTGAGACTTAAGGCCGAACTTCGAAGGAAGGCAGCAGCCGACCTTCGACTTACTGGAAAACCACTCAACTCTCAAAGTTTTCATCTTCCCGGATCATTCATCGCGGATGCGACGACTGATTCCTGCCGGGTTTTGCACTACGCACATACCTGATCGAGGCGCTGTCCGGATCCGGATCCTCGCCAGGTGACCCAGCCGGGCAATCACGAGCGGATTCTGAAAATTTCCCGGAGAAATCGGTGGCGCTATTTTCCCTCAGGGATCGGTTTTCGACCGATGGCCGGGGAGTAAACAGGCAAAAAAACCGTATCCCTCCATCCGGATGCCCTCCGGCAACGGACCGGGAACGCCGGCGGGCAGTTTTTCAGCATTTTCGGGAAAAAACCTGTTTTTTCCAACCCCTTACAGGACCCCCTTTTAATTTCGGCCGTAATGGCACTCCGGGCCGTGCCGGGTTCCCGGACAGCCTGCAAGACTGCCGGTTTTTCGCGGTCCGTACAAGGCCGCTAAATTGCACGGTTTTTTCACTTTTAAAATCGTGCTTTTGCCAGAATACCTGTTTATACGAAGAATTTTGTCGGGCGTTGGCACCACTTCCACTGGAAATTTCCGGAGCCGGATCCTGCCTGGGAACTCTCCGTCGGAAAATGGACCATGGGAGACTTACCGTCCGGCAGGATGCCCCCCTGATAAAGGTGGGGCGATCCTGTTTCGGGGACACCTCACCGGGCATGCAGGTTCGTGTACCCGTCCGGCTCTCAACACCCAGGTTCGCCAACCGCAAGCTCGCGGACAAGAATCTTTTTGAAAAATTCCCAGATCCGTAGGTGACAATAAAAAATAATTGCCGGGTCTGGATGCGGCCAAAAACCCGGGCCTGACATAAAAATCTGCAAAAAAGTTTTAAGAAAATATTACTTCTTCCTGCCCTTTGCCGGGGCTGCTCCCTTCACCGGCTCGTGAATCCCGACTCGGCTCCTTTTATCCAGGTAAGTACCGGAGCTGCTTGCAATGCACGGGACCTCCTCAGGGGTAGCATGATAGCGCAGGGATGCATTTTCTGTACGCCGCCCTCGTTCCTTGCGGTGTGAAGAATGAACCGGTTTGTCGTCATTTTTTTGTATTCCAGCGAAATTGTCGGGTCCGACCATCGCTTCGATCAGGGAGTTGTCGAAGTCCTCAAGGCGTTTTACCAGCGGAGACTGTTCGTTGATGGAATAAAGCCAGGTACGTCCCTCTTTCCGGATCTTCACCATGCCCCTGTCCGAAAATTTCTTCATCGCTTTTGATATGGACTGCCGGGTGAGCCTGACTTCGTCAGTCAGATCGGCCATGTCAAATTCGATGCCGTACATCGGCAGCAGGAACTGCATGAGCCGGGTCTCGCAGGTGTCGCCGAATAAACCCTCGAATGGTTGTTTCATGGTAATCACATCTTCCTTATCCGGAGTATGCCGTATTCATCCGGGTCGGCACCGGGTACCACCCGGAGGATTCTCGTCACCATCCTGTTGGTAAGCATGGTATAAAAGAATTGTTAAAAAAAATTAACAGAATCAGTACCGTCAATCAAGATGGCGGATCCTGCCCCCTCCAAGAGGAGTGACATTCAGGCCGTGGTTTTTCAGGACGGAATACACTTTCCCAAGGTCAGCGATGTAATATTTGGGATCGTCTTTTTTGACAGTCGCAATGTATGCCCTGTTCTTCAGGTTCGCGATGGCTTCATCGAAGTCCTGCTTGTATTTCTTCCGAAGAATTTTTTTGAGTTTCTCACTATGGTATCCGGCGCTGATTTTGAAATTTTTGTTACGGTAGAGGATATATAAAATCTGTATTTCCATGTCGGTCAATTCGCATGGCATGATCAATAATATGTTTCTTAATTATATAATTGAGTTGAGATTTCAGAAACAGCCATTTCCGGATTAAATACGATATCCATTTGCCAGAAACGGGTAAAAAAATGTGAGAGAGAAAGAAAAAATTATTACTTCTTGCCGCCCTTTGCGTGGGCCGGGCCTTTCTTCTCTTCGGCCTTGGCGGGTGCTGCTGCTTCCTTGCCACCCTTTGCTGCCGGTGCTGCTCCCTTGGCCGCTTCCCTGCCGCCTTTTGCGCCGCCCTTTGCAGCCTCTGCTCCCTTCACGGGCTCGGCTGCGGCTGCTGCCGCCTCTTCGGTAACAACCGGCGGTGCAACAACCTTCTCACCGACAAGCTTCGGTGCCGCAACAATCTTGCCGCTGACCTTGATCGTGCTGAGCTTGAGATGCGAGGGGGTCGGGAGCTTGTGGCCGCCATGGCGGAGGGCGTCCTTGATCTTCTCGAGGTACTGCGGGGTCGAGTAAACCGTCATGATCTTCTGGCCGGGTTCGACCCGTGCGGCAGTACCGACCGCCTTGCCGAACGCAAGACGCATGCCTTCAGAGACTCGGTCTGCACCGGCCCCGGTCGCCTGTTTGTTCTCGCGCAGGACATGGTGGGGGAAGATACGGACCTTGAAGTGGAAGTTCGACCTGCCGACTTCCTTGAGCAGGCGGCGGTTCACCGTGATGCGGGCAGCTTCCAGTGCACTGTGCCGGATCTGGCACGCCTCTTCAACGATCAGGTCGACTTCGGTCGGGAACTCCTGCGAGAGATTGCCCATTTCGAACTGTACGATCTTGCTCCCCGGAACACCGCCCATGTATTCGCGCCGCGTATAGGCTTTCTTCGAGATGTTCCTGTACATCTTTGCCGGTTTTCTTACCATCGCGTCCTACTCCTGTGGTATGTTGTCAAAAGCGGGCATAATCGTCCGGAAATGAACGGACAGCCATGCCGGTACGCTCCACAAACTGCTTTTATAAAATGGAGATGGGGCGTATTAAACCTTACTGGACTGTTCCCGACTCCTCGTTGATCATGTCGAGAAGGTGGCGGCGGATCTGGACGAACTGCTCGCCGGTCCGCTCACGGGGTCTTTCCCCGGGAACGGTGACGATCTCCCGGATGGTTCCGGGGCGGCGGGTCAGCACAACGATACGGTCAGCGAGAAATACCGCTTCGTCGACGCTGTGCGTGACGAACAGGATCGTCTTCTTCGTCTTCTGCCAGATCTGCAGTAACTCGTGCTGCATCCGGTTCCGGGTCTGGGCGTCGAGCGCCCCGAAGGGTTCATCCATCAGGAGGATCGAGGGATCGAGGGCAAGCGCCCGTGCAACGGCTACCCGCTGCCGCATGCCCCCGGACAATTCGTAGGGGAAACTCCGCTCGAAACCTTTGAGTCCCACGAGCTCGATGTACTTTTCTGCGTTCTCTTCCCGCTCTGCCTTTTTCATCCCCTTAAGTTCAAGCCCGAGCGTGACGTTGTCCTGGACGTTCCGCCAGGGGTACAACGAATATTCCTGGAAGATCATGGCCATCAGGGGGCTCGGTTTTGTTATTGCCGTGCCATTGAGGGAGATTGTTCCCGAGGTCGCAGATTCGAGCCCGGCAATGATGCGGAGGATCGTCGTCTTCCCGCACCCGGACGGGCCGAGGATGCAGATGAATTCCTGGTCCCGGATCTCAAGGGAGATGCGCGAGAGCGCCTCGATCGTCTCACCTTTTTCCGTGGTAAATATCCGGGAGACTTCCCTCAGGGAGAGTGTCATCGGTCAAGCCCCCTCCAGCTGAAAAGGCGTCTCTCTACGATCTTGAAGAGCTGGTCTGCCGCGAGCCCGATCAGCCCGATGGTTATCATCCCGGCAATGATCACGTTCATCTGTCCCTGGTTGTACGCGTACATGATCAGGTACCCAAGGCCGGACGTCGGCCCGGGGAGGATCTCCGCTGCGACCACGCACATCCACGCGATCCCGAACCCGACGCGGAGCCCCGTCCAGATGGTCGGGGCGGCACCGGGCACGACGATCTTGGAGAGCACCTGCCGTTCGCTCGCTCCCAGCGTTGTTCCTACTTCGATCCAGGTCTTCTTCACTCCACGGACGCCGTCGATCGTGTTGAGCAGGATAGGGAAGACCGAGCCGATGAAGATGATGAACACGATCGAGGCGATGCCCAGTTTGAACCAGGCGAGCGCGAGGGGGACCCAGGCAAGGGGGGGGACGGGCCTGAGCATCTCGATGGTCGTATCGAAGAGATCGTTGATCCGGGAAGATCTGCCCATGCCGATGCCAAGCGGGATAGCCACAGCAGCGGCGATGCCAAACCCGATGATCACCCGCTCGATACTGACGAGGGCATTGTCAACGAGGCTTCCCGTCCCGAGCGTATAATCCGTGCTGAAAGGGTTGAGCAGTACCGGGATGACCGACTCGACCCTCGGGAGGTAAAAAGGGTTGTTGATGATGATCGCCACTGCTTCCCACCCGATGAGGAGGAGGAGGGGCAATACAAGGCCGAGGCGTCGCGTCATCGTTCTCTATGATAATGACCCGCTGTCCTGATTAAATTTTTACTTCGGTTGTTGCAAATCCGCTGTCCTTCAGGGCATAGCGGAGCATGACGTCCTGGATCGAGCCCTTGCCGGGAGCAGCGATGACGAGCGGTTTGCCGGCGTCCGATCGCTGCTTTGCCCAGGCGATGAAGCTCTGCCAGTCCTGGACAGGTGCCCCCCTGGTCACGACAAGGCCGGAACCGAGGTTATCGATCGGGTAGGTGATCTTGATCGGTATACCCTGGTCGATTGCGGCGATAGCCGGAGGCGCACCGACATAGGACATCTGGATCCCATTGGTAGCCGCAAGCTGCATCAGGGCAGGGCCGGCCGAAGCGGACACGAGGTGAACTTCAGCGACTTTCTGGCCGTTCACGATGAGGTCTGCCACATCGGGTTTGGCCTTGGTGGGATCCTGGGGTTTGAGTTCGATACCATAGGTGTCGTTGAAGTACTGGTAGTTCTTGACCGCGACAAAGAGAGCGGAGTGATCCACTGCCATCAGGTAACCGACCGTGACCGGCGCTTTCACGACGGGCGGTGTAGGTACGTTCTTTGTTGCGATGATGGTCTCCGCACTCTGGTACGGGCTGAAGTTGTAGAGCAGTGATTCCTTGTCTCCGGCCGTGCCATTCTTTAAGTATCCGTTGATAGAGCCGAGGTCGATCTGTGCCTGGACAAAGTCATTCATGCTGCTCTTCCATGCATCTGAGGGTTCATTGGTGAACCTGATGGTAGGGAGGGAGTTATTGACCGCGGTGACCGACGAGACGCTCACGTTGCCGTAGGTGAAATTCTGCTTGCCTGCAAGCCAGTCGGCGACGATCTCTGCCGATTCCCGGGGGTGATCGGTGATGTACTGGCTCGATGCGAGGTTGAGGGCACTGAACGCATTCACGAAATCCGGGTTACTATCATAGAAGTCCTGGCGGACAACGAAGACGTTCTGGGGGTGATCGCTCCACTTTCCCGCAGGCGGGAGATCCTTTGAATAGGAAGCAACCTGTCCGACCCCGCTCTCCACGCCGGCCTCAACGACCGGCTGCCAGGAGATGTAGCCATCGACCTGGCTGGTGGCGAGGAGGCCCGGCATCGGTCCGACGCCCTGCGTGTAGAGAATCCCTACCGTTCCTGAAGATGCCGCTGTCGATGCCGGACCCGGGGTCGTGCCTGCCGGTGTCGCCGCAGGCTGGGTGCAGCCGGCGGTAAACAGTACGAGGGCAAAGACGATGAATGCCAATATCGTAATCCTCATTGCTTTCATGGTGGGAGAGTTGTTTTATCAATAATAAAAAAGTGACCAATACGAATTCTTTTCCTCTCCATTTGTGATAATTTATCATAAAAAAATGGACAAAAAGACAGCCAGTGAGATAAAATTGTTCACAATATGGTAAATTTCTAGCATTATTTCGGACAATCGGGAAAAATTTCTTGATTGACCCGGACGTATCTGACCGAGGGTACAATCTCACCCAACCGACCGCCTCGTGCGCGCTGCTCTCATCTCAGGCGGGGATTTTGTTTCCTCAGGCGGGGATTTTGTTTCACCCCTCACCGGTTATCCTGCGCAGATCCAGCCGGCAGGCGATAGAACCGGCCGCACGCAAGGCGTGGCTTTAATCAACTGACAGCCAATAGGTAAAGATAAACCCGGATGGTGAAACGGATGCGAAGCGACGTTGTGAGGCTGGGGCGCCTTTCCGGTGAGAGGACGGAAGGGATGATGCAGTTCCTCTCCTCGATGCGTGCAGACCGGTATATAGCCAAAGCGGATATCCTCGTGGATATTGCCCACGTTCTGATGCTGGACGGGCAGAAGATCAATGATCGTGCCACGACACGCCAGCTCCTTCCTGCATTACTCAGATTCCATGACGCAGGTATACCGGAAGAGGTGTTCGATGAGCGGTTCGAGGATGTGCATGCAGGGATCGAATCGCTCCTGATCGAATCGCTGGGGGTTGAGGCAGGAGGGCGGATGCACATGGGGCGGTCACGGAACGATGAGGTTGTGACCTGCATCAGGATCCGACTGCGCGAAGATCTGATCGCACAGATGGCCGCGGTACTGAAAGTCCGGGAAGTGCTCCTGACTCTCGCGGAGAACCATATGGAGAGCGCAATGCCCGGGTTCACCCACCTGCAGCATGCCCAGCCCACCACCCTTGCCCACCACCTCCTTGCGTACGAACAGGCATTCTCCCGCGACTTTGACCGGTTGAACGAGGCATACGCACGGGTCAACCAGTCCCCCCTTGGCGCAGCCGCGTTCGCATCCACCGGCTATCCCATAGACCGCGAATTCACCGCTGCACTTCTGGGCTTCGATGGCCTTGTCACCAACACTATGGACGCCGTGGCTACCCGCGACTTTGCGCTTGAAACCCTCGCAGACCTCACCATCCTGATGGCCAATACCAGCAGGCTCTGCGAAGAACTAATCCTCTGGAGCACCTCGTTTGTGAAGTTCGTGACCTTTGATGACGCTTTTTGCTCCACTTCATCTATCATGCCCCAGAAGAAGAACCCTGACACCGCCGAGATCATGCGGGCAAAATCCGGATCGGTCTTCGGGGCATTCAGCGGGGCACTGGTAACGGTCAAGGGCCTGCCGATGAGTTACAACCGCGATCTCCAGGAACTCACGCCGAACCTCTGGCGCGGGATGGAGGATACTGGTGAGAGCCTGCGGCTCCTTGCCGAGATGCTCGCCAGCGCATCGTTCGATACAGAACGGATGAGGGAGGAGGCAGGGAAAGGGTTCTCAACGGCAACCGAACTCGCCGATTCCCTTGTGAGGTCCTTTGGTCTCCCCTTCCGCACGGCCCATAACATCGTCGGCAGGGCAGTCCAGAAAGGGGATCTCTCCCTTGCCACGCTCGAAAAAGCCGCAGGAGAGGTCGGCGGAGGAATCTCGCTTGCAGGAAAAGGCCTTACACAGCAGGATATTGACAGGATGCTCAATGTAAAATATTCTCTTGAGCTCCGGAAGGCTCCTGGCGGGCCGGCACCGGAAGCAGTGAGCGCTGCACTTGCTGATCGGAGGAAACAGCATCACCGTGATGCAGAATCAGTCAGCAAAAAACAGGTAAAACTCGCAACCGCAGAAGAGCACCTCATAGCTGAAGCGCGGAGGCTGGTAGCATAACAGCACGGTTAGTTTCCGGGGATCTCGTCCGGTGTGATCATGGCGGGATGAGCAGGAACGGCATTTACATCACCGAACGGGACGGCATGGCGGTAGTCAAGCTGGATTCAGGCTACAACATCGGGGTTATTCCGGGATCCTGTACGGTCATCGGGCACCCGGAACCTGCGCCAGGAAGGAATCTTGACGTGGTCCAGGACAGCAAGCTCCCCAACCTTTCCATTGTTTCTACCGGTGGGACCATTGCAAGCAGGATCGATTACCGGACCGGATCGGTCACCAGCCAGTTCAATGCGAGCGATATCCTGCTCGCCATCCCCGAACTTGCGGAGATAGCAAATTACCGGACCATCCCCCTCGCTACGATCCTTTCCGAGAACATGACTCCGGCAATATGGCAGGACCTTGCCCGGACAGTGCATGACGAGATCCGTGGCGGCGCTCAGGGCATCATCGTCACCCACGGCACAGACACCATGGCATATAGTGCCGCTGCGCTCAGTTTCATGATCGATACCCCGGTACCGATCGTATTTGTCGGTTCCCAGCGCTCCGCGGACAGGCCGTCCAGCGACAACGCGATGAACGCGGTCTGCGCTGCCGCGGCGGCAACGAGCGATCTTGGGGAAGTCGCGGTTGTGATGCATGCGACGACCAGCGATGATGTCTGCTCCATCCACCGGGGCACCCGGGTCCGGAAGATGCACACCTCGAGAAGGGACGCCTTCCGGAGCCTGGGTATTTCACCCATTGGGGGGATTGAATTCCCCTCCAGGAAAGTGACGCTGGGACCTGCTGCCGTACGACGGGGTACGAATTCCCTCGCACTCCGGGACAAAATGGAGCCGCACTGCGCCCTTGTCCAGTTCTACCCGGGGATGTTCCCGGATGTCCTGAAGGCGTACGAAGGATACGAGGGCCTCGTTATCTCCGGGACAGGCCTGGGTCATGTCAGCACAGCGCTCATCCCGGGTCTCGCCCGACTCATCCACGAGGGGACCATGGTCGTCATGACCTCCCAGTGCATGAACGGCAGGGTGTGCGACCGGGTCTATGATACCGGCCGCGATCTGCTGGCCGCAGGGGTCATTGAAGCCGGGGATACCCTCCCGGAAGCGGCGCTGGTGAAGCTTATGTGGGTGCTTGGGAACGAGAACAACCGGGAGAAAGCTGCAGCCCTCATGCAGAGGGATCTCAGAGGGGAATGCATGCGGAGGAGCGCCTATGGATTATAAGACCATCGGTCTCGTTGCCGGTATCGAGATCCACCAGCAGCTGGATACCGCAGAGAAGTTATTCTGCCACTGCCCGACCACCCTCCGGGAGATCCCGGAACATACCGGAGAGTTCTTCCGCTACCTCCGGGCAACGGTCAGCGAGATGGGAGGGATCGATCGCGCGGCGCTGGAAGAGATGAAGCACCACCGCAAATTCCAGTACTACACCTACGACACGACCTGCCTTGTCGAGAACGATGAGGAACCCCCGGCGCCGATCAATGACGAAGCGCTTACTATCTGCCTGACGATCGGCAAGATGTTCGGGATGACTCCGGTCCCGCAGGTGCATACCATGCGCAAGCTCGTGATCGACGGGTCGAACACCAGCGGGTTCCAGCGCACGGCACTTGTGGCATTCAACGGTGTGCTCCCGGACGGGGGCCGGATAGAGACGATCTGTCTCGAGGAGGAAGCGGCGCAGCGGGTGAAAGACGAGGTCTTCTCGCTCGACCGGCTCGGAATCCCTCTGGTGGAGATCACGACCTCGCCGTGCATGCATACACCGGACGAGGTACAGAAGGTCGCCGAGTATATCGGCATGGTACTCCGTTCTACCGGCAACGTGAAACGCGGCCTGGGTACCATCCGGCAGGATGTGAACATCTCAATCGCCAATGGTGCACGGGTCGAGATCAAAGGGGTGCAGGAGCTCGATCTCATAGCCGAAGTTGTCAGGCGCGAGGTGCAGCGGCAGCAGAACCTCCTGGAGATACGCGACGAGCTCCGTTCCAGGGGGGCTTCCGTTTCACGCGATACGGACGTCACCGATCTCTTCAGGGATACCAGATCGGCGGTGCTGAAAAAAGCAAAAAAGATCCGTGCGCTTACCCTGAAGGGGTTTGCAGGTCTCGTGGGCCGGGAGATCCAGCCGGAGCGCCGTCTGGGTAGCGAGATGTCAGATTATGCGAAGAAGTGCGGGGTCGGGGGTATATTCCATACGGACGAACTCCCGGCGTACGGGGTTACCGCGGAAGAAGTAGCTAGGCTGCGCTCGCATATCGGTGCCGGGGATGATGACTGCGTAATCCTCGTCTCAGGAGCAAACGAAAAACAAGCCATGTGCGCGATCGCGCAGATCGTCATGCGGGCCCGGATCGCGTTCTCGGACAAACCGGTACCGGAGGAGACGCGCAAGATGCTCGAGAGCGGGAGCACTGCCTACATGCGCCCGCTGCCGGGGGCCGAACGCATGTACCCGGAGACGGACGTACTGCCGGTACTCATCGATGATCCCCGGTGGGCCTCGATCACCGTACCCGAACTCCTGTCAGCAAAGGCACAGCGCTATGCACAGAAGTATGCGATCGAAAAGAACTATGCAGTTCAGCTAGTATCATCGGACAAATTCCCCTTGTTTGAACGCGCGGTACGCGAGGGGATAAAACCCAAGCTCGCAGTGTTCACTATCCTGTCGACCTCGACAGAGCTCAGGCGGGAAGGAGTCGCGATACACGCTGTACCGGATGATGCATATCTTTCCATCTGGCACGCTGTCGAACAGGGGCGGGCTGCAAAAGAAGCGGTTCCCGATCTCCTCCGCGGCGTCGCTTCGGGCAGCACCGTGGATGCTGCACTTTCCAGGCTCGCCCCCTCTATATCGCGTGACGATCTCGAATCGATTGTACGAAAGATCATCGCCGATCGCCCGGACTTTGTCGCCGAAAAAGGTAAAGCCGCGCTCGGCCCCCTCATGGGTGTGGTCATGGCGGAAGTACGGGGATCCGTTGACGGAAAAGTGGTGAGCGAGATCCTGAGACGGGAGATCGACCGGGCCCTTGCCGCGAAGCCGGGGTAAAGCCAACGGGAAACTGGGTGGGGGGTTCCATGCCTCCTGCCCAACATCATCTCCTGCGATGTCTCAAAATGAAAGAACCCAAGGCTGGTGTTGTTCACCGGGGTGTTGTTTACAACCCGTACTCCACAAGAGATACCGTGGGAACCTGCCCTAACATTTATGAGTGGTGCGGCAGAATTAGATAAGGAGTTTAATTATGGGCAAAACAGGTACAACCCTCTGGGCGCAGGTAAAAGGTGTCAAAGGACAGATCCGTCTCGTCCCCAAAAAGGAGGGAGAGGCGAAGACCCCCGGTCCCAACCAGCGGTTCAAAGCCGGTGCAAATGTCAAGCAGATTGACCAGGCCGCAGAAGCGATGGGCGGACGGGGTGGACGCGGCGGACGTCGTGGCGGGGGCAGGCGTGGCGGGGACCGCTCGGGTGGATCCGGTATGAACGAATCGACAGCAAACCCGATGATCCGCAGACGCATGCGCCGCGCAAAAGTCTCAGCACTCGGCGCCAAGGCGAAGTCATCGCGGTAAGTACCAAAACGCGTCCGGGCCCGGGATGGGTTGAGAGGTTCAATGAACCTCTTTAGTTTTTCACACTGCGGTGTGTTTTGTTTTTCAGAAATAATGCGTCAGGGATAACTATCTTTTATCCCAACAACTATGGTGAGTATGGATCTTCCAACCGCAGTAAAAAGTTACCAGTTCGGAGAACGGGCAAAGTCGGAACTGATCATTGCATCCCAGCTCTGCCTCGCACTTACGGGATTTGCCGAGCAGGAGCGCGCCGGAGGACGCCGCATACTTCTCATGATGATGGAGTCGATACGGAATGAGATCCAGTTTGCGGCAAAGAGCACCGGCAGGCCGGAGTTCCAGAAAGCGATCAATTCCCTGAACGAAGCCATTTCCCTTGCAGAAAGCAACCAGCCGGAACAGGCTTCCCAGAAGATTGCTGCCGCGATCAGCGCATCCACCACCCCGGCACAGGAAGCATGGCAGGTACTCTCGGAACATGGACTCCTCTGATTTTCTCGGGTTCCTGACAAGGCGATCATCGGTCCGCGAGTACGACGGCAGACCGCTGACTGACGAAGAGATCACGAACATCCTGAAATGCGCCAGTACTGCACCAAGTGCCGGCAACCTCGAGGCATGGGATGTCATTGTTGTCAACGGGGAGGACACCCGCCTTGCGCTTGCCGAAGTCGCTTACGGACAACAGCACCTGGAGCAGGCCCCGGTAATCTTTGTGGTCTGCTCCAACTATGTCCGCTCGATGTCGCGATACGGCGAACGGGGGATCCTCTATGCACTGGAAGACGCCACAATTGCCTGTACCTACATGATGCTTGCAGCCCATGCGATGGATATCCACTCCTGCTGGACGGGTGCTTTTGATGATGACGGAGTACGGGAAGTCCTCGATCTCCCCCAGCATATCCGACCCATCGCTCTGCTCGCGCTCGGGAGGGGCAATCCCCCGGCACACCTGACCGGGCGCATGGAAGTCGGGGAGCATGTCCACCGGGAAACATGGTGATGGTGAGAAGATGCCGGATTACGTAGTAACCCTGGAGTCTGCATGGATCGTTCGCGATGTCAAATCCCTTGATGACGCGATCGGGATCGCTGTAAGTGAAGCCGGAAAACGCCTCAACCCGGCCGCAAAGTACGTGGAAGTCGATGCCGGGTTCCTCACCTGTCCTTATTGCGAGGAGACGCTCTCGAGCGCTATCGTGGTGGCAGATACCGCGCTCGTGGGTCTTGTCCTTGAGATGAAAGTGTTCCGGGCTGAATCAGAAGAGCATGCCGGTCGGATCGCCAAATCGGTTATCGGCAAAGCACTGCGGGACGTCCCCCTCAAACTTGTGGATGTGCAGGAACAATGATCCATATCGTCGGGCATACTGCCATCGATCATATCTCCCGGGTGCCCCACCTCCCGGAAAAGAACTGTTCAACACACATTACCGACAGGCAGATCTATTTTGGCGGCGGCGCTGCAAACATTGCGGCAGGGATCGCGATGCTGGGCGAACAGGTGACCCTGCATTCCTGTACCGGAGGGGATTTTGCCGGTGGGGATTATGACCACTGGATGAACAAGCTCGGGATCCACCAGCAGTTCTTCAGGGTCCCCGATGCACATACGCCGACGGCGTTCATGTTCACGGACGATCACGGCGACCAGATGACCTTCTTTGAATGGGGAGCATCCAGGGCGTTCGCAACCTCGGAAGCCCCGTCCCTCCCGTTCGTGCACATGGCAACGGCGGATCCGGAGTTCAACTGTAGGGTCGCGGAGAGAAGCGAGTTCGCATCGTTCGATCCCGGGCAGGATGTCTTCTGGTACACAAAGGAGCAGCTCGGATCGATCATAGCATATACTGACATCCTCTTTGCCAACCAGCATGAGGCAAAACAGATGTGCACAACGCTGGGGATTACAAGGGAGGCACTCATCGGCCAGGTTGATATGGCGATATTCACCATGAGCGGGGACGGAAGTACGCTCTATTCCGGCGGAAACGAGCAGTTCATTCCGGCTGTTCCGGTCACGCTTTCCGATCCGACCGGTGCCGGCGACTCATACCGTGCCGGGTTCCTTTCGGCATTCGTAAAGGGTCATGACCCGTTGACCTGCTGTAAGGTCGGCACGGTAACCGCATCCTATATCGTGGAACATGTTGGCTGCCAGACACACCTGCCTGACTGGGATGCAATGCTTTCACGCTACCGGCAGCATTTTGGCACCATAAGCGTCCTGGAACAGAGGAGACCGTTCCCATGATCTGGGCCGCACTCACTTCCGGGGGAAAGGACTCGGTACTGTCGTGCCAGAAAGCAATTGACAGCGGGAAAAACGTGCGGTACCTGGTCACCGCACGCCCGAAGAACCGGGATTCCTATATGTTCCATTCCGCAAACCTCGATGTTGTTCCGGTCATCGCCCGGGTCTCAGGAATGGAGTATGTTGAGATAGAAACGCAGGGCAGAAAGGAAGAAGAGCTTGCTGACCTTGAAGAGGGGCTCGGCTCGCTGGACATTGAAGGCGTAATCGCAGGTGCTGTCGCTTCGGAATACCAGGCGGAGCGTGTGAAGGCGATCACGGATCGCCTCGGTCTGGAGCTCTTCACCCCGCTCTGGCACATGAATACTGAACTCCTGCTGCGGGAAGTTGCGGTGAGGATGGATGCAAGGATAATCGTCACGGCGGCAGAGGGACTCGACGCGAGTTATCTTGGAGCCCGTATCGATGAGAACCTGATCCAGCGGCTCAAGCGCGTTGCCGCAACCCGCCGTATTAACCTCGCAGGAGAGGGCGGCGAGTATGAGAGTATCACGCTCAACGCCCCGTTTTACTCGCGCCCGGTAACATACTCTGCAGCAGCGATACATTCGACACCCGACCGCCATGAACTGGTCCTTGGAGGATTTGCCTAATGGCCCAGGGCGGTGATGTGAAACTCGGGCAGCTCACCCGGTACATTTTCACTGCCCCGAACTGGAAGCAGTCCCTTGTACTCATCGTTCTCCTTGGCCTGATCATCGACGGGGCAAATGCCCGGGCATGGCTGAACCTCCCTGTTTCCGGTAATGTGGCATTTACCCTGCCGGCGGTCCTGAGCAATTACCTGGCATTACCGGAAAAATTCCTGTTCTCCGGGACCATTGCCTTCACGATCCCCGCGATCGCCGCACTTGCACTAACAAAACCAATGATCGAGGCCAGCGGGAAAACCATGACCTGGAACCGTTCCGGGCTTCTGGCGCTCTCCTGCACGGTCTTCGGGGTCATCATAACCCTCGCGGCTCTGGCATTCTCGGTGAAACTGATCCCCCTTTTTTACGCGATCTCCCTGGGTTTTATCTTTGGGCTCAGGTTGTTTGTGCTGGTCGCTATTGCGGACTACCGGATCCCGCGGATGATCCTGCCTGCACTCACCCAGAGCGGGGTCGGCATTCTTGCCGGCATGCTCCTCTTCTCGCCGTACTTCGGCATCTTTGCCCTGGTGCTTCATATCGTCTTCGGGCTCGGTTTTGCAATCCTGATCTGGATGATAGAACGCCCGCTCCAGAGGGCATTTAAAATCCGGGGGCTTGCATTCGTCAACGCGTTCATCGCCCACATGACCGATGGTTCGAAAGGGATGGAGGATTTCTTCCGTGAAATAGGGGAAGAGATTTTTGTGCCCCAGGTGAGCTTTTTCTTCCGGAGGGATACGCGTAAACCACTCATCTTCACGGTCCCGAACCTGCATCCCGGGCCCATGGGGGAGATCGGTGGCGGCAATCTCCCCAAGATCCTGCACGACAGTTTTGATGACGAGACCCTTGTCGCGCACGGCTGCGCAACCCATGATTTCAACCTCGTTTCCGAATCCGAGAGCAACAAGGTTATCGATGCACTCAATAAATCCCGCCGGGATCTCGTATACTCAGCCGGGGCAGGAAAGTCGGGCCGTCTCTCGATTGGATCGGTACAGCTTCTCTACCAGAGATTCGGGGATTCGGTCCTTCTCGTCACTACCCGGTCGCCCCTGAAGACCGAGGATCTGGATTTTTCGATCGGGTCCACGATCATGGCGGAAGGACACCGCTGGTTCCCCCAGGTCGCGGTGGTTGATGCGCATAACTGCATGACTGACCTCTCATCCCCCGTCCTTCTCGCGACACTGACAGCAACGGAATACCAGCGTGCATCTGTCGATGCCATGGAGGTCTGCCGGACCACTCCGCTCCTGCCATTCCGCGCAGGGGTTTCCCACCTGACCCTGCCCTACAGCAGGGAGCAGGGGTTCGGGGATCTTGGAATCCAGGTCATGATCATCGATGTGGAAGGACAGCGCACTGCATACGTCCTGATTGACGGGAACAATATGGCGGCCGGGGTACGGGAAGCCCTCCTTGGACAAGTCCTTACGCTCGTCGATCATGCTGAAGTGATGACCACCGATTCCCATGTCGTGAACACCATCACCGGAAAGAACCCGGTTGGTATGCATGTCCCTGTTTCTGATCTTATTCCCTATGTCATGCAGGCGGTCCGGGCGGCGATTGATGATCTTGCACCTGCGGAATCTGCTGCCAGCACGGCGCATTGCGAACATATCGTTGTCTTCGGTTCCAACCGGATTTCCCAGCTGGCAAGCACGGTGAATGCAATGCTGGTATTCGTTGCCCCCCTTTCGCTCGCCATGCTGCTCCTGGCATTCCTCCTCTCCCTCGTCGCCTATGCAGTAATGGGATAGGTGCCGCCAGTTTTCTAGAAGAATCTGCACGATTCGTTATCCCTTTTTTAATCCGGGTTATTTTGACCAGAAGATATATTCGTAGTCAGGTGTGTATTCTCATGTAGCAGGGGATGATCAGACACCGGGACGCGCTCACCAGTTCAGGCATTTCGTACAGCGGTTGAATTATCACGAGAGGAAAGGTGATCAGATTTCATCAAGCCACACTCTTCATGACCCGCTGGATCGGTGTTGATTTGAACACGACCGGCCATGTGGCCGTCGCTGCCGACCCATACAGCGGGAAAGTAATGAAACTGGGGAAAAATATCCACTATGTCCACAGCCATTCTTTGAAAAACTGCACGAAATTCTACAAGGAAGGCAAACTCTGGAAACTTAAAAAATTCAAAAGTCGCGAACGGAAAAGATTCAAGTCAGCCCTTCATGCCATCTGCAGACAGATCGTTTCCTTTGCGGAATCGCTCGGTTCCGGTATAAAATTCGAGAGACTCTTCTCGGCACGCTACTCGAATCAAAAAAATATCTCCGATCCGTTCATGTTCTCTTTTGAAAATGGATCGTTCTTCTCGCTCCAACGCCAGGTTGAGAAACGGGCGAAAGAAAGAGGCATTCCGGTAATCTACATCAATCCGGAATATACATCGAAACGCTGCAGCCGCTGCGGGCTTTTCGGGCGGAGGATGCGCAAGCGTTTTGAATGCCCGCACTGCGGGTTCGTGGCACATGCAGATGTGAATGCAGCATTCAACATTGCTACCACATCCCTGCGAAATGCAATCCTGGACCGTACTTCCATAAGGGAAAAAGAAGGCTTCTGCCTTTCGAAAAAAGAGATGCGGAGACTGGCGCGGGTCCAGGCCGATCCGGTTTTTTCTGCGACCGGGATCATGGATAGTTCCTGCTGTGATAATCTCCTTGCTATCCTGGAATAAACCCGCATTTTTTTATTCGGATTACCCGGAATATCCAGGAATTAAAAACAGGGAAGAAGATGAGATACATTTCCGTCGAATAGAGTGTTCCGCTTGGAAAAATGAAGAGGTAAGGATAGTTCTGTTTCAGATATTTCATATCTCCCTACCCAGCCGTTGAAATAGTTGCATCGGTCCAATAAAGGACACTGTGAGGAGAAAAATTTTCGAGAGGCATCAGCCCGGGATCCCAGCTCACAGAATATAAGAGCAGATGTCATGAATTCCCGATGGTGACGGCATGAATAGTAACAATATGGCTATGATAACAATCAGGAACAAAAAAATACCCCCGACCAGATTCGAACTGGTGTCGCCGGATCCAAAGTCCTGCATGATTGACCGCTACACTACGGGGGTTCAGGTTCAAAAGTTTGTCACTCCAGCGTTCTTCCGATACCCGGAGCCATAATTCATTTGCATTTGGTAACTATAAGAATACCTTTCACCGCCATATAACGGGAGACGAATTGTCCAGGATTAGAATTTGCGGACAGTGTCTTACAATAAATAATATTTTTGACATTATTTTGATTATTTCCGGTTTGTACGCTCATCAGCTGCACACTTCGGGTCAGGATCCAATCATTATATCACTGGGTCTTTCCGTACCCGGTTTCTTTGCGTGTTCTTTTTGTTCGGGCTGTCGTATCTCCACAGGTTTCTGGGTATGCTCCTCCGGTTTCTGGATCTGTTTTGGCAGACGCGCAAGGATTTCCCTGCTCACCTTGAGCTGTTCTTTCATCACTGTGGACAGTTCAGCCAGTATTTTGTTTTGTGCTGATACAAGATTTTCAAATTCATGTGCCGATCTTTCTGTTGATTCGGAAGACTGCGTTTCTGCCTGCTGCTTTTTTAAAAATTCGCTGCGGCGTTTCCAGATCTTGCTGATACTGTCAATACCTTTTTTCCGGTTTGGAAACATCTCCCGGTACTTTTCGTAAAATTCATGACTGTCATTGCACTGGAGGACAAGGGAAATTTCCGCATCATCAGTTTTTTCATATTTTCGTTTCTGGATCTTTGCCATATGCATCCCTGCACTATGTCAACAGACAGGGAAAAAAGTATTGCGGTTGCATACAAATCCATTTTGGGATTGGAAACCCTGTTCCGGTAGGAGTTCCGGAGTGATATTTTCAGAGGGTTTGATATTTTACCTCGTAGTCGGATGAAAATAAAGCTACGTATTTTTCAAAGAGATCATGAAATCTCTTGATATACAATAATAAATTGAATTAACAAAAAATTCATCAGTATTCTCCAATAAATTCGAATAAAAAAATCGAATTTTTTAGTTTTCGAATTGACATTCACAGGACAATTATATCGAAAATAATAGATTTTCAGGTTTTTCCAAAAAATTGGAAAATCCTATTTTTTGATTTTCAAAGATAAAACTGAATTTGAAAAGAATTATATTTGCCTCTATCCGGTATGGTGAATTGGAATAATTTTGGATCATTGGATTTGATACAAACTTCAGATGAGATATTGAGATATCCAAAAAATTTTATTATAATAGTATCGTAGTTTGATTGGAAAAAATGGAATATTTAAACTCGATAAAATTTTAAGGAGACAGTTATTAATTCTAAAAGATTGGAAATCCAATTGGTCACTATAGATTGGTGAAATCTGGAATAATTTCATTGTCAAAAATTTACCAACGAAAATTTGACAATACGAACATTTGATAATAGAATTTTTATTCGAAAGAATAGAAAAATTTGAAATTTTATTCAATTTTTCAAGCAATTCTTAAAAATGGAATTATTGGAATGCATAATCCACAATCCGGCAATCTAGAAAAATTCAGATAATCAGATTTGATTGCTATTGATGAAACAAACGAAATTACAAATATTTGGAAATACTTTTTTATGACGGGAATATCGGAATTTTGAATTTTTCAATCGACAATTATGTTTGATCAGAGGAGATGTTCTCTGATAGGTGAGATCCTGATAAAACAGATTCTCCGGTGAATTTTTCCTTATTGCATTGAAAACTGATGTAATGCAATCTAGACTTGTCAGAGACGTGCTATTTCCGGATTTTTTTCAAATTCTTATGTTTTTATCAAATTCTTATGATTTTCTGGTAAAATAGAATGAGTGAAAAATTCTTTAAAAATTTAGATCGACAGCGTTTTTCATTCTGCTTATACAAAGCGGTTCATCTGTTCCGAAGTAATTTTAAGATATAGCATCATACGGTTTATAATAAAATAATTGGTACCGATTAATTGGAAACTACGACGAGAAATAGCGTAAATATCAAAATCTCTCAATAAATGATCAAAACAGGATCTATCATACTATTGGAGCAATTAATAAGTAAGAAAACCATGGGGGCGGATTGCTTAAAATGTATACAAAGTGGGGCTCTGTCGAAATCATTGGCTTTCATTATAGACGCTCGTGGGGGAGACTGCTGTTCCCGAAGGGAAGAGCAGGCTTGAGAAGAACCCGAAGGGTTCTTCGATTTTAGAAGAGGTTCATCAGTACCTCGAGAATAAGAAGAACTCGTCAGAGTTCTTCGACGTGAGAGAGGGTCACTCTCATAACCGTTGAAAAATGTAAGCGAATCACGCAAGATAATAGGATTTCTACAGAGCCCAAAGAGGATCACTTAAAATCTCTATCAGATCATCCGTTCGGAAAAATCACCCAGAATACGGCACGATCACCCTTTTTTATGCCTTTTCATTCGAACCGAACAAAGGGAAATATTGCTGATATACCTGCCGTCTCTCATCGATATCAGTATGCAGATAGATCTCTGTAGTCTTGATAGAAGTATGCCCCAAGTTTTCCTGAACTACCCTGAGATTCTTCGAACGTTTATAGAGTTCACTTGCATAGCTGTGTCGGATTTTGTGGGGAGTGATCCCTGAAGGAGCATAATGCTTGAATATATGCTGGATGGCACGGGAGGAGATATGTTTTCCCTGTTGCCCGATAAAAAGGGGTCCGGCAAGACGGTTTCCAATGAATTTGAGAATCTCTGCCAGGGTATCGTCATCGACAAAAACGATGCGCATTTTGTCTCCTTTTCCGCGTATGCGGATGGTGTGTTCATCGAAGTCAATATCCTCAATATTCATATTGCAGAGCTCTGATACCCGTACTCCCGTAGCATAAATGGTCCTCACAATGAGTTTATCACGGGGATCCTCTATTGATTCGATCAGGCGTAATACCTGGTTATGTTTCAGGTACTTGATCTCCTGCTGTTTAATCCGTGGCCGATCAATCCCTGTCAGGGGGTTTGATGTAACTGCGCCCTGGGTATAAAGGAACCGGTAGAACGAACTGAGTGTCGAGATAATACGATGGAAGGTCTTTGGCTTATAGGTCCGCATCGAGGATACAAACGAGAGAAAATCATTGACCATTACGGGAGTTACATCCACATCGGTATCAAGCCGGGCTTTTTCAAAATCTTTCCAGTATATTACCAGTTTTGACACTTCGGTGTGCCGACGCAACCAGACGTAATATGCGAAATGCTTGATGACCTGCTCGTAACTGTCAAGTGTGCGGGCTGAGTAGTTTCGCATCCGGAGGTAATTCCGGTAGCTTTTGAGCCACTCCGAAAAATACCCGCTTTCCATGCTCTATTCTATCTTATCTCAAATAAATAAAGGTTTGCGCAGAATAGACATTCTACGCAAAGTCGAATTTTCGATCCGGACTCGGAGATTTGGTATTCACTCGTTCGCAAATTTAGCACGGTTCGCATTTCTGCATCAAGGCCGCACAGAACAAGCCTCGGTAGCTAGCCGAGGGCAACAGAACGGTTTGCAAGCCGGTCTGTGCGTCCTATGCAGTAAACTTGTGCTATTCCTTTGATAAAACTCGGAAGATAATGAAGATTGTACTTAAAATTCATTTGAAAAAATATTTATGCCAGGTTAGAAATGGTTGGTTATGCCTTACAATCCTTATTTTGGATTTAAAATGTTAATGGATGAATTTTTTAATTTAATTCCATTATAAGATGGAACTTTTAGAAATTGGGATTGTTATTCTTTGGATACTAATAATCTATATTCTATGGAAAAAATGGAAATCAAATTCTTAATCGGCTTTCTTTTCATTTCACTAGTATTCTACAATTGGGTTAGTTTATTTTAAAAAATGATACAATTGGATGAATATCCAAATCTTCAAAAGGGGCTTTCTTTTCGTTTGACCTCTACTTAGACCCATCAAGAGGCAAAAATGCCAATAGAATCAATCTATGAGAGATTCCCGTCAGGAATTATATCAACCAATTAATATTAACTACAAACGCTGCCATCGCAAATAATACGGCTAATATTGTATAATGACGTGAACTGGCGTTAATCTCCAAATTCTTTTTATCAAGTTTCTCTCTTCGAGTTAATTCCTCAAGGGGTTTTTCTCCTCTGACAATTTCCTCCCCTCTAAATTGTCAATCTTTTCCTCAATTCGGATTAGCCTAGTTTTAATATCCCCATTATTGGAAAATAAAAACGAAAAACCGAGGGCCATAATAAATAATCCAATAGCTATTTTGAGATTGCCAAGAACCGACAAATCGGGATAAACTGACAAAGCCCCAGAAACTACAAGGATATAACCAATTCCTATTATTATATAATTGATGGGAATTTTATATTTATTTAACCATTTGATATCTCGATCACGCATAAATCCCTCAGACGATATATCACATTAAAGATTTTTCGATAGAAATTCCATTAACCAAATAAGGTTAATTTTTAATGGATATCGGTTCCTGCAGAGAATATTATTATCGTTGTTGGGTTAATCCCGCGATCGTTCCACTAGAAATGAATGCAAAAATCTGGTCCCGCTACTGCAGGGAGGCCAGGGGCCAGGCAGCCTGACAAACGAGGACCTCTTTCACGCCTGACAAAAAAATCAGTTTTTGAAAGAAAAATGATCACGTTCCCAATGGAAATCCTACTTTAAAACAAGATTCCATTCTTTATCCGAATTTTTGATTTAAGAAAATTCATTCAACAAATTATAGGCTTTTTTTCAGATGATCAATTTCTTCAATTCGAAGTTTTCAAAATTTTCAAATCCATCATTTGTCATCGTGTTTTGCTTTTTCTAAATTTATCAATTTATTTTCTACGTCGTTGAGTTTCCCCATTTCCAGATTTTCCAATCCTGTATAGTCCCGCAGCTCAATACCAGCAACTAGGTCCAGGATATCCCGCGTATGGTCCTGCCGTTCAGCCTATAAGATTGTGCATATAGATGCTCCTTGTTGCAAATGGAACGGCTGGACCATCCTATTTGTAGAATTCCTCCAAGTGGAAACGATCAAACATGGTGTTGTCGTATAAGAACGGAGGCTAAAATGAGTCCCGTTTCAAAATCTTTTGGTTTCTTGATCCGAAATAAACTGCCGGCTGCTATACACAAATGCTGCTGAATCCGCTGCAGAACCCTGCTGAGGAATCCCACGATCGTGGGCTCGACCGCCCACATTACAGAGCTCTCAAAATAGGCCTTCTTTGATCGGGGAATACTCCTGTTTCATTCAGTACCATGAAACCGACAACAGGCACTTAATGTGAGGCTCGCAAAATAAACTTGAGAAGGGGATGAAGGCGCACGAGACCCTCCCAGCTGCATGACCGTCATTTCCTGGCGTAATGTTTGAAACCATGATGATCGCTGACTATCTTCCCCGGGGCAACTTCCAGGGATCATCAGCCCATTTACACATCCATTCGAGCCTCATCAACGTCCTGACAGGATGAGAAATTCAAAATGCTACAAAAGAACAACGAGCAGTAACCCTGACATTTTCCCATCCGTGTTTTACCTTCCTTGATTTTAGGGAATCAAATCCGGATGATCTTCGGAACCTCATTATAATGAATCACGTAAAATTCTGAAAACGACGAGAAAATCAAAGTATCGACGAGATAATAATTGATCTGGTTTGAAAATAAACCATATATTGCTATATACAAAACAGTCAAATAATCCACTCATTGCCAAAACATAGTCTCAAAAAGATATACAGGAGTATCATGTATGGACGATGCGAATATCCAACAGGAGATCAACAAATATAAAAAATTCAAAAAAGTGGATGGTGCAACATATCGGAAAGTTAACCAGTTTTTACGTAAGCGCACGTACATTACGGCGAGGGAGTGGGCATTAGCCCGGTTATGTACGGATTTTCGTACATCCGGAGGTGCAGAAATGACATTTATCGGGAAAAATCTTCCGGAACTTGTTCCTTTCATGGAAGAGACCTATACTCCTCAGGCTGTAAACCAGGCACGGAATTCTTTTAAAAAGAAAGTTCGTAAAGCAAGCGCCACCTTTTTCTATGGTGCTATGTGCGGATTTTTTACCACTGATGAACTTGACGATCTGCTTTTTGAAGCGAGTGAAGTGGCGCGATTCCTCCTTGAAGTAGAGGGGACAACACTGGACATCGATGAAGAGATCGATATTGAAGATCGCATTACCAAGGTAATGAGGAGTGTCGGCGAAGCGGCAAAAACCATCCTCAAAACCCGGAGTGAAGAGATCGATACCCGCGATCACCTCCCGAATCCTGAATCTGACATGGCAGATACCAGAACAACGTCAATTGAAGGGACGGAGACTGATCCCGCAGATCCTTCTGGTTTTGGAAAAAATGGTGGAAATAAGACAGTAATTGATACAGATGCGGTCCAAGTACTGATTGAAAAGACGGAGTTGTCCACTGTTGGTATTGGTAAGGATATGATTGGCGAAGCACAATCTCATCGACTATCATCACATAGTATTTTTTTAAGAACGGATCAAGAACGTACGAGTGTTCACGAAAATGAAGAAAAAATGATATTATGTAAAGAAAGAGATGATGCAAATTCTCAAAAAACTAAGCACGTAAGCGAGGAGAAATAACCCGTGAAAGTGATTCAGGTTGTTGGAAGATCAAACTCCGGCAAAACCACCTTTATTAAAAATCTTATTCCCGAACTTAAAAAATATGGCAAGGTTGCAGTTATAAAGCACCTTGGCGATCATGACTATCTCCTCGAAGAGGGAAAAGACACGACGATCTTTTATGATGCCGGGGCAGATATCACCGTCGGGATAGATGCGAACAAGACCGTTATTACATTTCGGAAAAACCAACTTGATGATACATTACGTATGCTATTTTTTCACAGGATAGATTACGCTATCATCGAAGGTTACAAGGAGCGGTCGTTCCCCAAAATTGTAATCGGTAATCTTACGGTCGATCAGTATATTTTGCGTAATCCCACGGTAGACGAAGTAATTAAATCTCTTCCTCATTTTGAAGATTTTCAGACTTGAAACAAATAACGGGGATAAAAATGATAACGAAAAAGATCCAGAAAAGGTTGTTCGGGACAAACGGGGTTCGGGGTATTACTGGTAAAGAACTTACACCGGAACTTGTAATGAAGATCGGGGCATCCCTCGGAACAATGCGGAAAGGGCGAATTGCTGTCGGGCGGGACACCCGTACGTCTGGTCGAACCTACATCAATGCCATCAAATCGGGCTTGCTTGCGGCAGGTTGCGATGTCGTAGACTGCGGCATTCTTCCCACACCTGCACTCCAATACCTTGTCAAAGAACAGTTTGATGGGGGTGCAATGATTACAGCGTCCCATAACCCCCCGGAATATAATGGCATCAAGATCATTGAACCGGATGGAACGGAAATGGGGGATGAGGAGACCCTGAAACTAGAACAATTGATATTCGATGAACCCTTTTCAACACACACATGGGATCACATTGGCCACGATCTGAACGCTCCCCGCCTTATTGAAAAATATATTACAGCAGTGGCGAACCACTTCACTGGTAAACCTGGAAGAGGGATGACAGTAGTTGTAGACCCGGGTTCCGGTCCTGCATGTATTACTACCCCACGAATACTTTCACTGATGGGATGCAACGTGATTACCATCAATTGTATATTGGACGGGACGTTTCCCGGTCGTTTACCGGAGCCTTCTGAGGAAGGACTTCAGAATTTGTCTTCTCTGGTAGTCAGTAGCGGGGCGGTATTCGGTATAGCCCATGATGGTGACGCTGACCGCGCAGTATTCATCGATGAAAAAGGCCAATTTGTTGAAGAAAATCAGGAGTTCGCGGTTGTGGCACAACATATCTGCCGCCAGAGTAAAGGAACAATTGTTACACCTGTGAGTACGGGACAGATAGTGGAGATGATAGCCAAAAAAGAAAATTGCCCGATTACTTTTACACCGGTCGGTAGCATTTATGTCGCCCGTACAATGCTCTCACTCATTGACCAGGGAGAGCACGTAATATTCGGGGGTGAGGGTAACGGCGGGCTCATTTTCCCTGATCACCAGTTCTGTCGCGACGGGGGGATGAGCGCCGCAATGATGGTCCTTATTCTTGCTTCAACCGGAAAAAAACTATCAGGACTCGTAAAACAGTTACCCAAACGTCATATTATAAAAGACAAGATTGTCACTCCACAGGGTGAAAAAATATTAGAGGCCCTGGGCGTATTCTATTCTCAAAACCCGATTGATCGCACCGACGGCTTAAAAGTTTTTAAGGATGATTCTTGGGCACTGATCCGTTCTTCCGGTACCGAACCAATTTTACGAATTATTATAGATTCTGAAAAACGTGAAACGGGTATTGCATTTCACGAGGAGCTTAAACAGGAGATACAGAAGATCGTTCAATAAGAAATAACGATCATCGGGCTAAAATCAAATTCTATTTTTCCAGATTTAATCCTAATTATTATCGTCAAAAATGAAATTTGAAAATATTCAAAAAATCGGTATTTTGAAATTTAATCAATATTATTGAACGTTTTGTCAAATTCGATAATAAATGCCCATTATAACCAAAAAAAAAAAAATTGCACGCAAATGATATCAAAAAATTTATTTAATATTTCAGTCAAATTGAGTTTACTCAGCAATATTGAACTTGTGATAATGAATGGTCCGATCCGAAGAAATTTTTGACGAAATACAACGTGCGTTTCCTGTAGAGGATTGGAAAGATATTGCAGCGGTTATTGAAAATATCCAACATACGAAAGGATCCAAAGGCCGTAAGAATCTAATTATCAATATTAATAAGGCAATTATTGAGATTGCACTGAAAAAAAATAAACCAACATTATTATTATCTCTCCCCAATCCCCAAAATAATGAAATCGATAATCTTTTTTCACAGACTATTAAACAATATATTTTAACAAAAGATGATGCCTGGCTAGAATCTGTATCCTCTCTTTCTGAAAAACTGAATAAAAAAAGCGATCAGTCACGAGTTTTCGCAATGATTGCCCGTGATCTCATTGAAGCAGGAGTGTCAAAAACGGATCCTGAACTTATCGGAACTGGCATGATTATGCTTGATCGGATAAGTTTCAGAAAATATCGATCTAATATAATGATTGATATTATTCCTTTGCTAATCGTATGGGCAATAACCACACGCGATCAACAACTTCTCTACACCTCCCTCCATTTAATTGAAGATATTGGGGATATATCAAAACGGGCAGTACTCCATGCAGAACTTGCAAAAGCATTGGCAACAATTTCCATTTTGAAAAAGGATCGATCGTCATTTTTTAAGAGCATCAGCAGCGCAACAGATATTCATCAGAAAATACGACGCCAGGACTGTCTTTCATTCATCATAGGTAAAGGGGCGAAATCCGGTTTCAGTAAAGAGATGACGGATATTCCCCTCTTTATGAATAATTTTAACGACGTCACTCACGATGCATATCTCGAAATAATAAGTTCTCTGACGGAACAGCTACTGGAACGTGTCAAAGAAAAGAAACAAATTATCAATATACTACAGACATTGTGCGATGATAAACCCGAGGTAGCTGCTACCCTTGTCCTGGATCTCCTGAAAAAGGCTGAACGATCGGGGGATAAATGGTTCCTTTCCTCTGCACTGAAACTTCACGAGCACCAATCTGAGACAGAAACGTGTCCAACCAGAGAAATCGTTCGTGCTGGAATATCAGTTGCCCTCAATTCTAATGAAATGCAAGTCTTGACAGATCTGATTCCTCTCATCGAAAAAAACTGTAATAGTCTAATTTTGTCACGGATTTACCTTCATTTTTCCCAGATAATGCTTTCTTCGGGTGATTTTAATTCCGCTCTTGAAATTTTTGGAAAAATTTCTCATGAGATTGAAAACCTCCCCCAATTTACGGACAGCCTGTCACATTTGCTGAAAAAAGGGATAGCAAATGATAACATTCCATTAATTAAAAATGCCATTCTTATAAGTCTGAAAAAAGACGTTGCCAATAATGCAATCTACAGGTCAATAATTGAAGTTAGTAAGGAGAACTCTTTCAAAGATATTATAGAACATAGTCAGTCGATTAAAAATCTTATCAGTATGCATCCAAAAAAGGACAATCTCATTCTTGAAAGCATAACGATTCTTATTGATCGTGGATTTCTGGAAATATATGATCCCGAAATTCTCATTCAACTTGCCGAATCGATTGGCGAACAATCATTGAAAGAACGGGCAATTTCGAATATCGTCATTAAAATAGCAAAAATAGGGGTACGAACAAAAAACCGAGATTTCCTCCAGAGAGCAGTCGGCCTCACGTGCGAGATTGATGGACAGAGCACAAGATCCGCAACATTGAGCAGCATAATCGATGATGCTTCAATTCTCGCTGCACAGCAGGGAGATCTGGATCTTCTTTTAAGGATGAAAGTTTGGAGCAGTTCTCTTCTCGAAAAGGATCTTGCGACATATGCAATGGCAAATATAATCGATGGAGTTATAAAATATGCAATCGATAAAAAGTCTCCCGATGCTCTTGAAGATGCTCATCTTATTGCCTCGGATATTAACGATCCATCGCTCAAAGCACAGTTGTTTGAGCGGATAGCTGAATGTTTCGTGAAAATCGGTTGCATTTTTATCAAAGACTCCAGATTTTCAGAATTAGAGGATTATTTCATATCAGCACTTCAACCATTCGAACGGGGACTTCAGATTATCAAACACAATATCAAATCCCCTCAAATCTCGCTCAAGATTGCCGGTATAATTGATATAATCATATCGTATTCAAGAGCCAACAATAACCGAGATTATATAATACCCATGGTAATGTATGCCATTGAAATAGAAAATTCGTACGAACGGGATGCAATGATGTCCCGGATTATTTCAAGTCTTGATGATGATATCCTCAGCCCTAACTCTACCGATCCTTATGAGATTCTGGCATCACTCCTCTACAGAAATGATGCATCCAAATCAAACCCGGTCATTTTCAGATTGCGGTTTCAGGTTCTTCAGTTAGTCAACGATCCATACCTAAAACTAAAGGGATTATGCGACCTGGCGGATTCCTTGATAATAATCCATGATTATAACAAGGCATATCAGATTCTGGACAATATTTTTAAAGATCTCGTGAGTTTGCCTGCAGAATACCAGAAAGTATTGATCCTCTCTGATCTGACAACACTGTATTGCAGATTCGACGCAAAATTTGCCTCACAATGCCTAAAAAAAGGAATACAGCAACTGGACCGGGTCGAGTTTGACAAGGATGCAATGGCTCGCAGGCAGGTTGTATTCGCAATAGTCAGTCTGAATGCAGTTGAACCGGATTCTGAATGGATTAATGTTGCTTTGGAAGTTGTTCAAAAAATTTCCGATCCCGTAGAGTACATTAATTCCCTTATTGCAGTTTATGGTATAGTTCGGCAAGACAAAGATCAATGCAGTAATTTGTTACATTTTATGGAGAACGCAGCAGAGAAGATCTCTTCACCATACGAGAAAGTTATCACCCTCCTCAATATCATCCCTCTTCCATTACAAAGCTCTGACGATGCTACATCCCTTGCTCTTCTTAAAAAAACTGATACATTAACCAAGAAAATTAACATTCAATCGATTGGCGATAAATTCCGCGACAATATTGCCCGGATCTATTCCATGCTCTACCAAAAAAATAACGATAATAAGTTCCTCTCTTTGGCTATCCAGATTACAAAATCAATTGAGGATGATGATTTGCGGTTTGACCGTCTTAAAAAAATGGGATACACTCAAGCGTACGATATTCCCCCGCTTTATTTAAAAATTAAGGCACTGTCAGAAAAGATGGTGACAGACGGTATTCATCCAAATCAGATTACATCGCTTGAACGACTGGTTCGATCAGTTGCGGATCGCGGGAAAGAAGCAATTTTTTTCTGCAATCTTGCAGTTTTTTTCAGAGAGAAAGGAGAAGAAAAGGTTTCGCGCCGGATGATCCAGAATTCGATAAAAGAAGCCCGTATAATTCGTCCGCTTTCAAGAAGATCCTTTGTGATGTGCGATATCGCCTTGAAAATCTATTCTGCTGGGTGCGACCGCGCAGCACAGGAAATTCTTGATTTTGCAATAGATGCTGCAACAAATATCCGGCAATCATCTATACGGGACGAAGTGTTCGACGAACTTGGAATTGCAATAAAAATCATGCAGGGGTTATAATGTGAACACTATAGAGATTCTCATAAGTGGCAGAGTTCAGAAAGTAGGATTCCGGGCTTGCGTGCGACGGATTGCAACTGATTTGAATGTAACCGGAACCGTGATCAACCTTGCTGATGGGCGAGTGCATATTTGCGCTACTGGAGAACCTATAATCCTTGAAAAGTTTGTTTCAATGGTTTATGGTTGTCCCCGTGCAATAATCAGAGACCTGCGGACCACTGAAATTCCTCATAAACAATTTAATGATTTTTCGATAATTAAAAGCGACGGCCGCATCAGTACAGAACTTTGAATTCCGTGTTATTCTGCATCGAATTGCAGAAATTGATCACCTGCTCGTTGATTTTCTTATTATTTATTGTTTTATATAACATCCCGATCATCTGTTTAATGAGATCATCTGACAGTATACAACGGGTTGGTGTTTGTTCATAATCATTGGATTTAAGTTTCTCGCGTGCAACCTGAAACACAATGGGATCAATCATTTCTGCTTTTAAGGGTTCAATAAGATCGTGAACCAGGCTCCCCCTGCCATCATGGATAAGGCCGATATCGGGATCGAGATGTAAACCCACGACGGGAACGCAACAATTCCCATATAACATCGCATATCCAATTGAGAGCATGGCGTTGATGGGATCTAACTGGGGGCGGCTCGTCCTTCTTCTGAACACAAAATCCGGTGGAGTATTCCGCGACATTATTTCATAATACATATCAGATGTAAGCCTGTGGAGCCGGCGAATCTCATCCAGCTTGATAAGAAACGCCAGTTCGTCATGGGATTTGAGAAGAAATTCTAATTCACCCTCATAAAAAAGAGAGATTTTTTGATTTTCTTCGATTCGCTCAATGGCCATCAGCCGGGATTTTATTGAACTTTGGGCAATTTTTATTGCGTATCGTTGCCGTGGAATAGACTGCTGGATCTCTTGAATCTTTGTTATGCTCCGATCATCAAATGGCTGAATTGTTCCGACAGGACTGCCATCCGCTTCAAAGAAGGAGATAAATGCGCCATTTTTCACGAGCTGGATTACAGTCGTTGTACTGAGGGTATGTCCGCCAATAAGGAGGAGATTCTTGACGGTTTCTATCGGAAATTGTTCGTAATTATTTTTTTTCTGGACAATCAATAGTTTCTGGGTCGATTTGATATGAGCGCCGAACCCACTTACCGACAACCAAGGATAATCCGTCCCAATCAACTCCAGAAAATGCAATATAGTTGTCTAAATAGTATCACATTTCCACTGATTAATTCATCGTTTTGGCATATTGCGCAATTCTCTGCCAATTTTCTTAAGAGTCTTACAGAGTTTACCAGGAGGGTATTCCAGGAGGGTATTTCATCAATTTCGGTGAATATAAACCGTAGAAAGCGGTATACATACATTTGTCATGTGATAGCAACAGGGGAGCGTTAATGTTCTGGGATAAAAAAATCGAAACGATGAAGCCTAAGGACTTGCAGGCACTTCAGTTCAAACGTCTGAAAAAAACCTTATATCAGATTCAAAATGTTGAGTTTTACCGGAAGCGCCTTGCTGAAGCGGGAATAAAAAGTTCTTCGATCAGGACGCTGGAAGACATAACAAAAATACCATTTACCAAAAAGCAAGACCTCAGGGACGGATATCCATTTGGTTTTTTTGCAGTTCCTCTAAAAAAAATTATTCGGATTCATACGACTTCAGGAACAACGGGAAAGCCTACCGTCGTTGGCTATACTCGTAACGATCTGGACATCTGGTCTGATCTCATTGCACGGAATATGACAATGGTAGGGATCACTAAAAATGATGTTTTCCAGAACATGGTGAATTACGGGATGTTCACCGGGGGACTCGGGTTTCATTATGGAGCGGAAAAAATCGGTATGATGGTTATCCCGAGTGCAACAGGTAATTCAAAACGCCAAATCGAGATGATTAATGATTTTGGCGTGACTACAATCCACTGCACTCCCAGTTACGCTATGCACCTTTCAGAAGTCGCGGAAGAGATGAACACCTCCCTTAACTCACTGAAAACGGGTCTTTTTGGTGCTGAACCCTGGTCAGAAAGCATACGAAAAACGCTTGAAAAAAGATTGGGTGTGACTGCATATGATTCCTATGGTTTAAGCGAACTTTTCGGGCCGGGCGTCGCATTCGAATGTCAGGAAAGGGACGGCCTCCATATCTGGCATGACTGTTATCTTGTTGAGATTATCGATCCAAAAACGGGAGATCAACTGGCAGATGGAGAACGGGGTGAACTTGTAGTAACACCCTTAGTAAAAGAGGCGATGCCATTACTGCGGTACCGCACAGGAGATGTGAGTATGCTCATGGAAGACGGGTGCATTTGCAGGAGAGGTAAAAAGATTGCCCGGATAACAGGAAGAAGCGATGACATGCTTGTTATTCGAGGAATTAATGTTTTTCCCTCCCAGATCGAACATGTACTCCTGAAAATACCCGAAGTGGGAAATCAGTTTATGGTATATATTGACAGAATTAATCATCTTGATGAGATGACTGTAGAAGTGGAGATCAACAGAAATTATTTCAGCGGAGAACTTGCTGACCTTGCAAAACTCCAGAAAAACATTGTCAAGGAATTGCGGAATGCACTGGAACTCAGGACTACGGTGAAGCTTGTCGAACCCGGATCGCTGCCTAGATTTGAGGGCAAAGCAAAACGAGTGATAGATCGAAGAGAGGCAATATAATGGTGTGCTGGGACCCCCGTATTGAGGAGATGCCAAAGGCGGATCTCCAGAGAATGCAGTATAAACTGCTTAAAAGCCTTGTATATCGTCTTTATAGTTTCTCTCCGTTTTATCATGATCGAATGAAAGATCAACATGTTCATCCGGACGATATTCGTGAACTTGCAGATGTAAAAAAACTTCCTTTTATGTTCAAACGGGATTTACGAGATAATTATCCTGACAGAATTTTTACGGCTTCACAGGATGAACTTGTCAGATACCACGTATCAAGTGGAACCACGGGAAAACCCACCGTTGTCGGATATACCCAGAACGATCTGAATACCTGGACAACCTCTCTTGCCCGCGGCCTGACTTCGCTCGGACTCGGCAGGGGAGATGTGATTCAGGTAAGTTACGGGTACGGTCTGTTCACCGGAGGTCTTGGTATGCATTATGGTGCAGAACGTATCGGCGCAACAGTGCTTCCCACAAGTGTCGGGAACACAGAACGCCAGATCGAACTGATGCAGGATCTTGGTGCGACAGCCATTGCCTGTACTCCATCTTATCTCCTGCACATCGGGGAAGTAGCAGAAAAGATGGGGGTTGACATTAAAAAAGACACGAGACTTCGCACAGGAATTCTTGGTGCCGAACCTTGGACTGAAGGCATGCGTAACCGAATCGAAGACTGGCTGGGTATCAAGGCTTATGATATTTATGGGACAAGTGAGCTTTCAGGCCCAATGTTCACAGAATGTTCGGAACAGAAAGGATTTCATCTCTGGTCGGATGTGGCACTCGCTGAGATCATTGATCCTAAAACCGAAGAAACGCTTGAGGCTGGAGAAAAAGGTGAACTTACTATCACGATTCTCCAGAAAGAAGCCCTCCCCATGATCCGGTATCGTATTGGGGATATCTCATCGATTGACGATGACGTCTGTGCCTGTGGCAGGACACATCCGCGTATCCAGCGGATCCAAGGCAGGGTTGATGATATGCTGATAATAAGGGGCATCAATGTATTCCCATCCCAGATAGAGTATGGGCTGATGGCAATTCCGGAAGTGGGACAGCATTTCCAGATTGTTGTTGACCGAAAGGGGGCACTTGATGATATGCTTGTCCGTGTTGAATTGACCAAAGGATCATTCAGCGATAAGATCAATGATTTGATGCAGATTCGGCAGAAAGTGGAGCACCGGCTCAGGAACTCATTGAATGTGAACGTTGATGTGGAACTGGTCGAGCCGGGTTCATTGCCCAGATTTGAAGGAAAATCAAAAAAAGTCATAGACAAGAGGTCGTTATAAATGGACACAAAAAAATTTGTGATAAAGCAGATCTCGATATTTTCTGAAAACCGCCCTGGGAGGCTTGCAGCAATTGCCCATGCACTTGGCGAAGAGAATATCAATATTCTTGCTTTTAGCATAGCCGAGGCGAATGGATTTGGAGTTGTCAGAGCGCTCGTAGATCATCCGGAAAAAGCACATGATAAGCTGTTGTCCCTTGGTTTTAATATCGCATTTACCGAAGTTATCGCAGTAAAGATGAAAGACCAGCCCGGAGGATTGTATGAGGTTGCAAAAATTCTGGGAGATTCAGGTATTAATATTGAATATTCATATGCCTATTCAGGAAAAGAGGGTGCAGTACTCATTCTCCGCGTTGATCAAATTGACGACGCAATCCGAAAAATACAAAATTCCGGTGCGACGCTGCTTGAAAAATCCGTTTTCCATTAAAATAAAATCATTTCTTTTCCCATTTAATCAGTTGCACAACTTCTGACAGCGTACTTCCCCTGCGAATCTCTTCACGTATTCTCTCTTCGTCCTTTCTCACTTCGAGCGCCCTGCGGGCAATTTCATAGGCTCGTTCCGAAGGAATTACAACTACACCGCTCTCATCGCCGATAATCCAGTCACCGGGTCGAACATATTGTCCACAGCACTGTATTTCGGTGTTGATCTCTCCCAGCCCCTTGGGTTCACCTGCATTCGGGACAATAGCTTTTGCGAAAAGGGGGAACTTCATTTCCCGTATATCATCAACATCCCGCACCGCGCCATCAATAACAACACCGGCAATTTCTTTTTTTATACAACTCAGCGTGGCAAGTTCCCCCCACGGAGCAACATGGGTCCCGTTGTCATTATTGATAACAATGACTTCATTTTTATTGGCAATATCGATCGCCTCGACGGGCTTTGCCCAGTCACCCGCGAATGTCTGAACTGTTACGGCCCTTCCAACCAATTTTACGTTGCCACAGATAGAGATTATTCCAACCATCGCACCTTTACGATGCATAGCGTCAGTCACGTTGGGTGCAGATACCTGCATGAGGAGAGCACGGGTCTCTTCATCGGGGGATCTCATTTTATGGGGTTCGAAAGAAGGTGCATTCATTTTTTCACGGATCTTTCTCGTAGAGCCGGCCACATCAGAGGAGCGGATAATATTTCCACCAACAATCACAATTTCAGCACCATACTGTACTGCTTCTCCGGCTCGTTCAGCATTTATCCCACCGGCGACCGCAAGGGGGATATGAATCCGGTCTGATAATTTCGTAAGAAGATCGATGGAATCTTTTCCACTCATCTGTTGATCAATACCTACATGGGCGCAAATTATATCAACACCCATTTTTTCAAGCTGATTTGCACGAGTCAACGGATCATTGACATTAATCAGGTCAGCCATAATCCGGACACCATAAAGTCGTGAAGCTCGTATGGCTTCAGCAATAACAGAATCATCAGCATCGGCAAGAATACAGATGATATTCGCACCTGCTTTCGCGGCCATCTCCACTTCAAGAGTTCCGGTATCAGCAACTTTCATATCTGCAACAAGGATCGATTCCGGAAAATGTTCTTTCAGGGACCGGATTGCCTGCATACCCTCGCTTTTGATAAGGGGCGTTCCTGCCTCAATCCAATCGGCACCACCATCCAATGATTCTGAGGCGATCTGCAATGCCCGTTTGAGGTCAAGAAGATCAAGTGCCACTTGCAGAACCGCATTTTTCATAATCAAGATGTGTCCTGCCCGAGGCTTAATGATTACGAGAAAAAGAATCTGGATTTACGAGTAAATGACGGGATTATGATTAGAAGACAAAATGCAGTTTCGCCGAATGTGTTCTATTGCGAAGGTGGTATGAGTGCCATAATATTCTATAATAGCGCTCTTTCTTCATCGGAAATTACGATAATCTCAATAATTATCTGACATATTTAGTCTCATTCCATTTTTATGACAGGCGTGGGCGTTTCAGGAAAAAGAGAGATTATGATTCGGGGATCAGTCCATTTTGAATTCTTCGCAAAAGAAGATATGACGTTTGTCTTTTTTCTCTGAAATCGTTATTTCAGCAGGATTGCCTGCAGCAATCAATGATACTAGGGTATATTTTTCTGGTACATTGAGTAATTTTCTAACCGGTTCGGCATAAGATTTTTTATCCCCTGCTACCCAGCATGATGCAACCCCGTATGCCTGAAGTGCCAGAATAAGGTTTTCTGTCGCTGCACAACAGTCTTCAAGGTAATACATCTCATCCCGTTCTCCAAAAACTGCGAAACAAACAGAAGATTCTGCAATAAATTTTCCATTTTCGGTGAGCCCTGCAATATTTGCGAGCATCCCCGGGTTCCTGATTACACCAAACAACCATGGCTGGATATTTTTTGCAGTAGGTGCAAGCGATGCACATTCTATTGCATCCCTGATTACCGTTTCATCGACTTTGCCGGTTTTGAATTTCCGGACGCTATGACGGGATTTGATTACCGTTGTTACAATGTTCATACACCGGAATGGGAGACTCATCCAATAAAATTGTTGTGACTAAAAAGAGGATTTCATTCTTTCCTGAAAAAGAGGACTATCGCAAAGAGCATAGAGGATGCCACAAGAACCGCCTCAAATCCAGTGGATTTTGTCTGAATCGGTGTGTTGGTAAGTGGGGTTTTCGAAATCGTTGCCACAGGGAGTACTGTCGTATTAACCATTTGAACACTGGTTGTATATTGAATAGAAGGGGAGGAAGTAACCGCAGGGTTCACGATTGCTGTGATTATTTGATTGGGTATAACAGTGATTTGGGTTGTGGGATTTGTTATATACCCGCTGTTTGCAATCAGGGGGTTCTGATCCTGATTGAGAAGACTAACCTGCTGGCTGACAGTCTTTCCGATCTGGCCGTAATTATCCTTCATGGAATTCACATCACAATCTGCCCAGATATAATAGGTTCCCGGAGGATAGATATCGCGCTTGCCCGTATTCCAGCTGAATGAAGGGGAAAATGGGTTGGTTGTAACAGGAATGTCAACAATCGAATTGGGCGTTCCCGATGAATCCAAAAGAGCGTTGAAGGTTCCACCTGTCGGAGATTGGACATAGATTGTTACAGGAACTGAATTGACGCCGGTTCTCTGCGTTATCTGAACTAGATTTGTTTCAATACTGAACTTGATATCATCACCTGATGGCACCCATTTGTCAGTTACCTCAACATTAACCGTTGAATCTTCAACACGGATGCCAAGGTGAGGATCGGCAACAATAAAAGCAGTACCATTTGCCTTGCTTGATGCTGAGAACCTGTACCATGATCCTTGATGGGATCCGAAATCGGTTGGAGAGACATAGAAATTTTTCAGGTCTGATATCGAAACGGTATAGTCCGGTGAACTTGTTGCGATCGAAGCACCTGATGCCCACCATCCGATCTGTGAATCCCCGTTCATCACCGAGGTTACATCAAGTCCCTGTTCGCCAATAAAAACAGTATTTCCAGGAGCGATAGTACTGATTGGAGCCGCTGCAGTAACAGGAGTTACAAAAAAAAGAACACCAGTAATCATGAATGAAAATAGAATGAACGTTTTGGTTTCCATGATCTTCCTTATTGTCTCCGAATATATATTTAATACGGCAAATTGATCGACATAAAACACATGGATTACAGAGTATCAAGAATTATTTGGTTAAAATTTTCAAAAACGCGTTTTCCCTCAAACGTATGACTTACTTCCGGGTGCCATTGAAGTCCATAGATATGCATTTTTTGAAAAGCAACCGCTTCTGCACCGCAGATGGATGAATGAGCAAGGAGTGTAAATCCTTCTGGGATCTTAGTAACTTCATCAGCATGCGATGCCCAAACACTTATCTTATCCGGGTAACCTTTCAGGATATCATTATGTTCGCAAATATCTACATCGACCGGTCCATACCCTCCTTTTCGCCCGGTATGCACTTCCCCACCAAATTTTACTGCGATTATATGGAGCCCGAGGCAGATTCCAAGAACCGGCAGTCCAAGATCAAGATAGGTATCACAATTACCGGAACGCTCTAAAGATGGACCCCCGCCCAGAATTATTCCTCTACAGTCCTCCGCTATTTTTTGTGGGGGAGTTGAGTTAGGAATCATTGTAGCGTCAATTTCCATATCACGGAGTGTCCGAAGGATAAGATGATTAAATTGCCCGAAGTTATTGACAATATAGATAGGAAGCATTAGTCTGAGGTTTGTTTTGAGATCCTATTAAGTCTGTTCAACTATAGGTATTTACGGTTGTAAGAATCTTACTTCTGATTGCTTCAGGACTATAACCAAGGAGGTAAGCAAGACACATCGCTCCACCGGCACCCATCCCTTCTTTTACCTCACCAATACAATATCTTGCAAGCCCGATATGCCCGATGTCGCCAAAGCCCGGATCCACATAGGATATACCTATTCCAATCTGTTTTGCCAGATGAACAACATTAGCCGTTGGGTCATCTCTGACATATGTTGTCGTTACTATGTTAGGGAGTGACCCTCCAATAGCTTTTATCACTGCACTTACCGCAAGCATCTGGGTTCCACCGGCTAGGATAATATTACCTGCATAGGTACGTGCGATTCCTGCAGCAACCGGCATCATGGGATCACCAGTATATCTGATTATATCAAGTGGCAGTGACACTTCATCATCGCTGATTCGTTTAAGTGCTAGGCGGCATATCTCATCTTTTTTCGTAACAGGATTGTTTGTAAAACTGCTGCTAACAGCGGCATCATAATTCAATGCACGGAGCACACACAATGCTGTCGTGGTTCCCCCAGGCACGCACTCACCAAGCACAAGAAGGTCACTATATGCAGAAAGAAAATTACCTATCAATTCCCCTTGGCGGAAAAGGTTCCGTGCATGAGGTACGGCATCTCGAAAACGCGGATCCTCCCCAACATTCCCATAAGCGTCGATACAAGGGACTGTCGGCTGATTTTGGAGACCCGAATTAATGAAAACCGGATGCAACCCGGTCAATTCCATCATTGCCCGGGTTATGGTTGCTGGAGTCGGACAACCAGTTGGAGTATTCGGTTTTATCGGCTGACTTTTTATAGTGCCGAATGTAATCAGTTCCGCATCAAGTATTGGGGTTAAAAGAGTTTTTTCCGGTGTGGGACCTGCACCCGAGATTCCTGGAACGGTCGAAAGCAGAGTATTGCCAAGAATGCTGCAGAATAGTGGTTTATCAAACGTAACAGGACAGATGGCTGAAAAGAACCCCATAATTATCAACTCATACATCACCGTTCTTTCAGTTTAGAGATATCGGTTAAAAATTCCACAACGATATAATAGTCCAAAAAATCCAACTCTTATTCATATGTTTGAGATCGAACAGCGATTACGAGATAATGGAATCACACTTGATGACATTGTCACTGCAGCCATGGGATTGTACGTCTCTCATGGAATGCCGGAGGATCTGGCGGCAGTTGAAATCAAGCATAAAATAAAAAAATATCTTGATGATCCAAATGTCGCCTCCTTGATTCTCGGAGCAATTCTCCTTGAAGATGAACTTTATAAAAAAAGAAAAAATTCTGAAATTGCTGATGATCCTATTTTTTTGCTAAGTGATGAAATCATTGGTATGGCCATCGCTGAGTGCATTGGAGGTACCTATGCACGGTTCGAATTTACCCGTTACGATCAAAAAAAACCCGGCATCCTTGCAAGATTAGGACCATTTCTCGATGATGCCATTGCAGGACTGATCGCCGGTTGTACATCACGCTTGTATGGCGAATGTTTATGAAACCTGTTATTTCTCTCCTGCAATTTACAACAGTATTGCCTTTGGGTAAGGTAGAGGATCTTGAAAATTTCGGCAGGCATTCCTATATTTATCCTCTTGCAGGTTACATCATCGGATTGATCGTAGCACTACCGGTGTTCTTTATTGCTGACCGGACAGTTGCTGCGGCAATCGCTATTGCAATGTTGATGTTAATCACCGGTGCTCACCACTTCGACGGATTGCTTGATTTTGGTGATGGCCTGATGGCTCATGGGAACAGAGAGAAAAGGGTGAAGGCCTTGCTCGACCGGAATATCGGGGCCGGAGCTTTAGCACTTGGGATAACAATTACAATCCTCTTATTTGCGGGGCTGCAGGAGTCCCCTTCTTTAATTGTTGCGATAATTACCGGCGAGGTCTGCGCAAAGTTTTCCATGTCTTTTTTAACAACGTACGGAACTCCATTTCGTGAGGGGATACACAGCTATCTTCACAAATTCTCCCAGAAGTCATTCCCTCTCTTGTCTTTACTCCTTTGCCTCCCACTTTTTTTCCTGCCTGTAGAACCGATAAAGATCTTCGGATCTCTCATCGTGATGTTCCTTTGTCCGATAGTGCTGGTTGTTATCTCCAAGCATCTCTTTGGAGGGGTAAACGGCGATGTAGTCGGTGCTTCAAATGAGATCACCCGTGCCTGCGTGATTCTCGCGATAGCACTTATCTAGCGACGGGCGATCGAAAACAGGACCCTCCCCCAAATTTTTTAGATTAAAATTAATTTTAAGTAGATAAATCCAACCTAGGTGTTAACCGCAAAAATATCTTTCCATATCGGGTTATCGAAGGCAGACAATAAAAGATGGTATAATAGCAAATTGACAGTTTTAAATAAAGATTCAGATGTAAAAACTATGATATCAATATCAAAACACACATGGGAAAGAGTCAATATAATCTCTCATATCCATGTCCTGCATCATCTTCGCATTGAATCGCGGTCCCATCCCGGATGAGTGAGTTGAACATCATTGCTGCATTCATCAGGTTTTCATCTGCTGCGGATCCACGTTTCATATCATTTAGTGCCTGCGTCTGAGGTGTGGGTACTATCCGGCTTGTCGTTTGAACTCCCTTACAGTGCTTACAATACGCGCAGTGGCTGTAGACCGAAACGTCACCCTCAGCACAGGTTACCGTAACCCGGCTCTTTTTTTCATCCCGCTGAAGTGGCAGAATCTTCATAATGAAGATATTCAAGCATCAGATATCATAATGTCGATGTTTATTTACATCGGAAAAATGCTCTCGCAAATCGAAATGCTTTATATAGTTGGGTCTCATATAAGTAATACTCGCATAAACTGACTGTAAGCGGACAGTCCCGTACATTTGGAGGATCAATTAAATGGCATCTGACAAGCCCCATATGAATCTGGCTGTAATCGGCCACATCGACCACGGAAAGTCTACCACCGTCGGACGAATGATGTTCGAGACCGGTGCAGTACCTGCACACATTATCGAAGGCTACAGAAAGGAGGCCGAGTCCAAGGGCAAGGCAACCTTTGAGTTTGCATGGGTTATGGACAACCTCAAGGAAGAACGTGAAAGAGGTATCACAATCGATATTGCCCACAAGCGGTTTGATACGCCGAAGTATTATTTCACGGTCGTGGATTGCCCAGGACACAGAGACTTTGTCAAGAACATGATTACCGGTGCCTCCCAGGCTGACGCTGCAATCCTCGTTGTCGCCGCCGCAGATGGGGTAATGGAACAGACCAAGGAGCATGTATTCCTTGCAAGAACCCTTGGTATTACTCAGATCATTATCGCCATCAACAAGATGGACGCAGTAAAATACGATGAAAAGCGGTTCAACGAAGTCAAGAAGGACCTCTCCGATCTCATCAAGATGGTCGGATATAAACCCGATGAGACTCTTTTTATCCCGATCAGTGCCCTTGGCGGAGCAAACATTAAGGTAGTCGGTCCAGAAATGCCCTGGTACAAAGGCCCGGCACTCATTCCGGCACTTGACACCTTCAAAGAGCCCGACAAACCAACCGACAAACCATTCCGCCTCCCAATTCAAGATGTGTACAGCATCAGCGGTATCGGCACAGTTCCGGTCGGCCGTGTTGAAACCGGTATCATGAAGAAGGGGATGAAAGTTTCCTTCATGCCTGCCAACAAGGATGGAGAGATCAAGTCCATCGAAATGCACCATGAAGAGATACCCCAGGCAGTACCCGGTGACAACGTCGGTTTCAATGTCCGTGGTATCGGCAAAGGAGATATCCGCCGTGGTGATGTCTGTGGACCCGCAGATGCCCCGCCAACGGTTGCCGATGAGTTTACTGCACAGATTGTCGTACTCCAGCACCCGAGTGCACTAACGGTAGGTTATACTCCGGTCTTCCACTGCCACACCGCCCAGACTGCGTGTACATTTATCGAGCTCAAGAAGAAGCTCGACCCACGCTCCGGTCAGACCAAGGAAGAAAACCCGACATTTCTTAAATCAGGTGATGCCGCCATTGTTGTCATCAAGCCAACGAAACCGATGGTCATTGAGAATGTCAAGGAACTCCCGCAGCTCGGCAGGTTTGCTGTCCGTGATATGGGTTCAACGATCGCCGCTGGAATGTGCATCGCCATTCAGCCGAAACAGATGAGATAATATTATTTTTGGTGAACAACATGCAGAAAGCCAGAATTCGCCTGACAGGGACAGACTTCAAGAAAGTAGAGATGGTCTGTGACAGAATCCGGGAGATTGCCGAACGCACAGGTGTGAATCTGGCCGGCCCGATACCCCTCCCAACCAAAAGATTGGTTGTGCCGATACGGAAGAGTCCGGATGGAGAAGGGACCGCAACATGGGATCGCTGGCAGATGCGTGTACATAAGCGCCTCATTGATATCGATGCCGATGAACGTGCACTCCGCCAGTTAATGCGCATCCAGGTGCCAAAAGATATTGGCATTGAGATAGTTTTAGAAAGTTGAAGGTGCGGCGTGAAACAGGCCGCTCATTTTTCCAGTAAACTCAAACAGGTATTCACTTTTGAGAGAGTTCTTTTATTAATTATCCTCATTGCAATTTTTCTGCGTTTCTGGCAGCTCGATCTCAAGTTACTTCATCATGATGAAGCAATTCATTCCTGGTTCTCTTTTCAGTTACTCACCCAAGGAACATGGGTATATGATCCAAGTTATCATGGACCTTTCCTTTATTATGTTACAGCGGGGATGTTCTCATTATTCGGAGCTTCAGACCTCGTCGCTCGTCTTCTTCCCGCCCTCTTTGGAGCCCTCCTGATACCGCTTGTGTATTATGTCTATCGTCTTGGGTATATCAATAAGAATCAGACACTTCTCGCGGCGTTATTTCTCGCCATATCCCCGGATATGGTATATTTTTCCCGGTTTCTCAGGCATGACATCTTTATGCTCTTTTTCACATTCCTGCTTCTTGTATCCCTTCTCTATTATTTTGACCGTGGAAAGATCAGGTTTGCAATAATTGCGGCGATTGCAACCGCGGGGGCTCTGTGCTGCAAAGAGGAGACACCAGTAATTCTGATTATTTTTGCTTCATTTTTCTTCTATGCTGTTTGGAGAGGTCGTCTGGTCCTTCCATCTCATTGGAAAAAACACAGCATTATTTTTTTAATTCTTGTTGTTGCACTAACGGCTCTCCTCTACTCAGCATTCGGGTTCCATCCGGAGACTCTCGTAGGACAAAACTTTCAGGTATCTGTCACCGGAGTCCATTTCGAGGCAGATACAACCGGGTGGTACCAGGCTGTTGTTCACTGGAGCTCAATGAGTAACGAGCAGCGTCTTGGCGGGCCCTGGTTTTTTTATATCCCTCTTTACCTGCTCTATGAACTTCCGATTTTTATCCTCGCAATGATCGGGACTTTCCAGTACCTCCTGGCTGGAGAGGATATTTTAGTACTAGTAAAAAAGACCAGAAACTGGGTACTGCACCGAGGGTTTGCTCTCTCAACCAAAGAACTTGCGACAGTCAGCTTGGAACAGTTAAAAAGGGGAGATGAGATACATTCAAAATCCGATCTCTTTTTCGGATTCTGTATTTACTGGATGATCCTCACCATGGCATTCTATGCCTACGTTGGCGAGAAAGTCCCTTGGCTTCTGATTCATCAGCTCCTACCGATGTGCTTTGTTGCAGTGTACAAGATTAACTGGCAAAAGACTGCAATCGCACTTATTGGATGTATTTTCCTTATTACCATGACATGGCATGTCGCTTTCATTCCAGCGGATATCAACGAACCGATTGTCCAGGTCCAGAACTCGGAAGATCTCCGTCAGGTAATGCAGTTGATGGACGCTTCGGATCGTGTCGTCATCGCATCGAAAGACTATTGGCCTCTCCCGTGGTATTATCGTGGTCATCGCTGGTTGGATAAAATTCAATTGTACAACGATCTTCCTGAAATTGCCAGCTTAACACAAAATAATCCGGGGGTAATTATCCTTCACGATACTGAAAGCTACCCATCGATTGAAGGCTATGATAAAACGACCTATAAACTGGATTATTGGTTCTCTTTTTATGATAACGAAGACAGACTTCTCGATTATTATATTCACCGCGATGGGAAGATGGGCAGTATCAATATTGATGTTTTTACTCTCAAAAAATAATATAAACATGTCTCGTTCTATTCGGAAATAAGAAATGATGAAAAATATCTCAATTTTTTGATATCAACAAATGCCAAATCATAGAGAACTACCTGCAAGTCTGCTTTGTACTTGGAAGAGATCCGGTCTCCGCCATACGTATTGAATTACGGACCTGAATTCTCTGGTTATAAAAAAGAGAATTTTAAAAACGGATTAACCCAGTTCATCCCATCGTGAACGTTTGCGATAGACGACAATTCCAACCCCGATCAGGACTACTACAACAATACCGACAACGACCACCAATACCCCGGATTTAAAGATTCCGGAGATCATCCCGCCGATATCAATTCCACTGTGCATAAGTGTATATTGCCTTTGGAGGGCATTCGTGTAAGACTGGTTGCCTTCCGTAAATGCTGCTTCTGCTTTTGCCCGGGCCTGATCATATTGTCCATTGGTGATAAAATCGTTGGCACTCGAGATATAGCCAACAGCAACTTCTCGCATCGCAATAATGGCACCGAGCTGGGGGTCATCTGCGGTGGTCTGGTTACCTTTAAACCATGCGATTACCGCATCTGCATTTGTTATCGGCGTCTGAGCAGCTGCAACTTCTTCGTTTGCCCAAGCGAGGTCGAGTGCATTTCCCCCGGCATCGATTGCCGTCTGTGCAGCGGTTAAATCATTCAAAGCAGCAGAATATTGCGTGGAGGGGAGAGCTGCAGCTGCATTAATATCACTAGATGCTTCACTATATTTTGATTCAGCGGCACTGGTATCAATCCCCATTGCAGCCTTTTCGTCAATATTTGATCTGAATGTTGTGAGTTTATTCTTTATCCCGGATATTGCTGTCGCTACATCATTAACATTTATCACCATCGTGGTTTGGGTGAATACGGAGCTTGCGATAAGATTGCCGTTCTGGTCATTTTCCTGAACCGTGATTATTGTTTTATTGGTAGTTTGATCAACGGAAGGGGCCGTTCCTTGGAGAGTGATCTGAAGAGATTCATCAACCGTTGATGGATAGGAAAGTTCAAAACCACTTAAATCGAGTGAACGGGATGTGCTCTGAGGCCTTGGATTATCAACACCATCAAGAACAATGGTATATGTCCATTGTGGGCTGGTCAAATCAGTAATGAATTGAAGATCATCGCCGGAAGGGAACGTTTCCCCTGAAGACGCTGAAAATTCAACCTGTAACGAGACCGTTACCGGGGTCCCTGGTGTCAAAGATCCCGAAGGATTTATGGTGACACCTGTAACAGTGAATGCAGATACTATCGGAATGCACACAATAAGAATTATCGCAAGTATAATCCATTTCACTAATCCCTTCATCATCAACCTCACTCGAACAAAGGATCAATACCTTCTTCAAACATACTCGATTTTTTCTCTTTTGACTTAATAACATCTTCCTTTGTTTCTTTAGCGATATCGAGAAGTTCCTTGATTCTGGGTGCGTTGCCAACAGTTGCCAGCATTACGACAGCCGCGACGTATTCACTGTTCACCGGATAATCTCCTCCACGGACTTCTACACCGGCAATATTCTCTTCTACCCAGCTCTTCGCCTTCTCTACACCTTTCCGATCCATCTCATCCGGAGGCCCGGCAAGGAGGACAAGCGCACGTTCTGCCGTGGAGTAATCGCAGGGTAATGTTAATCTGCCAAGCATTGCCCTGCGTACAAGGGCAACTATCTTCGCAGACCGGTCTTCACCCATCAGCACTTCCTCATTTGCTTCCCGCTTGCCACCAAATTTATCCTTCAGTCCACCGAGAATTCCCCGTTGTTGTTTTGTGCGTTTGCTCATGACTTCACTTACGGCATATCCAACGGATGTAATCCCCCCGCCACGGAGAGTGTTGATAATTTCACTGGAGTCAACAACCATTTCCCCAACGCCCATCCGGCTCACCTCGCCGGCGCGGAAGAGTACCCCAAACCGCCTTACAACTTCATTATTCAGGCGCTGGAACGCGGACTTGACACTTTCACCCTCGTTTTTCCAGGCACTGTTATCAAAAATAAAGGTGTTATCAGCTTCATTCACCAGAGTTGTCAGGCTTCGTGCGGCGTTATATGAGTACAGTCTCCCTTCTTCAGGCGCGGGAATAATACCGAGGGCGTAGACAGGTTCCCGGTAGATGCGTTTAAGATGCCGGGCAAGTACCGGTGATCCCCCGGACCCGGTCCCTCCACCAAGGCCGGCAACAATGACGAATGCATCCACATCATGTGTTCCCCGCATATCAATCGCACTGATGATGCTGTCGATTTCATCAGCTGTGACGCGGGCGCCGGTCACGTTGTCGGTGCCCACACCGTGACCTTTTACCATTGTCTGTCCGATAAGGATGCGGTCCTTCATTTCGATATTCTTTAAACCCATCAGATCCGTTCGCGCAGTGTTGACTGCAATTCCCCGGAAGCTGTTTGTACCGAGCTTCTTATCCTGCTCGATAAACATATCGACAATTTTGCCGCCCGCTTGACCAAAACCTATGAAAAATACCCGCATCCGGTGACACCATCCAATGGGCTAACAGATAATTATTTATTTTAATTCTTTTAAGTCCTTTTGCTGATATGAACCTTTATCTCGGCAATACAAAAACTTTCTTATAATATCTCCGAGGTGGCATACATAATTCCGGCTTTTTTTCCGGAGCCTTTTTCATTTCGCTCTGAAAAGTACTATAGATCATCACTATGAAGATAGGAATTATCGGAGGGGGATTGACCGGTCTTGTCGCAGCGCATGCACTTGCGGGAGAGCACGAGATTGATCTCTTTGAAAAAATGCCTCATCTCGGGGGTTGTCTCTCCTCATACAATATGAAGGATTATTGGATCGAGCGATACTATCACCATTGTTTTTCAGGGAATTCGGCACTCTTTTCACTCCTTGAAAAAATAGGCCTTTCCGATAAACTGGAATGGTGGACGGGTACGACGGGATATTTCGCACAATCCAGAATTTTTCCCCTGAACACACCACTGGAGATCCTCAAGTATCCGGAACTCACTATCATCGATAAGGCAAAACTTGCCTGGCTTACTATCAGAGCAAAGAAAAGGGATCTCCGCACTCTCGACGATATCCCTGCAGACCAGTACATCATTGAAAACCTAGGTACGAATATTTACTCCTCTTTTTTTGAACCCCTCCTGAAAAGTAAATTCGGTGAACAGAGGAAAGAAGTCTCCGCTGCATGGCTTTTCAGCCGCATTGCTATCCGTTCTAATCGAAGTGTTTCAGGGGAGCGGCTCGGATATCTCAAAGGGGGATTTCACCAGGTGATCGGAGCACTGGAATCCGCAATTTCTGACAAAGGTGGAAGAATTCACAAGCAGGAGCCTGTCAGTAATCTGACCCATACAGGAAATTCGTGGCAGATGAACGGAACCCGGTATGATGCAGCGGTTTCCACAATTCCTCCGCAGGAACTGGAGCGGCTCGGGGGACCTGCAACTTCTCACATCCCCTACCAAGGTGCCGCCTGCATGACTCTTGCCATGGACAGAGAGGTTACCGATGGCATCTACTGGCTGAATATGAAAGATCCTGCACCCTATGGTGCAGTCGTCACTCATACCAATTTCATTCCCCGGGAACGATACGGTGAGCATCTTATCTATCTTGCATCATACTTCTCTGGACTCGTACCCCCTCAGCTGGATGAGAGAATGCTTATGGACTTTTGCCGGCGTTTTTCTGTAGCCGGACACGAGATCCACTGGCACAGGATTGCCGTAGATCCTTGGGCTGGTCCGGTCTATACCACGGGGTACCGGTCACTCATCCGGGGTTACGAAAATGCGGGCATGTATTCAGCGGGGATGTTTTCAGCAACGAATTATCCCGAGCGAAGTATGGAGGGATCCGTAAGGGCCGGGTTGGAAGTTGCTGAAACGATCAGGCAGCGGAGCGTCCATGACAGGAACTGAAGTAACGGCGATTATTCCGGTTTTTAATGACCGGAAATCTCTGGAAATTGCCATCCCGGCTTCAATAAAATCCCTTTCGGAAATCACCCTGTCGTTTGAGATACTTATTGCTGAAGATGGAAGCTCCGATGGCAGTGCAGAACTTGTCACTGAATACAAAAGGCAGGATCCCAGGATACATCTCCTTCATAGTGATGAAAGACAAGGAAGGGGACGGGCATTGAACAGGGCTATCCGCGATGCACGGGGGAGTATCATATGTTATTATGACGTTGATCTCGCAACTGGCATTCATCACCTGCCGGAACTGATCGACGCTATCCGCCATGGATATGATATTTCCACAGGGTCTCGGCTCATGCCGGATAGCGATATTGTCCGAAGCGGGGGGAGGGAAGTTGCCAGCAGGTCCTATAATTTCCTAGTACGTAGCCTGCTTGGGAGCAGGGTTTTTGATCACCAGTGCGGCTTTAAGGCGTTTAACCGTGAACGTATTCTCCCCATTCTCCCCGCTGTACGCGATAACCATTGGTTCTGGGATACGGAGATTCTTGTCCGGGCCCAGAAAAAAGGCTACAGTGTCCGGGAATTTCCTGTGCAATGGCGTGCGGGAAAAGGAACGACGGTCAGACCAAGAGATGTATTTGAAATGGGTTCGGCAGTCATGAGACTCTGGTGGCAGATCCATGTATCGAAAGATTAGCGCAATTGTTGTCCCGACACTGGTAGCCATCGGTATAATCGGGTATATGCTGTACAGCGTCAGGGACCAGCTCCTCGTCGCACTCCAGAATATCATTCCGGAATACCTCGTTGTTGGAGTTGGGATCTGTCTCTGTGCCTGGTGGCTCCGCGGCTGGCGCTATCATACGATCCTCAAAAGCCTCAATTACTCAGTGAGTGTGAAGGTCTCAACTGCCTGCATTTTCGTCAGCCAGACCGTCAATCTCGTTGTCCCGGCCAGGCTGGGGGATTTCGTACGGGTCTTCATCCTTAAGCACGAATACAACACTACGTACTCGGAGGGTATATCATCCCTTGTCGTTGAACGGGTCTTTGATGTCGTTACCGTAGCATTTCTTGGTGCGATCTCACTGTTTTTTGTCCTCAACGCACCGTCCTGGTTTACAACACTTATTATCGTACCTCTGGCGGCGGGAGTGATATTTTTTGGAGTTCTCCTGGTTATCGGAAAGTTCTCATCCCGCAATAAATATCTCGTTATTATTCTCAACATGCTTCACGAAATAAAGCGTGCGTCACTCAGCCAGCGATCCCTCGCGCTGTTGGGAATATCATCTGCGGGGGCTTGGCTGCTGGACATCCTGGCATGTGTTGCTGTCGTGATGATGTTTGAACAGAAGATTCCGTTTGCAGTCATCGTTCTTGCCGTCGTCATCGGAAATCTCTTCAAGGCAGTCCCATTTACTCCGGGGGGCATCGGCACCTATGAGCTCTTCCTGGCAATAACCTTCGAGCTCGCCGGTGTTGCCCCGGCAATTGCCACCCTGATCGCAGTGATTGATCACCTTATCAAAAACCTTGTTACCCTTGTCGGGGGAGTCATATCGATTTACTATTTCGGGGACTGGGTGGTTCCCAGCATAAAAGAGGCGCTTGCTGAAAAATTCGGAGGGGGGAAAGAACCTGACTCCTGAACAGCAGATATTTTCCGTTGCCAGCTGGCTGGTTGTCCTCTTCCTGTTACAGCTTTCCGTGTACCCTTCATTGAAAAAGACGTTTGGCGCGTTTTCATTTCCCATCGCGTTTCCGGTCTCGGTGCTCGCATTCACCATTGTATCATGGTACTGCGGCCTTGCCAGAATTCCCGTTCAGGTAGCACTTGTGCCATTCCTTGCTCTCATTGTCTGGCATCTTCTCCATCGCAACTACCGGATCAAGGAACTGAAAGGTGAATGGCACTGGGTGGCACTCTTCCTTATCCTCTTCTTCCTCATGCTGGATGTGAGGTTTGTAAACCCAACCATCTCGTACGCTGAGAAATTCATGGACCACGGGTTTCTTGCATCCGTGATACGAAACCCGGTTGTACCTCCGCTCGATCCCTGGTTTTCAGGAGGCACCCTTAATGTATATTATTATCTCGGGTACTGGATGTTCGGGTGCCTGGCAATTACCAGTGGTGTCCCGTCGAATGTTGCGTTCAACCTAGCTTTGCCGACAGTCTTCGCTCTTGCCGGAGTAGTCACATACGCGATAGGAACCCTGCTGCTCGAGCGGTTTCGGTGGGTTACGCTGCTTATATTCTTCCTGCCGAATCCTTCTTTCTTTTACAACCTGGCACTCGGTGAGCCTCTGACTTCCATCCTATGGGACAGTACGCGGACAATTGCAAATACGATCAACGAATACCCGTTTTTCTCATTCATCTGGGGGGATGTCCACGCCCATGTTGTCTCCATCTTCAACCAGGTCTCCCTGATATTCCTGCTCCTCTTCGCATACAAACGGTGGGAATCTCTCGATTCGCGGGGAAAATGGCTCATCTGCATTTTGTCTGCATTGAGTCTCGGATCCATGCCGCTGATCAATACATGGGACGTGTTAATCTACGCACCCATAACTCTGCTCTTCGGTCTGCTGATTCTCTGGAGGAACAGGACCTCCCTTCGCAGCATCGCGTCATGGCTCTATCTTTGCGTGATCCCTTTCCTTGCCATCCTGTGCTATCTGCCGTTCTACCTTGAGCTCCAGACCAATACCGGGGGGATCGGGATTGTGCCTGCCTCATTATCATCCAGCGTCCCGGAATTTCTGCTTGTCAACGGCTTGTTCATTGCCATCTTTATCGCAGTCCTCCATCGTGAGATCCTCAAACGCCCAATCCTTCTTCTCGCGGTAGTGCCGTTTGTCATCACGGGTTATCTTGCCGCAGCTGTTGCAGTAGTTCCCCTCGTCTATTTACTTGCCCGAAAAGAGCAGGATTTCCCCGGTATCCTCGCTATGGCAGGCCTTGCAATCGTCATCCTCTGCGAGCTGGTCTACCTGAAGGACAATATGGGGGACACGTATTTCCGGATGAATACGGTCTTCAAGTGTTACCTTCCCGCGTGGCTGATGCTCGGCCTCTCCAGTTTCCAGATGGTAGCGCAAAAAATAGCGGACTGGAAAAAGATTCCTGTTTTTTCTTCCCGCAAAACCGCTGTTATGACCTTCACGGTTATCTTGATCCTGTTTGCACTGCCATTTGTGATCCAGTATAACGCAGGATATGGGACCGGGACCCTTGACGGACTTGCATATCTCTCAGTCACTCATCCCGGGGATGCAGGAGGAGTCGCGTACCTAAGGGCACTACCCGGGGACGAACGCATCGTTGAAGCTGAAGAGGGAGATTATTCATACTACTCGCGGATCTCGTCATTCACGGGAATTCCTACCATCCTGGGCCAGCCATTCCATGAGTTCATGTGGAGGGGCGATGATAACGGCTGGCTGAGCATCAGGGAAGCCGATGTGAAGGCAATCTACGAACAGCCTAACGAGACTGTCCAGCTCATGAAAAGATACAATGCAACCCTGCTCTATGTCGGTGATCCGGAGCGCGAACAATACAATGTCAGTCTTCCGCAAACGGGCCTTGTGAATATTTATTCTGCAGACAACACGGATATCTACCGGCTTGCGGGCTGACATTCCCGTCGAGTTTTTCCCGGGCAGGGGTTGACGGCCTTGCCGGTCACCACCCCATATTCACAAACATTTATTTCCGTTCCTGTCGAATTGATATGGCTACATCATTGCTGACTGATGAGTAATGAAGGAGCATTCTACTCCTGAATGAGGTGAGTTATGGCAAAAGGTTACGTAAAAACCCAGGCTCCAGAGGAGCTCCAGAACAAGGCACTCGAAGCCCTTGAAGTTGCAAGAGATACCGGCAAGATCAAGAAAGGTTCCAACGAGGCAACAAAAGCCATTGAGCGCAGTATTGCAGCGCTTGTGCTGATTGGTGCTGATGTAGAACCCGAAGAGATTGTGATGCACCTGGCACCACTCTGCGAAGAGAAGAAGGTTCCCTATATTTTCATCAACAAGCAGAACGATATCGGCGCCGCAAGCGGCCTCGACGTCGGCTCAGCCGCAGCTGCAATTGTCAAGCCCGGCAAAGCAAAAGAATCGATCGATGATCTTGCCAAGCAGCTTGCCGCGCTGAAGGCGTGAGGTTTCATCATGGCAGATGATGCAACGCCAGCGGAAGTAATCGAGGTTGTTGGCTCAACCGGTATGCATGGAGAGGCAATGCAGGTAAAATGCCGCATCCTTGACGGCAGCAACAAAGGACGGATCATTACCCGCAACACGGTAGGCCCGATCCGTGAAGGAGATATCGTCATGCTTCTTGAAACCGAGCGTGAGGCAAAGAAACTTTCGAGGCGGTAAAAGATGGTAGAACAACATGTCTGCAGTTTCTGTGGAAGCCAGCTCGAGCCCGGCACCGGCAAGATGTTCGTGAAGAAAGACGGTACCATCTTCTACTTCTGCAGCACGAAGTGCCAGAACAATCACAAGCTCGGCCGTGTACCGCGCCGTGTCCAGTGGACGAACGCCGGCAGGAAAGCGGCAAACAAGGAGTGATCCTGCCATGGACCGCACCTTTGTAATGGTCAAGCCAGACGGGGTCCAGCGCGGTCTTGTTGGCGAGATTGTTTCCCGGCTCGAGGCAAAAGGGCTCAAGCTCATCGCAGCACGGTTCGAAAGATTACCGGAGCCGCGGGTGACCGAACAGTACAGGGAGCACCTTTCAAAACCGTTCTTCCCGTCGCTTAAGCAGTATATCATGGGAGGCCCCTGCTTCCTCATGGTCTGGGAAGGCAGGAACGTGGTTGCGATCGTACGCAAGGCGATCGGTTCCACGAACCCCCAGGAAGCAGCACCCGGCACGATCCGTGGTGACTTCGGCATTGATATCGGTAGGAACGTGATTCACGCATCCGATTCCCCTGAAAGCGCATCCCGGGAGATCGGCATCCATTTCAAAAACAACGAAGTATTCACCTATACACGGATTGATGAGTCCGTGTTGTATGAATACTAACCCGGATTCTTTTTCCACCATAATCTCTATTATCCTTTAACGCTGCACTATCCTTAATGGCAGGGGACTTTGTCAGTTTTACACTGTTGTCGCTCTCTTCGATGCTGATTATTGTTAATCCACTCAGCTCGACCCTGATCTATGTTTCCCTGACCTCAAATCTTGACAAGCCTGCACGGGAGACCATTGCAAAGGAGGCCTGCCGGTTCGCCCTCCTGATCCTGCTTTTCGTCGCAGTCCTTGGTACCTGGATTCTCCAGCTTTTCGGAATAACTCTTGAGGCATTCCGGATTGCCGGGGGGATCCTGCTGTTTGGAATCGGGATGGAGATGGTGTATGCAAAAACATCCCGGACCAAACTTACGGCAACAGAGAGGTACGAGTCGAGAGATAACGATGACGTCGCCATCATGCCTCTAGCTATCCCAATGATCGCGGGGCCGGGGGCGATAACCACGACAATTGTGCTGATGAACGAGGCACTCGTCTTCACACCAGTCGCCATTAGTGTTGTGTTCTGCTCCATCATGGTCTCGATCGCGATCACCTATTATATGATGAGGAATTCAGATTATATCATGAAAAGAATTGGCCAGAGGGAGTACCGGGCGATCAACCGCCTGATGGGTATGTTGCTCATCGCCATTGCCGTGCAGTTTGTCATTAACGGCATCAAAATGGCATTTCCCCTGATCACCGGAGGCTAAACATGAGTGACTGGGACTTAACATCGGTCGGATTGGTACTTATCGGGAGCAGTATTACTGCTGCTGGCACCATCATGGCGGCACTGCTCCTAGGGATTACCATAAGTATGGCTCCCTTTCTCCTTTTCACAACTGCCGTCCTGATCGTGATGAGTGCCATCATGATCGTCGTCAGCACTCCAAAAAGCCCCCCGCCAATCTGAAAAGGCTTCTTTATGGAAAAAGACCCAGTTGTCAGGATATGCAGTGCACAGATCGCGGGCATATGGGAAGACCCGGAAAAAACGTTAAAAAAAGTTGAAGTAATCATCCGGCATGCCTCAGTTTCCGGCGCTGCGCTCATCTGTTTTCCTGAACAGTTCGCAACCGGCTGGGACCCGGAATCGAATAAAAATTCAGAGGCGCTCAATGGGAATATCATATCCACTCTCAGGGATTATGCCAAAGAGAACGCGATCGGCATCCTGGGGTCGCTTCGCGAGCGACATGATCCTTTTCCAAAAAATACTGCAGTCGCTATCGACAGGGACGGCAGGATCATCGCATCCTATGCAAAGATGCACCTGTTCAGTCACAGGAATGAACATACCAGGTTTGCCCCAGGTACCGAGCTGGGCATGTTCACGCTGGGCTCACTCAAGTTTGGGATTGCCATCTGTTATGACCTGCGGTTCCCGGACCTGTTCAGACTCTATGCAAAAAAAGGCGTTCATGCGGTTCTTGTTCCTGCTGCATGGCCGGAAAACCGCATTCATCACTGGGAATTGTTCATCAAAGCACGGGCACTCGAGAACCAGATGTATGTTGTTGGTATAAATGCAACCGGCACAACACCGGTTGATTCATACTCTGGATCTTCAATGACTGCAGACCCGGATGGGACAATAATCAGCCGTGCAAACGATGCAGAACAGCTGCTCTTTTGCGATCTTGACGTGTCTGCTGTTGAGACTGCCAGACAATCTTTTCCCGCCCAAAAGGACCGGAAAGATGAGATCTATCGCAGGTTGTCCGTATAGAATATTCGATACAGTCGTTTAAAGGAATAAACAATTCTGACGAGTCTGGCACCATGCCGGAAAGCTGCATTCCTATATGTAATGAAAAGACCAATACTACTGCATGTATCATCTCGCATGCGTCAATTGTGGAGTAACCTATCCCGCTGACGAGATCCTGTACAACTGTAAAAAATGTGGCCACCTTCTTGCTGTGAAATATCCGATCGATGAACTCAATATTAATAAAAAAGAATGGAACAAGCGGCCACTCTCCGTCTGGAGATACCGGGAACTGCTGCCGGTTCGTATCAATCCGGTTACGCTGCACGAGGGGGGCACTCCACTCTACCATCTCGAAAGACTTGGGAAGGAGATGGAAATTCCCCATTTGTACGCGAAACATGAGGGGATGAACCCGTCCGGTTCATTCAAGGACAGGGGCATGACGGTGGGAGTATCAATGGCACTCCAGCTCGGGAAAAAGAGTGTCGCATGTGCAAGTACCGGAAATACATCGGCAAGCCTTGCGGTATACGCGGCAAAAGCCGGCATCCCTGCCGTCGTCCTTTTACCTGCAGGGAAAGTTGCTGTGGGTAAGGTAGCGCAGGCACTCATGCACGGCGCAAAAGTCATCTCAATCCGTGGCAACTTTGATCGTGCTCTCGAGATGGCGCACGATCTCTGCCTATCACACGGCCTCTACCTGCTGAACTCCATCAACCCGTACCGGCTCGAGGGGCAGAAGACTATCGGTTTCGAGGCCGTCGACCAGCTGGGGGATGTGCCGGACCGGTTTGTACTTCCTGTGGGGAATGCAGGCAATATCTCGGCAGTCTATAAGGGACTGATGGAACTGAAGGAACTTGATTTCATTGACCGGTTGCCTATGATGACCGGCATCCAGGCACTGGGCTCAAGCCCCATCGTCCGTGCAATCCGTGAAAACCTTTCTGTAGTAGTGCCTGAACCGCATCCTGAGACCGTAGCAACGGCAATACGCATCGGAGCACCGGTGAATGCGGAAAAAGCCCTCACGGCCATCAGGAATACTGGTGGGCTTGCAGAATCGGTAACCGATGAAGAGATCCTGCGAATGCAGCGGGACCTTGCACGCAAGGAGGGCATCGGTGTCGAACCGGCATCTGCCGCCTCTGTAGCGGGTATACGGAAACTGGCTGAATCCGGCATGATTGATCGGGATGAGCGGATAGTCTGCGTAGTCACCGGCCATCTCCTGAAAGATCCTGAAACGGTGATCAAACAATGCGAGCCTCCGACAGAGATCGATGCAGACATACCTTCGCTGCTCTCTGCACTGCAGTTGTAATCGCACTTGCTGTAATCCCGTCAGCAGGAGCGTTGTCAGCAGACTACGTTGTTTTTCCCAATGGTACCGCTTACCAGGCGGCGATTGAGATTAACGATACCGCCAGTTACCAGTTCGCAAGTATTGGGCTCATGGGTGAAAATGTCCCTGTCAATGTAGGGAACGTGAATTTGTCAGGCGAGAAGTGTTCAGTCTGTACATACGCTTGGAACCGACCTTGGGGGAGTCCCGCATCCATCACCTTTGAACCGGGGAATTATACCGTTTCATACATCGCACCTCTGAACAATAATGATCTCCAGGCTTCCTTTGAAGTGCCATACAACGTGAATGTAACGATACCTCAGGAATTCGATATCCGTAACCCTTTGCTGGCAGGAATCAGCACGGGGGCAAACGTCACCCGGCACCCGGATAATTCCACAACCGTGCAATGGAATAAAATCCTTTCGTTTGACCTCAGGTTCTATGACCAGAGTCATGAAGAACTCCTGTATTTTTTCCTGCAGGTCCTTGTGATTATCGCAATCGTTATGCTCCTGCCGTTCCTGATAAACAGGAAAGGGAACGAATGAAGACACTTTTTGGAAAATTTGATAATCATCCACAATTTTCGGGATTCTCAAATGAGTCTGTCATTGTTCTGGAGAATTATTAGTGGGATACTCCATGAATAAAATTAATTCAGATACGAGATACAATAATGGCGAGTCCAGAATAGGACACGTAAAGTCGAGAGACGGATACGATCTGAAATGATCTGCCACGGGAAAGGCAATCTCTCCTTACGCGATCCGGAAATACTCTCACTTCAAAAGGGATAACCTTGCCCGTCTCTCTTTTTTGATCAAGAAGCTAAAAAACGCAGAAAAATAGGCTCTGCAGAAATTCTATTTTATCATGTGATGCATTTATATTCTTCAACGATTATGAGTGTGACCCCCTCTCTCAAATCAAAGAACTCTCCGAATTCTTCTCAAGCCTGCTCTTCCATTCGTGAACAGCAGTCTCCACCAGAGGGGGGAGCAACACAAGGGGTGCTTCCCTTGAATCTCTGAGAGGTTTTCAGACATCGAAGAGGAGAAGATTTATAAAGTAAATCTTCGACCCCATTTTCGGCGGGATTTTAACTAACCTTCTGAGGGACTATATCAATATAGGGGATGCTGCCATCGCCAAAGGCATGGCATGCTCGAGAAAATGTTTCGACATTTTCGAGCTGCCGCAGAGGCGGGGACAGCCGAAGGCTGTGGAGAAGATTTTCATTCGAAAATCTTGGACTGCGGAGCCTTTGTTCGAAGAACCCTGCAGGTTCTTCTCATGTCTCATCTCTTCGAGATTCAACATGCCGAAGCCCCAAAGAGTGTTAAGAGAATTTTCTTGTGATCTCTTCGGAGCCAAAAAATAGGGTATTGTTACTGGAGCCCGAACGATTTCAGGGTGACTTCGGGGTTGACCGCACCGACGTGATATACGACACCATCAGTAAGCTCGTTAATGATAACCTCTGCCGGAGAGAAGAGCGAAGTGTCGATCTGATAGAAGTCAAACTTGGCTTCCTTGAAGATCTCGTAAAACGGCTTGCCGTAGCCCTTGGACTTATTGCTCGGGATCTTCTCGAGATAATCCTTGATCTCGGGTGCCTTCATTGTGAGCATGATGCGGCCATGGTAAATCGTCGCGTCGTTTGTGGTTCCCATCGCCTTCGTCGCGTCTTTCTTGACCGGCGGGACGGGAGCTGTTCCCATGGCGGCGACGACCTTCTTTGTATCAAACCCGAGTTCGTTGAGCTTGTAGATCGCCGTCTCGACACAGCGCCCGGAGACTTGGATGGAACCCACGATCGAAGCGGTCGGGGCGACAACCGCGCAGACATTCGCCACATCGATGTGACATTCCTCCGCGACTTTCTCCATCACATCCGCATTCGGGAGGTGGTCGCTCTCAAGGCAGATCACGGCGCAGTCGTAGTCATCTTCATACTCGATGACTTCGAAGGTGTGTTTTGGCTTGAGCGAGAGAGCCCGGGCCGGGCCGCTTCCCATGGCAAAGTAGTTGCCCACCTTGACTGTCCATCCGGCCTTCTGCGCGCCGAGGCACGAGATGGACGGGAAGTCCGTGTTCACGTCGATGAAGGGCATCGGGAATTCCTTGATCTGCCCCATCCGGAAGTTCACTTCGCCGAGACCGCCCATGCAGATCTCGGTGAAAGCCCTCCCGGCTGCGTAGCCGCCCCGGACGCTTACCCCGCAATCTACGATCCGTGCGCCATTGTCTAGTTCATGATAAGCGCAGTTGAATTCCTCGGCCAGGTCGGCGAGGTTATCAAAAATTTCCAGTGCCAGTTCGTTAACACTCAGCATGATAAAAAACCCCTGTCTCATAAAAAGAGGGCTTTGGGATAATTAATATTTTTCAAAATGATCCTGTCTCAGGAAAGATATTCGATCACTTTTGCCGGGTCATAACGGAGCGTGATGACCCGCGTCCGTCCTTTCCCTTCCCGGTACTCCAGATTGATCAGGCGCATAGCATCCATCTTCTTCACAATCTCATAAAACCGGGTATACCCTATGGCAAGCGGTTCCTTGATTGCCTTGAACACCTCACCCGCGTTCATCTCATGCGCCTTTGCACTCCTCTCTGCAAATGATCTGAGGATGTGACGCTCGTCGTCCTTGAGGGTTTTTACGGTATACGCAAGGTGCAGATATTTTGAGATCTCGTACGCTCCGCAGATGTCCTCACGCTCGATAGTGCGCCGTGCGGCCCTCTCTGCACTCAGGGTCGCCCGTTTCAGGAGGTCAATACCTACCCTGAGGTCCCCGCTTTTCAGGGTCTGTTCCACAACAAGGTCGAGGAGTTCCTCGGAAAGGACGCCGGAAAACAGCCCCTGCATCACCCGGGCGTTCATGATCTCGCGGACTTCCTTGTCCCCGTAGGGCGGGAAGTAGATCTCGGTCGGGCGGAAGACTGATGCGACCCGGGCATCAACGGCACGGGTGAGGTCAATATCCATGTCGCTTATGATCACGATGACACCGATTCGGGTACCTTCGTACGTCTCATGGGAGCGGAGCAGCGTGTAGAGCACTTTGTTGATCTCGTTTTCGTACAGGAGATAGTTTGCATCATCCAGCGCCACCAGGAGGACAATCTCTTCCTTCTTCAGGTGTCGTGCCACGGCATCGAAGACCTGTTTGAACGAGGTGCCGCTTGAAGGGGGGAGGTGCCCCACGAGCTTTTTGAAGATCTGGGAGATGATGGCAAACTTGGTGTTATCGATCTGGCAGTTGATGTAGACCGGTACCAGTTTCTTGGTCGTCTCCTCGATCTCGGAAAAGAGTTTCCGGATACTGGTGGTCTTCCCCGTGCCGGGAAGGCCTTTGCAGACCGTGTTCAGGGGCCTGCCGCCTCTCATGCCTGGCCGGATCTGGAATGCCAGCTCGCGCATCTGGTCGTCCCGGAACTCGAACTGATCGGGCACATAATCGATCTCCAGCACTTCAGGGTCGCGGAAGAGAGTCTCGTCCCACATCAGCAGGTTCTTTTTCATCTCACTACACCTCTACGCGATCGGTAATAACTGCATTGGATATTCCGGGTTAAATACGATAAAGGTTCCAGAAGGATGCGATTCCCGTCCAAATCTATATCCCCATGGACATGAAACACAAAAACGAGCCGGGTGCGGCAGATGATGAAAGTTACCCCCACTGAACCGTGATGATGCAGGGGACTGATGCCGCACTCCTCATGAGAACAGGAACTCAAGGAAACCGGTTGCTTTTTTCGTTCCAAGCCCGCCCGATCGGGCGGATTTTTCCGAAAATTCTGAAGTCCCGTCTTTCCCTTTCCCGACAACCGCAAACGGCACCGGGTCGCGGGTGTGGGTCTTCACTCGTATAGGGGTGGGATGATCGGGGAGCACCGCAAGGACACCATCGAACTGTTCCCGGATCATGCCGATGACTCCGTCAACATTCTCGATCGCCTTCACCTTCTCTTCTATGCTCCCGAGATGCCCCGCCTCATCCGGGGCCTCGATGTGGAGGTAGAGGAAGTCGAGGTGCCTGATCGCGTCGAGGGCATACCGTCCCTTCGCTGCGTAGTCTGTATCCAGATAGCCGGTCGCTCCCGGTACCATAATTATCTCCATGCCGGCACAGCGGCCGATCCCATTGAGGAGGTCGACAGCCGATATTATTCCTCCCTTTTTACCATATTTTTCATTAAACAGCGGGAATGCCGGCTTTTTACCCCCGCTGTATGGCCAGACCTGGGTGGCCGGGGCTTTTCCTGCATGTATCCTTGCAGCATTCACCGGATGATCGTGGAATACCTCGCGGCTTTTCTCCATGGAGCCTAGGAGTATCTCCGCGTCACCTCCGGAAGGCAGGTGATCGGTTATTTTTTCCCCGATAATATCATGAGCCGGCGCAGTCTCTGCCCCCCTGCCGTTACGGACAACAAGGAGATTGCGATAGCTGATCCCGGCTTTCAGCAAAACGCCGGGGAGTGCTCCCTGGAGGGAAGCCAGTAGTGCCGTCCCCTCAGCGCTGGAAATATGCCCGGCAGAGAAGTCCTTCATAATCCCGTCATTGACCGTTACGAGGTTGCAGCGGTAGGCAACATCGCCCGGAGCCAGGTCTACTCCCATGTTCAGTGCCTCAAGCGGACCCCTTCCCGTGTAATACTTCTCCGGGGCGTACCCGAGGATTGACATGTTCGCGATATCGCTGCCCGCCTCAAAATTGTCGGGGATGGTGCTGAGCATCCCGCAGGCGCCTTCCTTCGCCATCCGGTCCATATTCGGTATCCTCGCATATTCGAGTGGCGTCTTCCCGCCGAGCTCCGCGATCGGCTCGTCAGCCATACCGTCCCCGCAGACAACAATATATTTCATGATACGCCGTGCTGCTGTTCTGCCAGCATGTCCCTTACGGCGATCCGGACGCTTTCCCGTGAACCGGTCTGGGGCTTCCAGCGAAGCGCCTTGAGCCTGTCGATGGAGAGCTGCATCTTCGGCACATCCCCAACCCAGCCACGGTCGCCTCCGGTGAACCTGAACCTTGTCCCGGTCAGGTGCATCTCTTCCGCAACGATCTCCGCGATACTCTTGACATCGATCCAGTCTTCCGACCCGATATTGAAGGTATTGACGGTGCCCCGGGCCTTTCCGACCGCGAAGAGCATCGCCGCAACGCATTCGTGCACCTCAAGATAGGACTTGGTCTGCTTCCCGTCGCCGAGGATCTCCAGCTCAGCGGGATCCTTCCTGAGTTTCAGGATAAAATCGGTGATAACGCCGTGCCCGCTCCGGGAACCGATGATATTCGCAAACCGGAACGTCCACGCTTTCATCCCGAACGAGTGGCAGTACGCGGAGATCAGCGCTTCGCACGCGAGCTTGCTCGCGCCATAGACCGAGATCGGTTCGAGCGGGGTATAGCTTTCTGGTGTTGGGATTACCGCGGCATCGCCATATACCGTTGACGTGGAGGTGAACACCAGTTCGGGAACCCCGTGCTGACGCATGGCTTCAAGGACCCGGTACGTGGCCATGATATTGTTCTGCATCGTCGGGTCCGGGTTTACGGCACTCTGGCGCACATCGGGGTCCGCCGCGAGATGAAAAAGTCTGTCAGCACCCCTGATTGAATCCTGCCAGCCGTCGCCAAGCAGATCTTTCTGCACAAACCTTCCCTTGCAGGAATCGATATGCCGGGCTATTGTCTCCCTTCGCCCGGAACAGAGCGAATCAATTACGAGGACTTCGTTGCCCTGGGCAACGAGCGTGTCAACCAGATGCGAGCCGATAAACCCGGCCCCGCCTGTCACCACATCAAACATCAATACCTAATATGTCATCCATGCTATAGGATTACTGTTATGTTCATCGGGATCGATCACGGCACCACCGCCATGCGGTTCGCCGGTGATTCGGGTGAGTTCAAGCTCTCGCGTGAAGCAGCAAAGGAATTTGTCATCGCCGATCTCGGCCGCATCTGCCCGCTCAACAAGATCGAGGGGGTCGCGGTCTGCTACTCGATGGGCGACAACTTCTCCCGGATCACCCGTGTCGGGAAGGTCCGGGACCGCGGGCTCGTCAGCCGGGAGGGGGCAGGGAAGCATGTCGGGGGTGGCACGCGGGTCTTTGACGAGGTGGCCGCTAGCGGGATCCCGGCCATCGCCATCCCAGGCCTCCACCGGGGATCCCCCACCGACCCGAGGTTCAAGGCCTATTCGCACCAGGCAAGCCCGGAGAAGATCGGGATCGCGTATGAGGTCAGCAGGGACCTCGGCAGCGACGTGATCGTTTCCGATATCAGCTCGAACACAGTCACCCTGCTCGTCTCAGGCGGGAGACTGGTTGGGGCATTCGATGCCTGCATCTTCGCGCCAGGAACCCTGCATGGCGCTCTTGATGTGGACGCGATCCGGAAGATCGATTCAGGGGAATGTACGGCAAACGAGGCATTCCAGCACGCGGGGGTGAACTTCTCGCTTCCCGATGAGGAGCGCCTGCGGACCATAGCCCTCTTCGCCGCCATGGAATGTGCTGCCATGAGGCTCCTGAACACCGGTGCCCGGATTGCGCTTGCTGGCAGCCTTGCACCGGTTGTCGCTCCGGAAGTCGGATCTCTTCTGGGCTCAAATATCGCAGTATACGATGAATGGTGCGCTTCCCGCGGGCTTGCCAAGATCGCCCGCGACATATTTTCCGGCAGGCGGGAGATCCTCGGGCTCGATGTGGATCTCTAGATTTATATTGATTTATCATGTAAGATTATTAGGGATTTTTCTTGAGAGAACTACGTATCCACGGCAGGGGTGGCCAGGGGTCTGTCACCGCCGCCGAACTGATCGCAGTCGCCGCGTTCGAAGGCGGCGTCTATGCCCAGGCATTCCCGGCGTTCGGAGTCGAGCGGCGCGGGGCCCCGGTCCAGGCATTCGTCCGGTTTGACAACAAAAAGATCCGGCTCCGCAGCCAGGTGTACGAACCGGATTATATCATCGTGCAGGACAGCACGCTGATCAAGGACGTGAACGTCTTTTTGGGTGTGAAATCAGGCGGCATCGTGATCGTCAACACGGAAAAGACACCGGACTACCAAGTGCCGGATGGCGTGAAACTGATCACCATCGACGCGACATCCATCGCGCTCAAAGCTCTCGGACTGCCCATCACCAACACCTCACTCATGGGTGCATTTGCGGCAGCGACGGGCGAGATCCAGTTCTCGGCGCTCGAACATGCGCTCAACCACCGGTTCCCGAAAGAGCTGGCGGTAAAGAACATCGAGGCGGCACGGCAGGCTTACAACGCCGTCAAGGGGGCCCCATAATGGCACTGGCTGTCGGCTGCCGGGCACGGCCGGGAAAGGCGAGGGACAACAAGACCGGGTCGTGGCGGGTGTTCAGACCGATCTTCGATCACGAAAAATGCTCGAAATGCGGGATGTGCCGGACCCTCTGTCCTGAGGGCTGTATCAGCGAGGACAAGGATGGATTCTTCATTCCGGATTATACGTACTGCAAAGGGTGCGGGATCTGCGCCACAGAGTGCCCGAAGGAAGCTATCGAGATGAAACAGGAGGAGAAGTAGATGATGGAAATAACCGAGGGATCGCATGCAGTAGCAGAGGCGGTCAGTCGCTGTCGCCCGCAGGTGATCTCAGCCTACCCTATCACCCCCCAGACCCATATCGTGGAAGCGCTGGCCGACTTTGTCGCAAACGGCAAACTGGATGCCGAATACATCACGGTCGAGAACGAGCTTTCCGCTCTTTCGGCCTGCGTAGGGGCCAGCGCCGCGGGTTCCCGCGCTTATTCGGCAACGACCTCACAGGGCCTTGCCCTCATGTTCGAGGTCTGTTTCAATGCCGCGGGGATGCGCCTACCCATTATCATGTCCATCGCGAACCGGGCTCTCGGCGCCCCGCTCTCGATCTGGAACGACCAGCAGGACTCGATCTCCCTGCGGGACTCGGGCTGGCTCCAGTTCTATGCCGAGGACAACCAAGAGGCAACCGACCTCCATTACATCGCGTACCGGGTAGCAGAAGACCCCTCAATTCTCCTTCCGGCCTTTGTCTGCTTCGACGGGTTCATTCTCTCCCACACCTACGAGCCAGTTGACATGCTCTCGCAGGAGGATGTTGACAAATATCTCCCAAGATTTGCCCCTGCTGAACGCCTCGACGCAGCGGACCCGATCAGTTTCGGGATGTACGCGACTCCTGAGTATTACCTCGAGTTCAGGTACGAGATGGACCTTGCCCAGAAACGGGCAAAGGACGTTATCGCAAAGGCCGGAAAAGAGTTCGGCTCCCTCTTTGGCAGGGACTACAGTGCCCTTGTAGAGGGATACCGGCTCGATGACGCAGAGACGGTAATCGTAACCATGGGCTCCCTCTGCGGGACGGTCAAGGACGCAATCGACGAGATGCGTGCAGAGGGAAAGAACGTCGGGCTCCTCAAGATACGCATCTTCCGCCCGTTCCCGACAGAAGATGTGGCAAAAGCGCTCGCCCGTGCGAAGCGTATCGCCGTGCTGGACAAGAACATCTCGCTCGGCTCTAAAGGGGCCGTGGCACTCGAGGTCAGGGACGCCCTCTATGGGAGCGGGATCCCGGTCAGGGATTACATTCTCGGCCTTGGGGGCAGAGACGTGCGGAAAAAGGATATCAGGGAGATCGTTGCTCTTCTCGAGAGAGGAGAGGGCGACCAGTTCTATGGCCTGCGTAAGGAGGTGCTCTGAACCATGGCAGAGAAAAAGGTGTGCGACCTGTTCGACTGCGGCCACCGCGCCTGCGGCGGCTGCGGTGCGGCGCTTGCCGCACGGCTGGTGACGCAAGCGGCCGGGACGGAGACGATTGTAGTCTCCTCGACGGGCTGCATGGAAGTGTTCTCAACCCCGTACCCGGAGACCGCGTGGAAGGTCCCGTGGATCCACTCCCTCTTCGAGAACGCGTCTGCAGTGGCATCAGGAATCGAGGCAGCCCTCAAAAAACAGGGGCGGAAAGAGAAGGTCGTGATCATGGCCGGCGACGGGGCGACCTTCGATATCGGAATGATCTGCATCAGCGGCGCATTCGAGCGCGGTCACGACTTCACGTACGTGTGCTACGACAACGAGGCTTACATGAACACCGGGATCCAGCGTTCGGGTGCAACCCCGTACGATGCAAGCACCACAACAAGCCCGGCCGGTTCCCACTCGTTCGGCAACAAGCGTCCCAAAAAGGACATGCCGCAGATCCTTGCTGCGCATGGTGCGCCCTACGTGGCTACGGCCTCCATCGTGTATCCCGCCGACCTGATGCAGAAGGTCGAGAAGGCCATCAATACTCCCGGGCCCTGCTATGTGCAGGTGCATGCCCCGTGCTGTACCGGCTGGGGGTTTGAAGGAGAACAGACCCTTGCCATTGCCCGCCTTGCCATTGAGACCGGGCTCTGGGTAAATTTCGAGATGGTCGAAGGAAAAATCACCAAAGTCAAAAAGGTCGTGCGCAAACCGGTTGAAGATTACCTCAAGACCCAGAAACGGTTCCGGCACCTCTTCAAGCCGAAGCGCCAGGACGCGGAGATCGCCGCCATCCAAGCCATAGCGGACAAGAACGCGGAAAAATACGGGATCGATATCAAGATCCCCAAAAAAGAATAATTCCCGCCTGCACAAAACGGGACGCCACCGCGGGACGAAATTGTCACCTTTTTTGCCATTCCGCAATAAGGGATCCGGAAATCAGCAATGTTAATAATCCCAAGGTCGACATTAGTAAGTTACCGGGCTCGTGGTCTAGTCGGTTATGACGTCGCCCTTACACGGCGGAGGTCGCCGGTTCGAATCCGGCCGGGCCCATGGTAAATTTTTCCGCTGGTTTTTTAAAAATTATTGTTTCAGGATTTGCTCAAGGGTAATGGTCAGGGTCAGGTTCTGGCCGGCGAGCGGGTGGTTCTCGTCCCAGGTGATTGTGGTCGGCGTCACATTCAGAATCTTCACGCTTGCTACGGCGTTATCAGACTTTCTCGTGATCGTGAAGGTCTCTCCGGCAACAGGATTCATATCCGCCGGCAGGGAGGACCGGTTTACCACATGTACGAGTGACGGCTGGTATATCCCGAATGCCTTTTCCGGGGGGAGTATCACGGTTTTTGTCTCGTTCGGATGCATACCGATAACTGCATCCGGTAGTCCGGAGGGGATGGTCTCATCTTTACCTATGGTAAAAATGAACGGTGTCGTGTTAACATTGGATTCAATGACTGTACCGTTGTCCAGCGTGCCCGTGAAATAAATGGCGACCGTATCTCCCGTTTTAGCAACGAACGGGTTGAACAAAAAAAAACCCACAACGGCGAGGATTGTTACTCCCACACCAGCGACAATGGCGTACTGGCGGTATTGTTTTTTTCTGGCCCCGACCGCCTCTTTCCCCTTGACCTTTTCGGATTTTTTCATATCGTTCCCCAATAAAATCATCCCCTAAACCATATACAATTTTGTCCAGGTGGACACGCACGGATGGAATGGCGACAGACATCGCTCCGCGCTTGTACAATTGCACTCTATTTATACCACTAAAGCGCATCTAGTGGTGTTGTATATGTCTGATGAAGTAAGGATCGCAGACGTCCAAGGCAAAAAAATCCAGTGGGACCCGGCGCAGATGCGCAAAATACAGGAGCACCCCTGCTTTTCTGAAAAGGCGTGTCACAGCTTCGGCAGGTGCCACCTACCCGTTGCACCCAAATGCAATATCCAGTGCAATTACTGCATCCGGGATTTCGACTGCGTCAACGAGAGCCGCCCGGGGGTCACCACCCGGATCCTCAACCCGGACGAGTCCATGGAGATGGTCAAAAAAGTGGTGGAAAAATACAATTACATCAAGGTCGTGGGTATTGCCGGGCCCGGCGACCCCCTGGCAAACGAAGAGACGTTCGAGACGCTCCGCAGGCTTCATGAACAGTACCCCAACGTGATCAAATGTATCAGCACCAACGGGCTTCTCCTCCCTGACAAGATCGATCTCCTGCAGAAATACGATGTCGGAAATATCACGGTGACCCTCAACGCGATCGACCCGGAGATTGGCGCAAAAATCTACCAGTTCGTGGATTACAAGGGGAAGCGGTATGAAGGCATCGAGGGGGCAAAACTCCTCCTCTCCCAGCAGCTGAAAGGGATCGAGGAGGCAGTCAAAAGGCATATGATCGTCAAGATCAATACGGTCTATATCCCCGGGATAAACGAGGATCATATCCCGGCAATCGCCAAAAAAGTCGGGGAGATGGGGGTATATACCTTCAACCTCATCCCGCTGATAGCCCAGTACAAGTTCGCCAATATCACCCCGCCGACCCCCGAGATGAAGAGGAAGATGCAGGACGAGTGCGGGAAATATGTCAAGCAGATGCGGCACTGCCAGCGTTGTCGCGCGGACGCGATCGGCAAGCTCGGGCACGACGTCCAGTCCTGCATGTACGAGAACAAATAACATTTTTGCGGTCAGATGAGCGGGACAGCCTGCCAGATCGTTACCGCCTGCCCGCAGATCAGAACCCGCTGGTTGCCGCCTATCCTTACGCTGAGCATACCACTCCGTTCAGACACTTGGTGCGCAAGTAACTCGTTTTTGTGCAGCCTTTTTCCCAGAACGGACCAAGGCAGCAGTGGCCCAAACCGGTAACAGAATCCTCATCCATACCGACAGCAAGGGCAAAAAAATGGCTGACAAAATCAACGTGTCCGGGATCCGCCGGGGCAGTTACCATAATAGCCCGGGCGGGAACTTCAGCAAGACACCTGAAATCAGGCCGTATATCCTTGACTTCCCGTTCCGATCCTGTTTCAACCACGTAATCGAACCGGTTTTTCCCGACATACCGGGGCCGGATGCCAAGAGCATCCGCAAGGCCGGGGGGTGCCGGTGCGGGCTGGTCCGACTCGTCCGGAAAGTCCATGGCGATCCAGTCGCCGTTCAATTCTGCTGTGAACGTGCCGCTCTTCATGAAGAAACGGGCACACTCTCCGGTGCCCAGGTACCTCTGCTGCCACAGGATGTAGGCCGATGCAAGCGTGGCATCCCGCAGAGCTCCACCTCGATCCAGGGAGTGAACCAGCGAAGGTCGAATCCGTCGTGCTCCGTGACGATAAATGCATTTCGGACAGGTCAATCTCCCGTGCCACTGCCTGAATCCACAATAAATCCGCCGGCTCTGAGAGCATGCAGACGCCGGCGGGGTTTCCTGAACCCGGCTTTTCCGTGAATGCGTCAACGCAGAAAAGAGTGGAGTTCATGGTGCTTTTCTCCTCTTTACCACGGAACGGTCCGGCGGGAAATCCCGCTTAAACAGTTACGTGTAGAGATTGGCAAACTGCTGCGTCGCCGGTTCCTGCGCCTGCCTAGTAAGAATGATGCGATTCAGTTCGTCAATCAGCGGCTGGAGTGCAGGAGGCACAGCGGAATCTTCGGTATACACTATCTTTCCGTGATAACTTATGATATAATGTATAAAATCCGCCCCGTAGCGATGGGACGTATAATTGTTCTCGAGCATCGAGAACTGTGCCTTGTCGAAGAGATTGGAGAGAGTTTCAAGCTCAGTCTGGTTGATTTGGATCTCTCTATTTACATCCTTGCCCGAAAAGACCGCATCGCCGTTGTCGAATATGACGAGCCTCTCGTCCAGGCGTGCGACTCCCCCGGTACGCAGATAATCTACCAGTATCGCGGGGGGGGTTGCCCGGGACACCGACGGTGTCTTCACTCCAAGACATCCGGACACGATTGCTGCTGCTACAAGAAAAATTACACACGCCGCTATCCAGTTCCTGATACGTATCACTCCTCAGCCGGGAATTCGCATCCGGGGACGTTAAATCTGCAGGACATCTGCCTTTGCAGGTTTTCCTGAGGTCTTGCGTTCAGGCAGGACTTCTTCGAGAGCTGCAACCAGGCCGTCAACTTTTTCATTGTTGAACGCCGTCCTGAATGCAGCAATTTCGGCGCGGTTCATGATCATGATGCCTTTTTTCTTCATCGGGAGACCGTTGTCGCCGATCGGGTTGATATCGATTGCAAGGGAGGCCGCACGGTTCTTGGTCGCCGGGAGCCGGATGATGGAAACACCTTTCACCGACGTCTGTTTGCGTTCCCAGTCCTGCCCTTCCTCAATAAATGTCTTCAGGATCTCCGTTAATTCCATGAGAAGAACTATTGATTTATATATTAAAAGGCTATTCGTTCCAATGCGAAACTGTTTTGCGATCTCCGATGTCCACGCAGCCTTTCTCCGGAATTTCCTGCCCTCAACGCGGGATTAAATTCCTTAAACCCTAATAGGGGAGGTACAAAGATAGTTCCGGATCCGAAACCCATGCCTGTCCTTACCCTTTCCCGGGACCAGCCGTTCTCGCTGGACCAGACCCTTGCCTGCGGCCAAGTCTTCCGCTGGGACCGCACTGATGACGGAGCCTGGTATGGTATCGTTGGCAGCCACGTCATACGGATACGGCAGGACGGCCCCCATCTCTCGTTTGCGGGTACAACAGGAGAGTTTATCCGCGATTATTTCTCTCTTGACCTGGACCTCGGGTCGATCCTTTCAGCAATCGACCGCGACCCGTTCATTCATACTGCGATTGAGCGGTGCAGGGGCCTGCGGCTTATCCGGCAGCCTCCCTGGGAATGCCTCATATCGTATATCTGCTCCACCAACTCCAATATCCCCATGATCCGCCGGCGGATCGCGACGATCGCCGAAAAGTTCGGAAAAGAGGTGGCATTCGAAGACAGGGTCTATTACACATTCCCGGAACCGGACGCCCTGTCCTGTTCCGGTGACAATGCACTCGCCGACTGCCGGCTCGGGTACCGCCAGCCGTATGTCTTCCGTACTGCCTGCGATATCGATGACGTGAAGAGCTGGGAAACCTCAATCGCGGCCATGCCCTGCGAGGATGCCCGTCGGGCTCTCATGAAACTTTCCGGCGTCGGGCCGAAAGCGGCAGACTGTATCCTCCTCTTCGCGTTCCGGAAATACGAGGCCTTCCCGGTAGATGTCTGGATCCGCCGGATCATGCAAAAGCATTATCTCCCAACGTTAAGCACCGGTTCTGCTCTCACCGGCTGGGAATACGATATCATCCGCCGCTTTGCACGCGATCATTTCGGGGAATACTGCGGGTATGCACAGGAATACCTGTACGCGGCGAGGGAGGGGTAAATGATGGAAATACTCCACTCTTGGGGTAGACTGCTCGCAATGTTGATCGCCGACTATCGACACTCCGCTGTGGGGAGCCCCTTCGGGGCTGTTATAATGGCTCACAGAAATCAATCTTTTTCTACTTTTTCAAAAATTGACAATGTGCAGCTTTTAAAAAAAAATTCAGGTCAGGATGCGGCAATAAAAAATAATTGTCAGATCGGTTAGGGGGAATTTTAAAAAATTGCCGGGTCCGGATGTGATAATAAAAAATAATTGCCGGATCGGTTGGTGACAATTTAGAAAAATTCCCTGATCAGATTGAAGGAATTGTGCCGGAAAAATCCGGAAATTTCTTTCATTTTACGACTGTGGAATGGTCTGGCCGTACTGCGGATTTTAAAAAATTGTCAGGTCCGGAGGTGACAATGGCTGAATATCGCGATCGGATCGCGTGGGAAGGGGTAAGAAATACGTGGTCACCGATATGAGGGGGCCCCGGACATTTGCGAGCAGAGGTGGTTCCTGAAACTGGTGGAGATCCAGCCCAGGAGTGGAGCACGCGGATTTTTTAAAAATTCCAATACTCTTACGTCCCGATATCCCAGCTGCAGAGATATTTTTTCTGCTCTTGTGTCATCGAATCGATGGAGAGTCCAAGCGACGAGAGCTTCCGGTTTGCGACCTCTTCGTCGATCTCCTGCGGGACATCGTAGACCCCGCCCTTGAGTTTTTTGCCCGACTTTGCAATAAAGCGGGCGCAGAGCGCCTGGAGCGCAAAACTCAGGTCCATCACTTCGATGGGATGCCCCATGCCCTTCGGGGTCGCTAGGTTGACGAGTCTCCCCTCGGCAAGCACGTGGACTGCTTTTCCTTTCAGCATGAAGGTCTCAATACCCTCGCGCTGGACAACATTGTCCGCATGGTCGTGGAGCCACCCCATGTCGATCTCCACGTTGAAATGGCCGGCATTGGAGAGGATGGCCCCTTCTTTTAACTTTTTGAAGTGCTTTCCGTTGATGACGCTGGTGTTGCCGGTGGTCGTGATGAAGATGTCCCCGAGCGCTGCAGCCTTCTCCATCGTCATGACGGAATACCCGTCCATGTGTGCCTCGAGGGCCCGCCGCGGGTCGACTTCGGTGACGATGACCTTTGCCCCGAGGCCGTGGGCCTTCTTTGCAAGCCCCCTGCCGCAGTACCCGTACCCGGCAATCACCACGTACTTCCCGGCGATCAGGGTATTGGTCGTGATCATGATCGAGGTGAGAGCGCTCTCCCCGGTGCCGTGGACATTGTCAAAGAACCGTTTCATCGGGGTGTCGTTCACCGCGACCACCGGGAACTCAAGCTTACCTTCTGCGGCCATGGAGCGGAGGCGGTGGATGCCGGTGGTGGTCTCTTCGCAACCACCGATCACCTTCTTTATGAGGTCACGCCGTTTCGTGTGGATGTAATGGATTAGGTCCATCCCGTCATCGATGGTGATGACCGGTTGTGCGTCAAGGACCTTGTTGATCGCTTCGTAGTATTCCTCCACCGTGCAGGCACGCCTGGCATAACAGTGGACATTTTTTACGGTATTGAGTGCTTCGGCAACATCGTCCTGCGTGGAGAGCGGGTTGCACCCGGTGATATGTACTACGGCCCCGCCTGCAGCGAGGGTAGTAACGAGATTGGCGGTCTTGGCCTCGACATGGAGGGCCATGCCGATCGTCATGCCGGCAAAGGGCTTCTCCTTCTCAAACTGCTTTCGTATCGCGGCAAGCACCGGCATGTACTGCGCCGCCCATTCGATCTTCAGCATTCCTGAACTCATGAACATCCTCGTATCCGGGAACGACCCGCAGGCCCCCGTACTGATTACCCTATGAGTAGGCATCCCATATCAGATAAAAACTCCGTGATATCTCCTGCGAACTTGTGCAAAATCACGGTGTGGAAATATAGATAGGGGTTGCACGCCCAGATTCTGTACCCATGGTGCTCACGCGACGGATCATTCCCTGCCTCGACCTCAAGGACGGCAGGGTGGTGAAAGGCACGAATTTCCTCGGGCTCAGGGACGCCGGCGACCCGGTCGAACTTGCCGGGAGGTACAACGACCAGGGCGCGGACGAGGTGGTCTTCCTCGATATCACCGCGTCGAAGGAGAAGCGGGGCATCATCATCGACCTGATACAGCGGGCGGCAGACCAGCTCTTCCTTCCGCTTACGGTCGGCGGTGGGCTCAGGTCCCTTGACGATATCCAGCAGATCCTCCGGGCCGGCGCGGACAAGGTGAGTGTCAACACGAGCGCGGTCCATGACCCCGCCCTCATCACCCGCGGGGCAGAGGCATTCGGGACGCAGTGCATTGTCGTCGCAATGGACGTCCGCCGAAACTTCACGCCCAACCCGGAAGCGATCCCCGTTCTCCTCGAAGACGGGGCGCAGTGCTGGTACGAAGTGGTGATCTACGGCGGGAGCAAGCCGACCGGCATCGATGCCATCGCCTGGGCACAGGAGGCAGAAGAGCGCGGGGCGGGCGAGATCCTGCTCACCAGCATGGAGACCGACGGCACGAAGAACGGTTTCGATATCGCGATCACGTCGGCCATTTCCGATGCCGCCGGGATCCCGGTGATCGCGAGCGGCGGAGTCGGCACGCTCGGGCATTTCTACGACGGTTTTGTAAAGGGAAAAGCCGATGCATGCCTTGCCGCAAGCGTCTTCCACTACGGGGAATTCACGGTCAGGGACGTAAAAGAGTATCTCAGAGGGCGGGGTATCCCGGTACGGCTCTGAGATCGAGCTCGAACGCTGCCACGGAGTGTTCCAGTTCGAAGGAGTTCAGCACTGCAGGGTGGATCTCCCCGAAAACCCCTGCTTTTTTGCCGGCGACGATGATATCCGCTCTCCTGCCTTCGATGAAGGCCGGGTCTTCCGACTCTTTCACCGTGTAGGCAATAGAGAGCTCGTGCAGGACTGCATCGGCACACGCATACGCTTCCGAGAAGTCCGCATCGGGATGCGTGCTGACACCGGCCGCCTGCTGGTGGGTGGCACAGCACTCGACCACGTCGCCGACCGTGAAGAGGCGCTGGGGAAGTTCGCGGTGGCGGTTGAGGGCCAGGAACTCGAGGAGCAGGGGCAGCAGATCCGTCCTGACGACCGTGTTCTCGATGCTGATCGGGTGGAGCACGTGGAGGACACCGGGGACCTCAGGCCGGCGCATCCTGTTGAAGAGGGTGTCCTCGTTTGTCAGGGTGAACGGCATCACCTCCAGGTATCCGAGACCGCAGAAGATATCCCGTGCGATATTCGCGTACGTCTGCACCGGGTGGGGCTTCCCGACCGTGAAGGTTGCCGGCGGCATTGCCTGGAGGTTTTCATACCCGTACGCGATGGCAACGTCTTCGAAGATGTCCCAGTCATGCATGATGTCCGCACGGTAGCAGGGGACCTGGATCTTCAGCCGGTCGGTGCCGGCGGGCTGCGCACCGAACCGCATCTTTTCGAGAAGTGCTGCCATCGAGGAGGCCCTCAGTTCGATGCCGAGGAGGGCGGAGCACTCCTTCACGCTCACCGTCCGCTCGGCAGGCGCCAGTGTGGGTGTCTGGATTCCGTTGATCTCGACACTTTCGATCCGTGCTCCGGACTCTGCCATCGCGGTGCAGATGATATTCACGGCAACGCCGACTGCCCGCTTGTCGGTCCCGGTCGTATCGAGGAGGATGTTCTTCGTGTCTATGGTCACCCGCGTCCGCTCGCCGTTGATGATCGGGGGGAACGACAGGACATGGTCGTCGTCGTCAACGATCAGTGGGAAGAGGGGGAAGTCCTTCACGATCTTTGCGTAGTCCCTCCCTTTCGGGTGCTTTTCGAGGATCTCGTCCAGGCTCATCTTTTCGGTGAAGTCGAGCGGGATGAACTTCCGGCTGCGGCGCGACGCGATGTAATGGAACGGGGGTTTCACGGTGTCGAGGTCATGGATCCCGATCGCGACCTTGCTCCTGCCCCGCCCGACCGCCCAGTGGAGCGATTCCTGCAGGGCCATGATGCTCTGGATCGATTCGTCGTCGAACGAGACCCCGCGGATGACGGCCGCCCCGAGGACCGGGCGGATATCCGCAAGGGCCGGGTCGACCGTGAAGGAGATCCCCGAGAGCCTGACCGGGTACGAGGGCAGGCCACTCTCGATCCCGAGAAAGCCCCGCATGGCGCGCGCCACGCCTTCTGGCGAGAAGAGGTCGGGGCGGTCCGGGAAGAACTCCACGTCGGCATGGTCTTCCTCGATCCGCTCCACGTCCGAACCGATGAGGGCAACCTTATCGAGGATCGTTTTCCGGTCGGTCCGGGTGAGACGCTCAAGATAGCGGTAGGGAAGCGAGATGACTGCCATCAGGCACCTCCCTGCGACCGCCGGTATGCCGGGGTTTCACGGAGGAACGCGACATCGCTGCGATGGAGGTGCCGCAGGTCCTTGAGGCCGAGGTGGAGCATGGCGATCCGGCTCACCCCGAGCCCCCACGCGAGGACAGGGTACTGGATGGCGAACGGCGCGGTGACCTCCTCGCGGAAGACGCCCGCTCCCCCCATCTCGATCCAGCCGATTCCGTCGACATAAACCTCGGCATCGAGACTCGGTTCGGTGTAGGGATAATAGGATGGCTTGAACCGCACTCCTTCGAACCCCATGCGGTGGTAGAACTCGCGGAGGATCCCGAGCAGGTTGCCGAAATGGACGCCCTCGTCCATCACGATCCCCTCGAGCTGCTCGAACTCGGCGAGATGGGTGGTGTCGATCGTTTCGCGCCGGTAAACTCTGCCGATGCAGAAAGCCTTGACCGGGGGGTTGGGGTTCTCAGCAAGGTGCTGGATGGAGAGGCTGGTCGTGTGTGTCCGCAGCACGCACTGCTCTGCCTTCGCCTCCTTCCATGAACCGCCCCAGCCGGTCGAGGACGTCTCCCCGCCGGACTCGTGCATGGCCTTGACCCGCTCGTAGCCTTCCGGCAGGGGGAGGGTCTCGCTGAGGTAGAAGGTGTCCTGCATCTCACGGGCGGGGTGGTCCTGCGGCTGGAACAGGGCGTCGAAGTTCCAGTAAGACTGCTGGACGATGTTGCCGTAGAGTTCGGTGAACCCCATGTCGAGCAGGATCTCCCGCATCTCGGCAATGATCCGCTGGTAGGGGTGGATCTTGCCGGGATATGCTTTTCTCGGGAGCTTGTTCACGTCGTATTTGCGGAGGCTGAGGTTCTTCCACTCACCCGATATGATCTGCTCGCGGGTGAGAGTGCCGGTCTCTCCGCGGAGGTCGAGACCTTGTTTGACTTTTAAGGTCCCTGCTTCAGTGATAGACAGAGTATACTGAACCTTTTCAGTTTCCTGCAAAAGCCCTCGTTTTATAAGATCCTTTATAAGAGGGTTATTGTTATCTCGGTTTTTTAGTGCAGATTCATCTTTTTCAGTCGAAGCACCTGAAACTTTAGTGACATTGCCTTCGGTCACGGTAATAAGGCCTTTTTTCCGGAGCTGCCCGAAACCAATCTTGAAAGCCGGGTGTTTCTGTAACGCGGATAGAGTGGTGCAATTACCTATTGCAGTCAGAATCTGCGTCTCGGGAAGGCCATTTTCTAAATAGTTCCTTCCTTCTTCAGTATATTCCAGAGTTTTTTTAACGCCTCGTAAGACATCTGCCAGACCATGGTCCTTTCCGAGCAGCCCCCACTGTACGACAGCTTCCGGAGTCGCATCCAATTCATCCGCAAGTTGTTGAACATCCGCTTTATTTTTCTCAGCCAACTTCTCCAGCAGCCGTTTCTCGTTCTGCGTCAGTTCCGCCATGTCATACCTCGATCGTCTCTGCTGCCGCTTCCATCTTCTCCCGGAAGTCTTTCAGGAAAGCCACGACCCGCTCCGCAGTCTCCTTCTTGCACTGCCCGCAGGTGATCTCGCCGGCCGTGCACTTTCGCCGGATCTCCATGAGCTCGTTGTCGTCCGTCACTATGTGGAAGAGGTTGAGGAGGTAGAGGGAGCACTTGTCCGGCTCGCCGCCGAGCTGCTTCTGCTCCTCGAGCGTCATCCTCCCTCCGGTGATCCCGCTCATCACCTTCTTCCTGACCGCGGCCTCGGGCTCGTAGAACGAGATGATGCTCTCCGGGATGCTGCTCGACATCTTGCCGCCGGTCAGGCCGGGCATGAAGATATGGTACGTTGACGACGGGGTATAGAAAGCAAACCCCCCGCATTCCCGCTCGATCTGCCGGACTTTTGCACTCACGTCCGCACAGCGTGCCTCCCTGATGTCCACGTGCCCCTCGTATTTCTTCGCGTGCGGGAACGCTTTTTTCACGGCATCCAGCGCCGTGTTGCGTGCATTCTTCGAGCGGACGCTGATGTAGCCGTCCCGCTCCTCGACCGTGAACATCCGCATCTTGTGGGCGATCCCCCGGGTGAGCCGGATGTGCGGGTCCTGGTCCACGCCCACGGGCACAACGGTTGGTGCCGGTTCCCTGTCGATCTGAGGGAACAGGATATCGGCCACCTGCGTGATGACGCTGTCGGCATGGGCCAGGTCCGTTTCCGGTGAAAACCCGTAAATCGCCGCGAGTTCCGAGAAGTTCACCTTGGTGGCAGCCTCGAATGCGAGGTCCTTGAGCCGGTCGTTCCTGCTCTGGAAATAGGTCTGCCCCTCGAACCCGAGCGCAAGAAGGCAGGCGAGGTACTCCTTCCCGTACTCCCGGCACTTCTCCCACGGCATCTCCCGGACCGCGTGCGCCTCGCGATCAGCGATGGTGACGTAGCCGTTGCCGCCCTGCTGCACGTGCCAGACCACTTCCTTCATCACCATGAGGTGGCCGAGGTGCGGGTGACCGCTCGGCATAAACCCGGTGAGGATATGGAACGGCGTGCGGTTGCGGATTGCCTGCACGATGGGGCGGTAATCCCGGTGGCCGACCACGATCCCCCGCCGCATGAAATAGGGAATGTCAGGGAGATCGGTGATCACCGGGGCGATGGGCTCGATGCCAAAATCCGCAAAGGCCTTCCCGATATCAAGGGTAGGGGTGCTTGACCAGGGGTTGATCTGAGGTTCCTGCATGGTGAGCGCTCACAGTTTGATCCGTGCAAATTCGACGAACTGGATTCCGGTAGTATGTACGGCCCCAAACAACATCTTCTTTTTGACACTGTGCGCCATCCGCACCGACCGCGATATGACGCTCATGGGCAGGACCGCTTCCTTTTCAACGGCGTGGACCAGCATGTCCGAGTGGACGTTCTTGCCGCAGTAGACCCGGAAGTGGTGGCCGAACTTGTAGCCGGTCCGGGGGGTGAAGGCGTGCCCCCGCAGCTCGGTATAGACCTTGTGCTTCTCCACGACTTCCCGGTCGCCCTCTTGAGCCAGCGTGAGGAAATCCGCCGGGCTTATCGTCTCTCCACCGCGCCTGAGCGTGAGGACATCTTCACCCATCAGGTAGAGGAGTTCCACCGGCGAAAGCATGAGGCGTTCGGCGTCAAGCCGCTTCCCGTAACCTGCCTGTTCGAGGTCCGAGTGTGCGGGAACCCGGACCATCGCGGATTTACCGACCAGTATCGCCTCGTGGTGCGAGAGCGGCGGGACTGGTGCAGCGGCCCCGGCCAGCTTCTGAAGCTTGATCTCGTAATAGGTGAGCTCGTCCTCATCGTCGACGACGGCAAGGACGTACTGCTTTCGCATGTTCCTCGAAGCGACAACTTCCTCGATCAGCTTCTCGAACCGGATCGGATCGCGCTCCGAGAGGACGCGGACGAGGTAGAGGGACTCCCCCGTCCCGGGCTTCTCGCCTCGACGGAATACGCGGAAATCGTGCGGGCCGGTCTGGACCACATACCCCCGCTCGCGGAGGTCGCGGTAGACGAGGAAACTCCGGAGGAAATTGCGCTGGTCGGCAAACTCGGCAAAGAGGGTGTCGAACGTGAAGTCATCGAACGCGATCTTCTGCCGGTGGAGGAGGTAGAGGGCCTCCTGCGAGGAGAGCCGCAGTCCCTGCGGGTCCGGCCTCCCGTACCCGCTCTGCTCGTAGAGTGCATGCCCTTCCTTCCCGAGGCGTATTGCCGTGCCATCAAATGTCGCTTTCACTGCCTGATCTATTGTTGCTGAAGGATTATAATGGCGCGTGGATACAAGGGGATCGGGCTGGATACGCATGAACGGGCCAATCTGTAATCCTTAAGGAATACAAAAGAAATACCCGCAAATTTTAGAGCAATGCGTTTAAAAGGGGAGAAATCGAACCTGTATAGTCAGATCGTATCTCATAAGTATGCTGATATTGCACGTCCCCGCGGGTGATCTTCATTCCGGGATGATTGGGTAATACTATAAGATACATCGATCCCCCACACCGGAACATTTTGACTGGCCAATACATCATGGCGGAAAAATGATGGTGCATGTTACAAGCGACCCCGGATGCCGACCTAAGAGCGTTCTCAACCTCGCGGGTTTTCTCGCCCGCTCGGAAGTGAACGGCCCGGGTATCCGGGCGGTCGTCTGGGTGCAGGGCTGCCCGATCCGGTGCAGGGGGTGCTTCAACCCGCAGTCATGGTCCTTTTCTCCCGCCCACATGGTTGCCGTCGATGAGCTTTCAGAGCAGATCCTCGCCCTTGACGATATCGACGGTGTCACATTCTCCGGCGGCGAGCCGTTTGCACAGGCAGCCGCACTTGCAGATCTCGGGGGCCAGATGAAACACGCGGGACTGAGTATCGTTACCTTCACGGGATACACGCACGAGCATATCCTGCGGGATGGCCGGCCATCGTACCTCCGCCTCCTGATGATGACCGATCTCCTGATAGCCGGGCCCTATATCCCTTCATGCGCACCGGCACACCCGTTCGCCGGCTCGGGAAACCAGTGTATTCTCCCGCTGAACGGGAACCTTGCATCCGGTACTGCCGTGCCTGTGACTCCCATCAGGCAGGCAGAGTATACCATCCTGCCGGACGGGAGCATCACGGTGACCGGCTTCCCGGGACCGCAGGTCACCCGGCGGGTAGCAGCACGCTGCAGGAGGGGGGTAAGACCATGTCGCATTACAGCCGCGTAAAGACACTGTTCCGGCACCGGGAGGCGCTCATCACCTGCCTGAAAAACCTCGGATATGATGTGGAAACCGATACTACCATCAGGGGACACCACGGGGAACACACGGTGGATATCGCCGTCACCCGGACCAAGGGGTACGGGATCGGGTTTGTCCGGAATTGCGACGGGACCTATGACATGGTCGCGGACTGGTGGGGGGTTACCGGGGCCGGCGAACAGAAGATCGCACAGCAGCTGAAGGATCAGGCCGGGGCCATCCAGAAGGAATACGCGCGGAACATGGTCCTTTCGCAGGCCCGGGAAGACGGTTTCGAGCTGGTCTCCGAGACCAGCGAGACGGACGGGACCATCAGGATCGTCATGAGGAGATGGGACTAGGATGCAGCAGCCCGAACCGGACTTTTCCCACCGGCTTAATGTCTCGCTCCGGGCACGGGTTACGCTCGTGGTGGTCATGAGCCCGGAGGAGGAGCGGGTTGTCTCCCGCATCCGGGAGGTCTGCGAAACGTGGGAACCCGCGCGCCAGTGCATCACCTGGGACAGCGCCGATGGTTTTGCGGTCATTTCGGGCAACAGGAATTTCCTCACCCAGTCCCGCGACCCCCTCGCGGCACTGGAGGACATCACCAAGACCGACGAGAACGCGGTGATCGTACTCAAGGACTTCCACGAGTTCTGGAACAACCCGCAGGTGAAGCGCAGGGTCCGCAACCTCTCCCAGAAGTTCCGGTACAACCGGCGGACCATCGTGATCATCACGCCGGTCCATAAAATACCCGACGAGATCCGGGACGATGCAGTGGTCATCCATTTCCCGCCGCCCGCTGCTGCCGAGCTCGGGAACGAGCTGGACATGCTTCTTGCCACGAGCGGGATTGCGAGTTCGCTCTCGAAGGGAGGGCGGGAGAAGATCATCCAGGCCGCACTCGGCATGACCCTCAACCAGGCGCGCCGCTCGTTCTCAAAAGCGATCGTCACGCACGGCACGCTTGACGACCGGGACATCGACGAGGTCATAGCGGACAAGAAAGACGTCCTGAGCCGTTCGGATGCCCTGGAGTTCTACAGCCTGACGGAGACCCCGGAGAATGTCGGGGGCCTTTCGGTACTCAAGGAATGGCTCCGCCTCCGGGAACGGGCCTTCACGGAAGAAGCACGAGAGTACGGCCTGCCTGCCCCCAAGGGGATCGCCCTCATCGGCATTCCCGGCACCGGGAAGAGCCTGACGGCAAAGATGATCGCCGACCTCTGGCACCTCCCGCTCCTGAGGCTTGATGTGGGGGCCCTCTTTGGCAGCCTTGTCGGAGAGTCAGAAGAGCGCACCCGGCGGGCCCTGTCCCTTGCCGAGACCATCGCCCCCTGCATCCTCTGGGTGGACGAGATAGAGAAGGCGTTTGCGTTCGGAAGCGGGGACGCGGGCACCAGCCAGCGCGTGTTTGCCCACCTGCTGACCTGGATGCAAGACAAGACCTCCCCCTGTTTTGTGGTGGCGACGGCAAACAACATCGCGGCCCTTCCCCCGGAACTGCTGCGGAAAGGGCGGTTCGACGAGATCTTCTTCCTCGATCTGCCCACGGTCGAGGAGCGGCGGGAGATCTTCTCGGTCCATTTGCGGAAACGCAAATGCCTCCCCGTAGAATACGACCTCGACCTTCTTGCAAAAGAGAGCGAGGGGTGCGTGGGCGCCGAGATCGAGCAGACAGTCATCGATGCCATGTACCTCGCGTTCAACGAGGGATTGCGACGGGTCACTACCGAAGACATCCTCGGGTGCCTGAAAAAGCAGGTGCCGCTCTCGATCTCACAGCGCGAGACGGTGGCCGCACTGCGTGAGTACCTCGCAGAAGGCCGGGCGGTCTCCGCCTCCCGGCCGGCCCGGTCCTGCGCAGACGCAGGACGGTCGATTGCGCTCGAGACCTTCGACCCGGTCCGCACCTGAACACCATGAACGATCCCTGCCGCGTCCCTCTCATCAACACCTGGCTCTACAGCCGGGCAGCCAGGAAGTATACAAAGGGAGTAAAAAGGGGAGAGATCCTGGCAGTGCAGGAACTTTTATCGTTATTCGCCGCAACGGACTCGCCGGACCTCCGCGCCGCTGTCATCGACGGCCTCGGTTCTCTCGTGTCCCGGGAACAGGAAGACCTGCTCTGCCGCGAAGTTCTCAGGAATGGCATTCCTGAGCTGGTGAACCTCGTAATAGTACGCGGATACACCCCCCACGATCCTGCCGATCAGGCACTCTTCTCTTTTGTGACCGGGCAGAAGGAGCGCTTGTCCGGGACGGATACGGCTGCTGGTTGCCCGCTGCTGGCTGGAGGGTATGTCCGGGCAGACCCTGCGGCCCGGAGGAATGCCCTGCGCCGCGCACGTGATAGCGGGACGTGCAACCTTCTTGCCGCCGCACTTGTCGGGGACCCGGTCACCAGGTCTGCCGGGGGATGGTCGCCTGTCGAGTGGGAGGTCGTCGTGAGCGGGCTCATACAGGATGGACGGTGGACGGATCTCTGGCAGCTCGCCCCGTTTGCACCACCGAAACTGGCAATTACTGCCATCGCCGCGATCAAATCTTCCGAATGGGCACCCCCCGGGGACGCCGGGAAAATCTTTTCAGACATTCTCGCAGTCCTTCCCGGTGAATGGAGCTATCCTGTACCTGCAGCAGGGCTGCTGACCCGCAGTATCGGGCGCCCGGCAAGCAGGGTCGTGCGCCTGGCTTTCTCACCGGACAGCACGCTGCTCGCCACCGGCAGCTGCGACGGGATCATCTCGGTCTGGCAGATCAGCTCTGCACGAAACCGGGTAACCCTTAACACGGGTACTGGGTCAGGCAGGTTCCTTGCCATAACGCCGGACAACACCCGCATAATCTTTGGCAGCGACGATGGCGCACTCCACTGTCACGAACTGCAGGAGGGGAACCACAGCTGGTCATGGCACGGCAAAAGGGGCAGTGAGGTCCGGGCATTGGTCCTCTCCAGGGACGGGCTGACGGCCATCACCGGAGACACCGGGGGGACTGTCTGCATTCTTTTTATGGATGACGGGAAGACGGGCGGCGTGATCCCGGCCCACAACTCCCCAATCACCTGTCTGGCCCTTTCATCGGAAGGTAGCAGACTTGTAACCGGGCATGAGGACGGCACCATTTCCCTTCTCGACCTTTCTTCACGCACCTGCCTGTCCGCGCCGAAAGATTACGGGGACGCTGTCAGGTCCCTCACGTTCAGTGATGATGGCAGTCAGGTCCTGGTGCTCCACGAACATACACCTCCGTCCCTGTGGGACACGGTATCCGGCACAAAGATAAGGGTATTTTCCGGGCGGGGGGATACCATCGTGTGCAGTGCGGTCTCTCCAGCCCGTTCATGGTTTGCGGGCGGCAGCGGCGACCATACTCTCCGCTGCTGGCGCTGGTCCGGTGAGAAAACGGTTGCCACCGTCCCGTTCTACAGCCGGCACATCACCTGCTCTGCCCCGGCCCCCGATGGCAGCCTTCTCATTACCGGTTTTTCCAGTGGCACCATCCGGTTGTACAACATGCCCGCCTCAGACCTGATAAGGGAGTTCAAAGGACACAAAAAAGCAGTCACCTGCTGCACATTCTCCCCTGACGGTTCGGGTTTTGCGACAGCAAGCTGGGACGGGACCGTCAGATTCTGGCGCCTGCCGTCTGGAGAGATCCAGCGGACATTCGAACACCATGCCGGTGACGTCATTTCGCTCGCCTCTCCATCGGGCAGTCGTATGGTTATTGCTGCCACATCAGATGGTTTTGCCCGGGTTTACCCGGACGGGGACGTGAACCCTGCCCGGGTGATCGACATGTATACCCCCGGGATCCGGGCAGTAGCCGCCAGCCCCGGAGGTACCCGCCTTGCCTGTGCCGGCAGCAATGCCACCCTGCGGATCTGGGACCTTGATGATGGCAGCCTTGTGGCAGGCGCGGACAGGCTCTCCACAACCCTTCGGTGCCTGGCATGGACACCGGACGGGTCCGCGCTCCTGTCAGGGGGCTGGGACGGGAAGGTCAGGACATGGAGCATCCCGGACTGCCAGCTGGTCAGGACCTGCCGGGGACATGCAAGTATCGTCACCTGCCTGGCACTCTCACGCGACGGTGCACTGCTTGTAACGGGGAGCAATGACACCACGGTCTGCCTCTGGAGAACAGGAGAACAGAAACCGTACACCGTCCTCCGTGATTCCCGGAGCGAAGTGAGCGCCCTTGCTCTCAGTCACGATGGGTCCCTTCTTGCCACAGGAGGGGCCGATGCGGTCATCCGGCTCTACCGGCTACCGGATGGCACCCCCGACGGCACACTTGCCGGGCTCCCGGCTAAAGTGACCGCGCTTTCGATTACACCAGACGGGCTGGTGCTCGCTGCGGGATATGACAGCGGAACCCTCGCATTCTTTTCCCTGCAGGAGAACAAACTCATCCGGACAGTCCCCGCCCATTCCGCAGCCATCAGCGGGATTGCGCTGACCGGGGGCGGGACGGAACTGACCACAAGCGGGCTTGACGGGATGGTCCGGTCCTGGAAATTCCCGTGGACAAGGGCTCTCTCGGAAACGGACCTGACTGATATCCCCGTTGTGCGGGATCATGCGGCAGCGGCCGTAAGTAAGAATGATGGATGCTCCTGGGCATTCCTTGACCGCATGCTCTCATATCGGTTCCAGGCCGAGATCGAACTCTGCGACTGCCGGCAGGTCCCCGGGGCCTATGATATCCAGATCTGCGGGTGAACATGGTGGACCGGGGGGGAGACCAGAAGAACGAAAGAACGCGGCTCGGAGTGGACTTCGGGATGAGCAACACGGTCCTTGCCATCACTAAAGAGGCCGGCTATGAGGCACGAACCATCGGGCTCAACGGGTTCTCCGCGGAATTTCCCGCCCGGACAAATGAAGGGAAGATTTTTTATGTGCCCTCGCTGGTCCACTATACAGAGGACCGAGGGGTACTCGTTGGCGAAGAAGTTGTCCGGAACCGGTGTGAAAACCATCCCGCCACTGCCCGCTGGATGAGGAAATACCTGAGCGAGAAGAGCATGGTCCGTATCCCGGCAGGAGGGGATCGCAGGACCGGGTATTGCGAAGCTGCAACCGATTTTCTCTCCCGGGTCCTGTCGCATGCAGCCACTGACTGCGATGAATGGACAGGAATTGTTTTTTCCCTGCCTTCCGGTGCCCCTGCGGATTATCCGGAGTGGCTTGGCCGGGTCGCCCGCATGGCAGGACGGGGGTCATGCTCCTTTGTCAGCGAATACCGGGCTGCGATTGCCGGGTACGGGGTATCCGTGGAAAACGGAGAGGTAGTCATTGTGGTCCGCATGGACGGGACGGACCTTGCTGGTGCAGCCGTCACCCCCGCGCACGAGGGTACCGGGGCGGAAGACGGGGGCATGCGCACCCTCGCAGGTTCCGGGGAGCCTGCCGGGTGTGCCGTGGTCGACGGCTGGATAGTGCGCGACCTGCTCCGGCAGCAGCGGCTTTCGGGGACCGACCCACGAGTAATCCGGATGTATCCCGACCTTCTCCGGGAAGCAAAACGGGTGCGGGAGCTCGTCCCGGTCATGGATGGGGTGCCTTTTGAGCTTACCGACCCGGTATCCGGGTACGCTTTTCGCGCCCGGGTGGGACAGGCCGACCTCCGGCGCATCCTCCATGACCAGGGGCTGGCGGCCGCCATGGACCGAGTATTCGACCGCATCCAGTCGTCGCTTCGCATAAGTGGGCATGAGGAGATGCCGGTCGTCGCCGTGGTCATGATTGGTGAAGGGTGCGCCATGCCTGCCGTGCAGGAGATAGCAAAACGCCGGTTCCCGACTGTCTCAATCTATTGCGATCGCCCGCTCGAGGCAGTAGCACGCGGTGCAGCGCTCTACTGTTCCCCGTCACGCACCCCGGACCGGATCCGGAACAATTACATGCTCCGCTACTGGGATCCGGAGAGCCGTGAGCACCGGTACCGCTTCCTCGTACGCAGCGGGACCCGGTATCCCAGCGCCGGCCAGGTGGCCCGCATCATCATCAGCGCGGCGTATGACGGGCAGGCATACCTGGGCATCCCGCTCTGCGAAAGCAGCGGGTCTCCGGGTGACCCTTCGGAAGGCATCGAACTGGTTTCCGATGCGGGCGGGCGGATGAGGCTTGCCAGTCCCGCTCCTGCACCGGGCGGCAGCCGGGAGCCGGTCCTGGTCAACGGAAAGGATCTTACGCTTCTTGAAGCCACACCGCCCGCGAAGAAAGGAGAGCCGCGGTTTGAATGCACGTTCACGCTCGATGCCGACCGGAACCTCTGCATCACTGCACGGGACCTCATGACGGGAACGATGGTAAAGACGAATGAGCCGGTGCACCGGCTGACATGAAGGAACAGGAGAAGAATTCATGGATATGAAAGAACTGGATATCACGATTGACCGGGAAGGAAGGGTCCGGGTTGCTGTCAGGGGAGGCCACGGGGAAGACTGCATCGACCTTACCAGGAAGATCGAAGAGGCTGTCGGCGTCGTCGAGGAGCGGGCACTGCTCCCGGAATACTATGAGCAGGCTGCGGACGTGCACACCGGGGAAACGCTCCGCAGGTACTGACCGTTACCGCGCGAGTTCCCGGACCTTCGCAATGTTGCCGCGGTCGTCCCGCCGTTCGTCCACGGGAGTCTCGCAGACCAGCGGGAGCGCTGAAAACACGGGTGCGTGCAGGATGCGCCGGAACCCGTCCTCACCGATGAACCCCATCCCGATGTGCTCGTGACGGTCGAGCCCGCTCCCGCGGTCGCCCTTGCTGTCATTGAGGTGGATGACCCGGAGGTTTTTCAGGCCCACCTCTTCGTCGAACCGGGCAAGCGTCTCCCGGAGACCCTCTTCGGTCCTCAGCTCGTACCCGGCCCCGAACGCGTGGCAGGTATCGAAACATACCCCGAGCCTGCCCTTTTTCTGGATGCCGTCCATGATCCCGCGGATGTGTTCGAAACTGCTGCCCACGCTGTTCTTCTCGCCGGCAGTATTCTCAAGGAGGAGCATGACATCATCATCCGATCCCCCGAGCGCAGTATTGATGGCCCTGATGACCCGCGCCCTTCCCCCTGCCATTCCGTCCCCTAGGTGGTGCCCGAGGTGGGTCACCAGGTAGGGGATGCCAAGCCTGCCGCAGCGGCCGAGTTCCGCGATGAGGGTGGCCACCGATTTTTCCCAGATCTCGTCCTTGGGGGACGCAAGGTTGGGGAGGTAGGGCATATGGTCGACCGGGACGATGCCGGTCGTCCGTATTTTCGCCCTGAATTCGTCGCATACCTCGTCAGACAGGGGCTGGTACCCCCAGCCCCGCGGGTTGCGGGAGAACATCTGGAAGACGTCACACCCTGCATCCTTTGCCCGGTCCACCGCGAGGTCGAGTGATCCGGCAATCGAGACATGGACTCCGACTTTCACCATGATACCATACTGTCCTGCAAGAGCAGGATCCTCTTATCATCAATCGGGCTCGCTGACTATTAGGATATTCTGATACTCCCTCATCTCAGCAGGTCACGTGCAGCACCGCGGCATACTTCCGCTGTTCCTGTTCGAGCAGGGGCAGGATATCCGGAGTCGGCCTGACAACCGGTGCATACGCGTCGAGCACTGCGATGGCGTCCGGGGTCAGCGGGAGGTCGCCGTACTGGCCGGTGCCGATGTAGACTGCTATGGGGCGTTCCTTCTCCAGGAATGCCAGTTCTTCAGCCGAGAGCGGCGTATGCCCGTATTCCCCCTTCCGGGGTTTCGAGAGTTTCTTCCTGCGTTTTGAGACCGTACCGTCGGTATGGATGACGATATCATGCTCGAACCGGGTGCCCCCGCGCTCGATCCATCCAAATCCCGTCTTCATGCGATCACCAAAGAGGTGATACCGGAAGGAAGGATAAGAAGATTTCCCGGCAGGGTGGCCTGCCGGGGTGAAAAACCCTTATCCGCGATCAGGGCAACTGAACACTGGTGAAAACCATGCTTATCGGGATACTCTCTGATACCCATGACAATACCGAAATGACGATAAAGGCCGTGTCCTGCCTGAACCGCGAGGGGGTGGAGCACGTGCTGCATGCGGGAGACTATGTGGCGCCCTTCATGATCGACATACTGAAAGACCTGTCCGCACACATGACCGGAGTATTCGGGAACAACGACGGTGACCGGTTCCTGCTGGAGAAGAAGTCTGCTGCCTACCCGCACCTGAAGATCGCGGGGACGTTTGCCCGCCTCGATGCGGGAGGGATGAAGATCACGCTCCTGCATGGCAATGACCGGGAGCTGCTGGAAACACTCGCGGGATGCAGCTCCCTTGACCTTCCGGTATACGGGCATACCCACCGCACGGAGGTCAGGAAGCAGGGTTTCCTCCTGAGATCGTCAACCCCGGTGAAGTGTACGGGCACCTGACCGGCAGGAGCACGGTAGCAATCGTCGATACGGTCAGGCACGAGGGGGGGAGATCGTTGATATCTGAGATCGGGTGTGCAACCATGATACGAGGACCTGCCCTGCGGCACCGGACCATGGTTCGGATAACTGCCGGGAAATACTGCCCCCGGTTACGACCGGCTTTTTAATCCTGCCGGAGAAATGATCCAAAGGATGGACTATCTCTACACGCTCCTGAAATTCGTTGTCGGCGGAAGTGTTATAGTGGGGGTGACCCTCCTTGCCGAGCATGCAGATCCCAAATATGGCGGCATGCTTGCGGCAGCGCCCATAATCACGACTATCGCGTTCCTCTTTACCTACTCCGAGGCAGGGCGGGAGACTACCCGGCAGCTGGTCATCTCGGCATTCTGGTTCGCGATCCCCACTCTCCTGTTCCTGCTGGCATTCTGGTACCTGATGTACCGGTTCAGTATTCTCATAAGCATCGGCGGGGCGTACGGGATCTGGATCGGGGCGCTCCTCGTCATGAACCGTATTCTTACCGGTGCGTGAGGTGACACGGTTCAGGACGCAGGTTTCCGGGCCGATACTTTCACCCGCCGTCCTCCCGGGTTTTAATAGCGGCCTGTGCAAGCTGCATACCGGACATGAACCGGCAGGTGCATATTGGGATCGGCGTAGTCCTGTTTCTCGCGTATGCGTATTTCACAGGCAACCTTCACACCGCCACCGGAGGATTCTTTGTCTACGGGATTGTTGCAGTGGTCGTCGGATCCCTTTTCCCGGATATCCTCGAACCCCCGAGCAGCGGGAGGCACCGGCGCATATTCCATAGCTGGCGGGCGCTGAAGTTCTCTATGGTGATGTTTCTGCTCACCGCTATGCTGGTCATATTCGCTCCCGGCATTTCCCATTTCTTGGTCGTGTCCGGCTCCTCCTGTTTTTTCCTAGGGTATTCGGCACATCTTCTCGCAGACTCCACGACCCGGGCCGGGCTTCCGCGGTGAGCCGGCTACCGTGGTTGTTGAATGATAATTCCGATGAGTCCCGCCCCATTGGTCGTTCACCTGATGGGCAAAAGCGGCAGAGCACACCAGGAGGCAGGGGCAGTCCGGTAAACGGAAGATCCGGAAAAAGGTGGGACGGTGAGGACTCGTGTATCTCCCACCCCCATTCAACCAGCGATTCCGTCGAACCGGTACGCCTCCTTCGGCACGACGATCTCGAACCGTGCGCCTTTACCCGGTTCGCCTGTCTCGCTGATCGTCATGCCGGTGAGGGCGAGGATCTCGCGGACGAGGAAGAGGCCAAGGCCCGTATTCTTCCCGAAACCCCGGTTGAAGATAACGGACTTCTCATGGGCCGGAATGCCGATGCCGTCATCCTCCAAGATCAGGACAAGGGATTCGTCCGGGGTCTCAGACCGCACCCGGATCTCATGGATGGTCCCGCCATACCGCACTGCATTATCGGCGAGGTTGTAGAAGGCGCGCTCGAGAAGCGGGTCGGCGTAGAGCTCAAGATCGGCAACCGAGCAGCTGATGGTGACCTTCCCGAGATCGAGCTGGATGACCGCCTGCCGGATGGTCTTCTCCACGTTCTGCCAGCGGGGGCCCTGGACCCCGAGATCCTGGTAGATGCGGGTAAATTCGATCTGGCTTTCGATGGCGGAGACCGCGTCGTCCACATTCCGGAGGTATCCGGCATGTTTTGCATCGGTTATTACCGGTTCTATCAGCCCGAGGTACCCCCGGACGGCGGTCAGCTTGTTGAGGATATCATGGCGCGTGATGCTGTTCATCAGGTTGAGTTTCTCGTTCGCCCGCTGGAGCGCCATCAGGATCTGTTTCCGCTCGGTAATATCCCGGAGAATGGCGAGGATGCTCTTCTTCCCCCGGTAGGTAATCACGTTGGCATTGATCTCTACGGGGACGACGGACCCGTCTTTTCGCCGCTGCTCGGTCTCAAAGGTTGACCGCCCGACGGTTTCGTAATCCCTGAGGATATCGGCGAACGGGCGGCTGTGATACCCGGTACTGAAGTCGAGAGGCCCCTTCCCGAGGAACTCCTCCCGGGTGTACCCGACCAGCCGGCACGCGGCTTCGTTGAGATCGATGAACCTGCCGGGCGTCCAGTCATCCCCGACTTCGTGGAAGTGAATGGCGTCGTTGGCTGCATGGAAGATCCCCCGGAACTTCAGCTCGCTGTCCTGGAGTGCCTCTTCTGCAGCCCTGCGGTCGGTTATGTCGCGTATCGCCGCCACATGGACATCTTTCCCTTTCAGCGTAAAGGAACGGCCCATGATCTCGACCGGGAAGACAGTCCCGTCTTTCTTCCGGTGATAGCGGAGGGGGGTGAACTTGCTCCCATACGGCAGGCAATTCTGAATTACCCCGCGGGTCTCGTCGGGCTCGGCGGACAGGTCGGTGATGAGCATGGAGAGCAGTTCATCGTGGGTGTACCCGTACATCGCAGAGGCTTCAGCATTTGCCTCCACCAGATGCAGGGAATCTGTCTCGATCAGGAAGATCGCCTCGTTCCCGAGCTCGAAGAGTTCCTTGTACTTTTCCTGGCTCTCGCGGAGGGTTTTCTCTGCCGTTTTTACGTCAGTTATGTCCCGGAAATACCATATCCGCCCGTAATACCGGTGACCGGGCCCGAACATCGGCGCCGAGTAGCGATCGAAGATCCTCCCGTCACGGAAGACGATCTCGTCCCGGCTCGTCTCACCGGGGTGGTCGTTCTCGAGGTACCGTACCTTGGCGAGGAACTGCACGGGGTCGGCGACCTTTTTGAGGGTCAGTTCCATCATGGCAGCATCATCGCCTTTTTCAGCAATGTCTCGCGGGATGGCTGCCATTTCAAGAAACCTGTTGTTGAAGGAGAAGATCTTCTGGTTCTCATCGACAATGAGGATAGCGTCGAGCGTAGCTTCCTGCTGGGCTGCCAGGAGGGTGTTCCGGAAGCTCAGGTCCTGTTCGAACCGTCTTCGTTCACTGATATCCCGGACGATGGCGAGGACGACCGGGTTGCCGTCGGAGCGGATGAGGCGGTCGCTGACTTCCACAGGGATACGCCGACCGTCCTTTGCCAGGTGTTCGATCTGGAAGACCACTTTTCCTTCCGTAAAAAGTTTTGAAACGATCCCGGGAAAGTTGACATCCTGGCCGGGTGCATCGATATCCGGTATGCTCATAGCGAGCATCTCCTCCCGGGTGTACCCGAGCAGCGTGCAGAGCTGATCGTTCACGTCAAGGAATTTCCCGGGACCTTCGGGGGAGAGCTCGTGGATGAAGACCGCGTCGTTTGCACTGTTGAATATCTCGCGGAATTTTGTCTCGCTCTTCCGCAGCTCGTCCTCGATAGCCACCCGCCTTTCCATCTCGGACTGCGTCCTTTCGTTCTCGCGGTAGGTGGCGCGGAGCGGGAAATAGACGATGACGACCGCCATGATGCTCGTGAACAGGATGGTTACCGTGCCCGACCGCCAGTCAGGGTTGGTCGGTACAAGATACCCGCCCCCAAGCTCGTACACGGACATAATGGCAAAGGTCGCGATGAAAACAACGAACAGCCTCTGGTAGAAGGGAGTTATACCCGGGCTATTTCCCATCAGGAGTATGTGTGAAGGGAGTTGTTATATACTTCACTTCAGGAAAAGCGGCAGAAATTATCAGGAGGGGGGCAATCTCGTTTCCTCGAATGCGCGTTTTCCGGTGCGCTCGGGTGATGATCAGGTATCTTCATCTCCGCAACCCCGGGGGGCGGTCCCCCGCGAAAGTCTTTTTAGTCTTTCACGTTCGTCTTTTTTTTTTTAAATCGAAGCTTGATTGAAAAGGTAAAATCAAAGTCCGGTTGAAAAGTTCAACAGTTCATTACCGAAATTCCGGAATTTAAAATTGACGGCAACGAGATTCTTCAATCCCTGAAACAGATTTACAGAGTTGCATAAAAAATTTAATCCTGGCATTATCAACAACTTGAGGAGAGTGTCCGGAAGTCAGTGAAGAAGGAAAAATAATTTTCCTGCATTTTTCCATCATCCTTCACCACATTCTACATCCATCTCCCGAATCCTGTTCCCCCTCCCCGGCCCGCAGTCCAATCCATGTCCCACCCCCCACTTTTCCACCTGTAATTGATCTGTACCGGCATATTTTTGGCACAAAAATCATGGGAATCCCGCCAATCAGAGCCTGAAATAGCCTCCTCCCAAAACAGGCGACCGATTTTTTGGCGAATTCAGCCGAAAAAAGGTACCGGATCAGGCAATCGGAGGCTAAAATGAGCCCCTTTCCATCAGGATAGGGGCTTGAGAATGCTGATGGTGATAAGACCAGACGCAGGAGGAGACCATCGGGTCCTGGCAGTGCTGGTACTGTGGTCGAACGGGCTGGAGTGAAGAGCGTACCAGTACTATTCCGGGCCAGACCCATGCATCAACGCCTCCCTCCATTTCACACTCTCCTGCTGCACTTTGGTGAAAAAATCGCAATCAAAGTCTGCCTGAAAATTTTCAGTCAGGGTCCGGTTGAAAAACGGAGCGGGTACGGCATGAACGGCGGGAGGGAATATCCCCCCGCCCTCACGCATGTTCCTTGTCCCCGCCCGGGAAGCGGTACATCCCTTCCGGTACCGCGATCTCGAACCGGGCTCCTTTCCCGGGCTCACCGCTCTCCCGGATTGTCAGGCCGGTAATCGTGAGGATCTCCCGTGACAGGAACAGGCCCAAACCGGTGTGCCTGCCAAACCCTTTCTCGAAGAGATGCTGCCGGTCTTCGGGTGATATCCCGGCCCCGTTGTCCTCGTAGATGATCACCGCACCGTCACCGGTTTCCCGGAACGAGAAAACGACCCGGGTCACATGAACGCCGTGCCGGACCGAATTTTCCATGAGGTTGTAGAATACTTTTTCGATGAGGGCGTCAGCATAGACCTGCACGGGAGGAATTTCGATTGCCACCTCAATATGCTCATACTCCCTCAGCTGGGATTTTGCTGACAGGATAAGTCCAGGAATGTCCTGCCATTTCGGCGCATTCACACCGATATCTTCGTAGTACTTCGTGAACTCGATCTGGGTGCCGATCGCTTCTGCGATGCGGTCCTCCATGATGATAAACTCGAGGAGTTCTGCATCCTTCACAGAATCCTTTAAGAGTTCGATATAGGTGCGCAGTGCCATCAGCTGGTTCCGGATGTCATGGCGGGTGATCGAGGAAAGCATGCTGATCTTTTTACTTGCCTTCTGCAGTGCTTCCTCTGCCTGTTTGCGTTCGGTAATATCCCGGACAACCGCAATTACCTCCTCCTTTTTGCGGAGACTGACGACATGGGCATTGATCTCGACCGGTACAATCGTACCATCCTTTCTCCGGTGGTATGTCTCGAACCTCGAACTGCCCTTCGTCCGCAGTTCCTGCCCGATCTCCTCAAGAGGACGGTTGTAGTAATCTGTCGAGACGTCGAGCGGGCTGAGTGCGAGCAGCTCCCCGCGGGTATACTGCAGCATCCGGCATCCGACGTCATTAACATCGATGTACTTCCCGGGGAGGCCGTCAGCGTTTATCGCATGTATCTCGATCGCATCATTGGCGTTGTTGAATATATCACGGAATTTCTCCTCGCTCTCTTTTAGCGCCTCCTCTACCCGCTTCCTCTCGGTGATATCCAGGAATGTCCCGATCAGGCCGGCAACCGATCCGTCCGTGTTGAAGAACGGGGCCTTGTAAAAGATCACGTCATGCCGTGAACCGTCGGCAAACCTGACCTGCGTCTCGTACCTCTGGGGCTCCGGGTTGTCAAAGATTTCGCGGTCGGCAGCAGTGTACCTGTCCGCAAGGTCTTTGGGGGAAATATCATACGCGGTCTTCCCGATCAGCTCGTTTCTGGGTATCCCGATATATTCCTCAAACGGCGGGTTGCACCCGAGATACTTCCCGGAGACATCCTTGTAAAAGATCGGTACCGGCAGGGTGTCCATAAGAGTTGCGAGGAACCGGGAAGATTCCTCAATCTGCTGTTCAGCCTGTCTGCGTTCGGTGATATCCCGGATAGTGCCGACATACGCCCGTACAGAGCCATTCGCGTACCGGATGGGTTCGGTTGTAATGAGGGTATCGATGACCGTCCCGTCCCTGCGCTGCAACTGCACGGGATATTCCTTCGCATACCCTTCCCTCTCGATATAATCGAGAAATGCCCCGCGGTCTTCCGCTTTGCGATAGAGCTGTGCCAGCGGTACCCGGGCAAGCTCCTCGCGGGTGCCATACCCGAACAGCTCCAGTGCGCTTTCGTTGAAGTCAATCCACTGCCCCTGCGGCGATGTTATGAAAATACAGTCACGGGAGGTTGTGAAAAATTCGCGATAGAGCTCGCTGCTCCTGCGGGCCTCTTCCTCCGCGATTTTCTGTGCCGTGATATCCCGCCCGATCGCGATGTAGCTCGTGACCATGCCCTGGGTGTTTTTCAGACCCCGGGTGTTCCAGACGATTGCCTTTTTTGAGCTGTCGCCACACTGGATTTCGGTCTCGAAGTTCTCAAGGTAGTTGTCCCGTTCAATGATCCGCCGGATATCCCCCGTTACCTTTCCCCGGTACTTCTTATCGGGATAGAGGCGTTTCCAGACCGTGGCGGTCGCCAGCACGTCTGATTTTGGATACCCGCTGATTGCCTCGGCAGCGTCGTTCCAGAGCAGGATATTCCCCCGGGGGTCCAGGACCGTTATCCAGACATTCGCATTCGTTATCACGCTCTCCTGGAACTGCTGGAGCTTGCGGATCTTCTCCTCGGCCTGGATCTGCCCGGTAACCTCCTCGCCAAACCCGAGCGTCCCGGCAATTGTCCCATCTTCATCGTGTAGGACGCTGTTGTGCCACCGGAAGATCTTTTCAGCACCGCCGCGGGTCAGCACCGGGTTATCAACAGCCCGGTCCGGTCCGGCCTGCCCGGCCATGATCTGCCGGAAAATCTCCTTGGCTCGGTCACGGTCTTTTTCCGGTACGAACAGGTCGGACCACGATTTTCCGATCACATCTTCAGGCTTGCATCCGAGGACGTTGCAGCCCTGCTCGTTGAGGTAAGTTATTGCGCCACGGGAATCCAGTGCGATAACAATTGCCGGTGCGAGGGTGAGGTACCGTTCCCTGACTTCACAGGCTTCCCACGTAGCTTTTTGGGCGGACGCCAATTGCTCCGAAAGGTACGCAATGACCGCAGCAATTCCGATAAATACGATGACCCGGTACCAGGCCTCGGTGATGATATTCGCTTGTCCAGCATCATAGAAGTACACAAGCCCGACATAGGTGATGGCAAGGAGCGCAGCAGGCGAAAAGCCCCGGTACCGGTAGCGATAAGCGAGCAGCACGATCGGGAAATAGTACAGATGCATGAAGACGACCGTGATACCGTGCGAGAGGCAGTAGACGGAAAAGAGCAGGACAGCTGCCGTGCTTGCAATGATGAGAGCCTGCCATCTCCTCTCAGAGAGGATCTCTTCAGGCATGCTGCCGGCAACGATCCGGGCGTTTGATCGTGGGGCTGCTTTTTGCGGTTCAGGAGATGAGGGTTCAGCCATGGTTCTCCTTCGTCTGTTCTCCCTCGATCCTGTTTCCCGGTTTTACCGGGATCGTATGGACAGAGCCTTCGTCCCGCACCATCTCCTGCACGGGAATGCAGCCGGGGAACGCGGGCCATCCCTCAGTGAAATAGTCGCATTCTGCAGGGATGTCCGCCCACTGGATCTGGCCCGGAAAATCCCCGGATCTCCGGTGTTCATCATCTGCCATTTTCCGTCCGGTGACGTCCTCGGCGGCCGAAGGTGTACAGGTAGATGGGAGATTCATCCGTTTCCTTTAATAGTGACTGAATTCCCGAACACAAAAGACTTTGTTTTAAAAAAATTCCGGATGCACTGGTCGCCAGGCCCCCGCTCAGAACGTGTACCTCGTACCTACGGTATTGAGGATGAACTGCCCGGGCATCTCTCCGGCAAACCGGTGCATCGCCTTCCAGCCTGTGCAGTGGAGAGGAATGACATACGCCGGTCCTATCTCCTTCATCGCGTCGATGGTGGGCTGGATAACGGGCTCGAAGGACGGCCCGGTCAGGTGGAAGCCGCCGATGATCGCGTGCACCGTATCGACCCCCGCGATCTTTCGTGCGAACTCCACCGTGTTGATGATACCGGCATGGGCGCAGCCGCTGATGACCACCAGCCCCTTTCCTTTCACGTTGATCACGAAGCCCTGGTCATCGTTGATCGGGTCCGCAACCCAGCGGTCACCGATGTATGCTTCCGCCCACGGAAGCCCTTTCTCAAAACCGGTCTTCCGCTCGATCTCTCCCGTGACGAGCAGGTGCCCGGCTGCAAGGGTCGAGGCATCTTTCCTTGGCTTGACCGCGGCCCCGGCTTTTTTGAGGGCGACCGCATCGAGCCGGGGGAGCTCGACCGGCCCGTGCGCCGGATTGTTCATGCGCCTCTGCAAAAAGGCGTCCGGGTGAAGCACGAGTGGAATCTGCTTTTTCCCTCCCCGGAAAAGATCGCAAAGCCCGCCGGTGTGATCGAAATGCCCGTGACTCAGGACAACCGATTCGACGTCCCCGAGGTCACAGTTAAGGTTCCGGGCATTATGGAAAAGGCAGACCGGAGACAACCCGGCATCCATCAGGATACGGTGTTCCCTGCCCCCGGAGAAAACGGTGACAAGGCAGGACAGGCCATGTTCTGCGAGCAGGGAACGGGCGGGGGAGAACGGCGGGCGGTGATCTCCTGCCATAGCGGGCGGGACGAACAGGTCGATGTAATTGTCGACAAGTACGGTCACATCGACCCGCTCTGATTCTCTCAGGTTTTCTGTCATGCATATTCCTGCGATCCTGTCTGATGGGGTCTGATGATGAACCTTTCTGCCAGGATAGGCAAATCGATCAGGAAGAGGACCTTCGGGTGATAGTGCACGGGTGCCGGGAAGGGTATGGGCATCCCCGCGATTCCGGGGGTCATTTTCATGGTGACCCCCACGGCATGTTCCGTCATCCCGGCTATGGCCGCGTGGACACAGGTCCCTCTCTGAAAAACGCCCAACAGATTTTCCGTCAGATTCCAAAAAAGATTCCTTCGCTCATGTACTGGTACGGGCAAAAAAACAGGTACCGACAGGCATACGATCCCTAGCAGTCCTTTCCGGAAACTGAAGAAACCGTTCCACAGCCTGCGGGTCTACCTCTTCCGCTCCGCCACTACCAGGGCCAGCACTCCAAGCGCACCAATCACGGCAATCGGAAGGCCGCCTGACTTTGCCGTGGTCACCGGCGCCGTGGTAACAATGGTCGGCGGAAGAGGTGTCAGCGCTTCACCTGGACTGGGGGTGTTCTGTCCATAGCCGATCGGCGGGACGATATTGACAATATACACCGAGACCGCCTGCGGCCCGGTCATGCCGGTCCTGCCCGCGCAGGTCGTGGACGATGCCTCCCCTTTCACGAAGGTAACTGCAACGCTCGAACCGTCATTCCTGCCGTTGTACGTCAGCATCTGCCGGGGCAGGAGGGTCTCTTCATGGACCAGCGTGCCGCTGCTCATGATCTTCACATCTGACGATAGTGCGGTGCAGGTCGTCCCGGAACATGCCGAACAGTCGGGAGTTGTCGTCACGTCAAGCGCGTAATCGCCGATCAGCGGTGTCGGGATCGTGCCCGTGTCTCCCACGATATCAGTCACGTACTCCTCGCCCGGGTTTGCTCCATAGAGCTTTGCAAGGCCGATCCAGCTTCCCCCGGCCCCGCCGAGGCTTGTTGCAACAACCGGGTCTCCGGATTTGAAGATGGAGTATGCAATGGAACCGGGTACTGTCCCGGTCAGGGCCGGGATGTTCAGGGACGTGTAGGAACAGACCGGGGAGCCGGTCGCCGGGTAACTGCACCCGTACTGCTGGGGGTACCCGATGGTCAGGGTGTTATTCGTCTGGTCGAGGGCGGTAACCGAGCCCCTGATGGTGACTTCCTGAATAATACCACTCGCCGGCATACTACACAGGCATAGTACAACGATCGCAACAAGAACAGACAGAGACGACAACGGGTTCATGGTTCTTCCTCCACAGGATATCAGATATAACGAGCATCGACGCGGACAAATAAAAAGGCAGCGCACCCGACCTGAAACTTCTTTGTTCATGAAAGCCCAATCCTCTCTCATGAAGGTGACATTCCTTGGGACCAACGGCTGGTACGACACCGTCACCGGCAATACCTGTTCCGTCCTCGTCCAATCGGCGGAATACGATATCGTCTTTGACGCCGGCAACGGCATTGCCAAGGCAGACCGGTACATCACCCAGAAGAAGCCCGTGTACCTCTTCCTCAGCCATTTCCATATCGATCACATCGCCGGGCTGCACACGCTCTGCAAGTTCCGGCTCAGAAAAGGGCTGAAGATCTTCAGCCTGCCGGGAAGTTCGGCCCTCCTTGACACCTTCGTGAACGAGCCGTTCACCGTACCGCTTGCCCAGCTCCCGTTCCCGGCGGAAGCTGCCGAACTCGAAGAAGGGATCCACCAGCTCCCGTTCCCGGTCGAGTGCCGCCCTCTCGTCCACCCGGCGCCCTGTTTCGGGTACCGGGTCGAGCTGGACGGGAAGGTGGTCACGTACTGCACGGATACCGGCGTCTGCGACAACGCCGTCAGGCTCGGGCGGGACGCCGACCTGCTCATCACCGAATGCGGGCTGAAACCCGGTGAGGAGAGCCCTTTATGGCCCCACCTCAACCCGCAGGACGCGATCCGGATCGCCCGGGAGGCACACGCCCGGCGGCTCGCCCTCGTGCACTTCGGCGCGGAAGTATACCGGACGCTCGACGACCGAAGGGCCGTGCAGGAGCAGTTTGAGGAAGAATTCCCCGGCCTCATCGTCTCGACCGACGACCTGACCATCGAGATCTGAATAAAAATTATTTATTGCATTTTTCCAGGAGCCACGCCATATTCTGGCCGAGCGTCCTCATCGTGGCCAACCCCTCTTCATCGTGCTTCACGTCCCCGGGGGCAAGCCCGATCCCGACATTCCAGTAGGACGAGCCCGGGACCACCATCTGGTTGATGAAGAAGAAATGATTCATCGAGTCAAACGCGTGGATGGCCCCGCCCCTCCTGACGGCGACCACCGATGCCCCGATCTTGCGCCGGAACAGGTCGTCGTTGGCCCGCGCCACGAAACCGGCCCGCTCGATCAGCGCCTTCATGCCTGCCGAGATATCGGCATAGTAGGTCGGGGACGCAAGGACGATCCCGTCGGCTTTTGCCATCTTCTCTATGCACCCGTTCACGATGTCGCCCTTGATCGCACACTGCCGGTCTTTCTTCTCAAAACACTTCATGCAGGCGATGCACCCGGGGATCTTCTTTCCCGCGAGCTGTACGAGCTCGGTCTCGATCCCGGCCTTTTTCAATTCCCTGAAGAGCGCATTGACAAGGATGGCCGTGTTGCCGTCCTTCCGTGCGCTGCCGTTGAATGCTACGACTTTCATAGTCCTCACACCCATGTTCACCTGCCGGAATAAAAAGGCGGTGAAAACCGCCCTCCCTCAGTGCGCCATCTTAAGACTCCTCGCGCCAAATGGTGGTGCGATATGAATTCCCGTATACAGTTTTCCGACTTTAACCTGTCAAAGGAAGTCGGGAAAGCAATAGAAGATATGGGCTTTGAAGAGCCCACGCCCATCCAGGCACTCGCCATTCCCCTCATCCAGTCCGGGCGCGATGTAACCGCCCAGGCACAGACCGGCACCGGCAAGACCGCCGCGTTCGGCATTCCCGTCATCGAGAAGATCGATCCCGCAAACCGCGCCGTGCAGGCCATCGTCCTCTGCCCGACCCGGGAACTCGCGATCCAGATCGCAGAAGAGTTCTCCAGCCTCCTCGCTCACCTCCCGCGGATCACCGTGCTCCCGGTCTACGGGGGCCAGCCCATCGAACGCCAGCTGCGTGCACTGCATTCAGGCGTGCATATCGTGATCGGCACGCCGGGGCGTGTCATGGATCACCTCCGGCGCCGTACGCTCTCCCTCCGGGATGTCACGACCGTCGTGCTGGACGAGGCCGACCAGATGCTGGACATGGGGTTCCGCGACGACATCGAACTGATCCTGAAGAACGTCCCGCAGGCCCGCCAGACCCTGCTCTTCTCCGCGACCATGCCCCAGCCGATCATCGATATCTCAAAACGGTTCCAGAACAAGCCGGAGTTCGTGCGGGTCCAGTACGCCGAGCTGACCGTGCCGCAGACCGAGCAGTCCTATATTGAAGTGAAAGACCGGGACAAGCTCGACGTCCTCTGCCGGCTCATCGACCTTGCAGACCCGCAGCTGGCCATCGTCTTCTGTAACACCAAGCGCCGGGCAGAGGAACTATCCGGGAAAGTCCGGGCAAGGGGATACCGTGCAGACGAGCTCCACGGCGACATGAAGCAGTCCCAGCGCGACCGGGTTATGGGCGGGTTCCGCAAGGGTTCGATCGATATCCTGATCGCGACCGATGTGGCGGCGCGGGGAATTGACGTTGATGACGTGGATATTGTCATCAATTTTGATGTCCCGCAGGACGTTGAGTATTACGTTCACCGCATCGGGCGGACGGGCAGGGCAGGCAAGAGCGGCAGGGCGGTCACCTTTGTCTCGCCGCGGGACTACACCAAGCTCCACGAGATCCAGAAGTATGCAAAAGTCCAGATCCCCCGGATACCGGTCCCGACCGAGAGCGACGTGGCCGAGACCCGGACCCGGTCAGTGATCGAAAAGGTGCGCGAGACGATTAAGGCGGGCGGTATCGAAGGTTACGTCCGTATTGTCGAGAACGAGAGTGAGGGGGACCTGTCCTCCGTCGAGATTGCAGCAGCCCTCCTGAAACTGCAGATGGAACAGGGCAGCGGGGAGGCAGAGCAAAAACCGGCAGTGGCGGACTTCGGCGACACCGGCGCCGAGCACGGGATGGTCAGGTTCTTCCTTGCTGTCGGCAGGCAGCACAAGGTCGCCCCCAAGGATATCGTCGGCGCAATCGCAGGGGAGACCGGGATACCGGGAAAGGCGATCGGTGCGATCCGGATCCTTGATTCCTACTCTTTTGTGGAAGTGCCAAAAGAGCATGCGGCCGATGTCTACACCATCATGAAGGAGCGGACGATCCGCAACCAGCCGACGGGGATCGAGCCGGCATCCGGCAACCGGGCGTAATTCCCGTTTATACAAAAATCATTTTTCACTGCTCCGCGACAGGTACGGTTCTTTTGTCCCGTTCCGGTAACCGGGAAAGATCCCTTTCTGCCGGAAGGCACAACACTCAAATACCCTCCGGTGAAACCTACCCGTATGAACAGGAAATTGATCATTATCCTCTCACTCATGCTGTGTCTGGTGCTTGCGCTTGCTGCCGGGTGCTCGCAGCCGGCAACCCCTCCTGCCACACCTGCACCGACAACGGTCCAGACCACCGAGGCAACACCCGTACCAACGCCAACGGCGGTACCCACGACCGTCTCGATCACCCCCGGGCCTACCCAGACGCTCTCCGATATCTGGGGGATCCAGCTCCAGGTAGCAAACAATGGCGAGGCGATCGACCCGGAGATCACCACAACGATCAGCGGGGGCAAGGGAATGAACGTCATACCGGAGATTGACGTCACGATTACCCGTTCAGACGGGGTTGTCGAAGAGGGAAAGATGGTCCAGCCCTTCTCGATCGGTAAGGCGTTGACGCTTAAGGGCACGACCCAGAACAAGGACCGTGTCGAAGTCTGGGCATACACGCCTCAGGGTGATAAGTTGAAAATTTACGATGCATACGTCCCGTTCCGGTCGTACAACTGATTTTTCTTTTTTTACGGCAGGTATCAGGCTTCTGATTCCTCGTCTTTCCGGGCAACCTACAGTGCAGGTGCATGTAAGCAAGCCCGGCTCTGATGATAGCGCCCAGTATTCAGCCTGAACTGCCGGAAACCGGCGTGTTACAAAAAAACAATACCGAGTACCGTCATACATTCCAGTAGATCAGACCGCGGTGGTAACTGTTTCCCTCGTGCCCATTCCTTTCCGTATTGCCGCCCTGACGCAGGAACGCAACAGCCTCCTGGCTTATCCGCTGGAAGATCTTGCCGGCGTAATAAAAGAGATCGGGTTCCGGTGTACGGGATGCGCGAAGTGCTGCACCCGTGTATTCAACGGGCATGTCTTTTTGCTTGACCGTGATGTAACCGCCCTGAAGACGATAGATCCCGATGCATGTGAACCGGCCCCTGAACCGGAGTTCTGCGACCAGAACGGCACTTTTTACGTCTCGGGATACGCGCTCCGGGCAAAAGACGATGAATCCGGATCCTGTCATTTCCTCGATGAGGGCAGGTGCCGGATCTACGACCGGCGGTTTGCCATCTGCCGGATCTATCCGTATATGCTCCATCGCGAACCCGATGAACGGGGAAACGTGGACTGGCGCCAGATCTCCGGTCCCGACCAGCACGGCGAATACGATGAAGCGATACCGGCCTGCCTGTGCCTCGATCTCGCCCGTGAGACCAAGGAGTACGAAGATGCGTTTCTCGACCAGCAGATCTCATTCCTTGAGTTCATGCAGGACTATTTCACCTTGCACCGGCTCAGGCACGTGCAGAAGGTCTACGATGACCGGATGCGGGGTTTTGCACGTGGCGAAGAGATCCGTATACAGGTATTTTATGACGGGCGCCTCGAAGAACACCGGATCCTCAGGAAAGGCTGATTGGCCCCGGGTTCGGGACCGGCTCTTTTTAGGGTAAACCGTTCGCTGTACCTTGGCCGGTATCGCCGGGTACGCGGTCGTCCGCCAGTACCCTGCCGCAATAGGCCTCGATGAGCATCTTCAGGATGGGGAGACCCGGCCCGGAACGAAACGATCGTTGCCGTCCGGTGCAGGGATCAGCCCGGACGGTCAACTCGGGGAAATATAAGCCAGGGTTTCCGAAAAACTGAAGAAGAGGCCGTGATGCGGGCTCAGGCAGCCTGATGAGGGAGAGCCTCACGTTTGGCATCTTCCCAGAACCGGGTAAGTGCCTTCCAGAGGTTCTCCCGTAACCGGAGTATATTCCTGTGGCTCTCCTCCTCGCGGTTAACGGTTTCTTCTCCGGGTTCATAGAGCGAGCGGTTGATCTCGACCTGAACCCAGGGAACGCCTTTGCGCCAGTAATGGGCGTTGGAGATGAATCCCCCGGAGAACGGGTCATTGATCGCCACTTCACGGTCAAGCGAGAACTCCTCCCGGAACGCGTCTGCAAGAGAGGTCACCCAGGACTCCGGGCAGGTCGCAATGCTGTTCTTTCGCGGGCGGCCGCGGGAGTCGCCGTTGTTCCCGAGGCATATCAGCGGGCGCGGCCTGCCGGCATCCTTCTGCTCGCGTGACCCGACCGGCAGCATCGAGTGGCAGTCGAATGCGATGGCAACCCCGTTATGATCGATGAGCTCGTCAACCTGCTGGTGGAAGGGGAAGTACCATTGCATGAGGAGACGGTGGATCAAATCGATATCCGGGAACTGCCCCGGGAGATAGACACTCCTGCCATCGATGGTCCGCACCTTGATGATACCATCCGGATCACGGGGGGGGAGGGGAAGCGGTGGGCGGTTGAGATCGACCACCATGCGGGAGACGGGGGTATCGATGAACGCTTCAACGGCCGTACCGAAATCGAACAGGGTCCGTGTACCCGGATCGCAGTACCAGGACAACTCTCCGGGCCCGAGTACGAGCCGGCCGGAGACCTCCGGGGGGACTTCGACGCCTCCATGAGGAACCGAGATCAGGAAAGGGTAGCGCACGGTCACCGTACAAGGACATTCGGTCGTGTCTTTGTTAAGGTTTGGGTTGGGAGAGCGGCAGAAAATGGCAATACGGAGGTGGCGGCGCTTGGCAGAAAGAAAGTCGGAGATCAACCATCCGACAGGAAAACACTCGCCAGAAAATTCTTTCACCGTTCCCACGCGGTGCTGCCGTCATAGGCAATTTTCCTGATGCGGTGGTAGGGAATATATTTGGTGCCATGTGATGACACGATCTCAAAATAATACGCGTCCAGCACGAGAATATCATCACCTTTCACGCACGAGCGGTCGCCCGGCGCCCCGCGGTCGACATACCAGACAACGACTTTTGAGAACGTAGAGCGGGGATCATGCCGGTATTTCAGGAGAAGTTCATGGGATTTGAGCGTCCTGGACCATCTCCTCCAAACAATGGGTCCCCGGTCCGCATCAGGATTTCCCCTTCACCGGGAGATACCCCATGATGGTACCGCTCATTTCCCGGTTCCGGAATTGTTATGTCGTCATCCCCCCGTCTGCTTCTCCCCCCCGGGGAGATGGATCCGGGCAATCGGGTGATCCGATATCAGCTTCTTTTCCATGGGAAATACCAATATATTTTCATGGATTGTGTATCCGGCATTGATAAATAAGGTGACAGATTTTTTCGTGGATGCGATATGCCACAATTTCCTGTCCGTACAGATACGCAGGAACCAGACAAAACCAACTGATATAAAAATCGATGTAAAGACTTTTTTACATGATCGGGGCTTTTTATTGGCCCCCTCCAGTGGAAGAAAAGGGGTATAAAAGCATTATCAATTTGCCGGATTGGCAGAATACACCACAGAATATATTAAAATACAGAAATCAGTCTGCCGCGGGCAGAATTATCTCCCCGATACAGTCCCCGTTTTTCGCGGAAATTCGCGGGGTGCATAGACCTGCTGCCGTGACAACATTCACTACCAATGCTCTTATCACGGATCCGGTGTCGGGCACTTTCCGGAACGTCCGGGACACGCGCCTTTCGGATTGGCGGCAGCCCGGTTATACGAATAGGTGTCCAGCAACTCATTTCAAGCGACAGCGGGGGGACAGAAACAGACATTGGAAGATCGGCATAAACTGCCGGTAAATTTATAAAACTGCATTCTGTGCTCGTAGGAGATCCGAAAGTAGATTTAAATTCTTTTTACGATGGCTTAGCTTCGATTGTTCCATACTAAGACAGTCTGAAAAAACGGGTATGAATATGAACTGTCCGTCAGCCCTTCATCATGTGAATTTTTATGAGTCCGGAACAGGACTTGCAGGTATAATACTCGTCCTTCCAGCAGGCATCGCACGCCCAGCGCCCGCAGAGGACGCACTGACGGAGCTCCGATACCGGATGAGGCGTGCTGCAGAGATCACACGTGTACTGCGCGAAACTGCCGGGATCCTTTACAGGAGGCTCCCCCTGCTTGCGCATCACGGTGATCTCTTTTCTCAGCTCGCGGAGGCGATCCGGCGTATCCTTACTTTTTGGTGCTTCCTTTCTGGGCCAGTTCTTTTTCCAGAGCGTCAAGTCGTGCCTCCAGCGATACCAGCGTGGCCTGCATCGCGGACTCGTAGTTCTTCAGTTCAGCAAGACGTGCTTCATCCTGTTCGATCCCTTTGGAGCGCTGTTCCTTAAACTTCTGGAGTTTCGGGTGGGAAACCAGCTGCCACTCCTCCACCATGCTCTGGAACCTGCGGTCAAGGTACTCGTCCACCCGGCTCTCCACCGGGCGGGTAAGTGATACATCGCCTTTCGCACCCCGTATGAAGTAATAGATCAGGAAGATGAGGGCGCACAGGATGATGACGATGATAATGAATTCCAGTACGTCCATTTCAGACCCTCCCTTTCAGTTTACTGGCACGGGCTTCAAGTTCAGTCAGTTTGTCCGAAGCTGCATGCTCAAAGGCTTTGAGGCGGGGGATTTCCTGTTCCAGTGCTTCAAGCCGGCTTACAAGATCTGATAGATCCGTCTTTGTGGAAAGATCCCATTCGTCAACGATGTATTTCATCCGGCGGTCCACATAGGCGTTGAGGTACGTGTTCATGCCGATCATAACGATTTCTCCAGGGAGGAGATCACGTCATCCAACAGTTTTGCCCGCGATTCGATGGTCGCTTTTCCCGCGTAGAGGCTATTGATTTCATCACTCACGCGTGCAAGCCTGCTTTCAAGCCGGTGGAGATCGCTGTCGGTCACAAGATCCCATTCCTCAATGATGGCGGCAAAGTTGTGATCGAAGTACGCGTCAAGCGATTTATCGAACGTCGGGATACGGGATTCAATCGTTTCGGAGATATGCGAGAACTGATCCCAGAACGAATCTCCGATCGCATTCTGTTCAGGATTCGGATTGATAACCGGGTACATGGTTTACTTCACCGTCTTTTCCTGTTCCTGGATATTTCCCAGAAGATCATCCAGTTTCCTTGTTTTAACCAGGTTTTCGAGCCGGGTCAACCGCGTTTCAATAAGTCTTTCCTTTGCGAAGATATTCGTTTCAAGGATCATGTTCTCATCTTCAACCTGTCTGATCTCCCCGGTCTGTTCCTGGGAGAACCGGGTGAACGGGAACGCCTTTGATGCTTCATGCTGCTGGAGGAGCTTGAGCTTGTCCTTTTCCAGTTCCAGTTCAATTGTGCGGTTGGCCGTCTTCATAATCCGTATCTCACGGATGATGAAATACACGATCACCATTGCGAGGACAACAAGGATTCCCATGAGAACAGTATCGGTGATTACTGCTCCCTGTGCCACAATTGCTTCTGCTGCCATAGTTACTTCACCACATTACGGGTTTCTTCCACACGGCCTGCATACGAGCAGACCGTATCACAGGTCTTCCCCGGATCCTGTTGCCTTCTTCACCGTTTTTTTCACGGTATTGGCGGTTTTTGCAGCAGTCTTTCCGATTTTACCGGATGCCTTCTTCGTCTCTTTTTTAACGGTGTCCGCAGCTTTTGCGGTGCCGGCCTTTACATCGCCGGTGGTCTTTTTTACCTTCTCATCAAGTTTGTCAAGACCCTTTGAGAACGATTTGCTGGCATCTGCTGCTGCCTTTTTGATCTTTTCTTCCATTGGCGGAGTTTTTCTGACAAGGACTTCCTCCTCATCCTGGAGACCGAGCGCCTTGAGATCTTCCTCGCTCACACGGATCTGCCCTTCCCGTACCATGGTATCAGCGATAACCGAGGTTGTGACCGTTTTTTTGGTGGCTTCGTTGATGAGATCCACGTGTTCCCCTTCAAGTATTCCCAGATCGGGCAGGTGTGCAACATTGAAACGCACCCGCCCCTGGCTCGGGAATGCCCGCTTTTTGATGGTTAACCGGACTTCCTGCATAGAGGATAAACTATCCCGTAAGGGTAAATATCTTCCTGAATTCGCCATTTTTGGGAGCGGGAACCCGAATGCCAATCCGGCGGGGAGAAGATTGTAACCGTTGCAAAAAAATCAGGGCAGGATGAATAAGGTGGTTGCAGTCCTTTTCCTCAAAGAAAATCCGTTTTTACCGGGTTCATCCCCACCAGAGGGGTATATTTGCCCCTGCCCGCTTCGGGCCCCCAATACGGGCGCTGCAGGAAAGATCCGGCTAGGTCTTTGAACCGGTCCGGGTCACTTTCTTTGAAGGCTTGATCGGCCCCGGGGGGTTCGTATGGGCAGGAAGCTCGTCTCCATGTGGATGGGAATGAGGGGTGTGTTTTGGAGGGAGCGGGGGTTTTTTCAGTGTCTTGTGGGCAGGATGCGGCAGGGGATGGTCAAGCGGGTGGTGCCTGGCGTCCTCCAGCTGACGCTCACGGTCCTTGCTCGGCCCGGTCTTTGGGACAACTCCCTTCCTGGTTTTTTCGGGGGGTGGCTGTTGCCTGGGTGACATAATCAGTAATCTGCTCCCGGGAGATAAAAGCACCGAAGGGGGTATTGTGCGGGTGCCCGTTACTCAGTGCAGTGCACCTATGGTGCATCCTTTTATCCATATACGTTCCAAGGACATTTCAGGACAATATTTTCGGTTCCATGGAGTTGGAGTATGAAACACCTCGGCACGGTGACGGTTTCGGTCATCATCGCATGCATTCTTATCTCGGGTATTCCGGTATCGGCAGATAATTCCGGAACGCTGACACGCGGGGGGAGCTTCTCGGTCAAATTCACCGGCCTGCCCAACACCCAATATTATTTCTGGCTGACACGCACCTTCACGATGAGCGGGGAACCGGGCGACCAGCCACCGATCGTCATGGCCAACCAAGCAAATATCCAGCAGGACCCGGCCGGCGGGCCCTACACAATCGGTTCCTATGCATACTCCAATGGCGGGGGCCGGACAATCCTCGATGACGTCGCCCCCTCATCGCAGTCGATGTCGAACACGAATTATTACGGGCTTGTCACCACGGATTCCAGCGGGCAGGCCATAGTCACCTTCCTTACATCCTCCGCAACTGCCACGAGATCGTTCTCCGTGAGAGCCGAAAACCCCACATCGACTGCAGGTGTTAACCTGCAGGAAACGGTTTTTTCACGCACAACGCCCCCTACGCCAGTCATCATCACGCCGACCATGACCCAGACAACCCTTGTTCCGCCGTCTCCGACACCGGCAACCCCTGTGATAACCGTTCAGCCGACAACAATTCCCCCGTCAACCCGGGCAACGACCCGTTCAGCTCCCCTTGAGAGCGGGCTTGTTGCTCTTGCTACAGGAGCGGGTCTGCTCGCGGCAATAAAACGATCTTAATTTCCGGAGCGGGGAAGAAGCGCGGAATGCCAGCCAGATAATCCGGCCCAAAACAGTATCAAAAAACGGATACGTCGTTCCTGAGAGCAGGAGCATCGTATCCATTAAGAGCGAACGGCTCATTGATCCTTTATCAGACTCCCGGGTTGCCAGTTATGTCGAACGATGCATCCGAAATCCAGAAACCGCCAGGTGAGAAGGAAGCTGACGCAATCCAGCGGTTTTTCCGGCGGCCTTTCTTTCTCAGTTTCACGATAGGTATCCCCTTCTGCGCATTCAAGCTATTGTTCGGCCTGAACGCGGTAAGGGAAGGGACGCGGACCGGGCTGTACCTCATGGTTTTGGGATTTATCATCATTGTCTGGGCGATGGCCGATCTCCTTATGAATATCGGCCGATCCCTCCTCGATCTCCTCCATCTCCCTGCACCGTTCGAGTACTGCACGATCGCACAGGCGGGCCGCATCGTCCACATGCCCATGGTTTTTCTTGCGATTGACACCCTGCTGACTTTTTCCATCATCTGCGCGATGCTCTGGTCGGGCTGGATTGCCCACCTGCCTGCGGGAGAATCATACCTGTGGTACGCCGCAACCACGATGAACCTGATCAGCCTCTCGCTGGTTTCGATCTACAACGAGATCCATCTGATTTGAGAGATCTCGGGAGACCCATATAGGAAAAAGAAGAACGATTTATAGGCGTGGCCCGGCACCCGTTATTTCGTGTCTTCGCCGAGTGCCTCCCGGCTCCTCATCTGGTATAGCACCATGGGGTCCATTTCCTTGTGCGTGTCCTTACCCGTCCGCATGATGATATTTGCCACGCCGCTGTTGACGATCATCTTCGAACAGAGAAAACAGGGCCAGATCCGGGTGGTCTCGTCGGTCTCGACATCGAACCCGGCAAGGTACAGGGTACAGCCCCGGGCGAGTTTTCCTGCCTGCAGGAGCGCGTTCATCTCAGCGTGGACGCTCCTGCACCGCTCGTAGTTGGATCCCGACGGGATGTTGTGATCCTTTCTCCAGCAGCGGTTCAGTTCCGTGCAGTCCATCTGCTTCCTCGGGGCCCCGGTATAGCCGGTGGACACGATGGTGTTGAACTCATCTACGATGATGGCGCCGAAGTTGCGCCGCAGGCAGGTGCCCTGATGGGCACACCGCGTGGCAAGGTCGAGAAAATACTGGTGCCTGTTGGTCCGCATTCAAGAAATTATGGCAGAGCCCAATATTAAAGAGGTACGGTCCGGAAACAGAGTGGTTCACGGGATCAGGTGATTGTCGAAATTCCGTACAGGATGATAACCAGATGAATGGCAGCGAACAGCGGTACAAGGTAAAATTTCATCTTCCGGGTTTTATGCCGGAACCCCTTCATCGCGGAAAGGGCGCCGAACGGCCCGAAAAACGCCAGAACAAGAAGCATGCCCTCGCCGATCCTCCACCTGTTCCCCGATGCATTTCTCTTGTCGTACCCGAAGGTCAGGAATGCTGCGATATTCACTGCAGAGTAAAAGATGAGGATATCGAGGGGAAGGGATGTGGCTGTCATTTTCTCTCGTGAACCCCGCATGCATAAGATTTCCCTGAGGCGCTATTCTTTCAGATAGAACCGCCAGGTGCAGAACATTTCCGGCGGGTGCGGGTCCGGCGGGGCAAAGATGCACTTCACGCGGATGCGATCATCGATCTCCCGGGCAAAGCCGGTGAACTCGGCCCGGTGCATCTCGCGGCAGACATATTCGCCCTGGCCCCTCCGGAGCCGGTCTTCCTGGGACGGGCACGACGGCACCGAGATGATGACCTCATCCTTCTGCTCATCGATCGTGTAGCCCACGATCATGGCCCAGGGGAAATGGCGCAGAGCCCGGACAAACCCGGCAAGGCCTTTTTCCGTGATACCGAACCGGCGGACGATGTCCCGTGCCGCCATGCCGGCTACCCGACCCCAGACCTGTTCGTTGATCACCTCTGCAACCGGCTGGCCATAGGTATCGGCAACCGAAATGAACCAGAAGGCGTCCACCACGCGGTAATGCCAGAGGAGGAACTCCAGGTACTGGTGTTTTTCTGCATCAGACATCCGGTCAAACAGGTCAAGGTCCATCGAGCTCATCGGGTCACCCGGCTATGATCAGGATTCTTTTGGGGTTGATATGAAGATACTGAAACGATCTTTTCCGTTTCCCGCCGGGTACCTTGTGGAGGTGATCTACAGGAAGCATCGACCAGCCGGGTTTTACCACATCCGGAACCTCATAACCCGGCCTCCTCTGCGCCCGGAAAAATACACCGCAACCTTTGCATGTATCCCCTTCCCAGTACATTCACGCATGGACGAGCTGACCGCGGAATCACTAATCGCACTCCACAGGAGTATCATGGACCAGGACGGGGGTGATGCACGGCTGTTGTCAGAAGCAAGCCTGCACCAGATGGTCTTCCAGGCAAACCTGATGGATACAGCATTCCGCCGTGCAGCGTGCGTGCTGTACTGGCTCTGTTCATACCCGGTCTTCCGGGAGGGGAACCGGCAGACTGCCCTGCTCGCGACCGGCATTGTTCTTGCATCCGAAGGATACGAGACCGACTTTGAGGGCAAAGCCATCTTGCAATTGACGGAAGGTATCGGATCGTTCGCGATCGGGATGGACGATGTTGAAGACTGGCTCCGCACGCATTCACGGAGAAGGGCCTGACCTGGGGTTACAACGGGAGAACCATCTGCTGTTCATCTCGTTGTTCAAACGAAGAGAGCCGGATGCCGAGAAGGCGGATCTTCCGGCCATCGTACATCTCGCGCAACAGGGTATGGGCAACAGATTGAAGCACGGCCCTGTCACCGGAAAAATGGGACAGGCTGCAGCTCTTTGTCCTCGTAACAAATCCCTGGTACCGCACCTTGACCGTCACGGTCCTGAACCGGAGCTGCTCCTGTACGAGACCTTCATGAACCCCTCCGGCAAGGTCATCGATGGTCGATACGATGACACCGGCATCGTCCGTATCTGCTTCGAAGGTCATCTCCCGGGATACGGATTTCACTCCCCCGTATTCCTCCACCTCAGTGTCGTCAATTCCCTGCGCGAGCTGGTGCAGCACCAGTGCCCCCCGCCCGAACCTCCCGATAAGTACCTGGACGTTATATCGTGCAAGGTCACCGATGGTCCGGATCCCCAGCGCGGAGAGTCCGGCCTCGGACTTTTTCCCGATCCCGGGGATCTTTCTGATAGGCAACGGGTCTAGGAACTCCTGAAGGTCATGAGGCCTGACTATTGTAAGGCCGTCAGGTTTTATAACATCTGAAGCGATCTTGGCAACGACCCGTGAGCTTGAAAGGCCCACCGAGCAGGAGAGGCCGAGCTGGTTTTTTATTGCATCCTTGATCCCGGTTGCAACGGACCGGGCAGATTCAAAACCCCCGACAGGAGTCAGGTCAAGGAATGCCTCATCGATACTGACCTGCTGGAGCCGGAACCCGAACGACCCGAGGATTCCCATGACCTCCGCGGAGGCCCGGGAATACCGGGCAAAGTCAGGGGGAAGATAGATAGCGTGGGGGCACAGGACGAATGCCTGCGAGATGGGCATTGCGGACCGTATACCGAATGCCCGGGCCTCATATGAGCACGTAGAGACTACCCCCCGCCCATGACCCTGTTTCGGGTCAGCACCGATAACCACCGGTTTCCCTGCAAGTTCCGGGCGGTGCCGTACCTCTACCGAAGCGTAAAAACTGTCCATGTCAAGATGGAGGATAATCCTGCCGGCGGGATCGTGCGCTGGACAGGCTTCCCTGAGGAATCGTGCAGTATCTTCAGGTATGGAGCCGGGGGGCATGTCAATTCACTGGCTGCATGAACTCTTTCAAGGTGCACTGCCGTTCCCGGATCATCCTCCTGAGAAGCTCTCCTTCTTCGATGAACCTTTGGACCGGGAGCGTAAACTTTTCCGAGATGTGCGAGAGCGCAGCCCTGATGTCCTCGAACTCGGATGCCGGTTGCTGCATTGCATTCCTCACGTTTTCCCTGACGTTGAATACGCCCATTGGGACATATCCCTTCAGCGCTTCCCGGAGAATTATCGCACCGGCCTGTTTCCCTTCCCGGGCAAGGGCTTCCAGTACTGCCATCTTGCAGGAATAGTAGCACCCGCCAAGGGATGAGTACTCGGTTTTTTTCCTGTTTCCTTCATGATCCGAAAATACCAGTTCCTCATTCCCCAGTACTCGGAGAAACGCTTCCGACCATTCGTACTGCCAGCCGGTCGGCATGAGGATGACCGCATAGTTGTTGTGCAGGCTGGAGAACTCGTGAACCCGCCAGTTGTCGATTACCGGGTTTTTTTTCACCTGGAAAAGGAGCCGATCACCGATTAGGGTATCGCACGCAGTTATCGACCAGCGGGTGGGGACCAGGTGCCGCCCCCGTTCCTGCCCCATCGTGCCGACGGAAAAGGCTTTCTGGATACTTGAAAATGGCAGACCATTCCGGTGCAGGTCGATGACAGCATCAGCAGCTCTCAGGTCGGTATCATAAAAAACCTTTTCGAGGTCCCGGTCCCATTTCCCCCCCTGGATCTCAAAACGTTCCACAGGGGCGCTGGGCCCGAACGGGGTATGCTCCTCGGAAAACGACTGCCCAGTCGGCGTATCCGTGAAGGAGACTTCGCTCTCTATGGACGATGCCGAAAGGGAGATCTCCTGCAGTTTCTCCACAAACCGGTTCGTGAGATCGCTGGTATGCACCCGCTGTTTTCCCCGGACGAGGTTGAGGCGGTACCCGATGATCTCTTCCTGCGTCCTGTTTGCCGGAATCCATGACTCGGGCATATCCATGACGGCGGTGTCCCCGTGCACGGGCGTCACCATGGGTCCGGCATACACATCCGGGTAGTTCCAGCTTCCGACAAAAACGGACGGGGGAGAACTTCCCTCCAGCTCCTTTCCCACAGCAACAGACTTCATCGGCATGGTCACTGCCGTCAGTTGCCTGAGATATGCACCTTTGCCGATCATTCCTGCGTGAGGGTAGGACACGGGACTTTTTAATGGGGAGGTGCGCGGGGAGAAAGTGAACAGGTTTACCCGGGAAGCTGGTTCGAACAGTGCTCATACACGATTATCTGGTCATCCGGTCCCGGTTCCATCGTGGTGCTCCCTTATTTCCGGACGCTGTACCCGGCCTGCCGGAGGATCCGGATCATCTCGTCCTCCCATTTTTTATCATCCGGTTCCCGGTGATTTTCGATGCAGCTCTCCCACAGCCGGGTGAGGAGGGTATCTTCGGAACAGAGGGTGCGGATATACTTGACCCTTCCCGCCCGCCTCCCCCGGTGGTCGAGGATCAGGAGCCTCCAGCAGCCATAGTCACGGCAGATTTCCGGCCGTGTCAGGTGAACGGTACAGTACGCCTTCTCGCTCCCGGGGCGGTGGCGGAAGAACGGGCAGGTGTGCGGGAGCTTTTCAAAAATACTCATGTCATCAAAGAGTTCCCTCTTGTCAGGGTCGACAGTTACCGGGGTCTCCTCGCCGGTATACGTATTGCGGATCAGGAAACGGTACTCCCCGTAATCTTCCTTTATGATATGGACCCAGCCGAGGTGGCTGCAGCAGTCCCCGCACTGGAAACATTCGAATGCCAGGATACCCCCCCGCTACCGTATGCTCTGCCAGATCGCGAGCACGAATTCGAGGGCGATGAGGATGATGATGACCCACTCGAGGAAGTTGGAGTGTTGGATCCGCACTTCGTCCGAGAGCATCGAGTAATTCTCCTGGATCACCTCGATCTTCCGGCTTACACTCTCGCTCCACTGGCTGCTCCTGAGCACCTTGAGTGCCGTCGCGTAAACCCGGGCGTAATAGACATCTTCCGTAACCTTGATCAGGTTGTCGACTTTTTCGATGATCTCGGAAATTTCTGCCGAGGTTTCCATGAGCTTTACCATGATCGCGTGATACTGTCGGCCCCTCCGGAACGGGGCCATCCGATCGGCATGTTCGATGTCGTCGTACATTTTTTCCATTTCTCTCGTCAGTTCCCGGTCATAATACCTGAGTTCCAAGACCTGAACATTGGCAAATTCGATGAGATCGATGAGATCGGTCGGGCTCTCCGGGTTGCAAAGGAGCGCCGAATCCCACGAAAGGATCGCCAGATCGTCGGTCGTGTAGCTGAGGGAATTCTTGATTATCTCCTCGCGCATCTGAGGGGAAATACTGGTCTTTTCCCCTATCAGGAGGGCGACCGGATCGATGGAATCGTCCCGGCGGTCGGTCACATAAATGGTGTAATCTTCGTAAAAATCCGGGTTGATTGCAAAGTTCTTGATATGGGGGCGTATGATCTCCCCGAGAGTTTTGAGGTACTGGACATAGAATTCCGTAAGTCCTTCCTGGCCAGCAAACAGGAACGCCAGTTCTTCAAGCGCTGCAAGATCCGCATTCGGGTTCTCGTAAATGAAACAGAAACTGATGACGCCGATATCGTACACCCGTGCAGCGACGGAAAACTCGAACTGCCGCCCGTCCCGTTCGACCCGGATCGGGTTCATCTGGATCATGAGCGGAGGCTCCTCGATCATGATGGATTTTGGCTTGACCCGGACAAAACTCGTCCGGGCGGTGAAATAGTTCTTGGCGAGAGCATGCTCCAGCCAGTTGAGATCGATCTCCCTTCCTATATCATAGATCCGGTAAAAACGGAGTGCAATCATGCTCTCTCTTCCTCCTTCCGGCATCATCGCAGGATGTCTGCAATAATGAACAACCATGAACATGATAAATCCTTGCGGGAGGGGGACGGCGCAGGAACGGGAAGAAAATACAGGTTATCCGGAGCGATTTTCATTCTCGTTATTGTCACCTGCTGGCAGACGCTGGAATACCGGTTACTAAACGTAAAGAAGCTCCAATAAAAAGAAGAAAAAATTTATCTTCGTGAAAGTACTGCTGCGGCAATTCCACCGGAAAGCAGGGCAAGGACTGAGACCCCAGGAGGGAGCATAGATTTCGGAGTCGTCGCTGTCTGCGGGTTCAGGGTTGCATAGAGGTCAACAGTCCTGTTTTGCGCAGGATGCGTGTCAATGGTACTGGTGAATGGGATATACCCGCTCTTATACACCGTAAAGGTTTTATAGGGAGTTCCGTTCGCAGAGACCGGTATCAGGAGATTGCCATTCATGATCACACCCATTGGATCATTATCCAGCGAGACGCTGGCACCGTCAATATTGCTGTGGACTACAAACCAGCCGACAGCTCCGCCGGCCCCCGCGGGAGTTGTTAGTACGGCAGCCACCGGGTTCAGGGAGGAGTAGAGATCAATCGTTTCTCCCTTCTGCGGTACGCTGCCGATCTCCCCGGAATACGTAGTGTATCCGTCTTTCTGAACGGTATAGGACTGATAAATGGTCCCGGTAGAATAGACAGGCACCGTTAAATTACCCCCCGAGATTATTCCCATATTCACTCCATCGAAAAGAACCGTTGCCCCTTCAATGTTGCTGTGGACCACGTACCGGCCCGTATCACTGCCGACCGGGGTCTGCGTGGGGGTGATGCTGCTGATCGGATCGAGGGTTACATTCAGGTCAACGGTCTGGTCGGTCCCCGGAACAAGCGTGAGGGAACTGGTGTAGGTTATATATCCATATCTCTGGACCCTGATCGTCTTGTACGGGGTCCCGGTGATAGATGCCGGAACGGTCATGGTTCCTGCCTGGAATCTCCCGACGTATTTGTCATCAAAATAGATGTCCGCCCCATACACATTACAGTGGATGACATACCATCCCTGGTTCCCTGCTGCGGATTCATCCGCGGACGCCAACGGCATACAAGCCAGAATAAAAATTATCGCAAGAACTATGATGAGATGCAGGATTTTCATAGAAATCTTCCTTCCGTTTAATTCACCTTTGAGAGACAGTTAATAAAAACTATCGCTCGAGATGATGGAAAAAATAAGGGAAAAATAGATTACCGGCGAACAAGCCGCGTAGCAGCGAGTCCGGCTACACAGAATCCCATGAGGATTGTCGCTGTCGAAAGAGGGGTTGTTGTGGTACCAAGCCCGAACGTGCTGGATGGCGAGCATCCGATCGAGCAGTTGATGCAGCGATTCCCGATACGCATAAATGTGCCCGGCCCGATCAGGGAGTCTTTACAAAATCGATTGCAGCCGAGTTCATGCAGTACCGCTTCCCGCTCGGGGGAGGCCCATCATCGAAGAGATGACCGAGGTGGGCACCGCACCGGGCACAGAGGACTTCGATCCGGGGCATGCCCAGCGAGGTATCGGTCCGGGTGAGGACATTGAGCCCGGAGACCGGCGCGTAAAAACTGGGCCAACCGGTCCCGGAATCGAACTTGGTGTCCGATAAAAAGAGATCGGTACCGCAACAGACGCAGGCATAGATCCCGTGTTCCTTCCAGTTGTGGAACCTGCCGGTGAACGCGTATTCCGTACCCTGTTTTCTCGCAACCTGATACTGCTCCGGCGTGAGGAGCGCCTGCCATTCTGCATCTGTGCGAATGACAGGAGTGACCTGGTCCACGTTTCCTGTTCGGGCATTATAGATGGGGATGCGGTCCCCGGTTTTCCTGCCAGTTCCGGTGTTCATAGGGACTTCCTGCATGATGGATGGAAGGGAAGGGAAATAGACCTTTGGATAGAGCTAAAAACGAGGGAGAGGGAGAGTTATAACCCAAAGAAGCTTAGGACCCGCCGTTTCGGGTCCTTGTAGAATATTCGTGCCCCGTCCTTGATGTTCCGTACGTCTTCAATAGTGTACAGGAGATCCGGGTAGTCCCGGGAGATGATACCGAGCAGGCGGGCCAGCTCGGTGCGGGGGACGATCATAAAGATGATATTCACCGTGTGGGAGAAACTGCCCGAACCTTCGATCCTCGTCATCCCATAACCGAGCGTGGAAAGCTGGGCGATGAGCGGCTGCGGGTCGTCGGGAGTTATGAGCCGTACGATCACGTACCCGATGGATATGATATTCTCGATCTGCATACCGAGCACTGTCCCGATACCATAACCGGCAAGATAGGCAAACAGGTTCCAGAAATCAGTAAGGTCGGTCAGCACGAGACCGGTCGATATCAGCCAGATGCCGGTCTTGACGATCCCGACGTAGGCTGCAAGGTTCGCATGCCCTTTGCTGATATAGATCGTCCTGAGCGACTCTAGGCTCGCCTCGGCTACACGTGCAAAGAAAATGAGGACGGGCACCATCGCGGCTGTCCCCAGTATGACCGGTTCGATGAATAAACACGCTCCTGAACAAGCTAATCTGCCCGTAGATCTTGAATAGTTAACGGAAATATTCCGCCGTTCCCAGCCGGCCCCCCGTCACAAACCTTGCAGTTCAGAAATTGTTCTATCTGTGATACGGGAAGATACCGGATACCTGCGTCTTTTGCCGGATTCCCGTGAACGAGATAGGGGTGATGAGAATAACGGGCGGACAATGCCAGAGCCAAAACAGGAATTTCCTTCTTATTCGGATCTGTCCGGACCGGGTGCTGGCAGCCAGAGCAGGGGTTCAGATAGACAGGCATTCTGCAGTCGGTTTCCGGATCTGATGGAAATGTTTTGGTACCAGGTATCCGTTAAAAGATAGTGGGGTTCTTGTCCTTCGGATGCCCGGACCCTGAAGATGCGTCTGAATGCAAAAGGAGACCATAACTGCAGAAAAACGTTATTTATGGAGAGTAACTATCCACTAGTATCGTGGATGAATTGAACGGTCCCGGGATAAAGGATCGTGTCCTTCACGTAGCCCCGTGCCGGAAACTAACCGGTGCAGGAAAGAAAAACCGGGACTGCATGCTGATCCTTACGAACGTACGGCTCATCTTCTCCCCTCTTCCTGAATCCACCATGCAGGATCGCCCAAAACAGAAACGCAATAATTGGTGGCCGCTCCGCATTTCAGGTTCAGGAGAGGTCGGTTCATCGTGGACGCTGGCAGACCAGTATATGATGAGTGACCCGGCCGAGATCCTTGCAGATGTGAAGGCTGCCCGGGAAATTTTGTATGAAAACATCACGTCAATCACCCTAACCCGGATACGGAGATCCCGTCACCATCCGCTCCTCTTCCCGTTTACGGTCGGGATACCGGAAAACGCCAGATACCATGTCGATTACCAGCTCGCTGTTAAATCGGGTGAAACGGTAGACACGGTCCTGACACCGTTTTCCCTTGGGATAAAGCAGGCGCTAGTGGACGTACTTGGTTCACGGGTGCGCGAGGAGATTGATGACCATGCACCGTTTTTATAGACCTCAATAGGAAACGGGTTATCCCGTCACAGACGGCACATATCCGCCTCCATTTTTTTCTGCAAACATTTCTAGTCATTGCCCGTGTCTGAGCGCACAGATGACCGCGTCGCCGAACTCGCGGGTCCCGGCTGATCCGCCAAGGTCCCGGGTGCGAATCCCTTGGGCAACCACTTCCCTTATGGCAGATTCCGTCCGCTCTGCACCACTCTTGTCCCCCATATATGCAAGCAGCAGTGCCCCACTCCGGATTGCTGCAATTGGGTTCGCGATATTTTTCCCGGCAATATCGGGCGCACTCCCGTGCACCGGCTCAAAAAGGGCGTAGCGGTCGCCGATATTGGCACTGGGCACGAATCCCAGCCCGCCGACAAGGTACGAAGCCACGTCGGACAGGATGTCCCCGAAAACATTGGTGGTCACGACCACGTCATACGACTCCGGATGCTGGAGGATGTCGAGCGACAGGGCATCAATGAATTTGTCATTACAGGGTATTCCGGTAGCCTTTGCCTCTGCAAGGCAGATATCCCGGAAGAAGACATCGGACTTGAGCACATTTGCCTTGTGCCCGACCGTCAGCCTGCCCCCGCGCTCCCGTGCGAGCCGGACTGCGGTTTTCGCGATCCGTTCAGACCCTTTCCGGGTCACGACCCGGAGGGTCGTCGCCCGGTCAGGACCGGACTCCTCGATGCCGGAGTAGAGCCCTTCGGTATTTTCCCGTACGATCATGATATCGAACCCGCCATCCTTCACCGGGCGCAGGTTCGCATAGAGATCGAGCGCTTTCCTGATTCGCAGGACGACACTCTGGTAGTCCTTCATAGGAGGAGTGGTGACGGCCCCAAAAAGTATTGCATCAGCGGTCTTCAGTTCCGCAATATCAGGATCGGTACAGGGGCACCCAGTTCGCTCCCACCTCCCATAGCCGACCTCAACCGGAAAATACTCGTACTCAGGATGCAGGAGTTCGAGGACATGCTTTGCAACCGGAATCACTTCGTGCCCGATCCCGTCTCCCTCGACAACCGCAATTTTTTTCACTTCGCCCTCCAGCGGGTGACCAGTTCCCGGACCGAACCGGCGATCTGCGCAGGGTTTGCCCCCCAGTGAACAATGGATCCTGACTTCCCGTTCCAGCTCCCGGGGCCCTCACGTTCTGCACGGCAGCACCTGGCGATGAAAGGTTCTTTGTTCACACTTTCAAGAGGACAGATGTTCTCGAGCCTGAAGTTGTGCCCATAGGACTCGGTATAAAACTGCGAGCCGGTGAGACAGCCTGCAACGCGCTCACCGCCGCACATCGGGTCGGCATCGAGCGTTCTTGCAAATCCTGCTGCCCGGCACGGGTAAACATCGGCATGGATATCCGTGATGTCCCGCACATGGTGGCTGAATACAACGGAGAGGTCACCGAAGAGCCCCGCGGATTCCAGTCCCTGCAGGCACAGGGAGAGGCTCGGGCGGGGAGGGGTCACGTCATAGACATGGATCTCCAGAAATCCGGAAAGGTCGGGGTCGAGGACGAACGTGCGGTGCTCGTCAAGACCGGTAAATACCGTGCAACGGTTTCCTGATTCAAGGGCCAGCCGGACAAGCCGTGTGCGGTCGTGGAGCTGCACTTTTTCCAGATAGCGGTACACTTCATGGGGCCGGGCGAGTACCTTTGACGAGACGATGTCCCGCATCATCCCTTTCTCTTCAGGGTCGAGTGTCACTTCCGATAACTCATACCCGCCATCCGTCTCCCGGAGAAGGTATCGGCTCAGGAAATAGACCCGTTCTCCGCAGGGTTTTGTCGAGGCGATCCCCACGTATTTGCAGTGTTCCGGGAATATCATTGGTGTCCTCTCCAGTATTCCACGAGTCCTCCTGCCGCAAGAATCTCCCGCATGCGGGGTGAGAGGGGACGGATTCCGCACCGTTTCCCTCCGCTCTCCACCCAGCCTTCAGCCACGTTGAACCTGACAGAACTCCCTTCTTCACAGGACAGATCCGATTCAATGAGTGGCAGCCCGATATTGACCGCGTTGCGGAAGAAGATCCGTGCAAACGAGGGGGCAATGACCGCTGCGACCCCGGCTTCGCGGATTGCGATCGGGGCCTGCTCACGCGACGACCCGCAGCCAAAATTCTTACCGGCAACGATCACTGCGCCTTTGAGCCGGGCTGCAAGGGCGGGATCGAGGTCCTCGAATACGTGGGCTGCCCAGAGGCTCCGGTCCCTGGTCCTCAGGTACCGCCCGGCAATAATTAGATCGGTATCGATATCCGCCGGGAGACAGACAGCGTGCCCTTCACCCTGCATCAGACCACCTCGGGCGCGGTTATCTCACCCTCAATAGCGCTCGTTGCGGCGGTGGCCACAGAAGAGAGGTAGATCTCTCCGCCAACGCCCATCCGGTTCCTGAAATTCCGGTTCGCCGTAGAGAGGCATACTTCCCCATCACCAAGGACGCCCATATGGTAGCCGATGCAGGGGCCGCAGCCGGGAGTCCCGATGGTGCAGCCCGAGCCAATGATATCGGCAAGCACGCCGGTCCGGATAGTCTTCTCGAGAGTTTCCGCGGAGGCCGGGATAACGATGGTCCGCACCGCCACCTTCCGGCCCTTCACGATCCGGGCGAACCGGGCAAGATCAGAGTACCTCCCATTCGTGCAGGTCCCGACAAAGACCTGGTCAAGCGGGAGCCCTTCAAGATCGTAGACGGGTTTCACCGTATCCACACGGTGGGGTACGGCAACAAGCGGGACGACGTCGGAGAGATCGATCTCCAGTTCCTGTGCGTACGTGCAGGATTCAGGGAGCTGGGCTGACACCGCGTGCCCCTGTTCCCTGAGATAGCGGGCGGTGATATCGTCCGCATAGCACAGCCCTGCCTTGGCCCCGGCTTCCACCGAGAGGTTGGAGAGCACGAGCCGCTCGTCCATAGAGAGATGCCGCATCCCCTCGCCCACGAACTCGAGCGCCTGGTACGTTGCACCGTCCGTCCCGAGCTTTCCGACATAGGTAAGGGCGAGGTCCTTGGCTTCCGCAGCTCCGGTAAACCTTCCTGAGAGGTGGATCCCGACCGATTCCGGCACCCGGAACCAGGTCTCACCGGTCAGCCAGATCGCTGCCATATCCGTAGCTCCGACCCCGGTCGCGAATGCGCCGAATGCCCCAAGGGTGACACTGTGCGAGTCGGCACCGACCACTATCTCGCCAGGCAAGACGACCCCCTCGCTCATCAGCTGGTGACAGATGCCTCCGCCAATATCGGAGAAGTGCATGAACGAACTGCGGGCGAATTCACGGAGCTCGTGCTGGAGCGTGGCGGTGGTACTGTTGTTTGCCGGGACGATATGGTCAAACTGCAGGTAGAGCTCGGTCGCTTTTGCGAGCCGGCTGCCGCTCATGTTCTTCCATGCTTCAAGGGCGAGGACGCCTGTACCATCGTGGGTATAGGCCCTGTCCACGTTCCGGTCCACATACTCACCAGCTGATGCACCAAGGATCCGTTCCGAAAGGGTACTCATTCAGGCATTCTCCTGTTCATGTTGTGCTTTCCGGATCAGTTTTTTCAGCACTTCCGGCGTAATGTTACACTTGTGCTCCGAATGGTCCTTAACCATGTCGAGAACACGGCAGATCTGTGTTTCCGAGAGCTCGCAGCCCATGGAAGCCACCACATGCTCGAGCGCCTTTTTTCCGGTGTGCTTGCCGAGAATGAAGTGCCGTTCTCCGCCAACAAGTCCGGGCGGGAAGTACTCGTACGCGAGCGGGTCTTCGAGAATCGCCGCGATGTGGATGCCACTCTCGTGCGAAAAGGCGAGTTCCCCGGTTACAGGTTTGTTCCGGGGGAGGGTTATCCCGGAATACTTCTCTACCATGAGGGAGAGGTCTTTGAGGTGCGAGAGGTCATACCGGTCAACACCTCCTTTCATCCTCAGCGCGACCAGCAGTTCGTCAAGGGATGCGTTCCCGGCACGTTCCCCGATCCCGTTGACCGTGGTGTGGAGTTGGAAGGCCCCGGCCTCAGCCGCTGTAATCGTGTTTGCCACGGCGCAGCCCATGTCATTGTGACAGTGGGCGCAGAATGGGCGGTCGACCGATGCTACGAGGTCCGCCATCACAGTCCGCATCTCGCTTGGGATGAGGCAGCCTACCGTGTCGGCAAAACTGAGGAGGACGGCCCCATGATCCGCCGCACCGCGGTAGACTTCCCTGAGAAAAGGCAGATCGGTCCGGGATGCGTCCTCGGCTGCAAACCGGACCTGAACACCCTGTTCCCTCGCATAATCGATCATCTTCAGCGCATCCTGGAGGACCTGCTCCCGGGGCTTCCTGAACTTGAGCCGGACGTGAAGTTCGGATGTCGGGATGAAAATGCTCACCATGTCCACCCCGCAGTCTATCGCCGCCTGTATGTCACCTTCCCGGGCCCGGGCAAAACCACAGATGCGGGCGTCGAGCCCGAGATCGGCGATCGTTGTCACGCACTCCTTTTCGTTCGCAGATACCGCAGGAAAACCCGCTTCGATGACTTCAATCCCTATCGCATCCAGCGTGCTGGCAATATCCGCCTTCTCCCTGCACGAGAACGAGACTCCCGGCGTCTGTTCCCCGTCCCTCAGCGTTACATCACAGATCTCAACATTCCACGGTTTCATGGTGGCTTCCCTCCGGACATTCCCCTTCAACGACAACTGTCCGCGGCCCGTCCCCGGCCACGAGTTCCTCTTCCAGAACCCCTTCGTCTTCGGCGCGGCAGATGACCGGGTCCGCCCACGAAAGGTAGGGGATGGGGTCACAGACCGGCTGTCTGCCGGTCATTGCCGTGCAGTTGTTCTTCATTACTATGCACAGGAGAGCCCGGCGTTTTTCGTAGACATCGATCAGGGCATTCAGGCCGGAATGGAGCAGCGCATAATCCCCGATAAGGGCGACCCCGGTGCTCTGTGCAGCAACGGCGATGCTCGCACCCATGCCATAACTGGCCACCCCCAGTTCGTACGGGGGTGTCATCCCGAGGACTGAACACCCGGCATCGCAGATGAGCTTCAACCCCCGCTCCCTGAGAATGTTCATCATTGGCCTGAACGGGCAGTCAACACAGAATGTGCGGTAGTAACCCCGGTCCTCCATTGCCTCCGGGCGTTCCTTTGGAAAGGGGGGCCGGAGACCGCGGTGGTCGCGGACAAAGGTACGGCCGAACTCGCGAATGTCCCGGATCTCTCCTGCCCGTCCCGGCAGGGGATGAACCGTCACGATCCGGGTGTTGCCCGGTGCGGCACCGGCACCTGCCGGTTCCCCGTTCCAGGTGTTCAGGAGAGACTTGTCCGACCAGGCAAACATCTCCCGGTAGAGCTGTTCTGCCGCCGTGATCCGCCCGTTCATGGTCCAGGTGCGCTCTGAAAGCCTGCCCTTCCGGTCCCGACGGGGGACGATATGCGAAGCGATCTCAGCGTCAAGTATCTGAGGGGTCAGGCGGAGGATTGCTACGCGGGAGAATTTTTCCGAAGCCTCAAGCGCGGACTCCACGGCCGCATAACAGGTGTTTTCATCCGGCTCGATCACCGGGAGTTCCGCCAGTTCACCGTAATATCGCGAGTCCTGGGCGGTCTGGGACCCGATGGAGTCAGGGTCATCGCCTGCCACGAGAACGACCCCGCCGATGAGGCCCTGTGCCGTCGCTTGGAGGAGCGGGTCGGCACAGGCATTCACCCCGACATTCTTGATGATCACCGCGGCACGTCGTCTGGAAATGGAGTCCCCGAGGGCATACTCAAGTGCCGTCTTCTCGTTGATTACCATCTCAGCCTTTGTCAGATCGCCAAGGTTGGTGATCGGGAACCCCGGGACGGTATACCGGCGGTCGGTATACCGGAGGACGGCATCGGCCAGGCCGGTAACTCCCTTCATTCATCCCTCCCGGGAACCAAGTCACAGCCAGCACAGTTCGTGCACATCGTGAGCGCTTGGCGTGTATCGAGGCCGGCATCAGCGAGAGCCCTGCTGTGTATCGTAAAGGCTTTCTTCAGTCGGTCGGCGGATGGGCGGGTTGTTCCGCTGAATTCCGCGACCGGGTTGAGCGGGCGCAGCACCGGGATCACGCCGTAGCCGGTCAGTGTACGGATGCAAGCTTCCAAATCTTCATCAGTCTCGCCAAGTCCGATGATAACATTGGAAAAAACCCGTCCCCTGCCAAAGAGTTCAACGGAGCGGTCCAGCACGCGCCAGAGCCTGTCGTAGTCTAGCTCGGGGCACATCCGTTCAAAGAGCTCCGGTGTTGCCGCCTCAAGGTTGAACTTCACTTCCGCAACTCCGAGTTGGTGCAGGCGATCGGGCGTCTTTTCGGTCGGATATATGGAAACACCGATGGGGAGCCCGAAAAACGTCAGGTGTTTTACGACTTCGAGAACATAGGCTTCCTCTTCCCCGATGCTTGAAAGGACTCCACTTGTTATGGAGATCGCATGGATGCGGTGCCTCACCGATTCAACCATGTCCATTATCTCTTCGATCGTCTTGCGCCTGCCCCCGATTCCCGGCACATTACAGTACCGGCACCTGAATATGCAGCTGCCCGTCACCGTGATGAAGGCCTGGTCAGGGCAGTGGAACCCGGGCTCGAGGAGGCGGCCGGGGAAAATCTGTCCCTCGAAATACAGGTCCGCCACGCCATTGCCCCGGTGGGCGATCTCAATGCCGCTTGCGGGGTCGAGGGCGAATTTTACCCGGTGGCCCCCCATCGCAAAGAAAACCGATCCCTTTCCGCCGGCGCCCGGTCCCGCAGCGGAGCGTGCAATAAACGTGTCCGCAGGTTCTCCGGTGAGCCGGGCTGATCCTGCGGCAAGGAGCCGGGCTTTTACATCCTTCCATTGCATAATTCGAGTGCCTCTATATAGTTGGTGGAGAAGGGTATGGCCGCGACTGCCCCTATGATCCCCCGCCCCTTCATGATGATTCGGAGGTTATCATCTCTGAGATTTTCCAAGAGTCCGGGCTCTACTTCCCCACGCTTGACTTTCCTCCCGAATGCAAGCAGTTCTTCAGACGGGGAAAATCCGGCATAAGCCGCCATCCCTGTTTTTTGCGAAAGGGTGTACCGCTTAAGAAGACTATGAAACCGGTCTATAAGACCATCAGGATCCATTGATGCAAATTCCGCAACCAGACTCACGCAGTTCTTGGTGCGGTACGGTACCGGGAAGAGCTGGACGATCGTATGGGAGAGATAGACAGACTGTTCGTCTTCCACGGCTTTTGCAATGTTATGGACGAGGGTCCATGTCGCACCCTCTTCCGGGGTGTCGGTATCATCGACCCCGATCAGCACCCGCTGCCTGCGGGGGATCCAGAGGGTGGCACCGGCCACTTTCCCCCCGCCGGCCGGATCACTCCTGCTCCGCAGGACACCGACAGCATCCGACCTGCAGGCTGCGGCGCCAACGCCCCCTCCCCCCATGCCAATATAGGTGATCGCGATCTCGGTATCATCCACGACAACCCCGGAAATGCCCGCGGGGAACCGGGAGCTTTCCAGTGCGAGATCGACCGATCCCGGGCTGATCAGGTACCGGGTTGTTGAACCCACGCACCGGACGTCATCCACAATCTGGCTCTTCGCGTAATGGTGCTGGGTCCACATAGCCCCTCCAATACATTCAAAAAACTCGATGAGCTCCACCCGCTCTCCGGTCTCATCGGCAACTGCGACGATCTTCGGGTACTGGATGATGTAAGGTTCAGAGATGTTCACCATAGAGTCCCGCCGCCTCGATGCCCCGGTTGCCCCAGAGCACTGCACCCAGCGCACCGATCCTTCCCTTCCTTCCATTGTGGTCAATAAATTCAATACCGAGCGCCTCTGCCTCTTCTTCCGCTTTTTCAAGGGTCAAGATCTCCGTCTTTACCGCGGCAGATGAAGGAGAATCTGATGAAAAACCGATACCCCGGTAACAGGCGATCCCTGCGTCCTTTGAAAAGGTATTTTCTTCTACAAAAGCCCGGACAAAATCCAGGAGCCCGCGAGTTTTATCCGGTCTCGCGGCAAAGTTCAGCGCTGAGCTGACACAGTTCGTGGTCTTATGGGGTACCGCCGGGTTGAGCTGGACAAGGCGCATGTTCAAAAACTCAACACCTTCCATGCGACAGGATTCTGCACATTTCAGTGCCATCACCCATGTCGCCCCTTCCGTTTTTGTATCGGTATCATCAATCCCGATGCAGACCTTCTCGTACCGGGGCGAGACGATCCTGACCCGGTTGGTCCGTGCCCCGCCGACCTTGAGATCATCTTCCGTAGGATACTCTGCCCGGATAACACCGGGGGCTTGGGAAAGGCAGGCAGCAATCCCGACACCGGCACCGGCGATACCGGCCCACGTGGTGATTACTTCGTCTCCGGCTACTTCCACGGATTCCAGGGCCTGCCCTCCGATAGCCCTGGATGCGGCACCGAAATTGATAGGGTACGTGCCAATCTTCGCGTTGATCACCATCGTTGTTCCTTCCACAACACAACCGGTCACCGCGCCCCCCGCCCGTCGCCGGTTCATCGCGTCCCACTCAATCGTTCCCCGTGCCCGGCATGTTTCGATTATTTCTGCCCGGCCACTCCTTTCGTCTACCATCACCAGGAATTTTAATGAGAAAAGCGGCCCGAACCGCTTCTTTGCATCATCGGGGGTGAGCCTGATCATATTGTCGCCGAAATTTTCGTTAACAAAATAATCGGTAATGACACTATATATATGAATCGATGTACCCACGGAAATAAAAAAGGAGATTTTTACAGAACCTTGTGAAGCTCGATCTTGTACGGCCCAAGCGTGCCACCAAAGTTACCGGCAGAGATAAACTTCACACCGGGAACCATAACCGCAGCTTTCACACCTGCCCCCATCGCTTCCGCGACCGACTTTTCGTCAATACCATCGATCACGATCTCGTAGACGGCCTTGACGCCCGCAGGGATCTTGGAGTCCGGCACTTTCTCGCGGAGTGTCGGGCAGTACTTCTCATTGGTTGAGGCTGGCATGAACTTGTACTTCAGGCTGCCGACTTTCGAGCCGCTCGCGACAATGCCGCCGGGGAAACTGGTGATTGTTCCCGGGACCAGATCGATAGCCTCAACAGCTGCCTCGGCACCCATAAGGGCCGCCATCTGGTTTTCTCCCATCACAAAGAAGTTGCCGCCAGCTACCCCCTTAACGATACCGAACTCCTCTTCACCAACATATTCGCCGTTCATGATCGGGATGACCCAGCACTTGCGGCCGCCGACTTCCTTCTGGTACTCGTAGCCATCACCAAAGAAGTGGAGCTTGACCGGGATCTTTTCTTCCGCCGTGGTGATGCCGTTGAAAACAGCGGTTGTCGGTGCCGTAAGGACACATTCTGCGAGGCGCTCGACAACCTGCTCCTTGAGCTTCTTCTTGCTGGCACAGATCAGGATGGCTACACCGGGTCTTCCATCCGGAGTCCCGCTTGCCGGGACATATCCCTCGATGCCTGCCTCGCAGGGACAACCGATCGCGGATGTTGCAAAACCGGTTGCTTCCGTTGCTGCTTTCTTTGCCCATTCCTTGGTGACCGCAGTGATGATAATCCGGCAGACCCATGTCGGGAATGCCTCTGCGTAGGTATTATCGATCGTAACGCCGTTGATTTCCATAAATAACCTCCGGTACTACAAGGTACCATGATGGTGACTGAATAAATTTTCTAATTTGATTTTGACGAGAACCCGTAATTCGGGAGCGCACGATAAAAAATAAAAAAAGACGGGGAAAAGTATAAGGTAACTTGTTAACCATCTGGATTTATACATTAACATCCCTGAAGAGTATATAAACTAAAATAATGAAAACCCGTATAAAACATCCGTTTTCTCACACGCAATTTCAGAACATTTATCTACATTCTTCTACCACTTTTTGTTAGTCGATTTTTAGAATCGATCATAGCTGGTGCGTGAAAATCGAATGGCATTTGCAGTGCACATACATATGAAAAGGTGTACCGGCTGTAATAATTGTGTGGTTGCATGTCCTGTTGATGCGGTAACGCTTCATACAGTAGATACTGCATCAGAAGAAAAGATCTACGTAGTCAGGGATGGAAGATCCGTGATTCTTGATTTAATAGGTAAACTCTCTGCCGGATGCGGCGTAGGTATTCAGGCAAACCCGTACGGCCTTATCAGATTTGCAGGCCCCCGGGAATCAAGAACAGCGGCAAGCGTGCAATAAGAAAACAGCGTGAGGGTTAATTCATGGCATTGTATCCAAAATTTTCCAAGAAGAAGGATGGTGTTAACGTTGTGATGGAGCAGAAACTCCTTCAGAACGTCAATAACCTGATACTCAATGCAGAGACCTGCACGGGATGCGGCATATGTGTCGAGGCTTGTCCTGAGGATGCAATCGTCCTCGGGCTTGTCGGAGCGGCAAGGCGTGGCGCTATCAACTACGCTGCTCCAGTGGACGTGGACGAGACCAAGTGTTCCTACTGTGGCGTCTGCGTCATCATGTGCCCGTTCAATGCACTGACATTGAAGGTAGACGGACAGGAGAGACTCCCGATTATCGAGAAGGAAGGGTTCCCGAAGTATGATATGAAAGCGGAGATCGATGACGGGAAATGCGTCAGGTGTACGATCTGTGAAGAGGTATGCCCGCGCGACGCCATCGACCGCAACGTCCCGGCATTTGAAGGGACATACAAGGGACCCGTGGCAGGCGCCAAGGACCGGCAGACCGCTATCAAGACGAAGATAACGTTTACCGTAGACAAGGAGAAATGTTCTCTCTGCGGCCTGTGTGGTGCACTCTGCCCGGCACTCGTGGTGAAACACAAGGGGTTCACCGCGGAGACCGGAAAAGTGGAGGGTGACGTGATCTGGGACGAGACAAAGTGTGATGCCTGCAAGGTATGCGTAGAGGCATGCCCTGAAGAGTGCATCACCGTCGAGCGTGAAGTCGTTTCTGACAAGGTCGACGGCAAAGTCGATATTATCCAGGACAACTGCTGCACCTGTACCTGGTGTTCCCGGAACTGCCCGACCGAAGCGATCACCGTCGAGAAGCTTTTTGAAGGCGATATCGTATTCCATGCCGACAAATGCCCCGGCGGCTGCTCGACCTGTGTCGAGATCTGCCCGGCAAATGCAATCTATCTGCCGTCAGCAAAACCTGCGGCAGAGATGAAGCATGAGATCGAGGCCACCATTGCCGTCAACAAGGATTACTGTATCCTGTGCGGCGCCTGTGTCAATGCATGTCCCGGCGAGGACATCATCGTCCTGCAGAGGACCGGTATCCGCATGAAAGGCAAAGAGACCGACCTGTTCAACAAGATCAAGGCGAAACTTTTCGAGAGGAGAACCTCGAAAGTGAAAGAGGAGATTACCGGGCAGGTCAACCTCAAAATGATGGAGAAGGCGTGAGCGGACTATGGCAAGAACAAAAGGTTACCCCGAAGCGTTGGAGAAGAAACTCCACGATCAGAGATACTACCGCGAGGACTCAAACCCCGAATTCACTACGAAAGTGAAGGGGATCTCGCGTACCATCGCCCACATGTGCTACCAGTGCGGAACATGCACAGGTTCATGCCCATCGGCCCCCCGCAGCACGTACCGCATCCGCAAGTTCATGAGGAGAGCTGTTCTCGGGCTCGAGAACGAGTCCCTGACAGATCCCGATCTCTGGCTCTGTACAACCTGCTACAGCTGCTCGGACCGCTGCCCGCGTGACATCCTGCCTACCGATGTCATCATGGCGATGAGGAACCTCGCATTCAAGAGAGACATCGTCCCCGTCAACTTCCTCAAGACCGTGCAGGCGATCTACTCATCAGGTCACGGTGTCCCGAACAACGATGTCAACCGTGCAGCCCGCGAGCGGCTCGGCCTCACCCGCGACCCGCCAACCACCCACATGTATCCGGAATATATCCCCGGCATCAGGAAGATCCTTGACCACTACAAGCTCAAGGCGAATGCAGACCGGATCGTCAAGGAGAGGGAGGGGTAAGATACCATGTCAGAAACAGGCGCAAACCATAAGTTTGCATTCTATCTCGGATGTATTGCCCCGAATCGCTACCCTGGTGTCGAATCCGCCTCCATAAAAGCGATGAAAAAGCTTGGCGTTGAGCTCGTTCCCCTAAAGGGCGCAAGCTGCTGCCCCGCCCCGGGTGCATTTGGCTCGATCGATCTCAGTGTCTTCTATGCAATGGCAGCCCGGAACCTCGTGCTCGCCGAGCAGATGAAGATGGATATCGCCCTTGTCTGCAACGGCTGTTACAAGTCGATCTGGGAAGTCAACCATAAGCTCAAGCACAACAAGGATCTCCGCGATGCCGTCAATGAAGTCCTCAAGGAAGTAGACATGGAGTACAAAGGTACTATCAACGTGTACCACACGGCAGAACTCCTCTACAACGACAAGTTTATCGGTGTCGACAAGGTCCGGGACAGCATCACAAACCCCCTGACAGGTGCCCGCATCGCAGTCCACTACGGCTGCCACCTAGTCAAGCCCCACAAGGACCGTGAGTTTGAGAAAGAAGTCATGCTGAACACCGAGCACCCGACTTGGATGGAAGAGCTTGTTGCCGCACTGGGCGCAATCCCGGTGGAATACCGCAACAAGATGCAGTGCTGTGGTGCCGGTGGCGGTGTCCGCGGGTACGATATCGTCCACTCACTGGACATCACCAACGAGAAGCTGATCAACCTGAAAGAAGAGAAGGTAGACGCACTCACGGACATCTGCCCGTTCTGTCAGCTTCAGTTTGACCGCGGCCAGATCGAGATCCAGGAGAAGTTCGGCGTTTCCTATGGACTGCCCGTACTTCACTTCGCCGAACTCCTCGGACTGGCACAGGGAATGAGCCCGCAGGACCTCGGGCTGGACCTCCATGGTATCAGCTGTGAACCGTTCCTGCAGAAGGTCCTGTGAGGTGGTAACAATGGCAGAAAAGAAGAAAACAACTACCAAGAAGACCGAGACAAAGAAGCAGGACGCAAAGAAGGAAGCCCCGGTAAAACAGGAAGTCAAGAAACAGGCAGCAAAACCCCAGGCAGCGGCACCGGCTGCAGCAGGCACCACCACCAAGCAGGAGGCACGCATCGGTGTCTTCATATGCCACTGCGGTACCAACATCGCCGGGTCAATGGATATCCCTGCCGTACAGGAATATGCAAAAACCATCCCGAATGTAGCCTATGTTGACAACTACAAGTATATGTGCTCGATGCCCGGGCAGGGTGTGATTAACAAGGCAATCAAGGAACAAAAACTCACCGGTGTCGTTGTCGCCGCATGTTCACCACGCCTCCACGAACCGACATTCAGGACGGCAACAAAAGAAGGCGGCCTGAACCCGTTCCGGTTCGAGATGGCAAACATCCGTGAACAGAACTCATGGGTGCACATGCACGACCAGGAAGGATCCACGGACAAAGCAAAGGACGCCATCAGGATTGCAGTCGCAAAGGCGTCACTCCTGCAGGACCTGTTCCCGAAGTCCGTGCCGGTTGAAAAAGCGGCAATGGTCGTCGGAGCCGGGGTTGCCGGTATGCAGGCAGCACTCGATCTGGCAAGTGCAGGCATCAAGACCTATCTCATTGAGGCCGATACCAGCATCGGCGGACGTATGTCCCAGCTGGACAAGACGTTCCCGACCCTTGACTGTTCTCAGTGTATCTTAACACCGAAGATGGTGGATGTCGGCAGGGCCCAAAACATCGAACTGATGACCTGGTCAGAAGTGGATTCTGTCGAAGGATACATCGGAAACTTCGATGTCACCATCCGCAAGAAGGCCCGTGGCGTCCTCACCCCCACGGAAGCCGAAGCACGCGGCATCGTCGGTGGAGGCTGTAACGGGTGTGGTGACTGTGACGTGGTCTGCCCGGTGGTAAAGCCGAACAACTTTGAAGTGGGCATGAAACCCCGCAAGGCGATTTATATCAACCACCCCCAGGTTGTTCCCCTGCTCTTTACGATCGACTTCAACTCATGTATCAAGTGCGGGCTGTGTGTAACTGCCTGCGGGCCTGAGAAGAAGGCAATCGACCTTGAGGCCAAAGACGAGTTCGTCAAGGTCAAAGTCGGAACCGCTATTCTTGCAACCGGCTTTGATATCTTCCCGATCGAGAAGAAAGAGGAGTGGGGATACAAGAGATTCGAGAACGTCATCACGAGCCTCGAATTCGAACGGCTCATCTGTGCATCCGGTCCGACCGGCGGCCACCTTGTCCGCCCGAGCGATGGCCAGACGCCCAAGAGAGTCGGGTTCGTGCTCTGCGCAGGTTCCCGTGACAACACGGGTACCGGGAAACCGTACTGTTCACGGTTCTGCTGCATGTACTCGCTGAAACACGCCCACCAGATCATCGAGAAGATACCCGGTTGCACACCCTACATCTTCTACATGGATATCCGTTCGTTCGGCAAGATGTACGAAGAGTTCTACTACCGCATCCAGGACGAGGGCGCGAAGTTCATCCGCGGGCGTGTGGCAAACATCCTTGAAGACAAGAGCACCAAGAACCTTCACGTGATGGCAGATGACACCCTGCTCGACCGCCCGGTCGATATGGAAGTCGATCTCGTGGTCCTCGCAGCCGCAGTCCAGCCCAAGGAAGACACCAACAGGACCCGCAAGCTCTTCGGGGTCTCCTGTTCGATGGACGGCTGGCTGCTGGAGGCACACCCGAAGCTGAACCCGTGCGGTACAACCACTGCCGGGGTCTTCCTCGCCGGTGTCTGCCAGGGACCCAAGGATATCCCCGACACGGTAGCATCCGCCGAAGGCGCAGCGTCAGCAGCAAGCATCCCCATCCACAAGGGTGAAGTCGAGCTCGAGCCGTACTTTGCCACCTGTATCGAAGAGAAATGCGCAGGCTGCGGCATGTGCGTAAACCTCTGCCCGTACAGCGCTCTTGCCCTCGTCGAAAAAGACGGGCGCACGGTCATGGAGGTCACCGAAGCCAAGTGTAAAGGCTGCGGGACCTGCGGGGGCTTCTGTCCCGGCGGTGCAATCTGGATGAACCACTTTGCAACCCCGCAGATCGTGGCGCAGATCGATGCATTCCTGCTCGGAGGTGAGCAGTAAATGTCAGCACCTGGAGATTTCCCCATCCCCCAGCGCGGGCCCGGTATCTGGCAGCCGAAGATCATCGGTATCCTCTGCAACTGGTGTTCCTATGCCGGTGCTGATCTCGCCGGCGGTGGCCGTATCCAGTACCCGCCCGATGTCCGGGTCATCCGGGTCATGTGCACGGGGCGTATTGATGCACTGTTCGTGCTCAAAGCATTTGCCGACGGTGCAGACGGCGTGCTCGTCTCCGGCTGTCACTTTGGTGACTGCCACTACCTTGAGGGTAACTTCAAATCGGCAAAACGCATGTTCATGGTGAAGCGGCTGATGAAGAGCATCGGCCTCGATGACCGCCGGTTCAGGATGACATTCGTATCCGCTTCCGAAGGCGCAAAATGGGGCGCTGTCATCACGGATGTGGTCAAGACCATCAACGAGCTTGGACCCAGTCCCATCACGGAATTCAAGAAATAATGCACTGCAAATGAACGGGGAACGGGATGCCGCACCGGCACACCAGGAACCATGTCCCCGACCCCACCTTTTTTATAGAGAGCGCATACAATAATCAGATTTTTTCACATATAATATAACAGTTAATGCTACTATTTTTTGAAATTGTAATACTGCGTAAAACAACGAACTGGAACATTTATGCAATATTTGAACATTGCTTCATGTTTAATAATTATTTTTTAGTTATTATAAAAAAGTGTTTCGGTAAAAAATGGGAATGCTTATATGGCGAAATTGGCAAGTATTCAATGTCCCATCTTAGGGGACGTGCAATAGCGACTTTCACTCATTACCAGTATCCCTTATAGGGTATACTTTCGCTCACTGACAGTATTGTATCGCGGTTAAATGGAAATTTGGAGGAATTCAAATGGCAAAATACAAAGATACGATTGACCTTTATGACGATGAGGGTAAGCTCTTAAAGAGCAATGTAGCTCTTGACAAGATCAGCCCGCTGGTCAACAAGGGTGCACTCAATGTCATCGACCTCACCAAGAGGACAGTGGCAGTCAACCTCGCCGGTATCGAGGAAGCATTAAAGACCGGAAAATTTGGCGGCAAGTCGAATCAGATTCTCGGCCGCGGCATGAACTGCAGCTGTGTCAAGGACTGTGACGCACTTTCAGCCAAGATCAAGGACATGGTCCAGGTCACCGACGGCGACAACACCAAGATCACCAAGGTCGGCGGCGGCAAGATGATCCTGGTCGAGGTCCCGAGCTCCCGTCTGGAGGCAGCAGCAACCTACGATGCGGCATCAACCGCCGTTGCAGCAGCCACCACCTATGCACTGGTTGACCAGTACAAGGTCAACATGTTCGACGGTTCCTATGTCAAGAGTGCAGTCTGGGGTACCTACCCGCAGACCATGAGCATGGATGGCGGCAACATCGTCACTATCATGTCCATCCCGCAGAACAACGAAGGTCTCGGCTACGCACTCCGCAACATTCCCGCAAACCATGCGGCAATGATGACCCACCGGAATGCAATGCAGGGTGCAGCACTCTGTGCAACCTTCGAACAGGCCGGGGAGTTCGAGATGGGCATGGCAATCGGCCCGTTCGAGCGCGCCCAGCTCCTGCTCTATGCATACCAGGGCCTGAACGCAAACAACCTTGTCTACGACCTCGTCAAGGCAAACGGCAAGACCGGTACCATCGGTACTGTCGTGCAGAGCCTTGTCGAAAAAGCCATTGAGGACAAGGTCATCAAGGCAGGCAAGAAGGGCAAGAGCGGCTACATCTTCTACGAGACCAAGGACCCGATGATGTGGAACGCCTATGCATCGGCAGGAACCCTGGCAGCAACCATGGTCAACTGTGGTGCAGGACGGTTCGCACAGGCAGTCTCTGCAACCCTGCTCTACTTCAACGACCTGCTCGAGCACGAGACCGGCCTCCCAGGCTCCGACTTCGGTCGTACCATGGGTGTCGCAGTCGGTTTCTCGTTCTTCAGCCACTCGATCTACGGTGGCGGCGGCCCCGGCGGGTTCAACGGCAACCACGTCGTTACCAGGCACGCAGCCGGTGTCGGTATGCCCTGTATCGTAGCAGCATGCTGTCTTGATGCAGGTACCCAGATGTTCGGCCCCGAACAAACCTCGAAGATCTACCAGGACACCTTCGGGCAGCTCGATGCATTCAAGAAGCCGATCCAGGCAGTTGCAAAGGGTGTATAAACCCCACGGATACGAATGACCGAAGCCACGTTCCCCCAGTGCAGGATTGTCACCGAGCGTTTGCTCAACCCCGAGACAACAGAACGCCTGCTGAACCAGATCGTCAGCGTTCCCGGAGTAAGACGTATGGTCCTCAATGGACCACGCCTTCCCGCTACCGTAACGTACGGACCCGCCAAAGGACTCGCCAATCCTCATAGTATGAGGAAGGCCATCCATGTCGGGGACCAGGAACTGGATCTCCAGGTTCACGTGGGCACCATTCTGCTCGAGATCGAGAACCGCGACGTAGTCCCCGCACTGCAAGCCGCTATCGAACCGGTTTTTACGAATTTCACCTTCCATATTCAGGAAGGCAGGTACATGAAGACCGAGCCGTCGCTTGTCGATTACTGCAAGTACGGCCCGAACGCGGACAAAGAAATGCTCGGACTTTCTGATTCAAGCAGCAAGTCCAGGCCCGTAATCCTCCAGGGAACAAAATAATCATGCCGATTGGACGAGTAACCCAGGTTGTTGACTGCCGCGAGGCGACGGGTATGGGAAAAGGAGGAGGGATTGCCCAGCGGGGCACCATCTCCGAATGCCGGTACCCGGATGTGATCGTGGTCGGGATGTCTCCCGGACGCCGTCACGTGACCAAGCCGGTGTGCGATATCACCTCAGGTCTCAGGCAACAGGGCGTCGAATACAGCATCAGTACGCTGGTGCTGTATGCCGGCAGCGGCGTGCCACCGGACGCACCAAAAATTGCCGGTGGCGTCCTTGGCGCTTCCATGGGGCTTAACGAGAAAGAGATCGCGCAGATCGAGAAACACAAAGTCGCCATCCTTCACCATGGGAACGTTCGTTCCCATGTCGTGCAGAAGGTCAGATTTATTCTCCAGCACTGTGATGTGAAGGCGATTGTCGTTTCCCAGTCACCTGTCGATTACGAGGATTTCGCAAAGGAGGGCGTGAAGACAACGGTGGTAATGCCGCCAACGGACAAAATCCGTACGAAAGGTACGGTAATGGCCATCGTGAGCGGCGTGACCCGGGGTCAGACCCCCACACGCGAGAAAATGGCAGAAGTCATTTCGTCAGTTATGAGAATCGTGAAAAAGAAGGAATAATTGGAGTGATAAAACAATGGCATACAAACCCCAGTATTGTCCCGGCCAGACTCAAATCGCCGAGAACAGGCGCAAGCAGATGGACCCGACGCACAAGCTGGAAAAGCTTCGTGATGTCTCCGATAAGGACATCGTCCTGATCATGGGACACCGTGCACCAGGCTCAGCCTACAAGAGTGCACACCCGCCGCTCGCAGAGCAGCAGGAACCCAACTGTCCGATCCGCAAGCTTGTGACCCCGACCGACGGCGCAAAGGCCGGCGACCGCATCCGCTACATCCAGTTCACCGACTCGATGTACAACGCACCCTGCCAGCCTTACCAGAGGTCATGGCTCGAGTCCTACCGCTTCCGCGGCATTGACCCGGGTACCCTGTCAGGGCGTCAGATCGTCGAGTGCCGCGAACGCGACCTCGAGAAATATGCAAAGGAACTCGTCAACACCGAGCTCTTTGACGCAGCACTTACCGGTGTCCGCGGCTGTACCGTGCACGGGCACTCCCTCCGTCTCGATGAGAACGGGATGATGTTCGACATGCTCCAGCGCTTTGTCATGGACAAGAAGGCAGGCGTTGTCAAGTATGTCAAGGACCAGGTCGGTGTACCGCTTGACAGTGAAGTCAAGGTCGGCAAGCCGATGGACGCAAAGTGGCTCAAGGCAAACACCACGATGTTCCACTCCGTCGTCGGTACCGGGTTCCGCGACGACCCCGAGTACGTTGAGTACATCACGCGCATCCATGAACTGAGAGTGAAATACGGCTTCATGCCCAAGGAGTGATAAAGAATGGCAAAAGCAGCTAAAATTGAAAGGACCCAGAAGCTCTTCCTGAAGGCAATGAAGACAAAGTTTGCAGAAGACCCCCAGGCAATGTCCACCGTCTACCTGCGCAAGGGTCTTGAGCAGTCCCCGAGAAAAGTCGAGTTCATGAAGGCCGGCAAGAAGGCCGAGATGGACCGCGGCATCTCCATGTACGACCCCAAGCGCTGCCACTGTGGCGGTATCCCGCTCGGCCAGCGCCAGCTGACATCCTACGAAGTCAGCACCACCGGTGTCTTTGTGGAAGGCGATGACCTGCACTTTGTCAACAACGCTGCGATGCAGCAGATGTGGGACGACATACGCAGGACGATCATCGTCGGCCTTGACCTTGCCCACGGGACCCTCCAGAAGCGTCTCGGCAAGGAAGTCACCCCTGAGACCATCAACGAGTACCTCCACGTGCTGAACCATGCAATGCCCGGTGCAGCCGTTGTCCAGGAACACATGGTCGAGACCCACCCGGGACTCGTCGACGACTGCTACGTGAAAGTCTTCACTGGCGACGACGAGATGGCAGACGACCTCGAGCCCCAGTTCGTGCTCAACGTCGACAAGCTCTTCCCGGCAAAGAGTGCAGCAGCACTCAAGGCAGCCGTCGGCAAGTCGCTGTGGCAGGCTATACACATCCCCACCACCGTCAGCAGGACCTGCGATGGCGGAACCACCTCCCGGTGGTCTGCGATGCAGATCGGTATGTCCTTCATCGGTGCGTACAAGATGTGCGCCGGTGAAGCAGCAGTCGCCGACCTCGCATTCGCCGCAAAGCACGCCGGTGTCATCCAGATGGCAGACATCCTGCCCGCCCGCCGTGCACGTGGCCCGAACGAGCCAGGTGGCATCAAGTTCGGACACTTCTGCGACATGATCCAGGCAGACCGCAAGTACCCCAACGACCCCGTCAAGGCAAACATGGAAGTCGTCGCTGCAGGTGCGATGCTCTTCGACCAGATCTGGCTCGGCAGCTACATGTCCGGTGGTGTCGGGTTCACCCAGTATGCAACCGCTGCATACACCGACAACATCCTCGATGACTACTGCTACTATGGTCTGGACTACGTCAAGAAGAACCACGGTGGCCTTGGCAAGGCAAAGTGTACCCAGGATGTCATCAGCGACATCGCAACCGAGGTCAACCTCTACGGTATGGAACAGTACGAGCAGTACCCGACCGCCCTCGAGAGCCACTTCGGTGGATCCCAGCGTGCCTCCGTCCTTGCAGCAGCATCAGGTCTTACCTGTTCACTGGCAACCGCCAACTCCAACGCGGGCCTGAACGGCTGGTACCTGTCCATGCTCATGCACAAGGAAGGCTGGTCACGTCTCGGCTTCTTCGGCTACGACCTGCAGGACCAGTGCGGTTCCGCAAACTGTATGTCCATCCGCCCAGACGAGGGATTACTCGGTGAGCTCCGTGGACCGAACTACCCGAACTATGCAATGAACGTCGGTCACCAGGGAGAGTACGCCGCTATTGCCGGCGCCGCCCACGTTGCACGTGGAGATGCCTGGTGCCTGTCCCCGCTGATGAAGATCACGTTTGCCGACCCGTCGCTCAAGTTCGACTTCTCAGAAGTCCGCCGCGAGTTCGCAAAGGGTGCAATCCGCGAGTTTATGCCCGCCGGCGAGCGCTCACTGATCATCCCAGCAAGGTAAGATCAATCCAACTTTTTTTTTGCTCCGTTTTCCTGTCAAGTGTGCTCCCGCTGATACCATGACAGTACGTGAAAATTCCTTTGAATCTGACTCCTTTTCCGGTTACCGGAACCCGGAAAGCCGCTCTGCGGGCCTTTACCGGCCCGGGATGATACCTTCACTCAACACCCGGCCCGGATGGGGAAATACCCAGGTACGAACACGCTGGAAAAGAGGGAGTAAAAAAGGGGATCCTGAAAAGAACCTCCGCTCGGGAAAGCGCCCTTCCGGAGCCACCGGATCGCTCAGGCGTACTTGGCCGGGTCCGAGTCGAACTTCTTCTTGCAGCCCGGGGCACAGAAGTAGTATCTCTTTCCCTCGTACTCGCTCGTGAACTTCGCGGTCTTCTCATCCACAGTCATCTTGCAGATCGGGTCGATTGCCATACGATACCTCACTCATTACCCTTTTTTGCTTCGGGTATATACGTTTTGAGCAGAAGCGAGAGACTGACCACGGTCACCGAGCTGAGCGCCATGGCAAGAGCGGCGAGTTCCGGACGGAAGGTAATACCAAAGGACGGGTAGAGTACTCCTGCTGCAACCGGGATCAGGGCCGAGTTATAGGCAAATGCCCAGAAGATGTTGCCCCGGATCCTTCCCATGACCTTCTTTGAGAGCTGGATAGCTGCAACCGAATCGAGAAGGTTGTCCTTGATGAGCACAATATCCGCGCTCTCGATTGCCACATCCGTTCCCCCCCCGATCGCGATGCCCACATCGGCCTGTGCGAGGGCCGGGGCATCATTGATCCCGTCACCCACGAAGGCAACGACCTCCCCGTTTTCCTGAAGTGCTTTAACATGTGCTGCCTTATCCTGCGGAAGGACCCCGGCGAACACGTTTTCGATCCCGATCTGGCGGGCGATTGCATCGGCGGTGCGCCTGTTGTCGCCGGTAATCATGACAACCTTCAGTCCCATCGTTTTCAATCGGGTGACCGCTGCCTGTGTTGTCTCCTTCAGGGTATCAGCAACAGCGAGTGCTCCCGCCATCTGTCCCGAGACGGCGACCAGAATTACGGTTTTTCCGTCCTGTTCAAAGTGGGAGATCGTGGTCTCGATCCCTTCGGGGATTGCTATTCCTTTCTCCTGCAGGAAGGTGCGGTTACCAACAAGTACCTCTTCCCTGAGGATGAGAGCAGAGACACCTTTACCGCCGAACGTATCGAAGCGTTCCGCCCCTTCAATCGGTATATTCCTGGTCCCGGCCATCCGTACGACTGCCTGGGCCAGAGGATGCCGGGAGTTCTTCTCCACTCCCGCGGCAAAGGAGAGCAGAGTCGCTTCGGAAATCCCGGTTGCGAGGATATCAGTTACTTCCGGTCTGCCTCTGGTGAGCGTCCCGGTCTTGTCAAATACAACCGTCGTCACTTTTTCGGAGACCTCCAGCGCTTCACCGTTCTTGATCAGGATCCCCAGTTCCGCACCGCGCCCGACCCCGACGGTGACCGCGGTCGGGGTTGCAAGTCCGAGCGCACAGGGACAGGCAACCACGAGGACGGAGATAAGAGCGGTCAGGGAAAAGAGGAGCGTAGCACCGAGGAAAAAGTACCAGACAACAAATGCGACAGCCGCGATCCCGAGTACTGCAGGGATGAAGAAGGTGACAGCGGTATCAGCGATCCGCTGGACCGCGGGCTTTGAACCCTGGGCATCTTCCACGAGCTGGATAATCTGGGCAAGCATGGTCTCTCTGCCCACTTTTACTGCCTTTACCGAGAGGACACTGTTCTGGTTGATTGTACCACCGACGACCTTGCTCCCGGTTGTTTTGAGGGGGGGGACCGGCTCTCCGGTTATCATCGCTTCATCGACATAGCTCTCTCCTTCCACCACGATCCCGTCCACCGGCACCTTGTCGCCCGGCCTGATGACGACAATGTCATTGGCGACGACATCCTCGACCGATAGTTCCTCCCGGTTGCCGTTGCGAAGTACTATCGCAGTTTTTGGCTGGAGTCCGGCAAGTTTCTTGATCGCGTCCGAAGTCCTGCCTTTTGCCCGGGCTTCGAGATATCTCCCGAGCATCAGGAACGCGGCGAGCATGATAGCCGTATCATAGAACATGAACTCGGTCGTGAGCACGATCCCGAATGTGCCCATGACACTCGATACGAATGCGACACCGATCCCCATCGCATACATCACATCCATATTGAGGGAGCGGTTGCGCAATGCCATATGAGCAGCCCTGAAGATCGGGTACGAGACAAACACAAAGACGGGGGTGGATATGACCAGCATCACATACGCAAGTGCCTGCATAGATACGGGGAGAGGTATCCACATGGCGATCATGAGCGGGATGCTCACGGCAAACCCGATGGAGAACCTCACGAGCTTGTCGTGCAGGTCCTTTTCCCGTGCTTTCCTCTCCATCTCGTCGCTTACCTCTCCGGAAAGCCCAAGGTACTGGTACCCCGAGTCCTCGATGGCTTTCCTGATCTCATCTATTCCGGAGACGGAGGGGTTGTAGGTAACATAGGCCTTCTCGTTGCCGAGATTGACCGAGACGCTTACGACCCCGGGAAGTGCACGGAGAGCTGCTTCGATGGTCTGGACACAGGTGGCGCAGACCATCCCCCCCACTTTGATCACAGCTTCACGGTTGACAATCTCATACCCCGCGTCCCTGACCGCATTTTCCAGCTCGGCAAGCGTAACTTTTTCCGGATCGAATTCGACATGGGCGGTATCAGTGCCAAAATTCACCTGAGCCTTTGAGACATCCTTGATCTTCGACAGGGAATCCTCGATGTTGACAGCACAGGTCGCGCAGCTCATTCCTGAAATTTTCAATTCTGCTTTTTTCTTTTCCGTCCCGGGCACGACTACCCCCCTCTTTTCTTCACAGTACACTCTCAGACAACCACTGTATGGAGAATATAATTCAATTTTTGTTATATGTATATGGGAAGATCCAGATCAATAACCGGCAGAAGTTCCAGAGCGCCCGCTTCCTGCCCCGGGCGTCCCGGTGCCGTTCACCTACCTGCATCATTAATAACCATCAGGAAAAAGGGTAATTGATGCCCGATACCGGGGTCAAACCCCCTGTTCTGAGACGCGAGATCGGCCTCTTTGGCGCCACAGCACTTGGCATCGGGGCGATCATCGGCTCCGGTATCTTCATCGTCACCGGTATTGTCGCCGGTGTTGCAGGCCCTGCAATGGTCCTGTCTGTACTCATCGCCGGGGTCATCGCCGTCTTCTCGGCCATGAGCGTGGCCGAACTCGGCGCCTGCCTCCCGGAAGAGGGCGGGACGTATGCATACGCGCAAAAGCTCATCTCCCCCTTTGCCGGATTTATTGCCGGCTGGATCTGGATCTTCTCCAACATCTTCGTCGGGGCGGCGGTCTCGCTGGGCTTCGCCCATTATTTTGTCACCATCTTCCCTGCCGTGCCGGTAAAAATCATTGCCCTTGTCATCTGCTTTTTTTTCATTCTCATCAATTACGTCGGGCTCAGGGAATCGGTACTGTTCAACAACGTCCTTGTCACGCTAAAAGTTCTGATCCTCCTGTTCTTCGTGGCCTTCGGGCTGGGATTTTTCAGGCCGGGGAACTTCACCCCCCTTGCCCCCGGAGGATCGATGGGGGTCCTTGGCGGCGCGGCCCTCATCTTTTTTGCCTATACCGGCTTTGCCCGGGTCACCATCATGGCCGAGGAAGTACAAGACCCGGAGAAGACCATCCCGCGCTCCATCTACCTCGCGCTCGGGATCTCGACCGTCATCTATCTGCTCGTGAGCATGGTCGCTGTCGGCCTTGCCGGTGCCCCCGCCCTCGCTCACTCCGGTTCGCCCCTTGCCGATGCAATCGGGATGACCGGAAGTTCAGGGGCCGTCCTCCTCATCTCAGCCGGGGCGATGATCGCAACGGCGAGCGTGCTGCTGACGACCATCATGGGGATATCACGCATCGTCTTCTCCATGGCCCGCAGTCAGGATCTCCCCTTCCTGTTTGGCAGGATCCATCCCCGGTTCAGCACGCCGCATTACGCCATCGCGATCACCGGCGCCTGCATGATCGCGGCCCTCCTCCTCGCTGACCTCGCGCTGGTCGTCGCGGTCGGCACGTTTGCCATGCTGCTCTACTACCTGATCGCCAACCTCGCCGCACTCAGGCTGCCGCAGGAGCACCGGCGGTATCCCTCATGGATCCCGGCCATGGGGGCGGTGAGCTGTATCGGCCTCATCGCATTCCTCAGCCCGGGCGCATGGGTCATCGGGTGCATCGGGCTCCTGATTGGCGGAACGTGGTTCTTTTTCCGCAGGAAAACTGCTCCATGACGTACCAATCCGGTTCCCGGAATCCCCGCGGTACGACCTCTCCGCCCGGAATACAACCGATTTCTGCACGCTCACGTACGTTTAAGTATGTTCACCCATATGGGTAATTGTGGCTCTCCGGAACGGGAAGCTGTGAGGCAACGATATGAGCAACGAACCGATGAAAATAGCCATAGATTATCCTGAAGCAGCAGCGACACTCAAACGAGTGCTCGGGCTCAAAGGATCCCCCGTTGCAATCAAATTCGCAACAACAAAAGAAGAGATCCCGGCCGGGATGGAAGAACTCGACAAGACCATCCGGCACTGTTCGATGGTGAACCTGGCAAGGACCGAAGGAAAAATTTTCTCTGCGACCTCAGGAAAGCACGAGTGTAACGGGGGTGCTTGGTCGCTCGGGCTCCGGGAGATAACGCCGACGTTAAAGAGCGGTGAATTTTATTTTAAACTGGGAAAGTTTGACAGTGCGGCGGCCTGCAAACGGACGATCGACAAGGTCTCCCACCTCAACCCGGGCGATACGTATGCAACGCTCTATGCCCCGCTGGAGAAGACCCCGTTCACTCCCCAGGTCATCCTGATCATCGCAAATCCCCGGATAATGCTCAAGCTTGCGCAGAGTACCCTCTTCCGGCTCGGCGGGAGAATTTCTGCAGAATTCTCCGGCATCCAGTCGGTCTGCTCGGACGCAACAGCCCAGACCTACCTGACCGGAAGACCGAACTTCTCGCTTGGCTGTGACGGGTCGAGGAGATTCTCCGGGATTGCCGATGACGAGATGGTGATGGGGTTCCCGGCCGAGATGCTCCCCGAGATTATCGAAGCTCTTCCTATCATCATCGGTGCGTCCGGTTCAAAATAATATTGAAATAATCCGGAAGTGCGGGGCCCGGAGCACCGGCGGCGGTGCCGGTTAACCGTTGGGGGCACCCGCTGCCCTGCCGCCGCCTTTTTTGGTACGTGTTCATGCTGGGAAGCGGATCGCTTCGAGGTCCCGGACCAGATCTGCAACCGAACTATACCGCTCTTCCGGTCGTTTTGCAAGGCACTTCATGATGATCTTCCCGAGCTCCTTCTCATGCGTTCCCTGCCATGAAGGCAGTACCGGCGGGTCATCCAGGATTGCCAGGTTCAGGTCATGCATCCCCCTGTTGTCGAATGCGACGGAACCGGTCAGCATCTCGTAGAGGAGCATGCCGAGCTGGTAGATATCCGTTGCCGGCCCGGGCCTGCCGTACCGCCGGGGTGCGATCTGTTCCGGGGCAGCATATGCTGGAGAGTAGCCGATTATGCTGGACTGGCGGGTGTTGCCGATAGCCCTGCCAAGGCCCCAGTCGGTGATCTTCGGAGTCCCGTCGGCAGCGAGCAGGATGTTCTCCGGTTTGATGTCCCGGTGGACGATCCCCCTGCCGTGGGCGTAGGCAAGCCCGTGGGCGATCTCCAGTACCATCCCGACCGCTCTCTCCTCCGGCAGCGGAAGGGGAAGGGCTGCAAGGGATGAGGGTGCGTATTCCATCTCTATGTAGGGGACAGGGAGGATGTTGGAGGAGTAGATCCTGATGATGTTTTTGTGCTCAAGGCCCTGCCAGAAGACGATGTCCCGGGTGAAGTGGGTGCCGGTGACCTCATCGAACCGTACGGGTATCTTGACGGCAACGGTCTGATGCGTCTTTGCGTTCTCCGCACGGAAGATCCGGGCAAGCCCCCCCTCCCCGATAAAGACAGGGTTGAGGAACCGTTTCTCCAGCGACGGGGGAAACGGTACGGCAGGCTCCGGATACCCGGCGGTAGTTCCTCCCGCCGGCTTTGCAGCGGGCGGCGCCTCGATGACGGTGGCATGACCCGGCGGTCCTTTTGCGCTTTTCCCCCTTCCCCAAGACGGTCGTAACCTGCTGCGGAAGAGGAGGAACAGGACTGCCCCAAGCCCGATGAGGGCGAGAGCGACGATGAGAATGAACGCCACTCTCGGCCGTTCAGCGACAGCTCGTGCAGCCAGCTGGAGAAGGGAGGTCCGGTTCAGCCGGGCAGGAAGCGGTGTCGGGCCCGGATGCACATTGAAGGGGGTATTGGATGCTGCAGTCATCCGGGACGCCCCCGCACCCAGGTCCCTGATGGATGCGCTGCCAGAAGAAACAACCGGGTCTTTTGCCACACCCGCACCGCCGGGCGGGATGAGAGCCGCGGCCGGTACGACCAGGAGCAGCAGCACAGAAAAGCACAGGAGAACGATAATCCCCCGCACTCCGAGGCCCGGCCTGTGCCGTGCAGGTTTTTTCCGGTTCTCTTCTGCCATTACTCCATCACTCATCCGAAATGAACAGGAACCGTGCGGCGTTCGCGCCAACTGACAGGTCAATCACATCGCCGTTTGCAAGCTTCGTCCCCTTCAGGAGATCCAGGCGCCGCGAGTTGACGAATGTCCCGCCGGTGCTTGCGTTGTCCTCGATCTGCCAGGACTCATGAGTCCGGATCAGGACCGCGTGGGGTTTTGTCACTCTCGTCACCGCCCGGTACTCGTCCGGCAGGACGACCATGCCCCCGTCGCCGGCGGGGGGGTGATCGGGGTCCTCGCGCCCAATCAGGATCCGCTCTTTTTTCAGGACGAACGCCTTCCCGTCCGCAGGACCGCCGATAACGTACAGAACCGGTCCTGCCTCTTCACCGTTCTCAGCGAGCGCTGACCGCACGGCCCGGATCCGCTCCAGTATGTCGCTGTACCCGAGGGGCGTCACAATACTGGAAAAGACGCCCAGCGTGCGGGTGATGTTCTCAAGGCCCCCTTCTGCAAGGGAGTATTTCCAGACCGGGGCAATGCCGCGGTCCGTCTCCCTCCCGAACCCGGCTGCCCTCTGCACAAGGCCCGTACTGACCAGACGGTCGAGGTGTTTTTTGGTGTTCTGGTAGCTCATGCCGGTATGTTCTGCAATCGCCGTGATCTCCCGGGGTTTGCGCCCGATGAACGTAAGGATCTTCAGCCGCAGGGGATTTGAGAGCGCCTCGAGGTATTCGGATAATTCCTCCAGGAAAACGGGATCCGATGAGATGGATATCGTCTTTTTTTCCACCGTGGGTGATCATCTCCGGACGGTTTCCAGACCAATCGGTGACTGGATGTATCAAGGTACTGTTGTTGCGCAGGCTAAAAAACCGGCGGGTAACGTCCCCCATCGGATCCGCTTTCGTCTGAACGGGAAAGATGATAACCCTTATACCCTGACGGAGGGAAAAACTGGGTGATGAAGAACCCCTTCCACATCATGCTCATCCCGACGCTCGGGTGCCCGTCCAAGTGCAGGTACTGCTGGAGCTCGGAGGAAGGATCTCCAATCATGAGCATCGACACGGTAAAGGAAGTCGTCGTCTGGCTCAAAAATTTCCGTTCCGACCGGGTCACCTTCACCTTCCACGGCGGGGAGCCGCTCCTTGCAGGAGCTGATTTTTACCGGCAGGCCCTGCCCCTGCTCGCGGGGGAGCTGAAGGAACTCACCCCCGAGTTTGCGATGCAGACGAACCTCTGGCGGATGACCCCGGAGATCGCAGAGGTCCTTGCAGAGTACCGGGTGCCCATCGGCTCCAGCATCGACGGCCCGGAGGAGATCACGGATTCCCAGCGGGGGGCAGGGTACTATGAAAAGTGCATGAAGGGTTACGGGATCGCGAGATCCCACGGTCTTTTTGTCCGGTTCATCTGCACGTTCACCAACAAATCGGTGAAACACCGGGAAGAGATCTTTAATTTTTTCAGGGAGAAAGGGTTCGTCCTGAAACTACACCCTGCTCTCCCGTCGCTCCGCTCGGAGAACCCGAAGGAGTGGGCGCTCGAACCGGCGGAATACGGCGAACTTCTCGTCTACCTCCTCGACAAGTCGCTGGAAAATATCGGCGCCATGGAAGTCATGAACATCAACGACCTCTGCCGCTGCGTCTTCACCCGCCGGGGGAGCGTCTGCACGTTCGTCAACTGCATGGGCAACACGTTCGCCGTCGGCCCCGACGGAAGCATCTACCCCTGCTACCGCTTTGTCGGGATGCCGGAGTGGGTGATGGGAAACGTGCGGGACCGCCCGACGATGGAGGACCTCATGCAGTCCGGACCCGGGCGGCGCATGACGGCGTTCTCTGAGTACGTGGATCTGGCCTGCAGGGACTGTTCGCACATCAAATACTGCCGGGGAGGCTGCCCTTACAACGCGATCGCTCCCTCCGGCGGATCGCTAGACGGGGTGGACCCCCACTGTGTGGCCTACAAGCGGATCTTTGACGAGCTCAACGAGCGGCTGAACAGGGAGATGTTCGAGGAGCCGGTGCCGGGGATGGGGTTCGGCGCGCCCCGGAAGAAGGCGAAGCCGGGCGTGATGGCGCTGATGCGGTCGGTTGTGGAGCGGTAAAGAGCGGAAGATTCCCGGAAGACCGGTTCAATAATCCATGCCGCTCTTTTTTCTCCGGATCGATATCACTTCTATAACCAGCCGATCGTGGAGGATGAAGAACGTGACCCGGTAATTCCCGGACCGCATCCGGTACCGCGGGGCTGACTTTGGGGAGTCTGCGATCTTGCGCACATCATACCGCTTGTAGTCAAGCCCATCCGCAAATCCTTCGAGGTCATCCAGGATGCGGGTGACAAACTGCCGGGGGATTTCCCCGATCTGCCGCTCAACACGGCGGGGAATCAGGATCTCGTACGGCAATCAGATCCCCATCTCGTTCCTGACGGTCCTGAGGGTTTTTACCCGTCCGGCTTTGATATCGTCCAGGCTCGCCTTCATGTCCTCGATCTCTTCGTCGGAGAGCGGTTCATCATCGCAGGCCATGGTCGCGAGGCGCCCTATGACATCCTCGTAGCTCTCTTTAGGGTGATGCTTGAGGTCATCGAGGAGTTCCTTGGTCTGGTGGGAGATCCGGATGGTGGTCATGGATGACATATACATATGTATACGCAGGTAAACAACCATAAAATCTTCTTTGCTGAAGAAGGGGGCAATCTCGGTTCCACGCCGCCATGTAAAAAACGGAAATGGATTGAATGGGCGGTGAAGAGGCCGGGGGTGGTATTCGCGGTCTTGCCCGTCTGCTCCTCCCGGGGAGCGCCTGGTTTTTTCCGCTCAGCTATCGGCTTACCTCATCGCCGGTTTCCAGAGCCCGATGATATTTCCTTCGGAGTCCTGGATTATCGCCACCAGCCCGACTCCCTTGATCTCCTCCTTCGGCATGGCGATCTTCCCTCCCAGTTTCTCCACCTTGGCGAGTACCTTGTCGATATCGTCGACCATCACGTAGTTTTTGATCGGCTCATTCATCTGCCGCTTGTACAGCCCGCCCATATGCATGGTCCCTTCCAGAGGTTTGCCGGTGATGATATCCTGGTACTGCATCGCTGCCATCTTCGACGACTCCATAGGGGCCACGGTCGGTTCGATCTTCCACCCGAGGAGGGCGTGGTAGAAATGCTTTGCGCGGTCGACGTTGTCGGCCGGGATATCGAAGTATGCAATGTTTGCCATGGGCAGTGATGTGAGCTGGATCATATTAGGGGTTGGGATGGTGGCACCCGGTCCTTCAACCGTGGTGCATGAGGGCGGTTGTGGGGAATTTGCCGAAAGAAGATGCCGGATCCGGCCGCTTCCGGCTCCGGAAAAAGTCTTCACGCCTCGAACCGGAACGTATATTTTGTGCCGCCTGACGTGTCAATGTCAATGGAGGCCCGGAGCTGGTGCTTTGCGAGGAAGTGCACGAGCTTGAGCCCGAGGGACTTCGTTGTTTTGATATCAATCGAGGCCGGGAGACCGATCCCGTTGTCGCTGACCGAGAGCGTATAGAACCCGTTGCTTTGGGCGAATTCGACGCGAAAAGTGCACGGTTCCGACCCCGGTGTCCCGCACGTGGCGGATTCGGGGAAGGCGTGCTTGAGGGCGTTGGTCATCAGCTCGTTGATGATGAGCCCGGCAGGAGTTGCCCGCGGGATATCGAGCATGATCCCGTGAGCGTCGACGACTGTTTTTACCGATCGTTGTGTCTTGAACGAATTTTCAATCTGGTCAATGAGGTTTGTGAGGTAGACCCCCATATCGACTTCATTATACATATGTGTCCTGTACAGGGTCTCGTGGACGAGCGCCATGCTCCGCGCCCGGTTCTGCAGGTCGAGGCGGAGCGCACGCCCGTCGGGTGTGTCCTGGTAGGCGCCTTCGAGGCTGAGCAGGGAGATGAATGCAGTCAGGTTGTTCTTGACCCGGTGGTGGATCTCGGAGAGGAGGACCTCTTTTTCAGCGAGCGCTTTACTGAGATCCTCCTCCCTGAGGGTGAGTTCTTCGAGGTTCTGCCGGAGCTCTTCCTGCGTTGCGGTGAGTTCTTTGTTGAGCGCATTGAGGTCTTCGTTCTTCTGCCGGAGTTCTTTTGTCCGTTCCTGTACCCGGGCCTCGAGGACATCGTGCGCTTCCCGGAGAGCTTTTTCTGCCTTGTTCCTCTCCGTGATGTCGATGCCCATCTCGAGGATCAGGAACGAACCGTCCGTGTCATTGAAGGGGAAGTCGTAGATGTCGTAATCCCTGCCGTTCGGGCCGGTCCAGTACCAGTGATGGGGCGCCCGTGTCTTCATAACGGTGTACGTCTCACACGTTTCGCATGGCGCGGTCTTATTGAAGAGGAAATCGTAACAGCACCGGCCGTGCGATTCCCCGAACGTCTCCCGGAAGTACCGGTTGGCAAAGGGAATATGGTAATTTTCGTCGAGCAGGCAGACGTAGGCCGGCAGGGTATCGAGCACGTCATACAGCCGCTTGCGTTCGGCTCCCGCAACATTCACGGCTTTTTCCAGCTGCAACGTCCGCTCCGCGACGCGCTGTTCAAGGCGCTCGTTTGCCTCCCTGAGGGCAGTCTCCACCCGGGCGAGTTCATCGAAGTTCTGGACCAGTTCTTCGTGGTTCGAGGTGAGCTCCTCGTTGAGCGCATTCATCTCCTCGTTCTTTTCAGTCAGTTCCTGCTCTTTTTTCCCAAGTTCGTCGACGTTCTGCCTGAGTTCTTCCTGCGCAGCCGTCAGCTCCTCGTTGGCGGCGTTCAGTTCGATATTCTTCTTCCTGATTTCTGCTTCCGCACGGTTCCGCGCCGTCACATCCAGTACCTGGGAGAAGATCGAGACGAGGTTTCCTTCCACATCCCGGAGAGCCGAGTTGTACCATTCGCACTCGAGTACCGTTCCGTCCTTCCGGTAGTTGCGGTTGGCGTGCATGTTGCTCGGGCTCTTCCCTTCGAGCATGGCGGCAGAGATCGCGGTCACCCGGGAGACATCCTCCTCGTAGACCCAGGGGAACTCACCGATGGCCTTCCCCATCACCTCATCCGCTGTCCACCCGAAGATCCTGGTGGCTTCGCCCGTCCAGCGGGTGATCCGGAACTGTGCATCGAACTCGATGATCGCGAGCGGGGAGTTGTCCATGTGGCTGGTGAGCAGGGCGTTGGCCTGCCGCAGCTCTTCCCTGCTTTCGCCGAGGGCCGATACGTTCTCCCGGTAATTCCAGATGAAGGAGGCGATAACGGCAATTACCATGGAAAAGAAGACGCGATTGACCAGCGCATTCGTGATCGGGACATCCGGGTACGAGAGGAAAATACCGATGATGGAGAGCAGGATCACCGCGAATGCGACGTACACAGGGGCGAACCGCTGCCGGGCGTACACGGTCAGGAAGAGCGGCAGGAGGTAGAGCGTCCAGACCACGAGGCTGAGCGGGGTCACGATATCGAAGATGAAGATGACCACGATGAGGAGGGCTATAACGGCCCCGAGCCGGGTATCGTTCCCTTTTCCGAGGGTGTCAATGACGGGGGGATGGTTTTTCTCCGGTCGGTTTTCCTGCTGAGCGATTTCGGGCACCTCTGTCAAGGAGAATGGTTGCGGTACTGAATATCGGTTATGTGTATCGGGATTAAGGTATCGATTGTGTGCGGGGGGCCCAGAAAACCGGATCAATAATCCGTGCAGATCTTTTTTGTGTAATCAGATAGCAAAATGGAGTTCTACCGCTTCCCGGATATTCGCCGCAAGCTCGTCAAGGGTCTTTCCCTGCGTAAAGATATCGACCCCGATACCCCGGCCGCACCAGAATTTATCGTCTGAATAGATCTCGAACTTGACAAGCATACGAAATGCCCCTGCCTTACAATGTACTACATTGTCATACAGATGACAATAATGCTTTTGTGATACACTGGCGCTGGCCCCGCCCGGCCCAAATAAAGGGGGGGGGTCAACGGTCGACCCCCCTCCCGTTTGGTTTTCAACAGGGGGTAACCCCCCCTCCAACATTCTTCCAAACTCGATCCGACCCCTCCACCCCCTCAGCCCATTCTGACCCCCCCTTCTCATTTCTGATAACCCTGTGGATTTTCACACTCACGCCGGAAGTTCCAAGCGAAATGAGAGGCGGGCGGGTGCAGAAGAAGGGATATGACTCGCATGTGAGGAGGGGGGGTCAGGCGCCTACCTGTGGTGTAAAATGACATCGTGTCCTTTTTACTGTGAGAAAATTGTTTTGGTCATAAGTGATTTATATGACTGAAACTATATTTTGGACTGTCCCAATTTGTTTAAGTTTAGTCGTAATATGCAATTTAATTGTGGTATACTCTGGGGGGAGAAACAAAATTTACGAGAAATATGCAATTGGGATTAGTGTAATTGCACTCATCGTGTCCATTATCGCAGCTGTATTAGCTGTAAGTATCCCATTACTAGGAGATCAACCCCACATCTCTATTACCCCATATGGGATTTACAATAAATCGGTAAATTCTAACATTGCAGAAATATCGATTTATAACACAAATAATAACCAAAATTTATTGGATTTCTATGGGGAGAGTTTGGAATATTTTAATATGTCCTACTACAATGGAACAGACAAAAAAAGTTATTATCTTTATATCCCTATCAAAAATTATTATAATTCGCCCATTTATTCTGTTAATGGAACAGGGTTTATTGCATCATTCACTATCAGCAATTTCAATGAAAGTAATATTGATCAAATGAATGGCATCGAACAAAATTTTTTAACATTTGCGAAAAACAAAGGCGACGAAGGCAAATTAACATCCCTGAGGTACGTCCATTTAAAATATATCGGGAATATCTTATCTCACGAAGACTATTATTTTATCGGTGAGTCAATTATCCCAATTAATTCAAACGATCTCCCACACGATCGCATTTCAACTAATCCGGTAGATCTTTTGGCAGGTAATACCAACGATATGTTGTTTGAAAATTGGATTGAAGAGTCTTATCATTATGATAAAATTTCTAGTAGCAATTGGTTGTATTAATCTTCCTCCACCACTTTTTCCAATAACAGGATCTTCACTTTCTTCCCAACCCATTTTTTCGGTATGAGTACCCCACCGGAGTTCCCGATGGATTTCACGGTTTTGTCAATTACCTGAAAAGCCGTTGTATGAACTTCCGTTCCGAGCAGTACTTTCAAGGGATAGTATTTTATAACTGTTTGCCATCCTTTATCGGCTTGATAGTGCCATATTAGAATTTTTAAACATAAATTGTATTTATTTAAAAATTATTTCGAAATACTTATTTATTACATTTGCATCATATTTCGCCATCCTAAGCCAGTCTGAGCTATCCGTCGGGATGGCCGCAATGAATGATTTCATTTTCTTAGGATGTAGGCGCCTGAGCAACGGCGCTCGAAATTGGTTCATATAAACGGAGGATAAAGAATGAGGACGAAAATTGTTGCAGTCTTTATCGCAATCATTTTGATTGCTATGATGGTAATTCAAGTAACTGCAATCATCCCAACACCAAAATGGCTAGGATCGGGACTTCCAACGATAAGTCTGCCATGCCTACCAGAGCGAGGACCACCGGGACCACAGGGAGTGCAAGGACCACAAGGGCCACAAGGAGTGCAGGGACCGATTGGACCACCAGGACAAGCTGCCGCCGCTGCAATATGTACATATAATAACAAGCAATACACCACAGGGGCTATTTGTGCTATAGGTGGTTGTTACTTTGAAACTTGTGGAAACACTGGTGCATGGGAGGAATCATATTTGGGAGTTGGATATAATCCTACAACCTGTCCACTTTTAATCGGGTGTGGTTCATAATTTGCTAAAAATTCTTCAGAATTTACTTTATTTTTAAATCCTGAAAAATACCGAACTCCAACAAATTATGTCTCTTTTTCATTCTCAATCGGATCCAAAAGAAGAATTTTCACGCGCTTTCCAATCCAACCGACGGGAAGATAGACCCCGCCAGATGTTCCACGACCTTTTACGGTTCGTTCAATCACCTCATAAGCAGGTGATTGTATTGTCATTGATTCGGATGTCATACAATGTATGATTTATCGCTATTCTATAAATATTTTATCAACATTGCATAACTATTTAATATCTATTTTATAGATATGTTTAAGTAGTAATAGATATAATATAGATATGTGATAAGAGCGGGGGATTCCGCCAAGAACGTCCCCGCTCTAGGAGGTCACGAGTATGGAAACTGCAACGCTCCCAAGCACAATTTACAACCCCGTCGGGATTAATGTTTTTCCCGCTCCGGCTGTTGATCTGTTCAGCTACGAGAACATTTACCGGAATTCAAACGCCGGTTTTGCACTGGAATTCCGGAAACAGATCCTAGCTCTTCGTGAACAGGGATTAAAACTGAACGAGATCGCGGAAAATCTGAACTGCTCCGTATCAGTCGTTAAGAAGTGGCTCCGCAGATACCGCGAGGGCGATCTTATTGCCGACAAGTCCCGCGCTCCGCTCCACCGTGAAATCAAGAACACCCAGTTTCACCAGCACATGGTAAAGGAGATCCTGGAAAAGTTCCCCTTCTATGGATCGCGCCGGATTGCTCACACGATTGAGAAAGAGATCGGTGAGACAATTTCTTACGGGACTGTCGTTCAGATAATGAAGGACATCGCGCCGAAGAAAGAGCCGGTCGTTGCAGAGCGGATCGAGATTGCCGAACCAGACGCAATCTGGCACATGGACATGACGCCAAAGAGAATCGCAAAGGGCAAAATCCAGTACATCTTCGGTGTCATCGATGCGTGCACGCGCAGGGTAATGGCAGTCAGGAACTATGACGGCTGCACCTCTGCTGAGGTAATCGATTGCCTCTACGTTGCGATCATCAACAACGGCGGGAAGAAGCCCCGTATGCTTTACACGGACAACGGCGGCCAGTTCGTCAGCAAAATCTTTGAGGACTGCTTAAAGGCTCAGCTCATCTTCCACCACAAGGTAGACAAGGGATGCCCGTGGCAGAACGGGAAGATCGAGAGGTTGTTTAAGACTCTGTTCGATGAGTGGATAGCATACCGCCGGTACAACACTGAGAAGTCGCTTAAGGAGTCGCTGGAAGAGTTCAGGAATTGGTTTAACAACGAGAGGGAGATCCAGAAACTTGGGTACAAGACACCGATGCAGATCATGAAGGAAAAGACAATCTCTTCTTAATTTTCACTTTCACGTTTCCCCCGCCCTCATTTTATATTGTCATGTTTTCAAAGGGGGTACGCCAGAAATTACCGAAAAGTACTTAGCCTAGTACTAACTACTTATACACTATATATGGTGTATATATGGTTTCATTCCCAGACAAAGACAAAACCGAATATGTTAAGATAGGAATGCCTAAAGAGATGGTTGAAGAAGTAAAGCGGATTATCGAGGGTGAAAAAAGGTTAGGTTTTGTCTCAATTCAGGAATTTGTCAAAGATGCTGTTAGAAAAAATATAATGGAATTTGGAGAGTATTCGAATGGTCAACATAAAAGATAGTCGAATAAAAGCCGATTCCAAGAAAGAGATTTTACAACTATTAGAGAGTCATATGTCAAAAACATATGAAAAAATAAAACTAGACGGTCAATATGAATTGGGGAAAAATCTTGTTAAAACATACCAAATTGAGAGCAATTACAAGGACGTTTCTAATTTTAAGGACTCTTTTGCGAAAATAGCAAATAATGGGCAAAAATATTTGAAAGTTGGTGTTGACAAGATCGAGGAGGCATTTTATTTATTAACCCTTTCCAAAAAAGAGAGCCAAGCTATATTCTATCTTGATACCACCAATCCACGATTTTGGACACTTCACACTAAAAGTAATGTAAAAGATTCCGATTATCTATTAAAATCAACAATACAGCCAATTATGAGTCATCTTGATAATTTATGGTTGGATCGAAAGATGTTGGATCAGATCTACCATGATCATGCAGATTATCTGAGAGGTATTGGTGTTCAATATCGATACGGGGATGTTTTCCCGACAGATGATGTTGGAGAAACATTTACTATGAGAGCACATGGTGCACCATCTGAAGAATTTTTAAAATTAATAAAAGACAACCCCCAAATATCAAAATTTTTTGCGGTTTCAAGTATTGGATTCAAAAAAGAGAGTAATATAAATGACAACCATTCTACGCCTATTGATATTACAATTGAAGATGTAAATTATTGGGGTAAATTTACTGTTAAAGGAACATCTTTCTACCAACATATTGAGGTTGTCGATGACATTCAAGGAAAATACGAGGGTATTTTAAAGATTGTTGAGGATGAATTTAATCTCTCATACACAGGTAATAAAGAGAATATAAAAATTCATGGATCTCCAGCATGCATTGACTTAAAACGTGAAATTAAAAACATTGATGAATTTGTGAAAATTGTATTCTCTTCAAAAGAACCATTTCGGCTATCTGGCTATTCAAAGAAATTAGATTCTGGTACTACTCTTGTTGCCGGAGTAGATCTTCATAATGGGGACGATTTCAATTTAGAGATTACTCCGTATTGGATGAGAATGTACCTACCAAAAGATGCATGTGGAAATACAATAATGAGATTTATATGCAACCTTCAAAGATACTATGATGCTAACGCATCATTAGAGGGTTTAGAAGGCCTCAATTATGGTTCAACTTTCAAATCACACGAGATTAATGAATATAATGATGGGTTTGTGCCAAGAAAAACCAATACCTAAATGGCCAAATACATTAAAAAATCAGCATTATCAAATTTCATCAATCGAAGTAAATATTCCTGAGTCACACCCAGATATTGTTTTTCAGAATAATCATTCAAATCATATAATATTTATTGATTGTAAGTCAAAAACGCTGAAAAGAGAACAAATCAAAAAATATGATGAAATTAGAAAAAATCCAAAACCCGCGATTTCTAGTGGAAAGATTTCCGTCGTCCATAGTGATCATTTAAACATAGATCCAGCACTATGTTCTTTTTCGGATTTATCCAATGAGAATCTAATCGTAGAATTTGATATGGTTTTTTTACGTATGCTTGAGTCTGGGAAACCATTTTCTGAAATCCGAGAGATTCAATTGAAAAGGGGGAAATTTAGATATTTAAAATTAAATGAGGCATTCCCCATTGATACCTCTACTTCAGTCCCCCCATATTATCTTTATCCATTTGATGAACACGATATCGAGATTTTCACAATTGAAATCTTAAAACATCTCCAAAAATATGGTCTTTTTGGTAAAAGATTCACAGTTGATGACATTCTAGAAAGGTCGCACAAGATGTGGAAATTTATCGATGATAAATCAACTTTTAGAAAAAAAGCTCACAGTATCTTAGTCGAGTTACAAAACAAAGGATTAAGGAAATATTTGAGGAAAGAAGAGGAACTATGGCATGTCGATCTTAAGCTAGATGGTAAAAGTCACCAAGCTTTCCAGAAAAAATGCATCCAAATTGAAAGACAACTAAGCAGAAAATCATATCAGGATATCTTAGCCGTATAGTACATTTTTTGCCGTTTTACCTTTTTTGACTACTAGTTCTCGTCAAATGAATACAATCATGATCGTACCTATCCCATTCAGGGCATTCCTCTTTCTTGCAAGGAACTAATGCCCCAGCGCGAGGTACGGGCGATAACCTTCCTTCTATCTCCTCTATTGTGGAATTATTGACACTGCACCATAGGAATTCTTTCATGATCCTGAATTTTTGCTTATTCTAAAAAAGAGTATGTTGTGCGCGGAGCGAAATTGTGAACTCTTATTGTATACTAGAATTTTTTAAGCGTCTAAAAATTATTTTAATGAATAACTCTTTTTCCAATCCCTTTTGTTTGTATGGGAGTGTCCTGCATAATGGCATTTGTTACAAATAACCTCAAAGTACCGGGGATAGTCCGATAATGGTATATTATGTGAAAAAATACCCTCTTTGTAGGTTTTATGATGAATAGTTAAATTCTTTTTACTACCGCACCGCTGGCAACAATCAATCTTAAAATGCTCTTTAAAAATTCTTAAAATATTGGATCTCTCTTCTTTCCAATGTTTCGAATCCCAATACATCTAATAACAAAATAGATTTTCTGAATATTATTTATTTTGGATTAATAAGGACACGATGTCATTTAACACCACACCTACCCCCCCGCCGTTTGGTTTTCAAAAGGGGGGGTGACCCCCCCTGCTTCCGGGTTATGGGGAGGGGGGTTGGGGGAGGGAGGAGATGTCTTAGTATTCAGTTCCATAAAAAAAGTTGAACAATCGCTCTGGAAGATTAACATTATTCAATCTTACTAGAACCACTCGAAAACGAACCCTGAAAATAAAACATTGGTGTTGTTCTAAATAACTCTAAAGTTATATATAGTTCAACAGCTTATAATTGTTCATGAAAGTCCTAGTCGATATTACTGAGGATGTGTTTAATCGAATAAATGAGGTTAATAAAGGTTCTTCACTTTCAAATTTTATCTTAATTGCAATTGAAAATCAAATTTCTCTTGAAAAGGAACAACAAACAAACTTTATAGATTTTAACAAGAAAATTCAAAAACATTCCGAAATTATTAAGCCCAAAAATCCAGAATCTAAACAACCCCAAGAGGTTAAGGCTCAGATTGAAATTTTAAATAAACCCCTAGATTACGAAAAGATTAGAGAAGTTCCTTTGAAAAACCCTATTAAGAACTATTACATTTGGGGCCAATATAACAAATTTTTTGCAATGAAATTTGCAGTCAGATATCTGGCGTACATGCAAATACAGAACAAGTCAGCACCAGTAAAACTAACTGAGTTCCAGAACAGATGCTCACGGTCCGCTTCAAAAATGAAACAAATCTTGAAGCAAAGCGATGAGAAGGCTGGAAGAATATGGGGAGAAGGTTTCTCTGCGGGACTTCCGGAAGATGAAGAAAAATCCTGGTCCAGATTTATTCACCATTTTATTGGTTATGCTGATTCCCAAGGAAATCAGGTAGGATCAATATCTGATATCGGGTTTATTGTAATAGATAATGGTTCAATAGCATTATCTCCCTATGGACTTGCTTTTGCAAAAATAAAAAATCCAATTATTGACGATAATCCATTTTCTCCAACACTATTTAGCCCGGAAGAGCAGCAATTTTTGATTAACCACTTTAAGACCAATATTCCCATTGAATGGAAAGCCGTTCAAACCATTATCCAATGGATTGAAAGCGGCATTAATACCCCCGACACATTGAATGCAAAATTCTCCACTCTAGATTCAAAGTGGACTGAAAAAATGACGAATACCTACCGGACTGGGATGCTTGCTAGAATGATTGACTTAGGTTTCATTTCACGAGTGAAAGAAGGGATTAATGTTAGGTATATTGTGACGGAGAACGGAAAAACGGTGGTGGGCATAACATGAAAGAATTGTGTTTAAAACTGGTAAAAGCCGAAACAGAGAATGAAGTAATCTCAATTTTGAAAAAAGCCAGATATTGGGATGATCCGGATAATTGGAAAAATATTGGACAAAATGAGAACAATTTTTCGGTAATTGGCAATCAACAAAGTAAGCCCGAAGCCGCACTTGTTGAAAAATTAGTTAATTCAATTGATGCAGTATTAATGGCTGAAGCTGAAATACGCAAAATTAATCCAGAAGGTCCCGACAGCCCACAAAGTATTCCTGAAGCAGTTGAATTATTTTTTAAGGTGCCAAATGGAAAATTGACAAAGATTTCACCACTCACTCGTACGGAGTTAGCAAATAAGATCGCTTTGGTGGCTACTGGAACCAGAAAAAACCCGTGTTATGCAATAATTGACAGCGGAGAAGGTCAAACTCCTAACAAAATGCCCAATACATTTTTATCAATTTTTGAAAAATCGAATAAAATGAGAATACCATTTGTTCAAGGTAAATTCAAAATGGGAGGAACAGGGGTTTTCAGGTTCTGCGGTCATCACAATCTTCAATTAGTAATTTCAAAACGACATCCAAAAATCGCAGAACAAGAAATTGATGAATCAAAAAAGAAGTGGGGATTCACAATTATTAGGAGATTCAATCCAAAGGATGGAGTAAGAAGTTCAGTTTATCGATATCTAGCTCCAAAGGATAAAATTCTCTCATTTGAGAGTGATCAACTGCCCCTGTTACCTGGTAAAGAAGCTACAGACGCATACAATGAGCCTCTTGAATGGGGATCTTATATCAAATTATACGAATATCAAATGACGGGGTTATACACTCAAATTATTCTTGATTTGAATAATCGGCTTGCGTTATTATTACCCTCTTTAGCATTACCCATACGTCTTTATGAAAGAAGGACACCTCCCTTTGGCGGAAAATCACCTGAAGCCACATTATCTGGTCTAATGGTTAGACTTGAAGAAAATCCAGATCACATTGAAAGAGGTTTCCCTTCCTCACATACTATGGTCGTTGATGGTCAAAATATGAAAGCATCAGTATATGTGTTCAAGCCGGGTAAAGAGATCCACTTTAAAAAAGACGAAGGGATTATTTTTACAATAAATGGTCAAACACATGGTTTTCTCGATAAACGATTTTTCACGCGTGAAAAAATTGGTATGGGTTATCTCAAAGATTCTATTTTAGTTATTGTAGATTGCAATGACATCGAAGGGAGAGCACGAGAAGATCTTTTCATGAACAGTCGCGACCGGCTAAGTGATGTAGATTTAAGGTACGCTATCGAGAAGGCATTAGAAACTATCATTAAAGATCATCAAGGTTTGAAGAGTTTAAGAGAGCAAAGAAAGAGAGAAGCCTTCGAAAATAAAGTGAAAGATGATAAACCGCTTGAAGAAGTAATTAATAAAATGTTAAAACGCTCTCCCGTTTTATCGAAACTCTTTGTTGAAGGTTTGAGATTGCCAAGTCCTTTCAATTTCAGTGGCGCCTCCGAAGGAGAAGAATTTAAAGGAAAAGATTTTCCTGAAATGTTTGAAATCTCGAAAGAATTTGGTTCGGAAAATCCGAAAGATTGCCCGATTAATAGAAGATTTTACATGCATTTTATTACAGACGCTAAAAATGATTATTTCAATAGAGATAACGATCCCGGCGAATTTACTCTACTCCTTAATGATGAAATTTTCGAAAATTTCTCTCTAAATTTATGGAATGGTACAGCCAATTTAATTGCTTCCATTCCATCTGAATGTCATATTGGGGATAAATTGGACTTTAAATGGATAGTATCTGATCGAACACAATTTGAACCATTTAATGGTACTTTCTATGTAAAGGTCAAAGAGCCAGAAGAAAAAAAATCTATACACGATACAGACAAGAAAAAAACCCATACCCCATCAGATAAAAATGGCGATGATGTTAAAAAACCCTCAAAGCTTTCTTTGCCAGATATAAGTGAAATCAGATGGGACAAATGGGATACGTTTAAGCTAAGTGAAGAGTCCGCTTTAAAAGTAATTGATAATGGAGAGGCGGGGATGGATTTCTTGGTGAATATGGATAATAAGTATTTATTAACGGAGATAAAAAATACCAAAAAGATTGAGCAATTAGAAATGCGCTACAAATATGGAATGGTCATAATAGGACTTGCATTTTTGAATTATAATCAAAAACATGCCAAAGCATCTTCAAATGGATCAAGTGAAAAAATTGATAGTGACAATGAGATTGATATATTCTCGAAAATCGAATATTCAACCAAAGTGATCGCTCCATTTTTCCTTCCTATGATTCAAGAACTCGGAGTGATCGAAGAAACACAAGCATAATTTTTCAACTTTTTTACGATTAATCAATTATTCAATCGATATAAACCGCCCATTCTCCACAGTTCAATCAATGAAACCTCCGGGTAATACGAATCATGTCCCAGTTTCCGTACCCAGGCTCATATAACTTGCATCATCCAACTATTATATATATGATTTTATCTTTCGTTTAGGTAATCACAAATGCCACACGAAGACTGCACACTGACACAGGCATCGATCATGGGGCCCGGGTTCTCTCTGCATAAGACGGAGTGGATTGCCGTCCTCCTGATCCTGGCATGGTGTTCATTGCGGCAGTGACCAGTGTACTAGCTGTACCTCTCAGGGCATTGTGGGAATGCATATGTCGCGCTGCGATCCTCCGGGCGGACTCCTCTTCTGGGTCCCGTCCGGCCCCGGGTCGTGGTGTGCGTCTCTGAATGCCGGTGCGATAGGCGCCGGTCGTTCCCGTGGATAATACTCCTAGGGGACCTCTGGTTTGGGCCGGCGTTCGTAACAGAACCGGGAATGAATATCCCGGCGGCAGTGAATTGCAGGAGAACAGGATGTGATGCTGAAAAGGAGTGATTGAATGAACACAAAAAAGAAAACGACCGGGAGACCCCACAGGGTCTCCCGTGCCGGGAAGGGCGGAATTACCTCGCCATCCGAGAGAAAGGTATTGCAGATGAACGCTGCCGGTATATCCGGCGGCCGCCGGAAGATCGCACAGGAGGATACACAAGAGAAGAGTACAACCGCGACCGATATCATCGTCCATGAACTCAGGGATGACGGGACCCTGACCGGTCTCGATGAGTACCTCAGGAACCGGGGGATCGTCCACCGGGCCATGCAACTGCTCGAGGAGTGGAAGTTCCTGCCGGCCCGGATCATCTGCTCGAGAGTCCCCGTGGACATCATCGCGCTCCGGAAGGACATGCGCCTGCTCGTCCAGGTGATCTCGTCGAAGAAGCCGATCCCGGATGCCAAAACGCTCGTCCGGAACTATGCGGGAAAGATCGACACTATCCGCAGCATGGGGACAACGGTACAGTTCCGGAAGATGCTCGTGGCCTACTCCCGCGTGTGCGACTGGAAGTACTATGAAGTCCTGCCGGGCGGCCTGATACCGGCCTGGCACCTGCCGGATGCTCCGGCCCAATAACTTTTTTTCCTTTTTCTTTCATCTGACGGTACCAATTCCGCAGCGATAATGGCCGTGGATTACCGGTTCCGCCACGTTTCGTTCCCCGTTTGCCACCCACGAAATTATCCGATATATCTCCACATCCTATACTGGTATGTCCAAGGGCGCCCGAGGACAAGAACAAAAAGGAGAAAACAAACATGGCAGATTTCGTTCAAAACACGAACGTAAAAAGTGCGGTTCGCATACTTGCGAACCCGATTGCCGACATCACGGCGTTCAACACGATCGTCCAGTCGGTGATCACCAGCAACCCATTCGGGTGTGTATCGTATATGAGCTCGGGCGCCAGCCACCCGCCCGTAGAAAAGACCCGCGAGTCCTACACGGCCAAATTCGTGTACCAGGACTCCGATGCAAAGACCATCGGCAGGGGAGCCGAGAGCTATGACTCGCTCGCCGGGTTCACTGCCGGGATCTCGGCAGTGCTCGCCAACACCGCGAACGTCACGGCCCACGGCGGCACCATCGTCCGGAACCCGGCGGCCGACAACTTCTCGGCGAGCCTGAGGTGCCACGACCCCAACGGAGAGATCTACTTCGTGAACTTCTCCCGCCAGCAGGTGACCATCTCGTCCTACGAGGACGACGCGATCCGCATACGGATCGAGACCTGGGCTGACGGGGTGACGGCATTGGCCTAGTCGAACCCCAAAGGGGAGGCTGGAGAATGCTGAGGGTCATCAGACCCGAAGCAGGAGAAGAACGCAGTTCTTCGACCTGTTGAGGGATGTCAGGCCCGAGACATGAGAAGGCAGAGGGCCTTCGAGCGAACGGAGTTCTTCAACTAGCCCCCAAGGTCTGGCCCTGGGAGAAGGAGTCCCCGGGCTCCTCACCTTTTCCGGCCTATTTTTTTTCAGGAATTTCAACCACCTGCCACCTTCCGTCGGTAACGCAACCTCCGTTTACCCCAACACAACCTAATTTTCGTTAACACAAATCCACATGATTAGAGAATCCCAGAACAGCGCCCGATTTTTAATTCGGGCTTAATATACTCTTCTATCGCCGAAATAAATTCGAAACCTTTTAATGAAGATCCTACCAACTTTACACTAACCACAAAGAGTATCTACTCGTTGTGCGTGGCATTGCATTTTGAATACTCTCGTGCATTCGCACGTAGGGAGGAGGCTAAATGGAACATATTGTATTTGGCATTGGAATTACTGCATTGGCTGGAGCTCTTGCCACTGTAGCCGGTGCTGCGGAAGATACTGAATCCAACATCGGGTCCCAGGGTGACCCGAACTCACAGGTTCAGCTCGCGCCGCAGATGGGATTCCTGCACCGCATCTTTAACAAGGCGGTTGCTGGTGAACCCCCGGCATACGGTCTCTGGTGCTGCCTGGGCGCAGGCCTGGCATGGGCATTCATGGCGATGCAGATGAACGCGGTCCTTGCTATTGTCCTGGGCTCTGTACTCGCAGTCTTTGTACAGGGCGTGTATGCTACCACAGCATACGTGGGCAGGACAGCAAGTCTCGCCAAGTTCGGGCAGCCGATCTACGTGGACATCCTGAAGTCCATGACGACGGTTACCATGGCACATGCCTTTATCGCAATTTTCGCTACCGTTACACTCTGTCACCTGATGAACAGCGCACTGGGACACCCGTTCCCGCTGCCGCTGCTTGGTCTGGTCTGGGGTATCGCTCTCGGTGCAGCGGGATCTGCGACAGGCAACCCGTACTACGGGAAGGAACGCCAGTACCAGAACCAGAAGTTCGGTGCAGGTGTCCCGATCTCGGCGTCCGGTAACATCGTCCGCTATGCCGAAGCAGGCGAGCGCAACTCGATTGACAACGGCTGGTTCACCACCAAGATCGGCGGTTCCGCATCCGGTGTCTGTTTCGGTCTGATTGTATTCCTCGAGCTCTGGCGAACTGTCCTCTTCGAGCAGGTCAGCGCCGGGTGGGGTGCAATCATCGTCGGTATCCTGATCATCCTCATCTTCACGGTCGTAGACCGGTACATCGAGGTCTGGGCCAGGAAGAACTACGGACCCTACACTGAGGCCAAGGAGGCATCAGCATGACCGCAGTAGCAGCAAAACCCCAGGCAGGCGCAGCCATGAACCCGACCGCAATGGGCGTCGGCGTTGTCCTGCTCATCATCCTGCTCGCAATCTGCTGGTACGTATCGCCGGGCATGGGCCTTATGGCACTCGTCGGTGTCGTCATCGGTGGTGTCCTGATTGGTTTCGGCACCCACTTCGTCCCGGTCGGCGGTGCTCCAGCAGCAATGGGACAGGCCCCCGGTATCGCAACCGGTGTCGCGATGCTCGCAGCCGGTGCCGGCCTCGCCGGTCTCTTTGGCGGCGCTTGGGCAGCTGCCTCGGGCCAGGGTATGGCCGTTGTGATCATATCCGGCGGAGTCGGCGGCGGCCTCATGATGGCCATTACCTGTATGATGGTGAACTTCGTCTATGTCTACGGCATGGGCATCCCTTCAGCATCCGGTAAGGTTGCCAGGGACCCGATCACCGGTGACACCCAGGCAGAGTACAAGTCCCAGGGTACCGAAGGTCACGGCCTTCCCTTCGTCTCATTCGTCGGCGGCGTGACAGGAGGTATCCTCGGAGGTGCCGGCGGTACACTCATTTACCTCGAGCTCCTCAATCTCTACAAGGCAACGCTCCCCGGTGTCATGGCCGTGACTGCAGCCCAGGTGACCCCTATCGCCGTATCGATGGCAGGGATATTTGCCGTGGGCTTATTCCTCGTGAACGCGGTTCTCACTGCATACAATATCACGGGAACAATCGAAGGTCCCCACGACCCGAAGTTCAAGCGCTGGCCACGGGCGATCGTCGCATCCGCCGTAGCGTCTGCGCTCTGCGGTCTCGTGGCGGTCCTGATCGTTGCATGGTGAGGTGTTGAAGATGACAGTAAAAGTTGAAGTAATTGAAGGGGGCGTTCCGCACAATAAGATCCTGATCGCGGGCCTCGTGAGCACCCTCGTGTGTCTCTACCTTACGTACCTCAATGTACTCACCAACACCGAGATGTTCTCGTTCTTCGGTGGACTTGCCGTGGTTGCAGCATTGATCTGGGGCAGCCACACCATCAAGGTGCTCTGCAGCTATGGTATCGGTACCGGTGTACCGTCCGCAGGTATGATCGCATTCGGTTCGGGTGTGATGGCAATGCTGCTGGCAACCAAGTTCGGTAACCTCGCTCCAGTCGTAGCATTGGTCCTTGCAGCCGTCATTGGGTTCATCCTCGGGTATACAGCAAACAATATCCTGAACATGAGGATCCCGGCAATGGTCCAGGCACTCACGGAGATGGCAGTCGTTGGTGCATTCACCCTCATGGGATTTGCAGCGCTCATCACCGGCGGATTCACCTTTGCCGGACTGACGACCGGAACAGTATCTGTTCTCGGGCAGACCCTGCTCACCAACCAGCAGTCATTCCTTGGCGGCTGCCTGATCGCCGTAGCTTTCCTGCTCGGTGCGATCGCAATCCAGCACCCGTTCAACGCAACGCTCGGGCCCGGCTGGAAACAGGACCGCATGCTCATGCTCACTGCGGAATGCGGTTTCCTGAGCATGGTCGTTGCCGCAATCATGTCCTTTGCCCTGATCAGTGCCGGGTCGGCGATCATCTCGCTGATCATTGCACTTGTCGGCTGGGCGTACACGTACAAGGAGTACATGATACTATCGAAGCGCGACGCCGCTGCATGGCTCGATGCAAAACCGATTCCTGACGTGGAGGGACACTGACATGGCATACATTCAGGTACTCCCGGAATTCGGGCTTGTCGCAGACCCCGTTGTCGGAATCATAACCTCTGCAGGCGAGTCGTTCTCACCCGTCATCGAGAAGGTCGCAGTCCTTGAAGCAACCAGTGACGATCTCGTCAACATGCTCTCGGGAGAAGGCAACTTCCTCGCGTCGTTCCCCAACAGGGACCACGGGCTGAAGATCGGTGGCACGATCACTTCGTTCTGGTACGGGCTTGCCGTTGGACTATTCATTGCAGGAATCATTGCATTCCAGCTGATCAAGGTGGGCTAACTATGGCAGACAAGAAATCACCAGCAAGCGGGTGGCCGCTCATCAAGGGTGACTTTATCTCCGGTGACGCCAACAGCCCGGTGGCTGTTGTCACCATGGGTTCACACCTCGATGAAAAGGGCATCTGTGATGCAGGCGCTGCACTCTGCGGTTCCTGTAAGACGGAAAACCTCGGCCTTGAGAAAGTCATCGCCAACGTTATCTCCAACCCCAACATCAGGTTCATTCTGTTCTGCGGTACTGAAGTCAAAGGCCACCTCTCCGGCCAGACCTTCGGTGCTCTCCACAAGAACGGGGTCAAGGAAGGCAGGGTCGTCGGCGCTGAAGGCGCTATCCCCTTCATCGAGAACCTCAACGATACCCATATCAAGCGCTTCCAGGAACAGACGGAAATCGTCAACAT